>CAWHVA010000008.1:0-305476 GCA_963832615.1 uncultured Acidobacteriota bacterium
ACCCGCCGCATCATGCGCTGGTGCTGTGCGTGGATGAGAAGAGTCAATTCAGGCACTGAGCCGCAGTCAGCCGATTCTTCCGATGCAGCCCGGCCAGGCCGAGCGCCGCACGCACGATTACCAACGCCATGGCACCACCAGTCTATTCGCGGCCTTGGACATCGCCACCGGATCGGTGATCGGCAAGTGCTGGCCACGCCATCGCGCCATCGAGTTCCGCAAATTCTTGAATCAGATTGATCGTGCCGTTCCTGCCGATCTTACCGTCCATCTGGTGTTGGACAATGATGCCACCCACAAGACCAAGGAGATTCGGACGTGGTTCCTGCGGCATCCTCGGTATCACCTGCACTGCACTCCCACGCACAGTTCCTGGCTGAATCAAGTGGAGCGCTGGTTCGCCTTACTGTCACAACGCCAGATCAAACCAGGTTCGCACTACAGCGTGCGTGAACTGGAATCCGCCATCTTGGAGTTCATCGAAGTTCATAACGAGCAGCCCAAACCCTTTGTGTGGACCAAAAGTGCCGATGCAATTCTTAACAGCATTGGACGGTTCGCCTCCCGTACTCTGGCCGCACAGGGCACAAACAATATGCAAGAAATCAGTGACTCAGGAGACTAGAAGTCATCTCATAAATGCATCTCAGGGGGTCGGAGCTTTAGCTCCGACATTTAAAGACACGCAAAATCGGGCTTTAGCCCCTGAGGAAATTCTTTTCTCTCTGTCTCGGCTATTTATGAGATGGCCTCTAGCTATATTAACCGAATCGGAACTTGACATTCTGGTGATCATAGGCTACACTCTCGTCTAATGAATGCGGGGAAGTGTGTGTGTTTTTTCCGCCTGTACCGTCACGCGAGGCTAACTTGCCTGGAATGAACACTTGCAAAAGTCTATGAAAATAAATGACTTTAACCCCCTCCAGAATGAACACTTACAAAAAAGGAGGGGGAGGGGAGTGCTAAAGATATAACTACCGGATGGCCGCCTTTCAGTAACGGGTAATCTTCTCGCGCCAACTCTGAAGACTTAACACAAACAGGCTAGTGACCTCGTCTACACTAATTTCGTCGGACAGCCACTCGAATCGGCCCTCTTCAGGCGACCCAGCTAATTTCGAGTCGAAGCAACGGAGATACAAACGACCCATGGCAACAACTCCGCAGGCACCACCATCTCAGGCACCCGTTTCTCAAGCACCAGCTTCTCAGCGCACTATTCACACCGCCCAGCTCATCACCGCGATGCTCAAGTCCAACAGCCACGTCAGCGACCTGATTTTTTCGCCCGGACGCGCTCCGCAAATCGAGGTCAGCGGCGAACTCGTCGAGCTGAAATTCAAGGGTCTGGAATCCCTGAGCCCGGATGACACCCGTTTCATCGCCTACGACATCATTGGCAAGAACGACCATCCCATCCGCAAACTTGAGCAGGATGGCTCCGCCGATCTCTCCTACGGACTCGCCGGCCTGGCTCGCTTCCGCGTCAATATATTCCGCCAGCGCGGCACCTACGCCATTGTCATGCGCGTGATTCCCAACGCCATTCCCGGCTTTCAGCAGTTAAACCTTCCGTCGCAACTCGAAGACATCGTGCACCTCCGCAATGGCGTCGTCCTGGTCACTGGCCCCACCGGATCGGGAAAGTCCTCCACGCTCGCCGCCATAATCGACAAGATGAACGAAGACAAAGCCTTCCACATCCTGACCATCGAAGACCCTATCGAGTTCTTGCATCGCCACAAAAAGGCCACCATCCACCAGCGCGAGCTCCACAGCGACACGCCGACCTTCGCCATGGCCCTGCGCGCCGCGCTTCGCCAGGCTCCCAAAGTCATTCTCGTTGGCGAAATGCGCGATCGCGAAACCATTGAGATCGCCCTCGAAGCCGCGGAAACCGGCCACCTCGTGCTCTCCACCCTCCACACCATCGACGCCTCCAAAACCGTCGAGCGCATCATCGGTGTCTTTCCACAGAGCGATCAGCAAGGCATCCGCACGAGATTCGGAAAAGCCTTCCGCTACATCGTTTCGCAGCGCCTATTGCCCAAAAAAGACGGCAAGGGACGCATCGCCGCCATCGAAATTCTCAAAGCCACCATGCGCACCCGTGAATATGTTGAGAAGGGTGAAGGCGAAGGGAAAACTCTGCTGGATGCCATGCGTGACGGTGACACCGAAGGCATGCAGCATTTCGACGGCGTCATCGAAAAATTCATTCGCAACGGCACCATCGATTTCGAGACCGGCATGGCCTTTTCGACCAATCCCGGCAACATGCGCCTGGAACTCGCCGATTTCATCGACAATCCGCGCGCCACCACGGCAGCCGCGCCAAAGCCGAAGGAAAATCGCCTGACCGAAATCGAAGTCGAGCCGTAGCACAGACACTCCTGTCTGTGTCAAAATGCAACACCCAAGCGCATCCGCCTAGCAAAAATTCGATCAGCGAGCGCTGTCATCCTGAACCTACCCGGCAAGGGCAATTGAAGGACCTCAACGCAAATTAAAGCAACCACACCTTCCCGACCTGCCTGCAGAAATTCTCCCCATTAACCGGCCAAAAACAGCCTACAATTCCTCGTTCATGACCGGATTCCTCGACGCCACAGTTCTCCGAACCATCCACCTCCTCGCCGTCTCGTTTCGCATGGCTTTCGCGCTCGGCTTGCTGGCGCTTCTGTTCCCGCGCGCCGGGCAAAGCATCTTCGGCCGCGTGGAACGCACACTTGCTAATTTCTCCGAGCGCCGTGGTCTCGCAATCGCCAGTCTGTTCTTCGCGGTAATTGGCATCCGGCTCCTCGCGCTCCCATTCCTGCACGTCCCGGTTCCCGGCATCCACGACGAATACAGCTACCTGCTCCTGTCCGACACCTTCACTCACGGGCGACTGACAAATCCTACGCACCCGCTGTGGATCAGTTTCGAGACATTCCACGTGAACTGGTTTCCCACCTACTCCTCGATGTATCCGCCCGCGCAAGGCCTCGCTCTGGCAATTGGGCAACTCCTCGGAAATCCGTGGATCGGCGTTCTACTAAGCGATGCCGCCATGTGCGCCACAATCCTGTGGATGCTGCAAGCCTGGCTCCCCTCGCGTTGGGCCTTCCTCGGCGCGGCAATCGTCGCGCTGAAACTCGGAATCGCCAGCTACTGGATGAACAGCTATTGGGGAGGCGCAGTCGCCGCCATCGGCGGGGCGCTGGTCTTGGGCAGCGTCGCGAGGATCGTCAAGCAAGGGCGTGTGCGCGATGCGCTTCTGCTCGGACTAGGTATTGCCATTCTCGCGAACAGCCGCCCGTACGAAGGATTTCTTTTTTGCGTTCCCGTCGCGGCATGGTTTTTCTGGTGGCTTATCGGGAGAACGAAAGCGACAAACTCGCCGCGCCTTCGCCTCACAAACGTCGTTGCTCCTCTAACCATCGTTTTGGTTCTTACGGCTGCGTGGATGGGCTACTACAATTGGCGTTTGACCGGCCATGCGCTCCTGATGCCACACGTTTTGAACACGCACAGCTATCACAGCGCCCCGCTTTTTCTGTGGGAACACCCGAAGCCGGCAATGCACTACCGCAATCAGCAGTTCGAGGATTTCTACAACGGCTGGGAGCGTGAAAATTATCACAACAACTGGACCGACGCCCTCCGCGTCTGTTATGAAAAAATTTTCCGTGGCGGCGTCACCTATTTCTGGCCGGGCTTGTTGCTGGCTCTTCCAGCGCTGCCGTACGTATTGCGCGATCGCAGGATGCGACTGCCGTTGATCACTGTAGTCATCGGGATCGCCGGCGTTTTTGTCGTCATTTGGTCAGCAGCTCACTACGCAGCGCCGATCACCTGCGCACTCTATCTCCTTGTAGTCCAAACCATCCGCCATTTACGCACGATGCGCATCGGCGCGCGCCCGCTAGGGCTGGCATTATCGCGGGCCATTGTTCTGGCTTTGATTTTTGACACGGGAATCAACGTCGCCCGCCACGTCTGCGATCCACTTTTCTGGGCCTGTCAGGGAGATCCCAGTCGAGCAGCCATTGAAGAAAAACTGAGTCACACGCCAGGCAAACACCTAATCATCGTCCGCTACTCCGAAGATCACAACATCCACGACGAATGGGTCTACAACGGCGCCGAAATCGACAACGCAAGAGTCTTATGGGCCCGAGAAATTAATCCCGAGCAAGACGCCAAGCTCCTGACCTATTTCAAAGATCGCAAAGTCTGGCTCGTGACTCCCGACACGGACAACACGTACCTCGAGCCCTACACGCCGCCCGGCACCCCGCTCGTCCCGGAACAATAGCTGGAATGCAAGTTCGAATGCAGCTCGATGATCACTTGGCAAACGATCTGTCTTATGCCGCGCGATGGGTTTGGAAATGCTCAAATTTTGACGCTTTGCCAAGCTCAAGCGCGCCCTTCGAACCTCAGGGTAGTGGGTCAGTTTTCGGTTACCCCTGCCACTCAACCGGTCGATGCAACACCATCTAAGAGTTGATCCGACACTACTTCCCCTGGAGAACCGATTCTCCCCATCAAAACCTACCAGGCTACGTTCCGCTGATCTAATCTAGCGAGCGATTTTCTTTTTTTTCAATAAAGGTGGGTTCCTGAGTGTTGCTCCCAACCACCCCGTTAATCGTCCAAGAGCCGCGACGGTTTGCTCCGATTACTTCCTCGAACGCGGTTTCGGGGTAACTTCCGTGTAGCCGACCATTCGGGAGTTGATCGGTTCGGTCAACAAACCGGCGTTTTTCCTGTGCTCTGTGAGCTACGTGGTGCAAAGAGCATTCGCGACGGCAATCAATAGAGACCAAGCGATCCAGACCTCTTGGCGCCTCCAATTCCATCTCTCTGAAAGATAGCGAGTCTAAAACTCCAGGCGCAATTGAAACGCGATCATGCGAGGCGTGCTATCACCGCCTAAGCCCACGCCGAGCAGGCCCGTCGGCGGAGAGGTAGTATAAGTAAGCGCGCCAAACCCAGTCTGGGTAGATGGCTTGCCCGGAATCCCAGCAAGAACCATGCTCGGAAGACTGAAATTTGGATGGTTGAATACGTTGAAGAACTGGATGTCGAAGCGCATTTTCACACGCTCGGTCAACGGGAACCACTTTGTGAGGTAGAAGTCACTCCAGGTGAAATTCGGACCTCGTAGCGCGTTTCGGCCGAGGTTCCCGAACTGACAGTTCTTGGGGCTGTCGCCACCCAGGCACGCGCCAGTACTCGGGTCGACCGTCGAGACAAAGGCATCAGGATTTAGCCACTGAACCGTGCCTGGTTGTGTGACACCAGAGATGGGATTGTGTTCATAGAGCGGTACGCCGGGAACGACGCTAGCAAATTGCGGCCCACTTCCGTTCACGATGCCATTTCCGTTTGCTGAATAGGGTGTGCTTAGGACGGAGAACGGAATCCCACTATGCCAAAACACGGTTCCCGACACCTGCCAGCCATTCAGCGCGTAGCCAAGGCGCCGGTTTCCTACCTTCAACGGCAGCTGATAAACATACTGCGCATTGAGATTGTTCCGGATGTCGTAGTCGCAGGGACCGTAGTCGCGAGCTAGGTCTCCTGGGAGCGGGGAAAGGATTCCTCCCGCAGAGAACTGCAAGAATCCGCCGTTTGAGACGGTGTCCATGCAACGGCTCCACGTGTAATTCAGTTGCCCCATTAAGCCGTTTCCAAAACGCTTCATCGCGGTCATTTGCAGCCCATTGTAGTGACTGTTCGCGCCGGTGGAGAATTGTGTCACCGCCCCAAATCGCGGATCAGGAGATTGCGCATAAGGAAACGGTGCAAAGCACCCTGGGCAAACGCTTTGATAACCGTTCACTTGCGTCAGGTATGGCTGGTTTACCGCACGAGTGCCAACATATTGTGCGTGGAGGCTTCCCGTAGTTCCCAACTGATGTTCCAGGCCAAGACTCCACTCCATGAAGTAGGGCGCGTGGAGTTTTCCGTCGGGTACCGCGGTGATGGCGACCGGAGGAAGACAAGCGGGATTCGCTTGTGCAGATGCGCAGGAAACCTGGCCCTGAGTAAACCCTGAACTAAACGACTGATTGGCGGCCACAGTCGCATCAATCGCACTGTTAGGCACTCCCGGCGCAATGGCTGTCCCACCAACGGATCCAAGAAGTCCGCCCTGGAATGTTTTGACGTAGGGCGGATTGAAACCAACCACATCGGCGATGGTGCCAGGCAATATGTCGCTGAAAATCCCGAAGCCGGCACGCAGCACGGTTTTGGGCTCAAGCTGCCAGGCGATGGCTGTTCTGGGTTGCAGGATCGCCAGGGGCGTCGAGGAAAACACGTTACCGAGGCCGGTTTGAATAGCGGCGCTCAAAGGCTGGTTCACATCATGCGAGATGGAATCAAACGAGCCGCTCAGACGAGCGATATGCTGATGCGGATTCAACGGATTGGAATTCAAGGTATCTCTTATTCCGAAAGTCCATGTCAGCTTCTGGGTCACCTTCCAAGTGTCCTGCGCGTAGAGATCGAGATTGAGGAAGTTGAAGGGCTCGTTCGCTGAGGTGGGGAAAGTCGTTGTTGCCGTAGATGCGACGCCATAAATGTATTGCGGCAGGGTGTTGTAAGTCACGGTTGAGACCGAGCCTTGTCCGAAGTCATAGTCGTTCAGGCGAAAAATGCGAGTATTGGTCCCAAAGCGCAGTTCGTGAGCGCCACGGCTCCAGGCAAGATTGTCGTTGATAAAGAACCGGGATGCGCGTCTTCCCTGGACCCAAGTGTTGTCAAGTCCACCGACCCTCGTGAACGGAGCATTCGCACCGCTGCCTTGCAAAACGATGGGAAAGGCAGAGAGAGTCTCCGCAAAATCGGCGGGCCCGAATAGGCTCTCGTACCACGAAAATGCCGGGTTGAAGTAGTTCACCACATTCTGCGAAAAGACGTGGGTATATCCCGTCGCGAACGAGTACAGCGGTTGAGGAGAGACCGAGTCGAACAAGGAATTGATCGGATCGGTGTAGGCAGCTTGCACGCCGGTGTCGGTCTGAAAGCGAAACCAGGTAGTGTTCTTTTCATTGATGTTGTAATCGATGCGAACTGTCTGGACCTGTTCATGATCATCGCTCGAATGCGAGACACTCTGGCGATTGGCACAGCCGTTCCCGTCATTTGCTATGGCGGGCGCAACTCCGCCCCCATCAAACGGGCACCCAAGCACCGCCAGCGGCGTTCCGTTGGTATTTCCGTACAGCGAAAACATCTTCCGATAGAACGGCACCGACTGTGGGGACGGCTGATAGACCGAACCTGTGACCGAATCAGTCCCGCCCAAGGGTAGGCGTTGCAAAACGTAATTCTGAAATGCCGTGGATGGAACTGTTGCCGCGGTGACGATGGGTAGTGCAATCCGAACCCACTCGCTGTCGAAGAAGAAAAACAGCTTGTCCTGAATGATCGGTCCGCCCACACTGCCTCCAAAGTGATTCAGTGTCGAGCGCGGTTTGTGGTTTCCTGGAGTGGCATTCGTGAAATAGTTGGCAGCGTTAAACTTGGAACCATTCCACAACTCATACAGATTCCCATGAAAGTGGTCCGAACCGGACTTTGTAATGTAGTTGACCTGGGATGCTCCATACCGTCCCTGATCGACGGCATAGGACAGCGTATTGACAGTCACCTCCGATATCGAATTCAGTCCGAGGACAAGGTTCGTCGAGAGTCCGCTATTCAGATTGGTTAGGGGGTCGTTTGTTTCCAATCCATCGACGATATAACCGTTTGAGAGAGCGGGCAGTCCGTTGAACTCGACATTGCCATATCCATTCGTACCGCCGACGAAATCATTGCCGCTGCCGGCCGTGTTGACGAGCGCGCCTGCGGCGAACTGAAGGGGATACGTTAGATCACCACCTGGATTAGGAAGATTTTCCAGCGCGCGTGCATTGAGAGTCGTCGATGTATTCGCGTTCTCGGGGTTGAGAATCGCGGCTTCGCTCGTGACCTCGATGCTCTCCTTAGCTTGGGCAACCCTGACGATGAAATGGACGGTTTGCTTCTGGCCCAAACCAGCAGGTACAGCGTCATTCTGCTGTGGTTCGAAGCCTTCTGCTTCCACTTTGACCGAGTACGTGCCGGGCTTGAGCTGAGGAAAGTTGAACCGGCCCGAGGCATCGGTACTCGCACTTCGCCGCAGTCCAGTCTCCCTATTCGTGACCGTCACCGTGGCAGTAGGCACCGCCGCGCCGCTTGCGTCGCTAACTTGGCCGACGATCGCGCTGGTAGTTTCACCCTGGGAGAAAGTTACTTCAGGCAAGAGAAAATGAAGCGACCCGACGACAAAAACAAATATCGAAAGAGCCGAGCGCAGCATGATTGTGGGTCCAGTTCCATTGATTCGGAGCGTCCGCATGCTTAACCATACTTAAGAGAAGTTATTAAGGCAAGTAAATACGGTAAAAGAAGGTGAAGTCTAAGTTGATTGGCAAGCTTCGGTAGGGTCATTCCGCTATGGTGGTCGGATGACAGGCTATTCGGAAGTTAAGGTCAGTTGTGGATTGGTACCGAACAAACGCGCATCTCGCCAGTGTTTGATTTGCCGACGAGAAGCCGACTTCCCGGGACTTATCCGCACGATGCCCAACTGGATTACTTCCGAATTGCCGACTAATCGGAATCTGGAAGGCGGGTATAGCTGTCCGGTTGCGCGACGACTCTTCCCGCAATCGGACAAAATGGCGCTCCTCATTGCTGTAAACGAGCCGCTAAATATCACTGGCGCAAGCAGTTAAGAAAGAGGAGGTGGGAAGAATAAGTGCACTTATCAACCGTAATTTTGGGGGTGAAGCCATGCAAACACTTTGGCAGGACCTGCGCTATGCGGCTCGCAAGCTGACAAAGAGCCCCGGATTCCTAGTTGTTGCGGTGCTGACCCTGGCCATGGCTATCGGCGCAAATGCCGTGGTCTTTAGCGTGATGAATGCGCTGATCCTGCACCCGCTGCACGTGGCAAACGTGGACTCCCTTTACGGAATCCAGCACGGAAACGAGGCGTCCTTGTACGAGTCTTATCCCGACTATCTCGATTTACGTGATCGAAACCGGAGTTTCGAGGACCTGGCCGCGTTTAACATCGATCAGGCGGGGGTAGACACGGGAGAGAATCCTTCTCGCATCTGGCTCGCGGAAGTCAGCGGGAACTATTTCGACTCGTTAGGTGTTCAGCCGTACCTCGGCCGTGTGTTACATACTTCCGATGAGCAGGGGCCAAACAGCGCTCCTTATGTTGTGCTTGGCTATTCGTATTGGCACACGCATTTTCAGGATGACCGCAGCGTGATCGGGCGTGTCATCCAGTTGAGCAAACACCCTTTTACGATTGTGGGCGTCGCAGCGCCGGAGTTTCACGGAACTCTGGTGTTTTTTGATGCCGATTTGTTTATACCGATCGTGAACGCCGAACAACTCGGAAATGATCTGAACGCGCGCGGGAACCGGTGGGTGTTCATGACGCTCGGACACTTGAAGGCGGGAGTCAGCCGGGAGCAGGCGATTGCCGATCTGAACTCGATTGGCTCCTATCTGGAAAAAATCTACCCCAAGGAAGACGCTCAACGTACGTTTACGCTGGCGCGCCCGAGTCTCTATGGCGATTATCTTGGCCGGCCCATGCGTGCTCTCATGGGCGCCCTGATGCTTTTGGCCGGGCTGATTCTCTTGGCTGCCTGCGCCAATCTAGGAGGCTTGTTTGCCGCCCGAACCGCGGATCGGTCGCGAGAACTTGCGTTGCGACTCGCGTTGGGCGCCGGCCGGCTTCGCATTTTGCGGCAGCTTTTCACTGAAGCGGGCATGCTTTCCTTACTTGGAGGCGCCGCCGGAATTTGGGGCAGCAGTATGCTGCTCCATGCGCTCAGCGCGTGGCACCCAGCTTCCAAATGGCCCGAAATGCACGTGACTGTTAACCCTGATGCGAATGTCTATGTAGTAGCTCTGCTGCTGACGTTGGTGAGCGGAATTTTGTTCGGCGCGGTTCCGGTCAGGCAGGTCCTTCATACCGATCCGTATCAGATCGTCAAGTCCGGATCATTGGGCACGGTCGGACGGCGGATTACCGTACGCGACCTGCTGCTTGGCGTACAGATTGCGATTTGCGCAGTGCTCATCACTTCTTCGTTTGTTGCGGTGCGGGGACTGGTCCGGTCGCTACACAGTGACTTCGGGTTTCAGCCAAAGAACGCTTTTCTGGTGGACACCGACCTAAGTCTAGCGGGATATCGCGGCGACAGCGTGCCGGAAATGCAGCAGCGGATGATCGATGCCCTCGAAGCAATACCGGGCGTGCAGTCGGTCGGACTGATTGACAGCGCCCCATTGGTCGCGGGCGGCTACAACGGATCGCTTGTTTTTGCCGATGAGGTCATGGACTTCAGGCCCTCGAACGCCGCTGCGCACTCCTTCGTGTTCAGCATATCGCCCGAATATTTCCGCGCTGCGGGCACCACTCTGCTGTCAGGAAGAACACTGACGCGCCATGACGACAAAGACGCACCCCTTGTAGCGGTGGTCAACCAATTTTTCGCTCGCGAGGTTTTTGGCTCGCCGACAAACGCCGTCGGCCGATACTTCAAAAGGCCTGATGGAACACGCCTTCAAGTCATAGGCATTGTGGAGGATGGGAAATACGATCACGTCGCCGAAGATCCGCAGCCGGCTATGTATCTTCCGATCCTCCAGGCGCGCACGAGCAGCACATGGATAGTAGTGCGCTCGGAATTCGATTCACGTCAACTGAGCTCGCTTATCAGAAAGGCTTTGCGAACCTTGGATTCCAGCTTGCCGGTTTACGTCGATACCTGGAACCAAGGACTGGAACTTGCTCTGTTTCCTTCGCGCATGGCGGCCATAACGCTGGGCGTTATGGGTCTCATGGGCGCGATGCTCTCGATCACCGGGATTTTCGGGATGGCGGCGTATTCCGTGAGCAAGCGGCTGCGCGAGTTGGGAATTCGCATGGCGCTAGGCGCGCAGCGAAGAGAGGTGTTGCGAGCGGCCTTGGGCAGACCGTTTCGATTGCTTGCTTTTGGCTCGGGTGTTGGACTGCTCCTGGGAATTCTTGCGAGCCGCGTTCTGGCTCACGTTGTGTTGCAGGCGACGCCGCGCGATCCATTGGTGTTAACTGGCGCTGTGCTGGCTATGGGCCTGCTCGGGTTGGTAGCGACTTGGATTCCGGCGCAACGCGCTCTCTCGATTGATCCGGCGATCCTGCTGCGCGAGGAGTGAAATCAGCTTTGTCCAGGGCGGGTGATGGGCTAACGGGAAGTTATTCCAAGTCAGGAGGCCCGTCGGGGAAATCGACGACCTCTCAGTCCACTTGCCTGTGTAGTCGCGTAATCGGAAACTGACCCACTACCAACCTCAGGGTGAAGCAGTGCTGCGCCCCTCTACAACAATCATGGCGCGTCGCAGTCAAGCCGCACTGAAAATATTCGCGTTCAGGAATTCGTTGCGGAATTTTCCCTGCGGATCGAACTTCTTGCACAAGGCCACAAACTTGGGCAGCTTTTCATAATTCGGATGAAGCTGCGCGGGAGGTATGGTGAACAGCTTTCCCCAGTGGGGCCGCGCTCCAAACGGCGCCAAATTTCTTTCGATCAGGGGGAGCAGCTTTTGCACTGCGGGCCAATCCTGTTTCCAGGTGAAGTGAATCGTTACGCAAGGTTGCTTGTAGCAAGGACTCATCCACAAATCATCGGCGGCAATCGTCCGGATTTCCGAAATCAACAGGTGCGGGCTGATCTTTTCGTGCAGCTGCTCCACCGCCATCACTGCCTCGACCGCATTTGGCCGCGGCACGAAATACTCCGATTGGAGCTCTTTACCGGCACTCGGCGTAAAGCCCATTTTAAAATGCGGCAACCGCTCGTACCACGGACCCGGCACACCCAGCTGCTCGGTGCAATTTTCCGCGGAGAGTTCCGCGATCGGGTGCAGATTCCTGGTCGCGTGTTTGGCCCCGTAAAATTCTTCCGGAGCATATATCGCCTTGCCCTCTTCCACGCGCTTCTTCAGCCAGACCTCGTTGAATCGCTGTTGCTTCCAATCGGTGAACAGGCTGACGCTGTAAGCGCCCGATTCAATGGCCTCAAAGTTTTCGGACCACTGGCTCATCGGCAGATTTTCATACACGAACTGGCGCACCTGGAAGGTCGGTTGCACGTCGAGCGTCACTTTGGTGATCACTCCCAGCGCCCCAAGTCCGACAACCGCGCCGCGAAAGGTCTCGGCATCGTCGCGCCGCGACAATCGCACCACGTCGCCGGACGCCGTGACCAGCTCCAGCGCGGAAACCGCCGTCGCCAGATTCCCGTTCTTGTCCCCGGAACCGTGCGTTGCGGTGCTGCATGCTCCGGCAATCGAAATGTGAGGAAGCGATGCGAGGTTGTGAAGGGCAAAGCCCTTGCTGTCGAGATCGGGGCACAGCTGGCCGTAGCTCATGCCGCCCTCGACGGTGACCGTGCGCGCCTGGTCGTCTAACGCCGCAATTTTCGCCATCGGCCGCACCGATAGAAATTGGTCGGTGCTGTTGGCGATGGTGTTGAAGCAGTGCCTCGTGCCGAGGACCTTCAGTTTTTCCTGCTTCGCTACAAATGCACGAACCTCTTCCAGCGAGTTCGCGGAGTACAGGCGCTCCGTGCCATATTCCAGATTGCCTGACCAATTTTTCAGTTTGTCATCGGGCATGGCCGCCAGCAGCGGCGAGACGATCGGAGTCGCCATCATCGCCGAAGAAAGCTTGATAAATGTTCTCTTGTTCATGGTTTTTCACCTAACGGGATCTTGTGTCAAGACGTGTCGTGAGTGCCGGTATTTTTGATGGGTGCGCTCAAATCTAGCGCCTGGGCGTTTGGGGCGCAGCAATGCTGCGCCCCTACAAGTTTTAATCACCGGGACGCCACCATTAGATTGTTTAACCCGACCTCGAAGCGCTCGTGATGGAACTCTTTGAAGCCAATTTGCTGAAGCATCGCACGCAAGGCGTCGACGGGAATCCGTTTCTGGTGTTCGTCGCTTTCCATCTCATCGCTAATCAGGCCCAGCGCATACAGAACCTTCAATAGTGGATCCACCATTTCCGAAGGCCAAGTGAGGATCAGGGACCCGCCCGGCGCGAGAATCCGATACGCCTCTCGCAGCACCGGGTCTGGTTCCGGAAGATGTTCGAGAACCGCGAGCATCACGACATGATCGAATTGCGCCGAATCCAGAGGCAACGGCGCTCCAATGTTTCCGCGAATGCGCCACCACCGCCCGCGCACGCCGTCTTCAACCTGATCGTCGACGCCGACGCCGTGCGAAATTTTATCGCCAGCATAGTTCAAGAAAGCCGCCTCCAATCCGCAACCCAAATCGCAAACACTTGAGCCGGCGCGGATATAGGGATATGCGGCACGAAATCGAAGCTTCGCGATGAAATGGTCAAGTCCGGTGTAAGCCATCTATTTCAGGTCGTAATCGCCGATGTAAGTGCCCCGGCTGATGCCCAGCATGCTGAGGAAAAACGAAGCGAAGATCACCTGAATCCCGATAAATAACCACATCGACCAGAACAACACGGCGCGCACCTGGTGCAGCGGTCCGAACCCGCTGGCCACCCAGTTCCACACCACCCAGAGGCAACCCCCAAATCCCAGGACAAACAATCCGCCGCCGAGGAGCAGCCCGGATTCCAGCGTCACGTGCGTCAGCGCGCGCCGCAACGAATGATTTCGGTGATCGAAGCGCTCTGCATAGCTGAACACCTTCGCGAACGCTCCGATCGACAGAATCTGCACGCCGAGCAGCGTAAACATCAATCCAAAAATCATGGTGTGCACGTCCAACGTCACGCGCGGCGTCAAAACACGCGGGCCCGGCAGCAGCCAGAACACCAGAAACAATCCCGCCGCCACCAGAGACGCGCCCGGTAAAAGAAACAACCAGTTCGGCGCGTACAGCAGCATGAACCGCAGATGCCGCCAGCCATCGCGAAAACTTCGCAGATGCGGTGGACGTCCGCGTTTGTCCGGCCACAGTGTGATCGGAATTTCCGTAACCTTGGCCTGCAGCTGCGCCGCCTTGACCACGAATTCCGAAGCAAACTCCATTCCGGTGCTGCGCAAATCCATCCGGTCGTAGACCGCGCGCGTAAATCCGCGCATCCCGCAATGGCTATCTCCGATTCCCGCGTGAAAAAATAAATTCAGCACCCACGACAGCGCGGGATTCCCGATATATTTGTGGTGCCAAGGCATGGCTCCGGGCTTGATCTCGCCGCGGAAGCGGTTCCCCATCACCACCTCGTAGCCCTGCCGCCATTTCTCCACGAATCGCGGCACCTCGCTGAAATCGTAGCTATCGTCCGCGTCGCCCATGATGATGAACGCGCCGCGAGCCGCCGCAATTCCCGCCCGCAGCGCTGCCCCGTACCCACGTCGCGCCACCGCTACCACCCGCGCGCCAAGCTTTTCCGCGATCTCGACAGACCCATCCGTAGAGCCGTTGTCCGCCACGACGACTTCTCCGCGCAATCCCGCCGCGCGAAAAGCCTCAAGCGCCTTCCCTACGCAGATGCCAATCGAGTTGGCCTCGTTCAAGCACGGAATCACGACCGACACATCGGCCGTGCCCGCGATGGTTTGCGCCACGGGGCGCGTCGAAATCTCCGTATTAACAGTGACCTCATTAACGGTATCGGGGGTCAATTCGTTATCCCGAACAACACTTCCGGTCGTTATCCTGAGCAAGACTTCCAGCTTGCATTTTCCCTGCGCCGACACTATTATGGCGACGTCGCTGCAAGCTCCCCTGAGACCCCATTGTCTAACACATCCGACGCGTCCACCAGCAGTCCCGTTGCGCCAATAGGCCCCACCGCTGCAAGCGGCGCCGACGCGGCACGATCACGCGGCGGCCTCCTGAAAGTTCTCGGAGTCTGGTTCGGTATCGCCGCAGCCGTGGGCAACACGATCGCTGCGGGAATCGTACGTGCTCCCGGCGACATCGCGCAGTGGCTGCCGAACATCTATCTCTTCTTCGGCGTCTGGATCATTGGCGGACTGTACGCTCTCGTCGGCGCATCCTCGATGGCCGAACTCGGCGCGGCCATCCCGCGCAGCGGCGGTCAATATAACTTTTCCCGCCGCGCCATCGGCGACTACGCCGGCTTCATCGTCGGCTGGAGCGACTGGCTCTCCACCTGCGGCACGGCCGCGGCCGTCGCCATCGTCATCGGCGAATACAGCGGCGCGCTGATTCCGGCACTGGCCGGACACGTCCAACCCATCGCGATTGTGGTCATCGTGGGATTTTTCATTTTGCAGTGGCGCGGAATCAGCTGGGGCAAGGGGACACAACTCATCACCGCTGCGATGAAGACCATCGCTTTCCTCATTCTGGTTGCCGCATGTTTCCTCTTCGGCGGTCAAGCGCGCAACGCCGTCCCAACGGCGGCCCAAGCTGTCAGCGCAGCCCACGCCGCGGCAACCATGCCGATACTGCAATCCGGGTGGCCGCTCATCATCGCGTTTATGCTAGCGCTGCAAGCCGTGCTGTATACCGTGGACGGTTGGGACGGCGTGGTCTACTTTGGCGAAGAAGTCCGCAACCCGGGCCGCGATGTCCCGCGTGCCATCTTCGGCAGCGTCTTCTCGATCATGGGGATCTACCTGCTGATCAATGCCGCAGTCCTCTACGTTCTCCCGCTCAACCAAGTCACTGGCAATACCTTCTCGTTAGGCACGGCGGCCGACCGCATCTTCGGGCACCTGGGTGATCCCATCATTCGTTCGATCATGGTCATTTCGCTGCTCTCGTGCATGAATGCAAATCAACTCTTCTGTTCGCGGACGCTGTACGCCATGAGCCTCGACGGCCTCTTCTTTCGCCAAGCCGCCAAAGTCAACGCCGGCGGCACGCCCACAGTCGCCTTGCTGCTCAGCACCATCGTCGGCGTCCTCTTCGTCCTCGGCCCATTCGAACGCGTCATCGCCATGCTCTCGTTCTTCTTCGTCGCAAATTACACGCTCTCCTACGCCTCCCTCTTCGTCCTGCGCAGGAAAGAGCCTCAAATGGCGCGCCCCTATCGCGCCTGGGGCTACCCGTACACGACGACCATCGCGCTGGCTGGCTCGATTCTCTTTCTGATCGGGTCGATAGCGACCGACCGCCACAACGCGCCGCTAGCGCTACTCATGCTGATGGCAAGCTACCCGGTCTACCGCAGCATGAAATACGCGAGTACGAAAGGCGAAGGAAAGATGTAAAAGAAGTAAGGAAGTTATGAACGAACGAGGAAAAATCGGACAGGCTCAAACGTAACAACGAAATCAGAGTCCAGACTTCGCGGGCTACTTTCTATACTTCACTACGCTCCTTACGTCACTGCTTCAGACTTTTTCCGCGATGCTCTTTCCCTGCAAAAACAACAATAAATAGTCCTTCCCACCGGTCTTCGAATCCGTCCCCGACATATTAAATCCGCCGAATGGATGCGCGCCCACCATGGCGCCGGTGCATTTCCGATTCAAATAAAGGTTCCCCACATGAAACGCTTCGCGGGCCTTCTCCAATTTCTCCACATTCCGCGAATAAACCCCGCCGGTCAACCCAAACTCTGTCCCATTGGCAATCTCCAAAGCGTGGTCGAAATCGCGCGCCTTGATGACCGCCAAAACCGGCCCAAAAATCTCCTCCTGCGCAACCCGCGCCTTCGGATCCACATCCGCAATCACAGTAGCCTGGACGAAATAACCATCCCCGGGAGCACGATCTCCGCCAACCAAAACGCGCCCCTCTTTCTTGCCGACGTCGATGTAACCCAAGACCGTCTCCAGCGCCGTCTTGCTCACCACTGGACCCATATAATTTCCGGGCTCCTCGCTCGGTCCGACGGTCACTTTCTTCGCGCGTTCGACAATCTTCTGCACGAAGGTGTCATAAACCTTCTCTGACACAATCGCCCGCGAACAAGCCGAGCATTTCTGCCCCTGATAACCGAAGGCCGCCTGCGCCACGCCCTCCACCGCCGCGTCGATGTCCGCCTCTTCGTCTACAATCGTTGCGTCCTTCCCGCCCATTTCCAGGACGGTGCGCTTGATCCAGATCTGC
This sequence comes from uncultured Acidobacteriota bacterium, assembly GCA_963832615.1. Lineage (GTDB taxonomy): Bacteria > Acidobacteriota > Terriglobia > Acidiferrales > UBA7541 > Acidiferrum. The sequence continues at coordinate 17,116 of CAWHVA010000008.1, forward strand.
CCTGGCATTTTCTTTCCCGCGGCCTCGCTGATGAGCAAACCCACTTCCTTCGACCCGGTAAACGTGATAAACCGCGTCTTCGGATGCTTCACCAAAGCGTCTCCGACTATCTCCCCAGCGCCCGTCAAAAAATTCAAAGCATCCTTCGGGATCCCTGCCTCATACAAAATCTCCACCATCTTCGCCGCCACCACCGACGCTTCCTCTGATGGCTTCAGGATCACGGTGTTCCCCGTAACCAAAGCCGCCGCAGTCATCCCCGTGGCAATCGCCGCCGGAAAATTCCAGGGCGGAATCGCGGCCCCCACCCCCAGCGGGATGTACACCATAAAATTCTTCTCGCCCTTCATCGGCGTGGTAGCCTGCGGCCCCGCCAACGGCAACATCTCCCGCCCGTAATACTCCAGAAAATCAATCGTCTCCGCTGTATCTCCGTCGGCTTCCGCCCAAGACTTGCCCACCTCGTAACAAATCCAGGCCGAAATCTCGAATTTCCGCTCGCGAATAATCTTCGCCGCCCGAAACAAACATTCCGCCCGCCGCTCCGCAGGCACCCGCTTCCAGGATTCAAACGCCTTGTTCGCCGCCACCACCGCCTGGTTGGCATGCTGCGCCGACGCCGCCTGAAACACCCCAATCACCTGCGAAGGATGCGAAGGATTGGTCGACATCATCTTCGCCGTAGTAAAAACCTTCTCCCCACCGATATACATCGGATACTCGCGCCCAAACTCCGCCGCCACTTTCCTGAGCGCCGCCTCCATCGCCGCCCGGTTCTCCGGCCGTGAAAAGTCCACAAACGGTTCATTCGCAAAATCACCTACCCGCACGGTCGTCTCAGCAGTAGCCATCAATCTCTCCTCGGCCCTCCATTCTACGTCGCACGGACAATCCCCACAACGCCCGGAGACCCATCGCGGTGGGTCCGCTCACGCTGGTGGAAGCCGTCCCCCAAAAAAGACAGGAGCGTTGATCGGCGGCCAGGAAAGGGTCGCGTCGGGAAGAATCGAGATTGCTGCGAAGGAAACGAAGGTTAGTCCTCTGCTACTCACACGGCTTCATTGCGGATGCAGGGACCCCGCGAGGCTCTGGAGATTTTGGGGCCGCACGCGGATGACTCCCCCGCGCGGACTATCAATGTCGGCTATGAGAAAGAGCGATATGGAGAGAGCGATGGGCAGAATGAGAAAGAGGAAGGCGCTTCTTCCATGTGCGCCGTAACCTATCAGTACGTTACAGAAAATGGAGATCGCGATCAGAAGTAACCATGCCTCGAAGGGAATGCGGTTCCACCAGGCGGCCTGCGTGTATCCCTGAGAGTTCAAGACATCGTTCATGCCGCTAACGACCAGAGCGATGACAGGTGTTGGTTGAGCGGCAGCGGGCTTGGTGACGGCGGCCCAAAGCTGCGTCTGCAGCCGAGCGGTTTCGGCGTTGATCTGGCGAATTTGTTGATCGAGGCGCGCTTTGTAACCGAGTATGCGCTGATCGAGATAGCTGCTGAGCAAGGCGCGCACTCTCGACGCGTCGGCCTCTGGCAACAAGTCCGCTCGGACGTATTCGGTTCCGATGGCGTTGGCTTCCTGCTCCTCGTAGTTCTTCCGCTGATCATACCTGCTGACCGCCATCGAAAAAGTGAAGCCGATGATGAGGCCCAACAGCGTCAGAGTACCGCCGAGGACGAACGCGAAATCATCGTGATCGGTCTCTTCTTGTTCCGACTGTCTCGCGCGGAAGGCGCTGCCGACCCACGCCGCGATCCAAAAAACAAGCAGAGAGATCGCGAGAACGAGAATTGGGTAGTCCAGTGGTTTGAACATTCGTTGTGCTCTCTACTCCTATCCAAAGATATCAGGCGGACATGCCTCGCCTGACGTGGTGAGACCAACATAGCAGAACGCAGCTTCCCGCCCGATGGTCAGTTTGGGCTCCTTGACAATCTGGCTGCCACGCTTCGCAACAGTGCTTATCTTCTTCACAGTCGGTCTCCTTTCTCTTGTGCTTGGAGCACGTCGACTAATTGGGAGCGTATCGCATCCCGTGGAGACCGGCCCTCTCATCCCACCTGGCAATTCGCATTACCGGCAACTTGGGTACCGGACCCATTTCTCCGATAGAGCGTTAAACAGGACCTGGCAAGAAGCGCCAGGGCTTGTTACTTGCGTCTTAGGTCGGCGTACGCAGTCAGATGTTCGGGCCGCCGAATGCTATATTTGAGTAACGAAGAGCTTAGTCTCGGAGAGAACGTGGCCGCCAAACCCATTTTCCACCTTGTATGTCTTCCTCTCTTGGTGCTCAGCAGTTACGCTGATCCGGCGAATCTGAAAATTGTTCGGGAGGACGGAATCGAATATAAGTCAGCGGAGTCGGTTTCGGACGAAGCGTTCAAACGTGCGCAATTCGTCGTTCAGCAGATGACATCTGCATCCCCGGAAATCCGCGAAAAAATGGTGGCCATCGGATTCAAAGTGGAAATCATTGGAAAAGATCAGGTTCAAAGCGACCTACCCGATTATTCTTACCTCAGAGGCAGGAAGACGCGCGATGGCCGTGATTTTGATACCGGGACAAGAGGATTGGGCGGGCGTGAAATGTGCTCCATTGGCGAGGAAAATCTCCTATGCCTGCGCAATCAACGTTATTGGCAAGAGGATATTTTCGTCCACGAGTTTTCCCACAGCATGATGGCTCACATGGACGCCGATCAATTACACGCGGTCGAAGCCGCTTACCAGAATGCGGTAAATAAAGAACTCTATCCCAAGGGAATCTACATGATTCGTGATAGCGGGGAATATTGGGCAGAGGGCGTACAAGCGTGGCTTGGGGTCACTCTTCGCACCGATGTGAACGGCGGATTCAATACACGGCAGAAAATCAAGGACCACGATTCGGATTTAGCAGCTGTACTGGAGAAGGTTTTCGGCTCTCTGCAGCTTCAACACGCCCCAGGGTGTGCATACTGAGACAGGACTCGGCCTGATATAAATCCAGCTTCGTTGACTTGCCCCACGCTGCAACCTAACATGAGCGCCCAATGGCGGACTCCCAATCACTTCTCGGGCAGACCATCTCCCACTATCGCATCATCGAAAAACTCGGCGGTGGTGGTATGGGTGGTCTATAAGGCCCAAGACACGCGATTGGACCGCTTTGTGGCGCTGAAATTCTTGCCCGACGAAGTCGCCAAAGATCCGCAGGCCTTGAGTCGTTTTCGGCGCGAAGCAAAGGCCGCGTCGGCGCTGAACCACCCCAACATTTGCACGATTCACGATATTGGCGAGCAGGATGGACGCGCGTTTATCGTCATGGAGTTCCTCGATGGCATGACGCTGAAGCACGCCATCCTGGGCAGGCCGATGGATGTGGAGACGGTGGTTTCGGCGTGCATTGAAATTGCCGATGCCCTGGACGCTGCACACGCGGAAGGCATCATCCATCGGGACATCAAACCCGCAAATATCTTTGTGACGCGGCGAGGGCACGCGAAAGTCCTGGATTTCGGGCTAGCCAAGGTCACCACGGAGCAACAAGGATTGCCGCCCGGGGCGTCGCAAGCAACGATCGAAGTCACTCACGAACACCTCACCAGTCCGGGGACGGCGCTGGGCACGGTAGCGTATATGTCGCCGGAGCAGGCGCTGGGGAAAGAACTGGACGCGCGCACGGATCTGTTTTCCTTTGGTACGGTCTTGTACGAGATGGCCACCGGCAGCCTGCCTTTCCGCGGAGAGACCTCGGCGGCGATGTTTGACTCGATTCTGCACAAAGTGCCGGTCGCGCCGGTGCGCTTGAATCCAGACCTGCCGCAGAAGCTGGAGGAGATCGTAAACAAGGCGCTGGAGAAGGATCGAAACCTTCGCTATCAACACGCTTCGGACATGCGCACGGACTTGCAGCGTCTAAAGCGCGACACCGATTCCGGCCGCACAGCACAACTGAGGGCGGTGGAGGAGCCAGCGTCACCATTGGCTACCTCGGCTGCGGGCGTGCCGGCGGCGCCACCATCGGCCACGGGACAAGCCACAGCAGGTCCCTTGGAGGTTGTCCAAAAAACGAAACGTGGATTAACGCAGGGCTGGCGATACGCGGCGGGAGCAGCAGCGCTGGTGGTTGCCATTGGAGTCGGGCTGCTGTATTGGCGCGGTACCAAGGTGCATGCGCTGACGGATAAGGATTCGATCCTCCTGAGCGATTTCGTGAACACCACAGGCGATCCAGTGTTTGACGGCACGCTCAAGCAGGCATTGGCCGTGCAACTGAGCAGTCGCCCTATCTGAATCTCGTACCCGAATCGAAGATTCAGGAAGGCCTGCGTTATATGGGGCGGCCTGCGGACGAGCGCATTACCAGCGACGTAGCCAAGGAAATTTGTTTGCGCGAAGGTGTGAAGGCGATGTTGACGGGCTCGATTGCCAGCTTGGGCAGCCATTTCGTAATCAACATAGTGGCGGTAAACGCCCAGACGGGTGACTCGCTGGGGCGCGAGCAAATCGAAGCGGAGAGCAAGGAGCAGGTCCTCAAGTCGCTCGACAAAGCTGCATCGAGCCTGCGGCAAAAGCTGGGCGAATCGCTCGCTTCGGTGCAGCAATTTGCCACCCCGCTGGAGCAAGCCACCACCTCGTCGCTTGAAGCTCTCAAGGAATACAGTCTGGGGGAAGCAGCGCACTCAACTACGAACGACGAAGACGCGATTCCTCATTTGAAGCGCGCTATTGAACTTGATCCGAATTTCGCGACTGCGTATGCCACGCTCGGCGTGTGCTATTCCAACCTAAGCGAATCGAAACCGGCTACCAATCTCCTGAAGAAAGCCTACGACCTTCGCGAACGAGCCAGTGAGCGCGAGAAGCTGTACATTCTGGCGCATTACTACGGGGAAGCAACTGGGGAAATTGATAAGGAAAGCGAGGTGTACGAGCGGTGGAACGCGACATACCCTCGCGACACGCTCCCGCTCGACAATCTGGGATTGAACTATAACGCCGTCGGTCTTTTTGAGAAGACCATCCAGGTGTCCAGCGAGGCGTTGCGACTGGACCCTAAGGACGATTATGCCTATCAAAACCTGGCGAACGCTTACGTGAATGTGAATCGCTATGACGAGGCCAAGAACCTCGCCGAGCAAGCGTTGGCTCAGAAGGCGGATAGCTTTGGCACGCACGCAGCGATGTTCAAAGTCGCCTTTATTCGGGGAGATCAGGTTGGTATGCAAAAGGAGTTCGCTGGGCCGCGCAGACCAAGCGACGCGCCGAACATTCTGTTCTTGAAAGGCGAGACCGAGGTATTCCACGGAAAGGACAGACTCGCGCACGAGAGCTGGCAGCGAGCCATCTCGGAGGCCGAACGGCTGGGCCTGAAAGGGGCAGCGTCCGAGATTCGGGCCAGCAAGGCGTTGGCCGACGCGGCACTGGGTTACTCGGATATCGCCCGCAAAGAAATCTCGGAAATTCTCCCCCAGCCGGAGGACAGGGACATCCGTGTACGGACGGCGTTGGCCCTGGCACAAATCGGCGATACGCAGAAGGCTCAAAAAATGGCAGAAGATTTAGGCCGCGACTTCCCCCAGGACACGCTGGTCATTGCCTTCGGCCTTCCCACGGTTCGCGCGCTCGCCGACCTGAAAAAAGATCATGCGGCGGAGAGCATCGCCGCTCTCGAACCAGCTGGGAAGTATGAACTGGGCGCACCACCAGGTAGTCTGGCACCATACTGGCCCATCTATATCCGGGGTCAGGCGTTCCTGCGAATGCAGGACGGCGCGAAAGCTGCCGCCGAGTTTCAGAAGGTTTTAGATCATCGCGGAGCACTCGCGTTCAACGTACTGTATCCGCTTACGCACTTGGAACTTGGGCGCGCCTACGTCCAACAAGGCGACACAACGAAAGCGCGTGCCGCGTACCAGGATTTCTTTGGGTTGTGGAAAGATGCGGATAGCGATGTGCCCATCCTGAAGCAAGCCAAGGCGGAGTACGCGAAGTTGCAGTAGTAGCTCCGAACCTGTGGCTACCAATCCGGACTTGTCATCCCGACCGTTACCCTGAGCCCCGAAGAGTAGCGGGCCGGCCTTCTCCCGCGCTCGGTCTTCAGAGCGTCCGCCCGCGCAGTGAAGGGACCCCGGCGTGATCGTTGCCCTACCCAGATCACCGAGAGGGCGCGCCACTTTGCACCCACGGTCCTTTCCGCTATACACTCCACCAAGACGTCCATAGATGAACAACTCCAAAGGCTAGTCCAAGGCAATCTCCTGCCTGAAAGAGGATGGTTCTGATGGAACCTCCAAAGTTTACCCAGTACGAACTGACCGCCTTGATTGCCGAAGCCGTAGCCTGGATGCAGCAACAGCGTGAAAAATATCGCCCTTCGGCGATTGTTCTCACCCCCGATCAAACAGCCGCGCTCCAGCCCTTCTTTCCCTCCGCCATCCTTACCAGCTTGAGAATTCTCGATATCTCCCAGACTGGAGAGACGATTCCTTACCCGCCCTTCTACGAGCGCGTCCGTGCAGGAGGATCGCGCGTCGTCCCCGACGCCGCGCACATGACCGCCATGCCCTTCATCGACGTCGCCGTCTTCAATCGCGAACCCACGCTGCGCACGTTGTTCCACAATCTGGTCCACGTCGCCCAGTTTTCCGCGTTGGGAGTCGAGCGCGTGCTGGAGAGTTATTTTCACGTCCTCAATGAATCAGGATTGTGGATGGTCGCTCCGGTGGAAGAGCAGGCCTATCAACTCGATGGCCGCTACACCAAGGATCCCACCGCCGTCTTTTCCGTCGCCGATGAAATCCAGGAATGGCTCCGCTCTGGAAAATACTGAACCGGCCCCCTCCCGCCAGGAGCATCCCCTTAGCCGGACCCCGCACGCCGCACTTGCCGCGTCCTTGCGAACCCTGGATAATTCGGCGCACGCTGCGCAAAGGATCTTTACTCGTGCCTATCACCTTCCGATTCCACTACCCCATCGAGCGCACCATGGCGTTCGAGCGGGAGTATCACCCGAACCTGAGGCTTTCCCTGCCCGAAAAGCGCGAACTGCTGAAATCCGCGTTCACCATCTGGATGCTGGAAGACGGGAAGTTGGTCGGCGAAACCTATGGCGTACCCTGGAGCGCTAAGGACGACATGATTGGCTTCCCGCGCGATCCCGACGCAATCTACTGTTACTCGAATACGATTCTGCGCAAGTATCAGGGCAAGGGCTATGGCGCCATTTTGAAGGCGACGTTCATCGGGAGAGTCTCGCGCGACTTCAAACGCATCTATGGACACGCTCGCCCCGGCGCCAGCCAGGCCCTGAACAAGAAATTCGGAGCGCGCATGGGCAAGACCTTCAAGAATTGGTTCGGTACCGGCGAGAATTACCGGATGTATGTCCTACCTCTCGGGAAGTAGCGGTCACCCGCAGGGACGCAAGAAAGAGACGATCGGAGCGAAAACGAGCTAGTACCAGGACTACATCCCGCCACAATTCTTAGATCGCACCTAAGCCTATTAGAATGAGCTTGTTGACTAATAATGGATACGGCACCGCTCGACGTAAATCGAACCACAGACCGAAACCCGAAGCGCAAACTAGGGTTCGTATACCTAAGGCCGGAGAATCAGCAACACACCCCGGCGGCTTCAAAATGTCGGTCATTGACGCCCCGAGAAACCAAGCAAGACGGGACGCAACGGACCCCTTGGGGAGGATCCTGTGGTGCGCAAATTTATTTCAGTTCGAACCTTATTCCTGGCCTTATTCGTCGGCTTTGTGTCGTTGGTGCCGGCGCCGTCCAAGGCCCAAATCGCGGTTGGCGTTTCGATCCGCATCGCTCCGCCGGCGATACCGGTGTATGTCCAGCCAGCTTGCCCGGTTGAGGGCTACCTGTGGACTCCAGGCTATTGGGCTTACGGTGATGCTGGCTACTACTGGGTGCCGGGCGTGTGGATCGCGCCCCCGCGCGTCGGCTTGCTCTGGACTCCGGGCTACTGGGGTTGGGGCGGAGGCGTCTATGCATGGCACGCCGGATATTGGGGACCGCACGTCGGCTTCTACGGCGGCGTGAACTATGGATTCGGTTACGGCGGCGTCGGCTTCGTCGGCGGCGAATGGCGCGGCGGGCGTTTCGCGTATAACACCGCGGTCGTCAACGTGAACACTACGGTCGTGCGCAACGTTTACGTCAACAAGACGGTGATCGTGAACAACAACGTCCGCACAAGCTTTAACGGTGGCCCCGGCGGTATCAACCGGGTAGCGAACGGAGAAGAACTGCGCGCCAGCCGCGAAGAACACGTCGAGAGGACGTCCCTACAGGTTTCGCACGAGCACCTGGCCAGTACCAACCACGCCAACTTCGCTTCGGAAAATCACGGCCGTCCGGCGACCCCGGCGATGAGCCGCGTCAACGCCCGCGAAGGCAACCAGCAGGCGCGTATCGCCAATGGCGTGAAGTCCGGGGAACTGACCCCACGCGAAACCAGCCACTTGGAAAATAAGGAAGCGCACATCAACAACGAGGTGCACAACGACCGCGCGGCCAACGGCGGCCACTTGACACAGCAGGAGCGCGCGCAAGTGAACCATCAGCAGAACGCCGTGAGCAAGCAGATCTACGACGACAAACACAACGCGAAGACGGATCACCCGGCGCAGGAACACAACGCCGAGCACCGGCCGAATCGCTAAACAGCCCGAGGCTAAGGAGCCAAGCGCTCTGACGCTAAGGAAAAGGTAACGAAAAAGGAAGCCGCCGGCGTGGTCCCAGCCGGCGGCTTCGTCTATTCGGCACATACACACCGGGCTGTCGCCGCGTTCGAACTCGGACGCCAAGGATCTTTAGGCATCAGAACCTTAAAAATGGCCGAGCGGCGTTATCATGTGGCGGCCTGGAACCTCGATGGCACCGACGACGGGTCTAAAGGCCCGCCACTACTTTTTGCATCCAATCGACGCCGCTTGGAGCCGGCTTACTCGCGTGCTTAACGAATATCGCAAGAAGCGTGATTTCAAGAAAACTTCAGAACCTGCCGGCGGCGCTCGCGCTGGAAGCGGCGATCGGGTGTTCGTTGTGCAAAAACATGCGGCGACCCGACTGCACTACGACCTACGGCTGGAAGTCGATGGCGTGTTGAAGTCGTGGGCGGTGCCCAAGGGGCCCTCGATGAATTCCGGCGACAAGCGGCTGGCGGTTCAGGTGGAGGACCATCCATTCGAATATCGCAAATTCGAAGGATCGATCCCAAAGGGTGAATACGGCGGCGGCCAGGTCATCATCTGGGACGAGGGCACCTACGCGCCGGAAGGAGAGATGAGCACGCGCGATCAATTGGCGCGTGGCGAACTGAAGTTTCAGCTTCACGGCGAGAAGCTGCGTGGAAGTTTTGTGATCGTGCGGTTGCGGAAGCCGGGCACCAAGAATGAATGGCTACTGATCAAGCACCGCGATTCTTTTGCGGACGACAAGTGGGATGCGGAGCAGCACGCAGAATCGGTGGTGAGCGGCCGAACGCTGAAGGATATCGCGGAGGGACGGCCGGCTTCGCGCGAGCGTCGCGTCGTTGCCGCTTCCGAACTGGATGGCGCGGTGGAAGCGCCCATGCCGAAAATGCCGCGAGGCGTTCGCGCCACGCTGGCGGAATTAAGGGAGAAACCGTTCTCCGATCCGAATTGGATTTTCGAAATCAAGTGGGATGGAGTTCGCGCGATCGCGGAGATGAAAGATGGCAAGACGACTTTATGGGCGCGTTCCGGGCGGGACGTAACGCGGGAATATCCGGAATTCAAGGAGCTGGCGGAGAAGTTTCGAGTGAAGAATGCGATCGTCGATGGAGAGATCGTTACGCTCGATGCAGATGGGCGAAGTAACTTTCAAAAGTTGCAGAACCGGCTGGGCGTGCAGAATCCCTCTCAAAAGCTGATGCAGTCCGTGCCGCTGGATTATTATGCATTCGACTTGATGTATGCGGACGGTTACGACTTGCGAAAGGCACCACTGGTGGAGCGGAAGGAGTTGCTGCGAAAGGTTCTGATCGGCAACGAAAGAGTGCATTATTCGGAACATATTGCGGAAAAGGGCGAGGAATTATTCGAAGCGGCGCGAGCGAAAGGCCTCGAAGGACTTATCGCGAAAATTAAAGACAGCGCTTATTCCGGCACGCGCACTTCCGCATGGCTGAAGTTGAAAATTGTTAACGAGTTGGACGCGGTGGTAGCGGGCTATACGGAAGGACGCGGTAGCCGGAAATATTTTGGCGCGCTGGTGCTCGGGTTGTATGCCGGGAGTGAACTGAAATTCATTGGCAGCGCGGGAACGGGATTTGATGAAGGAACGCAAAAGCAGATTTTCGACAAGCTTCAGGAATTGGGCACACCCCACGGCCCTTTTGGAATGGCTCCGGCGCTGCGGGAAAAGGTGGATTGGGTTAAGCCGGAATTGGTGGCACGAGTCAAGTATGCCAATTGGACCACCGATGACCACTTGCGAGCGCCCGTATTCCTCTCTTTGCGGAACGACCGTAAGGCGAAAGACTGCACGTTCGAGGACGCAAGACCTGAACCGGCCGAAGAAGCGGCTAGCGCGGCGAAAGCAAAGTCGGTGAAGGGCGAGAGGGCAAAGACCAAGACAGGGAAGACAGCCGAGCGGAAAACAGACACCTTAGAGGAGACACCAGCGGAAACCCGTGCGATGAAAGTGGTTGTGCCGCAACTGACCGCGAAGTCGCAGGCGAAGCAATCACATTCGACAGGATCTGCCGCCTTGAAGACGGCAAGCGATACAGAGAGAGAATTGAGGACCGGGCGATCGGAAACGCTCGACGTGGAGTCGGATGGGCAGCGGGTGCATCTGACGCACCTGAACAAGATTTATTTTCCCGAGGTCGGGCTGAAGAAACGCGATCTGCTGGCCTATTACTACCGGATGGCGAACTACATTCTGCCGTTTTTGAAAGACCGGCCAATGGTGTTGCGGAGGTATCCGGACGGGGTGGGCGGAAAGGCGTTCTTCCAGAAAGAGGCGCCCTCGTTTCTGCCGGAATGGATCGGCACGGCGACGGTGGAGTCCGAGGAGCGCGGCGGCGAGATGCAGTACATCCTTGCCAACAATCGCGCGGCATTGCTTTATCTCACCAATCTGGGTTGCATCGATCACAATCCGTGGTCGAGCCGGGCGGAAAGTCAGGACCGACCGGACTACGTTTTCTTCGATCTGGACCCGACACCGGGAACGCCGTTTTCGGATGTGTTGTATATCGCATACGAGATTTACAAGATGCTGAAGTCGATCCGCATGCAGTGTTTCCTGAAGACGTCGGGCGCATCTGGATTTCATATCTTCATTCCTTTGGAAGCGCGGTACAGCTACCAGCAGACGCGGACGTTCGCTGAAGTGGTGGGCCGGTTGGTCGCGGCGGAAAATCCAAAACTCACGACGTTCGAGAGAACGGTAAGCAAGCGTCCCAAGGGCCACATCCTGATCGACGCCCTGCAGAATGCGAATGGGAAACCGTTGGCATGCGCGTATTCGGTGCGAGCGGAACCGAAGGCACCGGTCTCGACGCCGCTGGCGCCTGAAGAACTGACGAAGAACACTACGCCGGATACCTTCACGCTGACGAATTTTGACGAGCGGATCGAAGATGTCGGAGATCTGTGGAAGGACTTCTGGAAGAAGCGGCAGACGCTGGATCGTGCGCTGGATTTGCTGGGCAAGAAAGTTCCGAAGGGAGCAGCGTGAAAGGACGAAAGACAATCGGGCTTATTGGTGGCAATCGGGTGGCAGCAGCGATTCGCGGTTGAGTTGATTGGTAGCCAGGGTCCACTCCACTGCGCACGCATTGATATCTCTTAGTTTCGTAGGTAACCTCATCGGCGGCAGCTACCGAGTTTATACGAGGATTTCCATGCGATTTCGAACTGTAGTTCTGTCTGCGCTTTTGTGTGCTTTGCCGCTTTGCGCACAAGAAAAGCGTTTGCACGGCATCGATATCAACGACATCGATCGCAAAGCCAATCCGTGCCAAGACTTCTATGAATTTGCCAACGGAAGCTGGCGTGCGAATAACCCCATACCGCCTTCGATGGTCATCTGGAGCAAGCGCTGGGCGGCCGGCGAATCTACCAAGGAAGTGCTGCATGACATTCTCGACGAAGCTGCCGCGCACTCTGCCACCGCCGCGCCAAAATCCACGGAGCGCTTGATTGGCGATTATTACGGCGCTTGCATGGATGAGAAACAGATTGATTCGCAAGGCGTCAAGGCCATCAGCCGGGAGCTTGCGCTGATTCGATCCATGGGTTCGACCGCGGATCTGCAGGGAGTCATCGCGCGGCTGAACGCGGAGGCTATTTTCGCTCCGTTCGCATTCGGCTCGAGCCAGGATCCCCATAATCCGCAGCAGGTCATCGCCGATGCCGCCGCCGCGGGTCTCGGACTTCCGGAGCGGGACTACTACTTCAAAGACGACGACAAATCCAAAGAAACACGGCAGAAGTACGTCGAGCATGTGGCGGCGATGTTCGCGCTTGCGGGATTGGACAAGGCGGCCGCAGCAGCGTCAGCACAGATCGTGATGCGCATGGAGACTGCGCTGGCCGGCGCATCACTCACCAATGTTGAGCTACGCGATCCGCACGCCACGGATCACAAAATGAAGCTGGATGGGGTCCAGGAGCTGACCCCCGACTTCAACTGGAGCGAATATTTCGAAGCGGCGAATGTCGATACCAGCGTCGCGATCAATGTGGATCAACCCAAATTCCTGCAGGAGTTTCAGAAGCAGCTGAAGGAAAGTTCGCTTGCCGACTGGAAAACGTATTTGACGTGGCAGGTACTGCTGTCGGCTGCGCCGTCTCTTTCCACACCTTTCGTCCAGGAGGATTTCGCTTTCAACCACCAGTACCTGCAAGGCGCCAAAGAAATGAAGCCTCGATGGAAGCGTTGCGTGGAAGCGACGGACTCAGATCTGGGCGAAGCTTTGGGGAAAAAGTACGTCGAAAAAACATTTTCTCCGGAAGCCAAGGCGCGCATGCAAGAAATGGTCAAGAACATCCTGCTGGCGCTCCACGATGACATCTTGACGATCAGCTGGATGAGCGATGAGACCAAGAAGAAAGCACTCGAAAAGCTCTCGACGTTCAACCCGAAGGTCGGCTACCCGGACAAATGGAAGGACTACAGCAGCGTCGAAATCACGCGAAACAATTATTGGAACAACGTGGTCGAGGCACGACGCTTCGCGGTTCGCGATGACGCGGAGCTGATTGGCAAGCCGGTGGACCGCCTCCGCTGGGGCATGACTACGCCGACGTCCAACGCGTATTACAATCCGCAGCTGAATGAGATCGTATTCCCAGCGGGAATCCTGCTGCCACCCATGTTCGATGTGCACGCCACGGATGCCGCCAACTACGGTGGCATCGGGCCGGTGATCGGCCACGAAATATCCCACGGGTTTGACGATCAAGGCGCGCAGTATGACGCCACCGGGGAGCTCAAGAACTGGTGGACGCCTGCGGACTACAAAGACTTTCAGAGCCGAGGACAATGCGTGGTGGACCAGTTTTCGGCCTACACCGTGGACGGCGGCTTGCACGAAAACGGCAAATTGGTGCTCGGCGAGAGCATCGGCGATCTTGGCGGTGTGAAGCTGGCGTATCTCGCGTTCGAGAAATCGATGCAAGGCAAGCCGCGGCCGGCTGACCAGGATGGCTTCACGCCGGAGCAACAGTTTTTCATCTCGTGGGGACAGGCGCGGGGAGACGCGATTCGTCCGGACGCGCAACGCCAGTTTGTGTTAACCAATCCGCATCCGGTGAGCAAATATCGGGTGATAGGTCCACTGTGCAACCTGCCTGAATTTCAAAAGGCGTTCAGCTGCAAGGCCGGTGACGCCATGGTGCGCCCCGCGGAACATCGATGCGTGATCTGGTGAACTATTTCGCGCCAGAATTCATGGAGTCTAAATAGCTTTTCCTTCCCTCTCCAGCGCGATTGCTAGTTCGTGTGCTCCGCGGCGGATTTCTCTGGCGTCCACGGCGGCAAAGCCCAGTTGCAATCCTTCGCGAGCCATCCTCCCGTGATGATAGGCGTTCAGTGGAACAACTTCGACGCCGCGGAGGGCTGCGGCCTTGGTCGCCGATGCGGCTTTGATTTTTCCGCACAGCCATCCGACGGTCTGCAATCCAGCTTCAACGCCGGAAATTTCCAGCAAGCCTGCTAGCTCTTGGCGCGCGCTTTCCAGAAGAACGGACAGCCGGTCCGCGTAGATCTGTCGCATGCGACGGAGGTGACGCCCGAAGTGACCTTCCGAAATGAAATCGCACAACACTGCCTGCTGCAGGACTGGGGCGTGCCGGCTGGTTACTGACAGAGTGGCGGCGAAGTGGGCTAGCAGGTCCAGAGGAATCACCAGATATCCGAGACGTAGCGAGGGAAACAATACTTTGCTGAAGCTGCCTGCGAGCAGCACTCGTGCGTCGCGGTCGAGTCCTTGCATGGCGGGAACGGGGCGGCCGGAATAACGGTATTCGCTGTCGTAGTCGTCTTCAAAGATCAGCGCGCCAGAGTTCCGGGCCCACTCGAGCAACGCGAGGCGCCGTGGGAGGCTCATCGTAATTCCCAGTGGAAACTGATGACCGGGAGTTACGTACACCAGCCTTGCGCCACGCAGGCTTTGCGGGTGCAATTTGATTCCCTCATCGTCCACAGGGACCGCAGAAATCTTCGCGCCCATCGCTTCGAACACCATGGCCGCGCCGATGTATCCGGGATTCTCGATGCACACGCGGTCGCGTGGATTCAGGAAAATCCGCGCCACGAGATCGAGCGCTTCCTGCACTCCGGACACGATGGCTATTTGCTCGGGCACGCACTTCACTCCGCGCGAGGTGTTGAGGTAGTCCGCGACCGCTTCTCGTAGCGGCAGATAGCCCATCGCGTCGCAGCCCAGCAAAAGGGTGACCGACGCGCGACGCAAACGCCGGGCCGTGGTTTGCGCCCACAGCGTCGTGGGGAACAAATCCAGTGCCGGAAGGTTAGCGCGGAAGGCGCAGCTTGGGCGGAGTTCAAAATTCGGGAATCGTTTCAACCTGTTGGCGAAGTCCGAAAGGCGTCGCTTTCGTTTGCGTTCGGGAGGCTGCGCGCGTGAATCGTGGGCTACCTGGAGCAGGGTGTCCGGCAAGACTCCGCAAACGTAGGTGCCGGATCCCATGCTGCCTTCCACGTAGCCCTCGGACTTGAGCTGATCGAAAGCATTGACGATCGTTCCGCGGGAAAGCCCATATTGATTGGCGAAATCGCGCGTGGCGGGAAGGCGGGCGCCGGGACGCAGACGGCCCTCCAGAATTCCGGCGCGCACGGCGGTATATAGCCAGCGATAGGCGGGGATTCGCGAATCGCGAGGGGAGAGCGTGAAGTCGAGGGTTGCCGTTCGTTTGGGCATAAGAGTGGTACAGCACAAATATTGTAAATGGACCTTTTTGATTGATCCACTCTTTATTAGCCTAGTTGGGTGGAGGAGCTAACCATGACTTCTCATGGGAAATGGGCCAGCTTCGGAACCGGAATTATGTATTTCGCGCTGGTGGCGAGCGGCACTACATCCCCGCAGACCGGCGCCAGTGCTTCGGCGGACAAAATCGAGCGGGCCCGGATCGCCTTCTCGCACGGTTTGCCTGAATTAGATGGCCGGCATCTCAAGGCGACGATTGTTGAGGTGACCTACGGGCCGGGCCAATCCTCCACACCTCATAGTCATCCCTGCGCGGTGATGGGATACATGTTCGAGGGCGCTCTCCGCACGCAAGTGAAGGGCGAGCCAGAGCGCATCTACAAGGCCGGCGAAAGCTTCTATGAAGCGCCTAACGGCTTGCATCAGGTCTCAGCCAACGCCGGCCAACGAGAGCGCGCAAAATTTATCGCTTATTTCGTTTGCGATCGCGAGGGACCGCTCAGTGTCGATGCGCCAGGGCCTGAAGCGGCGGAAGGGAAGTAGTCATGGGCGAAACATTGACGACACGGACGGAAACAATGAAGGTGAACAGCACAGTGAAGTCCGCAGCAACGACCCTGCGCAATATCGATTGGCAGCGGGTGGGAATCCTCTATGCGCGTTTGGCACTGGGAGCATCTTTCCTTTCCGGAATCGCCGACCGTTTTGGCCTGTACTCCGGAAGGAATGTGGGCTACGGAAATTTCGATGGCTTCGTGCGGTACACGGCGAAGGTGAATTCTTTCATGCCGGCATCCACTATTTCCTTCCTGGCTTGGGCGGCAACGGCTGCGGAATTCTCATTGGGTCTTGCTTTGGTTCTGGGCGTCTGGCTGCGTTGGGTGGCCCTCGGAAGTTCTGTGCTGCTGGTGTTGTTTGGCACCGCGATGGCGATTTCTTTCGGAATCAAGTCTCCGTTGGACCATTCGGTATTTTCCGCGTCCGCGGCGGCCTTTTTGGCCGCGATATATCAAGTCCGCAAGGCCGAGACGAACTCGTGAACGCATTTGTGGAACAGTCAAGGTGATCCATAACTTAGGAGGATGAAATGAAAATGCACCGTGTGCTTCGGATGACGGCCGTCGTAACTGTTCTGTTGACTGCAATGATGGGATCGCGCTTCGCGTCCGCTGGGGACGAACGAGCAGACTTGCTCAAGGTTCGCGAATCGGTGTGGCGCGCCTGGTTTGTCAACGATACGAGAGCTCTGGAACAATTGGTGCCTCCAGACACCATTGTCATCAGTTCCGGCGAGGAGAAATGGAAAGATCAGGCAGACATTCTGCGATCGGCGGAGCAATTTCAGGCCTCCGGCGGGAAATTGCTGCGGCTGGAATTCCCACGCACCGAGATTCAGCGGTTTGGCGACGTTGCGGTGACCTATAGTCAATATTTGTATGAAACTGAAGTCGGCGGTAAGAGGTCGCTGACCTCGGGACGGGTTACCGAGATTTTCGTGCTGCGCAACGGAAAATGGACTAATCCCGGTTGGCACACGGATTCGGAAAAGTGAGAACGATCGAATGCTGGCAAATGGTGCTCCCCTTCGCCGCGTTCGAAGCCATCCATTAGGTGGATCGCGACGAACGACAGGCACACAAAGGTTTCGACGAAGGGGATCTCGGCAACGCGAGTCGGCTATGCGCGGATCGTGAGCACTGGACACCGCGCACCGCAGACTACCTTGTAAGCCTTTGAGGTCGGCGCATGACCGGCGAGGCCGGTTCGCTTCTTCGCGCCGATCAAAATCAGGTTTGCTCTCGTCTCCTGGCTGACCTTCAGGATTTCTTCAGCCGGGTCACCATTCACGACTCGGAAGACAGGCAGACAGTGCAACTCACCCGCGGGTATCAGTTCCTGCATTTCTTCTGTAATTGCTTCCTTCTCCCTTTCGCCCACGGGCTTCTTCCCGTGCGTGACATGAAGCACCGTGAGTCGGGACCGGTGCTCTTGCGCCAGGAAGAATGCGTAAGCCGCTTCTCTGTCGACTGCCGGACCAAAGTCGGTTGCGAAGAGGATAGCCTTGAACTCCATCTCGTAAAAAGGTTCTTCGTCGGTTCGGGGACCTACGGTCAGGACCGGAACTCGGGTCTGTCTGAAGATTTGTTCTGCGGTTGAGCCGATCAAAAGTTTCTGGACAGCTCCTATTCCGCGGGTACCGACAACCACCAAATCAATCTTATGTTTTGCGATCAAGGCTTCGAGGATCGGCCACACCGGACCTCGTTCGACTAAGATCTCGAAGGGTACCCCCATCATTCGCCCGGATGCTTCAATTTGGTCGAGGGCGTTCTTGGCAGCCAACTGCTGTCTTTCTCCCCATGAGGCCATGACTTCGGGCGCCATCATAGGATCGGCATCGATGACGTGTGCCAGATAAATCCGCGAGCCGTGACGCCGCGCAAGAGAGAGTGCGTACTCCAGAGCGCGATCGGAGTTCGGTGAGAAATCCGTTGCCAACATGATTCTTGCGAGGGATATCGCCTCGGTTGGGACTACGTTTTGAGTTTTATCGGTTGTAACTTGACCTTCCTGAATCATTGCCCCTCCTTGATTAGTAAAAGCCCGGCGGTCCGTTGAGCTGTCACTAATTCCCAATGTGAAACTATAGGTTCGCTGTCATTTTCGGAGTGCAAGACGCGAAGCGCTGTGACAACGGTCACTGTTCGAAGTGATCTGGCTCGCTCTGCTTGGCTGGCTCGCGGATGCGGCGCGTCAGAGTCTGCAAGTTTCCTTTCGACGCTCTAGAGGACGAGGAAAAAAGCGTTGTTTCTAGACTTTTCGTCGTTCAAGAACGTTGGCTTGCCCGCTTGGGCAATCACCAGTTCACTCGCGTCGAACTGGGCGTTCGACGAAGGACTTTAGCCTAGCCAGGGTCTGATCCCACTGATCCGAGACAAGATTGATGTAGCTCTTGATCTCTTCTCTCGGCTGCGGGTCGAGTTCAAACAAGCTCTCGCGGCCCGCGCGCACACCATGCACGTCCAGCAGACTCCAACACGCGAAGATGCTCTTCCGCGCTCCCAGCATGGACATACTTAGTTGTGAAGGTCTTCTATGGACGAGGCGGACTTTGCGTAGCCAGTAAGCGGATAGAGACGACGAAGCTGCCGTGCTGTTTTCCTGTCAATGAAAACCGGGCAATGTTGTCCGCGCCGCCACTGCTGGAGATGCGTGAGGGATTTCCGCCGGTCAGTTCGGCAATGTCGGAAGCCAAATTGTGGGCCTCCAGCCCGACTTTGGTGGTCGTGCCGCGGATGCGAACCGTGAGCGTGCGATGATCGCCGGGCGCCATCGGCGAAGAGTCGGCCTCCAACGTCAGTTCGATGAAACGGATGACAAAACGCTGGGTGTCCTGCTTGTTACACGTGACCACGACCGAGGCATCGCCGGGATCGAGTTCGGATGGGGGAAGAACTACGAGTGAGGTGGGTGAGGAGGCGAGAACGAGGGCGGGCAGCCCCGCGATGGTGACCTTGTTTGCGTCGGCATCGCCACAGAAGGAGCGGCCGGAGAGTTCGAAGCGATCGCTGAGAGACGCAACGCGCGGGGCCGCGGAAATTTCAATGGAGGGCGAGGAGGCTTCCGTGGGGTTGAGGATGGTAGTGTAGACCCGCCCGCGACGCCCGGAGAGAACCGCTGAGATGACGCCGGGATTCAACGGAGCTACAAAGAGGGCGCGGCCGGTTGCGTCGGTCGTGACACGATCGCCGTTAGAGAAGTCTACGCGCACTCCGGGAGTGAGGCGGCCGTTGACGTCGAGTACCGCGAGAGTGGAATGCTCGCCTGAGACGATTTTGCGCGGGAGGAGCAGGATGCGGGCGCCGGAGGGCGAAGGTGGTTGTTGAGAGGAGGCCGAGAGGCTTAGGATTAGCGCGACGCCGCAAAGGAATGCGAGCGCACTGGGGATGTGTTGCCGGGACATGTTGGGATTGTAGCGAAAAAGCAGGGTGTTTCGCGAAGATGTGGGCTGTTGGCCGGTGCTGTCTTGTTGGGTATGGGAAAGGCGCCCGCTTCGGAAAGCGGCCGCTACAACGCCAAGGACAGGCAACATCACGACCCTTTGACGTGGCGGCCTGGTGTTGCCAAACGGTGAGTAATTAGTAGGGTTCAGCGGCTTCCGCAGGGTTGCGGGGTCTGCTAGCGTGGATGCAGGGTTGCCAGGGCATTGGTGTGGGCAGTGCGTGGGAGCGGCCTGAGCATTGCTGCGCCACTACAATGGCGAGGACAAAGCCAGAGGAGCCTCAGTGGAAATTGTAAGCGGCGGCGTGACGAACGTGGGACGCGTCCGCACGAACAATGAGGATTGCTTCCGGATTGTGGAGCCACTGAACCTGTTTGTCCTTTCGGATGGTATGGGTGGCGAGGCGCATGGAGAGATCGCCAGTGCGTTGGCGGTGGACGCGGTCGTGAAACATTGCCAGCAGACGGAACACGATCCAGCGATGACGATTTTCGGCGACATGCCTGCGGGTTGGAGCGAGAAGACAAAGCGGCTGTCGAGCGCGGTACACCTGGCAAACAAGGAAATTTACGATTCGGCGCAAGCACATCCGACGCAGCGAGGGATGGGCGCAACGGTAACGGCGGCGTGGATCGACGGGGACAGGTTGAGCATCGCGCATGTGGGTGACAGCCGGGCGTACCTTTTGCGGAGCGGCGCTTTACAGCAACTGACCAGCGACCACTCCCTGGTGGCGGAGCAGGTGCGTCGGGGCATCCTGACGCCGGCGGAGGCCGAGCGCAGCGAAATGCAGAGCGTGCTGTTGCGAGCGCTGGGCGCGCATCCGGAGATTGAAGTGGATTGCGAGGAGCACACGTTGTTTGGGAATGACGTTTTGTTGCTGTGCTCGGACGGGTTGACCCGCATGGTCACTGAGCCGGAAATCGCGGGCACGCTGCAAGCGGAGCCCGATCCCAGCAAGGCGGCCGAACGTCTTGTGGAAGTGGCAAACGAGCAAGGCGGCGCGGACAACGTGACCGCGGTGGTCGTGCATATTGGCGGCGAGGCCAAGGGATGGTTCTCCTGGCTGCGCCGCGGGACCCGGAAGAAGGCGCACACGAATGGCTCGGCAGGAGGAAAGTAAATGGCGAAGCTCACGCTGATGTTCGAAGACAAGCTGGTAAAGGAAGTGCCCATTGGCAGCCGCCCGGTGGGCATCGGGCGCTCACCCGACAACGATTTGCCGGTTGATAATCTGGCGGTATCGAACTATCACGCGCGCGTTTACGTCGAGGCAGGACGCCTGGTGGTGGAAGATCTCGACAGCCTGAATGGCACCTTCGTGAACGACCTGCGCGTAGAGCGCGCGACATTGCACGATGGTGATTCCATCTGGGTGGGAAAGCACCACATTAAGGTGGATGCCTCCGGGGACACCACCGCCTTCGGCGATACGAGCAAGAAGGGCGCCGCCGCACCGCGTATCAACGAAACCATGATGCTGGACACCAAAGCGCGGCGCGACATGCTGCAACAGGCCGCAGCGATGGGAGAGCGTACGCAGTTCGCCGCAAGCCGCGTGAAGGTCCCGACGCTTGTGGTGCTGAGCGGGAACACCGATCAGAAGGAATATGTGCTGACGAACAAGCTCACGGTGATTGGCAAGTCTAAGATGGCCACGGTCAAGTTGAAGGGCTGGTTCAAGCCGCAACTTGCGGCGCAGGTGAATCAACGGGATGACGGCTATTACGTCGGGCCGGGCGACAAAGTGCCCGCGGTCAACGGAGCGCCCATCACAGGACCAGTGCGTTTGAACGATGGGGACACGATTGAGGTTTGCGGCTTGCGCATGAATTTTATTTTCCGGGACTAGGGAGATCCCTGTTGTCGATTGCGCGACACGCCGCGCTCGGTTGCCATAGCTGACTTATTTCTTCCTTGCGATGGACTTGGAATGCGTCCTCCCTTCCATGGCAGAGGCCGTTATTCGGCTATTTTGAGGTTCCTCGTGCCAGGGGCTCGGCTGCCAAAAACCGCGCCGTACCCGCCCACAATGTAACAACCGTCCAAATGTGGGCATCCAACCGACTGACAAAAGGCCCCGGCGATTCGAGTAATTTTGGCCGTAACTGCGTGGGATGATAGGATTTGCCCCCATTGCCGTGTGCCATTTTATTGGCAGCGCAATTGCGGTACTCCATACTGGAACTGGATGCTGAATCTGGCCGGTGATGGAGTCGTGTCGGTCGCCCGCAAGTTCGAATATCCGTGAGTCGACGCCGTACCCGAAGAAATACCCGGACGAATCTAAAAGGCAGTATCCGATCCATTGACGGACGATCATATTTCCTGAGTTTCGACGGATCTTGCATCAGCAGACGCTGAAAATATATGTGGATAGTCCGATTAGCCCTCGCTAGACCTTACACCTTCATCGTAATGGCGATGGTGATCGTGCTGCTGACGCCGGTCGTGTTGCTGCGAACGCCTACCGACATTTTTCCGGACATCAACATCCCGGTCATCAGCCTGGTTTGGAAATATCAGGGCCTGGAACCGCAAGAGATGGAGCAGCGGATCACCTCCAACTCCGAGCGCGCGGTGACCACGCTGGTCAATGACGTCGAACACATCGAATCGCAATCACTGAACGGCACGTCGATCGTAAAGATTTTCTTCCAGCCGACGGCGAATATTCAGACGGCGCTGGCGCAAACGACGGCAATCGTGCAAACCATTCTGTTCACGCTGCCGCCCGGAACGACACCGCCGCTGGTCGCGATCTTTTCGGCTTCCACCGTGCCGGTGATCCAGATCGGACTGACCAGCGATACGCTGAGCGAGCAGGCGCTGTTCGATTACGGGAACAATTTTATACGCACGCAGTTGGCCACGGTGCAAGGCGCAGCGCTTCCCTTTCCGTACGGCGGTAAACAAAGATTGGTCTCTGTTGATATCGATTCCCAGGCGTTGCAGTCAAAAGGTCTTTCGCCGGTGGACATCGTCAACGCGGTGAACGCGCAGAACCTGATCCTGCCGACGGGCAGCGCAAAGCTTGGAACGCTGGAATATACGGTGCAGATGAACGGGAGCCCAACGACCATCGCAGGGCTCAATGATTTGCCGATCAGGACCGTAAACGGCGCAACCATCTACATGCGGGAAGTCGCCCATATTCGCGACGGTTTTTCTCCACAGACAAACATCGTCCGGGCAAACGGTCAGCGCGGCGTGTTGATGGCTACCTACAAGACCGGCAGCGCCTCCACGCTCGACATCGTAAAGCGCGTCAAACAAACCCTCCAGGATTACTCGGGATCGCTGCCCGAAGGCCTGCACCTGACCATATTCTTCGACCAATCGGTCTATGTGCGGGCCTCGATCCAGGGGGTTCTGCGCGAAGCTTTGATCGCCGCGTGCTTGACCGCGATTATGATCTTACTGTTCCTCGGGAACTGGAAAAGCACGCTGATTATTGCCACATCGATCCCGCTCTCGATTCTGGTCAGCGTTCTTTTGCTGAGCGCGCTCCACGAGACCATCAATATTATGACGCTCGGTGGATTGGCGTTGGCCGTCGGCATCCTGGTGGATGACGCCACGGTGGAAATCGAAAATATCAATCGCAACCTGGCGATGGGCAAGGAAACCGTTCAGGCGATTCTGGACGGCGCGCAACAGATCGCGGTACCGGCGCTGGTATCCACCCTCTGCATCTGCATCGTGTTCCTCCCAATGTTTTTCCTGTCCGGCGTGGCGCGGTATCTGTTCGTGCCCCTCGCTGAAGCAGTCTCCTTCGCGATGTTAGCGTCGTACATGTGGTCTCGCACGATCGTGCCAACGATGGCGATGTATCTGTTGAGCGCCGAGGACGAATACATTCCGGAAGAGCACCGCGGTGAAAAGCAGGGGGTTTTGCGGAAGTTTCAACAAAGATTCGAGCGCGGTTTTGAGAGATTCCGGGAGGACTACCGGAACGCGCTGGGCTTTGCGCTCGAAAAGTCGATCCTCTTTTCCGCGTGCTTCCTCGGATTTTGCGTGCTTTCGGGCGGCTTGATTTTCGTGCTGGGAAGAGATTTTTTTCCAAAGGTAGATGCGGGCCAGATCCGGCTGCATTTCCGCGCGCGCAGCGGGCTGCGCATCGAGGAGACGGCGCGCCTAGCGGACCAGATTGATGGCGTCATCCGGCGTACGATTCCCGCCGACGAACTCGAAACAGTTCTCGACAACCTCGGCGTGCCGTACAGCGGCATTAACCTGAGCTACAGTAACTCCGGCACGTATGGTACAGCCGACGGCGAGATTCTCGTGCAGCTCAACGAGAAGCGCGGGCGTCCGACGGGCGAATACATCAACGAGTTCCGCGAGAAGCTGCCGCATGAGTTTCCGGGTGTGCAGTTCTTTTTTCAGCCCGCCGACATCGTCACGCAGATTTTGAATTTCGGATCGCCGGCTCCGATCGACGTCGCGCTGATGGGGAATAATCAAATCGGAAATTTCGCGGTAGCGCAGAAATTGGCCCGCGAGATGCGGCACATCCCCGGTGCGGTTGACGTGCACGTTCAGCAGGCACTCGATCAGCCCACGCTGCGCATGGAAATGGACCGGACACGCATACAGTCCGTGGGCTTGCAGGCAAAAGACGTCGCGCAGAATGTGCTCGTCTCGCTGAGTTCGAGTTTCCAAACGGCGCCGGCGTTTTGGCTGGATCCGAAAAACGGCGTGAGTTACAACGTGGCGGTGCAGACCCCACAATACCGCGTGGACAGTTGGCAGGCCTTGCAGAACACACCGGTCAACGCGGGCCCCGGAACCACGCCGCAGATTTTGGGCAACCTGACCACCACGACCACGACCGCACGCCCGGCGGTCGTTTCGCATTACAACGTGCAGCCCATGATCAACGTGTATGCCACGGTGAACGGCCGCGACCTCGGCGGAGTCTCCGATGACGTAGTCAAGTTGGTCCACAACGTTGAACCCGAATTGCCCAAGGGGAGTCACATCGTGATCCGCGGCCAGGTGCAAACGATGAGGAGCTCGTTCGAGGGCCTGGGCTTTGGACTGATCGGTGCGATCGTGCTGGTCTATATGCTGATCGTGGTGAACTTTCAGTCGTGGCTCGATCCGTTCATCATCATCACCGCGCTACCCGGCGCTTTGGCGGGAATCTGCTGGATGTTGCTGATGACACGCACGACCCTGAGCGTTCCGTCGCTGACCGGCGCCATCATGTGCGTGGGCGTTGCTACTTCCAACAGCATTCTAATGGTGTCCTTCGCGCGCGAACAGTTGAATGAAGGCAAAAGCGCGAGAGACGCGGCGCTGGAAGCGGGTTTCGTGCGCATGCGGCCGGTGATCATGACGGCGCTGGCGATGATTATCGGCATGGTGCCGATGGCCATCGGGCTGGGTGAAGGCGGCGAACAGAACGCGCCGCTGGGACGCGCGGTGATCGGCGGGCTGTTGTTTGCCACGTTCGCGACACTGTTCTTCGTGCCCTGCGTGTTCTCGATCATCCACGGGCGCCGCGAACGCAAGCGCGCCGGCGACGATGGCTCGGCAATGTCGCCAGCCACCGCTTAATCGCGAAAAGATTGTAGTATTGTGGAGCAAACGGAATGACGACGATGGAAGTCAGGCCCCAGGTAGAACCCAATTACGTGGAATATATGCCGGAAAGAGAACCGGAGAAAAAGAGCAAGCTGTTCCTGTTTCTGCTGCTGGGCGTCCTCGCCCTGCTGATTCTGGGAGCTTTCACGCTGCTGCAGCGCCGCACGCAATATCGCGCGCTCGCCAATGAAACCGAAAAAATGGCGGTGCCCACAGTTTCCGTGGTGCACCCAACTCCGGAGCCCGGCCAGGAAGATCTGGTGCTGCCGTCCACGACCCAGGCGTATGTGGAATCGCCGATTTACGCACGAACGAATGGTTACCTGAAGAATTGGTACCACGACATCGGCAGCCGCGTGCAGAAAGGCGAGTTGCTGGCGGACATCGACACGCCCGAAGTCGATCAACAGCTTTCCCAAGCGCGCGCCGATCTGAACACGTCGAAAGCGAACGAAGACCTTTCCAAGATTACGGCCGTCCGCTATCAGGAACTGATCAAGACGGATGGCGTATCGAAGCAGGAAGTGGACAACGCTGTCGGTGATTACGCGGCGAAAAAGGCCACCACGGCATCGGCCGAGGCGAATGTTCGGCGTCTCGAAGATCTGGAATCGTTCAAGCACATTTACGCTCCGTTCAGCGGTGTCATCACGCAACGCAACATTGATATCGGAAACCTGATCAACGCCGGAAATGGCGGCACTGCTCAGCAACTCTTCAATCTCGCGCAGACCGATCCGATTCGTGCCTACGTTCGCGTGCCGGAAGTTTACGCGGGGGCGATTCACGCCGGCTTGGGCGCTTATCTGGAGTTAGTGCAATACCCAGGAGATAAGTTCCAAGGCAAGGTGGCCCGCACCGCGGACGCCATCGATTTGGCCAGCCGCACCCTCAACACGGAAGTGGACGTCCCCAACCGGGACGGCCGCTTGCTGCCGGGCGGTTACGCGCAGGTGCATCTGCTTGTAAAAGTCGAGGGCCAGCGTCTGCAGGTCCCCGTCAACGCTCTCCTGTTCCGCTCCGAGGGGCTGCGTGCGGTCACCATCGATGAAAATCACAAGACGCATTTGCAGCCGCTGTCGATTGGCCGCGACTACGGCACTGCGCTCGAAGTGCTGCAGGGGTTGAAAGCCACCGATTGGATCGTACTGAATCCTCCGGACTCCCTCGAGGAGGGACTTCAGGTCAACGTAAAGGAAATGCCGCATCCGGCCCCGCTGGTGGGCGTAAGTCAGCCTGCGCAGAGCAATGGCGCGGCAGCCGGCGGATCCAACGCAAACGGGAACCCGCCCCCCAGCGGAAATAAGAAGTAATGCGGCGCTGGCCCCCATTTCGCCGCGGCTTCCGAGCTGGGCCGGTGAAGGTCGCGCGCATCTCCGTGACGGCTGCGCTGCTTCTCGCTGGGGCGTTGCTCAGCGGCTGCACCGTCGGACCGAATTACAAGCGACCCGCCGCGACGGTGCCGGCGCAGTGGGATGTCGCGGCGCCCTGGCGCGAAAGCGCACCTAAAGACAGCGTGCCAAAGGGCGAATGGTGGGCTGTTTTCAATGACGACGAACTGAATGCCTTCGAGAAACAAGCGCTTGCCGAAAATCAGACCCTCAAGGTTTCCATCGCGCACCTGGAACAAGCGCGAGCGACCGCTGCGATTCAAGTCGCCACGCTTTTCCCCACGCTCAACACCGGGCCGAGCAGCCTCGGACCCAACGTCGGACGCCAGCGGCTGTCCGGAAATCGCCCGACGAATGGCGTGCCGGTGACGCTGCAGCCGGTACAGCAGAGCACCTTTGTATTGCCGTTCACCGTCAACTACGAAGTGGACCTCTTTGGCCGGCGGCGGCGCAGCATCGAAGCAGCGGAAGCCTCCTACCAGGCGAACGCAGCCGACATGGAAAATGTCCGCTTGCTGGTGACCTCGCAACTCGCCGGCGATTATTTCAACCTGCGGCAGTTGGATTCCGAGATCGGAATCCTGCGCCGCACCGTGGAAGCGCTGCAAAAAGGATTGGACCTGGTGAATTCGCGGCATTCGGGCGGCGTCGCTTCCGGTCTGGACGTCGCCCAGGAAGAGACGCTACTGCATACCACGCGGACCCAGGCGACTTTGCTCGAGCAGCAACGCAAACAGTTCGAGGACGCCATCGCCGTTTTGGTGGGTCGTGCAGCTCCCGATTTTCACGTTCCCGTCAGGGAGCTGAACGCCGAGCCTCCGCCGATCAACGCCGGCCTGCCTTCGGATGTACTGGAGCGCCGCCCGGACATTGCCGAAGCTGAGCGCCAGATGGCGGTGGCCAACGCGCAGATCGGCATCGCGCGCGCGGCATACTATCCTTCTTTGAGTCTGTTCGGCCAGGCGGGCTGGGAATCGGTCTCCATCTCGAAGCTTGCCAACGTGCAGAGCATATTCTGGGCGGTAGGTGCGAACGTCGCTGAAGATATCTTCACGGGCGGAGCGCGGCGCGCGCAGATGCAGTATTCCCGCGCCGGGTACGATGCGAACGTGGCGAGCTACCGCGAGACAGTTTTAGGCGCGTTTCAAGAAGTGCAAGACGACCTAACCGGGTTGAGCGTGCTGACCGAAGCACAGCAATCCCAACAGCAAGCCGTCGACGCCGCACGCCGCACCCTGGACATCTCCACCGACCGTTACTCGGGAGGCCTGGTGAGCTATCTCGACGTAGTTACCGCGCAACAGAACCTGCTGTCCGATGAGCAACAGCTTGCGGTAATCCACGGCCAGCGGCTAGTGACCAGTGTGCTCCTGGTGAAGGCGCTCGGCGGAGGCTGGGACGCTTCGAGCCTCGCCGCCGTGCAAGTGAAGCCCCACGCAAAAGACATCATCACCCCATAGTCTTTCTCGCTAATTTCGCGGGCCAGACCCGTAGATAGGCACTCCCGTTTACCCTGAGCTTCGAAGGGTCTGTGCCCCCTTAGCCGACCGAAATGCTGCCAGGAACGACAAGATTCGCTCCCTCTCCTGGAGTCTCTCAAGCGCGAAAACTCGTTGCTGAGTGACGATACCGGAACAACCTTACGCGTCTCAGGATTTCCCCGTATATCTAATAACGTCCCCGGCCTGTATCCTCAGTCCTATTATGACGATACGGCCCAAGGCTCCCCTCCGAATTGCCCAAGTTTCACCCCTCTATGAGAGCGTTCCCCCAAAGCTTTACGGCGGAACCGAACGCGTGGTTTCTTATCTGACTGAGGAATTGATTGCCTTGGGCCACGATGTCACGCTGTTCGCCAGTGGCGACTCGAAGACTGCCGCCCGTCTTGTTCCTTGTTGCCCGATGTCTCTCCGCCTGAACCCCGACTGTATCGATCAGCTCGCGCACCATTACGTCATGCTCGAGGAGATATTCGCGCGCGCCGAAGAGTTCGACATCATTCATTTCCATATCGACTATCTTCACTTCCCGATCTCGCGCGTCACCGGGATTCCGCAACTCACGACCCTGCATGGACGATTGGACATGGCTGATCTCCCGCCGCTTTATCACAAGTATCCCGACATGCCGGTGGTCTCGATCTCGCGAGCACAGCGCAAACCCCTACCCTTTGCAAACTGGGTCGGCAACATCTATCACGGCTTGCCGGCCGGGGCCTTGTCTCTCGGCGACGGCGGAGGAAAGTATCTGGCATTTTTGGGTCGCATCTCGCCGGAAAAGCGCTTGGACCGCGCCATCGAAATCGCGCTGAAGGTTGGCATGCCGCTCAAGATCGCCGCGAAAATCGACCGCGTCGACCGCGAGTATTTTGAAACGCGGATCAAACCGCTCCTGAACAACCCCGACATCGAATACATTGGCGAGATCACCGAGGACCAGAAATCCGAGTTTCTCGGCAACGCCTACGCCTATCTTTTCCCGATCGATTGGCCGGAACCCTTCGGATTGACCATGATTGAAGCCATGGCCTGCGGCACTCCCACGATCGCTTTCAAATGCGGATCGGTGCCGGAGCTCATCGCTCACGGCACGAGCGGCTTCATCGTGGAGAATGTAGAAGACGCGATCAGGGCAGTACCTCGGGTAGCGGATCTGGATCGCGCTGCTTGCCGCCAAGCTTTCGAGATGCGCTTCACTGGGTCGAGAATGGCCAAGGACTACGTTAAGCTATACGAGTCGATGTTGAACATCCGCGCTCTCTCCGTGGAAACGTCTGAGGTCGACAGGTTTCTGACGCAATAGGCGAAACAGGAAGGTTCGGTTTTTTGACGGACATTGTCCGGGTTGCCGACGAGTATTACGTCCGCGCATCCTCCGCGTTGGTGGACGACCGCACCCGTGTGCTCAAATGTGGCGACACTTTTGCGGTTCTCAATCGTTACGGCGACATCGAAGACCTGGGATTCTCGCAGTTCGGACTGTTTCACGCGGAGAGCCGTCACCTGTCACGGTTCTCGATGCGACTCAACCAGCAGCAGCCGCTGCTGCTCGGCTCGACCGTGCGCGAAGACAATGCTTTTCTCTCCGTCGACGTCACCAACGTCGATACCGCGCTGAATACGGAAGACAGTTTGCCCCGCGGCACGGTCCACATTTTTCGGTCGCAGTTTCTGGGCGCGGCCAGCCACTACGAACACCTGCGCATCCTCAACTACGGCCTGGAACCTGTGCGGCTCGCGCTGCTATTCCAGTTCGATGCGGACTTCGCTGACATTTTCGAAGTGCGCGGCACCAAGCGCGCCCGCAAGGGCGAACGGCTGCCCGATCACGTTGACGGATGCGCCGCGATACTCGCGTACAAGGGGTTGGACGGCGTATTTCGCCGCACGCGCCTGGAGTTTTCTCCGCAGCCGACGTCTCTTACGACGCGCGAGGCTCTGTTTCGCATTGCGCTGGAACCCAAACAGGAAACCTCTATCTACACCACGGTTGCCTGCCAGCGTGACGCAAGCACGAACGGCGTCGTTCCCTATCACACCGCGTTCCGGTCACTGGTACGCGAGTCGGAACACGCTCGCGGCGAAGAATGCCACATCACAACTTCCAGCGAAAGTTTCAACTCGTGGCTCAATCGCTCTTCGGCGGACCTTCGGATGCTCATCGAACACAATCCTGAAGGCCCGTATCCGTATGCCGGAGTGCCCTGGTTCAGCACCGTGTTCGGCCGCGACGGCATCATCACCGCGCTCGAATGCCTTTGGACCTCGCCGCGGATGGCGGAAAGCGTCCTGAAATATCTGGCCGAAACGCAAGCCACGCAGGAAATACCGGAGCAAGACGCGGAACCCGGAAAAATCCTGCACGAGATGCGCCGCGGCGAAATGGCGGTAACGAAAGAAGTCCCTTTTGGGCGCTATTACGGCAGCGTCGATTCCACACCGCTCTTCGTGATGCTTGCGGGGGCCTACTTCCAGCGCACCGGAAATCTGTCGCTGGTGAATGAGATCTGGCCAAACGTCCAGCGCGCTTTGGAATGGATCGACACCTACGGCGATTGCGATGGATCCGGCTTCGTGCAGTATCAGCAGCGCGCCGCCAAAGGGCTGGTGCAGCAAGGCTGGAAAGATTCGCAGGATTCCGTATTCCATTTGGACGGGCGCATGGCGGAACCGCCCATCTGGCTGTGCGAGGTGCAAGGCTACACCTATGCTGCGAAACGCGCCGGCGCGTTGCTCGCTCGCGCGGTGCACGAACCGGAAGTCGCGGACCGCTTAGATGCCGCAGCGGAAAAGCTGCAATCGAGGTTCGAGAAAGCATTCTGGTGCGAGGAATTGGGGACCTATGCCCTCGCGTTGGACGGCCAGAAAAAGCAATGCCGCGTGCGCACCTCGAACGCGGGCCACGCGCTCTTCAGCAAGATCGCCGGCGACGAGCACGCCAAGATTACAGCCAGCTCGCTGATGGAAGAACATTCATTCTGCGGCTGGGGTGTCCGCACGGTAGCCGCGTGCGAAGCCCGCTACAATCCCATGTCCTATCACAACGGGTCCGTCTGGCCTCACGACAATGCCATCATCGCCTTAGGATTTTCCTACTACGGACTGCAAGATTACGTAGCAAAAATTCTTGAAGGCCTGCATGAGGCCAGCCGGCGCGTCGAGCTGCATCGCCTGCCGGAACTGTTCTGCGGATTTCACAGGCGGCCCGAAGCCGATGGCCCGACTCTTTATCCCGTTGCGTGCTCGCCGCAGGCGTGGGCTGCGGGCTCGGTCTACATGCTCCTGCAGGCATGCTTGGGGCTCAGCGTGCGCGGT
This sequence comes from uncultured Acidobacteriota bacterium, assembly GCA_963832615.1. Classification (GTDB taxonomy): domain Bacteria; phylum Acidobacteriota; class Terriglobia; order Acidiferrales; family UBA7541; genus Acidiferrum. The sequence goes on from CAWHVA010000008.1 coordinate 48,353, forward strand.
CCCGAGCGCCAGATCTGTTTCACCAATCCGAGCCTGCCCTCCAATCTGAACGAAGTGCGCATGCATAACCTGCGAGTCGGCGACGCCGCTGCGGATTTCCTGATTCACCGCGACGGTGCCTCCGTAAAAGTCGAAGTTTTGCGGAAAGTCGGCAACGTCGAAATCGTCGAATCGATCTGACCAAGGCCTACTGGTGGACTTGGCTGCTCTAGCAGGCGATTTTCGGACCCTTCTGCAACCAGCGGCCTCAGCTCCCACAGCACCTCTTGGAATTGCTCTAACTGATCGAGACTTAACCAAACTCTGGAGGTTGAAATACCTCTGGGCCGTTGACAATCGCCGGTTACTCGTGACAAATCAGCTACCAAGGAGACCCTATGAGACGGACTTCTGTGTTTGTGACAATAGCGTTTCTCGCGGGACTCGGCATCGGATTCTTCGCTGGACGTACTGGGCGAGAAACATCGCTGAGCAGGGACACGCACGCGGTGGACTTGGCGGGCATCGATAAACTCCATAAGGAAGACATCCGGGTCACCCTGTTGCAAGACCCTAAGGGATTAGTGGACATCTGGACGGAGGATGCAGTGCGTTTCATTCCCGGAAGCCCGCCAGATGTCGGCAAGCTGGCCATTGAAGCTACGAATAAAAGAGGTCGCGCCGAGTACCCCGGTTTCAAGGTGTTGAGCTACGTGCCCAAATACAAGAACATACAAATCGAGGGTGGCTTGGCGTGCGAGTGGGGCGAACATAATGCCCAATATGAACTCTCTCCCGGGGCCCCACCAGCCAGTTTGAACGTAAAGGGATTCGATGTGCTGAGGCGGCAGACCGACGCCTCGTGGAAGTTCGCGGTGCTCATTGCTGACCAGTAATGACCGCGGACATCTTAAGCAGCGGCGAGGGCTGTGTAGACCGGGTGAAATTAAAATCTGAGAAGGTGATTGTTATCGTCAAAAACCTAAGGACTTCTGCCCGGGCGGCGCGTATCGTTGAACGGAAACAAAGCACATTTGGAGCATGATGAAAAAACTCAAATTCTTGGTTTCTCTCCATACGCAGGATAACGATTTCCAAATGGCACAGGCCCTCGCCGCAGAAGAGGCCGCACGCAAATTGGGCGTCGATGCGGAAATCGCTTTCGCTGACAATAATGCCGTGAATCAAAGTACACAGATTCTGAAGGCCATCCAGACTCGTGCCGAGTCCAGACCGGACGCGATTGTGTTGGAACCAGTGAGCGGCACCGCACTGCCTCAGGTGGCCCGGGCTGCCTGCGCCGCCGGGATCGGCTGGGTGGTCTTGAACCGAAATCCAGACTACATGCCGGAACTCCACAGGGCGGCGACCAAACCCACCTTTGCGGTTAGTTCCGATCACATTGAGATCGGCCGCATACAGGGAAAGCAATTTGCCGCACTGCTTCCGCGAGGTGGTTCGATCCTGTACCTCGAAGGACCGTCGCAAAGCTCCTCGGCCCAGAAGCGTACGGCAGGGATGCTGGAAACGAAGCCTTCGAACATACAGGTCACGATGTTGAAGGGACAGTGGACGGAGGAGAGTGCTGAACGATCCGTAGGTTCTTGGCTGAAGCTCGCCACGTCGCAAAGCAAAGCAATCGACCTTGTTGGTGCACAAGACGACGCAATGGCTATGGGCGCGCGCAAGGCTTTTCAGAAGGTTGCCAACGAGGAAGAGCGCACGCGATGGCTCAGCCTGCCATTCACCGGTTGCGATGGTCAGCCGACGACAGGCCAATCGTGGGTAGGACAGGGATGGCTTGCCGCGACGATTTATCTGCCACCGCTTGCGGGAAAGGCGATTGAGATTCTCGCAAAAGCCATGCAGGAGGGAACACGACCCCCGGAACGTACGGTGACGGTATCGTTCTCTATTCCGCCTTTGGACGCGCTGGCTCCGCGAAAATCATAACCTGCTCCTCGCCCCTGCTGAGTCCTGAGACCACTCACTTCCTTCGAAGTCCCGATAAACGTGCTGTCCTCGATGGTAGTATTGGGCCTCGAATGGCTCAGCTACCTCGGGTTCCGGACCTCGAAGCTCAGCACGTGGCGATGAGCAAGTTCGGCTTTCTGATCGGCAAATGGGTTGGCGAGGCGCGCCTACTGCGGAGCCCTGGTGAGTCCGTCGAATTGCTTCAGACCGAAGACGCCCAGTACAGACTCGGCGGCCTAATTCTGATGATCGAGGGAGTCGGGCGCAAAAAATCCGGTGGGCCGCCTATACTGCAGGCTTTAGGAATCATCTCCTACGAGGATGACACCGGAACGTATCGCATGCGCGCCTTCAACGATGGCCGTTTTCTCGAAACCGAAGTGAAACTGCTGGACGAAGTCAACGGAATGACTTGGGGCTTTGCCTTGGGGGAGATCAGGACTCATTCCGTCATGCATATCAATGAAAAGGGCGATTGGACGGAACTCGCCGAAATAACAATCGGGTCGGAGCCTCCGAAAAAGCTCTTGGAGGTCACGGTCCACCGGCAGGGGTAATTAGTCCAGGGCCTGATTCTCGCGCTAGCCGGAAACTGACTTACTACTCCGTTTGTCCGTCGCTGGAGTGAATTGCCGAAACGCGCGATAATTGGACTCGTCGGTGCGTATCGACTTCCCGGGGCTCGTTTGTCCGGTTATCGCGGGGCAACCATGGCCCCGTCGTGGGAGGTCCAATGCTCAGGGGAGCCGCACAAACGAGGAGATCCGGCGTCATGCTCAATATCACCTTTGGAACATCCGCTAACCTTCGCCTACGGGCCGCTTCCGGCACGGTCGTTTCCGTCGCGGCCCTGGCGTGGACACTGTCTGTGGGCGCGCAACTGCCGACTCTGGACGTCTCGAAACAGGCATCGCAGACCTCGACCCCCGCGAGCACCGCTCCCAAGAGCGATTCCAACACTTCCACGAAGCCGCCCGACATCCCTGTCCCGGAAATCATCAAGAAATTCGGCGATCGTGAACTGGAGTTCAAGAAGGAGCGCGACAACTACACCTACACGCAGACATTCGTGGTCCAGACAATCGATTTCGACGGGCGGCCCGACGGAGAATACCGCATGACCAGCGACATCCTGTTCACGCCCGACGGGAAGCGCTACGAAAAGGTCATCTCTGCCCCCGCACCCACGCTCCAGCGCATCTCGCTTTCGCAGCAGGACCTGGACGACCTCGAGCACGTCCAACCCTTCGTCCTCACGTCTGACGAACTGCCGAAGTACGATGTCAACTATGCCGGCCGCGAGCAACTCGACGAACTCGGCACTTATGTCTTCGACGTCAAGCCTAAGAAAATCGAAAAAAATCAGCGGTACTTTCAGGGTCGCATTTGGGTAGACGACCACGACCTGAACATCGTGAAGTCCGACGGAAAAGCGGTCCCGGACATCATCAAGAAAGGCAACGAAAACATCTTTCCGCGCTTCGAAACCTTCCGCGAAAACATCGAGGGCCATTACTGGTTCCCGACCTACACGCGTTCCGACGACGAACTGCACTTCAGCACCGGCTCAGTGCACATGAAGATGACCGTGCGCTACGCCAACTACAAACGGTTCGGCGCCACCATAAAAATCGGCCCCGCCGTCGAGATCAAAGACAAAGACAAGCCGAAGAATTAGTGGGCGCCGAAGCAGGCTACAAATTATCGAGGAAGAACTGCGTCACCCGGTTCATGAGCACTCGCCGTGCGGCCGGATCACTGGCACCGTGCCCGCGGCCCGGAAAGGCCATCACCTCGACATATTTTCCCGCTTCGATCAGCTCGTTGATCAGCGCCAGTGTGTTTGCGTAGTGCACGTTGTCGTCCCCGGTTCCATGCGCGATAAGCAGCTTGCCCTTGAGGTTTCCGGCGTTCTTGATGGGCGATGATTCCTCGTAGCTTTCTTCGTTTTGCGGCAGCAGTCCTATGTATCGCTCTGTATAGATTGAGTCATAGTAGTGCCAGTCGGTCACCGGACCGCCGGCGAACCCCACCTTGAAGTCCTGCGGATCCTCGAAGATGGCATGCAGCGTCATGTGCCCGCCGTAGCTCCATCCCCAGATGCCGATGCGATTTCCATCGACGTATGGCAGCGACTTCAGATACGCCGCTCCATCGCGCTGGTCGGACAACTCCTGCGCCCCAAATCGAAAATGGATTGGCTCTTCGAACAGATGGCCGCGCCCCGCAGAGCCGCGATTGTCCAGCGCGAAAATGATGTAACCCTTGCGAGCCATCAGCTGATGCCAAAGAAATGTCGATCCTCCCCACGCGTTCAGCACCACCTGCGCATGGGGCCCGCCATAGGTGTAAACAAGCACGGGATATTTCTTCGTGGCATCGAAGTCCGGCGGCTTGATCATCATCGCGTTCAGTTGCATGCCGTCATGCGATCGCACGGAAAGGAACTCCACGGGTGACAAGTGTAGATCAGCCAGTTCCGCGATCTTGTTTTCGTTTATCGCGGCGACGCGCGAACCGTCCATCTGGACCAAATCCTGCCGCGGCGAGTTCATGCTGTTGGAATACGTATCGACATAAGCGGAAGCGCCCGGCGCGAGATTGATGCCGTGCGTGCCGTCTTCCTTGGTGATGCGCGTGATTTGCGAGCCATCGAGCGCGACGCGGTACAAATGGCGTTCTAGCGGCGATTTTTCCGCGGCCGTGAAATACACGAGGCCCTTTGCATCGTCGACCCCTTGCACCGCGAAAACTTCCCAATTCCCTTTCGTCAACTGCGCCAGTTCTTTCCCTTCTAAGTCATACAAATAAATGTGCCGGTAGCCTGAACGTTCGCTCGACCACAAGAAGCGCTTGCCGTCCGTCAGAAACGTCAGATCGTCGCTGACGTTGATCCAGTACAAATCCTTGTCGCTCAAAACGAGGCGAGCTTTGCCCGAACTAACATCCGCAACCAGAAGATCGATCACCGTCTGCGGCCGATTCAACCGTTGAATCGCGACGCGCTTAGAATCGACCAGCCAGTTGACGCGCGGAATGTAGATATTCGTGTCCCCGCCGGTATCCATCACGCGCGGCTCACCCCCATTTACCTTCCCGACCAAAACTCGCACGACCGGATTATTTCCGCCCGCGACGGGATAGCGCTCGTCGTCCGCCTCCCCCGTATGGGAAGCAAAATCCACCAACGGATACTGCGTCACTTTCCGCTCGTCCATTTCCAGGTAAGCAATCGCGGAAGAATCGGGCGCCCACCAATACGCTGTAGTGATCTCCAACTCCTCCGGATAAACCCAATCCAGTTCGCCCTTACGAATTTCTTCGGTGCCTCCCTTCGTGAACGCGCGCTCTTTCCCGTCCGCCACGCGAACCAGCCACACGTTGTGGTCCTGAACGAAACTCACATACCGGCCGTCGGGCGAGATTTTGGGGTCCGCGATTAATTCCTTGCCAGAAATGAGCGCACGCGCGGTCTGCGTTTTAAGGTCGAACCAGGCGAGCGAGCTGGGCCCCTGGAATAGCAGAGCGCTGCCATCCGGAACCCATTGATATTGTGCGGGAGCGTGGCGTCCCAGGCCGGTCGCTTGCGTCGCGTTTTCCGCGGCCGCCGGAAGCACCGACTCGAGCTTCTCGGCGGAAACCAGCAATCGGCTCTCGCCCGACCCCGCGTCCATCAGCCAAAGCTCCTTGCGATCCCCTTTCCCCGGCAAATCTTTGAAAAAGCTTAAATGTTTGCCATCGGGAGCCCACGCGATCCCGGGCGTTGGGTGACCACTCAAGCTCGGCTCGCTATAGATTCGGTCCACGCTGAGGCCTTTGCCCGCCGGCGCCTCGCCCGTCCCCCCGCGCGACTCCGCAGCTGCCTGCGCCCTGGTCGCCACTGGTTGAATGCTGCAGAGGAGGTACCCTAGAACGCCGACCAGAAACAGTCTGCCCTTCGATTGCCGCATGAAGCCTCCGCAAAACCGGCCATATCTTAGACCGATCGCAACCCTCGGCAAAATCCGGGAGTCCGCCGTTAATCGATGGTGTGGGTGTTCATCGCTTCTATCTGGTTGTAATCGGTTGATCAAATGCACTAATCGTGTAATCTATCAATTAAGTAATTCTATGAATCTCTCTCGTTTTTGACTCTTGGACGATGCCGGTGGCCCACCATCGCTGTACTGGTCGTACTGAACACTCGGTTCGTACTTCTTTGTGTCTTGAGTGCTTCCCACGACGCCAGTATAATCCTGCGCTCGGCTCGCGGACTGACCCAGGCAGATTCCCAGACTGCGCTCGGTCACAACATCCGCCGCTGAGGTTTGTCAAAGAGTGGTTGTGCAGGTTCCGTGATCCGTCCCGACACGGACCAAGACTCATCCGTCTAGAACGTAAATTAGGGGGTGTCCGGCAATGCTCCGTTTCCAGCGGGTGTGTATCGGTGTCCGCAAGAGTTTCATTGAGGACCGCGACGCTGTTCCTTTCGTGTGCGCTGCCGCTCTTATCGGCGCATTGCTATTGCTCTGCGCCGGCGGCGCTGTGGCTCAAAATGTGACCACCGAGCACTACGACAACTCGCGAACGGGCCTGAACCCCAACGAATCTATCCTCAACACGTCCAACGTAAACACCAATTCTTTCGGCAAAATCTTTTCGCAGTCCGTTGACGGGCAAATTTACGCCCAGCCGCTTTATATGGCGGGCCTCACGATATCTGGTAAAGGCACTCATAACGTCGTATTCGTCGCGACCGAAAATGATAGCGTCTACGCGTTCGACGCCGACAACAATGGCGGAGCGAATGCCTCCCCACTATGGAATATCTCGCTGCTCGATGCCGCCCACGGCGCCGCCAGCGGCGCGACTACGGTTCCAAACGGGGACGTGAGCAGCACGGACATTCAGCCCACGATCGGCGTTACCGGCACCCCGGTCATCGATCCGAACACGAATACCATGTATCTGGTCAGCGCTACAAAGGAAAACGGTTCCTATGTGCAGCGCCTGCATGCCCTCGACGTCACCAGCGGCGCGGAAAAGTTCAGCGGCCCGGTACCTCTTTCCGGCAGCGTTTCCGGAAACGGTAACGGAAGTTCGGGCGGCACTCTGAATTTTGACACCAAGTGGGAAAACAATCGTGCAGGCTTGCTCCTGTTGAACGGCATCGTGTACATCGCCTTCGCCTCGCACGGAGACAACGGACCCTGGCACGGCTGGATACTCGCCTACAACGCCGCGACACTGAAGCAGACCAGTGTGTGGTGCGCCTCGGACAATGGAATCGGCGCAGGAATCTGGATGTCTGGGTCTGGTATCGCCGCCGACACCAACAATCCCACGGGCAATAGTCCCGGTGGTCGCCTTTTCGTCGCTACAGGTAACGGCACTTTCGACGCGAAGACTCCCTACACCAACTCGATGGACTACGGCGATAGCATCGTTCGTCTTCATTTGAATAATGGCGTGATGACCGTCGCTGACGACTTCACCCCGCTCAACCAGTCCACGCTAAATTCCACCGATCGCGACGTCGCGTCCGGCGGCGTTCTGCTCCTTCCCGACCAAAGCAGCGGGGGGCACACGCACCTGCTCGTGCAATCGGGCAAAGAAGGAAGAATCTCGCTCGTCGACCGCGACAACATGGGCGGCTACAACACCAGCACCGACAACATCGTCCAAGAGATTCCGGTTAACAATTCCGGCCAGACCAACCAGACCTTCCAGATGGGAGGCTTATGGGGAGCCCCCGGCTTCGCAAACAATACCGTCTATTTCTGGGGCACTGCGGACAATATGAAATCCTTTCCGCTGACGAACGGAAAGTTGTCTTCCACTCCATCGCAGTCCAGTGCACAATCAGCGGGATTTCCTAGCCCGACGCCCGTCATCACGTCCAACGGATCTTCCAGCCCCATCGTTTGGACCGTCCAGACGGATGCCTATAACTCCGGCGGCTCCGCTTACCTACGCGCTCACGACGCTACCAACATCACCACTACTCTTTACAACAGCTTGACCAACACGGCTCGTGACACGCCCGGCGGTGCCGTCAAGTTTGTGGTTCCCATCGTCACTAACGGCAAAGTCTACGTCGGCACCACCAACGCTTTGGCGGTATATGGGCTGCTCAACGGCGCTCAACAGGCGGCGGCGCCCTCTGTTAGTCCCGGCGCGGAATCCTTCACCGGTTCCATTCAGGTCACGATTACCGACTCGACTGCTGGCGCTTCCATTTTCTATTCGACGACCGGCACCGCGACGACGAGTTCGACTCCCTACACCGGCCCCATCACCGTCAACACAACGGAAACCATCTCGGCGATCGCCAGCGCTCCCGGCTTCCTGCAAAGCTTGCCGACCAGCGAAACCTACTCGCTGCAAACGCAAACGCTCATGCCCACGTTCTCTCCGGTGCCCGGCACGTATGGCTCTACGCAATCGGTCATCATTTCCGACGCCTCGCCAACTCCCACGATCTACTACGCGATCAATGCGCCGGCTTCCACCTCTTCGACTCCATTCACAGGGACGGCCACTGTTAGCGTCAGCCAGTCGGAAACGTTGAACGCCATAGCCACGTCGCCAGGCCTCAGCGCCAGCCCACAGGCCAGCGCCACCTATTCGATCGGCTCCGGAACGGGAGCCAGCTTCCCTTCGGGCTTCAGCTCCGCTGCCAGTGTGATGACCTTCAACGGCAGCACCGGCCTGGACGATACCCGACTGCAACTGACCAACGGCCTCGCGAATGAAGCGGGTAGCGCCTGGTACAACACTCCGGTCAACATCCAAAATTTCACCAACGACTTCACGTTCCAGTTGAGCAATCCCTCGGCGGACGGCATGACCTTCACCATACAGAACACTGGTCTTACCGCCCTCGGGCCCTTGGGTGGCGGGTTAGGCTACGGGCCGGATCAGCCGGGCGGCGGCGCGGGCATTGGCAAGAGCGTCGCGATCAAGTTCGATCTCTACGACAACGATGGCGAGGGCTCCGACTCCACGGGCCTCTATACCAATGGTGCCTCGCCAACCGTTCCTTCAACTGACATGACCGGCAAGGTTGACCTCCATAGCGGCGACACGTTCTCCGTGCACATGGTCTACAACGGCACCACGCTCACCATGACCCTCACTGACGGCGTGACCAACGCGACCTACTCCACCAGTTGGACGGTGAACATTCCTTCCATCGTCGGCGGAAACACTGCCTTCGTCGGATTCACAGGTGGCACCGGCGGTTTGACAGCCAGCCAAAAGATCGAGACCTGGAACTTTGTCAGCTCCGGTACCGCGCCTCCGCCGCCTCAGCAAGCGACCCCGCCGATCTATAGTCCCGCGGCTGGTACGTATACCGGGACGCAGATGGTCACCATCACCGACACCACTCCGGGCAGCACCGTCTTCTACACCTTGGACGGGACCACGCCGGGAACAACCGCAGGCGGCAGTACCGTCCAATACTCCACCGCGATCTCGGTCGCGTCTTCGGAAACGGTCACCGCTCTAGCCACCGCGCCGAGTTATACCACCAGCGCGACCAGCAGCGCCGCCTACGTCATCAACAACACTTTGCCGGCCGCTCCCACTCCGGTAATCACTCCGGGCACCGGCAACTACACGTCGGCGCAAACGGTCAGCATTTCCGATCCCGGTACCACGATCTTCTACACCACGAACGGTACGCCTCCGACGACCGGTTCCACGCAATACACCGCGCCTTTCGTTGTCAGCGCCACCAGCACAGTGCTGGCGATTGCCACCGAAACGGGCTTCAGCACCAGCGCCACGGTACAATCGGTCATCACCATCAGCACCGGGACTACCGGCGCCGTCAATTTTGGCTCCGGATTCTCCGCCGCGGGCTTGCAGTTCAATGGACATACCAAGCTCAACGGCACGCGTCTGCAACTTACCGACACGACCGCGACAAATGAAGCTGCCAGCGCGTTCTGGACCACGCCCGTCAACGTGCAGACCTTCACAAATGATTTTACTTTCCAGCAGACCAGCCCGAACGCCGACGGCTTCACGTTCACAATTCAGAATGCCGGCATTACCGCGCTCGGACCGGGCGGCGGCGGGCTCGGCTATGGTCCCGATTCTCCGGGCGGCACGGCCGGCATCGCCAACAGCGTTGCGATCAAGTTCGACCTGTACGACAACGCAGGTGAGGGCACGAACTCCACCGGCGAGTATATCAACGGCGCATCGCCAACGACGCCGGCCACAACGTTAGGCGGTGGTGTAAATCTGCACAGTGGCGACATCATGAAGGCTCACATGACCTACGATGGAACGACGCTGACGCTGACCATCACCGACACGGTCAACACCGCGCAAACGTTCACGACCTCGTGGCCCATCAACATTCCCTCTACGGTCGGCAGCAATACTGCGTTCGTCGGCTTCACCGGGGGCACCGGCGGCCTTACCTCTCAGCAGGAGATCATCACCTGGACCTACAGCACTTCAGGGTCGGGTTCAACCTCGAAGACGCCCGTCGTCTATCAGACGGCGAATTTGTCCGCTGTGAGCTCAGGACCGACGTTCCGGCAATTTACCTATGCGAGCTTCCCTGACACCACCGGCACGATCCTGGACGCCACCGCGGTGGGTGACAACGTCACGTTCACGGTTAACGTCATGGCCGCGGGAATCGCGGACGTGAAAGTTTCCGTCAAAGAACTCAATACGCGCGGAACCTGGCAACTGTCGATCAATGGCGCCAACGTCGGTTCCCCACAAGACGAATACACGAACAGCGCGAGCGCAGGTGCTTACGGCGTGTTTGATGTCGGCACATTCACGTTCCCGGCCGCTGGCAACTACGCGTTCAAGTTTACCGTTAGCGGCAAAAACGCCGCCAGCACCGGATACTCCATTTCGTTCGACGACATCACGCTGACCCCGCAGTAGCGCATTACCGTGGCACAGCGATTCCTGGTTGTGTGGTTTTGCAAATCACAGCCGGGAATGATTGTGCCACCAGAGTCACTTGGTCTTGAATATCGAACTGCTTAGGCCACTCCGCTAGCCTGGCGGCCAGCTAAACTCACGTCCACCGAGAAGATGCAGGTGCAGGTGAAACACCGATTGCCCTGCGCCGCGTCCGCTGTTGGCTACCGTGCGGTATCCATCCAGCAGTTTGAGCTTGCGCGCCAACTCCGCCGCCACTAGGTGCATTTTCCCGATCACCGCTTGATCTTCTGAAGTAGCTTCGTTCAGCGACTCAAAATGTTTGCGGGGGATGATCAGAATATGCGTCGGTGCTTGCGGGCCAATGTCTTCAAACGCGAAGACCTCGTCATCCTCGTACACCACCTTTGACGGAATCTTCTTGGCCGCGATTTTGCAAAACAGGCATTCCGCGCTCACGGGGTCCCTCCCCGCGGCGAATCGGTATCCACACGAAAGATCAAAGGCTTCACGCCTTCGCGTTGGTGCAGCTGCTCGCCCAACCTCTTCGCCGCATCCTCGCCGGCAACCTTGCCTACGTGAACGCGATAGTACGAACCGTTGGATGACTCAAACGACTGAATCGCAACCGGAGAATAGCTAGCGCTCAAGCGGTCGCGCAGCCGCTCGGCATTCGCGCGCTCGCGAAAGGCACCGATCTGGACGGTGAAGAAACCCGCCGTCGGATCGATTGCCGACAGAATCTCCAGGCGAACCGGTACGACGCCAGGGCCAATCGATTCAATCTCGCGAGCCGCCGCATAGGACAGATCGATGATGCGATTGTCCACAAACGGGCCCCGATCGGTGATGCGCACGGTCGTCGATTTCCCATTCGCAAGGTTCGTCACTCGGACCATGGTGTTGAAAGGCAGCGTTCGGTGCGCTGCGGTGAGCTTGTTCATGTCGTAGATCTCACCGTTGGAAGCCTGGCGGCCATGGAATGGCGCACCGTACCAGGATGCTTTGCCCTCTTCGAACGCGACCCCTCCGTGGGGAATGGGGTTTACCGGGGCACCGGCGTCGCTCTTTGCTGTCTCCGGCGGTGGCTCGGGACCAGGTTGCACGGGCGGTGCAGGCTGGCGGTTCGCGACCGGCTGACGCCCAGCACAGCCGGTCAGTGAAGCTGCCGCCAAAAAAATTGCCGCCAGGCCTGTAAGTTGAGAAGCCGTTCGCGCCACTCGCGCGTATTCATTGGGGGCGCGTGCGCCGAAGTGTTGGTGCGATCTCTGCTGTTGACCGCAGTCGATCTTCACAGGGGATCCGCGCTCATGCCTTTGGATCTTCGGGCGCAGGCGGAGTTCGCCGGGACATGCGTGCCTCAATCTTGGTGGCAAACTCGTCGAGCTTGCCGGATACATCGCGCAGAAATGATGCGGTGCGGCGTTCGGTTTCCGGCGCTATTTCTTCGTCCACGTAGCGCCGAAGGCGTTCCATCTCTGCATCGATGCGACGGCCGATTTCTTCAAATTTGTCCATAGTTAAAGCCCTTGGATTGGTGGTCTTAGGTAGCCCCAAACGCCATAGATTGTCTACGTTAGGCTGGTTTTTAGGGAGTGTCCACTGCTTTTGTGGACACCGGTCGGAAAATACAGCGCGATCACAGCTGGTGGCGAGGCGTCGTGACCGCCTGTTTTGATGGATTTGATGGATACCGGGCGGGAGCTCCTAACGCAGCAGGTCGAGCAAAAGGTCGATGGTAGCTACGTTGTTCGGGATGTCGAAACTGTGCCCAGACAACACCGGATCGAACGGCGTGCTGTAACGCCGTGCCGCTTCCAGTTTCCACTGCTCGTCCTTGATCTGTTGAAGCTCCAGGGCGCGAGCCTTTTCCAGTCCGCCAGCGCGAATGAACTCAACGGTCCGCCGCAATTCGTCCTTGTCGAACCAGGTGCCATGCGCCTTACAAACATCTACGATGACGTGGGAGCAGTGGGCGAAGTTCACACGGTTCATCAGTTCGTGGCAGACAGGGCAGGGGAGATACCGGATCTGCTTCTCGAGCTCCAAGGTTTGATCCGGAGGCGCAGGCATGCCCAGCACAGCTGCCTGCTTTTCGCGTTCGGCGCAAATCTGCCGCAACGACTCAACGTCGACCCAGATGCCTTCGCAGTGACTGCATTCCAGCAGGCTGGTGGTCCCGATGGTGACAGCCTTCATGTCGATCTGGCATCGTGGACAGCGCCGCGCGTCACCGCCCGCGACTTCGCTGCGATCTCCTTTCGCGCCACAATGAGAGCAAAACTTCGCCCCGGCGAACATCATCCCGAAGCAGAATGGGCAAGCCACCGTGGCCAGAGCCGCTCCGCAGAACCCGCAGCGCGTCGCCTCAGACGAAACCGAGGCGCCGCACGCAGGACAATGAAGTGTTTCAGCGGGCATTGATGTTCCAACCGATAATAGCCCGATGATAAGGATTGTGGCCGCTCAAGTACATAGGAATAGAGGTTAGGTGTTCCTATGTTTATGACCTCTCAACCGCATAAAAGCGCGAAAACTATATATTCCCAGTGAGACCTGAAATGCCTGCTTGCAATGTGCGCCGGACGGAAGTCCGGGCGGGATTTGGGTATCATAGAACGCTCTACACACGCCGCGAGGAGGAGAGTTGGCCCTGCCCTATCAATGGCAATACCGCGTGGAGCGATGGAAGAACTCGTTGCGCGGGCTTTTCGGTGGTGGCAATCAACAGCCGCGCCCCAAGATTTGCCCGAACTGCGGCTCGCTGGTGGGAATTAGTGCGACGCGTTGCCATCAGTGCGGGACGAACTTGAAATTTTCCATGGCGGCGGTAAGCAAGGGACTCTCCGAGCTTTTCGGCGGGCACGCTCCGGTGACGACCGTCCTGCTCATCGTGAATCTGCTGATGTTCGGCGTGGAGTTCATGGCCATGGCAGCCGCCGGTCAAGGAGGCGGGCTCGCGATTTTGTGGGGTATGGGCGGTGAAGCGGCGTACCGGCTCGGCGCAAGTAATCCCTATTCCATTTTTATTATGCACGAGTGGTATCGCCTGGTGACCGCGATGTACTTGCACGGCGGGTTGATCCACATCGGCTTCAACATGATGGTGTTGATGGACATTGGCCCGGTAGTGGAAGAGGTGTACGGCTCGGCGCGATTTCTTTTCCTTTACACCGCCACTGGTATCACTGGGTTTCTGGCAAGCGCGTTCAGCGGACACAACTCACTCGGAGCCTCCGCGCCAATTTTGGGCCTGATCGGTTTGATGATCGCGATTACCACGAAACGCGGTGGCTCGCACATGCAGCAACTCCGTTCGCGGCTGATTTCCTGGGTGGTATCGATCTTCGTTTTTGGTCTTCTGATGTCCGGCGTCGACAACTGGGCTCACGGCGGCGGTTTGGCGGCAGGTTTTCTACTGGACGATTGTTCGCGGACCGCGAGCCGATGAATCCGGGCGAGCGGCGCACCGCGTACGCTCTCGGATGGATCGCAGCAGTGGTGGTGGTCTCGTCGTTCGTGTTGATGATTTTGCACTACCGTGATCCTTTGCCGGGATCGTAGCGGCACCAATGGTGGTAGTGGCGGGTCTTTAGACCCGTCAGGATTCTGACGCTGGGGTCAACTATTTCCGCACGACCTCCCACATCACGCGTGTTGAGGCTTTGGAATGCGGTACTCTGGTCTTCAAGGAAAATAGACCGTGGAACCACACTCGATCATTGTCGTCAGCTTGCACACGCCCAAGGAGAAAATCTGGGGCGAGCTGCTGGCCATCAATACGGCGGGCATCACCATGCGTGGCATCGACCTGAATTCGTTCGATCACTTCATTCGGCAGATTAACGAGCCGGACACCGAACGCATTGGCGTGCCGACGCTGTTTTTTCCATGACGCGCATCGAGCGCATCACACTCGACGAACCTTCGGGCTCCATCCCGTCGATGGATGAGCTCTTCAGTCGCAAAATTGGCCGCCGATTGATCGACTATCTGGCTCTGTTCGCCTGAACTGCGCTATCCTCGATTCCCCATGCAAGGGCGCATTTTCACGGTACCCAATCAAATTACACTGCTGCGCCTCGGCTTTCTGCCGGTGTTTCTGACGCTGATTTCCTACGAGCGGTACCAGTGGGCTCTCCTGGTGCTGGTGGCTGCGGGCCTCAGCGACGGAATCGACGGCCTGTTGGCGCGCAGACTCAATCAGAAATCGTCGCTGGGCGCGTATCTGGATCCCATTGCCGATAAACTCCTGCTTTCGTCCTCGTTCGTGATTCTTGCTTTCAAGCACAAGATTGGTTGGTGGCTCGCCATTATCGTTCTCAGCCGCGACACCCTGATTCTGATCGTAGCAGTGGTGATCCTGCTGATCTCGGGCTATCGGCCATTTCCGCCAAGCATTTTCGGCAAGCTCACCACTTTTTTCGAGATCACTCTGGTTTTCACGGTAGTCCTGACCGCGGCGTATCCGGCATTTCATTCGCGACTGCTTCATAACGCGTTGGATGATATCGTGACCGTGTTCGCGATCGGCTCAGCAGTGCACTATTCGTTCCTGATCACTCGCCACGCGCCTGCTGCTTAGCGAAAAGTAGCACAGACATTCTCAGGCTGCGGAAAAATTGAACAAAAAGGGGAAAGCTTCTCAGCTGAAGCCTCGGAGCACTGTTTACTCGGCGCTAAAGACCGACCTCCAAGAGCTACGATGGGTCTGTGTCCGCAAACCCGCCCAAGCGCAACCGCGAAGCGCCAAATTCTACGTTGCCAGCTCGTAAGCCTCCCCCAACCACAACAGCGCATCTCGAAGATCCTCCGACGAATTGATCTCGAAAGAGAGCCATCCCTTGGCCCGCATCTTGGTCCCGATCGACAAGCGGGAATCGCGGTCGACGCGTTGCGACAAGTCCGGTGGCATGGACTTGAATTTGAAAATGATGGAATTCGGAGCGCCTATCGCGCGCGTCACCGGCAGCGCTGCGAAGATCGTCTTCTTGCGATAGAAACCGAGCAGGCCAAACATCGGACGCGTGGTGACGTGCGGCCAACTGCGCAGCTCGTTTTCCAACATTGCGGACCATTGCTTCATGTCCTCGGTGATTCGGTGCATATTGGGTCGGCGTTTGTTGGTCTTGGTGCTCATCTGGATCCATTCGCGTTTTGTTGAACGAGGACACAGTTGTAGCTCAGGGTAACAAAAGTGTCTGTGCTACTGAGGCATCTGAGCTGGACCGCCTTGCGGAATGATGAGCTTCGGCTCGGTCAGCGACTGAACTTGCTCGAGAGTGGCGTCGGACGCGAGTTCGCGGAGGACCAGGCCTTCGGGCGTGACGTCGATCCAGGCGAGTTCGGTGACGATGTGATCGACGACTTCAACGCCGGTCAGTGGCAGCGAGCATTTTTTCAGGATCTTCGGCTTGTTGTCGCGCGTGGCGTGCTCCATGGTGACGAAGACGCGCTTGGCGCCGGCGACCAGATCCATGGCGCCGCCCATGCCCTTCAGCATTTTTCCCGGGATGGCCCAATTCGCTAGCGTCCCCTTTTCATCGACTTGCAGCGCGCCTAGGACAGTGAGATCGACGTGGCCGCCGCGAATCATCGCGAAGGAATCGGCGGAGGAAAAATAGCAGGTGCCGCGGAGTTCGCTGACGGTTTCTTTGCCGGCGTTGATCAGGTCGGGATCGACCTCGGATTCGAGCGGATACGGGCCGACGCCGAGCATGCCGTTTTCCGATTGCAGAATGACTTCCATGCCTTTCGGAACGTAGTTGGCGACCAGCGTAGGCATGCCGATGCCGAGATTGACGTAGTAGCCGTCGCGGAGTTCGAGAGAGATGCGGCGAGCGATGCGTTCGCGTTTTTGTTCGTCGGTCAGCGGCATAGGAGGTTCACAGTCGACAGTGTAGAAGTTGAAAGAAAAGCGCGCCTAAATTGAACGATCGCGATTGAAGCAACGCTCAATCCAATAGTGCTTTGGGTCATCGCCGAGTGGCGCCCGCCTTCAGAAAGGAGTCCGAGGCCACGCCAATGTCGTTTCCCGGCGCTGGGCCTCAGCCGCGCTGCGCTCTAGAATTCGAGGCTGACACATGATCGCACGCTTAACTCATTTCCGCGTCGTGCGGCGCTCGATACGCTTTTCATAGTTTTGGCCTTGGAAGATGGCGTTTACGTAGATGCCTGGGGTGTGGACGTTGTCGGGATCGAGTTCGCCTACGTCGACCAGGTGCTCTACTTCGGCGATTACGTAGTCGGCGGCGGTGGCCATCATGGGATTGAAGTTGCGCGCGGTCTTGCGGTAGATGAGGTTGCCCCAGCGATCGCCTTTCCAGGCTTTGACGAAAGCGAAATGGCCGCGGATGCCGCGCTCCAGTACATATTGGCGGCCGTCGAATTCGCGGGTTTCTTTTCCTTCGGCGACCATGGTGCCGTAGCCTGTCGGAGTGTAGAACGCGGGGATACCTGCGCCGCCCGCGCGGATGCGCTCGGCGAAAGTACCTTGCGGATTCAGCTCCAATTGCAATTCGCCGCTGGCTACTAATTGCTCGAACAGTTTGTTTTCGCCGACGTAGGTGGAAACCATTTTTTTTACCTGGCGTTGCTGGAGCAGCAGGCCGATGCCGAAGTCGTCTACGCCGGCGTTGTTGCTGACGATGGTCAGGTCCTTGGTGCCCTTGCGGCGGACGGCGGCGATCAGATTTTCGGGGATGCCGCAGAGGCCGAAGCCGCCCATCAGGATGGTGGCGCCGTCGCGGAGATTTTCGATGGCGGCGTCGGCTGAGGAGATGCGTTTATCCACGAAGGGCTCCGAAGGTGCGTCGAGAGTTTACTGCAACCGGGTTGAGGACAATAGCGAGCTGTCGAGAGAGCTGCAGCCGGGAGGGGCAAGCCCCTCCCCTACAGGGGTCATAAGGCGATTCGAGATAGGCATATAAGACCATCGTTGATCGGAAAGGTTATCCCTCTCCCCCCGTGTTTTTTGTAAGTGTTCATTCTAAAGCCATTTAAAGCTCCTTTAGAATCAACACATACGCAAGTGTTCATTCTAAAGAGGCTTAGAGGTTGCGGAAAAATCCAACGAAACGAAGAAAAAGCTTCCTTCAGGGGCTGAAGCCCGTTGGGAGCACGCAGTTTACGTCGGCGCTAAAGCACCGACCTCCTGAAGAACACGACCTGCCTTCGTCGCGTAGTCTGAGATGACGGATCTAGAGATCCGCCACTACAACGCACTGACGCTCGCGTCTCGCATTTATTATCGCTGACGACTGGCAGCGCAGCGGCCAATGATTCAAAGGTACAGAAAATGGGCAGGACCCTGGGAGGTCTCGCGATCGCAAGAAACTGGGATTGTGCGGGCGCGGTCTGGAAGGCGGCGGTTGGCGGTTCCTGTAGGCGCGGGGATTTGCCTTCGCGCGGGAAAGATGGATAATCCTCGGCACTAGAAACCATCTCATAAATGGCCGAGACAGAAAGAGAAGAATTTCCTCAGGGGCTAAAGCCCGATTTTGCGTGTCTCTAAATGTCGGAGCTCCCTTCGTGCCTCAGGGCAAGAAAGCTCCGACCCCTGAGATGCATTTATGAGAAGACTTCTAGTGGTCGCGTTCCACAGGCGGCTCGGATTCCAGTCAAATCGGTGAAGGCGCGGAACACTTCGATAGAGAAGTGTTGGAGGGATTGTGAAGGGTCGGCGGCTTTGGAGTTTGGCGACATGGATTTTCGGCGCGATGGCAGCGGCTTTGTCGATCACGCTAGCGGCAGGGTTGGCGGCGGCGCAAACGACACCACCCACGCATCCTCTGGAAGGGCTCAAGTCGCAGGAATATTGGGCGGTGTACGAGGTATTGCACGCTACCGGGAAAATGGATGCGGATACGTATTGCGTCAGCGTGTTGTTGCACGAGCCGCGCCAAGGACAAGGTGTTGGCGTGGAAGGTCGGTGACCCGTTCTCGCGGGAGGCTGACGTTATTTTGTTGCGGAAGGGCGTGACGATCGAAGTGCGCGTGGATATTGCCGGTCGCAAGGTGGAATCGTGGAAGGAAAGAAAGGATGTGCAGGCCCCGACCTTTGATAACGAGTTTTTCCCGCTGGGCGAGGAGGCCAAGAACGATCCGCAACTGCACGAAGCGTTGGCCAAGCACGGAGTAAAGGATTTTACGACCGTCATTTGCGTTCCCATACCGATCGGGTATTTTGCGCTCCCGGAGCAACAGGGCCGGCGGCTTTTCTATGGAGATTGTTTTGATTATCACGGCGCTTTCCTGACCTGGGGCCGTCCGATCGACGGGTTGTACTTCTTGATGGATACGGTCGAGAGGAAAGTGGTGAAGATCATCGATGAGGGAGCGACGCCGGTTCCGATGAGCGCGATCAACTTCGAGGAAGCGCCCGCGATCGCGAGGCATGGCACGACACCGATCGCAATTGCGCAGCCGCAAGGTCCGAGTTTTCAGATCAAAGATGGCGAAGTCAGCTGGCAAGGCTGGCACTTCCGCGTGCGGCTCGATCCGCGAGTTGGGACGGTGCTGAATCTGGTACGGCTGGATGATGCGAGGAAGGCAGCGTTCGGTGATGTACGAAGGGTCGATGTCGGAACTGTTCGTGCCCTATATGGATCCGGCGGAGAGCTGGGCGACCCGTGTATTCATCGATGCAGGAGAATTTTATCCGGGCGGGATCTTGAGGGTGCTGCAAGACGGCGTCGATTGTCCGCCAAACGCGGAGTACATCGACGGGCTGGCGTCCACCGAGCGTGGAATTCCGGTGCTGCGGCCTCGCGTAGCGTGCATCTACGAGACGTATGCCGGAAATCCGGCGTGGCGGCATTGGGAGAACGAAATCGTCTGGGGACGCCCGACGCGGGAACTGGTACTGCGAACGGCAGCGGTCATCGGGAACTACGATTACATGCTGGATTGGAGATTCGAGCAGGATGGGTCGATTCGCGTAGCAGTCGGCGCAACCGGAATCATCGAGACCAAGGCTGCCAAGACGAAAACGAGCGAGCATGGCATGGGCGGCTCGTCGGGAACGCCGGACGAATTTGGCCGCTTCGTGGGCGAGAGCACTATCGGCGTGAATCACGATCACTTTTTCTCTTACCGGCTGGATCTGGACGTGGACGGGCAGAACAATACCTTTATGGCCGACAAGTTAAAGCAACGGCAACTGCCGGCATCGACGCACCGCAAGAGCATCTGGGTGGCGGAGCCGTCAGTGGCTCGCACCGAGCGCGACGCTATGATGGACGTGCAACTGGACAAGCCGGCGATGTGGATGTTCGTCAACACCAATGTGCGCGGGCCGCTCGGATACCCGACCGGATATGAGATCATGCCGGGCGTGACCGCGGCATCGCTGCTCGATTCGGATGATGGCGTCGCAGAAAGTCGGCGCGTTTTCGACGCACCAGCTTTGGGTGACGCCTTATCGAGCGGATGAGCTGTACGCCTCCGGCGTTTATCCGACGTCAAGCAAAGGCGAAGATGGCCTGGCCGTGTGGACCCAGGCAAACCGGCCGATCGAGAACACTGATATCGTGGCCTGGTACACCGTGGGCTTCCATCACGTGCCCCGAGCCGAGGATTGGCCGGTGATGCCGGTGATGTGGCATGACTTTGTGATCCGGCCGTTTGATTTTTTTGCCGCAAACCCGGGATTGAATCTGCCTGGGAAACCGTAGGTACGGTGAAAGACTCCTGGATCCGTTTTTGTACCAGCGCAAGCCAGCGGTCTCAATCTGTTACAGGGGCGCGCTTCAGCGCGTCTCTCTTCGATGATGTCCGCACCAGAATATCGACCTGAGAGAGGCATTCGTTTGCCGATTAGGGATTCGTTCAACTTTCCGAGGATGGTCAAAATGAAAATGATTGAGCTGTCGCGGGTGCGGCACAGTGTTTCCGCCGTGCTTGTTGTTCTTGTGCTTGCCGGAGCTGCAGCCGGGATCATCGGATCTGGCGCACTGGTTCTTGCGCAGCACCGTATGCATGGGCAGCAGGAGAAGGTGGATCGGAACCATCCCTGGATGAATGCGAGCCTTTCGCCGGATCAGCGGGTGGAAATGGTCCTGAAGGAGATGACTCTGGACGAGAAGATTGGGCTGCTCCACGGCATGGGGATGCCGGGCTGGCCGCGGGACGTGCAGGATCCGCAGCCGGAGTTGGGGAATGGCGGCGCGGGGTTTGTATTGGGAGTACCGCGGCTCGGGATTCCGCTCATCCAGATGAGCGATGCGGCGTACGGCGTTCGGAGTAGCGCGGAAAATGGAAGGTATTCGACGGCGCTTCCCGCCGCGGTCGGTGCGGCCGCCAGTTGGGATACGGAAGCGGCATGTGCCTATGGCGCACTGATCGGGAAGGAATTGCGCGCCCAGGGATACAACATGACGCTTGGCGGTGGCGCGAACATCACGCGCGAACCGAGAAACGGAAGAACATTCGAATATTTGGGAGAAGATCCGATTTTGGCCGGAACGCTGGTCGGCCATTTGATGAAGTGCGAACAGGCCCAGAACGTGATCGGGGACATCAAGCACTACGCGGTGAACGATCAGGAAAGCGGGCGGAACGAAGTCGATGTGATCATCACGAAGCGCGCACTCCGCGAAAGCGATCTGTTGGCGTTTGAGATCGGCGTGGGAATCGCGCAGCCAGGCGCGGTGATGTGTTCGTATAACTCGGTGAACGGCGATTTTGCCTGCGAGAACAAATATTTGCTGACGGATGTGCTGAAGAAGGAGTGGGGATTCAAGGGATTTGTGGTGTCGGACTGGGGCGGGACGCATAGCACGGTGAAAGCCTCGGCAGCAGGATTGGACAACGAAGAACCGCTGGATGAATTTTTTGGTGCGAAGTTGAAGGCGGCGGTGGAGGCGGGCAAGGTCTCGACGGCAGAACTCGATGAGCACGTTCGTCGCGTGCTGCGGTCGGAATTTGCGAGTGGGATTGTCGATCATCCCTCGCAGAAGAGCGTCGTCGATGTGCTGGGCGGACTGGAGACCGCGCGGAAGATCGAGGAGCAAAGTGCGGTGTTGCTGAAGAATGAGCGCGGAATCCTGCCGCTGGACCGCGCCGCGATAAGGTCGATTGCCATCATCGGTCCGCACGCCGATGCGGGGATGATTTCGGGCGGCGGGTCGGCGCAGGTGGATGCGCCGGGACGCCCGTCAGCGGGTTGGCAAGCACATGTGTGGTTCCCGACGTCCCCGATGAAGGCAGTGAAGGCAAGGGCTCCCGGAGCGGACGTGCAATTTGATTCCGGGGCGAATCCCGCAAGTGCCGCGGCTTTGGCGAAAAAATCGGACGTGGCGATTGTGTTTGTGTATCAGTGGATGAGCGAGGGAATGGATTTGCCAAGCTTGTCGCTGCCGGAAAATCAGGATGAGTTAATCGCGACGGTAGCGGCGGCCAACCCGAAGACGATCGTTGTGCTGGAAACCGGAACCGCAGCGACCATGCCCTGGGTCGATAAGGTGAGCGGCGTCCTGGAGGCGTGGTACGCAGGCAGCGACGGTGCCAACGCCGTAGCGAACATCTTGTTCGGCGACGTGAATCCGAGCGCCAAGTTGCCGATGACCTTTCCCAAGAGCGATGCGGACTTGCCCCATCCGAAGCTGGTTCAGCCTGGACCAGGGCAAACCGGCGAAGCGGCAGTGATGAAGACGGGAGAAGCGAAGGCGACATTCAGTGTTTCGTACGACGAGGGCTTGAAGGTCGGCTACAAGTGGTATGACGCCGAGAGGAAGGCGGTGCTGTTTCCGTTTGGCCATGGTCTCTCGTATACGACGTTCGCGTATTCGAGATTGAAGGTGACGCCCGGGAAAGAAACCACCGTGAGTTTTACGGTGAGCAATACGGGGCATCGCGACGGAGCCGAGATTGCCCAAGTGTACGCCGCTTTGCCGGCCAGCGCGGGTGAGCCTCCAAAACGTTTCATCGGCTGGAGCAAGGTGCGGCTGAAAGCGGGCGAGAGCAAGGACGTGAACATCAGCGTGGAGCCGAAATATCTCTCGATCTACGACGAAGCGCGCGGCTGGGAGCTCCTGCCGGGAGCATACGTGATCATGGTGGGCGGCTCCTCGCAAGAATTGCCGTTAACGCAAAAGATCGAACTGAAGTGAAGATCGAAGCGGCAATGTCTGACGTCTTCGATGCGACCGTCTTCGATGTCACCCTTGTAGGGGCGGGGCTTGCCCTGCCCGGCTGTTGCGTCTTGGCTCCATCCCCCGACGCCTAGGCAAGCGCGGAACCTCGACGACCGTCACAGACTGCGGAGCAGCCGGTAGAGTTCGTTGGCGGCGTCGAAGTCGGCTTCCAGTTCGCGCGAGTTGAGCCGCTCCCGAATATCGTCGAGCCGTCGAGCTAGCAGATCGAGCGACGCAGAAAGAACTTCGCGATTGGTCAGGACGATGTCCCGCCAAGTGGAATACGGGCTCCCGGCCAGACGCAGCGTGTCCCGGAGTCCGGGGCCCGCGACCGTAATGGGCAGCCCATTTTCGTCCAGACGATCGTAGAGGAACGAGGCGAGCGCGACCGCCACCAGTTGCGGAAGATGCGACGCGAGCCCCACCACGTAGTCATGTTGTTGGGCGCCAAGCCACAAGGGGCGAGCACCGATTTTTTCGACCAGCTTGAGGAAAGCAGCGACCCGTGGATCGCGTTCGGATCGAACTGTGGCATCCGCGCCGGCCGGCGCTGGATTGGCGACTAGTGCATAAGGGGCGTTGCGGAAGAGGTCGGCGTCCGCGTGGGCGAAGCCGGCTAGTTCGCGGCCGGCCATGGGATGACCGGGAAGGAAGAGCGGTGCGGCGGGATCGGCAAAGAGTTCTTCGGCCGCTTGGGTGATGCGCAGCTTTGTGCTGCAGGCGTCGGTGATAAGCGCTCGGCGGGACGCAAAACGCGCGAGATCAGGCAGCAGATCCAGTGTCACGCCGATCGGGAGCGCGATAAAAATCAGGTCGGCAGTGCGCATCGCCGGGGTCAGGTCGCCAGAGAACACTTCGTCGAAGGCGCCACTGGATTGAGCCGCCCGGACTACGTCGGGGCGATCCCAGCCGGTGATGTGGAGGTCGGTGGCGTATTTGCGGAGGGCCAAGGCGAAGGAACCCCCGATTAGGCCGGTGCCTAAGATCGCGACGCGGCTAATGAGGTGTGTAGTCATCGGCAAGAAAGATCAGGCGATGCGGCGGCCGATGGCTGGGGCGATGATGCGGAGCTCGTTCATGAGCTGCGCAAATTGGCCAGGTTCGAGGGACTGAGCGCCGTCGGATAGCGCGTGGTCCGGATCGTTGTGGACCTCGATCAGCAGGCCATCCGCTCCGGCAGCCACTGCGGCGCGGGCCATGGGCGCAACTTTGTCGCGCCGGCCGGTGCCGTGCGAGGGATCGCCGAACATGGGGAGATGCGAAAGTTTTTTGATCGAGGGGATAGCGGCGATGTCGAACGTGTTGCGCGTGTAGGTTTCGAATGTGCGAATGCCGCGCTCGCAGAGGATCACGTCCCAGTTGCCGCCGGCCAGGATGTACTCGGCGCTCAGCAGGAGTTCCTCCATGGTGGCGGACATGCCGCGCTTCAGCAGCACCGGCTTGCGGACTTCGCCGAGGGCCCGGAGCAAGTGGTAGTTCTGCATGTTGCGCGCGCCCACTTGGAAGATGTCGACGTAGCCGCCCATCATTTGAACCTGCGAAGGATCCATGACTTCGCTGACTGTGAAGAGTTGAAATTTTTCGGCGGCTTCCTTCATCAGCTTCAAGCCTTCTTCCCCCATGCCCTGGAAGGCATACGGTGAAGTGCGCGGCTTGAACGCGCCCGCACGAAGAATTTTTGCGCCGGCTTGAGCGACGCTTTCGGCTATGGAGTGGATTTGGTCGCGCGATTCCACCGAGCAGGGACCCGCGGCGATCACTACGTCGTTGCCACCTATTAAGACGCCTCGGCCCAGGTTGATGATCGTGCCTTCAGGTTTAAATTGGCGGCTGGCGAGTTTGAACGGCTGCGTGATGCGCATAACTTCGCGTACGCCGTCCAGCAGTTCGAAATCGCGGTGATCGAAGTCGCGATGGACTCCGACGGCGCCCAAGACCGTGTGGGATTCGCCCGTGGAGCGGTGAACGTTGAAGCCACTGCCAATCAGGCGATCGATTACGTGTTGGATTTGCGCGTCTGTGGCGCCCTCTTGCATCACGATGACCATTTGCGTTCCCTGAATTCCTTCCCTGTTATTTTCGTGGGTAACTTGGCGAAAAGCGCCCGCCACGGTCGGCGGCCGCTACAACACCTTCATCTATCCTTACCCGAAACGTCGCGTGGCGAATGATCGCTGGGGTGCATGGCTTCGCGCTCGGCGCTGCGCGCTTCATCAATGATGCGTTCGAAGAGGCGCCGGATCGCCGCGTCGGACAACGGCCCAGGATTGGCGCGCTCGGCATTTTCCAGGACTTCGCGCTCGCGATCAGGTTGATAGAGCGGTAAGTTTTGCGCCTGCTTGAGCTTGCCGATTTCCAGCGCGCACTGGGAGCGCTCATTGAGAAGCTCGACGAGTTTGCGATCGATCTCATCGATGCGGCGGCGCCAATCACTGAGCAAACTCACAGCGCAACCTCGCGTCGCGACAGGCCGTGCCGCGCGGCTTCCTTCAGAGTGCGGATGCGAGCGGCCAGCGCTGCCGCGGCGGCGTCAACAGATTTCGCATTTTCGATTTCGCTGACCAACGCCGAGCCGATCACCGCCGCGTCGGCCAAGCCCCCCAGGACCGAGACGTGCCCAGGCAGAGAAATGCCGAAGCCAACAGCGATGGGAACGTTCGTGACCGCGCGCGCACGGCGCAACAGGGCCGGCAGTTCGTCCGGAAGAGAATCCTTCGCGCCCGTGACGCCCGTGCGCGAGATCAGATAGAGAAATCCGGAGGTCACTGCCGCGATGGTCGAGAGCCGCTCGTCGGTCGAGGTAGGAGCCCCCAGAAAAACGGTGTCCAGATGATGGGTAGCCAGGATGTGGCGGTAGTCCACGGATTCTTCCGGCGTGAGATCGGTGACCAGGACGCCGTCCGCTCCGGCAGAAGATGCCGCGGCCGCGAATTTTTCCAGGCCCATCTGAAAAATCGGATTGAAGTACCCGAACAGGACGAGCGGAACCTGCGAAGATTGCCGAATGCGACAAACCAGATCGAGAACGCCCGCCAGCGTCGTGCCCGCTCGCAAGGCCCGTTCGGAGGCCCGCTGAATGGTAGGGCCGTCCGCAAGAGGATCGCTGAACGGAATACCCAGCTCGATGACGTCGGCGCCTGCTTCGGCTAATGCGAGAACGAACTTGTGCGTCGCGTCCAGCGAGGGATCCCCAGCCGTAATGTAAGCGATGATGCCCAGCTCCCCGGAGGCGCGCAGTTCGGCGAAACGTTGGGAGATGCGAGTCGAGTTGGCGGGCGGCGCGTTCATTCTTCAGGTTTTGGGAAACCTAAAGATTAGAGCAGGCGCGAGTAGGTGTCCATGTCCTTGTCGCCGCGGCCCGACAGATTGAGAATGACAAGATCGTCTTTGGTCATTTGTGGGGCCCGTTCGATCAGGCCAGCGATCGCGTGGGCCGATTCGAGCGCGGGGATGATGCCTTCGGTGCGTGCGAGCAGCCGCGCGGCGGCCAACGCGGCGTCATCAGAAATCGCCGCGTACTCCGCGCGGCGTTCGTCCGCAAGCCACGCATGCTCCGGACCGATGGCGGGGTAGTCGAGCCCGGCTGAGATCGAATGTGTTGTGGCGATCTGCCCGTCGGCGTTTTGCAAGACGTACGTGTACGTTCCCTGAAGAACGCCGGGGCGGGCGCCTGCGTAGCCTTGCGGGCCGCCGAGACGCGCGGCGTGCTCGCCGAGTTCGGTGCCGCGGCCACCTGCTTCGATGCCCACCATTTTCACGCTCGCGTCGCGAAGAAAAGCGTGGAAGAGTCCGATGGCGTTCGAACCGCCGCCTACGCAGGCGTATAAATGCGTGGGAAGACGCCGTTCGCTGGCGAGGATTTGCTCGCGAGCCTCGCGGCCGATCACCGACTGGAAATCGCGGACCATCGTCGGGTACGGATGCGCGCCGAGAACGGAGCCCAAAAGATAGTGTGTCGTGCGAATGTTGGTGACCCAATCGCGCATCGCTTCGTTGATGGCGTCCTTAAGGGTGCGGCTGCCCGCATCCACGCCGACAACTTGCGCCCCCAGCATGCGCATTCGCGAAACGTTGAGCGCCTGGCGGGCCATGTCTTCGGTGCCCATGTATACGACGCATTCGAGGCCCAGATGCGCAGCGATGGTCGCGGACGCGACACCGTGCTGCCCTGCCCCGGTTTCGGCGATGATCCGCGGCTTCCCCATTTTGACGGCCAGCAAGCCCTGCCCGATGGCATTGTTGATTTTGTGCGCGCCGGTGTGCAGCAGATCCTCGCGCTTAAGGTAAATACGCGGTCCGCCAAGATGCGAAGTGAGACGCGAGGCGAATTGCAGCGGTGTAGGACGCCCAGCAAAATTCTTGAGCAGATTGTGAAACTCAGCCTGAAAGGCAGCGTCGGACTTAGCAAGTTCGTAGGCCCGCTCCAGCTCGAACAACGGCACCATCAGCGTTTCGGGAACATAGCGGCCGCCATAAGGACCGAAGCGCCCAGGAACAGCCGCCGGATTGACGATTTGTGAGCTCATTGATATATCGCTGTGACTTTCCCTTAGTTAAACGCGCCCCCGAAACACTCTCCGCGACCTCTGTTTACCCTGAGCCTCGAAGGGTGCTCAAACCTCCGTGCCCTCTGTGTTAAATCTCTTTCTGTCTTAGGCCTTCAGATCCCGATTAGCCCGCTCCACTTCCGCGAAAAACACCCGAAGCTTGCCATGATCCTTCTTCCCAGGCCGGGACTCCACGCCGCTAGCAATGTCCACAGCATAAGGGCGCACAAAACGAATCGCGTCGCCCACATTTTCTGGTGTAAGCCCGCCTGCGAGAATGATACGGTGCGATTTTGCCGCACGGCGCGCAAGGGCCCAGTCAGCGCGTTTTCCAGTACCGCCATATTGGCCTGTTCCGGCAGCGTCGAGCAAAAATGTGGAAGCGGCGCTATACGAGCGAAGGTTTTTCAGCTGGAAGCGAGTTCCGGCCTGGAATGCCTTGGTAACCTGGAAATGTTTCGCGCATTCTCGCACCACACTCGGAACCTCATCGCCGTGCAGTTGGACCGAGTCGAGAGATAAAGCCCCAGCCAGGGCAACGATCGCCTCAGCGGACCAATTTACAAAGACGCCCACAGATTCCACATCGTCGCGCACACGAGAAATAATCTTCCACGCAGCAGCAGGAGAAATGACGCGTTTACTTTTCTCGTAAAAATTGAAGCCGAGCGCCGCAGCTCCCAAATCGCATGCAGCCTTAGCGTCCTGCCAGTTGGTAATGCCGCAGATTTTTACGCGGACCATCGAGTCTATTCCGCCGCCGGAGCGCTGCCAAGGAGATCCGCAAGTGCGGCGCCGGGATCGGTAGCCCGCATCAGATGCTCACCGATAAGAAAGGCGTCAAAGCCGGCGTTGCGCAGCCGGACGAGGTCGTCGTGGGTGGAAAGTCCGGATTCCGCGACGGCGATCCGATCCTCGGGAATGAGGTCAATCAGTTCGAGAGAGGTTTCGACGCGGACGTTGAGCGTTTTGAGGTCGCGATTGTTTACCCCGATGATCTGGGCTCCGGCGGCGAGCGCTCGGTCGAGTTCGGCTTTGGTGTGAACTTCCACGAGGGGCTCCATTCCCAGATCGCGGCCAAGAGCGATCAACTCGCGGAGCTGGAGATCGGCTAACGCGGCTACGATCAGGAGAAAGCTGTCGGCGTCGTTGGCGCGTGACTCCCAGACTTGCCAGGAATCGAAGATGAAATCCTTGCGCAGGACCGGTGCGGCGATTTCCTTGCGCGCGTCGCGCATATTTTTGAGCGAACCGCCGAAAAATTCTGGCTCGGTGAGCACCGAGAGCGCGGCGGCGGCTGCGGATGCCAGCGACTTACCCAGCGCGACGGGATCGAAGGGATCACGGATAATGCCTTGGGAGGGTGACGCAGGCTTTAGTTCCGCGATGACGTTGAGGCGGTCGCGTCCGAGGGCGGCGGCAAAATTGCGGGGTGGCGAGGCGGCTTTGGCGCCGTATTTGAGTGCGGTTTCCGGAAGCACGCTTTTGCGATGATCGACGGCGGCGCGGCGTGACTCCAGGATGCGATCGAGCACGGTTCCGGTGTTGGCGTGAGCAGCCATTCGCGTAAGTTTGTATGCTAGGGGTCGCGCGCTAGAGTGTCAAATAGTGGAGCGTAAGCCGCGAGTTGGAAGCAGTCGGCAGCGCGCCGCGGAGTTAATTTGAGGTTCGATGCAGCAATGGCAAGTGATTTCAAACGACCTGGGGAGATGATGAGCTACGCAGAACAGTACGGAGCGTTGCTGGAAGCCATTGCCAATGAGGCCGATGCGATGGCGATGGGATATTTTCGCGCCGTGGGGATGCGCGTCGCAAGAAAGCTGGATGGCACCGCACTGACTGAAGCCGACGGAGCGATTGAGGCCATGGCGCGCGCGCGAGTTGCCGCCAGCGGCATGGCGCTGGATGTACTCGGCGAAGAGATGGGCGGTGGTGACGGAAACGCGGCGTCGAAATCGGCAGGAAGAGCGAGATTGATCATCGATCCCATCGACGGCACGGAAGAATTTTCGCGCGGAATCCCCACCTTCGGGACGCTGCTGGGAATCGAGCGCGATGGAGAAATCGTTGCGGGAATGGCCAGCGCCCCGGCGCTCGCAGCGCGCTGGTGGGCGTGTCGCGGCGAAGGCGCTTATCGCAACGGACAAAAGATACATGTCTCGACCGTGGAACAACTTAGCGAAGCGATGGTCTTCACGACGGGCACCGGGCCCAGCAAAGGAAAAGAGGCCCGAGAGAAAATCCGGCGGTTGGCCGACGCGGCGCGAAATGGTCGCGCGATCGGCGGATTCTGGCAGCACATGCTCGTCGCGGAGGGTGCGATCGATGCAGCCCTGGACTGGACCTCCAAGCCGTGGGACCTGGCGCCGCTAGGCATCATCGTCGAGGAAGCCGGCGGACGATCCACCAACGTGCGTGGAGAACGAACGATTTACACCGGGGATTTTCTGAGCACCAACGGGTTGATTCACGAGGAAGCGATGGCTTTACTGCAGTGAAATCGATGCAACACCCCGAAAATACTGGAGCAGCAGGAAGTCAGGCCACATTGGCCGTTTTCGCAATGTAAGGCAGCTCCTAACCTGCAAAGGAACGATCACCGAACGAGGAGGCCAGCATGAATGTGCAGGCACAGGCGCTAAAGGCAGAGCAGTTGAGGAAGTTGCATCGCGGACCGCGGATGCTGGTGTTACCGAACGCGTGGGACGTTGCCAGCGCACGTATAGTGGAAGACCTGGGGTTTCCCGCCATTGCTACGACCAGCGCGGGAATCGCCGCGACTTTGGGCTATCCGGATGGCCAAAAGATTTCGCGCGACGAAATGCTTAGCGTTGTGGCACGAATCGCGAAAGCAGTGCATCTTCCCGTGACCGCGGACGTGGAAGCCGGCTATGGCGTGACCCCCGAGGACATGACACAAATGGTGAAGGCCGTTGTCGCCGCCGGCGTGGTGGGAATTAATCTGGAAGATGTGACAGGCAGCAACGAAGGCTCGCTGGTCGATTTCGCATTGCAAGTCGAGAAGATTCGCGCGATCCGCAAGGCGACCGAATCGCTGGGCGTGCCGCTGGTCTTGAATGCCCGCACGGACGTTTATCTGATGCCGATTGGACCAGCGGGAACGCGCTTCCAGCGGACCGTAGAGCGCCTTCGCGCGTACCGCGATGCCGGGGCAGATTGCCTGTTTGCGCCGGGCTTGAAGGACGCGGACACCATCGCGAAGCTGGTGCGGGCGCTGAATGGCCCCTTGAACATTCTCGTGACCAGCGGAGCGCCGACCCTTCGCGAACTCGAAAAAATGGGTGTGGCCCGTGTCAGCACAGGTTCGGGAGTTATGCGAGCGACCTTGGGGCTAACGCGACGCATTGCCAAAGAGATGATGGAAGCAGGAACGTACACATCGATGCTGGACGGGGCTGTGCCGTTTGCAGAAATGAGCGAGATGCTGGCTCGCGAGAAGTCTTAGCGCGATGCCGGACGCCGCGGAGCTGCTGCAAATCCTCGATGAAGAGATCGTCGCCTGTCGAAAGTGCCCGCGGCTGGTGGCCTATCGTGAGCAGGTAGCGCGCGAAAAGCGCCGTGCCTATCGTAACTGGGTCTATTGGGGTAAGCCGGTTCCCGGATTCGGTGATCCAAGAGCGCAACTGATGCTGGTGGGACTTGCACCCGGAGCCCACGGGTCGAACCGCACCGGCCGTCCGTTTACGGGCGACGCGTCGGGAGTGTTCTTGTACAAGGCGCTGTTTGATGCGGGATTCGCGAATCAGCCGGTGGCCCTGCAACGCGACGACGGCTTGCAGCTGCACAAGGCGTACATCACGGCGGCAGCGCGGTGCGCGCCTCCCGACAACAAACCGCTACCCGGCGAACTCCTCAATTGCCGCCCCTACCTCGAACGCGAACTGGAAATCCTGAAACCACGCGTCGTGCTGGCTCTCGGGAAAATCGGCTGGGATGTTTACCTCGGCATCTTGAAACATCAGGGCCTGATCAATTCGCGCGCAGCGTATCCCTTCGCCCACGGAGCAGAATCCGACATTCGGGCGGCGGGCACCCGACTGTTTGGCGTCTATCATCCCAGCCAGCAAAACACAGCCACCGGCAAGGTCACGCCCGCGATGTACGCCAAAGTCCTGCAACGAATCAAGCGCTTCCTCGAAAAATAAGCCTATCCGATCCCGTCGAAATCTCTCTCCTCTCCGGAAACGCCAATCCCCCGACGCCAATCCCCCGACACGCCTGACGCTACTCCCCTGACGCTAACCTCCCGACGTGAATACCCTCGTAGGGGCGGGGCTTGCCCCGCCCGGCGTCAACCCAGGCACGCTTTACGCTCCGGAGCGTGACCACTCAGGGCTGCAACATAGATCTCCTGAAGTGTCGGGAATGGCAGCCGATTGACGGAAACCAGCGACAGAAGACCCGATTGCCAAACCAAGCCCGCTCGACGATCGCACCGTAAGTCCCTGTATCAACGACCTTTGCCCAACGAAAGAAAAAACCGACGCTGGAGGCCCGTGTGCTTCCTCAACAGCGTGGTCCGGAAAACCCCGAGGAGATTCCCATGACCCGCAACGGCATTCGATCGCTTGGAGCAGGCTGCGCGCTTGCCACAGTGTTTGTTTGGGTGGCCTCCGCGGCAGCACAAGAACCACCCCCGCCGCCTCAGGAACCCACCACCCAGGAATCCCCGGCACCACCAGCCGATACCAGCCAGCCGACACCGAAAATCGCCGACGGGCGCCGCAGCTCAAACCTCCCCGTCGAAGCGTACGCCGTGGTGCCGGGAACCAAGTTCCTGGTGCGACTCGAAGACCAGCTCGATACCGGCGAAACGCGGCAGAACCACAGATTCAAGGTTCGCACTCTGGAACCGCTGGAAGCGGGCAGCGGGATCTATCTGCCAGCGGGAGCAGAGATTGCCGGTCATGTGAGTCGCGTAGAATCCGCCGGAATCGCGGGCCGCGCCCGCATTTGGCTGACTTTCGACGACATTCGTACCAAATTCGGGCCACTGCCAATCGTGGCCGAGGTTGTGGGTGTGCCTGGCGATCACAGTGTTAAAACAGGCCCGACGGCGCAAGAGGGCCTGATCGAAGGGCGGACGAGCACCCAGCAAGCCGCTGCGGAAGCCGCAGCAGCAGCAGCCGCCCTCGGCGCCGTGAAAGGCGTCAAGGACAAAGACAAGAAGGAAATCGCCGAAGGGGCAGCGGCGGCCGCGATCACCGCGTATCTGGTGGAATCCGGCCGCGGACACGAAGTGGACTTGCCCAAGGGCGCGAAACTCGAAGTGGAGTTAGAGCGAGCGCTCTATTTGGTAAAGGAATGAACAAACAACGACCTTCACCCGGGATTTCTGACGTGACGCAATCGTTCTGAGCCTCAAACTACGACGACAACCTGTCATCCTGAGGCCCGCGCTTCTTTGCGGGCTGAAGGATCTCAACTTTCAAGTGGCTGCTTAAGCGCTCGGCCGGGTGAGCGAGCCGCGCTTGGCAAGTGAGTGTGGGCTTGTTAGAGTCGAGTGTTCAGCCTGCGCAAAGCTTGAATCGTGCAGACCAATGACGTGGGGAGAGGCTAAGCCGCATGGGCGAAGATACAAAAACAGCGGTGCGCGCGGTCGAAACTGGCGAGCGGAAAGACCGCGTCTTGATTGTGGAGGATGAAGACAACGCGCGGAAGGGTTACGAGCAGTTGCTGCAAAAGTGGGGCTACGAAGTGCTCGGGGTGGCTGCTGCCGAGGAAGCGCTGGCGAAATTCGGCAACTTCCAGCCGGACACACTGATCGCCGACGTCGAATTGCCCGGCATGAACGGCCTGGACTTGCTGAAGCAGCTGGGTTCGGACCTGAACAACGTCCCCGCGATCATCATCACCGGCAAAGGAAGCGACGAACGCGCGGTGGCGGCCATCGAGGCCGGAGCATTCTGGTACATCGAAAAGCCCATGAAGGCGCCGGTGCTCCGCGCGCTGCTGGATCGCTGCCTGGAGAAGGCGCGCGACACGCGGCAACTGGCCGTTCTCCAGCGCCAACTACGCGAAACCGGGCGACTCGGTGATCTGGTCGGCGGGTCCAAGGAGATGCAGGAAGTAATGCGCATCGTGGAGATGGCCGCGCCGAGTTCCGCCTCTGTGCTGATCACCGGTGAGACCGGATCGGGAAAAGAGATCGTCGCGCGCAGCATTCACAAGCTCTCGCCGCGTGCTTCCGGTCCATTTGTAGCCATTAATTGCTCGGCGATTCCCGAAACGCTGATGGAAAGTGAAATTTTCGGGCACGAGCGCGGTGCGTTCACCGGAGCTGCGGAGCGGCGCATCGGCTGCTTCGAGTTGGCCGATGGGGGCACGCTGTTGCTGGACGAAATTGGCGAGATGCCTGCGCCGACCCAGGCAAAGCTGTTGCGCGTTCTGGAAGACCGCAAAGTTCGCCGGCTGGGCAGCAAGAGCGAAACCCCGGTGGACGTGCGTGTATTGGCAGCGACCAACAAAGATCCGGAACAAGCTGTGGGCAATGGGCAGTTGCGGCAGGATCTCTTCTTCCGGCTGAACGTGTTCCACATCCATTTGCCGCCCCTGCGCGATCACAAAGACGATATTCCTCTGCTGGTGGAATACATCCTGCGCGACGTGAACGCCAAGCACGGCAAAAATGTGCGCGGTGTCGGCACCGAGGTCATGGATATTTTCAAGAGCCACACCTGGCCCGGGAATGTCCGCGAGTTGCGAAACGTCCTGGAACGCTCGACGATCATGTGCGAAAAGGATTTGATCACGCGGAGTTGCCTGCCCGACGAGTTCGGCAAATCGCAGGCGAAAGGCCCCAGCGATCTATCGACCATCAAGTTTCCGGTCGGCACCACCGTGGACGCCATGGAACGCGAGCTGATCCTGCAAACTCTGAACGCCACTGGTAACAATAAGACACGCGCGGCAGACTTGTTGGGAATCAGCCTGAAAACATTGCACAATAAGCTGAAAGAATACGGCGGAGCGAACGCCGAGGCGGAGTAGAGATCCACAATGCAGCTCCGGCTGCGCACAAAACTTACGCTGGTGATGACCGGGCTGGTGCTGCTGGTCGTCATCGTGATTTCCGGCGTGTTCGTTGCACAGCTTCTCGAGCAGGTTCTCCAGCAAACCGACAAGCGCGCCCACGAAATCGCGCATCAGGTCTTTGACCAGGCGCATCGCGCGCTAACCGATGCCGCCAATGAAGGACTGCGGCCAATCTCCAACAGCCCGGAAGACATCCACGAATACGTCTGGCAGGCTTTCAAGATCGACGAGGGGCTGCGCGCACAATTGAAGGCCGCCAAAGATATACCTTCGATTTATGAAGTTGCGATTACCGATCGGCGATGGCATGGTGCTGATTTCGACGGACGAGTCTTTGCAGGGAAAATTTCTTCCCCGGAGAATGCCTCTGTCGCAATTGACACAGCGGGGTTCCTTGCATCAGGTGAAGGCGCTGGCAGGGCCACCGAAGATTTACGAATTGGATTTTCCGTTTACCAAGAGCGGCCAACCATTTGGCGAGGTTCGCGTAGCGGTGTCATCCGCGCTCCTGCTCGAAGAGATTTCGCCGAACGTCAGGAAATTCGGGACCATCGTATTGCTTGCGTTGGTGATTTCGACCGGCCTGGCCGCGGTGGTAAGCGGGGCAACGCTTGCGCCCCTGCGCGGCATCTCCGACCAATTGGACCGCATCTCCGCCGGACAATTTGATATGCCTGCGCCGGAAGTGAAGGGCTTCGTCGGAGGAACCGATGAGCTCGGGCAGGTGAGTCGCAAGATCACGCAAGTCGGTCAGCAATTGCGCGGCGTACACGAGATTTTCAGCACCATGCGCGAAAACATGAATTCCGTCATGGCCGGCATGGAGGATGGCTTGCTCCTATTCACGCGAGAAGCGCGGGCGGTGATGGTAAGCCCAGCGGCAGAGAAGTTCCTGGGAGCGCCCGCTGGAGCCTTTCTGGGGCGGCGCGTGAACGAGATTTTTCCTCTGGGTCACCCGTTACACGATGTGCTGCACGTGCAAGGTGACGAACTGAGTGAGATCGCGGCGGAGACCGACTTGCAGACGATCGAGGGACCTAGACGCGTCAGCGTCAGCGTGCAGGCCATCCAGGAAGATGGGGAGCGTATGGGTGCGCTGGTGACCTTGCGCGACCTGGACTCCATCGAAAGCATCAATACTCAGTTGCAAGTCAGCGAGCGCCTTGCTGCGCTTGGCCGCATTACCGCCGGCGTGGCGCACGAAGTTAAAAATCCGTTGAATTCCATGCGGCTATGGCTGGAAAACTTGAAGGAATCTTTGCCTGCGGAGATGGACAGCAATGCCATGCAGGCGGTGCAGGTGCTCGATAAGGAGATCGACCGCTTGGACGCCGTCGTGAAAAGATTCCTCGATTTCACGCGCCCTATGGAGGTGCGGCTCGAGGCGACGCAGCTCGCCGACATTTTGCGCGAAGTGGTTGAGGTGGCTCAGCCGCAATTGCGTAAATCGAAAGTGGAAGTGGCTCAGCTGTTGCCGATTGACGTGCCCGAAGTTTATGTGGACCGCGCGCTGCTGAAGCAGGCGGTACTGAATCTGGTGTTGAACGCGCTGGAGGCCATGCCGAGCGGCGGAAAATTGCAGTTGATGTTAACCCGGCGCGGTGAAATGGCGGAAATTAGTGTGGGCGATACGGGAAGAGGAATTCCACCGGAGAATAAACAAAAGATCTTTCAGCTTTTTTTCACCACGCGGCCCGGCGGGAGCGGAATTGGATTGGCCAGCACCTTCCGAATTGTACAGCTTCACAACGGTTCGATAGACTTTACGTCGGAGGTCGGCCGCGGAACAACGTTCCGGATCGAGTTACCCCTCGCGGCTTGATCATTGATGACGCAGAGATCGACCCAGTCCCGTGCCGTCTCGCGTTGCGCTGCCTTGCGCTTCGGCGTCCTTGGTCTAGGCCTGGCAGTAGCGGTTCTCGGTGGATGCGCCGCCGAAAAGAAAACCAAAGCGCAATCATTTCCGTGGGCCACGGTGAAATCGGTACGGCCCGTGCTGCCGGGTATTGTCACGCCCTCGCCAGATTCTACCGTTTCTGATTTCCTGCCGGAATTTGAGCTTGAAGCGCCTCCACCGCCTTCTCCGCTGGCAGAGATTCAGAGT
This sequence comes from uncultured Acidobacteriota bacterium, assembly GCA_963832615.1. Taxonomy (GTDB): domain Bacteria; phylum Acidobacteriota; class Terriglobia; order Acidiferrales; family UBA7541; genus Acidiferrum. The sequence continues at coordinate 85,048 of CAWHVA010000008.1, forward strand.
GTGCCGCAACGCCCGCGTGTTGCGGCCGTTGCTCCCGGACCGAGTAACCCCTCGCGGCCCGAAGCTCCGCAGATTGCGCCGCAGTTGACCGCGCAAGAGACGGCAGCAGCGGAGCAGCAAACCAATTTAAGTTTGAGTATTGCGGAGCGCAACATCGCGGCCTCTCGAGGCAAGACGCTGAATCCCACACAATCCGACCTTGCCTCAAAGGTGCGCAGCTTCGTCACCGAGGCGCGTGAGGCAGCCCACTCGGGCGATTGGACACGCGCGAGCAACGCCGCGAAGAAAGCGCAAGTTCTTTCCGAAGAGCTAGCTCGATCGCTGTGAAGTTATAGCGGCCGCCTTCCGAAGCGTGCGCCTTTGCATCCCCTTAAGTCGCTCCACACATAACCGATAATATCCCCGATCTTTATCCTCGCCCGGTTCGGCCGGAGGAGACCGGAAGGCCGGATGCGTTAGAATGGTGCGATGAAAACATTTGACGTCGCGATAGCCGGCGGCGGATTGATCGGTGCCGCGATCGCTCTGGAACTCGCGCAAGCTGGCCTGAGTGTCGGCGTATTTGAAAAAGGCGAGCCCGGACGCGAGGCTTCCTGGGCGAGCGCCGGAATTTTGTCCCCGGCGCCGGAAACGCCGGGAATGATTCCGATCGTGCCGCTGGCCAAGGCAAGCATCGCCCTCTATCCGGGTTTTGTTGCGAACGTCGAAGAAAACTCAGGGCAAAATGTGGGGTTTCGGCCATTCGGAACGATGGACGCGCTGTTTTCGCGGGATGCTACGCGCGATCTGAGTACATTAATCGCGCTGCATCACGGTCTGGGATTGAAAGCCGAGCCGTTGCGGCCGGAAGAAGCGCGCGAACTCGAACCGGCGCTTAGCCCAGAAGTGGAGGCGGCGGCAGTGCGGCCGGAAGAGGCGTCCATCGACAATCGCGCCCTCACACATGCGGTTCTGCAAGCAGCCAGGAAAAGTGGCGCAGAGATTTTCCCGGGTCATGGCGTGGAGGCGATCTGGCGAGAACCAGGGCGGTGCGCTGGTTTGAAACTCCACAACGAGAAGGTGTCCGCGAAATGGACCATCATTGCCGCAGGCTGCTTTTCGGCGAACATTGAAGGTGTGGCGGCGTATGCTCCCGTGCGCCCCGCAAAGGGCCAGATCGTTTCGTTGCGTGCGGATGAATTGAAAATTGAGCGCGTGCTCTGGTCCGAGAAAGTGTACCTGGTGCCGAGAAATGATGGCCGCATTCTGGCGGGCGCCACGGTCGAGTACGTGGGATTCGACAAGCGCGTCACCGCCGGTGCCGTGGAAAAAATCCTCTCCAACGCAATCGAATTGGCGCCCGGATTGGCCGATTCCCGAATCGAGGAAACCTGGGCCGGGTTGCGTCCGGACTCACCGGATCATTTGCCGATTCTAGGCCCCACGGATCTCGATGGCCTGTTGGTGGCAACCGGGCATTTTCGCAGTGGCGTGCTGCTCACGCCGATTACGGCCCGGCTGATGCGCGAGTGGATTACTCAACAGTGGGTAAGCGTCGATTGGGAACGTTTGAGCCCAATGCGCTTTGCTGCCGCGCAAAAGCGAACCACCGCCTAGCCGTGGGGCGCAGCGACAGAAAAAATTCATATGGCTCTGGTCCGAATCATCCTGCCTGCTCAATCGCTAGGAAGCACAAGGCGATTTACTGGTGCGCTGGTGCGGGGGTAATGGGCGACGCTTGTCCCACGTTGGTGTACTGAATCTGATTGCCGTCCAAGGATAGATCGTGCTCGAGCACCACGTCGAGCGTCGATCCGCGCGGCAGTTCCGCTTCTGGACCGCGTGTGAGCAAGATGGCGCCGAGCCCCGCAAGTCCTCCGACGCCTGCGCCGATGCCTGCACCCTTGCCTCCCCCCGCGATCGCGCCGATTCCCGCGCCGGTGGCTGTCGTGGTGGCCACGGTGCCTACGTCTTTGCCCTTGCCGCCGGGACCGGTCACCTTGCCTTCGGAATCCATGGTCTCTTTGCCGCCACTGTCTGCGCTACGCGGAGCGGCGGTCAAGTCAACCGTATACCCATTCGGGAAGATCAACGTGTTGAGCTTCATGCGAAACTCGCCGCGGCCCTTGATGTGCCCAGGGCGCTTGGATTCGAGGATTTCTCCACGCAGGTAGGAGCCGACGGGCACAACGATGCGGTTGTTTTGCGTTATGGGAAAAGACGTTCGGAAATAGAGGGAATCGCCGGGTTTCGCGCCGCGTGTCGAGATGCCGTTTTCCAGCACGACCGCGAATCGGGTCCCAGCGGGAACGTGGACGGATTGCTCCAGTCCGTTCGCGCGCGTTGCGGGCTGCGCGGGTCGTACTGCTGGAGCGGGCGCTGACGTCTGAGGCCCATCCGGCTCTTGCGCCAACGCAACACCGCTAGAGGCGCAGAGGACCAATAAACCGGTGGCTACAAGATAGAGTGTGCGCGTACCGTGCATGGCGATTCTCCGTGCTGTGTGTGCGATGCCCGCTGGAGAATTACGGATGCCCGTAGTATAGCTGGTCTTATTGGCATTAGTAGGTTCGAGAAAAGAAAAGCGCTGGAGTAGACCCCCACCCCCCGGTTTTTGTGCAGTGACTTGAAAATAAAGGAGATACGCTTTCAAATGGCTCAGTGATTTGATTCTAAAGGCTTTACGTGGCTAAAGCAGGGAAGGCCCATGCCTTCCGACAGCCAGTCTCGGCCCAGCCTGAATAACCTAGTTTTCATATACCACATCGGTTAATCCGCATCAAGAGAAATTAGATGGCACTGGTCCGTGTGGCTGCCGGAAGGGCGGAACTGGGGCTGTTTTGAGCCGCCCCCCAGCCCGGAATTTGACCGTCGAATATCTCGGAGATAGGCTGGTACCGAACGACGGGGAGGGACGCATGGCGAAGCTGGCGCTGATCTATGGAATGCGGCTGCTGCCGGAAGAGGACCTTGGCGAAGTCCGGGACGCTACCGTGGTATTGAAAAACGGCCGGACGGCGCGCGTGACCATGCACCTGATCGAAGGAACCAAAGAAGAGATCGAGGCGACCTTCCGGCAGTCGATCGAGGCGTTTTTTGAGATGTACCCGGAGATTTAGTTGGCGGCGGGGATTCGGCGGGATTCGGCGCTTTCATACAGGTTCTGGGACATCGACATTCTTGAACAGCATTTTTGGGGACGGGACTAGCGATTGCCGAAGTTTTCGGGATCGGCGTTGGGGTCGCCCAGCGTGTCGGAGATGAGCACCGTCGATTGGCCTGTTAGCTCGAAGCGTTTGCGGCACTTGTAGCAGGCGACCAGATCGTCCAAGCGCACCATGTAGGAGGCCGCTTTGGCGAATTTCCTGCGGTCTTCTTCGCCTGCGCCGCGGGGTAGTTCCTTTTTTTTCCTGCAGACCTTCCAGCGCACGGGAAATTCAAACTCGCCGCGGCAGCTGGGGCACAGGAGCTTGATCTTTCGGGTTTCTTCGCGCTCGGTATAAAAGGCTCGCTCGTCCATAGTCAGGTTGCGGGAGTATGCACCGCTTGGTCGATTGTAGCAAATTCGAGGCCGAGGTCACGCCAACGCGGCAGCCAATATTCGAGAGCGGCGAGGGTGCGGGTACGGTCCCAATTCTGGCCGCGATGGCTGCCGTCGTGGAGGCACAGGATGTCGCCTGTGCCGGTGACGGCCGACTGGAGTCGAGCCGCGCGGTCTGCGATCGGCTTCATCCTGGGGATCAGCCACTCGGTTGTGGGAGCGTGCCAGTCGCCTGGTATCAGCGTCCACATGACGGTGCGCAGATCAAATTCGCGGGCAGCGCTTGCGAGCCATGGATTGCGGAGACCGAAGGGCGGGCGAAACCATTTGGGCGCTACATTCAGCGCATTGGCAATCGCGTCCTGGCAACGCCTCAGTTCTTCCCTGATTTGCGATGGGCCACGCAAGAAAAGATTTGGATGCGTCTCAGTGTGATTGCCGATCACGTGACCTCTGGCGACAATTTCCCGCATCAAGTCAGGGCATTGCCGTGCATAGCGCCCGATCAAGAAAAATGTCGCGTGGGCGTTGTGGCGGTCGAGGAGGTCCAGGAGGTTTGGGGTGATCGAGGGATTGGGGCCGTCGTCGAACGTGATCGCTAGCTGGCGCGGCGACATGGTCCGGAATGTGGTTGGACCGAAGAGTTGGGCGCGCGGATAGACCGCGCCGTAGACGGTCAGCGCCGAGGCGCTAGCGAACGCGGCGGGGGCGGCGATTATCCAGGGATTCACAATTTTATTCTCGCATGAGCTGTCTTGAGGGAAGGATTTGAATTGATCTGACCGGCAAGAGTTACAGCGCCCGACTAAAGTCGGGCGCTTACATCGTGCTTGCCCATTGCGCTCCGTGTCTGTCAGGATGCTGCGAGCAAGTCTCACCGCATCGAACGAGCTAACACAAAAGGGGGATTTATGGCGGGTTTCTGTCGAAACTGCGGAGCCCCACTGGGTGATGGGCAGGCGTTTTGCGTGAAGTGTGGAACGCGGGTTGGCGATGTTTCGCAACCGAGTGGGGTTCTACCCGCTGCGGCACCTCCGGCCGCCGCTGGCGTTCCGCCGCCAGCCGCAGCGGTCCCGCCGGCGGCGTACGTACCACCGTCACAAGCGGCGCCCCCAACCTCTTCCGGAATGAGTCCGTTGGTGAAGATTTTGATTGGCGTTGTCATCGTGTTTGTCGTTTTTGGCGCGTTCGCTGCCGCAGCCGTGCTCTACATCGGCCACCGGGTGCATGAGAAGGCGGCAGAGATGGGGCTAACTCGAACCCCCGAACAGCGCAGAGAAAGCCGTGAGGAGTTGCGCCGCATTAATGGCTGCTCATTGCTGTCGAAATCGGATGTCGCTCAGGCTGTCAAAATGGATATCGTTCGCGTGGAATCGACTACCGGTGATCCTGGATGTACCTACAGCGTGAGCGGCGACCCGGCGGACATGACCGCCAAACACGTTTCTGCTCTTCACAAGAACGAGATGAACAAAGCGCAACAGGATCAGGTTGAAAATTTCGGCAAGACGATTTTTCATAGCACCAACTCGGGATCGGACAGCAGCGGCAGCGAACATCCCGGCGAGGCGCCAGTGTTTTCTTTTTCGATCGACAATAATGCTCCGGAGCTTCAGATGCGGCTGAATAAGGCGACCCTGGGGGCCATGGGGCCGGCCATTACTCCGGCGATTCCGAACCTGGGTGACGAAGCGTTCGACGCCGCTGGGGCTATGATTTTTGTGCGTAAGGGAGACAAGGTGGTTCGCATCATGTATATGACTTGCCCTTGCGGGCTGGAGGACGTAGTGCCGCTGGCGCGGAAGATTGTGGATGGGTTGTAGGTGGGGTTTGACTCGTGGGGGCGTGTGGCATTTGGGGCTTTGAGATTGGTCTGAGGCTAAGTCGCGCAAAACCTTACTCGTTGGCGAGGGCGCAGCGGTGCTGCGCCCCTGCAATTTCCGCTCGGCGATTGTGGCTCGATGCGCCGGGCTGAAGCCCGGCGCCTACATTCGCGCTGCTCCGCGCTTGGGGATTTGCGATTGTACGCGGGAGATGGCTGGCTCTTAGCCGGGTAGGAGACGGCGCGATTTCAGGTCTTCTAGTAAACGCTCGATTTCGGTGTCGCGATCGATCCGGGTCAGGCGCTCGGCTACGTCGTCGGTGGATAGGTCGACTTCGGCGCTGGCGATCGCTTCGGTTTGGTTGACGCGGTCCTTCAGGCGGTCGAAGGTGGCGCTCTTCGCGTGATCGCCTATCGCGGTCTGGGCGCGGGCGGCTTTTCCCAAGGCTATGCTGCGGCGGTGGCGTGCCAGCAATAGTTCACGTTTTGATTTCGCTTCGTCCAACTTTTGTTCGAGCTTCATGAGGGCTCCTTTCAGGGCTTCGACCTGGGCTTTCTGATCGTCTACCTGTTCGCGGTAGCTCAGTGCGAGTCGCTGGGAGGTTTGATAGCGATCCAAGGCGGCGCGGGCGAGGTCGTCCTGGCCTTTGTCCACGGAGCGTTCGGCTTTGCGCATCCAGTCGGTGCCCGCGTCTTCGTTCTCTTTGAGTTTTTTCTCCAGCATGTGCTGATCGGCGATGGAGACGGCTACCTGCGTCTTGACCTGCAAGTATTGATTCTCCATGTCGAGGATCACCTGCTTGATCATTTTTTCCGGATCTTCGGCGCGATCGATCACGTCGTTGATGTTCGCGCGAATCAAAGTGCTTACACGTTCCAAAAGTCCCATGATGATTCTCCTTTCCCTGCCTACAAGAAATGACTCGGCGTTTCTATTTGCCTGCTATAAGCGCAACGCCGATGCTAGACACTTATCTAAAAGTTGCAGCGCGTGGCCCGAAAAGTGGATCGCGAGAAACAGGCCGAGAGCTGCCGCCAACACCCACAAGATCAAGACTAGCTTTCTAACGGCCATGATCTTTCCCCCGCCTTCGAAAGAAGAAGCGCCGGGGCGGATTCCCAATCCGCCCCGGCGGAAGTGATCTTTATGAGTTGCTCGGCAATGTTGGTGGCACTGGCTTTGGCGCTTTGTCGCCGATCAGCCGCACCTTCGAGAGCAGGTCCGACATCTGCATGCCGGAGAGCGCTTCGAACAGCGCAGGAACTTGCGCTGCCATCTTGGTGATGTCACCGGTCAACTTGTAGGCGCCCGCCGCGTCGCCGTTGCCGGTGGATACGATGGTCACCTTGTCGACCTTGCTGAGCGGCTCGGACAGAGCGCGCACCACTTCCGGCAGGCTGGTGATCAACTTGTCGACGACGGCGGCCTGGTTGTATTCCTGAAAGGCCTCCGCCTTGACGTTCATCGCTTTGGCTTCCGCTTCGCCCTTCTTGAAGATGATCTCGGCTTCGGCCTCGCCTTGCGCGCGGGTGGCGGAGGCGCGGCCTTCCGCTTCCTTGATCAAGCGTTGGCGTTCCGCTTCGGCGAGCGTCTCGATGCGTTGGCGCTCGATTTCGGCGCCCTTAAGCACGGTGGCGATCAACTCGCGTTCGCGGCGCGCAATTTCGGCTTCCTGCACCTTCACTTGCGCTTCGCGTTCGACTTGCTGGACGCGCACGGCTTCGGTGATCACCTGCTGTTGTTGGACGTTGGTTTCGATTTCATAGGCTTTATCCGCTTGCGCTTGGGCCTTCTTTGTGGCTTCGACGTAGGCGGCTTTTTTGATGTCCAGATCGCGTTCGGCTTCCGCTTGCTTCGCGAGTGAGGCGGTTTCGGCGGCCACGCGCTCCTGATCGGCTTGGGCCTTGGCGACCGCTGAGGCGCGTTGTGCTTCGGCGCGCTTGATGGCGATGTCGCGATCGGCTTCGGCTGCGGCTACTTCGGCGTCGCGCTTGATGCGGGCGATGTCCGGCCGGCCCATGTTGGTGATGTATTCGTTCTTGTCGCGTACTTCCTTCAGGGTGAAACTGATGACTTCCAGCCCCATCTTGTTCATGTCGTCGGCACAGGTGGAGCGCATGCGATCGGCAACCATTTCTGGTTCCTTCACAATTTGCTCTACGGTGAGCTGGCCGATGATGCCGCGGAGGTGGCCTTCCATCACCAGGCGGATCAGGCCTTCGCGCTGCTCGGGCCGCTTGGTGAGGAACTGTTCCGCTCCGGTGCGAATCGATTCCGGATCGGACTTCACTTTGATTTGGGCGACCGCCTCGATCGTTACGGCGACGCCCTGCTTGGTGTACAGGCTTTGCTGGGGCGCGACGTCGAAGGACATCAGCTCCAGGGATAGTTCGCGGCATTGCTCGATCATCGGATAGATGATCGTGCCGCCGCCCTTTACGATGCGGGTGCCGCGGAGGCCGTAGATGATCAATGCCTCGTGCGGGCCCGCTTTACGGAACAGCTTCGCCAGTACAGCCATGATGAGAAGCAAACCCAGCACAGTGAGACCAGCGATTACTGGGACTGTCATTTGATCGAACATATGGGCCTCCCTTTTCTCAACTCGTCCGGACCGTTTGCGGGGCTATGCGTCCGGCGAAATTCGCTGTTCGGTGGTGCTACTTCGTAAAGTCGTCCCACCTTTTTACGTACGCGATTCCTTTGTCGTAGCGCTCGATCACTACTTCGGCGCCTTTCTCGACGATTTCGCCGGCTTCGCTGCGTGCGCCTGCGCAGCGGCGTACACCGCCGAGCGAGAAAATCACTTCGCCGGTGCCTTTCTCGCGAATGGGCATGCTTAGCGTGCCGATGCAGCCTACGATGCGATAGTCTGCGTCGAACATTTGTGAATCGCCGGCGCGCGTCAGTTTCAGCATGAAGCGATAAACGATGATCCCGGCCACGAGTCCCGCTAGCGCGGCGAGCGCCAGGCACAGCAGTGCCACCAAGTGCGATCCGCGCGTGAGGATGTAGCCCGCGCCGCCGAACCACGCTAGAAATGCCATGATCGTGGAGGCGTTGAACCAGGAAACGTGGCCGCCCGCTCGCGCTCCCGCGCCCTTCGCCGGCACGCCGTGGCCCCCTGTTCCGGCGTGACCGCCGTGGGCCGGCAGGTGCAGGCGGAACGGCAGATGAATGTGGGCTGCGCCCGCAAGGAACGTCAGCACGCTGAATGCGAAGCCAACCAGGAAACAGAAGAGATAAAAGTCAGACCACGTCATAGGGCACCTCGAGCGCACTTTCACGCGGAAGCGTGATTGGCTGAATGCGTGAGCCGGGATTCGAGACGCGAAACCTTGCGGTTAGTTGCGGAGAGAATTTGTCGGCGGCGGATGCGTGTTGCTCGGAACGCGCGCGGGCCGTAAAACTTCGCTGAGCCGTTCGGCAAGACCGGGCGCGCGCAGAATCTCGGCGAGGAGCAACAGCGCCTGCCGTGAATCCGGGACCTCCGCGATGGTCAAGAGCGCATCGCTCAGACCGGGGTCAGTCGGAAATTGGTCGACGCCGCCGTAGAGCCAGCGATCGACCTTCGCGTCCGTGGCGCGCAGATCGGACTGGAGCCCAAGCGAATACCCTTCCGGATCGTCCACCAGAAAACCGGGATAGACGCGGAAGAAACGCGCCAGCAAATCGCGCGTGGCCTGGGTCAGGTGAGGACGCGAACCGCTCTCGATCTGAGAGAGGTACGCCTGGCTCAAACCGCGGCCGACTTCGCGCTTCATGGCGCGATTCAACTCCAGTTGCGTCATCGGACGGCCCAGGCCGCGCAGCGAGCCTTCCACCGCCCTTAAGGATCGAAGTTTGTCTCCGAGAGTCATGAGGACACCGCCATGTATTGCAATATGCAAATCTTATATCGCAAATAGCTATTTCTTGTCAAGGACAGAATGTTGCTTGTTATCAATAACTTACGAGGATACGTGAGGATCCAACAGCGGCGGGGTGGGACTTTCATTGTTAGCACGGATGGATGCGATGATTCAAAATATGGCGGAAATTCGCAGCGGTTTTGCGTGCAGTTCGCGCGGACACAGACCCTTCGAAGCTCAGGATAAACAAGATTGTCTGTGCTACTGAAAAAGAGGCGGCCGGCTACTCGACTTTGCGAATTGACTGAAGATCAATTCCCAACTGCTGGCACTTCTTATAGAGATGGCTCCGCTCCAACCCCATCGCACGAGCCACATTCGTCATATGAAAATTCTGACGCCGAATTTCGGCGAGGAGTACTTCCCTTTCAAACTGTTCGGTCCGCTCCGCGAGGGTGCCCGTTCCCAACGGACTTGCAACAGAGGAGGAGTTGGAACCATCGTCCGAAACAGGCAACACCAAGCGCACCTCGGTGGCACTGACGGAGTCCTCGCCCGCAAGCAGCACCAATCGCTCGACAACATTGCGCAACTCGCGAATATTGCCCGGCCAGTTGTAACGCCGCAGCTCGTCAATGGCATCCTGGCCAAAACTCTTCTCTTTCCAGCCATTCTGCGCGGCGACCTGCCGCGCAAAATGCTGAACCAATACGGGAAAGTCCTCAAGCCGCTCCCGTAAGGGCGGCAGCAGCAGAGGAAAAACATAGATGCGATGAAACAAATCCCGCCGAAACGCATTCTGCTTGACGAGATCTTCCAGATTGCGATGCGTGGCCACCAGCACACGAACATTCACGCGTATCGGCTTGTCCCCCCCGACGCGCTCGACCTCGCCCTCTTCGAGCACGCGCAGCAACTTCGCCTGCATGGCCATGGGCATGTCGCCGATCTCATCGAGAAATAATGTCCCACCGTCGGCTTGCTCGAATTTCCCCAGGTGTTTCGCTGCAGCACCCGTGAACGCGCCTTTTTCATGCCCGAACAATTCGGACTCGATCAATTCCGCGGGGACGGCCGCGCAGTTGAGGGTCACGAAAGCATTCTCCGACCGCCCCGATTTTTCGTGAATCGCGCGGGCCACCAGTTCTTTGCCGGTTCCGGTTTCGCCGAGGATGCACACGCGCGTTTCGCTAGCGGCCACGCGCTGCACCTGCGCCAGGAGTTTCGTCATCGCCGGGCTGGAGCCCACAAGAGCGTGCTTGCCAAGGCGGTCGCGTAGCTCCCGGTTCTCCTCCTGCAAGCGCGAAAGCCTCATCGCGTTTTCCAGGGTGACCAGCAGCTTGTCCGTCGAGAGGGGCTTCTCCAGAAAATCCATGGCCCCCAGCTTCGTTGCCTGGACGGCCATTTCGATATTCGCTTGTCCGGAAACCAGAACCACGGGAGTCTTCACGCCGGTTTTTTTCAGCTCTTCGAGGAACTCAATCCCATTCTTGCCCGGCATGACCACGTCGGAAAGGATCAGATCGAAGGTCTCGCCGCGAAGCAGATCCAGCGCTCGCGCCGCATTGTCGCAGACCGTCGCCTCGTGACCTGCAAGCCGGAAGGCGCGAGAAAGCGAAGCCAGCGTACTGGGATCATCATCGACTAGTAGAAGATGGGCTTTGCGCGGCAAGCGTCGGTCCCTTTCACTGGTAGCGGCGGCATCCTTGCCGGCTCTCGCTCAATAAGTATGTCCGGAGCGCCCTACGAACTCAGTCCGACGCGGCGGCAAAAGTTGGAGGAGCGTCTTTATTGTTGGAATCCTTGGAGTCTTTCGCGGTAACCGGTTCGTCTCGCTGCGCCGCAGCTGTATTGGCCTGCCGCTTGGGGAGTTCGATACGGAATGTCGTGCCCTGGCCCTCTTCACTCGACACGCCGATGGTGCCGTGATGATCGGTGACAATCGACTGCACGATGGCGAGACCCAAGCCGGTCCCCTGCTGTTTGGTGGTGTAGTACGGCGTAAAAAGCCGCGCGCACTCTTCGGGAGTCAGGCCCGCGCCGGAATCGGTTATCTCGATCAGCACGTTTGCGCCGCGTTCGAAAGTTCGCAGGGTGAGCGTGCCGCCCGTGGGCATGGCATCCACTGCGTTTAACACCAGATTCTGGAATGCGCGATGCAAGAGCACGGCGTCCGCATCGATCTCCGGCAGCGGCTCAGTCAGAAAGTATTCGGCGGCAATCGCCGGTTTCCCCACGACATTAAATTGCGGCTCAAACAACCGGATGATATTGCGCAGCGCCTCGTTCACGTCGACGCGCGCGAATTGCGGAGCAGGCATCTTAGAGAAGTCGCTGAAGCGTCCAACGATGGCGTTAAGGTTGGCAAGCTCCACCTTGAGTGTCGCCGTGGATTCGTTGAAAACTTCCAAAAACTGCTTGGCGTCCAGCTGCTTCGCTCGCTGCAGGTTTTCAACGGTAATTTGCAAAGGAAACAGTGGATTGCGCAGCTCATGCGCCAGCCGCCGCGCCAACTCGCGCCACGCTGCCACCCGTTCGGTCTGTAGCAATTTGTCCCGCTGCGACGCCAGCGTTCGCGTCATGTCATTGAAGGCGATCCCCAGTTGCCCGATTTCGTCGAGGCCTCGCACATCAATTCGCGTCTCCCATCGTCCCGCCGCTACCTCGCGCGCGCCTTCGGCAAGTTCTCTTACCGGCCGGGTGATGCGTGCCGCAACCCACAAGCTCACCAGCAAACCGATCAGCAGCGCTCCGGCCGCGACCGCCACCGCGGTGATCACGATCCGGTTCGTCAGGAGCACCAGTTCTTTGCGCGAGCTTCCCACCAGCAGCACGCCGAGCAGTTCGTTGTTGCGCCCCACAAGCGGCATCGCGTGAAACGTCTCCGCCGAAGTAGCATCGGAATTCCAATTAATGGTTTGCACCAAGGTCTGCGGCTGTCTCCGAATCTGATCGATCAATGGCTGCAACCTCTCCGGCTGCTCGACCCCATCCTTCACGCCGCTCAGAAGCGCCGCGGGACTAAATCCCGGATCGAGGTTGACATACAAAAACGCGCGCATGCCCGAGGGCAGCACCAGCGTCGAAAGAAAATTCTGGTCCAGCCGGCGGCCGCCGATGATATACAAACTCTTGTTGTTCCCCCCGGAAACCGAGCGTACCGCCGCCAAAGAAAGCGCCGCGCCGTCCGCTAGATCTTCTCTCTTCAAAAACGCCGTCGTTGCGTTCCAATCCTTCGCCGCAGTCACCCAATCTTCCTTGTGGCCGACCCGCGATGGATATTGCGCCGACGAAATGACCGTCCCGTCCCAACCTACCAGCTCGACGAAATCCATCTGGTGATCCTGCGCGGCTCCGGTCGCATCGTGAACGTAAAGCGATTGATCGGCGCTCGGCCGCGCCAAATCGATGGCGGCGCGCAGGGTGATGTCGGCATCGGCAATGTTCTTGACTTGTTGCGCGGTCTCGTCACGGCGCTGCGCAATTTCCTTTTGAAACTGGGCAACGATGGCCTCCGTTCGCTGCGTATCCATCTCCTCAAACGCGGTACGCGTGAAGCGCGTCACACCGTAGGCCACGATAGAAACCGACCCCAGCACGGTGACCATGAAGATTAAAAACAGTTTCGTCCGGAAGCTCATCGAGACGCTCCGCGCAGAACCAGCTCGGTGTCCTCAGTTCGCACGACAGTTCGCACGACGAACGCAGCGTGCCGGGGCAAACCACCACGCACTTGTGGCGCACATCGCGAGCGCTGGGGCTTCGCGGCACCAAACTCATGAACATTCCGTAAGTTCATACAAATATTCAAACTGCAAGCATATCCTGATCGCCACCGCGACAAAAGACCACCATTTCCAACTTTTGCCGCCTACGCAACATCTACTGCGGGGCTAACGGGTCGAATCGCGGTTCACTTGGCTTGGTCCCGGTGGCGTATCTTCTAAACTCCTCCCTCTCGGAGGGGACGGCCGCAACTACTTGTTGCTTCCCGTTCTCTGTGGCTCCGCGACTCTGAGGGCGATCTTCCGGTACGCGGATCGGCTGATTGCCAGTTGTTAGGTGGCGCAGACCCTTCGAATCAGGGTAAACAAGAGTGTCTGTGCTACGGTCTCCGCGGTGCCTTCTTCTGCGCCTTCGCAGCCAACGCCGCGGTGGCCGGATCATCCGAGCCATCATCTGAATCCGCGGATCCCGCGCCCACTCCCGAAAATGCCGAGCGGAATACATCATTCGCGAAGAAGTTCTTCCCGTCCACGGGCACCATCATGATTTGCAGCTTGTCCGACAACCGCTCCGCGATAATCTTCTGAATCAACATGGGGTTCGACTTCAGCACCGCTGCCTCAAACTTCATACGCTCGGAATCCGCCGCCGCGGTCACGCGAATGCGGTTGGCCTCCGCTTCCGCCAGATTTCTCTGCCGCTCCACTTCCGCTTTGCTATCGATCACTTTTGCCTGTGCCGCCGCATCCGCATTCTGCAAGGTGGCTTCCTTCCGCGCCTGCGCCTCAAGCTTTGTCTGCTCGATCTGCTTCTGCTTCAGCGGCAGCGTGTACTGCATGGCATCCGATTCCGCCTTGGCTTGCAATACGCGTACTTGCGCCTGCGCCTCGGCTTGTTTCACCTCGCGCGCCTTCTGCGCCTCCGCCTCCAATTCCGCAATACGCACTTCTTTCTGCTTGATTTCCGTATCGGTCCCGAGCCGCTCGTTCTCCTGCTCTTTCAACAGCAATCCTTCCAAACCCTTGGCGTACTCCTCCGGCAATTTCAAATCGCGCAGCAGCACTTCGCGGACGATAATCCCGTCGGAGCCCAGCCGCGCCGTGATGGCGGCCGCCGCCGAAGTCCGCAACTCTTCCCGCTTAGTGGCGAAAATTTCGCGCGTAACGTAGTTCGGCGCCAGTTGCCGATAGATGGTCGCGACGGTAGGCGCCACAACCTCATCTCCGACTGGTTGCGGTAAGTTCGCGTGAATGTAGCTCAGGCGCTGCGGATCCAGCCGGTACCTCACGCTCACCGCTAAACCTATGTTCAAGCCTTCCCGGGCCTGCACCGTCAGCACCTCGTTACCCGACTTCGGAACTTCAGTCGCCGACGTGGTGTACACCTGCTCGCGCGTGTCGTACAGCACCACACTGTCGATCAGCGGTACAACGATGTGCACTCCGGGATACAACGTGCCGGGACGCGCTCCCCAAATCTGGCTAATCCGTACACCCGCCGAGCCGTCGGGAATCACCACGATGCTCAACGCCAGCAGCAGCGGCACGATCGCGAACAGCACCAACTGCCGCGCCAACCTCCAGCGGACCGCTCGGAAAGGGCGTTGCCCCTCCGTGAGCCCGCCTCCATCGGGCGCGCCGCCTTCGCCAACCTTTTCCCGCCTGAGCAATCGCAACAATTGCGCCGATAGGTAAATGTCGTAAGCCACCAGCGCCGCCGCACTCCCGAAAACTCCCACTCCCAGGATCATCAACAAATATTTCAGTACCAACATGTCTTTTTCCTTCCGAGGTAGTACAAACACTCTTGTTTGTGGCCCACACCAAAAAAGCGTCAAACTCGCACACCGAAGAAATCAAACCAACGAGTGCGTCTTTGTCCGAGCCAATCTACCGCGCTCCGCACCGAACTAGGCCAAACTGCGCCGATCTAGCGCCGCCCCGCAAACGCCCGCGTCAGCCCCGCCGTCCCGCGCACCAATTCGGTCCGCACAACAACCCGCCGAACCGCCGCTGACCGCATCAAATGAAACGCAACCTGCAAGAACAGCCAGTGAAGCGCCGTAGCCGCAGCCAGCGCGAACAATGTGGCAAGTGTGAGAGTGGTGATGCTCAGCAAAGCGATCATGGGAACCTCCGTGCCGTACGCGAAGGAAGATGGCACTCCGACATCCAATCGCCATCTAGCTGAAAATAAGATGGTTACGATAATCAAGGGAATGGAAATGTTGTAGCCCGCAACACACGATGTGGTCCCGAGTACACAACGAGCCCACCGAGCGAAAACGCGCCGCTCCAAGCACTCTGTGCTAGGCTACCCCTGCGCAGCCATGAACCCCGGATCAAGTCTCCGCATCGGCCGAATTCTCGGCATCCCGATTTATATCCACGCCAGTTGGGTGATTATTTTCGTCCTCATCACCATGTCGCTCGGCGCGCAGTTCACCGCCCAGCACCCGCAGTGGACGCGGACGCAACACTGGTCGGTAGGCGTGCTGACCAGCTTCCTGTTTTTCGCATCGATTCTTTTCCACGAGCTCTCGCACAGCGTCGTAGCCCGCGCGTACAAAATTCGCGTCGACTCCATCACGTTGTTTGTCTTCGGGGGCGTCGCGCGCATCAGCCAGGACGCCTCGAAAGCGATCCAAGAATTCAACATTGCCATCGCCGGCCCGATCGCCAGTCTGTTTCTGGGTGGCGTCTTCTATGCCCTGACAAAATTCTTTCCCTACGGCACGATGGTCGGCGCTTTAGCCACGTGGCTCGCTGAGATCAATGTGATCCTCGCCGTATTCAACCTTCTGCCCGGCTTCCCACTCGACGGGGGCAGAATCTTTCGCGCCATCGTTTGGGGCATTACCAAAGATTTCACACGGGCGACAAAGATGGCGGGCACCAGTGGAAAGCTCGTTGCTTACGGAATGATCGTGTTCGGCGCGGGATTAGCGCTCAGCACGGGCCAGTGGCAGGCCGGTTTGTGGTATGCCTTTATAGGGTGGTTTCTGTTGAACGCCGCTCAAGAGAGCGTGGCCCAAATCGCCATTCGCGAATCGCTCACGGGCCTACGAGCGGCCGACGTCATGAGCCAGGAAGTCCCTATCGTCCCGCGGGAAATCTCGCTCGAAGACTACAGCCAGGAAGTCGTACGCACCGGCCGCCGCTGCCACCTCGTCGTCACCGACGACCGCCTGGTGGGAATGATGAACGTGCACACGCTGAATTCCGTTCCCCGCGATGAATGGGCCCACATGTCGGTTCAAGCGGTGATGATTCCGCGCGACAAAATTCTGTGGGCCAAGCCAGAAGAGCCGTTGCTGGGCCTCCTCGAGCGTCTACTCGCGGCCGACATCAATCAAATGCCGGTCGTAAGCGGCGGCGAAAATACGGAAAATAGCTCCACACACATCATCGGTATGATCACGCGTGACTCCATCCTGCGGGTAATGCGCACCCGCGCCGAACTCGGGCCCTTGGTGCCAAACAAATAGCCTGGAGATAGTTCGCCGTACTTCCGGAATCCGATTCCTCTGTAGGGAGCAGTCCTGCGCTCGGGCTTGGCCATACGGACGCCGCAGAGCAAGCTCAATCCGCGACAGCCGCTTGAACATTTGCTGCGGGCGGAAATCCGGCGGTCACACGCTCCTCAATCTTTCCCCAAATGCCATATCTGGGCCGCAGCGTAATCGACGGCATCGGTACCACCGGACGGCCTTCCACGAGCCGGATCCGAAATCTCCGCGCAATCGTTGCCAATAATAAGGTCGCTTCCATTACCGCAAAATTGTTCCCGATGCACTGGCGCGGGCCTCCGCCAAACGGAAAATAGGCAAACCGCGGCAGACGCTTCATCAAATCGCCTTCCCAGCGCTCCGGACGGAATTCCTCGGGCGCATCAAACCATCGCGGATCGCGATGTACGACCCACTGCGCCAGGGAAACGCCGCAACCTTTGGGTATCGGGTATCCGCCGATCTCCACATCCTCAATAGCGATCCGCGCCATCCCCCAAGCCGGCGGATAGAGGCGCAGCGATTCCGTGATGACATGGCCGGTGTAGCGCAAACTCGGCAGGTCGTCCAACGCGGGCGTGCGGCCGGCGAGAACAGCATCGAGTTCGGCGTGCAGCTTCGCCTCCACTGCGGGATTCTGCGCGAGCAGCATCCAGGTCCACGAAAGTGCGTTCGCCGTCGTTTCGTGCCCGGCTAGAAAAATGGTGATGGCCTCGTCGCGCAATTGGCGGTCCGTCATCCGCGATCCGTCATCGTCGCGCGCTGCCAGGAGCATGGACAGCAGGTCTCCGGTGTCTTTTCCCGAGGCGCGGCGCTCTTCGATGAATCGGTAAATAATCTTGTCAAGACGACGGGTGGCAATTGTCGCACGAATATTCCGAGGCGTAGGCAACCACGTCGGCGTCAGAATCAATTTGCGGAAGTCAGAATTCAGCTCCATGATCGCTTCGAGGGCGTGGCCTACTTTCCGGGCTTCGCGATCGACGTCGGCATCGAACAGCGTCTTGGCTACGATCTGCAGCGTCAGCCGCATCATGTCGGCGTGGATGTCGCGTTCTTCCCCGCCCTTCCATTCCGCCACGAATCGCTCCGCGTAGCGCACCATGGTGTCCGCGTAGGTAGCGACGCGGGCGCGGTGAAACGCAGGTTGCGCCAGGCGGCGCTGCCGGAGCCAGAAGTCACCTTCGCTGGTCAACAATCCGTTCCCGAACAGTTGCTTGTTCTTCCGCAGAATCCTGCCTTTGATGAATTTGCGGTTGTGCGTGACCAGCACTTGCTCGATGTAGTCCGGGTGGCTTACGAAATACACGCGAAAGTTGTAGTAACGCATGGTCACGATGTCGCCGTAATTGCGCACCAGTTTGGGCATGTAGCCCAGAGGATCGCGGCTGTAGTCTTTGAAACTCGCGGTCCAGGATTCGGGCGACGGCCCGGGAGGAAGCTTGCTAGGAGTGGGAAGGCGCATGGTGGAAATCTAGAGCGTATTATAGCGACTTCTCAATGCTAAGACTGGGCGCAGGAGGGCGTCAACGCGCAAGGCGCTCGGTAATACTGTGGCCGCCGTCGTCCGAGGACTCGCTGGGATTCTAGCCTCGGCGATCCGTCAAACGTCAATCGAGCGTCTGCGCGAACGGCGCGGAATCCAAATCCACCTGGCCTAAAATCGATGCTGACGTTCGAAAAACCCGCGGCGCCGAGCCGACTCGAAATCGTCGCGGGACTCACCGGAACAAAGGTGCTCTTGAAGTGCACTGCGCGCTGCAGCCATCCATCCTGAATTTCAAATCCGAGAAAAGAGCCTCCCGGCCGCAGCACACGAAAGATTTCCCTAAAGGCGCGTTCCTGTTGCTCGATCGAGCGCAAATGATGCAGCACCAGTACCCAATCGACGACGAGAAACTCTTCTCCGCGAACGGCAAAGCCGCGGCGTCCGCCTGCAAAACGCTACCCTGCCGTCGAGAGCGCGCGCGGCCAGACTCGCCGCAAACGGGTGACTCCATTCGAGACTGGTAACTCGTGGGGCCAACCGCCGCAACTCCTGCGTCGCAGCACCAGGTCCCGCACCGATTTCCAAAACGTGATCGCCTAACTCGGAACCGGATAGAATCCAGGGCAAAAGGTTCTCGCGCGTCACGCGGCGCCAATAGCGCGTGGCGCAAAACCAATTCTCAAGCGCGTTCAAAAGTAGCACAGGCAGTCTTGCCTGCGTCCCGAGAACCGCGCCGCTCCTGAAGCGAGTGCCAGTCTTCCGACAAGTCGCTCACCCGTTGATCAAACTCATCATGTGCTCCGGGTAGCGCGCTCCCGACGCCGCGCCATGAGGCGCAACCTCATCGATCCCGCGCAAATCTTCCGGCGTGAGCGTAACGTCAAGCGCGCCCGCATTTTCCTCAAGATATTTGCGCCGCTTTGTGCCCGGAATCGGAATGACGTCCTGGCCCTGGGCGAGCAGCCAAGCCAGGGCGAGCTGACTGGGCGTGCACTTCTTTTCCTTCGCGATGGCCTCGACACGCCCCACCAGATCCAGATTTTTCTGGAAGTTCTCTCCTTGAAAACGGGGCGAAAATCTCCGGTAATCGTCGGGAGCCAGATCTTCGAAGCGCTTGTATTGCCCGGTAAGAAACCCGCGGCCCAATGGACTATAGGCCACAAAAGCGATGCCGAGTTCGCGGGTCGTAGGCAGGACTTCATCCTCCGGGTCACGCGTCCACAATGAATATTCCGTCTGTAGCGCGGCAATGGGATGCACCGCCGCGGCACGGCGAATCGTAGCCGGTCCAGACTCCGACAGGCCGATGTGCCGGACCTTCCCCGCGCGCACAAGCTCCGCCATCGCGCCAACCGTTTCTTCGATCGGTGTATTCGGATCGACGCGATGCTGGTAATACAAATCGATGGTGTCGACGCCCAGACGTTTCAAACTGGCGTCGCAGCAAGCTCGAACATATTCCGACTTGCCGCTCACACCGCGCATGTTCGGATTCGCTTTGTCGCGCACGATGCCAAACTTGGTGGCCAGAAACACTCTGTCGCGAATGCCGCGAAGCGCCTTACCCACTAACACTTCGTTGTCGCCGTAGCCGTACACGTCCGCGGTGTCAAGAAAAGTAATGCCAAGCTCAATCGAGCGGTGAATCGTCGCGATCGATTCGGCGTCGTCGCGCCCCCCATAAAATTCCGACATGCCCATGCAGCCAAGTCCCAGCGCCGAAACCAGCGGCCCGTTTTTCCCTAACTGCCGTTTTTCCATAAAAAACTCCTGATCTGGGTTTTCCAGTGTGATGCTCTGCCCTTTGATAAGGGTACAGTCGCGGCGCCACCACAGCACAGCGAGCGGCAACCGGCAATGGCGCGGGCCTGTCGGGTCGATTATCCTGAAAAGCAGATGGAACACGAAGAAGAACCTCGAACCAACCGGGAAGAAAATCGTGCGCGTACAGGCGCCGCTTCGACCGGTGCGGATCAAACCGTGGATGTGGCGAGCGAACCCGCGTCGCCGCAAAATGTGGTCGACGCACCGGTCGACGCGCAAAGCGTGCCAGCCTCCAGTCCACCGAAGCCGCAAGCGCCTCCAGCACTCAACAAATGGCAGACCTTTTGGCGCGGGGTGCTACATGTCGACACCGCAAAGATGGAACCATGGATCGCGTTGCGCAACGCGCTGGGCGTCGCGATTCCGCTGGCCGTGGGCATTGCGATGGGTATGCCGCTGGGCGGCTTGGCGGTGGCCAGCGGCGCGCTCAACGTGTCGTACTCCGACGGTCACGATCCTTATAAGGGGCGCGCCAGACGCATGCTCGCATCGAGTGTGTTGTGCTCGATCGCGGTAATGGCGGGCGGGCTCGCGGGACACCACAACGCCGCCGCGGTGGCGCTGATCGCGGTTTGGGCCTTCGGGTCGGGAATGGCGATCACGCTCGGAACTACGGGTGAAAGTTTGGGCGTGATCAGTCTGGTGGTGCTAATCATTTATTCGGCGCAAACGCTGACGCCCGAGCGCGCTGTGCAGGCGGGCGCGTTGGCTTTCGCGGGCGGCTTGATGCAAATGGTGCTGTCCCTTGCGTTGTGGCCGGTGCGCGCGTACGAGCCGGAACGCCGAGCGCTCGCAAATCTATATCTGACGCTGGGACGGACGGCATCTTCGCCGGAGCAACTTATGAAGGCTCCGCCACCGGCGCAGGCCAGCACCGAAGCTCAGGCGGCGTTGGCGGGGCGCGCTTCGGATCAGAGCCTCGCGAGCGAACGATTCCGTTCCCTGTTGAGCCAGGCGGAGCGTCTACGACTAAGCCTATTCACGCTGGGCCGGCTGCTTCGGCGCATGCGGCGGGAGAAATTCGGATTCGCGTCCGCGGAAATGCTGGAGCATTTTCTGGAGTCCGCAGCGCACGTGATGGCCGCGATTGGCGAATCGCTCTCGCGCGATGCGCCTCTCCGGGTCGACGAATCCTGGTTGAGCGAAATGCACAACGCAACCGAAACACTGAACGAGGTCCGCGAAAACCCCGAACGAAGTTTTCTCGCGGCGGTGGTGCGCGATGCCCGCCATCAAATGGATGCGCTGGCGGGACAACTGCGCGCCGCGATGCAACTCGCTGGAGATGTTACGCCGGCCGGTCTGGAGGCTACGGAGCGTCGCGAGAAGACGCTGCCGTGGCGCATGCGCTTCACCAGCAATCTCCCGCGCCTGGTTGCGAATTTGAGCTTGCAGTCGGCGGTATGCCGGCACGCGATTCGCATGGCAATCGCGGTGGCCATAGCGGAGATAATGTCGCGGAGCCTGGAAACGCCGCGCGCGTACTGGCTGCCGATGACCACTGTCCTGGTGCTGAAGCCGGAGTTCACCGTGACCTTCACGCGGGGATTGCTGCGCATCGCGGGCACGATTGCGGGCCTATTGCTGGCAACGGCGATGTTCCATTTTCTTCCGCCGGGAATCGGTTTGGAAGTGGTGTTGATCGGCGCGTTCGTGTTTTTGTTGCGCTGGGTGGGTCCGGCGAACTATGGAATTTTTGGCGTGGCGGTAAGCGCGCTCGTGGTCTTGATGATCGCGATTACGGGGGTGTCTCCAAAAACGGTGATCCTGCCGCGCGGCCTGAACACCATCATGGGAGGATCACTGGCGTTGTTAGCCTATGTGGTGTGGCCGACCTGGGAGCGCATGCAGGTGGGGGAGATGATGGCGCGGCTGCTGGCTTCGTACCGCATCTATTTCTTGAAGGTGCTGGATGTGTTGACGGGCCGCGAGGGTGCCAGTACGGCGGACCTCGACAAATTGCGGCTGGCGTCGCGGCTGGCGCGAACCAACGCGGTCGCATCGGTCGATCGCATGCAAGCGGAGCCGGGAACGCTCCCGCAGGAAATCGTGCTGCTGATTGGCATGCTGGCGAGTTCCCATCGCTTTATCCATGCCGTGTTGTCTGTGGAAGCGGCGATTTTATCCGCGGGGCGCCCGGCGATCCGTGAGGAGTTCCGCGTGTTTGCCGCCGACGTGACCAAAATGTTGGAAGCGCTGGCCGCGGAGCTGCGAGGCTCGCGAACCCCGAACGAGAATGGCCGGACCTGCGCGAAGATCACCGGCGGCTTACAGGAAGTCCGCTCTCGGCGGGCGAGCAGTATGCGCTGGTGAACGTGGAAGCGGACCGCATGACGAACAGCTTAAACACACTGCGAGAGCAGGTCGAGCGATGGCGGCGGCTGAAGCGCCCGGCCGGCGCGCCTGTAGATCGTGCGGGCAGGCGCTGAGGTAGGCGCCCGGCTCTAGCTTGGCACTATCGGACTCCGTCTCCGGTGATTTAATCTCTGTCCACGTCGGGCCACGATTTCAGCCGGCTTCGAGGAGGATCAATGCCCCGAGAACAGACTCATCTCGGATCGAACGCACGCTACGCGACGCCGATTCCTCGCCGCCGTCGCAATCGCGGGAGGCGCGTTGGCCACGGGACAAATGATGCTCGCTCAAGCGCCCATACCTGGAGATGGACCGCCGCGCGGGATGCCGAGACCTCCAGCGGCCTCAGAGCCAAAAGATCAAGGCGATACCAGTCCGGTGTCAAACGCGCCGGCCGCGAAACGCGCGCAGATGCTCCAACAAGAGAAGGAATTCCGGGAAGGGATCGAGCGGCTATACGCGTTGTCCGGCGAGCTGCGCGACGAAGTCCAGAAGACCCCCACGCTCCAGGTGCTATCGGTCCGCATGTATAAGAAGACCGAAGAGATCGAGAAGCTGGCCAAGCAATTGAAGTCCAAAGCGAAAGGCGGTTAGGCGGCGCTAGATCGTGACATTCATACGGAATACGCCGCCGGCAACCTCGAGAAAGCGAAAGCCTGACGAAACTCAGCGCGCCAAAGCATAGTTCGATGACAAATCTAGGCGGAGAACACTAAGACCGCATCCTTTGGGTGGGTTCGGCAATCCAACGAGGTGCGTGTCGGCGGGCCCTCATTCTGGAGGGCCTCGGTGATTTTTGTGAAATCTTGAGGAGGAGATCGCATATGAGTCCGAAGAACGGTGGGAAGGCGTCGGAGGTGGGAGCAGGGACCGAGAGGTCTCGGCCGATTTTGCACCAGAAGGCGCGGGAGATTCAGCCTTATGGAAAGATCGCGAAGCTCCCGATTGCGTTGGACGAGAAGGTTTGCTCGGAGAGTGTGGAAAATTTGAACCAGATTTTGGCGGACACCATCACCTTGCGGGATATGTACAAGAAGCATCATTGGCAGGTGGCCGGGCACACGTTTTATCAACTGCACCTCTTGTTTGATAAGCACCATGGAGAGCAGGACGAGTTGGTGGATACGATCGCAGAGCGGATCCAGTTGCTCGGCGGGATCAGCCTGGCGATGGCGGCGGATGTGGCCGAGACCACGATTATTCCGCGGCCGCCTCGTGGTCGGGAAGAGGCGCCGGTGCAGATTTCGCGATTGTTGGAGGCTCACGAGACGATCTTGAAGGAAGCGCGAACTATGGCTGGACAGGCAGCCGACTCGGGGGATGACGGGACGAATGATCTCCTGGTCAGCAATGTGATTCGGACCAATGAGTTGCAGGTTTGGTTCTTGGCGGAACATTTGGTGGACGTGCAGTTGGTAAAGGCGGACGACGCGACGTCAGCCGAACCGGCGAAGTCCAAAGCAGCGAAGGCCTGAGAAGGTTAAAGAGTGGACTGTCGGGGATGCCAGCCGAGTCCGGAAGGGTTGAGGTTGACGCGAGGGACTCGGCAAGGTTGAGTCTAAACCGGCACCCTTCGAACCCAAGGGTGGGGCACCCGTCGAAGCGTCGCGGCTTGGAGGTTAGTGGCGTTGACGCCGGGTGGGCCCACGCGTTGGCTCGCGAGGGGTGTTCAGCCAAGGCGTGACGGCCGGGCGAGGCAAGCCCCGCCCCCTACAAAAAATGGAGTGAGGGCGGCTGGCGGCGACGGGCGACCGCGCGTGGGAATTGGGAAAAGGGATTTGACGGATTTGGAATTTGCATTGGACTTGGAGGTGGGGTGCACCTAGAGTTGATGTCCCGCTTGGCTTGGCACAGGGCTGCAGAACCCAGCGATGTTGAAGGCGGTTCTGAGATTGCCAAGGCTTAGGCGAGAACCGACCTCTAGACTGCCGCGACAACAAGCGTGTAAAATGAAAGTGTGCGGCGGCGGGCGGGCTTGGGAAAGACTCATGACCGCTACGGCCCTGCCATCACGAATTGGAATCCCGCCTACGCTCTTACACTATCCATACGGAAGTGCTTACGACGAAATGTTTGCTTCGCCCGATGTGCCGCGCGCGCACTATCAGGCGCTGCAGCGGACCTTGCTGGGGTTGCGGCCGGAGGAGTTGCGGAAAGTCCAGCAGGCGGCGGACCTGACGTTTCTGCAGGAAGGCATCACGTTCACGGTGTATGGGAGCAAGGAAGGCACCGAGCGGATTTTCCCCAACGACCTGATCCCCCGCATCATTCCCGCGCAGGAGTGGGCGCAAATCGAAAAAGGACTGACGCAGCGGCTGACGGCTCTGAATTTGTTTTTGCGCGACATTTATCACGAAGGGCGGATTTTGACCGAAGGAGTTGTGCCGCGCGAGCTGGTTTACAGCTGCAAGCATTTTCGGCGAGAGATGCGCGGGTTGAATGTGCCGCGGGACACGTATGTGAGTATCTGCGGGACGGATCTGGTGCGATTGCCGGACGGTAGCTTTGCGGTGCTGGAAGATAATCTGCGTGTGCCGAGCGGCGTCTCGTATATGCTGGCGAACCGCAAGGTTTTGAAGCGCGTTTTTCCGACGATGTTCCGGGATTACGGCGTTTCGCCGATCGATCATTATCCGCAGGCGCTGCTGGCTACGCTGCGAAGTCTGGCGCCGGAGAATTCGCCTTATCCGCAGGACCCCACAATGGTCTTGTTGACGCCTGGGGTTTCCAACTCCGCTTATTTCGAGCACACATTTTTGGCGCAGCAGATGGGCATCGAGCTGGTGGAGGGACGCGACCTGCTGGTGCACGACAACGTCGTTTATATGCGGACTACGGCGGGGCCGCGGCGCGTGGACGTGATTTACCGGCGCGTGGATGACGATTTTCTGGATCCGTTGACCTTCCGGCGGGATTCGATTTTGGGAGTACCGGGGCTGTTCAACGCGTATCGGGCTGGAAATGTAAGTTTGGCGAATGCGATTGGCACTGGAGTGGCGGACGACAAAGCGGTGTATGCGTATGTGCCCGAGATTATTCGATTTTATTTGAGTGAAGAGCCTATTTTGAAGAATGTGCCGACGTTTTTGCTGACCGACCAAGTGCAGCGGAATCATGTGCTGGAAAATATGGAGCAGATGGTGGTGAAGGCGGTGGGCGAGTCCGGCGGATACGGGATGCTGATTGGGCCGCACAGCTCGAAGCAGCAGCAGGAGGAGTTTCGGGCGCGGGTGTTGGCGGATCCGCGGAATTATATCGCGCAGCCGACGCTGGCATTGTCTACGGCGCCTTGCTTGATCGATGGCGAGGTGGAGTCGAGGCACATTGATTTGCGGCCGTACATATTGATGGGCGAAAAGGTGACGCTGGTGCCCGGTGGATTGACGCGCGTGGCGCTGCGTAAGGGATCGCTGGTGGTGAATTCGTCGCAGGGCGGCGGGAGCAAGGATACCTGGGTGCTGCGAGCCGGGAATGGCGACGACCGCGTGGCGCAGATGGGGGCGGCGGCGGTGAAGGCAGCGGTCGAAAAGAAGGTGGCGGAAAGATGAGGGAGATGCGGCCGCCACGCAATTATTTTGTGCGCGCATTCCGGCGGGATGCCGGGATGCTTTCGCGCGTGGCGGACAGCTTGTACTGGATGAGCCGGTATCTGGAGCGCGCGGAACACACGGCGCGACTAGTGGATGTGGAACTGCAGCTTTGGCTGGATCAGTCGCCGGAAGCGGGCGCGGGGCGCTGGAGATTTTTGCTGGAGGCGCTGCGAACGCCGGCGGCGGCGGGACCCATCGATCCCACGCGGCTGGTGGATACGCTGGTGTTCAGCCGAAAAAACTCTTCGTCGATCGTCTCGTGCATCGCTACGGCGCGAGAGAATTTGCGGCATGTGCGCGAACAGTGCAGCTCGGAGATGTGGGAACAGTTAAACCGGCTGTATCTTGGAGTGATGGACGCGCGGCCGGAAGAAGCGTGGATGCTGAAGTCGCACGGATTTTTCCGGGGGGTGCTGGAAGGGGCGCACCTGTTTCAGGGAATCACCGACACAACGATGAGCCACGGGGAAGGCTGGCAGTATATCCAGCTGGGGCGGTATGTGGAGCGCGCGGATACGCTGGCGTCGTTGATGGAGACGCATTTCAAACGCATGGCGCAACCTGCCGACCAAGTTGTGGAAAGCGCGGAATATCTGGAGTGGGTGGGATTGTTGCGGGCTTGCGTGGCGTTCGAGGCGTATTGCAAGACGCATACGGCGGAGATACGGCCTTTGCGTGTCGCGGAATTTTTGCTGCTGAATCCGGAATTTCCGCATTCGATCCGGTTTTCGGTGGATCGCGTGAACGCGGCGCTGCACATCGTTGGGGACTTGACGGAGCGAAAGGCGAAAACTCCGACGAGGATTGCCGGGAGGTTGCGGGCGCAGCTCAGCTTCAGCCAGATCGAGGAGATTATGGCGGAAGGCGCGTACAGGTATCTGGAGAATGTACGGAGCGAATGCGCGCAGATTCATGCGGCGATTCACCAGGTTTATTTTGACTATGCGATTGAGGCGGAACTGGCGTCTAGGAAGAAGAAGCGATGAACGAAGAATGAAGTAACGAGGTGAACGAGAAGGATTCGCGGCGGCTTTGCAAAACTATATGGCCTATTCGGTGCGGCACACTACCAGTTTTCAGTATGAGCCCGCGGTGCGGGAGAGCGTTATGGAAGTGCGGATGCAGCCGCGGACCGACTTCAGGCAGCGGTGCTTGAGTTTTTCTCTGAACATCGATCCGCGCGCGAACATGATGATGTACCGCGATTTCTACGGGAACGCGGTGCACAATTTCGACATTCCGGAGCGGCATCGCAGGATTGACGTGATGGCCCAGGCGATTGTGGACGTGCTGCCCGCGCGGAGCTTGGAAGCGGCGGCAGCGGACGATTGGGACGAACTCGACCGGCGAGTGGCCCAAACCGATTACTGGGAGATGCTGCTGCCGAGCCATTTCGCGATGCCCACGGATTTGCTGGAGAAATTGGCGGGCGAGGTGGATCTGCGTCGCCGCGGGAATCCGCTAGCGCTGCTGCAGGAATTAAACACCAGGCTCTACGAGAAGTTTGACTACGCGCCGAATACCACGGAAGTGGATTCGCCGATCGATGATGCGTTGAAGGCGCGTCGCGGAGTTTGCCAGGACTTTGCACACATCATGATTACGTTGGTCCGGCAACTGAAAATTCCATGCCGGTACGTGAGCGGGTATCTCTATCATGAAGCCAAATCCATGGATCGGTCTCCGGCGGGCGCGACGCATGCCTGGGTGGAGGCGTACCTGGGTGAGCTAGGGTGGGTGGCGTTTGATCCGACGAACAATTTAGAAGGATGCGACCGACACGTGCGCGTGGCTGTGGGACGCGATTACTCCGACGTGCCGCCGACGCGCGGCGTTTACAAGGGCGAGGCAGAGAGCGAGTTGAGCGTGGTGGTTACGGTTTTGCCGGTGGATGCTCCGGAGCCGGAGGAGATGCCGCGGACGACCGTGATTCGGTCAAGATCGCGGAATCTGGAATTGAACGAAGACACTGAACAGCAGCAACAGCAGTAGTGCCCCCTCTAACATCCAGCTAATTCACAGCCAGGAATGGCTGTGCCACTTGTTACGGTTCTGATACGGGTGCCCAGGACTTTTAGGAACTGGGACAGCCACGCGTGGAGGGCTGGCCAAGCGGGGCCGGAGACCAAGTTGCCGTCGGTGATGGCCTGGTCCATGGGGAGATCGACGTAGGTGCCCTTGGCGAGCGTTACTTCGACGCTGGTGCCCGGGTAGGCGCTGCATTTCCTGCCTTCGAGGGATCCGGCGGCGGCAAGAAGCTGGGCGCCGTGGCAGATGGAAGCGATCGGCTTTTTGGCTTTGTCGAAGTGGCGAACCATGTCGAGAACCCGTGGGTTGAGGCGGATGTATTCGACGGCGCGGCCGCCCGGGATGATTACGGCGTCATAGTCTTCGGCTTTAACGTCGTCGAAAGTGAAGTTGAGCTGAAAATTGTGGCCTAGTTTTTCAGTGTAGCTCTGATCGCCTTCGAAATCGTGGATGCACGTGCGGACGAATTCGCCGGATTTTTTCTTGGGGCAGACGGCGTGCACGGTGTGGCCGACCATGAGCAGGGATTGGAACGCGACCATCACTTCGTAGTCTTCGACGTAGTCGCCGATCAGCATCAAGATTTTTTTCTTCGACATTTGGCCTCCGACGAAAGGAAGGATAGCAAAGATTTGGCGAGGTTGCTTGCGCCACGAAGAAAAGCGCTCGCTTCGGAAAACGGCCGCCACCTGAGCGTTCAGCGTGTTTGGGCGGCGTTGCCTGGGCCGCCTACCGGCTGGAGGCGCGGGAGGCGCTGGTCGACTGGCGGAAGCGCGGGGAATTGGGCGTGGGGTTCGGCCTGATACCAATAGGCTACAGAGTAGAAATTGTCGGAGCGGTGGTTGGCGTGGCCGTGTTCGATGGTGGCGCGGAGGGATTTGGTAAAGGTGATTGGGGAATCGAGATGGAAGCGATAGACGGAGCTGCGGCTGCCGGCGCGCTCTTCGCCTTTTGCTGGCGCACCGAAGAGACGGTACGAGAACGAATGCTCGCCGAAGCCGTAGGCGCCCAGGAAATAATCTTCGGAGCCCGTCCCCGTGATGGATGGGTGCGGATCGCCGTCGATGAAGAACATGTCGTCGCCTTCACCCCACCAGTCGTCCTGGTTTTGCAGAATGGACATGGTGACGCCGACGTAGTGTCCCTGGCCGGTGGCTTCCATCCAGACGTAGTTGTCCTTGCCGTCGAGATTTTTTGCGTCATTCACTCGCGGATCGCCATTGTTGGCCCATCCAGAGGTCCAGCCGTGATTCGGCTGGGCCTGGCGGAATTGCGCGTGGAAATAAAGAGCGCCCTGCGGTAGGGGATGCGATTGCGCGCGGTAATCAAGGTTGAAATAGAAGGCCTCGACGGTTTCCTGGCCTTCATTCGTGACGGTAATCAGGGCGTGCTTCTGAAATGGCATGGGGAAGAAAGAGTTCAGTGCGCGTTCGTGGGCTACCGAGAGAAGTTCTGATTCCCAAACGTAGTAGTCGCCTAAGCCGAGGCCGAAGAAATCGCCCAGCGGTGTTTCGACGCTGGGTGTGGTCTCGTGATCCCAGTACATGCGCAGGACAATTTTTTTTAGATGATAGGACTCGGGGCTGGAGAGCGTGATCCAGATGTGCGTGAGGGTGGCGGGGCCGTCGAGGTCGAGAACCGTGAGGGTTTGGCCAGCGGCTATTTTGCGGTAGTCGGCGTTGCCTCCGGAACGATCGAAGCTGGAGACACGCTTGAGGACATAGTCCTGAGGCTGAGTGAGATCCACTTTGGCGGTTGCGGTTTGCGCGGGAGAGGTTGGCAGAAATGCGTGGGCGACGAACAGCGAGAGTAGAGTCAGACGGAGAGAGTGCATATGGTCCTTCTCCTTGCACCTTTTCGTGATTTGCTGGGCGGATTGTGTACTGAACGGAGCCTTCTGACAAGTGTGCTAATCCGCGGGAGCAATGCAATGAAAAAAGCGCCGGGCTGAAGCCCGGCGCCTACATGGAGTGACGCAGACAGCCAGGAATGGCTGCCCCACTTGGCCGTATGACGTTACTGGGGTTGCGTGGAGGCAAAGGCCACGCCGGACTCTTGGATGGTTAGCATGTCGGTGCGGCGCTTTTCCCATTCGAGCAGGGTTAGGCCGTAGGAGGCGAAGAGGCGGCGGATGCGCGCGGAATCCCAGCGCAGGACTTTTTCGAGAACCGGGACCAGGACGCTCATGGCGTTGTCGCTGAGGACCGTGCGCTTGGCGACGCGGGTAATGTACTTGGCTTCGGAGACCGCGATGGTCAGGCCGTCGTATTGATTGACGTGCATCATTACCGGGAGATCGGAGCTGCCGTCACCCATATAAATGATCTGGTCGTGGCTGATGCCGAGTTGCGCCCGGAGTTCCTCGAGAACGGTGATTTTGCCCCAGCCCGCGGAGGCGCGAATGATGGAGTCGACTTCGCCTGTTTTTTCGTTATAGCGGAAACGTGTTCCGAAAATGTGATCCGCCGGCACGATGCCCTCGAGCGCAGACTGAATAATTTCCTGGGGTGCCGCAGAGATAACGTAGAAGGAAAATTTGTAGCCGTCGGCAAGGCTTTCGAGTGCGCGCGCAAAAAGCGCAACGTCGTGCTTCAAACGGATGCGCTTGCCGGTTTCGACGAGATGCTCGCGGCGGACGCGACGAAATTCCGGGTCATGGAGAATTAGGTACGAGAGTTCGGCGCCCTGTTGGACCAGGTTCATTTGCGATAGTCCGGCGACTTTGTCGTGGAATGCGTGAAAGCCGATGAGTTCGCTCAGAACGACTCCTGAATCATTGAAGCTGAGCGTCTGGTCGAAGTCACTGGCCAGAAGAAACTGCTTTACCATGTTCTAGTACTCCCTCTTTGGTAGCCTACAATTACACCTTAAACGGGTTACGGCGGTGCCAGTCACGAATTATTTTAATGGTTTCTATGCGTATAAATCGTGAATGTTTTGTTAGCTTTTACTTAGATGCTGCTGGACGGTAAACGGTTACAAGGAAAGGGCTTGGGGCAAACTGGAGACCGTAGGACGACAATCAACGGAATGCCAGAGAGGGCGAATAGAGAGAGAAGGGACCTGAGTCCGGCGTTGATCAGGGCCCCCGCGGGTCAGGAAAAGCGGGGTATTACCATAGCCTTATTTGGGCGGAGGTAACGATCGGGGAGGTGGGCAGCTCTGATTCGCGTCGCGCTTGCCGATCGCGAAGGCGTGAAATGACTGCCAGTCATCGCCGTTCACCGATAGGACGCAGGGCCGTGCAAAGTTCCTGGAACGAGCGGGCGGGTGTGTTAACAAATGGGAGGCTTATGGCGATCCATTTCCTCCGGCAACCGGTTGCATCTCATCGCGCGTTTGCACAGCGGAGAAAGATGCTGGCGCTGGGAATAGTGCTTGCGATCGGAATTGCGACGGCGCTGGCGTTTCTGTTTTCGAGTTGACCGAGGAAGCCCGTCCGCGAAGCCGGTTGCGCACCGGTGGAGTTCTTACCTTTAGTATCGCGCTGAATTCCCGCTACAAAACGGCCTATTTCTTCTTGCCCGGCTTTTTGCCGCCTGCCATCCGCGAAAGCGTTTTAGTGTACTCATCGATGGTTTCGGGAATGACGCGGCTGCGAACAAATTGGCCGACGCGGCGGCACTCGATCAAGTTCGCATCGACAAGGACCTTGAGATGATGGGAAACGGTGGCGGGTGTCACACCCTGCATGGCCACGATTTCGCTGCAATTCATTTCTTTGCCGGCAGAAATGGCCTCGAAAATCATCAGCCGCGTTTCGTCCGCAAGAGCCTTGGATACCTTCTCTACCTGAATTCGGTCCATGAGTGAAGTATCAGTTTAGCGCGGTACCGGGGGCCAGGCCAGATGGAACCCGTGCCCGACCCTGCCATCAGCCTTCAAAAAAAGATGTAACCAGTTATTTAGATGCTCATCTAAGTGTCTGACGGACCCTGGAGGAGAAAGAAAATGAAACGACTGGAAGGAAAAGTGGCGGTAGTAACCGGTGGAAACAGCGGAATCGGGTTGGCCTCGGCAAAACGATTGCTCGATGAAGGCGCTCGGGTGGCCATTGCAGGGCGCAGCCAGAAGACGCTGGACGAGGCCGTGAAGTACCTGGGAAACGGCACGCTAGCCGTCCAGACCGACGTAGCTAAACTAACGGACCTGGACAAGCTCTATACAGCGGTTTCGAAGAAGTTGGGGAAGATCGACATTTTGTTTGTAAATGCGGGGGTGGCGAATTTTGCGCCTTTCGCCGACACGACCGAACAGGTGTATGACACGAATTTCGATATCAACGCCAAGGGCGCTTTCTTTACAATCCAGAAGGCGATTCCCTTCTTGAATGATGGCGCGTCCATTATTTTGAACACCAGCGTGGCGGGCCAAAAGGGCTTTGGAACCACCGGTAGCTATGCGGCAACAAAAGCTGCGCTCCGTTCGTTCGCGCGCACCGCGGCTTCCGAGCTGGTAGGAAGAAACATACGAGTCAACACCGTGGCCCCGGGTCCGATCGAAACCCCGATTTTTGGCCGGCTCGGATTAGAGAAATCCGCATCCGATGAGATTGCTAAGGGATTTGCTTCCCAGGTACCGATGAAGCGGTTGGGACAGCCAGAAGAAGTTGCGGGGGCTGTGGCGTTCCTGGCATCGTCGGACTCTTCGTATATTACTGGCGTGGAGATCAATGTGGATGGCGGGATGGGGCAGATCTGAGCGTCTAAGCGGATTCTCGTAATCGATGGGTCTGGATGGGGCGCTTGTTGAGCGCCCCTTATTTTTTGGGGGTAGTGGCGGTGACAACTCGGAGGTAGGTGTCGGGTAATCGCGCGATTTGGTAGCGGTTGCGACTGACTAGGAGAGGGCGTGGGCTTCGGCTTCGCGGCCGTCGCTTTCGGTGTGGTGTACCTGGGACATAGACCCTTCGAATCTCAGGTTAAAACAGGAGTGTCTGTCCTACTGGGCGGAGGATGGGTCTGGGGTTGTGGCGGAGTTTACGTCGAGAAACCAGGCGTGGGCGGTGTCGCCGGGCGCGTAGCAATTTCCGTCGGCGTTGTAGGTTGCGGCGCAGCGGGCGGTGTATTCCTTGCGTCGCGGCGACTGCACAAACTGCCAGATAGCTGCGTAGGGAACACCACCCGCGGATACTGGTGGAGGATTTTGTGGCGCGCCGCATCCGGGGGACGGTGGGCAGACATCGTTGTAGACCCAGTAGACCAATTCTCGGTCGCCGATGTGGTGGCGAATGTCGTCGGAGGTGAGAATGGTCACACCGTGGCCTTCGTCGACAGGGATTGCCGAGCAGTAGACGCCGGGGCGATAGCCAGCGCGGTTGAGTTCATCGGCCCAAGCGCGCAGATAAACGTGAAAGCTGGGTGAGAGCCGGCCTCCGTCTTCGATATCGAGAAAAATGATGGTGTGCGGAGCGAAGGCTTCGGCTTTCGCGGAAGCCGCGGCATTGCGGGCGTCGAGAATTCCCTTCTGTCGGGCGGTGGCATCCTTCTTGACCTCATTGGCTTGGCGAGCGCGATAGAGAGCGGCAAACCCGAAGCCTTGTGATTGGAGTAACGCGCGTTTGCCGCGCCAAGTGTTGATTTTTTCGCCGGGCGGCGGGCCGAGCCAGTAGCCGGCGAAGGCAAAAGTCTTGCGCAGGATCGGGAGAGCGTCGTCGCCGGGATAGACGTTGCGGTCGAAACCGAGATAGGTGGTGTTGGACGGTGGATTGGCAGTCATATCAGATGTTGGCTGCGAAACGGTAAGGATTGGAATCAGCGCGATCGCGAGAAGAATCACTAATGTGACGGATATACCGATCGTACGGCGCATGGTTGACTCTACCGCATCTACGACAGTGGAAAAAGGGAGTGGCGAACCGCGCCGAGAAGGCTAGCGGCAGCAGCACAGGAGAGAAAGATAAAGATAACGCGGAGACGCTGAGATTCGCGGAGAGATTGATGAGGGCAAAAATGCAAGGGACAGTTACAAGGCTCTATGAATCCATGTACTGCGCCTCTCCATTGCCGAAGGACCAATTTTCCCAAGAGACTTCGACGAGGTTGATGAGCAGATCTTCGGGACGAAGGCCTGGGGATTCAGCAAGGATCTCGGCCATGCGTTTGAAGAGCGTTCGCTTTTGTTGAGGTTTTCGACCGGTGCTCATCGTGATTTGCACGAACACGACACGATCTGAGCGCGAAACACCGAGATAGTCGGGAGAATAGATCAGATCGCCAGGCGGATGCTGCGTAATGACTTGAAAACGGTCGCCCGGCGGAATCGCGATCGATTCGATCATCGCGCGATGGACTCCGTCAGCAAGGGCTTTGCGATAGTCTGGCGAGGCGCCCTCTCGAAGAGAAATGCGAACTAGTGGCATGGAATTCTCCTTCGCGGTTCGATGCCACTAGTTTACGGCTGGTCACACGTTACCCAGATCGCGTGAGCCGGCCAGCATCTGCGACACACGGAAAGCTGTCCGGAGACTTCGCCAGACCAAGCTCGCTATTTTTTCAAGAGAACAGACGAAATGGTGCCCGGGGTGGGAGTCGAACCCCGCAGGCCCATTGCAGGCATGCAACTTATTGATTCTTCTTGGCGCCCTAGTCGCTACAACAGCTGGAATTGCCGTAGTCGGGTACAGTTTCGGTACAGGCGACCAAGCAATCCGACAAGCGTGCATAGGTGCCACGACACGCGTGCAAATGCGTTACGCAGGCTTGTTTGGCGATAGGCTCCTGAGATCAAGAGAACTATCTCCCACGTGTATAGCTTCTTTGTCCCAAGGCGTGGTTTGCGATGGAAGGTTCTTCTCTTGCAGCCCGGAGAAGGGATCTCTCAATCGAGAGGCAAGACTTTGCTCCTTGTTTTCGGAGGTAGTCCGAGTTCTTGACGCTGTCGTTCTTCTTCGCAGTTCTTCCGTTTCCATCGTCGATGAAGAACGCTGACTTTAGCAGCTTTCCGTGCTGGATGCTTCTCGCCCGTGCGACCCTTCTCGCGGTACATTAGCTGCACAGCGTAGCCGCCAACCTTCGCCAGCATCGTACGGCCCCACTGAGAGCGGTCCTCCTCTGAGGTCATCGCCCAGCGCCGGGCCTGGCCTATTAGAATTGCCCTTCTCCACCCTGGCAAATTTCCTTCCCATCGCTTGCAGGAACGCCAATACCGCCAGTTTGCCTCTTGTCGCGCTTCCAGCGGCAAATCATCGAACAAGTGCTCTCGATACCGCCTCGGACGCCTGGCAAAGAGCGGAGTCACGGGCGGGCGCAATATTTTGCGAGTCCTTTGATACTCATAAGTGGATTCTACCTCCGCCTTGGGCATCGGAGACAATGCGGAAACGAGAATCAGCAACTCGACGATTCGAGCGAGCATCCTGACTTGCCCAAAACAATATGAATTGCGCCAGCCGACGTCTCTAATCAGAATTGCTTCATTTCGGGAGTGCCACTTGATGGGTGGCGGGTTGTGGGCAGCCCCGTTCATGTTCTGGTTGAATTCGTTCGCTCACTCAAGTTTTGCCCCACTTGCGGCATGAAACAGCCTTCCGCCGGCATCTTCCCAAACTTTGGACGTGGGTTCGATTCCCATCGCCCGCTCAAAAGACTTACGCTGCGACCTCATTTTCCATATTTTACAAAACTACAATTTTATTGCCGGACTGGGAGGAAAATGCGCTCCGAACGAGCGTCATTGGGATTTCTCCGGTGTACCTCGCGGTCATCGTCGCACTGCCGTGTCCCATCTGTTGACGAAGAACCGCAGGATTCAATCCGGCCAACTCCCAACGTCGATTGCAACCGTGACGAAAGGCGTGCATACCAGGCCTTGGGCAGATTGAGTGCCTTCAGAGCCGGGTGCAAGCCATCATGTAGAACGTTCGTTTCGAGAAGAGGAGTGCCGCGTCTGGAATGCAAGTGAGATTAACCCGAGAACAATGCTCGTCCGAATCGCGGGACTAGGATGTCGGACAAATGCCACGACGTACCTCAGCCACCAGCTGTTGGCATCTTCTATTTCGAGGGGGATGTGGTTTTGTGTGTCCAGAATCCCGAGCAATCTCCTGTACCAATCACTGATAACGATGAAGTCTCCAGCACCCGGTAAGTGGAATGTAGCACCCTGCCCCCCGTAGACCTTGCGGAAATTGGCATCGGCAACTCGCATCTCACATACAATTGTTCGACCATTTCTCGGATTCCGAATGCGAATGTGTCCGGCAACGAGGATGGGTGTCGAAGGTAACCAGACCCATCCCTCTCGCGCTTCATCGTGAAGTGCTGCAAACACCCTGTAATGGCTCAACACGCTTAACGCCTAGTGTCCGGAGCGATGCTCGGTCTCAGAACCTTCGTCGCCAAATGGCCAGGATCCATTCCTGATCAGATGCGCCTCAAGTCACGAAACAGTGTCCGATGGTAACGCTCAGAGTCTGGGTCGTTCGTGAGGGTTGTGTGGAGGATCTTTGTTCCAGTGATGTCGATTCGCAGTCGGTTTTTCCCTTCGCGTCCGGCCCAAACGCCAATTGCGAGAACGACCGCTTCGCCTTTCCCTTTTCGAAACAGTCGGGTGTCACCGGGCTTCATTTGGTCCTGAGCCATCTTAGAGGCTCCTCTCCAGAGAAGGTCGCGTTGATTCTACACGAGTAGATGCCGCTCAGTTGATTGCTCTGATAGTATCCGCATCGCGCTAGTCCAGATTCAAATAGGTCTGGAGCGCGAGCCTTGGGCCTCCGGCCCCCGCCGTGACTGCCGCCGCCGGTACCGCCGCCCTGACCGTGGGCACCCTCACCGTACCCGTCGCCATCTCGCTGCCACCGTGCCCCTCTCCCACCTACCTCTCTCATTCCCCAGTTTTTTCCTTGCCGGTGTTGTGAATCGCGGCAGGGCAGCGAGAAAGGCCCTGCGCTCTTGACAGCCTCGGGGTTAGGTCCTACTATAACAGGACAGCTAGACGATGTTGTGCTGCTGTGGCAGGACATGATAAGTGATATTGTCCTGATATAACAGGACGTCTAATGTTAAGCGTCCGCATATAACAGGACAGAAGGTCGTATCACATGAAAGAAGACTTCAGAAATTTAAGGTTGCAGCAGCTCGCCCGTAGTCTGTCTGCGTTCGAGCTAGCCAAGCAGGAAGCACGTCCACAGCGGGGGTGGCTCCGCGCCATTCGCGAAGGGCTAGGTTTGAGTCTCGAAGACGTGGGAAAAAAGCAGGGACAATCGCGTCGGCGGATTCAAGAATTTGAGACCGCGGAAGCGAAAGACCGAATTACGCTGCAGAGCTTACGGCGCGTGGCCGCCGCCATGGATTGCGACTTGGTGTACGCCATCGTGCCGAAATCGGGCAGGATCACCGAACTCGCAGAGAAACGCGCGCGCGCGCAAGCCACAGCAGACGTTCTCGATGTCGAGCACAGCATGGCTCTCGAAAACCAAGCGGCAGGAGACGTCAAGGAGTTAATCGAGAAAGTGACGAAACGCCACCTCAAGAATAGATGAGCACCATTCCCAATCTGAACGAAACTCCCGGGAATACACCGCTGCACCCGGACGATGCGACACAACTAATTCCCAGTCTTGCGAACAAGAGAGAGTTGGACGAGTGGGAGCGCGAAAATATTCTTGTCGCGCAAAGGTGGGCGTTCAGTTCCCGGGTCATGAACAGCCGAGATCCCTTGGACGAGCTCTATTTGCGGGAACTTCATCGGCGCATGTTTGCGGAAACGTGGAAATGGGCCGGTAAGTATAGAACCAGAGATGTGAACCTCGGGTGCCCCTTCGCCGAGATCTATCAGCGAATTCCCGTCCTATTGGGCAACGTTCGATTCTGGATGGAAAATAAGACTTTCGAGATTGACGAAATGGCAGTCCGCTATCACTACCAGCTGGTTTCCGAGATTCATGCTTTCCCTAACGGAAACGGGAGGCATGGAAGACTGGTCGCGAGCGTGCTGGCGATCAAGCACGGACGGCCCAGATTCACGTGGGGGCGAGCCAATCTTGTGAATATCGGGTCCGCTCGCAACGCGTACTTAGAGGCCCTGCGCGCCCTGGACGCTGACACTAAGAACATCCAGCCACTGCTAGAATTTGCACGATCCTGATTCGTCGTTCATCACCTCATCATGATCATGGCGACGACCATGATCATGGTCGTCGTCGTGCTGCGCTTGTTGATTGACGCTCCGACGTGAGCGGTACCCCTTGTTGGTTCGATCGCGACGCATGTGCGGAGAATTGCGTCAACTGCGCGAGAAAGAGAATGACTTTAACTCTTCGCAACATCGCAGCCACACACCTGGACGGGCCTCACCAGTTCTGGCTTATAGTGCGGGAATGTGGATGTATCGAGACAAGTTGACCGCTTGCCAGGGCATTTTGGGCGAGAGTGTGGAAATCGCGCAATCAACGGGCTTGCCGTTCGCGGTCGTGGGTGGTTGGAGTCCTTTTTATCTCAACAATCCTGCGGGCCTTCACCCGGGTTCTAAGGATGTGGATCTTCTGTTTTCCGAAGCCGTAGAGGTCAAAGGGTTGGCAAAGGTAGTCGAGCGGTTCCTGGCGCGCGGGTACCTTCCTTCCGCCAAGCACGACTTTCAACTGCTCCGCGTCGTCGACGGGGGAAACGGTCGATTTGTATTCAATGTGGACTTCCTGCACCCAAAAGAATCAACCGTGCCGCCAGGGGAAAGCCTCTTTGTCGATCATCTGGAACTACCGTTTCCCGAGTCGGAGTTCATTAAGGAGCAGCATTTTGTCCGTTCCATCGCTCTACCCAGCTCGCAATTCATTTTCGATTTCAAACGGATCGCTCAGAAATCCGTACGTTGCCGCTTTGTCGATGGCCGGGAAGCCGAAGTCACCGTGCCACTGGCGGACGAAGCAGCGATTCTTGTCACGAAATCAGAGAGCATGCGGGGAAGTAAACGTCCGCGCGACCCCCTGGACGTTTATCTGGCGATTGCCTATTGCCGGGACCGAAGCGAAACCACTTCCTTCTTTGGGAAAATCTTGAAAACGGCGCGGCCGGAAATCTACAACACGCTGTTTCAGATCGCGATGAATGTTCTGGGCGACGAGGAATTTGCCCATCGCGTTCCGTTGCCTGTACAGAACAAGACTGCGATCCGCGAGCCGATTGAAACAATTCTCGATTTTTTGAAAGAGGCTGGGATTGATATCGACAATGCGGCGAGAGAGGCGCAACGGAACAGACCTGCGGAACGAGCGCGGAGCTCGGAACAACGCAATGCGGCAGTAAGCGCCGCAGCTAGAGATTCGAATGTCCTGGATGCGAAGAGATCAGGCCCTGTGCAGCAAATGGATGAAATTGACTGAGCCACTAGTGTCCGAGCCTTTATTTGCGGCCGAAGAATCCTCGGAGCTTACCTGTCCCCTCGCGCGCGAGTCCGCTTCGAACGAGGTCGCGGCATAGGGCCAGCACGTCCCAGGGTACGGTGTCTATGGTTTCTGCCAAGTCCCAGAAGGATACGAGTCCTCTTTGGGGCAGTCGCTCTCTCCGTCCCGAGAGGGTCCTGATCGCTTTTGCCGAGGAATCGTTCCAGGAGTCTAGCCGTCTGGTTAATCCTGACGTCCGGCGCTCTGTGCAGATCTACCTGGCCGAGGTAGTTCTGATAGCTGACGATCCGCTTTTTAAGGACGGGTGCGAAACTGGTCTCGACATCGTGAAACCAAGACTGCGGCACCACTAGTTTTTCTCCGAGAAATCCCTCCTTTAGGAGCGAGAACAGATCTTTCCATTCCTGTTTCACCTTGACGTTGACGTCGGCCTTGGCCATCTCACTGATGAAATTCTGGTCCAGGTAGACGAGGAGCTTCTTGGTACGCTTCGGCATATTAGCAACTAGAGTGTCAGTAACGACGGTTCTCTTTCTTCTCGTAAAACCTGTCCGCCCCGTCAGCAGCCTGAGTGTGGGGGGCGGCGGCGATCCTGGCATATTGCCCGCACGTGAGAGTTTCGTCGACAATGCGGGCATGGATGTCCGGAAGACCCACAGGGTTCAGTTTCTTCGAGTTGTTGAGGACGATTTGCTCATATCACTTTAGAACTAGAGGTTGTAAGTTCCTTGAATTTTCGCACAGGACAACGTACAAAGGGTACTTTCGGAATATCTTAACCAGGAAGGAAAGGTGTGTTTCGTGGGAATACCGAACAGATTATTCCGAATACTCTCGATCACAAACTCGACGAACTCCCCGTTGGCAGATAACTAAGTGACTCTCAACGAAGCCCTAACCCGTGCCCATCACATCGACCCGAAGTTGCGGGCTGCTGACTGGAAACTCAACGACCGCACCCAGGTCCGACTAGAGGTTCCAGTTGATGGTTATGACGCGGAGCCGTGGAACGGCGTCACCGACTATTGCCTATACGACGCAAGCGGCAACGTGCTCGCAGTCGTGGAAGCCAAGCGATGTTCCCGCAACGCGCGCGATGCCGACGAACAACTCCGGTACTACGTCACCGAGATCGCCAAGAAGCAGCCATTTGCCCCATTCGGGTTCATGGCCAACGGCCATGACACTTGGTTTTGGGAGGTCGGTCTTGCTAATCCGCGTCTCGTCGCCGGATTTTTTGCCCCCGCCGACCTGGAGCGACTGAAGTTCCTGCGTCAGAACCGACAACCGCTCGAAGCGACGCCCATTAATAGCTCCATCGTCGACCGCGCCTACCAGCACGAGGCCATTCGCCGCCTCGCCGAGGCCTTCGCCGGCAACAAGCGCCGTGCACTGCTAGTCATGGCTACTGGCACGGGCAAGACGCGCGTAGCGATGGCCTTGATCGACGTTTTTCTCCGCGCTAATCAGGCGCGGAACGTTCTGTTCCTTGCGGACCGCGACGCTCTTGTGGATCAGACCCTCACAGATGGCTTTAAAGCCCACTTGCCGAACGAGCCGCGCGACCGGGTCTACACGCATCAGATTGACAAAACGAAACGCCTCTTCGTCGCCACCGAACAAACGATGGCGCTCTGCTACGCCAAGTTCAGCCCAGGTTTCTTCGACATCATCATCTTCGATGAAGCCCACCGCTCGCTCTTCAAGCGGTTCACCGAAGTCATCGAGTACTTCGATGCCCGTATGATCGGTCTGACTGCTACCCCCGCCAACTTCATCGACCGTGACACCTTCCGGCTCTTCGGGTGCGATGCCAATGTGCCGACCTTCCTCTACGACTACCCGCAGGCCGTGAAAGAACGCTTTCTCGTCGAATTCAGCCTGTACCAGGCGCACACCAGTTGCTGAAGCTTTTTCTACCAGCGAT
This sequence comes from uncultured Acidobacteriota bacterium, assembly GCA_963832615.1. Classification (GTDB taxonomy): domain Bacteria; phylum Acidobacteriota; class Terriglobia; order Acidiferrales; family UBA7541; genus Acidiferrum. The sequence goes on from CAWHVA010000008.1 coordinate 126,027, forward strand.
AGCCCTCGTTCATCCCCCTACGGAGAACATCAGGGCTATGGTGAGGGTGAGAATCCCGAAGTCGACGACAGTTTTCATCTCAGTGCGGTCCGATCGGCAATAACCACCGGAGGCCGGTCGTGCCGCTCAAGTGCTGGTTCTCCTGAGGGCGAAATGGAAATACCGCCGGAGCACTGCGCGGAGGAGGGAAACCCGCTATTGCTGCGCCGCGGTCCAGCTGGGATCGGGATCGAACTCGGTCATCGCGGCTGCGGTTTGTGTAGTCGCGCTGCCCAAGTCCTTCTGGAGCAGCACGCCATCCTGGTTGATGATGAACGTCATCACGCCGGAGTTGCGGTATTCCGCGGGATAGGCGACGAAAGCAAAACCGCCGGTCATCTTTCCATCGACCATGTAGTCCTTCGCGCCGCCGGGCGCGTGATTGCCCTGGCGAGTGAGCATATGGAAGTAGTAGCCATGGAACGGCGCATGCGAATCCGGCTTCAGGCTATATCCTTCGTTGGTGGCGAATGCCGCCAGTGGCCCGAGCGGGCTTTTGGGCTGACCTTCCGGCGACTCCCAGTACAAACCGTTCTGCTTGCCGGCGTCACTGATGAATTTCACTGCGAACTGGTGCGTGCTTCCGTCATCGTGATGTTCTGAGTAGTACTCGGACTGAGCGTCAGCCAGCGCCATACAGACGTCCATGATAGCTAGTTCGTTTCGGCCGATACGCCGGGCCAGAATCTCTTCGCCGCCCGCGGCTACGTCGAAGTACCACTGCCCCGCGCCATTCTTCTTCAGCGGGATCGGGAAGGCAAAATTGTCTGCCCCGATCAACAGGATTTGAGATTCGTCAGGCATCTTGCGCCAGCGATGCATCACGCTATAGGCGGCCGCAAATTGACCGGCGGTATTTTTGTCCTGCACGGGATCGCCGGAGAGAATGATGTCTTTCGAGTTCGGACCAAACACGGCGAGTATCGTGTTTGGATCGCCTGACTTTGCCGCAGTCAACAGTCCGTTACCTGCGTCGTCGGGTGAAGCGAACACTTGGTACGAAGGCTTGGCGGCCTTGTTGCATCCGACAAATAGAATGAGTAGGACCAGTAGAATGAGACGACTCTTAATATCGATTGTGCGCGTTCCTCGCGACATGCCGATCCTCCAAAGCTTGGACTATAAGACCTTCACCAACGCAACTGACTTCACCTCGTTTGCGGCGGTCCCGCCGGCCTTAGTTTCACCTGCGACCACCCCAGCCACCGCTGCGTCCCATGCTTGACGAACCACGAGCACTGGCAGACCTGGATTGCCATCCGCCACCCCCGCTGTTCATGGCTGATGAGCCACCACTCTTTTCCTGCCCGCCCCAGCCGCTGGAACTGGACTTATTGGAACTGGACGTGTTCGAGCTTCCGCTCTTCTGGTCCCAACCGCTGCCCGTATTGCTGTAGGTTTTGCCGTTTGCCGCCGCATACTTGTCGCCATTTGCGCTTTCGCCCACAGCGGCGCTGTTGCCGTTCTTGCCCGTCGCGCCATAGGCAGAGGCACCGTTCGAGCTGTGCATCTGGCCTGTGGTTCCGTTAGCGTTCGTTTGATGCTGGCTGTCAACGGTGGTGCCATTTTTCGAAGCCGTCGAGGCTCCCGCGCTCCCATAGGCATTGGAAGTTTGCACAGTGGAGCCGTATGCTCCTGTTTTTGGGTTGTACGCCTGGCCAGCGCTGGCGCTGCCGTAACCGTTTGAGACCGTGCCGCCACGCGCGTAAGTCCCGGTGGACGGGTTGTAGCCGTTGCTATAGTGCGCGGAACCGTTGGGACCATACGCAGATCCACTGGAGCCGTAGTAACCGCCATGCCATGCACTGTTCCCGTAATATGCTCCGCCGTGATAGACCACTGTCGTCGTGCCATGCCAGCCACAATTCCAACTGCTATATCCCCAGGCGTAAGAGCCGCCCGCCATCATGGCCCCGACCGCAACGCCAACTCCAAAGGCCACCACTGCGGTCGCCGCAACGGGAGGCGCGACGTATGCGGGAGTCACGTAGGGATAGCCATAGACCACAGCGGGGTTGTACATGGGAACGTAAACCACCTGCGGGTTCACTGGTTGAATCACGATCACTTGCGGCGACTGTTGCACGACAGAAAGTTGGGCTCCCGATTTCAAGTTGCCGGCAGCCAATGCTTTCGCGCGCAACACTTGAACTGCCGCCATCACGTCGGCTGATTGCGTGTGATACGCCTCTCCCAGCGATGAAGTCCAAGTAAGGTTCGCCGCCAGGTTGCCGAGGACGGATGGAAACTGTGTAAGAGCCTTCACACTGGGGTCCCAACGCTGCGCATCGACGGCCTGCATCAGGGTTGATCCGGTGAGATTGCTGTACTGCTGGAGCCAGCCGGCAGCCTCAGCAACTTGGTCCGGAAAGGTCGCGGAGGCAAGGATCTGCGCTACGAGGGCATCCGGGTAGAGTGCGATGGGCGCTACCAATTGTTGCAACTCATCCGCAGTTAGCGGCACGCCTTGTCCCGAATACCCCGATTGACCCGATTGAGCTCCGGCTCCGAATGGCGCGGCGCCCATGAGCAGCAGAACGGACAGCGTTGTCGATAAAAGTTGTTTCGTGAGGGTCTTGATCATTTTATTCTCTCCACTTCTACTTTCCGAATCGATCCGTCATATCGATGCACGAACCGACGTAGCCCCAGAAAGAACCGTCGGATTCAAACTGCGGAATGCCAAAATCCACGATCCAGCGGTAAACTCCGTCAAAGCAGGTAGACGGTATTCCATTTGGAAGTCGATCCGAGCGTCAAACGCCGACGAGTAGATTTCCAGACAGCGATCCCCGTCGTCCGGATGTACCGCTGCGACCCATCCCTTACCCAGCTCTTGTTTCAGGGACCGTCCTGTGAGGTTAAGCCAATCCTGACTGAAGAACGTACAGAGTTTGTCCGTACCCGACATCCAGATCAGCACAGGAGCCGTGTTTGCCACTAGGTAAAAACGCTCTTCGCTTTCCCGCAGAATTTGGAGGAGACTGGGCACTTCTGCCTGAAGTCTTGGGCCAGATCCTCTCCGTACAGAAGATCGTGATCTTCCGGTGCGCGTCGCGAAAACTGTTAAAACTGACAGTGCCAAATACATGGTTTGAACTGCTAAATCGATAAACCAGCCTTGGAACTCTGTTCCTCTCAAGGTAAATCGAGGGGCCTAGGGATACTCCGTAGGTGGTTGAGCCATCACCCACAGCCAAGATGGGGCATAAGATCCACAAAAATTGAGTTAGGAGATACGCCATGCGGCAAAAAGTAGGGAACAACGTAACAAAAGTTGGAATCGCACTCGTTTTGGCTCTCGTGACGTGCACGCTGACGCCCGCACAAGATGTCACCACCAATTCGATGCCCGGCACCGACTTCTCCAAATATCACACCTATAAGTGGGTCACCATTGAAGGCGCAACCCAGCCGAACCAGATTCTCGATGCGCAGATCAAGGCTTCCATCGATTCTCAGTTGGCAGCCAAAACCCTCACCAAAACCGACGGAGACAAGGCCGACCTCCTTGTTGGCTATCAGACCTCCCTCGATCAGGAAAAACAGTGGAACGCCTACGGCATGGGCGGCGGGCCCCGCTGGGGCGGCGGGATGGGAACAGCCACAAGTGCCACAATCAGCGTCGGCACTCTCGTCCTGGATATGTACGACCCCTCTACTAAAAAGCTCGTCTGGACGGGCCGCGTCACCAAGACCCTCGATCCCGGCACCAACCAGGAGAAGAAACAGAAAAATCTCGACAAGGCCATGCAGAAATTGTTGAAAAATTTCCCACCGAAATAGTGATAGAACTGAAGACTTGAAGATATTTGAGAGAGGACTCTATGAGAAACAATGTGCATCGGATCGCGAGGGTCGCGCTTCTTACTCCATTCGTTTTTCTGGGCGGCTTTGGTTTCAGCCGCCCCGCTGACGCACAGAATCAAGAGCTGCAGGAGCGTGTCGCGGAGATCAAGGAAGCGGCTGCGAAGAACAAGCAGGCAATGGCGCAGTACACGTGGGTTGAGCAGATCAACATCAGCCTCAAAGGGGAGCAGAAAAAGCAGGAGCACTTCCAGGTTCGCCTTGGACCCGACGGGAAGCAACAGAAGACCTCGCTCGATCCGCCAGCCGAGCCGGCTGAAAGCGGTGGCCGCCTGAAAAAACACATTGTCGAAAAGAAAAAGGAAGAATACAAAGAGTACGCCGAACAAATGAAGGCTCTCGCGCAGCAATATGTGCCACCGGACAGAGAGCTGCTCCAGCAGGCTTATGCACAGGGGAACATCACGTTGGGTTCAGTCGCAGGCGCTCCCGGTGAGCTTCAGCTAGTTATTCACAACTATTTGAAGCCCCAGGATTCGATGACTCTGGTATTCGACAAAACGCAAAAGGAATTATTGCGGCTGCAGATTGCTTCGTATATGGATGATCCAAAGGACGCAATGAACCTGACGGTGCAATTTAGCCGCCTGCCGGAGGGGCCGAATCACGTCTCCAGCATGGTGATTGATGGCGTCAGTAAGCAGTTGAATATCGCCACTCAGAACTCGAACTATCAGCACCTCTGAACCACAGTCTCGTCCGGCCAACAGTAGAAAAACGAGACGCAACTCGAAATTTGATGTCTGCGCTTGTCTGGAGGGCGGAGCAACCGCGCTCGTAGGACCAAACGTCGCTATACAACGCTTCGCATCGCCCAATCAGTCCTCGACCGAGTCCGGCTTAGATACACAAGTAGGTAATATATGTATCTTATAGTATATATGCAAACGCTATGCTTTGGACTTATCGAAGGCACGAGAAGAGCTGCTCGCACCGAACTGAAGGGCGGAAGCACAATCGGTGCGGTTGCCCACTCTGGGTCGATGGCCGCTTGAATGGCGTCCGAGTACATAAAGCGCTCGGCACGCGGGATCGGGAAGCAGCTCTCCAGACGGTACGAGACTTAGAACCGGTTCCGAAAGGTACGGGTTCGAGGCAACCAGAGAGAATAACGGCAGACGAAGCGTGTGTCCGGTTCGTCGCCGACCTCGAAGCCCGAAAGCTGAAGGCAAGCACCGTTCGGAAATATCGGTTGCTTTTCAAACATTTGACTGAATTTTCTAAGCACCACCACTTGTCCCGTTTGGACCAGTTGGGTATCGAGGTGTTGGATGAGTTTCGGTGCCAATGGAAGGATGGGCCGCAGACGGCCGCAAAGAAGTTGGAGCGCCTTCGTGCATTTTTTAGATTCGCCCAAAGGCGGAAATGGATAGGCGAGAATCCTGCGAATGACCTGAAAGCGCCGAAATACGTCCAGAGACCAACAATGCCATTCACAGAAGATGAGGTGAAACGGATTCTCGCGGCTGTCGATTTGTATATTGAACAGAGTGCTTCCAGCGGCCTGCAAAATGCACATCGAATACGCGCGATGGTTCTTTTGCTTCGATATACGGGGATGAGGATAAGCGATGTGGTCGCCTTAGAGGCCTGCCGAATCAAAGGCAATCGACTCCTGCTATATACACAAAAAACTGGAGTTCCTGTGCATACCGTGCTCCCTCAGTTTGTCGTTTCGATTCTTGAGTCAACGCCTCGAAAGAGCGAACGACACTTTTTCTGGAGCGGAGAAGGAAAACTCGAAAGTGTAGTTCGTAGCTGGCAAACTCGTCTTCGTAAACTTTTCTTGCTAGCGTCGGTAAAAGGGCATCCGCATCGTTTCCGCGACACGCTGGCAGTTGAGTTGCTCTTGGCCGGCATTCCGATCGAGCGCGTTGCAGTCTTGTTGGGACATCAAAGCGTAAGAGTGACGGAGAAGCACTACAGCCCTTGGGTCTACGCGCGTCAGCAACAATTGGAAGCGGATTTAGAGAGTGCGTGGACCAAAGATTCCGTCGTACAAACGGCATCTGTGGTTACGCGGTGGTTACGCAACAAGAATGAGCTCGTTAACTAGCTGAAAATAAAGGATGATAAATGGTGCCCGGGGTGGGAGTCGAACCCCTCGGGGGATTGATTCTACGTAAGTTATTAATTCTACGAAACAGCAAAATGGAGAAAAACCATAAAAACGCCGAAGTGAGGTACACCGCGGGTACACGGAATGGTCGGAAAGACCTAGCAGAATGCCCCCACTTCACGCCAAGTAGCATTTTGTGAAAAGCATCTCGTCCTCAGCGATAAGAGCACGAAAACTTGTTGTGCGATTTGGACTTTCTACACTTGCCAGATCCCCGTTTGTGGGCCGCGACGGGCACGTGTTCGGTATACTCCACTGGGGATGGCTTGCGGATAGGGTCCAAAACGAGCGCCGTTCGGTATCAGTTCCCAGGCTGGGTCTCAAATATCTTGTACCGGTTCTGCAGAGCCTCGTTATCCCGAGTCTCTTGACGAAGCTCGGACAAACGCTTCACGAGTTGTGGCAACTCCTGCTGTCGAGCCGATTTGCGAAGCGCCTGAATAAGGTGATAAAGAGCGACCTGGTCCGAAGGGAGAAGGCGCAGGGCTTCTCTGGCGTGGTGAATCGACAGCTGAATTTGATTCGCTTTCAGATAAAGGCCCGCCAAGGTATCGTGAGCAAGCACGAAGTCCGGACGCAACTTGACTGCTCGTTCGCCCTCCCTGATTGCTTGTTGGAATTCGGTATCGCCCGGGGCTGCGCCTTTCTGCGCAAGTATTTCGGCAATAAGGAAGTGAAGAAAAGCGTCATCGGGTCGCTTCTTTAACTCCCGTTGAGCGGCATCCAGGGCGGCATCAAGGTTATCTTGCTGCACGAGCGACAAGCCTTCCGCCAAGGAAGCGATACCCTGCGATGGGTCGAGCCGATTTGCTCTTTCGAAGTCAGCTTCGGCTTCTGGGTACTTGGCGGCCTGAACATAGAGGACCCCGCGCGCCAGATAGAGGGTAGCTGAATCGGGGAGGAGCTTTAGCCCCTCGTCAATCATGTCGATTCCGACTTGAAATGAACTATGGTTGAAGCACAGCAAAGCGAAATCGACATAGTTCTGAGGATTCCGGGGTGTGTCGACGATTGCTGTTCGAAGAAGTTCGACGGCCTTGGGCGTATTGCCAACGCCCTCTTGGGCGGCCGAAGCCAAAGAGAGTGCATCGGGGTCGGAGTTTGCTGCATTTAACAGGGGTTCGAGAGTTTTTAGAACTTCCTGAGGTTGATTCGAACGAAATTGAGCGGTAGCCAACCCCCGCCGGACACGGGCATCGTCAGGTCTCAGAGCGAGTGCGCTGAGAAACACGCCGGTGGCCTTATCCGGTTCCTCCAAGTAAAGCAGGCAGGCTCCATACTGCGATAACGCCTCGGGACTGGACGATACTGCGCTTTGCGCCAAAGCAAATTGGGCCACTGCCTTTTTGCAGTCGCGCCTTTTGTATGCGATTGCCGCAAGCATGGCGTGCGTCGTCGGGTCATCCGGCTTCAATTTCAGCAATCGTTCCAGAAAGAAAGATGCGCGATCACTGCCAGCCTTGTAATTTGTCTCGGCAGCCCCAGCAAGTGCAGGAACATAGTTCGGTGAAAGCTGAACAGCGGTCTCGAATGACTTCATCGATCCCGTAAGATCACCGCTCTCCTCGTAAGCGATCCCCTTTAAAGTCCAGAGCTTCGCGTCTTTCGGATAATCATGGAGAGCACGGTCAGCAAGCTCAATTGCTAAGCTGTATCTCTCATTTCGAATGGCGTCTGTTATTTGCTGCACGACCGCCTGGTCTTGAGAGGCCGCGCGAAACTTATTTGCGTGGAGACAAAGAAGAGAGAAAACAAGCAGGACAGTATAGATATGCGTGCTCCAAATCGCTGGCGTTCGCGACTTTGGATATCGTCCCTGAAGAACTGTCACAGCAAGCCCCGAACAACTATGACTATCCTTTGCAACTGCTTCGATGACTCGCCGAAGACCGCTTACTTCCCAGAACTGCCGGAAGGGCTGCCAAGTTCGGGAAAAGCGGTTATCCTCAGCTTCGCAGCACCGTAGGGCACAAGCCGCAAAGTCTCCAGTGGTTGGGCGCTTGTCGTAGGACTTTGTGGCAGTTCTCCAGCGCAACCATTTTCTTCCTGCCATTGAGGAATCTTCTTTGCTTTAACCTCGAGGCGGATCGAGGTCCCCTCCGCCGTGAACGCGCCCCGCTCCATGCTGGTTCCTCTTAATTCCGCAGCCGCCCCTGCGGTGTGTTCATCGATATCCAGTGCATAATTCCAGGCGGATTTCGGAAACGCCTCCCAATCCGACGTCATGCCGCGAGTCTTCAGCTTTTTCCACTCAGTCGAAATATCGAGCGAATAGATGACTGGGCCACGTTCAATCACCACAGAGTTGTGGTAAGACCGGGAGATAGTTGGCCTCATAGGGAAGTGTAACTCAACTCGGTCGCGCGGTTTCCACTCCCGATCTATGACCGCGAAGCTGCCGGCGCGTACCGCGGCAATGGGCTTGCCATTCACTCGAATACTCGCTTGCCCTGCCCAAGCGGGGATCCGGAGGCTGAGCGGGAATTGCACAGAACGCTTAGGTTGAACCGCGAGGAGAATTTCTCCTTCAAAGGGATAAGCGGTCTCCTCTTCAATCTTCAGTGGAACATTGCGAATCTTTGTGTTGAGCTCGCAGGGTGCATACGCAACTGCCGCGATTCCACCCTCTGCGCTCGCCATCCACAAACTCGAAGTAAGCTTTGGCCATCCCTGATGCATGTTGGCCGTGCAGCAGCCAAAGTTAGGTTCCAAACCGTACAGATTCGACTCAGGTCCGTTTGTGGTCCACGGACGCTGCCTTAGGCTACATTGGATCTGGTTTGGTTGCTGATCGTACTGGTGAGCCCACATATCATCCGTGAAGGTTCCAGGGAGAGCATTGTACGCAATCTTCTCGAGACGATCACCCAACAAAGGATCGCCTAGTATGGCCACGGCACACTCAATCGAAAACATGTTTTCGACCACCGCGCACAGCTCAATTCCTTGCGAGGGATTTTTCCCCGCAAGGTGTTCGTCGGCACTGAACATTCCGTTTGGAATGCCATGATATGTGTCCAGCGCCGCAAGTTGCTGACTGACTCCGGAGCGATAAGACGAGTCCTTCGAAATTAGCCACCAAAGCGCAGATGACTTCAGCGCCATGGCGTTATTTACCCCGTGGGTTTGCATGGCGCGATCCGGAAATCGCGTCCCCTCGTGAACTCCGAGTTCGCTTGCGTTCATTTTGCTCGTGTAGGCAAAATTCTCGAACTGCGCGTGCCAATCGTATCCTTGCTGATGGAGGACCTGCGCAAGCCGAAGCAGATCTGGATCTCCAACACGGTTGTAAAGCCAGACTACGCTGGCAACTTCATCTTGCCACCGGTATCTGCCCCAGTCTCGAAGGGGACGGTTAGGCAGTTCCCGGAGTTGGTAGGCAAAGTAGCGCTGCATCAATGGTACAACTCGGGGGTCTGCCGTCGCTTCCTGGTACTGCGTCAGAACCTTTAGCATGACCATCCGTGGCCACCAGTCATCGTCTCTTGTTGGACCAATCATGCCGTTCGGTTGCTGATGATCAAGAATCCAGTCGAGCCACTTCTTGGACTTCGCAATCAATCTCTCGTCCTGCAGTGCATAAGCGAGGGGCACCAGTCCATCCAAGAAATAGGGTCCGCGTTCCCAAGACTCTCCACTGCCACCTAGCCATCCGCTTTGGGAGTTGACGTCCGGCCAGAACTCGTCAAGATGTCCACTCAATCCGTTTGCTTGGATTTCCAGCTGTTTCAGGAGCCAGCCCTTGGGTCGAATGGAAGTCAGCGGCAGCGGATAGAAACTATTTTTCGCTAGAGGCTTGCGGTTAACGCGAAACTCCGTGAGAGGCAGGTGGTCTTCAGCAGCCATCGACACGGTAGCGTCGGAACCAAAGTTCGTCGCGGAAACAGCCGCTGCTGCACTGAGGGTTTTGATGAAATCACGCCGACTGGCGAATGACATATAGCACTCCTGGAAAAGACGAGCAAAGTCAGTCAAACAATTTCCGCATTACGGTGCAAGTTGCTCCGTGTACTCTGCCTCCACGTTGTCAAAGAAAATCCCTTGGAAACGCCCAGGATCGAGTTTTGGCAACGTCATACGGATTGTGTGAGGTGTGTCTGGCTCGATGTTGGACAAATCCGCATAAAAGCCGACGAACGAAGCACTATGTTCTCGCACGGAGGAATATCCCCGTTTGAGTTCCAGTGGAGAACCGTCCAACGACATCTTCACTTCCATCTTGTCATCGGGTTCCGCGAACTGGACAAACAGGAGCAGTCGCTCCGGCGCGAGCCACGTCGTGTCGTAGTCTTGCTTTGTCCAGGGTATGGGCCATAACTCTCGGCGTCGAACAAGTTGCTGGATGATTCGACTTGGGATAACGAGTGATCCACTCCAGGATCCGTTCGAGCCGCTCTGTAGAGCTACTTCCTGGGAATGAGTAAACGCCCTTCCTGCAAATTTCACATTGGCTGAAGCGTATCTCCCACTCTGGCGAAAGGCGACCGGCTTTCCGTTAACTTTCATCCCTTTCAATTGGGTATCGTCTGGCAGAAGCACACCGACATCCTGTTCGCTGCCAGGTTCGCCCGAAACGTCCAGCAGACGAACGACACCATTTTCGAGGTTTGCCCGCACCGGTTTCGAGGCGTCCGAATTAGCCGCCCCAAAAACGAAAATCTCCTTCGATTTTGGTACGGGGACCACTTCGAGGACAGTGGCACTCGTGCCGTCCAGTTTGAGTTCAATCTCATCCCCATATTTCCAAACTCCGGCACCCGGTTTCCCGATACGTTTGCCGTCACTTGGATAGAGTTCCCGCAGCAGGAATTCACTCCCTGCCTTCAGACCAATGCTTGCGTCGAGGCGAAAATGAGTAGACAGCGTTTTATAATTGGGGTTAAACAGGAACAAGAATCCTTTGTCACCAATAAAGCTAGCCGTCCCGTCTACCTGGTCCATCGCTGGCGGACCGAGGATGGTCGTCGTGTTTCGTATAAACTCCTTATTCGTGACAGTCCATTGAAGCCAACGTCGAATCCAGGACTTATCTACTTCCGAGAAATGTTGAAACTCTTCGGGATCACGAGCGGGAATCATGTCAAAAACGTTGTTCCATCCCCCTGTGGCAATCGAAGAGAGCACGGAATACTTGAAACCCAGGTAGTCCCAGTCTCGCGGCCGAAACCTGGTGTAGACGGTTTCAGTGTGTTCTCGAGTTTTCACCCCGCCGGCCGCAGGGATGTTCCTGTCGCGCGGCGTTTGATGGGTCATGAAGCCGGGAATAATCTCTTGGGGAGCGAACTGATAGTTCCTATACCAATAGTTCACAAATCGTATTCGATCTGCCGAAACTCTATCAAAGTGGAGGTCGGGGTACGGCGTAAAACTCTCCGGTTGCTCGTCATTACCGGTCGGATGAGGATAGCTCCCCGCAAGCCATACCCATGGGCCGTACATATGGTAAGTCTGGCGCCCATCGATGACGATATCCGGGTCGGCCACCCGCAACGCCTCCAGGACGCGGCGCCATCCCCACCACTGCGAATACGAACTGCTTCCCGGCAAATCCAGGAATGCGTAGTCAAACGAGTAGCCACTGATCCCTGTCCTATGCTTGAAAGCCAGTAATTCATGGATCAAGAAGTCCTGAAATTCCCGCGAAGCAAGTGTGGCATAGGAATTTTTCTGTTCCTTTCTCGGATCCGAAACGAGCCAAGCTGGATTCTGAGCAAACGGCAAAGACGGATAGACATACGCGAGTAACCCAATATGTTTGGACTTGGCGTAGTCCAGCATCGTCGTAACGCTTTCGGGAAGTGCACTCTTTTCGGGGTCCCACTTTCCCGCTCGAATCTGCTGCCCTAGACCGAGCCAAAGTACATGCTCCCAATTCCAGTCGTCGGCGTCGTTGGCAATTTCCGACAAATCGTGGTTTGCAGGAGCGTAGACAAGATTTCGCAGGCCCAACGTGGAGGTGGCATCCATCACGCGTTTGTATTCGGATTGGCCTTCCAGGGTTGCGACATCGATCTGATAGTCATTGAGCGTCCATCCCACCTCGACACTGATGGGTTCCGGCGATGGATGGAGCAAGAATCGCCGCATGCAGTCCGAGAAAGCCTGGATCTCGCTGGTATCCGCTCCATCCTCGACCTTGACGCCGGTTGCCAGTTTCCATTCATAGACCATTTCAGCGGGAATGCGGCGACCACTCAGTCGATAAGGGCCGATAATTGCTAGATCGCTTGAAAACGACCCCCACTCTTTCTTCCATTGCATTTCGGGTCGATAGGAAACGGCCGTGTCCTGCTCCGTTTGAGTCACAGCGAGGAACGGGTTTTGCACAAGAAGCATTAATCCGCCGTTACCTGTTCCGAGATGCAGAAACGTCCCGAAGTTGTGGGTGGGGAGATGGAAATCGTCACTCGGCGGTCCAAACTGAGGAAAATACGCCGTCGGTGTAAATGTACCCTCAATTTTTTCGTTGAACGAAAGGCGGATCGGTTCGATCTGCTTCACTGTGTAGGTCGAACTTGGCGCGTCAATGATCTGCAGACGCTTGGTTATGAACCTCCAGTCGTCGCGCATCTCGTAGAAGATCCGTAGAATGTATCCCCGTCGTTGATAGTAATAGGCGAGTCCATTCTGTTCTTGTTTGACTAAGGGCATCGGTAAACTGGAACTATCGAATGACCCTTGATCCACCAGGAATGAAAACTCGTCGCGCGGAAAATGAACCGTGAAGCCCGAATCTCGGTCGGTAATTGAGACCAGCCCTCGCGGACCGAATTGTGCGGCCAGCTGCTCGTTCTTCAGTTGAAAGATCTGCCCGCGACATGGACTTGTGAGGATGGCCAGGACCAGCAGGATCTTCGCAAAGCTGCAAAAGGCGAGTCGGGGCAAGATTGTCATCCTAGGTTCCGCACAAATCAGGCCTTCACACCCCCACGACACGGGGAGGAACGGCCGGGGGGTGAGCCGGCATTCCTACCCGTGGGGCGTGCTATATATCAGAAGCGCAGAGTGAGCCCGAGCTGAAGCCATCGTGGATTGAACTGCGAGGTGGCCTTGCCGAATGTAGCGTCAGCAAGATTCCCATCCAGGCTTGTCGGCCCGTACGGGCCGTTCGGGCCTGTCAGGTTGGGTCGGTTGAAGATATTAAAGAAGTCGAATCGAAACTGCAGATTCAACCGCTCGTAGATCTTCGTATTCTTAGCCAAACTGATGTCCGAATTAAAGTAATTCGGGCCACGGTACTTGTACGGGACTTCATTCCCCTCGGTTCCGATGGAAGGAGTCGTGAAATTGCCGGCTGGAAATACGCCATTAAGAAAGGCACTGCGACTGGTCCCTTGCGAATAACTAGCGACGTTAGGAAAGTCGTAGTTGAAACCATCCGCGTTGTAGTCTCCGCTTCCCGGTTGCAGTCCTGTAACCTGTCCGGCAGTGTTGAGTATGGGCTGGAAAGAAGCACCCGTGTAGACCGTGAAAGGATATCCCGACTGGAAAATGCTGATGTCGCTGAATACCCACCCGTTCGTGATGCTCCGCGCAAAAGCGTTGCCTGAACTCATGCCCGGTATGTCATACGACAGGGACAACGAAAAGCGATTCGGGGCGTCGAAGACCGATGGGCTGTAGTATTGATGCAAATTTGTAAACGTTGGGTATATTTGCGCGTCGTCCTTGGAGTTGGAACGCGTGTAGGAGGCATTGAAGAACCCGCGCTTGCTGAAACGGCCCCGTAATGCGAGAATCAGCGCGTTATAGCCGCTCACGGCGCCATTCTGAGCGAATGTTATTGAACCGAAGCTGGGATTGAGCCGTTTTGGAGTGGGGTAGTTCAGAATAAGGTCTCCTGCAAAACGGTTGATGTCTGTGCCGTAAGTCGTAGCAGTCTGTTGGCCGCTTCCGTCTATCAAATTTCTCGATTGAGATCCTGAATAACCGGCACTAGCTACGATTTCGTGGAAGAGCTTTTTTTCAACGGTCGCCGTGTAGTTGTAGGTTACCGGTGATCCGAGGTTGGTATCCAGGCCACCAACATTAAACTGCGCGCCGACGATTCCACCGTGTGAGTCAAGCACGGAGCTTGCCAAGGCCGGATACGGGAACCCAGCGGGTGCAGTCGCGCTTGTCCCCAGCGCAAAGACAGGAGGCGTGGCCGATCCTTGGAAAAACGTCGGGACGACAAATCCAGGAGGATTTCCCTTCAGGCCGTTCTCGTCGTTGCCCAATGTTGTCCAGTCATGATAAATGCCGAAGCCCCCTCGAACGACCCAATCTGCTTTGCCGGTCGGATCCCAGGAAAAACCAAAGCGAGGGCTAAAAGCGGTCACGTTGTGATTGAATACGTTGGCTTGTTGCGTCATGAATCCGTTGGCTATTTGATCGTTCAGAGTTGCGCCGGGCCCGAAGTGGAAATTGGCAAGCGTCGTGCCAGATAGAGGAAAGGGATTCCCGTAATCATCCCAGCGCAACCCCAGCGTTAGCGTTAGATTTTTTTTCGCTCTCCATGTGTCTTCGGCAAAAAGGCCATTCGTAATAATGGCGTACTCATACTGGCCTTTGGCTGGCTGCCCAGTAAGGACATCGTATGCCAACCCCGATTCCGTATGCGGACTGTCTTGGACGAGATCCAACAGGTTGTCAAAACTGAAGTTTGGTTGATCGTAAACGGACGCGAACAACGCCAGATCATCGCCATGACGTCCCTCGTAGCCGAACCTGAGAGTGTGTGAGCCTTTTATGTGAGTGAGGACGTCGCGCCAGTGATAGTTATGTTGAATGAAGTTGCCTTGGGCAAAGCCAACCCCGAAACCTACCCCTTGCCCAGTTACGCTCACACTGGGAACGGTAAAATCCCCGGTCAGGTTGTTGATTCCCTGTACTTTATTGTATCCAAACAAAGCTTCGTTGAGTGTATTTGGCGACAAGGTATGCGTTTCGTTGATTTGCAGTGAATCGGTAACGTAGGTGTTCGTCGTCCCAAAAGCGGGGCGGGGGTTTGGCCCGCCTGTGTTCAAGGTTGTCCGATAGATGTTTCCATAGAGCCGATCCTTGCCGAAATATTTGTCAATTCGCGTATTCCACTGTAACCCGTTCCGGAAACTAGAGGCATTGAACACTCCGTTGTCAATCATAGGCGTGCTGCAAGGAAGGTTGAATGTGACTGCAGTTCCACAAGTGGTTGGAAAGATATCCGCAGCGGTCCTCGCGACACTCGTCACGGTGGCCCCGGTCGGCGCGTACTTCGTCAGCAAAGTCGTGCCCAACGTATTCGGGAAATTCTGCTGAGCCCATGAAGTAAACGCGGCATCCTCGAACGTTTGAGAAGAACTGCCCGACGAAGCGGAGGAACGAAGCGGTTCGATCGCAAAGAAAAAGAAAAATTGATGATGAGGGATGACGGGTCCACCAATGGACCCCGAAAAGTTGTTGCTATGGAACGGTGCATACTTGTGAAGGAATTCCGTACCCGCCCAAAGTCCCTGATACGTGTAGTAGTCGCTCACATTCCCATGGAACTGATCGGTACCGTACTTGCTGGTCATGACCATCTGCACAGAACTGGCACGGCCAAAGTCAACAGTGAACGTATTCGGTTGGATCGTTACCTCTTGGATCGAGTCCGGGTTGGGGGTTAAATTGAGGACGCCCGGGCGGATATCACTTGTGACATCCATTCCATCCATAACGTACATGTTTCCCACACTACCCCGTCCGTTCGCGCTAGCGTCCACTTGGGTCTCGGTCGAATAATTATCGGCGGCGGAACCTGGACTCCCTCCGACAAGACCCAACCCGACCACCCCCGGGGCCAGAGTCGTCAGCGCAATCAAGTTACGTCCTTGCAGGGGGAGCTCCGAGACGGCTTGAGACTCGATTGTGAGCTGCGTTCGAGAGTCTGCAGTATTTATCGTAGGAGCCTCACCGGTTACTTCCACCTTCTCGGCAATAGTGCCCATGGAAAGCTGCACAGGCACGTTCAAGGTTTGTTCGGTGAGCAGGGTGAGAGAAAGGTTTGTGGTTGCGAACCCGGTCGCCGTGACTATCATTTTGTAATTGCCTGGAGCGAGGCTCACAAAGCGATAACTTCCTCCGCTGTCTGTTTTAGTTGTAAGCGCCTCGCTGGTGGAAACATTGGTGAGCGTTACGCTAGCGGCGGGAACGCTGGCACCGGTGGGATCCTGTACGTTGCCGGAGATATTGCCACTGAATTGAGCCCATGTCACACGAGTGGTCATTGCGAACGCGCACAACAAGACTGTTACCTGCAAGATCTTGCTTCCCATCGTTTACACCCCTCCCTGACAGCCCGATGCCTCAAATATTCTGATAGTCGGCATCAGGAGTTTCGATACGTCCATGTGGGGCAACTTTTATCTGACGCGCGTGGCCGGCACAAGAGCTTGTTAAACCATGGTCATATAGATCAAATGAACTAGTCCCCGAGCAACTTCGCGAGTTAGACTCCTGTCACAGGGGGGATGGAATGCCCGACATCGGGACGGGATGGCGCCTGAAAGCCTCCCATTCGAAGGCCAGCGTGTGCCTTTGCATTGTTTTCTCGCTATGTTGCAGTTGTCGCGATCCATCCCTGCCGACCGTCGCGTTCATTCCTCGCACCACCGGTACTACGCTCTGGGAACCGGCGCACGCCGGTGCGGAAGTCGCCGCTCGTAGCACGCAGATGAAGATCTATTGGAACGCACCAACCCGTGAAGATGACGTCCAAGGTCAGATTGCCCTTGTCGAGCGCGTGATCGATCGGAAGTACCAGGGGATTGTGCTGGCCCCCGACCAGGCGCTGGCGTTGATCACGCCCGTTCGGCGCGCTCTCTCGAAGGGGATCCCGACTGTGATCATCGGGTCACCGCTCCCCATTCCTCCGGGTGGAAGATTAAGTTACATCCTCAACGATGAGGAAGAGGCTGGCGAACTGGCCGCATCCCGCATAGCTCAATTGCTCCACGGAAAGGGTTCCATCGCCGTGCTTGGCATAAACCCGGACATCGTCGGCATCATGACGCGGGCTCGCAGCCTGGAAACTTCGCTGGCGCACGACTATCCTCAGGTCAGAATCGTTGAGAAACACATGGGCTCGTTCAATGTCCCACAGGACCAACGGGTCGCCGAGGAAACGTTGCGGCTGAATCCTGATCTGAATGGCATCGTGGCTCTCACATCGGCTTCCATGCGCGCAACGAGCTCAGCCCTGGCCCACGCGCAATGGGATCATCCTGTGAAGCTGGTGGGATTTGACGGTCCTGACATGTTGCCCCTGCTTCTCGACCCGTATTTTGATTCCGTGATTATTCAAAATAGCCGCGAGATGGGACTCGAGGCTATCAAAACCATCGCAGCCCAGCTTCACGGCCAACCCGTGGCTGCGGAAGTGAAATTGAGCCCCATGCTTGTGACCCGGGAAAACATGAACTCGCCGGAAGTGCGGCAGATGATTTCCATGGAATGGAGGCCCATTCAGTGAACGTCTCGATTTTCAAGCAACGCTGGCGGCTTCCCGCAATTGTTGCTTGCCTCATCTTTCTCCTCGGAGGATTCGCACTGCTTACGGGTGTTCGCACTTACCTCGTAGGTCTCCCATACAAGGATTCGTTTACAGCCGGCGCGGCCGATGAGTGGAAAGCTCTGGGAGGTACATGGGAACTGGTCGATGGAGCGATGCGTAACGATTCCGATGAACGAGGAGCGAAACTCATCACCGGATCGAATCGCTGGCGGGACTACTCCTTGGAAGCGGATATTATGCTGCTTGGACGTGATGGTGACGCGGGCCTCATTGCACGCTCCAGTGACGAAGAGCAGGGCGTCGATTCCTACAGCGGGTACTATGCCGGTTTGAGGAATCACGATAACACCCTCGTCGTGGGTCGCGCCGATCATGGTTGGATCGAGGCACAGACTGAACCAGTACCTGGTGGCGTGCACCCCTTTCACTGGTACCACCTGAAACTGATCGTCGTCGGTTGCGACATTGCAGCGTCGGCTGGCGACCCGGCCGGCGGCACGAGCATTTTCGTGACCATGAACGAGAAAGACTGTGCTCAAACCGGGCGGATTGGGCTTCGCTCTTATTCGTCCGGCGGTGTTTGGCGGAATGTGAGGGCCCTGCCGGCCACGCGCGCCGATCTGCAATCCTTCCAAGCTCAGGTTCGCATTTCCCCTTCGGACCGGCCGAGTTTTCCGAACAATCCGCCACTTCTGGACTCGAATGACAGTCCGACCGAAGCCGAGAGTCAACCGTCTGGGAACCACCTGAGCGGGTCAATTGCTCAACCGATCAGCAGCTTACGATTGGTGTCCAGCACGAAGCCGGGTAACGTCACTGTCCAGGGGGTTGTGGTGCTCACATCCCCGACTCTCTACATCCAAGATTCCACGGGCGGAGCGGCAATTGTACAACCGCACGCTCCGCCGCTCAAAGTGGGGGATGAAATCGAAGTCACAGGTAGGCCGGAGCCTCACGATTTCAGCTCAGTTCTCCGCGACGCCCAAGTGCGCCTGCTGTGGACGAGCACGCCGATTCCGCCTTTATCGGTCACCGCGTTGCAAGCGGCCACTGGCGCGTTCGACGCTACATTCATTGAACTAGACGGTTATCTGATAAGTAACAATATTGGACGTGATAGCACGATGGTTCTTGACCTTCAAAAGGGCGAGCAGTCGTTCCAGGCCGTCATGAACCGCAGCCGAGGCGACGTTCTCTTCCGCAAACTGAAACAGAATAGCCTCCTGCGGCTTCGTGGAATTTGCGTTGTCAATTCAGAGTACACGCACAATCTCTCACCTTTTGTACTGCTCTTGCGCTCTGCGGATGATGTCGATGTGCTGGTCGGTCCGCCGTGGTGGAGCGCCGGTCATCTCGCAGCGATCGGTGCCGGAGTGCTGATTCTGGTGCTTGCAGCCCAAGTGCTTTACAGCCGAGCAGAGCATTGGCGGCTACGCGCCGTGCTCGAAGAGCGAGAGCGCCTGGCCCATGAGATGCACGACACGATTGCGCAGAGTTTTGCCGGGATCGGCTTTCAGTTGCAGGCGATCCGCAACGACCTTCAAGACACGAATGCGAAGACGCATCGTCAACTAGACCTGGCATGCGATCTTGTGCGGCACAGCCATGAAGAAGCCCGGCGTAGTATCGCAACCCTTCGCCCTGAGTCTCTTGATTCGATCGGCTTGTTGCCAGCGCTGGATTACTGCGCACGAAAAATGGTCGATGGGGGATCGATTCAAGTCGTTATTTCCAGCGGTGGCAACGCGCGTCCAATGCCAGTTCGTACCACTGATGCGCTCTTTAAGATTGGCCAAGAGGCTATCGCCAACGTGGTGCGGCACGCGTCTCCAACATCCTTGAACATCCTTCTCCGATATGAAAAGAGCGAGGTGCATCTCGTGGTAGAGGACAACGGGGTTGGGTTCACTGCTGGCGGTGATCAATTGGGGTTCGGCTTACAAGGCATGCGTAAGCGCGCCGATGGTATCTCGGCCGTGCTCCAAATCGTGAGTACGCCCGCGCATGGAACTCGCGTGGAGGTAGCCGCACCGCTACCGCCACAGCTCACCCTCAAAGGCTGGCCCGGCTACATCTGGCAATACCTGAAGGAGCGTCGATCCAATGCACAAAAATGGGAGCGAACCCATCCGTATTCTTATCGTGGATGACCACCCCGTTGTCCGCGCGGGACTCGCGAGCATGTTGGGAACACAAGCGGGACTGAAAGTAATTGGGTCTGCCTGCAGCGGTGAAGAAGCGCTCAAAAAACTGCAGCGTGAGGCCGTCGACGTGGTCCTTCTCGATCTCCGCATGCCCGGAATCAGTGGCATCGAAACGTTGCGTGCACTTGCCCGCACGCCCTTATCTCCTCGCGTCATAGTGCTTACCAGCTTTGAGATGGATGAAGATATCTACCGGGCAGTGCAGGCCGGTGCACGAGGGTACCTGCTGAAAGACACGCCACAGAATGAAATGATCGAAGCTATTGCCTCGGTGCACGCTGGCAAGCGTTATATTCCGCGCCATATTGCTGCCCGCCTCGCGGATCGCATGATGCGTTCCAATTTGACCACCCGCGAACTAGAGATTTTGGAAATGCTGGCCAAAGGCCGCACGAACAAGGAGATTGGTAGCGCCCTGGAAATCAGCGACAACACCGTGCGCAATCACGTCATCAACATCATAGATAAGCTCGAAGTTTCTGATCGCACCGAAGCTGCCACTACCGCGATGCATCGAGGCATCATCCCGGCATGAGATTAGCGCCAACCAGAAATTATCACGCAGTAGCCCTCTCAGGGCGCGGGGGTGTATCCGCCCTCGCCGGGTTTGTTCTTCTTCATCATGCCAGTTCCGGCGGCCTCGTCCTTGCTCTCCATTAGCAGGCCCAAGATCAAATTCGCGCTCATTGAACCTTCGGTGAGCGTGGATATGGGGATGATCACGAAAATCGGCGATAAATCCCAGCAGTTGGATGATTTTCGACAAATTGTCCGGGAAGCAGTTGAGTTGCGGAGAAATAGCAGTGAAGCTTGACAACCGATATCACAAGGCAGGTCTTCGCGATACTTCCAGGGTGGCGAGGCTAAACTAGCATTTTGTTCTCCGATGGTTCAACTCCGTCTCTGTGCGCCGCCACTGCCTGCGTTTTGCTCAAGTACGATCATGATGCAGTTTTTTTGAACCCCAAGGCCACCTGAGGTAGTCTAGCTTCTGGTCAAATCGTTAATGAAACTTCCCCGTCGTACGTTCCTTTATTTCGCTGCGAACTCGATTGCGCTGCGTGCGTTGGGTCAAGGTATGTCGACGCGGCAGGTAAAACCGCAGGCTCGACAAGCGGCTTCCGGACGCCCTTTTGTCGCAACTTTTCTCGATGTGGCGCGATATGCGGGCCTGTCCCAACCGGTGATTTATGGCGGCATCAATCGAAAAGACTACATCTTAGAAGCCGATGGCTGTGGTTGCGCGTTCTTCGATTACGATAACGATGGTTGGATAGACATTTTTATTCTGACCGGTACCCGCCTGGAAGGGTCTCCGACGGGAAATACCAACCGGCTCTACACAAATAATCGGGATGGAACCTTTACAGACGTAACGGAAAAGGCCGGGTTGCATGATGTGGGCTGGGCGAATGCTGTTTGTGTCGGAGACTACAACAACGATGGCTACGAGGATCTTTTTTGTACTTACTTTGGGCAAAATAAGCTGTACCGCAACAACGGTGATGGGACATTTACTGATGCGACCAAGGCAGCCGGTCTGTTCAATGCGTCCGCACGTTGGGGAGCGGGCTGCAGCTTCCTCGACTACGATAGGGATGGCAATTTAGATTTGTTTGTCTCGAACTATGTACAGTTCGACATTCAGCACGTTCCGAAACCGGGCGCGGAAGTGAACTGCAACTGGAAGGGGCTTCCCGTCAACTGTGGTCCGCGTGGCCTCCCTCCAGGATATCACTCGCTCTATCGGAACAACGGTAACGGGACGTTCACAGACGTCAGCAAGGAATCGGGCATTTCGAAGTTCCGCGAGAGTTACGGGATGACGGTTGTTGCGGCCGACTTCGACGAAGACGGGTGGCCTGACATTTTTGTCGCGTGCGATTCGACTCCAAGTCTGCTTTTCATGAACAACCGTGACGGGACTTTTCGCGAAGAGGGCATCATGCGTGGGGTGGCGCTGAGCGATGATGGCAGCGAACAAGCCGGAATGGGGGTTGGTGTTGGCGATTACAATCTGGACGGGCATCTGGATCTTTTCAAAACCCATTTCGCCGACGACACGTGCGGACTGTACCGAAACGATGGCAAGGGCAATTTCGAAGATGTCACGCTGGCCTCTCGGATCGGTGTGGAGACTCGCTTTACATCGTGGGGCGCGGGAATGACGGACCTGGACAACGACGGTTTGCCGGAACTCTTTATGGTAACTGGGAGCGTCTACCCGGAGGTGGAATCTAAGCTGCCTCAGTATCCATACAAGACTCCACGCGTAATCTTTCGAAATCTTGGAAAGGACATTTTCGAAGAGATTATTGATCAAGCTGGCCCGGGTGTCGCCGCTGTGCACTCGAGTCGTGGCTGTGCCTTCGGAGACTTCGACAACGATGGTGATGTCGACATTCTGATCGTAAACCTGAATGAGCCGCCTTCCCTGCTGAGGAATGATGTGAAAGGCGATCATCGGTGGCTCAAAATTAAGTTAGTCGGTACGAAATCGAATCGCAGCGCCATAGGTGCCCAGGTCTTGGTTCGCTATGGCGGCAAGGCACAGGCTCAAGCCGTCATGAGTCAATCAAGCTTTTACTCTTCGAATGACCCGAGGCTGCATTTCGGCCTGGGCGGAGAGAAAACGGCTGACCTGGAAATTCACTGGCCAAGCGGACTGAGACAGGAGTTAAGGGCAGTTGCTTCAAATCAATTGGTCACAGTGAAGGAAGGCGTAGGAATTGTGGCTAACTTCGGCTGGGCAAAATAAAAGTCCATCCTAAACTTCTCGCCTCGTTATGACTGGGCCAGGCCGCCACGCATTGCCTACTTGCTGGCGATGATTTGGCGTATGAAGACCACTTCTTCCTGGCTGTAGGGCTGGCCATCGGTGCGGAAAATCTCGTGGAACCACTGCGCGGGCTGGCGATCCGTGTACGGCTTTTTCCAGGAATCCCACGGCAGATAGGTTTGCGTCTTGCCCGCGACCAAGCCCCAGTTGATGGCCGCGACGTGATCTTTTTTCGCGATCGGCAGGATACCCTGAAACGTGCTCCCCTGCGGCCGCGCCATGTATTCCGTGCACAATATGGGCCGGTGAAATTTCTGCAGCTCGCGGACGTGCTTCCCGAAATCCTCTGGTTTGCTGTAATTGTGAAACGAGAGAACGTCCGATTGCTCCACCTGAATCTTCTGCAGCGTGCCAAGCATTTCGGCTGAAGACCAGTCTCCTTCCCAAAGGCCGCTGGTGAGAGGCTGTGTGGCTCCGGCCGCCCGTGCCCAAGCGAACACCCGGGGAAGAAGCGCACCGACCAGATCCACCTTGTTGGAAGGTTCCTCACGGTCGTAGCTATCCTGGTTTGTGCCGCCAGGTTCGTTCCAAACATCCCAGCCGAGGATGCGCGGGTCCTTGGCAAACGCACCAACGACACCTTTCACGTAGGCTTCGAGTCGTGGCACTTGGGCAGGATCCTGGAGCGCGGCAGCGCCGGGACTCTGCACCCAGCCGGAATTGTGAATGCCGAGGCGCGGTTCGCGCTGTTTGCCAAGGTGCGGATTGGGATCCCAGCAGGAATCGAAGAGAACGAAGAGAATCTTGACGTGATGTTTGTCGGCGATGGTGAGAAACGTGTCGATGCGCTTCTGAAAGCCTGCCGCATCCTGCTGCCAAAGCAGGTCGTGGAGGAAGACGCGCATGGTATTCAGGCCGATGGATTGGGCCCAGTCGAGTTCCAGGTCAATGCGTTGGGGATCAAACGTTTCCGCCTGCCACATTTCGAGCTCGTTGATTGCAGTCGCGGGAATGTAGTTGCTGCCCACGAGCCACGGCTGGTGTGCGTACCAGGCGTTTGCTTCCGATTCCGTCCACCTCGAAGCGCCGCTATCCGGTGAGGCGTGCGCGAAACTGGTCAGAAAAAAAGCCATTACGAGCGCATGAAAAAAGTTCCTGATCACCCGGTTTTCCATAGCCAACACCCCTCCGAATAAGTTAGGTCGAGGTTCTCGTCTCATCATGGCTCTAACGAACCGCGGCGGACCGAATCGTCTCTTGCTTAGGATCCATGGCTTGCGCGCCCTGCGAGGCTTCGCAAATGTGTATCTCTGGGCGCAAACCGGTCTTCGACTCGTATTCGGCTCCAACGCTCTCCAGAAAAGCCTTGGCCTTGCTCGCCTCTACGAGATTGATCGTGCAGCCGCCAAAACCTCCTCCGGTCATTCTCGCGCCGTATACGCCCGGTTTAGCAGAGGCAATCTCGACCATGAGATCCAGTTCGGGACAACTCACCTCAAAGTCGTTGCGTAGACTCTGGTGCGACTGTCTCATCAGTCGGGAAATCCCAAGAATGTCCCCACTTTTTAGTCTCTCGACCATCCGAAGCACACGATCGTTCTCCGAGACGATGTGGCGACATCGTCGGTACACCACATCTGTCAAGCGAGCTCGATTTTCTTCGAGCTGTTCACAAGTCACGTCTCGCAGTGCTTGAATTCCCGGAAGTACGGCTGCCAAGCGCCGCACGCCTTCTTCGCACTGGGACCGTCGCGCATTGTATTCACCATCGCTGTGTTCGTGCTTAACCATCGTATTGCAAACGACCAGCCGGATTTCAGGAGGAACACGAAGGGCCTCATATTCCAGCGATCGGCAGTCGATCAATAAAGCGCAGCCGGCGCGCCCATAACAAGAGACAAACTGATCCATGATCCCGCACCTCGCACCCACAAACTCGTTCTCAGCGCGTTGGCAGGTCAGCGCGAGTGCAGTACGATCAATGCCGTGGTGTGACGTATGTTGTAGAGCGTAGCCGACGGCCACTTCGAGCGCCGCCGAGGAGCTCAAACCGCTGCCCAGCGGCACCTCTCCTAATATGTAAACGCTTGCAGCATTGGGCTTGTGTCCGGCTTCTTTCAGAGCCCATGCAACGCCAAGAGGGTAGTCCGCCCAAGTTCCTTTCCGCTGCGACCACAAATCGCCGAGTTCGGCTTCTGCTCCCTCCTGAAAATTTTCAGAGTAGAAAACAATCTTGTCATCGTTTCGGGAGCCCACGGCGACCCAGCAGAAGAAATCGATTGCCGCTGGCAACACGAATCCCTCGTTGTAATCGGTATGCTCGCCGATCAAATTCACGCGTCCAGGGGCCCTATACACCGAGGCTCCCGTGCCAAAGTGTTCTTTAAACCTCTCCAGGATCACGCTCGGCGTCCTCATGAAACCAACCAGTTGTAATTCTTCATGTCAATTTCGCAACTCTCTGTAACCACTCTTGATCGAGCGTGCCTGCGAAGACCCAGTCGTCGAGCTCTTCGCTCCGGCTTTTCGCAAGCTCCGTTTTCCACGAATGCCCAGATGTTGTTGAATGGAGATGCTAGGTAGGCACTGAGAATGGAAAATACAACTCCAAAAACCGTTGCGAAACGTCCGACCTGCAGATCGTGCTGGTCAGTCTGGTTCGGCTGGAGGTACGGTTCCTGAATATCATGCGCGCACACCGTGTTGAACACGGTCACATTCCCTGCCATGCAGGCCATAAGAGTCGCGGGTAGAGCAGTGAAGCCCGAACCGAGCATTCTCGTTGGAAAGTAGTGCAAGAGGAAGATTGGCCCCGCAAGACTGAATTCCAGTTGCCACTTTCCCTTCGTGTCTCAAACAGGTTGGCGGTGGCAGATTCGACGTTGATCAGAATCAGCCTTTGGACCTACGCCCCACGACCCCGATAGTCAGCATCAAGAATTTCGAGACATCCACCTGGGTCACTTTTATCTGACGAGAGTGGCAGCCACAAGAGCCTGTTAAACCACGGTCATGTAGTTCAAATGAACCAGTCCCGAAGCAACTTCGAGAGTTAGACTCCTGCCACAGGGGAACGGAATGCCCAATATAATTTTTATCTTCGTTGTAGAGCCACATCGCAAAGGAATAACAATTCAACCATGAACAAACGGAACTTTCTTAAGCTCTCAACAACGATGGTTGCAAGCCGTGTTATGTCCCCTAAGTTTGCCTGGGCGTCAGGCGACAAGCTCAAGAATTGGGCGGGCAATCTAGTGTACGGTACTGAACACCTATTGAAATCCTCGATCCGAGTGACGACAGACTCGCCACTTCAGCCGCCGCTTCGCTTTCCCAGAACATTGGCGACAAATTCCTGCACTATTTCGAAGCCCTCTGCCAGAGTCAATTCCAAACCGCATTCCCGAGCCAGTGCTGCGAAAACGCGTTCCCATTCCGCAGGCGGGTCCCCGAGTAGACGAGGGACGGCGTGCGTCGCTCTTCTCGCGAATGTCGCTTCGATCGCTCCACCAAGTCTCGACTCGTCCAGCGTTCCGCGCTGGATCAGAAGGATCATGTCGATCAGGTCTTTCGTTCTGGTATTGACTCGATCCAGACGCGCCAGTGAGTACGCGTGCAACTTCTCGGCAAACTGCTGCTCTCCGGAGATCACCGGAAGCGATGGAGGTGCGATTCCTCCAAAGTCCAACCAGTCTCGCGCTTTCACTTCGTCCAGAGGCTCCAGCACCTCGTCGCCAATCCCGATGTCCACATGAAACCGCGCGAACTCTCGACCATCCATCCGGGTTTCCACCGAGTAACGGCTTCCCCCTTCCGGCGCTCCGTCCATGTCTTCGCGCGCCTCTCCGATCAGAAACTCGAAATAATCATGGAGCTGGATGGACGCTGCGTCCTGGAGCATCCCGCGCACTTGTTGCACCCGCTCGCCAGGATCTTTGCTCAATCGAGTTCCGTCATGGAGCGTCAAATCGATATCCTTCGTTGTTCGTGCGGAGCGAATCCGCAGCTCCATCACGTAACCACCCTTCAGCATCCATGGATAGGTTCCCTTGGGACCTTTAGGGAACAGCCTGGCCAAAAGACGATCAAACGCGACCTGCCGGCGCAAGCGCTGCAAATCGGTCGCTTCCTCATGCGCGCGCTTAGCCTCGTCTCCAGGGCCGCGCGAAATCCTCCAGCCGTTTTGTACTGTTTTACTTCATCCATTAGGTGTGCTTTGCGACCAGCTCTCGCAAGGAGTCTTGGGCTTCATCGAGCGGCAGTGCCTCGATTTGTTTCTTGCTGATCAGCCCGCGATGCATTGCTTGCTGAATAGCCTGCCGGATCAGAGTTCGGTCTACATGGCCGCTTTCGAGTAGATCCAGAATCGTCCGTAGCGGACGCGTCGCTCGTATGCCGTGCATGTCCTGAGTGTCGCCCTCGCTGAGATCGGCTTTGTGAAGGACCAGAATTTCCGGGATACGGCTGTTACGGCGAAAGTGCTTGGGGACCGTCATGTGCAGCTTCGACGGCATGATATCGGAAAGCTCGTGAAGACTGAGCGCCGTGTCGTGGCTGTAGGTTCCCTCGGGAACTTCCTCCCGGTTATACGACCACAGATACCACAGCATGAGATCGGGACGCTCCGCAGTCGGAAAGTCAGCCAGCCGATAGATTCCCCTGTGCTCGCGAATCCAGTTCCTCACGTTTGCATGGTAGGAGTGCGTTTTCTCCGTGAACCCCGCTCGGATGGCCTGCTTCGTTGTGAAAAATCCTTGCTGCGATTGGGCTATTTCGTGAAGCCGACGCTCGGCGTCCTTACGCAGTCCTGGCATGACATAATCCCCCAACTTTCTTGGGGAATTATACGGAATAGCGGCGTTTGAAGCAAGGGCTGTCCGCCATAGGGCCGCCATGTGACTGTTTCTCAGGCACTTACAACATGCATATATCCCCAACTTTGTTGGGGGTATATGTCCACAGAGCGCAATTCGTGCTGTTAGCGAGATCTTCGAGCGAAATGGCGGTCGAATCGATTTCGAATTCCTTCGCCCCCCGCTCATACACCGAATAGGGTTCGAGCTCGCGATTCGAGAGCAGGATCATCCGCCCTGCGCCCCGCGGGTTGCGCGGCGCGGCAACGCGCAATCTCCTCGGCCGTGACGGCGCGGTCTTTGAAAAAATAATGTAGGGGTGAATCCGGTCTTCCGGAAATGCGTCCGCCACTTGCGTGAGCTTCCGCACGTCTTCCTCGGTGATTTCACCGCGGCCTTTGCACTCTCCAATCGCTGCACCAACGGCGTCGTCGTACAGTCCTTTTTCCGAAACGATCACCAGGTCGGTTTCGCACAGCTCGATTTGGGCCTAGCCAGCGCGCAGTGCAGATCCACGCTCCCGCCTGTTTCTTTGTGCTCATTCACATTATAGTTAGCAAATTCCCATGGCCCAACCCACGCGGAAAACGTCATCTCTCGCCCGGCAGACTTGGCAATTTGTCATCCAATACTGGAACGTTGCCGTTGTTGGAATTCTGCTCGGTGCTGTTGTAGGGCTGGCGTCCCCGACGGTGTATCAGATCGCTCTGAAATTCGGCGCGAGTGCAGAGTTCCTTTTGAGGCCTTCGGGACCCGCTGCTGCCGTATGGCCCAAAGGTGCAGTGACAACGCTAGCGGTTATCGCACTGGCCGCCTTGTTTTTCTACGGAATTCGCCTCTTCCACACATTATAAAAGGGCGCCCCTTTTGGAGTAGGTTTTTGAGTGTTCGCTCGAACCAACCTCCAGAAAGGAGCACCCTGTATGGATAGCGTGAAGTATATCGGCATGGATGTTCACAAGGAAGCGATCTCCATCGCGGTCTTAAATTCCTCCGGCAAGCTGGTGATGGAATGCATCATCGAAACCAAGGCCAGCACCATTCTTCAGTTTTTCCAAGGGCTAAGCGGAAGTCTGCACGTCACCTTTGAAGAAGGCACTTGGGCCGCCTGGTTGTACGATCTGCTGAAGCCGCACGTCACGAAGCTCG
The DNA here is from genome assembly GCA_963832615.1 of uncultured Acidobacteriota bacterium. Lineage (GTDB taxonomy): Bacteria > Acidobacteriota > Terriglobia > Acidiferrales > UBA7541 > Acidiferrum. The sequence continues at coordinate 154,552 of CAWHVA010000008.1, forward strand.
TGGTGTGCAATCCACGAAAGAATGCCTTGCTGAAAGAAGGCAGCAAGAGCGACCGCATCGATGCCAGGAAATTAGCCGAACTGCTGCGCAATGGAGCGCTTTCCGCGGTCTACCATGGAGAGAACGGCCTGCGCATGTTGAAGGAATTGTCCCGAAGCTATTTGACGATTAGCAAGGATCTGGTGCGGGTGATGAATCGGCTCAAGGCCTTGTATCGAAGCTGGGCTATTCCCTGTGCCGGGACGCAAGTTTACGCACCGCGTTACCGCTCGGAATGGTTGAGCAAGATCATGGAACCTGGCGTGCGCCGGCGGGCCGAGCTTTACTACCAACAACTCGACGCCCTGCGTTTTTTGCGCCAACAAGCCCGGAAAGAGCTGCTGGCTGAGGCTAGGAAGCACAGCGCAACGAAGTTGCTACGCCAGATTCCTGGTATTGGTTCGCTTCGGGCGGCTCACTTGGTGGCGTTGATGCAGACGCCCCACCGCTTCCGCACCAAGCGCCAACTGTGGACCTACAGCGGACTTGCGTTGGAGACTCACGACAGCGCGCAATACCGCTCTGTCCAGGGACAGCTGCAACGTTCCAAGAAACCACCGCAACTTCGTGGGCTGAATGCGAACCATAACCACGATCTCAAGGATGTCTTCAAGGGTGCGGCCATGAGGGCGAGCACCTGCGACGGACCGCTCCGCGATTTTTACCAGAACTTGCTCGCCAAAGGGATGCGACCAACGATGGCTCGTCTCACCTTGGCGCGGAAGATTGCCGCGATCACTCTGATCGTCTGGAAGAAAGGAGCAAGTTTCGACGCCAACTATTTAAAACAAGCAGCTTGAGCGCCTCTGACAGAGAGTCTGTTCCATCGTGGGGATCATCCTTGGCGGTTGCTGTCGGATTCTTGAGACGCTTGGTTCGAGGGAGAGTATCAACCGTACAAGTCAGGCCACCGTGTTGTCAAAACACGAGAGTCTCCGATTCCACCCTATGCCCCCTCGGATAACCAAAGAAAGTCATAGGCCACGAGTCTCCGATAGGACCATGAGTTACCGCTTATCTGAGCGGATAACTGCTTAGCTTGTTTGATTCAAGAAACGAATGGCGCCGTCACAAAAGTGAAATGGAACCACAGGAAGGAAGAAGGATCTCAGCGTTTCGTGCGACGAAACGAAGCAACGACTCCCTGAGGAAGACCACTCGCCGATCACGAGTGCACGTTCAAACGATTGGGCTGAATGCCGAAACAAAAAAGTGTTGGCACCGAGCCAACGGAGAGATATGTCTCTTGACATTTCCTTTTATAGGACTTTATACGGAAATTGGATGCCGGAGAACGGTGACCTCTGGAAAGTCTTCCTTGGCGAATTTCCGTGGGCGCCGTCGTATCGCTTTCATGATCAACCCTATTATAACCATCAAGGATGGACACGTCCCAGAAAGGAGATCCCCGCGCCTGTGCTCGCCTGTGCAGAGGCATATCTCGGAGAATCGACAACTAGGGATTGCTCAGTTTCTGACTCGATACACGTCGCTCTACCGCCGCGGTTCATCGTGAAAGGGATGGGTCTCCGCTGGAACGGGGTTGAGGGGAGTTTCTTCGATGCACAAGGAAATCTTGTCGCGTTCGACCCATCCGTCACTCAGGCCGGACCTAGAGCTTTACTTATAAGAAAGGAACCGTTCAAGAATTCCTGCACAAAGCGGGCTGCGACCTGTTCTGGATGTTCCTTGGGGAGAAGCAGATGATTGGCGGGCACATGACAACAGAAGATTGGAAGGGACGCCTTGAAATCAGCGGGGCTTTTCGTAGGTCAGCGAGGGGCCTGGAAGGTGGAATGACCACGAAGCATCGAAAACCAGGGGGGTGAATAGTCACATTTGGAGGAATTAGGCCCCTTTTGCGGAACGTCTGCTTGGTTGTTCCCAAAGACGAAAGCTTTCGCCACCAAAATATTCATTGGGGAAAACCATGTGCATTTTTCGGGATCGACCGAAGTGGGGGCAGTTTCCGAGCCGCGAGTGGTGATAAGGCTAAACTCTGGTCAGGTCGGGATTCAGGATCTCAGACGGGCTAACCTGCGCTCATGCAAGTTGCGGGCGGAAACTCATCGCGAGCCCGATTGCCAGGAAAACTGCGCGGCGGCGGAAATCGAAAGAGTGTCTGAATTTCAAAAGGCAGAACAAAGCATCTCCTATTTAGCGGAGTATTGCGATTCGGGACGACCTGGACGCTGATAAGGCGGCTGGGCGATGGCCCGCGTAAACGCAATTACGGAGCGGATCTCTTCCGCCGAAAGCATGCGGCCATAAGGCGGCATCATTGCCGATTTGCCCATAGCGGCGCCACCGAGCGTAACGATGTTCTGCATATACTCGTCGCTTTCTGCGTTTAGCACTGCACCGTCATTCAGGAGGGGCGGAACAGGCGTCAGGTTCGAACGGTTCGAAGGGCCTGCGGGTGTCGCATCTGCGTGGCACCACACGCACTGCCGATAAAAAATGCGTTTCCCCTGCGCTTGTTGATAGTTCAGAGGAATGAGGTGTTGTGCATCGGCCCAATCCGCCTCTGTATCGTAAGCCGCGAGAAGAGGATCGGCGTTGGTGGCATCGGAGTGATGACGGCACGCGGCTGCACCGGAAAGCGTCGCCAAAACGAGAGCGCCGATCCAAATACGGGGGTTCATCGGCCTGTCCCCTGCGTCGAAAGCCTCGATCCCGTGATCCTCGCGGTTTTTTCCGGTTTGATGCTCTGCCGCAAGGTCATCAGGTAGGCTGTCAAGGCCTGGACCTCATTTTCGGTAAAATTTCGGTGAGGCTCGATGGTATCCGGAATGAGCGCTTGCGGATTTCTGAGCCAAGCTTCGATCCATGCAGCCGTCAACCAGCCGCCCGCGTTGTTCAGGTTGGGGCCAAGGTACCCACCCGTGCCACCGATGGTGTGACACGATTGGCATTGATATTTGACTTCGTAGAGTTGCTTGCCGAGCGCAGCCATGACGGGCGTGAGCTGCTTGGCGTCGACAGCGGCGGGATTCGCGGCGGGATGCTGCAAGACTATGGTCATGTAGTCGGCGAGAGTGGCCGCGTCTTTGTCGCTCATGTTGAATTGCGGCATGCGCAAGATCAACGTTGGACGCAGCGTTTGGGGATTCTTCAAGAAGTCTACGATCCACTGTCGTTGCGCGCGGCTGCCTTCGTAGGTCAGATCCGGCGCGAGGTCACCACCGGAACCGTTGAACTTGTGGCAAGCGTAGCATTTGTAGCGCTCGTAGACTTCGCCAAAAGCACCCGCTGGGTGGAAAGCAACTTCCTGGCGCGGAACAACCAGGTTTTGCAATGCGCTCGTCGCGGGCGGACCCTTCATGCTGAGGAGCGCCGTGGTGATGGCGTCCAAATCAGATTGATTCCAATTGTATTGCGGCATGCGCGCCGCAGGATTCACGGACGCGGGGTCCTGGAGTTTGGCCTGGACGTAGGCCACAAGATTGTGCGGAATCTTCGCGGCGCCAAATTCAAGCTCGGAGGCATTCTTGCCGCCGAGCGCGCTCAGATCCGGCCCAAAATCTTTCTGCGGATTCAGACCCTCCATCGAATGGCAGCTCGCGCACCCTTTTTCCAGAAAGAGGCGATGTCCAAGCTGAATTTCCTGCTCCGTTGGTTGTGCGAGTTGGGGAATGCCGGTGAGCAGGTCGGAGTCGGTGAGCTTGGCAGTGATGTATTGCGTGACCTTATAGAGATCTTCATCCGACCAGCCATAGCGGGGCATGCGGGTGTGTGGCAGATAGCCTTGTGGGTCGCGAAGCCACGCGATGAGCCAATCGGGATTGACCTTGCTGCCGACTTTCGTCAGTTCGGGACCGATGTCGCCACCGATGAGCTTGGTTTCGCCGGCGCGCGTCACCGCAAGAGAATGGCAGGTGGAGCAGAACATCTGACGGAATCGCAGTTCGCCCTGCGAAGTTATTTCCGGATTCTTGCTCCACGCGGATACGACCCGCGCGTCGATTTTGTACGGGGTGATCACCCTAGCCTTTTGGACGCTGAGGTAGGCGGAGAGTCCGCGAAGCTCTGCGTCGGCCAGGCGAAACTTTGGCATGCGCGGCACTTCTTCGGTCTCGTAGCCGTTGACGGTGACATTGCCGTCTTTGTCGAGAATCGTGCGCGGTTCCTTTAGCCACTTGTAGATCCACTCGCGGCTGACTTTTGTGCCGATGTTGGTGAGATCGGGGCCGAGCATCGCGGGTCGCTCGATTCGCGGCAAGCGATGGCAGCCCTGACAATTCAGTTCGGCGAGAAGCTGGCGACCGCGCGTCAACTGCGGCGTCTGAGGCAAGTCGGCGTAGTGGCAAGTGCCACACGAAGCTTGAATGAAGTGAGTTGGCAATATCGGCTGTTCCCACGCCAGCGTCGAGTCGTGGGCTTCAGCGAGTTCCGTTGCGGGACCTTGGCCCCGATGACAGGCTGTGCAGCCCCAGTCGCGAACGTTGTGCGGAATGGGCGGGTGTGCGCGGAAAGGCTGAGGCACCGATTTGTCCGCGAGGCTCGCTTGCGTGATTCCCTGGTGACAGGTTGTGCAGCGGTCGACAACGTTCATAGCAGGAAACCAGATTTGATCAATGTCGGGGCGATAGTCTGCCAGTAGCCTCTTTGTGTCCGGGCGGCCCTGAGCGAATCTCAAATAAGAGCGCTTGTATTGCTTCCACTCGCGACGAAAATCCTTGAACGGTGTGATCGCGAGCACGACCAAGAACACCACGCTCGAAACCGCGAAAATCAGGCGCGTGCGGTTCGATACTCTGCCCATGTCTTCAGCCGACATGAGTCCTCCACGGCCATACCCAGGACCAGCCCGGGCCCCGAAAAAACGTCCCCACGACGGTCAAACAGACAGCGACAGCGATGAACCAGGTCATTACCCACCAGGAGAGCGGCTTGGTGGCGAGCGCGTGCAGAGGACGGCGCTGACCTTGTCTGCCGACGTAGGAAAAAAGCAAGAGAGTCGCAACCAGCGCCGTGGGAGCAAAAATCGTCCAAGCATGGAATATGGCAAGCAATGCCAGCAAGACGAGCACGGTGACGAAGATAGTCATGAGATTTTGCGACGGCCGGCGAGCCCAGATCGCCTCGCCTTCGACATTGACGTTGAAGTACGGAATGACGACGAGGGCGATCACCACCAATGTCGGAATCAGGATTCCGGCGACGAATGGTGGGAAAAAGTGCAGCAGTTCCTGAAGGCCGAGAAAATACCACGGGGCCTTGGCGGGATTCGGGGTCAGCAGAGGATTCGCGAGCTGCTCGAGCGGCGCATCCCAGAAGAGCGCGACGAGCACCATGGCGATGACCAGAAGTTCAAAGGCGATGGCCTCACGGACCAACAGGTGAGGATAAGTCATCAACTGCGGGCCGAGATCGCCCACAACCTTGGCGGAGGTCTTTCTGGTGACGAAGACAATGCGCAGCGGCTCTTTCTTGGCGTCGGAACTGAAGCGCGTTTCGATTTTATTCTTTTCCATCGTCGTCCTTGGGCTTTACGGTCAGACCACCGTCCTTTTGCACACGCCAGAAATGAATTCCGATAAGCACGAACGCGACTAGGGGCAGGATCACCACGTGCAGCACGTAGAAGCGCAGCAACGCGTTTTCTCCGACGATATTCCCGCCTAGCAGCAGGAAGCGAATCTTGGTGCCAACTACCGGCATCGCGGAAATGATGTTGGTGCCGACGGTGACGGCCCAAAAGGCGAGCTGGTCCCACGGCAAGAGATAGCCGGTGTAACTAAGGAACAGCGTAACCAGAAGAAGCACCACGCCGACCACCCAGTTGAATTCGTGCGGGGGTTTGTAGCCTCCGCGATAGAAGACGTGAAACATGTGCCAGAAGACGGCGAAGACCATTAAGTGCGCGGCCAGTCGGTGAAGATTGCGAAGAAAGACGCCATTGGAAACGACGAATTGCAGATCCTTCATGTCGCGGTAGGCATGCGGCGCGGCCGGGTGGTAGTAGAACATCAGCAAAATGCCGGTGACGAAAAGAACGATGAAAAGGATGAAGGAAACTGAGCCCAGATAGTACGAGGCTCGCACGCGGAGAGACTTCTCTCGAACTTTGACCGGCAGCCAGTGGAGGAAGAGATTGCCGAAGACAGCGAGGCTACGTGTACGGTTCGTATTCGCGGGGCCACGCCGAAAGATAGACTTCCAGACCTTTGTTTCACGAAGGTTCTGAAGCGCGGAATGAAGCGTCGTAGCCATGATTCCCTCAGACTTTCAGAACTTGATCTGGCTTGATGTTTTGCAGCCTGTCGACGAGCAGTTCGCCGTCCGCCGTCAAGGTAATAGCAAAATGCGGCAGAGGCCGCGGCGCGGGACCTTCGATCTTTGTGCCATCCGCTTGGAACTTACTGCCGTGGCATGGGCACGCAATCATTTCAGCCTCTGGCTTCCATTGGGTCACGCAACCCAGATGCGTGCACACGGCGGACACGGCATAGAAACCTTCCGGCATGCGCACGATGTAAACCTGCTGATCCTGAAGAAACGTCACCGAATGCACCGGATAAAGATCGGGATTGCCGGCGCGAAAGGTGGTCGGAGGCTCAAACAAAACGTTGGGAGAGAAAAACTGATAGGTTACGGCGACGGAGCCCAGACCGGCGATGCCGAGGGCACCTAGAGTGATTTCATTCAAGAAATCGCGCCGGGTGATCTCACTAGCGGCATTCCTGGCGAGGGACATTCCAGGGAGTGAAGAGTTTTTTGTTTCACTCATCGGTGGAGCACCATTTCCTCAATTTGGACCAAATTCGGATCGCGATCGAAAACCTCAAAAGCTTCCATGGTGATGGTGCGAACCGGGCAGCGTTCCGCGCAGAGTCCGCAACGGATGCAAATGGTTTCGTCTTTCACCATCACCGAACCAGTTGCGGTGGAAAGCTCTTCGGGCGAGAGGTGGAGAAGTTCGTGAACCCAGGAATCGGATGTCGCAGACAGCTGCTGCGTGGTCTCGGCGGAAAAGTCGAATTGGCTGAGCGGCACAAGTTGCAGGCAATTTTGCGGGCAGACATCAACGCAGCCGCCGCAGAGGATGCACTCGCTGCCGTTTACCTCGGTCCCTTCAAAAACGGTGTTGATCCAGCATTGAAGGCAGCGCGACGCTTCTCGCCGAGCCTGTTCTTCGGTAAAGCCGCTTTCGACTTCGGCTATACCGGTGCGGCGTTCGAGAGGAATGACAGGGACCGCCAAACGGGAATATTCGTCGTACTCTTCGGCCATTCGGTGATGATCGAGAATCGTGATTTGCAAATACTGGGGCTTGGTCTTCCATTCGGGTCCGCGAATAAACTTGTCGATTTCTTCGGCGGCTTTTTTGCCGTCCGCAACAGCGTTGATGATTAGTCGCGGACCAAAGGCGACGTCGCCGGCTGCGAAAATTCCGGGCGCGGTCGTCATCAGGGTCGCGGGATCGATTTTGAGCGTGCCTTGTCGCGTGATTTCCAGGCCATCGGAGGGCTTGACGAAAGACAAATCAGAGGCCTGCCCGATGGCGAGAATCACGGTGTCACAGGAAATAATGCTCTCGGTTCCAGGCGCAAAGGTCGGGTTGAACCGGCGCTGCGCATCGAAAACGGAGGTGCAACGAATCACTTCGAGGCCTGTCACCTTCCCGTTTTCCCCGACGAACTGCTTCGGGCCGAGCGAAGGATGCATTCTGATCCCCTCAACTAAGCCCTCTTCGATCTCTTCTTCTGAAGCGGGCATTTCCTCGCGCGATTCGAGGCATACGAGGTGGACTTCGCGAGCGCCCATGCGCAGAGCTTGACGGGAAACGTCCATGAACTCTTTCATGGCGACATCCATCTCGCCGGAGGTCAGCTCATCAGGAAGCCCCGTGCTAGCTCCTGGTTCTGTTGCCAGCTTCTGCTGTTCGCGCATGGCGGAGCGCGCTACGTCGATGGCCACGTTGCCGCCGCCGATGACCACAACCTGCTTGCCGATGGAGAAGCGGTAGCCAAGATTGACGTTGAGGAGGAAATCGATGCCTTTCACGACGCCATCCAGTTCATGACCGGGAAGATTGAGGTCGCGGCTACGGTGCAGGCCAAAGGCGAGCAGCACGGCTCTGTAACTCTGGCGACGGAGGTCTTCGAGTGAAAAATCACGACCGAACCGCACGTTGAGGCGGAGTTCGGGGCCGAGGTCCAGAATTTCGCGAATCTGCGCCTGCAACACATCGCGTGGCAGACGGTATTCCGGAATGCCGAGATGCATCATTCCGCCGGGAACCGGTGCGGCTTCGAAAACGGTTACGGGATAACCGAGCAGAGCCAGATCGTGCGCCGCGGACATGCCGGCGGGACCGGAACCGATGATGGCGATCTTCTCGGGCCGGAAGGCGCGCGGCCTTTCGGGAAAGACATCGATGGGATTGCGCGATTCCGGTCCGTGGCGTTCGGTAACGAAGCGCTTTAGAGCGCGAATGGAGATGGGCAAGTCAAATTGCCCGCGGCGGCAGGCCGGTTCGCAGGGATGTCCGCAAACACGGCCGCAGATGGAAGCGAAAGGATTAGGGACACGAGCGTAGCGGTACGCTTCCTCGTACCTTCCCTGCGCGATGAGCGAAACGTAGCGCCCGGCCTGCGTGTGGACGGGACAAGCCTGCATGCAGGGGAAGTTCGACTCGAGCCATTCGAGGTCCACTAATTTGGTTCGGCTGGTCACGAGGTCTGGTCCGTGTCCCTTTCTCGGTTACTTTTTGACCGTCAGTTCCACGGTCGCTGTAGGCGCGCTGACGTCCACGGCCTGCGTGGTCGGCTTGCCATCTTCGCTCCAAGTCTTCAGCGTGTATTTGCCTGCGGGAATATCCTTGATTTCGAAATTGCCGTCTTTGTCGGTGACGGCAAAATAAGGCGTGGGCACAACGACGACGTAGCCGGACATTTCGGGATGCACGTTGCAAAGGAGAGAGGCCGTGCCGAGGTCGTTGAATTGGAACGGTTTCTTCTCGCCCTTCGGCCAGGTGCCCAGGTTGTGAGCGAGCTTCTTGTTTCCGCTAATCGACGGCCAATACACGTTGTGGCCGACGGCGTCGCTGTTCAGGAAATCCACGGTGGTGCCCAGCTGCACGGCGACGACATGCGGAACGAACGACATTTTCCGTTGGTCGATAACGACGTGGTCTTTCGAAGGATCAAACTTTTTGTCCGCAATCACATCGACGTATACGGCGATGTTTTCTGCGGACTTGATCCCTTGCACGCTGATTTTGCCTTTGATTTCGTTGGCCCAACTGACCCCCGCTAGAGCCAGCGTGATGCTCGCTGCGATCGCTGCCCTCGCTGCGATTCTTGGTAGACTCATGGCCTTCCTCTCGTTTTCAGATGTACTTGCATTGCGATTTCTGCAATTCACACGGCGTTAGAACGCGTAGTCGATTCCGCCGACGAACGAGTTCGAGCGGAAAAACAAGGTGTTGCCGGCGGTTGGGTCGGTGTAGGGATGGCGCCAGTGATATTGATACTCGCCGATGACCTTGATGTTTGCGCGAACGAGAACCTGGAAACCGGGGCTGAAGCGGTCGCGTGTGCGGCCCTGAGAAACATCGTACGCAAAGTCAGTCGGTGAGTTCACGAAGTCGTAGCGCATGTAGGCGATCATCCAGGGGCGACACAAAACGAAACCCGCTCGGCATAGATAGCGTCCGGTAGAGGACCGATTCCCATATTTCTACTGGAATCTAAGATTCCCTGGCTGTGATGGCCGTCACGCTCTCGCGTGACGACGGTTACAGCAGTCCCTTTTGGCTAAGCGCACATTTGGAAGTGTGTAGGAGGTGCAACACGGGAACAATAAGTGTTTCTCACTGTCCCCAACGCTACCGAATGCTCCTGAAATAACTCGTAAGTCCCTGAGCGAAAACAGCGGATTCACCACAAAGGACGGCGCGCGAAAGAGACTCGAAGAACGTCGCCGCGCAGTCAGCACCGGAGAGCACAGCGAGTTCCAACGATATAAGGACGTCACGTTGCACCAAGTCGCCGAGGACCTGAAAGCCCAGTACCGCACGAAGGGTCGCCGCAGCACAGGAAAACTCAACCTCTCGCTCGACCGCCTCGAAAAACACTTTGGTGCGACCTTCCCGATCTACGCTCTCACGGCTCCGGGCTTCCACGACTTGCGCCGGACCTTCGCGCGCGAGGCCGACCGTTGCGGGGTGCCTCATTCAGAAATCATGCGCATAGCGGGGTGGAAGACTTACGCGATGCTTTTGCGCTACCTCGGAACGAACGAGGACCGGATGCGGAGCGCATTTGCGACGATGGACGCGACTTTTGGCAAGGTCAAAGAGCAGTCGAAGAGTTAAGTGTGTTATCGTCAACTTCTGCCTAGGTGGCCGGGGTGACGGAATGGCAGACGTTACGGCCTTAAAAGCCGTTGGTGGCTTTCCACCGTGCGGGTTCGAATCCCGCCCCCGGTACCAGTTGTTCCGTCGTAAGCGCAAGGGAAGCAAAAGTGAAATGCTCTTCGGCGTGGTTCAGGTTTTCGTTTCAATAACTTACAGACATTCCCGCGAGCTTTTAAGTCCTCAGCGTCTGCCATTCCGCCACCCGGGCAAGAGACTGCTATCATATAATTTTTTCGATGAATTAGCTGCCGATCTGTCTCGCAGTTCGTTCGAAAGGCGTTCACTCGGAGATTGAGGCCGACTTACGAAAGGAGCTACATGGCGCAGCAATCTCCCTGCTCAGCACCTTTGACATAGCAAGGACGCCAAGTCGCAGCAATCCGAGATTTGCTAACAGAGAGGAAGGAAGGCGGCCGTTCAGATTTCACATCACAACCAGCCTTCGACATTGCTGGCATTCGGGCTCATCTTCTCGTCAAGCGTTGCATTTCTTTGGTTAGTTCTCGCAGAGCGTTTTGAGCATCGCGGATTTTCAATCTTTCTTCCCAGTCGGGGGCCTCATGGTTAGCGAGCCTTTCGGAAAGTGCTCGCTCGGCAGTAGCGATGCGTCTTGCAAGGTTGCTGGCGTTTATCTCGAGAAGTGCCGCAGCGACTTGAGGGGCCCAAATATATTGATGTTCATGCATGGCGGGGACCTTCTTTCTTCCGGGTCGGGAACAACAAGTGGACGGTACTCCAGTGATATGTTGAGGTCAAGGTTCAAAGGAGTTCGTAAAGGAAATTTATTGGGTCGAGGCCAGAATACTGGCTCCAAGGCCTCACGGCCTGCCAGAAAAAGAAGGCCCTGAAAAAGTGGGACGCTCAAGACAAACCGGAGTTGACGCGGTCTAGTGGCCTAGGTGAGAAAACATCGATGCGCATGCGAGAACTCCTAACTGTTATTTTTGACAGGTACCTTCCGATTTTGTGGCGTGCTAAATGAAGGCCAGAATCTCTTTTTGAGATTGATCCTCGGGGTCGCTTACGCGAACAGCATGCTTCGAGCGTCAGGTTTGCCTGCTGACCGCGACACAGACCCTTCGCTCCTCAGGGCAAACAGGAGTGTCTGCGCGGCTTTTTCGGAGGAAGAAACTTTCGCTGTTCTGGCGTCTTATCCTCGTGTCTCTCCTGGGAATGACCTGCGCTCAAAATTGCGTAGGTTACTCCGTTCTTACCCATGAAGCGATTGTCGACGCGACGTGGAAGGACGGCATTGAGCCGCTGCTTTTGAAGCGATTCCCCAACGCGACTCCAGAGGAATTGCTCGAGGCGCGCGCTTATACCTACGGCGGCGCCATTATCCAGGACCTTGGTTACTACCCGTTTGGCAATCAATTCTTCAGTAATCTTACCCACTATGTCCGAAGTGGTGATTTCGTTCTCGCATTGATCGAAGAATCCAGAGATCTGAATGAATACGCATTCGCGCTGGGAGCACTTTCGCACTACGCTGCGGATACTTCGGGTCACGAGCTGGCCACCAACCGAGCGGTGGCCATCATGTATCCCGGGCTGGCGAAAAAATATGGACCGATCGTTACTTATGAAGAGAAACCGCCCGCGCACATGAAGGTAGAGTACGGCTTCGACGTAGACCAGGTGGCCAAAGGGCACTACGCGCCCAAGGCTTTTCACGACTTTATCGGATTTGAGGTCTCGAAGCCGGTCCTGGAAAGAGCATTCGCAAGAACGTATTCGCTCGATCTGTCGAGCGTCTTTGTCCGGGTGGATCTGACCCTGGGAAGCTATCGCCACGCGGTTTCAACGGTGATTCCACGAATGACCAAAGTGGCGTGGCATCTCAAAAAGGATGAGATTCAGCATGGCGACCCAAGCGAGACCAAGAGCAAATTCATTTACAACGTCTCAAATTCGGGATACCGACAGGAATGGGGCGACGTCTACGAAACGCCGGGGTTCGCCGCGCGCCTGAAGGCTATCTTCTTACGCCTGACGCCCAAAGTCGGCCCGTTCAGTGGCCTCGCGTTTCATCCGCCCACGCCAGATGTAGAACAGCTGTACATGCACAGCTTCAACGAAACCCTGGATCACTATCGAGTGCTGCTCGTTGCCCAACAGGACGGCGCACTCCAACTGCCCAACGATAACCTTGACACTGGAGCGATAACGAGAGGGGCCGACTACGGACTCGAGGATGAAACGTACGCGAAATTACTGAACAAAACGAGCGGCAAACCTATTTCCAACGCTTTGCGGCAAGACATTCTCTCGTACTACGCGGATATGGAGAAGCCTTACGCAACCAAGAAGAAACCAGAAGCTTGGCAAGAGGTCATCAAGAATTTGGATGCTCTGAGAGCGATGCCCGCGGCCGGTGCTCCCACCCCGTGATAATCGCTTTGCTTTAAATACCAATGAACGAAAGGGCAGAAGAGTCTGGTACGAGTCAGTCAAATTCATCCTAAGCAAGCATAGCGCGAGGATAGTTTCGCAGGCGAATCCCCGGAAGATTTTGCTGCGGTGTCACACTCCCCTTATCATGAGCTAGTATTTCTGCCAGTGGCACGCCTTCGGGAGAGAAAGCGATCCTGACGCGGCACGGTAAGCTGCGGGGGTAGTATCGCAGTTTGATCGAAGCGATGCGTGGGGCGTTGCTTTCAGGAGGGGACACATGCGGGAGCGCGCATTCGTTGGTCGGATGATCGTAACGGTAGCTCTGGCCGTGCCGACGCTGGCTGTAGCGCAGGTTGTGCGGCAGACGCGGACGCTGATCGTGAATGGGCATTCGGGAGATACGGCAGTCGTCGAAATAGAGGGCCGTTCTTACGTAGAGCTCGAAGCTCTCGTGCGTATCGCGAATGGTTCTTTACGCTTTAACGGGAATCAGATTTCTGTGACCCTGCCTGCGGGCGGCGGCGGGTCTGAGCGTGCTTTGGCAACGCCACCTGCAAATCCGGGATTTTCCAAAGAGTTCCTGAAGGCGGGAATCGAGCAGATGGCGGTGATCAGGGAATGGCGAATTGCGCTGACGAACGCAATCGAGCGCGGCTATCCGGTGACCGAGGATTGGGTGGCTGCCTATCGAAATCAAGCTACGCAGAACCTTCGATTGGCATCCGTAGCAGCCTCAACCGACGCCGACCGAAATGCAGTTCGGTTGCTCGGTAGTGAGCTCAACAATATGAACAAGCTGAACCAGCGATTTCTGGATGCAAACCAGTCGATGACTATGGTTCCTACTGACGCACTGAAGGGTGATCCACTGGACCAGAAGATCGTAAACTGCGGACACTCGTTGGCTGCGATGGCTTCGAGCGGCCAGTTTGTCGATGATGGGTCATGTCAATGATGCCGTCCGCTAATTGGGTTTGCCCAACCAGGAATATTGCCATGCGACGGAAATATTCTGGTAATTTCCCCCATATCTGATATAGGCACCGTTGTTGTAGCTCAGTTTTATAGACTGATGCCTGGTCACAGGGATCGAGGCGGTCACACCCACCCGTGAGTTCCTCTGCAGCGTCACAGGATTCTGGACTCCGTTTATGCTTGTTGTGCCTCCGAACCAATAGTTGCCATCGAGCGAGATCCAAAGTCGAGGCTTAAAATCATAGCTGAGATGCCCTTCGAAAGAGCCGACCGGAGTCTCGGACTGGGTATTGGTGCCGGGAGAGAATTGGTTGTGCGAAAAGAATTCGTGATTTTCTGTGAAGAACCAGACGCCCCCATAAGCATCGAGGATCCAGTGGCCCCAGCGTCGTGAATAGCCTAGCTCAGGTTTGAAGGCCCAGCGATTGTTTCCCAGATTGATGAGTTTCGTGGGATCGTACTGCCCTGCCAGCGGCACAAGTTTAATGCTGGCACCCAAGATGGTTTTCTGCCGCCATTTGATGAACTCGGCGGCATTCATGGCCGGGCCTCCTTTAAGATTAACGGAAAATCTGAAGGTGGGAGCTAGAAGACCAGAGCGGTACGCCGACGCCTCCGCACCAACTACGGTCCCATGAAAATTTCCAACGCCGTAGGGTAACGAGGCGGTGAAATTAGCGGTGCGGCCGAAAAAATTGAGCGAGTGGGAGTAGCTAAGGACCGGAACGTGGAACCTGGCCGTAGCGCCTGTGATGGGGACGGTTCCGTCAAATATGAGGCCACCGTCGTAGAAGGAATACGTCAGAGTGACCGCGTTGGAATGGACGGGAGTGATGAGATAAGCCCGGGGAGCGAGATCCTGGGCATGGCAGTTGCCGGCGGCGAGGCAGCCCGTAAAAAAGAGAAGGAGCTGGCGGGAGCCTGCGATTAAGAACCTCATTTTACTCAATGTATGGATGGCGCGCGTGACCTGACACCTGTAAGTATTGACAGGTTGCTTCTTTCAAAGCGGCGCGTAGGATGCGACTGTCCCACGGATCAGATCCCGGCGCGTGAAAATCGCGACTGAGTGGCGGGAAATCCTGCGTCTTGAAGGTGGGCGATGGCCAGCCCTTCGTTGAATCCTGCCCGAGCAACCGAGCAGAACTTCCGGACTCCACACATAAACACGGAAGGTAGAGAGCATAAATACCCGTGCCTGTACCAGATCAATACGCGTGTCTGGCTGAGAGACTTGTCGCAGAACTTGGCACGGCAGGCGACATTGGACGACATCCCTGACGGCGAGCTGGATCGGCTGACGCAAGCGGGCTTTGACTGGCTCTGGTTTCTGGGTGTGTGGCAGACAGGACCGGCCAGCCGACGAGTGTCGCGTGAGAATTCAGAGTGGCAGGACGAGTTCCGACAACTTCTGCCAGATCTTCAGCAAGAAGACGTCTGCGGTTCCTGTTTTGCGATTACAGATTATGCGGTGCGTTCCGACTTTGGCGGAGATTTGGCCCTGGAGCGACTCCGGCAGAGGATGCACGAACGGGGAATGCGACTGATGCTGGATTTCGTGCCCAATCATACCGGGCTGGATCATCCGATGGGTTCAGAGTCACCCGGAGTTTTACGTGCAGGGCACGGAAGAGCAGTTCGTCCGCGAACCCCAGAACTATGTGCGCATCGCGGTCGGCACAAAACCCCGGGTGCTGGCCTACGGTCGTGATCCGTATTTTGCGGGCTGGCCCGATACACTGCAGCTGAATTACGCGGAGCCTTCGCTCCAGGAGGCCATGCAACAGGAGCTACGGAGCGTGGCCGCTAAGTGTGATGGTGTGCGTTGTGACATGGCGATGTTGATTCTGCCGGAGGTCTTTGAGCGAACATGGGGTTTGCGAATGGAACCGTTTTGGCCCAAAGCGATCCAGTCCGTCCACGCGGATCGGCGAGACTTGCTCATGATGGCTGAGGTCTATTGGGACCTCGAATGGACGCTGCAGCAGCAAGGCTTCGACTATACGTACGACAAGCGACTCTATGATCGGCTTCGCGAAGGGCAAGCACGGCCAATCCGAGATCATTTCCGCGCGGACGCAGAGTTTCAGCGGAAATCCGCGCGATTCCTTGAGAACCATGATGAGCCGCGAGCGGCGGCAATATTCACGCCAGAGATTCACCGAGCTGCTGCCGTCTTGACCTACCTTTGTCTGGGCCTGCGGTTTTTTCACGATGGGCAGTTTGAGGGTCGAACCAGAAAAGTTTCCGTACACGTTGAGCGCCGGCCTGTTGAGCCGGTGGAAACCTCGTTGCGTGACTTTTACGCTCGCCTTTTGAGTTGCGTAACCCAGTCTGAGACCAAGGACGGGGAATGGCAGTTGCTTGATGCCGCGCCAGCGTGGGACGGCAATTGGACCTGGGACTGCTTCGTGTCGTTCGCTTGGCAGCAGCCGGGTAGCCACCCGCTTGTCGTCGTCGTGAATTACGCGCCGAATCAGAGTCAATGCCACCTGCGGCTGCCGTTTGACGAGATCCGCGGACATACCGTGCGCGCGCAGGACCTTATGGGCTCGGCAGTTTATGAACGCGCCGGCGATGAGCTGGCCTCTCGGGGCCTTTACCTGGATATGCCGCCCTGGGGTTACCACGTATTCCGATTGGAGACGCTCTGAAGAACAAAGGCGCTCCAACCGTTCGAGAGCATTTAGGAGGGCTGTGATCATGAGCAAGACTGCAGAAGGACTGCGTTTGGAAGCTGAGCGCGACCAAAAGGTAGCTTGGAAAAAGTGGGGACCCTACCTGAGTGAGCGCCAGTGGGGCACCGTTCGCGAAGACTATAGCCAGGACGGCAATGCTTGGGACTATTTTAGTCATGACCAGGCACGCTCGCGCGCGTACCACTGGGGAGAAGACGGGCTTGCGGGCATTTCCGACGATGAACAGAAGCTTTGCTTTGCCCTGGCGCTGTGGAATGGCCAGGACCCCATCCTGAAAGAGCGCCTATTCGGACTGACGAACAGCGAAGGCAATCACGGAGAGGACGTAAAGGAATACTACTTTTATCTGGACAGCACGCCGACGCACTCCTACATGAAGTACCTCTACAAGTATCCGCAGCGAGCTTATCCGTATGACAACCTGGTGAGCACCAACCGGAATCGGACGCGCAACGATTTCGAGTACGAACTGCTGGATACGAGCGTCTTCAATGACGATCGCTATTTCGATGTGTTTGTCGAATATGCGAAAGAGGCGCCGGAGAACATCCTGATCAAAATCACGGTTTTCAACCGCGGGCCTGAGCCCGCGACGTTGCATGTGCTCCCGACGTTGTGGTTCCGCAATGAGTGGTCATGGGGTGGTGACATTGTTCGTCCGAATCTCAAGGAACTATCCACGGAAGGAGGCGATAGAGCGATTGTCGCTTCGCATCCCAAGATAGGAGACCGGACTCTCTATTGTGAAGGCGCGGGGGAGTTGCTTTTCACCGAGAACGAAACGAACAATGAACGCCTCTTTCATTCGCCCAACCGGACTCCGTATGTCAAGGACGGGATCAACAACTATCTGGTGAATGGACGGCGCGAGGCAGTGAATCCCGAAAAGAACGGGACGAAAGCGGCGGCACATTATCGCCTCACGGTGGGTGCGGGCCAATCTCAGACTCTCCGTTTGCGACTCAGCGACGCGACGTCGGCCTCCACAGCGTCGACGGAGAAAAAGCAAGGCGTTCCATTTGGAAGTGGCTTCGACACGGTAATGCAGGCGCGGCAGAAGGAGGCAGATGAGTTCTATGCCACCGTCATTCCATCCTCGTTGACGGCCGATGCGGCCAACGTCATGCGGCAGGCATTGGGGGGCATGCTTTGGACCAAGCAATTCTATTTCTACGACGTTGACCGATGGTTGGCAGAGCATGGAGCCGACCCGTTCAAGGCTAACGGCCGTACTGCCCCACGCAACGACCACTGGCACCATATGTACAATGCAAACATCATTTCCATGCCGGACAAATGGGAATATCCCTGGTATGCGGCATGGGATCTGGCCTTCCATATCCTCGCACTGACGCTGGTGGACCCGGACTTTGGTAAACAGCAGTTGGACTTGATGCTCGGGGGATACTACCTGCACCCGAACGGGCAATTGCCAGCGTATGAGTGGAACTTCGGTGACGTCAATCCCCCGGTGCATGCCTGGTCTACGATCTTCACATATCGTTTGGAGAAGGCCCGGGGAAAGGGCGACTTGGACTGGCTGGAGCGGAGTTTCCACAAGCTGCTACTGAATTTTACATGGTGGGTCAACCGCAAGGATCGCACCGGCAAAAACGCTTTCGAGGGTGGATTCCTTGGGCTGGACAATATTGGCGTTTTCGACCGTAGCGCGCCGCTACCAACCGGCGGGCATTTGGAACAAGCCGACGGCACTGCATGGATGGCGCTGTATTGTCAGAACATGCTGGAGATCGCGGTGCAGTTGGCGATGGAGAGGCCAGCCTATGTGGAGATGGGCAGCAAATTCGTCGAACACTTCCTATGGATCGCGTCAGCCTTGGTACATGGGGGCGGAGACGTTGGGATGTGGGACGAAGAAGACGGGTTTTTCTACGACGTCCTGCGGCTGCCGGACGGCAGCGCTCAGCGCCTGAAAGTGCGTTCCATGGTGGGACTGCTCCCACTGTGCGCGGTTACGGTACTCGAGGGAGAGCTTGTAGGAAAGTACCCAGAGTTGAGCGAAGAATTGCGCCGGTTTTGCGTTGCCCGCCCACAACTCACTGCCTTCATCCACGACCCCGCCAAAGTCGGTTGTGGCGGCCGACGACTGGCTTCCGTCTTGAACGAAACCAAGCTTCGTCGTGTATTGGCGAAGATGCTGGACGAGAACGAATTTTTCAGCCCCTATGGCATCCGGGCTCTCTCCCGGTATCACGCCGAGCACCCATATGTGTTTCGGGTGGATCATCAAGACTACACCGTCTCATACCTGCCGGCGGAGTCTGACACTGGCATGTTCGGGGGAAACTCCAACTGGCGCGGGCCGATCTGGATGCCCGTGAACGGCCTGATTATCCGGGCGCTGCTGCAGTATTACAACTACTACGGCAATGAATTCACCGTCGAATGCCCCACTGGGTCGGGACGACAGATGAACCTGTACCAGGTCGCGGAAGAGCTATCGCGCCGCCTCAACAACATCTTCTTGAAGGACAAGGATGGCCGGCGGCCGGTGTATGGGGGAACGCGCAAGTTTCAGGAGGACCCCCAGTGGCGCGACTACCTCTCGTTCTTTGAATACTTTCATGGCGACAACGGGGCGGGACTTGGCGCAAGTCATCAGACCGGGTGGACCGGTATCATCGCCCGCGGCATGCATCTGTTTGCGACTACCACGCCCGAGCAGGTGCTTGCGCTCGGCAAGGCTGCGGTCGTCACCGAAGTCAGGGAAGAGTCTCGGAGCGCCCAAGCCGGAGCTGCATCTGGCGGAAACGCTCGCTGACAGTCACATCGGTGGATTGAAGCCCGCGAGTTGTGCGTAGACTACATCCCCGGGCTGCGCCAGCGCAGCTACAGACAGTCCCGCGATCGGAATTCGCCGCTCACTCGGAGGGAGGTAGTACTTTTTTGATACTCGGCGAGTGCAAGTAAGACTTGACCTCAACGCCCTATGGCCGTAGCCTTTTGTTTCGTGGATACCATGATAGTCAGCCGATTGGAGTTGTTTTACATCGCCGAAGTCGCTTAGCGAGGCACACCTGAGTAAACAGTGCGCGATCCTTGACCGTGTAGAGCGAACCTCTTCTACCAACGGCGGAGTGCAAAGTTCGGGAGAAGAGGCCATCGCTAACGCGTCGAATCTGTCACCCACGATCACGCGCATTCTGGTTGTAGAAGACTTCGAACCCTACCGCGCTTTCGTCACTTCTTTGCTCAGAGAAAAACCGAACATGCAGGTGATTTGCGAAGCATCGGATGGACTAGACGCGGTCGCAAGAGCGGAACAACTTACTCCCGATTTGATCTTGATGGATATCGGCCTCCCCAAGCTTAATGGAATCGAAGCAGCGCGCCAGATTCTGGGGTTCGCTCCAGCGGCGAAGATCATCTTTCTCACGCAAGAAACCTCTGCCGAAGTAGTGGACGCGGCGCTGCAGTTGGGGGTATGTGGTTACGTCCTCAAATCGAGAGCCGGAAACGATCTGTCGGAGGCCATCGACGCAGTGCTTCGTGGTGAACAATTCGTAGGCAGAGGGTTGGCACGATCGTAGCAAGGGAACAGCTCAAGACTTCGACCGAGTCCGACTAAAGGAGGATTCGCTCCGTCCCCGCAGCACTTTTCTGGAGTATCCGCAGTTCTTCTGCCGAAAGAGTGGATCGCAAAGACCCGCAGTTCAAGCAAACCATGATCTTTGGAAACACAAAGATCGATGGCTTGTCCAGGCTCCTCAGGCCAGAAGAATGGATGTTCATCTCAGAGTCGAACTCCGCCAGATTGGCTGACGCGCATGCATTACAAATAAAAAGATCGGTTTTCATGGTGTTTCACGGCTTTCATGGAACCAGCAGGTGCCGGGCATCTTCCCGCTTTCAGACGTAATTGTAAAGAGGCGAATCTCGATTTGTCGCCGCAAAGTGAGAATGTCCGGTTTGTGCAAAGTAGAAATGTCCGCTTTCATGGATGGCCGAGGGTCCCATGGAGACGGAGCGAATCGCTTTGAGCCAACGAGAACGGGACCGCCTGAAAGTGTTGCACGAGATACAGCAAAAACATCTGACGCAAGTAGCCGGGGCCCAGCGGCTGAGAATAAGCGAGCGTCAGGTGCGGCGGATGCTGCTCCGCCTCCGCCAACGAGGAGATCATTCCCTGGTTCACGGATTGCGCGGCCGACCATCGAACCGCAAGCTGCCGGCCCGCTTGGAGCAGAAGATTCTGGCGCGCCTGCAGCAGCGTTATGCGGATTTCGGACCTACGCTGGCTGCCGAACACCTGGCCCAGGAAGGTTTCTCCGTGAGCCGGGAGACGCTGCGGAAGTGGATGACCAAAGCGGCCCTGTGGCGCCCGCGCGCGCAGCGCGTGAAGGCCGTGCATGTATGGCGGGAGCGCCGCGCCAGTTTCGGGGAGTTGGTGATGCAGGACAGCTCACCATTCCGCTGGTTGGAGGAGCGCGGTCCGGCTTGCCAGCTCATCGCCTTGATCGACGACGCCACCAGTCGCATCTGGGGACGGTTCACCGAGCACGACACCACGGAAGAGAACTTGCGAACTCTGGAGGGATGGTTACGGCGCTATGGACGTCCAGTGGCGCAGTACACCGATAAAGCCAGCATTTTTCGAAAGGCCGGGCCGCAGCCGCTGGCTGAACAACTGCGGGGAGATCCGCTGCGCACGCAGTTTGGGCGAGCGTTGCACGAACTGGGGATCGAATGGATCGCGGCCCACAGTCCGCAAGCCAAAGGGCGTATCGAGAGGTTGTTTGAAACTCTACAGGATCGTCTGGTGAAAGAGATGCGCTTGGCAGGAATCGACAGCATCCTGGGAGCGAATCATTTCCTGGAGACGCGCTTTCTTCCTGAGTGGGAGCAGCGTTTTACCGTGACACCGCGGAATACACGCAATGCCCATCGACGACTGGGGCGGGAACAGCACCTGGAAGAGATCCTGAGTGTACGCGTGGCCCGTAGGGTGGCCGAGGATCATACCGTCAGCTGGGATGGAAATCGCTGGGGAGTACTGCGGGAAGAAGTTTGTGCGGGGCTTCGCGGAGCGGCGGTAGAGATCGAACGACGGTTGGACGGAAGTCACTGGTTGCGCTACCGCGGTCGCTATCTGCACTTGCGCGCCTGTCCCGCATCGGTGCGGCCGTCCGCAAGTCCTTCCGGCCTACGGCCTCCAGGACTCGCGGAACAAAAACCAAGACCCCAAAACAAAATCAAACCCCAATACCATGTACCTGCCGAGCACCCTTGGAGAAGACCATGGAAGCGGACATTTCTATCTGGCGGAAAACCGGACATTTCTACTTTGCGTTGACAGAGGCGAATCTCGATTGGCTATAATCAGAATCACAGTTAGCTGACCTAGGTATATCGTTCGATGTACGAGGTTCTTACGCTTGCACAGACTTGGCGACAACATTAAGAGGTACTGTGGCGCGGATCATCGTGCCGCGCTGAGGTTGCGACTCGACGAAAAGCTCGCCATGGACCAGCTTGAGCCGTTCCTTCATGCTGGTGAGGCCCAGCCCGCGTCCGGTGATAGCCTCTTCAGGATCAAAGCCAATCCCCGAATCGCTCACGGCCAACTCAATTTCATTCGGTGCACCTTTGAGCCAAACTTCCAGGTCCCGTGATCCGCTATGCTTCAGTGCATTCTGAATAGCTTCTTGCAGGACGCGGAAGAAACAGAGGGCGATCTCCTGCGGTAGCTTCTTCGGGACGCCCTCAGAGTGAAAAGCAATGTGAACTCCTTGCCTCTCGGACATCTCCCTGCAAAAACTGGAAACCGCTGCTGCGATGCCCAGGTATTCCAGCTTTGAAGAATGCAGACGATGCGATAGCGCCTGAATATCGCTTCCCAGACCGGAAACCAGCTCGCTTACTTCGTCAAGGCCATGGCCGACTCGGCCCGCCGAAGCGGGAAGGTCGCCTTTCAAGCGTTCCAGATTCACCGCCAGCAAGGCAATACGTTGATTGATATCGTCGTGAAGCTCTCGCGCAATCCAGGTACGTTCCTGCTCTTGGGCTTCAATAAGTTTGCGGCTCATGCCGGAGAGCGCCTCTTGCGCTAGCTTGCGCTCGGTGATGTCAATGCACGAGCCGATATAGCCCGCAAAGGAGCCGTCCGCTTTGAAGGTCGGAACGCCCAAGTCGGAAACCCAGCGATATTCTCCATCGTGCCGCCGCAGGCGATACTCGATCTCGAAAGAGTCGCGCTGGTCGAATGCGCTTGTGTAAGTCTTCAGGCAGCCATCGAAATCCTCGGGGTGAACTCCTTCCGTCCAGCCGGTTCCAAGCTCCGCCTGAAGGGAGCGGCCAGTGAACTCCAGCCAGGGTTGATTAAAGAACGTACATAGCTTGTCGGTTCCCGACATCCAGATCATTACGGGCGCGGCATTGGTAATCAGGCGAAAGCGCTCTTCACTCTCGTACAGTAAGTCTTCAGCGCGTTTCCGCTCCGTTATGTTCCGGGCGATCTTGGAAAGACCCACGATATTGCCTGCCGAGTCGCGTATCGGAGAAATGGTCACGGAAACATCGAGCCGATTTCCTCCTTTTCCCAAGCGTACCGTTTCGGAGTGCTCGAGTGAGTCACCCACTTTGACGCGTCGTAAAATCTCGGCTTCCTCCTCCCGCAACTCGGGTTGGATGATCATGCTAATAGGCTGTCCCAGCGCCTCGGCCTCAGTGTATCCATACATCCGCTCAGCGCCCGGATTCCAGCTCGTGATGACATTGTCTAAACTCACGGAAATGATGGCGTCATCGGAAGATTGCACGATGGCGGCGAGCTTGCGTTGTGTATCCTCAGCTCGTTTGCGCTCGGTGATGTCCCGAATGATGACGGTGAAGAGCTTCTTGCCGCTGGCTTCCAACTGAGAGATAGAGGTTTCAATGGGAAATTCTTCGCCATTTGCCCTGAGGCCCCACAATGCGTCCAAGGCTCCCATGGCGCGGTTGGTGCCTCCGGTCTCGCCAAAACGGCGAATATGCGCTACATGGACGGCGCGGAAGCGCTGCGGTATGAAGCGGTCGATCGTAGTGCCAATCGCATGTAGCGCCGGGCAACCGAACATTTTCTCGGCAGCGCTGTTGAACACAACGATCCGCTGTTCCTCATCGACAGCGATGATCGCGTCCATCGCTGATTGGATGATGCCCTCCAAACGGCCCTCGCTATCGAGTAGTTTCTCCTGCATTTGCTTTTGCTCGGAGATATCCACCTGCACTGACGCGGTATGTAAGATGTTCCCCTGGGCATCTTTCACCGCCCCCACATTGAGAAGTACCGTTCGCTTCTGCCCCTGCTTGGTGATTATCACCATCTCTTCATTGTCCAGCGTGCCTTCCCTTTTCCACTTCTCAAATAGATCAGCCATTCTTGAATGTGACTCGGGAGCATAGATCGTGGACAGGGGCTGGCCGATGAGTTCTTCTTTGGTGTAACCATAGGCTTGGCAAGCTGCTGGATTGGCGTCCAAAATCTGACCGCTCAGCGACACCATGTAGCAATATTCCGGAACGGTCGCAAAAAACTGTGCAAAGCGACGCTCAGAAGCCTGCCTGGCCTCTTCTGCTCGCTTCATGTCGGTGACGTCGACCGCTACAGCGAGAACGCATGGCTCGCCATTCACCTCAATCAATTCCGCTGATGTCAAGCCCGTTAGTATCTCGCCGTTCTTTGTGCGAAATTGAAGTTCAAGATTTCGAAGGCCGGCTTTTGCCGATAGCCGTTTTGTGAGTTCTCTTCTTTGGTCGGGATCAACCCACAACCCGATGTCGAAGGGAGTCCGGCCGATTACCTCTTCGCGGCTCCAACCTGTTAAACGCTCAAAGGTTTCGTTGACGTCGATGTAGCGATGATCCTTGGCGGTCGTTAGAGTGAGAGCCATAGGGCTCTGGCGAAAAGCCTTGGAAAACTTCCCTTCAGACTTCTTAAGTGCCTCGCCGGCGTTTTTACGCTCCTCAACCAGTGCGGCCAGAACCATGAAAGGTCCAGCCGTAAAAAACAGGAACAACTGCAGCGAAAACACATTCTTGAGCGGCCCCGATTCGATGAACGGACCCCGTCCATGGACCGCGCCCCAAATCGACAGGAAGCCAACTACGATGACCGCAGTACCAACCCCGGGCGACTCGAAACGCAAAGCGGCCCACAGGAGAAAGGGCACGGGAGAATAAAGCATAGCCGCCGGGCGGCTCCCTCCGGGAGCAGCAAACGCGAAGTATCCGACGACAACCAGCCCCGCCAACAACGCGATCGCTTCCAAGTGATAGGCTCGCGGTTTGTCTATCCATACTGGAATTTTTCTGCCCCAACCCCAAATTACCGGTACCAGGATCAAAAATCCTAACGCCTCTGAAAAGAAGGAAATCCTCCAGCTACTCCAATAGTCCCCCTTGGTTGCAAACGCGCCGATAAACGCTCCAAGGCATGGCGCGAGGAACACGGCGAAGAACGAATACTTCGCCAAGGCACTCACGCTATTGAGCTCGGGCGTGCCACCGAAGGAATAGCTAAGACACAAGGCGGCCGTGAGGACTTCTACAGTGTCGCAAAAAATAAGGATGGCAATCGAACGAAGCGGCAGGCCCTCCTGTAAGTCATAGAGAACAAAAGCTACAAAGGACGCCGCGATGAGTAGTGGCCAGAGTCTTCGTTGCACGAGCAACAAGATAGACACCAAAAGCACGTTACCCGGCCAGAGCGCCCAGCTCATCTGCGGACGTATCAACAGTGATTCGCCCAGCTTTGCCGCCAGGTAGGACATCGCAGCCGCCAGGCACACCAACATCACCACTTGGGCCGAGGAATCCAAATTCGCGAGCACAACCGACTGGCGTCCGCGAGTGGTTTCGATGCCTACCTCCAATGCTGCCGGTACGGCTTATGGCGTAGCAGGATCGCGAGCGAAAGGGCGCTCGAAAGCCATGCGGGAGATGCAAGAATGCTACACCCGACCAAAGGTAATTAGCCACTGGCCTTATACACGCTTGGCTCGAGGCACGGATTGCCAGGAAGCTAGCCCGATCAGCAGCTTGCGATTTCTTCAGGTCCATCGTGCAGGACGCCAAGCGTCACCAATTGTCGTCGGTAGGCTGCCAGGTCTTGTCTGGATTGTAGAGCTCCATGCTTTTGAATATGTTGAGCGTGTCCGGGCCTAAGTCCTTCTGATAAACGATCCCTTCGTAACTGACGATGAAGGTCTTCACACCCGTAACGCGGTAG
This sequence comes from uncultured Acidobacteriota bacterium, assembly GCA_963832615.1. Taxonomy (GTDB): domain Bacteria; phylum Acidobacteriota; class Terriglobia; order Acidiferrales; family UBA7541; genus Acidiferrum. The sequence goes on from CAWHVA010000008.1 coordinate 180,254, forward strand.
TCCGCCGGCGCGGCGGCAAGAGCAAATCCTCCGATCATCGCCCCGTTTACGACGAAGTCCATTTGGCCTAGCCGCGTGTCGGGGCCTTGTCCCTTCAAAATCTTGAAATAGTAACCGTGATAAGGCTGGCTCTTACTCGAATAGCCTTGCTCGATCGCCTCGGCAATTCTTTCTCCGACAGGGCCTCCCCAGCTTCCATCCGGATTCTTCCAGGCAAGGCCATCATGTTTTCCTGGCGTGCTGATGATTCGTTGTGCGTATTGGTTCACCTCGTCATCATCATGTTTTTCCAGAGCATATTCGTCCTGAGCCTCCACGTAGCCACGGCAGATTTGGATGGCGTCCAGTTCGTTGGCGCCGATGCGCCGGAATAGAATCTCCTCGCGCCCTGCTTTGGTGTCGAAAGACCACTTCCCTCCTTTTTTGACAAGCGGGATCGGGAGTGGCCAATCGTCATTGCCCACGGACAGGATGGCGCGCTTGGAATCGTTGGGATCCGGAGTGATCTCGTTTTTTTCGCGCGCTTTGTTGGCAAACGCAGCGGCAGCGTTCTTGTCCCGGACGGGATCTTCCGAAGACACCAGATCTTCGCCGTCGGGACCAAGGATCTCCTTCAGCGCAGGCAGGTCAAAGCCTTCCGTCGCGTGAATTAACGCTTCGGAGGCTTGTTTGGGTGTTGCGAATGCTTTCGGCGATGCCTGTGCCGATACGGTCTGCCCGGATTGCTGCGCCCCTACCGAGAATGTTGCTGCGGTGCCGAAGAGGACAGTCAGCAGGAAGAATCGGAGAACTGTTGTTTCGAGAACGCTCGCTGCTTTTGACTTCATTTGCTTTTCGTTAATCATGGCTCGATTACCTCCGGGGCCCGCCGCCACCGCTACGGGAAGCCCCCATGCTGGACGCACCCCGCGAACTGCTCGTCCGTGCAGCGCTTCCACCCGCACCACCGGAAGCACCACTCAGTGCGCTGCTCTTGGAACTAGCACCCGTGCTTGGCGGTACACTTCGGTTGCCGACGCGATCTCCGCCGCCCGCTCCGCCAGAGGCCCCCGTGCGATTGGTTCCGGCACTGGCGCCACCGCTGCCGCTAGCACGATTCGCGGCGCCCGTGCCAGTACTGGCGCGGTTTGCGCCGGCGTTCCCTGTCGAAAGATTGCCAGCGCCCGACTGTTGCCTGGCGCCTGTTTGGCCTTGGTTCGGACGAGTGCCACCAGCCTGCTGACGTGAACCCGCTTGGGCCTGGGTTTGGCGCGCGTTCGCTTGCCGCGTGCTCATGGAATCACCGCGAGCAGTACCCCCGTATTGGTTCGCCGTCGCTCGGTTCGAATACGGAGCGCCGCCACGGTGCTGGGCATTGTGCTGCCAGTTGTTATTCCCGCCGGTTCGATTCCCGCTAACGTTGTTGATGTTCTGTCTGTTGTTGTTGATGTTCGTTCTATTGGAGTTGTTCACGAAATTATTGTTATTGTTAATGGTGATATTATTGTTTCCGCCCCAATTAGAGTGATAGCCCCATCCTCCACCCCAAGCCGCTCCCATAGCCACTCCGACGCCGAAGGAAATCGCCATACCGGCGGCGTAGTAGCCCGGCGGTGGGTAATAAATTGGCGGATAGGGATAAACGGGCGGCCCATAGACCACGACTGGGTTATAGGTGGGAACGTAAACCACTTGTGGGTTGGCTTGTTCAATGATTATGACGCTCTTGTTCTCAATTACCTTGGTTTCTACTTTCTGCTGCTCACTGGGTTTCAAGTTTCCCGTGTCTTTGGCTTTCGCGCGCATTCGCTGGACAGCGTCCATAACGTCGGACTGCTGCGCCAAGAAGGCGTTTCCCAGGTCAGTTGTCCACTTGATGTCATCCGCCAGGCGCTTGGCCACGTCCGGAAGGGCGGCTAACGCTTGAACGCTCGGGTCCCAATCCTCTTTCATCACCGCGTCCGCCAGAGCTTTGTCGCTCAAACCTTTGTTTTTTGTCAGCCATTGCTGAAGCTGGATGATTTCCAACGGATATGTCGATGCGGCGAGCACTTGCGCGAGAAGCGGGTCGGGGTAAAGGGCGATCGGCGCAACCAGAGAATCTAATTGATCATTAGGAATCTTCGGAGCCGCCTCGTCGGGTGCAGCCGCCTGCTGTCCGGATCGAGCCTGGGCCGGGGGAGGTACGGAGCCGGTAATCAATAAAACGGAGCATGTTAGCGCCATGATCTGGCTACATAGGCTGCGGGCGTGAATCGTCATTTCTTCACTCCTCTACTCCGTCGTGGGTTCCCTTATAAATAACCCAGCCGCCCGACTGAGCCACTGGTAAAACTACCAGCTAGACGACTCGGCCTAACGAGTACCAAGCCATCTGTCACTTTTGACAGTTTGCTTCGGCCAGAAATTTCCATACCGTCGGGACTGACAGGCAGAGTCATGCGCCTGATCGGTGTGAATGGCGGGAAGCTTATATGACACCGCAGGCCGGAATCGGGACGTCTTCGGACGACACCATGAAGCTTCGAAGAGTCGAGAGTGTTCTTCTCGTTATCGGTCTCATGTGCCTAGCTTTATGGGGCGCTGCGCGACTGTACAGGGTGATCGGTTCGAGGGCAGCAATTGCGCGATTCCAAGTGGACCAGCCGACGGACCCAATCGACAGGCCTTCTGCATTGCCGAATCCCGACTCGAACTCACCGATTGATTTTCGCCTGTGGTCGGTCCAACGCATCTCAGCCTACAAAGAGAGTCTCACTAAGGAGATGGACCCTCCTCTGGCTATTCTTCGTATTCCGAAGATCGACCTTGAAGTCCCAGTTTTCAACGATACCGACGACCTAACGCTGAATCGCGGGGTGGGAAGGATCCTGGGGACGGCCCGGATCGGACAACCAGGCAATCTTGGGATTGCGGGACATCGCGACGGCTTCTTCCGGCCGCTGCAGAACATGACTGCGGGTGACGTCATCGAACTCGAGCGGCCGGGACAGACGGACAGGTATGCAGTCAGTGGAATCAAGATTGTCATGCCAGAAGATATTTCCGTTTTGGATCCGACGCCGATTCCCACGCTGACACTGGTGACATGCTATCCGTTTTATTTTGTCGGGCATGCTCCCAAGCGATACATCGTCACGGCGTCGCTCGAAACTACTCAGGAGTCGGACCTCGGCGCTCATGAGGAGTCCATTTCCACGGGGAAGAACACTAAAAACAAGGAGAAGAGAAAATGATTTCAACCAGGTTCTCAAGAACGATCTTGCGTGGCCTGCTGGGTGGAGGCGCTCTTTGTCTAGCCTTCTCCCTGCCGTTGGTAGCGCAAGTACAAACCAGCACGACGGTAGAACACGGCCCATCAACCAAAGAGGTAACCGTCGAGCGCGGTGAAATTGTCTACATTAGCGGGAATAGTGTGGTCGTCAAGATGGACGATGGCTCGCTGCGGGAATTCGACAACGTTCCAGAAAGCCTCACGTTCATGGTTGACGGTCAGCCAGTCAACATCAAGAACGCCAAAGTGGGAATGAAGCTCGAAAAACAAACGGTGAAAACAACCACGCCCAAGACGGTTACCACAGTCGAGACGGTGACCGGTAAGGTGTGGCATGTTAACCCGCCGAACAGCGTTATTCTGACGCTTGAAAACGGCGAAAACCAGCAGTTCAAAATCCCCAGCGGTCAAAAGTTCATGGTCGATGGCCGACAAACGGACGCTTGGGGTCTCAAAAAGGGAATGAATGTCTCAGCTCAACGAGTGGTTGAGGTTCCCTCCACGGTGGTTGCACATCAAGTTAGCAGGACGGGAATTGCGCCGCCACCACCCCCGGCACCAAAGCAGGATGTACCAATTCTGATCGCCGTAGCGGCTCCGGCACCTGCGCCGGCGGCGGAGCCCGCGGAGGCAGCTCCTGCGAAGCTTCCGAAGACGGCCAGCAATGTGCCGCTCATCGGACTTCTCGGTGCGCTGTTCTGCGCTTTTGCTTTGATCGCCAGGGCGATTCGCATGACGACCACGCGATTCGCCGGTCTCAGAGGCTGATAAGTACTGCTCGCATTCCCCAACGCCAGAGCGGGATGGGGTCGGCTATGCCGACCTCGTCCTGCTTTCGGCCCACATGAGATACACAACATAACGCGAGGAACCGCAAACGCAGGGATTGTTCGGGGAAGCGAGATCTTGTTTTCAGTCTGTTGATCCCACCAAAATACGACTCTTGACAGCGAACTGGACTAGATCGGCATTTGTTCGAAGCCCAAGTTCCTGCATGATGCGATATTTGTGAAACGCCACAGTACGCGGTGTCACTTTCAAGGCGTGTGCCACTTGTTTCATCGACTTGCCTTCTGCCAAAAGCTGCACGACTTCTCGCTGGCGCGGAGTAATCGCCTTGGGGTGTTTCCTGCCGAGCGGATCGCGAACAAAGGCTTCCTGCATCCCTCGGGCAACTTGCGGTGTCACGTAGGGCTTGCCTCGGAGCACTGCCTGAATAGCGTAGAGCAATTCTGAAGCTGCAGATTTCTTCAACACATAAGCGGACGCCCCCGCCTTCATAGCTTCCACGGCGAGTTCCGGATCTTCGTTCATCGTAAGAAAAACGAGTTTGACGCCGGGCATTTTCTCTTTGAGTTGGCGGCCTGCTTCCAGGCCGTTGAGAAGCGGCATAGCAATATCAACTACAACCACATCGGGGTTGAGCAAAGCAGCAGAATCCAGGAGAGCGTGCCCGTCAGCGACGGTGGCAACAATCTCGCAGTGAGGCGCCAACAACTGCGACAAGGCATCGGCTACGAGAGTGTGGTCATCGGCCAGGATCACTCGGGGTAGTCTCATAAGTGCCCTCAACATCGTGTGCAGCAGCAGAGAAAGGCGGTTGTCTAGGTGAGCCTGGGAAATATAACACAGGCCACCGAGTAATTCGGAAGTTTATAAGAGCTTACGATTCAGTAGCTTCGAGCCTTTTGCATTCCCGGAAGGATTGTTGCGCTGTTACATTGGACGCCGAACGATCACTGTAAGAAGTGACAGTGGCGTTAAGTAACGGGCCTCCGATAGGGTTTCATACGGAAGGCTATGAGTGCTGCGCCTACTCTCGGGAGACCACCATCGCCATTGCCAGCCAAGACCGCCCTCGTGGTTGATGCTGATCCACGAGTCGATGCGGTCCTCAAGCTGGCACTGAGATCGCAGGACTGGAGTATTCAGCACGCTCCCAACAACATAGCGGCGCTGGCCATGGCCGAAGCAGAACCTTGTGATCTCATCCTCACGAGCGAGAAAACGTCAGGCAAGGAGGATGTGGAATTATTGCGGCGGATCCGCCGCGTGCGTCCGCATATCCGGTTGATCATTCTTACCGACGAGACCACGCCGGCCGAGGTCATCGCTTCCATACGGGACCGCGCTTTCAGCTATTTCTCCAAGCCATTCTCATTCGAATCATTAGGCGACATGATCCGATTGGCTGCCGACGGGCCTTGCTGGGACGATGGCATCGAAGTACTCGCAGCAACGCCGTCCTGGATCCGTCTGGCGGCGCGTTGCGATCTCAGCACCGCCGAAAGGTTAACTCAGTTCATCAACGAGGTCGCCGATCTGCCTGAAGCGGAAAGGAATGACGTCGCCATGGCCTTCCGCGAGATGCTATTGAACGCCATGGAACATGGCGGGCATTTCGATCCCAATGAGTATGTTGAGATCGGCTACCTTGGCGCACGCCACATGGTCATCTGCCGCATCAAGGACCCCGGGGAGGGTTTTTCGCTTGACGAAGTCCGCCACACGGCTCTGTCGAATCCCCTCGACGCTCCGTTCGACCACGCTCTCTATCGCGAGTCTCACGGTTTGCGTCCAGGCGGGTATGGCGTTCTGCTTGCCCAACATTACGTCGATGAACTGATCTACGGCGAAAAGGGCAACGATGTGCTGCTCATCAAATATCTAAATTCATCCGGCGGCAGCCAGTCGCACGAGGAGTGATCTCCACAGCGAATCCACCGCCCGCTGTGATTATCAAGCGAACGTCTAAAAAACAAGCGGAGCCCGCACCCCTATCTACCGAATCAGGTCCAGTCGTCGCCGTCGACTAAGCCGGGGCTTACAAAGCATCTGCCGCCAAGAACTGCCTCCACGCCAGCCACGAGATCTCGTGTAACCTTCGACTTAAGAACATAACCGCGTCCCCCCGCGCTAAGTGCAGCGTGGACCACATCCGGATCAGAATCCTGACTTAGGAAGAGTATTGCCGATTGAGGGGCAAGCTCTTGAATTTGAAGCGCGGCCTCAATGCCACTCAACCCGGGAAGGCGAATGTCCATCAAAATCAGGTCGGGTTCTAATTCACCTGCTTTCTGCACGGCTTCCAATCCGTCGGACGCGAAGCCGATGATGCTCAGGTTTGGATCCCGGCCTAGAAACGTTCGGACGAAAAGCTGCCACGGCGCAAAGTCGTCCACAACAAGGATGCGCACGAATGACGCTTGCAAATCGACCACCTCCTCAATTTTCATGGCTGAATCTCCCGCCAAAATCGTTTCAATGATAACGAGCAAATCAGTATCGCAGCCGTCGAACGCCTGCGTCGTTGCGCCAGAGCAGTCCTGAACCTGCGCAAGAGCAATTGCTGACAGCAGAAAAAGCGTGATTGAAGAAGAATGGGAGCTGTGTCTTGGTCAGACCGTATGTAGAAAAAGACGCTCGGGGGAACGAAGCAAGATCTTACCGCGACGCTTTACCACAGCAGAGTTGCTCTGCCACTCGCTTAACAAACGGCTGGCAGTAAAAGGAGTGACATTGGCCGCGCTTGCCAGCTCCTCGTTCGTGGCATCGAACTCCAAACCATCCGAGACTTTCTTGCCAATGGTTTCGGCCAGACAGATGAGAGCGCGCGCGAGCCTTTGACGGGCGTTATGGCTAACTAGAGCGACGTGGGTGGCAAGATACCAGCCCAAGTAGTCCGACGCAGTGAGCAATGCGTTTTCCAACAGCCTTGGGCAGCGTGTAACCAGACCACGGAGCGTGGCCCGGTCCCACACCAACATGTGGCTATCTTTCAGTGTTTCTGTACTGACGAGATAGCGGGAGGGAGTGGAAAGAAGGGCCGCGCCGCCGAATACCTCTCCGGGAATAAGCCAAAAAAGAATTACCTTTTTGCCTTCCCGTGTATTGAAAAAGAATCGAGCGCGGCCCTTGGTCAGCAGGAACAGATGATCAGCAGGATGGCCCTGGTTTACGACGACGGAATTGGCGAGAAAGTTCCGCTGGCTGGCTTCCGCCAGGACGATCTTGAGGTCACGTGGAGCGAGTCCGTCCAGAAATCTCGACTTGAGGTTTGCGCCTGCGGTAGCGAGTTCCGAAGCTGGCATAGACCAGCGGCCTAAGGGCTTCCGGCTTGCGACGGCGGATCCGCAAGGGGAAGGTCCACGGTGATCGGAAAGTGGTCGGACAAGGATTCGTCGGGCGCGTTGTTAACTTCCTGGAGAGTAGAGCCGAAGTGCGGGGCAAACTTGTAGCTGCCTCCCGGCTTTTCAGAATCAGTGGCGTAGCCCTTGACGAAGAACCAGTCGAGTTTGTACTCGCCCACTAAGCCGCCGTAGGTGCGCGCCAGCGCGTAGGTGTATCGAAAACCCTTCGTCGCGCGCTGATTCGAATCGCTGAGATTCCCGCCGCGTCCTTCCGCGCTACGTGCATCCTCGCCACGAAAATCGAATGTGTGGCCATCGTCGAAGTGAAACTTGGCGAGATCGGCGAAAAACTTGGCTTCTTTCTTGCGCGAGATCAAGGGGACATCAAATCCCGTAGGGTCATTTTTGTTCCGCATCATATTCACGGGCATCAGCAATATGGTCGGAGCCCCGGTGGACCACTTGATCGCGCTTACCGCCCACTTGTCGTAGTCCTTTACCCGGTCCTTCATAACCTTGGAGACCGACATTGGTGCATTGTCTGCCGCGGTCGTATTCATGTCGCCGCCAACAATTACGGGGTTGGCGTCGCTTTTGATCCACTCGAGCAGCTCGGCCCCTTGTTTTCTTCGACACTCCGGTTTGCACTTATTTTCCAGGTGCGGCGCAACGACGGTGACCGCGCCGGTCGGCGATTCCGGCACGGCAAGCTCCACGATCAATGCCATCCGGCCGCCTCTGCGAACCTCACGAGTGATCCTTTCCGTGAAAACAAGGTTAGCCCCCGCTCGCTTCCCGGATTCCAGCTTAGATATCTCCTTCTTCTCATCGGCATACCAGTCATGACAGCCCGTGAACGAGCGAATGGTTGCCTTGCGGATGGGGTACCGGCTCAGCACTGCGGTGCCATGCATTCCCAGATAACGCTTCTTATCGGCGTCGAAGGACTTCTGAATGTCCTCCTGCGCGGCCTGGTCCTCCAGCTTCACTTTTTCGAGGCCCAGGTTAAGTGGATCGATTTCCAGGAACTCGACTCCGTACACATAATTCATCTTGAGGGCCTGCGCGAGTTCGCGGGCTACGTCTCGATAGTCCGACCTGGTCACTCCGTAATCGGCTTCATTCAGGATCAGGAGGTCGGCGGGCTTGAGCAAGTCGAGCTGCTTCTTTACCACCTTCAATTGCTCTGGAGTCAGTGGTTTGGCCTTGGGGTTCTTCTTTTGAGCGACTATCTCGTCAAACTTCTCTGGTTCCGCGAGCGCGGTCCTTATCGCGTCGAACTGAATTCCACGCTCTATGTTCCAGCAAATTGCGCGAATAAATGGCCCGAGGGATTCCGAAGAGGGACGGTTTGGCTTTGCACCACTTAGATATGCTTCGTTGCTCAGAAATGGGGTGTGAAGGAGCTTGTCCAGGCGGTCAGCGAGCTGTCCTTCCGGCTTCTCGGTCTGCTCGAGTTGCACCAACTCGTCGAAGGAGAGCGTTTCGGGCTTCGAAAAGCTCACAAATTCTTGCTTCTCAGAGTTGGGCAACCCGGTCGTGGCAAAGCACAACGCCAGCAGGACGGCAGCAAAGAACCATTCTGCGCGTGCGCCGAGGCGAAACCGACGGCCGTGACGCATGAACCCGTGAAGAGAATCACCCATGGAAGATGTCACGGACGGCTTACCCCCATTCCCACCATGTAATCGCCTGGCCCAAAGATCATCCGCTTGTTGGGGCAAGCCCTGGGGCTTGATTAGCCTCCAGACCCCGGAACCCAGACGTTATCCGCCGCTGCGATATCGACATTCGGCGCTGTTGTGGAGAGTTTGACCCGCTGAAGCCCATCTTTCTTTTTCGGTACGGCCTGAAACACCAAGAAGTATTGGTTGTTGAAGATCTTCTGCAGACGATCCAGGTACGGTTTGAAGCTGACTGGATTCTGTGTCCCCAGTGCGAAGTACTCCCCGCCCGTCTCATCCGCGATTTTGGCGACCCCGGATTGGCCAAGCTGTGCTTCCCAAGAATTCCGGCCGAGCCGCCCGACGCCTGGCGAGTAAACGGAGTGAACGATGACGCCGTAACGCTGGCTCGCGGTGCTCGCTGTGTCTGCGTCCATACTGATGCTGGGCATCGTTGAGGCGGCAGGTCCAGGCATGCGCCCCATACCACCTGGCGACGAAAACCCGCTGGCCGAGCTTTCCCCACGCAGCCGGTCGATTCCATCGCTCACTATCAGAACCTCTCTCCTTACTTTTGATTGAGGCCAGCTCTTGACCAAGCTGATGAGCGACAAGTAAGGACTATCCATGGAGGACAGATTCCCGCGGGGGAGTCGTACGGCCTTGGACGCGGCGGCGTGGTCAACCGTAAGATTCTGAGCGACCTGAACGGTTGCGTTGGACATATAGGCAATACCAACCATGGCGGTCGCGGGCTGAGCATTGATGAAGTCGCGAAGGTCGTTGAGGTTGTTACCGATCCCGGTGTCGCATGTCTCATCGATGAGGATGAATAGTTGGAGTGCGCCATTGTCGTCCTTCGCCGGAATTACCTGGTTCACCGTTAGCGCACTCTTCCCTTGTTTCACCTGTACGTTCTCGGCAGTCAGGGCGGGTATTTCGCTATCATCGCTAACCCCTTGGTCGGTGACGACCAGGTGAACCTGCACCGTGCCGGAAGCAGGTTTCGCTTGCGAATGCGCGATCCGTACGCCGACTGCCAGTGCGCAAAAAGCCCCGACCACCGCGAGTACAAAGTTGTATCTCCTCATGTGCTCTCCTCAAATGCTGCGCCCGGCGAAGTAACATTGCCGGGCTGCCGCGAAAATCTGTCACTTCTACCAGTAGGGACCCGGGAAAAACGAAAGATCGATGGCATCAGACTGCTAAGGCTGCGGTCAACCGCGGTGCAGCGAGGGGTCATCAGACGAGATTCCTGTAACGACCAAAAGATATTGCCGGCTCCCCGCGCGCGAAAGCCATACACGATCTGCGTCACGCCGCCAAGAATGAGCAACCATCCGACGACGCGCACGACTCCGACAAAGGTTTCAAACGGCAATCCAATGGCGAACAGGCCGAAGGAAATCAACAAAATCGGGAACGCACGCGGCCGCGCGGATAATTGCTCTGGGACTGTCTTTGGCGGGCTCATTTCTCCTCGGTTCCGGGCGCGTCGTGGCGACTCGGAGAAGTAAGTCTGGGTTGCCGAATTGATTTTCAGGTCAGCAAGGTAATAGACAGGATCGCGGTTGCGACACTGTCAGTTTTGACAGGTAGACTCGGCCCTACTCCAACCCTTTCTGAGGTTTGGGAGCATTCGAGAAACCACCAATTCTTTTGCTGGTCAAAAGAGCAACTGATCTTTGAGGAGAGAGGCCAGCGTCAGATGCTGAGTGGCAGGTTGTGGGAAACGAAGATATTCCCAGCCAATGCCTCTCGAACGGCTGGGAGGAGCTCGGTGGCGATTCGGGACTTCACAACGTAGCCGAAAGCACCCGCGGAAAGACATCGACGCACAAAATCGGAGTCGGTGTGAACGGTCAGGAAAACGACACGCGATTGGCAGCCTGATTCTTTCAATTGATCGGCAGCCTCTATGCCGTTTAGCACCGGCATGGAGATATCGGTGACGATGACGTCAGGCTTCAGCCTCATGGCCTCTTCAAACAGAGCTCGGCCGTTTACGACCTTGCCCACAACCTCAAACTCCGGTTCCAGGTATTGTTCCGCCAGGTCCGGGAAGCGTGGGTGATCATCCGCCAAAAGTACTCTGGCCCTGTTCAATTAGCCCACCTGACCGATCCGCGCCCGAAAAACAGGAATCCTGAAAAATTCAGCGCGCGATCCGTCTCCGCAAATTAGACGAGTCGATTCGGATGGCCGCGCCACGTGCCAACTTCAAGTTATTGCCCGGACCAGTCTCTGTATACTGTCAAGAGTGCCAGCGGTGGAAATAGGATGATCTCGAGCTGCAAGGTCGAACTTCCTCCTCCGGTTACATCGAGAGAAACACTAGAAACGGAGCCAACACGACAATGTGTTAGAATCCGGGCCTAGATAAACTAGACGTCTTTCGAGTTGGTGCCCGAGGCGGGTCTGGAGTGGAAATGCAGTGTAAAGCATGCAAATCAGGGAACTTGCAAAAGCTCGACGGAGAACTGACAGCCAGTCCCCCCGACGTAGACGCAATCAAGGTCCCCCCTCTATACGTATGCCAAGACGTCGTGGTCTGTTTGGACTGCGGCTTCGCTGAGCTTCTGATTCCCACCAACCAATTAAAGTTACTGAAAACGAGAGCGCAGGCAACTGGGTTCTAGGTCTGTCTTAAGGATAGCCAGCGCACATCTCGAGCGTTTGCCCACCCCGCCTTTCCCTACTTTCTGCCTTTCGGCGGGAAATCCTTAAAGGACTTGGCGACGATTTGCTTGATTTCTTTGTCCTCGTTCTTGCGTGCCTTTTGCGGGTCGTGCCACTTTTTCGTGGCAATGCCCTCCCAGATGACGACTTTAGACTTGGAGTCCAACGCGTAAAAAACGAACTTACCCTGAACGGAATACCAGACGCTCGGCGAGAGACCCGCGTTCGTTCCCGCGCCTACATTCCACATATTGCTGCCAGGGGAACTCATGTCGGGCGGCTGGATGCTGTCGAGGCCTGCCGGCGCCGAGGAGCCAGCCTGCAGGCCCTCATCACCTGGCCCAGCGTGATAGAAAAGGTAAAATTCGGGATGGGCTGAATCCTCCACGATTCCCTTGGCGGCAAGTTCCTGAGTCACAGTGCGCATGATCTTCCGATCCAGGTCGTTGTTGTCTTCAGGGTGTCGCATGGTAAGCAGGTGATTCTTTTTCCACGCAAAACGCTTTAGCACAGTGAAGTCATAACCCTTGGCGTAGTCCGTCTTGACGCTCTGAGCGCTAGACGTCTGCACTTCGCATAAGAAAGCCAGCAGGAGCGCCAGACCGAGAGACCCAGGTTTCTTCACGAATTCCCCTTCTCCTTCAAGTCTTCCAGGGATGCTCTGGGTCTTCCTCTGCCGCGGCTGACCAAAGCAGGTCAATCATGCTGCTTTCTTGCGCTTCCGCTCGACAGATCCGCGAAGTTGGTGTTGCATATGAGCCCGCGCGGCAAAAATGCGCGACTTGAGCGCCGCGGTGCTGACCCCGGCTTGGCGCGCCAACTCGCGCTGCGTCCATCCTTGAGCGGTGTGCCGGATGAAGATGTCGGCGACCGACGGACGCAGTCCACGCAGTGCCTTGGCTGTGAGCTCCTTCGCTATGTATTGTTGCTCTTGATCTGGTCCACTGTCCTCGATATCCAGTGCCGCGATCTCTTCGCCTTCGGGTTTCGGCAAATCCGCTTCAAGCGTCACACGCTCACAGCGCCGTCTGCGAATCCTCATCAAGGCTTCGTTGATCGTGATGCGAATCAGCCAGGTAGAAAAACGCGAGCGACCCTCAAACCGATGGATGTTCATACACACTTTACAGAAAACGTCTTGAAGATTGTCCTCTGCGTCTGCGTGATTCTTCAAAATCTTAAGCGATACGTGGTAGATCTGCCGCAAATGCATTTGCACGAGTTCGCCGAATGCTTCGCGACTACCGCCGTGTGTCCTCTCGAGCAGTACTTGCTCCGCCTGCGAGCTTTGTTTGTTAGCTTTCACGGATTCTCTTCCTTGGGTGACACCCGAAAAACCCGGGCTGGATGATCTAACAGCACCGTTCGGCGCCGCCTCGGCGTTGCCGAAGTTGGTTCACCGTCGAAAAGGTCCGGATGTAAGCGATCCGGTAACAAAGGGTCCCGGTAATTGCGACTCTTCCCTTGGATTTCATCTTACTCAGTGTCTTGACCAAGGCGTTGCTCCCTCAAGCGCACCCAAAATCGCACAAGCTGCGTTGACTCGTTAACTGTCAAAAGTGACAGAGCACCGAGGATCGATTTCAGATGGATCGCTTCAGAAGGGAAATTGCGAGGAGCCCTATCCTTTATGTGTGGTGTATTCCCAGGCTTTATCGATGAAGCCTCGACAAAGACGGCTCCTGGCAGCAAGCAGCCTCGGGGCATAGGCGCACCTTTTGTATTTTCAGCGGTGTAGAGGTGGATGGCCTATCGCTTCGTGGCGGTCGCTCAAGTTGATAATCGGCACAAACCTGGTTTTCAACCATAGCAATCCGCGGCGTACGCCTTCCTGTAACAGAACAAAGGCAATGAGAAGAAGCAATACAGCGACTACCGCCGCGGCAATGAAGAGCAGCACGAGAATGCTCTCTTCGACCGAATACATCTTCAGTCCGAGCTGCACGGCGGTGATTGAGATAGCAAGGAGGATGGCGAGACCCATCTTCCATCTTATATTCCAGTTGTTCATGTTCGGTTCCCTCCGGAACGCCCTGACGGGCGTCTCGCCCTGTCGGCCACGAACCGCGAAGCCCGCGTATTTGCTCAAGGTTCCACCAAGACGCGGGATTTCGTTTTTTTTCTCGGGGTCCAATCCTGGGGATCCACGTTAGCGAAGGGAACTGTCACTTTTGTCAGGTGGCAAGCGCACGCAATCGAAGCAAGCTGACCGCGTCCTCGCGTCTCGGTGCGGGGACATTTCCCGTTACGATTGCAGGCTGATCATGACCCCGCAGGCAAAGGGTGGACGCGCAAGAGGAGCGGCCGCAGGCGCGGGTCTTGGCGCGATTGCAGGAGATGCAGGAACGGGAGCGGCCGTTGGTGCCGAGACAGGCACCATGAAAGGCGCTTCGAAGCAACGTCAGGCAAACGCTGCGTCGCAGAAGCAGGCTGCTGCCAACATCGCGGCCCAGCAGCAACAAGCCACCGCCGCACATGCTCAAAGGGCGGACACCTTCAAGCGTGGCTTTTCCGCCTGCATGGATGCCCGCGGCTATTCCGTGCAATAGACGAAGCGCTCGTGCACGAAGGGCAATCTTAAAATGGACGAGAGCGTACGCCGTCGAGTTGGCCGATTCACTACAAGAGTTGTTTCGACTTGCGTGGTCGCGTGCGCGATCAGCGGCATTTCGCTCGCTCAGCAGCCGAGCCAAAAAGCAGACGCCGACTCACCGCAAATGGCTCCGGAAGTTGCTCCGGCAAACACCCCCGGTGCACCAGTAGAAATCGATGGCCGATCGATCCTCCTCATCTATTCCTCAGTTGGCGGCATGTCTCCAGAGGAACGCGCAGCAAACATTGCGACGAGGATCGTCGGCATAGCGAGGAGAAACGCGGTAGCGGTCGAATCTATTCGCGCAGAAGACCGCGGCTCCTGGACGGTAATTACTGTCGGCAGCGATGTGATTATGGGGATTACGGAGAGCGACGCGAGTGCTGCAGGGCGGCCGCGCGCTCAAATTGGCGCCGAATATGCGGAGATCATTCGCCGCACGGTAACAATGTACCGCCAGGAACATACCTGGAGGGCTCTGCTACGAGGGATCGTCTCCAGCCTGATTGCCACCGCAGCCCTCGTGCTTGTCTTCCTAGCGCTGTTTCGCATCCGCCGGGCTATACGCCGCAGGCTCGCAACGTGGATTCGCGCGACCGAGGATGGCTATTCTCCGAAGTCTTTCCGCTCACGGCTCGCGCGTCATCTTGTATCGCCCCTGCTGGGAACCGGCGTAATTGTCGTCATGGTCGCGGTTCTGGCAATGCTGCAAGTCTATGCCACTTTTGTCCTACGCTCCTTCCCATCCACCCGGTACGTGTCGATCCAAATGAGCCGGTGGACGATGTCGGAATCGTCGGGACTGGCGAGTGCGATCTGGAATTATCTCCCAAACTTGGTTGTCGTTGCTGTAATCGTGCTGGCTGCCCGTTACTTGATCCGATTGAACAAATTCATCTTCGCGGAGATTCAAGAAGGCAAGCTCACTTTGCGCGGATTCTACCCGGATTGGGGAGCCCCCACCGCGAAGCTCGTGCGCCTCTTGATCATCGCGGCCACTGCCGTGGTCATGTTTCCCTATCTTCCTGGCTCGAACAGTCCTGCCTTTCGCGGCATCAGCGTGTTCCTGGGTGTTCTGCTCTCCCTCGGTTCAACGTCGGCCGTTTCGCACGGTGTTGCCGGCACGATCCTGACGTACATGCGTTCCTTCAGCGTGGGAGATTTCGTGAAAATTGGGGACACTATTGGGGAGGTGGTGGAGAGGAGTCTCTTGGTGACCCGCATCCGCACACAAAAAAACGAGATTGTCACCATTCCGAACGGAAGCGTTCTCGGCGGAATGGTGATGAATTTCAGCGCGGAAGCTCGCAAGAACGGCGTGATCTTCTACACGAGAGTTACCATCGGATACCATACGCCCTGGAAGAAAGTGCACGAGCTGCTTGTCGCCGCGGCCCTCTCCACCAGGGACGTTATGGAGACTCCCCGCCCGTTTGTTCTGCAGTCGAGTCTTGACGACTTCTACGTCTCCTATGAACTGAACGCCTTCACCGCGCATCCCGAAAATATGCAGTACGTCTATTCGGACCTGCGCCAGAACATTCAGGATAAATTCAATGAAGCCGGAATCGAGATCAATTCGCCCCACTACACTACCCTGCGTGACGGCAATCGCATCGCGATTCCCTACGAATACGTACCGACGAATTACAAGGAACCTACCTTTGGGATTCGCGAAGTTAAGGAGTCGGAAGGTTTCCAGGGCGAAAAGCGCGCACGGGTCTCCCCGAAAGTCCCTCCGCCAAGTTCCTAGGAAGGCACGCTTGAGGACTGCGGAGTCGACAATCGAACAATGGGATCCTGAGCTCGGCGCCTCGCTGTAGCACAACACCCAAAAGTGCCGTAGTTGCAAGACGCATCAGCATTTACCCGATCTTCGGGCCCCGGCGCGGACGACGCCGTCGAACTGAAATCAACAAAAATCTTGTTCTCGGGCAGGACTGTCAATACTGACAGATCACGCACTCACGAATCCAGCAGGGCCTCTTGTCAGAATTCGCCCTGTCAGAACTGACAGTATACGTAATACGTTAACTTTTCTAGCATCCGCAACGAGTGGGAGCATTCATGGCACTACCACGAGTCATGCTCGCCGATGACCACACGATTCTTGTCGAGGCCTTCCGCAAGCTCCTGGAACCTCATTGCGAAATTGTCGGCACTGTAGCGGATGGCCGCACTTTGCTGGAAACCGCGCCGGAGCTTAAACCCGATGTGATCGTCGCGGACATCAGCATGCCGCTGATGAACGGTCTGGAAGCCGGGTCGCGATTGAAGGAAGTGCTACCCAGAATGAAGCTCGTCTTCTTGACAATGAACGAGGATCCGGACTTGGCGGTGGAAGCCTTGCGCTGCGGGGCGTCCGGCTATCTCTTGAAGACTTCCGCCGCTTCGGAATTGATTCACGCAATCCAATTGGTGCTCAAGGGAAAATCCTACGTTACGCCTAAGATAGCAAAGGGAATGCAGAAAGCGCTTATCCATAATCCCAACCCAGGCCCGAAAGCGCGCGCCAAAACCTTGACCGCCCGGCAGCGGGAAGTTGTGCAGCTGTTGGCCGAGGGGAAATCGATGAAGGAGGTCGCTAGTGTCCTGAACGTGACCCCGCGCACAGTGGCATTTCACAAGTACCGTATCATGGATGAGCTCAACCTGAAGACAAACGCCGACCTGATTCAATTCGCTATCAAATCGCGGATTCTCGTACCCTGAGCCGCGCCACTGCCTTTTCCGCCTACACCGCCGATTCGTCTCTTTTGGTCTTCCTACTGTGGGTGGACAATTGATGTGTATAAGTTTCGACGCCCTCTTTTTGCACATCTGACATTTTTGACAGTTCTAACCACTAATGCAGACGCATTATCCTTTGTTACCCGAACATGGGTCCGGCACGAGATACCTCCCTCACACCTCTCGAGGCGAGGCGGACGACTCACACTTTCCTCGTCTCGGCCGGACCCACCTTCAACCGCAAGTAGTTGGCCACCAGACGTTCCGAGAAGCGGCGCATCACCAGTAAGTTGGCAAGCTTGGTTGGCCTGGAACTAACTGTTCCGCATGGGAACCGGGATGATCCCGACTGTTCCGCCAATGCGGCCCACAATTGGACGAGCCCATGTGGCACCGCTCCTGCTGTCACTTCTATCAGTATCGCGCGCACCTCCAAACATCTACGGTACTGACCGACGATCCGAGAAACTCAATCATGACAATCGGTTGGCCTGAGACCCAAAACGCGAGCGCGGCGCAACTCCCGGGCAACCTGGCTCGGTCACGTCGAGTTGATATTTGTCGCGATTCCCGCCAACTAGGGGCCGGCGCGCTTCTGCTCCAAGGAGGCTGCGGATTTACGTCTATTTGGAAAGACCAAGGCAGTACGCGGTGCGATTGAAAAATACAAATAAAAGCTCCAAAAGTAGTAGTTCCCGATTTTGTGAGTGATCAGTTACTCGGCCCGCTCTGACAAATAATAGGGCGGGCCGCTCTTTTTTTAGAACATCGGTCCGAGGTCCTGGGTGAGCGGTCCGTCCTTAAATTCGCCGCGATATCGCGGGGCTCTCTACATGCTGCTCGTCAGCGGACTTTGTTGGGGTCTCTCGAGCACGCCTGCGGTGGCACAAAGCCAGGGCGAGGCCCGCTCCGCTAAGAACGTAGGGGGTTCTTCGCAGACAGATGAAGATCAGTCTGCCGATCCAAAGACATCGACCCAGAATGACACGCCGCCAAAGAACAAGCCAGAAGCGCGGGGGGCATTTGTTGTCGCCCCTCTTCCGATTTCGAGCCCAGCGTTGGGTTCGGGAATCGTGCCCGTTTTTGCCTATATTTTCCCGTTCAACAGAAACGACAAGATTTCTCCCGCCTCCACGCTTGGGGCGGCAGGCCTCGTGACAGATAACGGCAGCCGAGCATTCATTCTAGCGGGCGAACTGTACTTTAAAGAGGATACTTATCGAACTACGGCGGGCTTCGCGCGAGGAAATCTAGACTATAGCTGGTATGGTCTGGGGGATGGCGCTTCGCAAGTCAAGTTGCCTCTTAAACAAACTGGTCAAGCCTTTTTCGGAGAATTCCTGCGCCGCCTATGGTGGAGATTTTTTCTGGGTCCGCGTTTCTCTTGGGGAAGTTCACTCATCACGCTCAAGCCCTCCGATATGGGAAATGTCCCTCTGCCGCCAGATATTGGACTGCATACAGCTCTGACGGCCCTGGGCTTCCATCTGGAACGCGATACCCGGCCGAACCGCTTTTACCCGACGACCGGAACTCTGTTTGACTTCGCCTCCGATTTTTATTCCCAGGGTTTGGGCAGCAAATATTCGTTCCAGTCCTACAAACTCACCTTCAACAAATACTGGAGTCTGAGCAAGAGCCAAGTACTTGCCTACAACTCGTTCGGCTGCGCTACGGGCGGGCAGCCTCCCTTTTATGGCAATTGTATTTACGGAACGCAGAACGAATTGCGGGGATTTACGGCAGGCCGCTACCTCATCGTTACATGGTCGCTACCCAGTTGGAGTATCGCCTGGCCTTGCCGAAGAGGTTCGGCGTCGTCGGGTTCGGCGGCCTGGGGGAAGTAATTCCAGGGGGCAACCAGGCATTTTGGGGACAAGAACTTCCTGCCGAGCGCCGGCGGGGGACTGAGGTTCCAGCTCAGCACGAAATATCACGTCAATCTTCGTGCTGACGCCGCCCAAGGTGTGGGTAGTCACACTTGGAGCATGGGCGTCGGCGAAGCCTTCTAGCTTTTTCTGACAGGGTCTGACTCTGTCAATTTTGACAGGAGCAACCTTCTAACCAAACGATGTAAACTGCATCCAATTTCCATAACCAGGTCGCCTCTTGGAAGTGTACTGGCACCCATAAGGAGAATGCTGTGCAGCTCACGCAAGGACCCGTCCCTTCGGGGAGTCTCCAGTTGAAGTCTGCGATTTTACTGTACGTCTTGTTGGTCTTTCTGTTTGCGCCCTTGGCTCAGTCTCAACAGCACGACATGGATAGCATGCCAGGAATGAACATGAATGCGCCCGCGACTCCGGAAGATCCAGCGCAAGCGGCCAAGCGGCTGGCGGACAAAAAGGAGAGCGAGTTTAACCATCACCTGGCGGGTGTCCTGGTTGTCTTCGCAGGGATTTTCATTCTTGCGCAGGACCGACTCGCGAAGCGCTGGCCCTTGGTGCGCTATGCCTGGCCCATGTGCTTTCTCACCGCGGGAGTCTTTCTTCTGGTCTTTAGCGATACCGAGATCTGGCCCTTCGGCCCTCAAAGTCCCTGGTATGCGCTTACCCATAACGCCGAGGACCTTCAGCACAAGATCTTCGCCGTCATTCTTTTGGCTCTTGGGTACGTTGAATTCCAAAGAGCGCGAGGGCGATTGAAGGTGCCATGGGCTGCCTGGTTTTTCCCGGTCGTAGGGGTTGCGGGAGCGATCCTGTTGCTGTTTCACGTTCATGGCGGCGACATGAACGCGCCCCACGCCATGGAGTCGATGGAGCACATTCAGATGCAGCATCGCTGGTTCGCCGCTACGGGCTTCGGAATCGCAATAGCGAATGGATTAGCCGAAACGCCAATGAAGTGGCGGCAATTCTTCAGGAAGGCTTGGCCGACGCTGTTGATCGTGCTGGGCGCTCTGCTGACCCAATATACGGAGTAATGGTTTCAACGAGCGCAACTGTTGGGATGCACCTCTCGTGGAGCGGAAAGCACCCCGCCAAGAGGACCAGAGACGCCGAGTCAATGTTCAAGAAGGGCTAGTGAGCGTGCCAATCAACTTGCATCGCGCCAAACCGTCTCCCCCCCTCCTCTCGCGCACTTCCGTAATCAGAACAAGCCTGCTTTTTTTAGTGGCTTTCTTTGCTCTGGCCGCGATTCCTCTCTCTGCCGGGACGAAGATTGTTCGCCGTTGGGTTGTCACCGGCGAACCCATGCCAAAGATTGAGAAGGTCCTGGTCATCGCGGTCCTGGAAAATTACCTCATACGCCAGGAATTTGAAGACGAAATGGAGAGACTGCTCGCCGAGTCTGGAGTGCAAGGCATCAAGAGCCACATGGTCCTACCACCTCGCAACGAACTGATGGAGGGTGAACTCAAAGAGCGCATCAAAGAAGGGGATTTCGATGGCGTCCTGGTTATCCGGCCAATGACCGTGCGTAAGGAGACTGAGGAGGTGATCACCAGCGTCTCCGGCCCCTACTTCGTGCCTCCTGCGCCCTATTACCATTTCTGGCCCTACTGGAATATGGCCTGGGGCCAAGTCCATACGACAAGCTCCTATCTCAAGCAAAGCACGATCGTCAACGCCGAGTTTAACCTCTATAGCACCAAGGACGAAAAACTCCTCTGGAGCGGCGAAACCGAAACCGTCTATTCCAAGGACTTCGGGAAATTGGCGAAGGCGTATGCGAAGACGCTCGTAAAGCAATTGAAGAAAGACAAGGTCGTCGGGACAAAATGATATGCCGGGCCTGTCCTAAGGCGCCCATCAGAACCAAGGTGTTCAGCTCAGAGTGACTTTGCCGCTCGCGAGATCATAAACTCCGGCTTCCACCTTCAGTGTGCCAGCTTTGACCGCATCACGGATGACGGTTGAGGAGGTGCGCAGCAATTCGGCCTGAATTTTCGCATTGGCTTCGATTGCTTTATCGAAATTGCCATCGCTCTGTGCCACTGCTTGCCGAAGGTGGGCGTACAAGGTGCTGATTTGTCCGGGAACAGTGTCGGCTTTCATGGCGGCTTTTACCGCTCCGCAGTTACTGTGGCCGAGCACGAGAAGGGTTTTGACTCCAAGGACAGCAACGCCATATTCGAGGCTGCCAATAATCTCCGGTGTGACGATGTTGCCGGCCAGTCTTGTGACAAAGATATGGCCAATGCTCTGGTCAAAAACCAGTTCGACAGGTACGCGAGAATCGGCACAGGCGAGCACTGCGGCAAACGGCTCTTGTTTGTCCACCGTTCGCTCTTTGAGAATGGTCAGATCATGGTCAATCGACGTCAGCCGATTTGCGGCGAAGCGCTGGTTACCTGCGAGCAACTCTTGCAGGGCTGCGTCCGAACTCAGATTCGTTTGGGCGCTAAGCCTTTCAGGGGTAACCAGCTCTATCCCGGCTTGCGCCGCGACTCCGACAGCTGCGCTTGAAAGAGCCGTTCGAAGAAATTGTCTCCTGCCGGAACCTGTGTAAGCTCCTGCCTGGTCTGCCATTTTGCTTCACCCTCCTCAAACTTATCTGGAAGTAATTGCTTCATTTACGAGGACGATATCGCCGTTAGCACTGGAAACGGAACGACACGAGCTGGTGTTGCCAAGACGGGGCCACCGCGTCCGAATCTGCCGGGATTGTCGTTGTCGATCCGGACTAAAACAATCGCCATCGGGAGTATAAGCCTTGTACGTGCCAGCTATCGATTCAAACGTTATCAAAACCACACTATCGCCAAGATGGTTATTGCTTAAGATCCAATATAGGACCACTCACTCGCTTCACCTTGAGGTTGACACTCACCTCGACGCGATTGGCGATCTTGATGAAGGGAATGCCGCTGTTCATTCCATATTGCTTACGATCGAAGGCCATTGTCCCAACAATCGTGCCTGTGGTTTGCCCCCTGCCGGAAACCGTCAGCGCCAGCTTCTCGGCCTTCGTCACACCCCGTATCGTAAAGTCGCCGTCCACGTCAAAGGTGTTGGGACCGGTCTGGACTATCTTCGTTGACTTGAACGTGATCACCGGATTCTCTTTGACGTCGAAGAAGTCTTTGCCTTTCAGCTTGCCGTCCTTCATGCCGCTTCCGGTATCCACGCTTTCGGCCTGAATCTTGATGTCCAAAACACCTGTCGCCAAGTCAGTAGACGTGAATTTCAAGGTGGCGTCCCACTTGTTGAACGTACCCTCAATCGCCACCGACGCCTCCACGTCGAACTTAATCTTGCTTTCCGCCGGCGTAATTTCAAAAACAGGAACCCCCTCGGGAGCTTGCGCTCGAGGTGCGGAAGAAAACAAGACGGACGCCAGGCAGAAAATCGCTATTCGCATGCGTAAGACCTCCCTTTGCTCGAAACAGTAGCTGGCGCTGCGCGTCAATCGACACTGTCAAAACAAACAGGCCGGAGCCCGACGATCGAGTCCGTAAAATTGGCGCGTTGGAACGCTCGGATGCTTTAGGGAAGTCAACAGCCGGCAGACTCGGTTCCACCTGTCTTTTTTGACAGTGGTCATTGACATCCTGTTTCCTCCAGCATAGCCTCCCACGGAGCAAACTGAGGGTCATATGAGTCCTAAACAAAGAATTCTTCTTCCCTGCCTCCTGTTGTGTGTCGCCGTCTGCACGGCCTCGGCCCAATCAGACCAGCAATCGACGCAAAACGTGCCGGCATCTGACCTGACGACTAGGTCTGTGAAAGCCATCGGCTATAAGGTCAACGGGGGAAGCACGAAGGTCGATCTGATAGGCACGGACCTCATGGCCCAGGCCACTGGCGAGGCAAAGGTCGAGGCGAAGACCGGTGCAACCAGTATCGAGGTCTCGATTGCGAACATGCAGCAGCCCTCGAAACTAGGTGCTGAGTTCCTGACGTACGTGCTCTGGGCCGTCACGCCCGACGGGCGTACCGGCAACACGGGCGAAATCGTCATCAACAAGAACGGCGAAGGGAAGCTTGAGGCGACCACCCCGGCGCAAACCTTCGCCTTGGTCATTACTGCAGAACCCTATTCTCTAGTCCGGGTGCCCAGTGAGATGGTCGTGCTGGAAAACGAGACCCGTAAGAATACCAAGGGTCAGATCTTCCCGGTCAATGACTTCAAGCTGATGAAGCGGGCCCAGTACGAGAAGCTGGGTAACCCGCTGGCCATGACACCGGACCTGAAAACTGTCCCGCTGGAAGTGTATGAAGCGCGCAACGCCGTGGACATCGCCAAATCGCGCGGAGCGGACAAGGATGCGCCAGAGATCTTTACCAAGGCCGCGTCCAGTCTGCAAAAAACCGAGAATGCCCTGACGAGCAAGGCCGACAAAAAGCAGATCATCTCCACAGCCCGGGAAACAATACAATTTGCCGAGGACGCCCGGGCACTCGCCGCACAACGCCAGGAAGCAGCACGCATAGCAGCGGAGCGTGACGCGGCGGCAGCCAAGGCCAGAGCGGACGCGGAAGCGAAGGCGGCGACAGAAGCTGCGGAAGCTAAGCGGAAGGCAGACGAGGAGGCTCAACGCCAGGCTGAACTGGCCGCCGCAAAGCAAGCGCAGATGAAGGCGGAAGCAGATGCCGCAGCTGTCAGAGCCCAAGCGGAGCAGGATGCCCTGAAGGCAAAAGAAGCAGCGGCCAACGCCGACGCTGAGCGGGCTCGTCAACAGGCGAACGCCCTGCGCGCGCAACTTCTGGAGCAATTCAACCGCATTCTGGAAACTCGCGATACCCCACGCGGGCTGGTGGTCAATATGGGCGACGTGCTGTTCGATTTCGGCAAGTATGATTTGCGTTCGGAAGCGAGGGAGAAGCTGGCCAGACTTTCGGGAATTGTCCTCGGGCATCCGGGCTTGAATCTTGCTGTCGAGGGATACACCGACAACGTGGGCACGGATGAGATCAACATGACGCTGTCTCAGAAGCGCGCGGAAACGGTGCGAAGCTATCTCCTTGAGCAGGGGTTGGCTGACGCGAACGTCACGGCACAAGGATTCGGCAAGTCCAGTCCAGTCGCGGACAATTCCACACCCGCGGGCAGACAAAAGAACCGCAGGGTAGAAATTGTCGTGTCGGGCGAAGTCATCGGGGTAAAGATCGGCAAGTAAACGCGGTCTTGTCCCCAGACTAACTCGAAGGAAAGTCTTCGAAGCTCTCTACCTGTCGATGTGTTTTCAGCTGCTAGTTTTGACAGTTCCCACATCCCAAACAGATCTTACTATCAGCGTTGCAATTCGCGCGTTCGATCCGCGCCCGCAATGTATTTGATTTGGTCTGACAAAGAGACCCGCCGATGCCGCATACGCAACTCGACACTCACGAAAAGGCTCTGGCACTCAATTTGGATCCAACCATCTTCGGATCGTTCGCGGAGATCGGCGCCGGGCAGGAAGTGGCTCGGTGGTTTCTACAGGTGGGAGCGGCTTCGGGCACCGTCGCTAAGACGGTGTCGGCCTACGACAAAGAAGTCAGCGACGATCTTTATGGAGCGGGAACGCGCTACGTGTCTATGCAGCGGCTGGAAGCGATGCTGGATCGCGAATGGAACCAACTGCTGATGCAACTGCAAAAGAGCCGCGGTCCATCGACGCGTTTTTTTTCATTCGCAAACACCGTTTCAGCGCGCAACTTCGCAGGCACGAACGAATGCCACGGCTGGATAGGGATACGTTTTCAGGACAGCCCCGAGGGCGAGCCACAAGACGTTATCTTGCACGTCAGCTTAAAGGATCCCTCTAATGTGCTCCAACAAGATGTGACCGGCATCTTGGGCGTCAACCTGATCTATGCAGTTTTTCACCGGCGCGAGACCAAAGAAACTTTCTTGAAGGCTCTTCTGGATCAAGCCAGCATCCAGCGGGTGGAAATCGATTTCATCGTCGTGCGTGGTTCTAGTTTTGAGAGTTGGAATTCCTCTGACTTGCTCCGGTCGCTCGTCCTGGAGGGGCTGGCCGAAGCTGTCGTTCTCCCCGCGGGCAACCGGAGCGGACCGCCAAACGAACTTCTGCGCAAGCGACCAATCGTGCTGGCGCCAATCGCCGTTGATCTTCAACCCAGCCGTCGGGAGATTCTGTCCAGCGCGATAAGCAGGCTGAAGGCAGAAGCGGGAGAGGGGGCGCGCGAACCACTCGGTCTCTTCGCCGTATCAACCGTGCGACCTGATTTGCTCCACGCGGTCCTCAAACCCATCGATTTGTCGCACGGTGTGGAAGAGCTACACGCACTCGGGGCCGACGTGCTCATTTCCAGCTACAGCGACCTTTACGGGATGACGGCGTTCGTTAATCGTTACACGCAAGCTCAAGTTCGTTTTGCGGTTGGGCTTCCTGCGCTGATAAGCATCTTCTCGGAGGCGTATGGGCATCTCGAAGGCCGGCTGCTCGAAGCGCTTTCCAGGCTTTTCTCACAGAACGTGCGTGTTTATGTCTTTCCCCTGGCAGTCTCGACCCTCCAGGCATCGCCAAATCTCAAGTTGGACGCTAGCTGGCAATGGGAGGCCACGGACGGTTGGATTTCCGCAGACGAGCTACATCCCCCGCCACCATTGGGCCACTTGTACGCCTACCTGCTAGCCAGCAAATTCATCGTGCCCATGCGGGATGCCGTTTAGCTGCGCGGCTATGACACGCCTGGTTTCAATGCTTTGACTCGTCGAGATCGCTGTCGCCGAATCGGTTAGAGCCCCGCGACTTCGGCCGACGAGCACTGTCAATTTTGACAGTTCCGCGCACGCCAGGGCGCACCTAGCATCAACGCTCTGTGAGGCGACCCCACAGGGACATTGCGCAATGCTAAGAATTGGGACCTCTCTGTTCGACAAGATTTCTGGGAGGAGCACCATGCCTCTCCTGGAGCGTGTACCATGCGAAAACGACTAAAACTTTCAGTTTCTCTTGCGATATTCGCGATCTTTTTTGCTGGATGCGGGAAGATGGGACTCCCTCCAGCAGGGCCTCCCTCTGTCGAAGTCGTCCAGGTTGTGCAAAAAGATGTGCCCATTACAAGGGACTGGGTGGCTACTCTCGATGGATTTGTCAACGCTCAGATTCGCGCCCAAGTGAATGGCCTGCTGCTCAAACAGAACTACGCGAACGGCTCGTATGTCCGGAAGGACGACCCGCTGTTTGAGATCGATCCAAGACCGTTTCAGGCAGCTCTTGACCAAGCCAACGGAAACCTGCAACAGGCCAAAGCGAATTTTCAACGTGCGGAGGCGCAGCTCGGTAAGACCCAGTTGGACGTCGCTCGCTACACGCCCCTCGCCAAAGAGAGTGCCATCAGCCAACAGGAACTCGACGATGCCGTCCAGGCTGATCTTGCGGCCAAGGCCCAGACGGAACAAGCAAAAGCAGCAATCGAGTCAGCCCGCGCTGCTGTGGAATCCGCCAAATTGAATCTCGGTTTTACGCAAGTCGTTTCGCCAATCGATGGCGTTGCCGCGATCTCCACTGCCCAGGTCGGAGATTTCGTCGGCCCCCAGAGTGGCCCTCTCACGACGGTTTCCACTGTCGATCCCATCCTCGTCAGCATTATGGTGAGTGAGCAGGAATATCTCCGAGCGATTGATCAAATTAAGCAGCAAGCTAAGCAGCAAGGTCGAGGTCTGACCGAAGATGCGGCGCTGCGCACCCTGGAGTGGCAGCTAAAACTCGCCGATGGCACGATTTTCCCCCGCAAGGGGCGCTTTAATGCCCTCGACCGCCAGGTTGACGTGCGCACCGGAGCGATCCTCGTCAAAATTCAATTCCCAAATCCAGGCAACGTCCTTCGCCCGGGCGGTTTCGGCAACCTCAGCACGGTTACGCGAATCCAGCAGGGTGCGCTACTCGTGCCACAGCGTGCCGTGACTGAGCTACAGGGTGGATACCTCATAGCGGTAGTCGATCATGACAACAAGGCCAGCATTCACTCAGTCAAAATGGGCCAGAAGGTCGGCGGGTGGTGGATCGTTGATGAAGGCCTTAAAGCGGGTGATCGCGTCGTTGCCGAAGGCACGCAACAAGTGAAGGAAGGCGCGCAGGTCAATCCCAAGCCTTACCAGGAGAACTCTTCCCTAGCAGAGAAAGTCAACCAAGGAAGCGGTAGCTAGCGACCTACAGCCATGTCTAAATTTTTCATCAACAACCCTATCATGTCGATCGTGATCTCGATCGTTATGGTCATCGTGGGCGGTCTTGCAATGCTCACCTTGCCCACCGCTCTTTTCCCCGAGCTTGCCGACCCTCAAATTCAGGTCACCGCGATGTACCCTGGCGCCGACGCGCTTACTCTGGATCAATCGGTCGCCACCCCCATCGAGCAAATGATGAGCGGCGTCGACAACATGGAATACATGTTTTCGACGAGCCCAAACAACGGTGGGATGCGTTTGACCGTGGATTTCAATATCAAGACCGATGCTAACACCGACTTGATTCTCACTCAGATGCGCCAGTCCCAGGCTGCTTCGCAGCTACCGTCTGAGGTCAACGCCCAGGGTGTCACCGTACAAAAGTCCACGATGGCCCCGCTCATGCTCTTCGATCTGTACTCCCCCACCGGAAAATTCGATTCCCAATTCCTCGCCAACTACGCTTACATCAACCTGCTCAGCCCGCTCACTCGCTCCTATGGCATCGCGAGCGTCACAATTTTTGGCGCCGGTCAGTACGCCATGCGTTTCTGGGTTAATCCGGACCAATTGGCCAAGCTACAGATTACGGTTCCGGAGATCATTAGCGCCATCAAAGCCCAGAACAACGTAAATCCATCAGGCCAGATCGGCGGCGAGCCGGTACCTAACGGGCAAGAATTCACCTTCGCCGTGATTGCTCAAGGTCGTCTGGTAACCGAAGATGAGTTCTCCCAGATCGTGGTGCGCGCCAATCCCGACGGCTCCATCGTCCGGCTGAAAGACGTGGCCCGAGTTGAACTCGGCACACAGGTCTACAACCTGCAGGGCAGGTTGGACGGCAAGCCCTCTGCAGTTGTTGCGATTTACCAGCTCCCCGGGTCAAACGCCATAAAGGCGGCACAGAGCGCCAAGGATCTTGTGGCGGAAGCCAAAAAGAGCTTTCCGCCGGGCCTGGACTATACGATCGCTCTGGACACCACTCTTCCCGTGACCGAAGGCATCAACGAGATCGTCCATACGCTTCTTGAAGCCATAGTACTTGTGCTCGTGGTGGTATATATCTTTCTTCAGGGCTGGCGAGCCACCTTGATACCCTTGCTGGCCGTGCCCGTCTCGCTGATCGGCACCTTCGCACTTTTTCCTCTCCTCGGCTTCTCCATCAACACTCTTTCGCTCTTTGGTCTCGTGCTCGCTATTGGTCTAGTGGTCGATGACGCCATTGTCGTGGTTGAGGCTGTTGAGCATCACATCGAGCATGGACTGTCTCCGAAAGACGCTGCCTTCAAAGCCATGGAGGAAGTTAGTGGCCCGGTAGTCGGCATCGCCGTTGTTCTCTCAGCCGTGTTCATTCCCACGGCCTTCATTCCCGGGATCACCGGTCGCCTCTATCAACAGTTCGCGGTCACCATCGCCGTCTCCGTCATTATTTCGGCCTTCAATGCTCTCACGCTCAGCCCGGCACTCAGCGCTCTCTTGCTTCGTCCCAAAAAGCCGGCGCGCGGACCACTCGGAAAATTCTTCGCGTGGTTCAACCGGTCGTTCGGCCGTGTGACTGACGGATATGTCAACTGGTGTGGAGTCCTCATCCGCAAAATGGGATTCACCGTCGCCCTGCTGCTCGTCTTTGCTGTCCTGGCTGGTTTTTTTGGGTCCAAACTACCCAAGAGCTTCCTGCCGGAAGAAGACCAGGGTTACCTTTTCGCCGCTCTGCAGCTGCCCGATGCTTCTTCCCTGCAACGCACTAGCGCGGCCGCCATGAAAGTCGAGGACATTATTCGGAAAACCCCGGGGGTAGATCACATCACTACCGTCGTTGGTTACAACATGTTGAGTGGCATACAGAATACATACAGCGCCTTCTTTTGGATCACCCTGCGGGAGTGGAAGGAACGCAAGGCGGAAGACGAACAGTATTGGCCCATCAAAATCCACCTGAACGAGGCTCTTCGAGAGATATCACAGGGGACTCCACTATCCTTTCCGCCACCCTCCATTCCTGGAGTCGGGGCATCGGGCGGCGCTACCTTCATCCTCGAAGACCGCTCCGCAAGAGGTCTCGAATTCCTCAGAGACAACCAACAGAAGTTTATGGCGGCGGCACAAAAGCGGCCCGAGTTTAGCTTTCTATTCACCACCGCTTTGCCTTCCGTTCCGCAGCTCTCCGTAAAAGTCGAACGCGACAAGGTATTGAAGCAAGGCATGCCACTCAGCGATGTATACCAGACTCTGCAAGCCTTCATGGGAGGAGCTTTCATTAACTTCTTTAACCGTTTTGGACGAGTCTGGCAAGTCTACGTTCAGGCGGAGGGCAATTTTCGGACCCAGGCGGAAAATGTCGGCCGCTTCTATGTGCGCAACAACGCTGGCCAAATGGTCCCCCTGTCCTCGGTTACTTCCATCGCACCCAGGCTCGGTCCCGAATTCACAATGCACTACAACATGTATCAATGCGTTCAGATTAATGGCATCACCAAACCGGGTTTCAGTTCCGAGCAGGCTATGAGAGCGCTCGAGGAAGTCTTCGCCCAGACCATGCCACCCGGCATGGGCTATGACTACATGGGAATGTCCTTCCAGGAACAGAAGGCACAGCAAGGTGTGCCGGCTTCGGTCGTGTTCGGCTTCTCCGTCCTGTTCGTCTTTCTAGTCCTGGCGGCGATGTACGAAAGCTGGACGCTGCCATTCAGCGTCCTCTTAAGCACGCCCGTTGCCGTCTTTGGCGCATTTTGTGTTCTGTACCTGCGCCGCATCGTCGGTCTTTTGGTCTTTCATGACTATGCAAATCTCGGACTGGAGAACAACGTTTACGCCCAAATCGGCCTCGTCATGCTGATTGGTCTCGCGGCCAAGAACGCTATTTTGATCGTGGAATTTGCCAAATTGGAGTTCGAGAAAGGCAAGCCCCTTGTGGATGCCGCGCTCGAAGGCGCCAAGCTTCGCCTACGTCCCATCCTGATGACCTCACTTGCGTTCCTCCTGGGTTGCGTGCCGCTCTGGAGGGCATCCGGCTCTGGCTCCGTTTCTCGTCAAGTGATGGGTACTGCGGTCATCGGAGGCATGGCGGCTGCCAGCGGCATAGCCATCTTTATTATTCCCGCGCTCTTCTACATCGTTGAAAAGCTTGGCGGCGCAAAACACGTGGTCAAGATACCCTTAACAGCCACTCCAGAGCATGGGACTGCCGCCGGCGATGACTAGCTTAGGCAAACTCAAGGTCAAGAGGCGCTCGACGCCATGACAAACACGACTTCGACTCAGAAGGACGCCTGCCGTTCGGGGCATATCCTGTCTACCGTCATCGCCAGGCGTGCGGAGACCACCGCACACCGTGCCAATTCCTCCCTCTCACTCTTCCTGGGCTGTGCATTTACGTTGCTTCTCGCTGGCTGCGCGGTCGGCCCGAATTACCAGCGCCCTAAGGTGAATGCTCCGGCCGAATTCCGCGGCGCTGAGGGCGCGTCCCAGCAAGCCTCCATTGCCGATTTGCCTTGGTGGGACGTTTTCAAGGACGAGCAGCTGAAAACTCTCGTACAGACCGCGCTGGCCAACAACTACGACTTGGCCATCGCAGTGACGCGGATCGAGCAGTCCCGGCAAATCGCCGCGCAAGCCCGAGCACAATATTTCCCCGCCGCCGGTTATGGAGTACACGCGAGCGACGGCAAAAATGAATTTGGCACGATCGATCCTAATGCCTCCGGCGGGTCGAGCAAGGGGGCATTGATAGCCGTAGCTAGTGCGGCTTGGGAACCTGACGTCTGGGGCCGTATCCGGCGCCTGAATGAATCTGCTAGAGCCCAATATCTGGCTACGGAAGAAGCACGGCGGGGCGTCATGCTCTCTCTCGTGAGCGACGTTGCCCAAGGCTACTTCCAGCTTCTCGATTTAGACCTTCAACTGGAGATCGCCAAGCGAACCACCGATTCATTCGGCCAGACCTTGCAACTTTTTACTCAGCGGCTCGAAGGCGGCGTTGCTACAAAACTGGACACATCACGGGCGGCAGCAGCACAAGCTACCGCTGCCTCCAGCATCGGAGAGCTCGAACGACAGATAGCGCTGACAGAAAACCAGATCAGCGTATTGCTGGGTCAGAACCCTCACGGGATAACGCATACCGCGAAACTCCTCGACCAGATCGTTCCCCCTGACGTACCCGCGGGATTGCCGTCCGCATTGCTGGAGCGCCGCCCAGATCTGCTCGCCGCAGAGCAACAGGTGCGCGCAGCGAATGCCCAGATTGGCGTTGCCACAGCCGCATTTTTTCCCCAAATCGGCCTCACCGCCTTGCTCGGCAAAGCGAGTACTCCGCTTTCCGACCTATCCTCTGGGGGGACAAACCTTTGGAGTATCGCTGGCAACGTTAGCGGCCCTCTGTACCAGGGTGGAGCGCTCAGAGCCCAAAAGCGCCAGACGGTCGCTTTCTGGGAACAGTCGAAATTGCAGTACGAACAAACGGCTTTGAGCGCCTTCCAGGACGTATCCAACGCCCTCGTCTCTCGCCAGAAATATGAAGCGGTTCGCAGCGAACAGGTTCGCGCCGTGGAAGCCTACCAGGAGTCCGTCAAGGTTTCCCTACAGCGCTACGTTGCGGGCAAAGCCAGCTATTTTGAAGTTCTTGACTCTCAGCAGCAATTGTTCCCTGCAGAGAATGCTCTCGCCATGACCGAACTCAATCGACGCACCGTCATCGTGCAGCTCTACAAAGCTCTCGGTGGAGGTTGGAACTTGAAAGATCCAGATTGGGTTGGACCCAAGTCGTAGTGTCGCCAGCCTTAAATTTGTGGATAAGATATCGCCGGTGATTATGCGTTTGCCTGGCCGCCAAAGTCTTCACTGAATTCGTCCGTAAATCGGACAAAGCTAAAACGTGGGCTGGCGCAGGGTTCACTTCGAGTCGCGTCAATTAAGCGTTTTTTGAATCCTCCATTTAGCGATGCTCATTAGCGATTGATATTCGTTCACCCGACACTCTGCATGGCAAGTCTTGTGTCCCGAATCCAGGAACGCCGTGCACAGCCCTTTTTCAACCACCCCGTGACTTCTGGTAGCGAAAAACTCAGTCGATCGCGAAATCGATTAATATTCGAACCATTCGGAACGGAAGAACCGCCAAAATGAGGACATTATGAAAAAACTCTGCTTGCTGTTGTTGCTGGCCTTGGCCCTGTTGCCCGGCACCGCTCAGGAAGTTGTTCCCGAAGGTTTCGAACTCTGGACCCCTGCTTCGCTGAAGCAGATCAATCAGGAAATCACCAAAGACGCTGCCACGAACGCTCACCATATTGGTCTCCGCCGCCTGGCGGATTTCCCAAATGACCTATACATGCTTTCTCGGCGAGAGGCCGACGGTGTCCCGGAATGGCACGAAAATCAGGCCGACGTGTTCGTGGTGGAGTCGGGCTCCGCGGCTTTGATCGTCGGCGGAACGCTGGAAGGCGCGGAAATCACCGAGCCGCACGAAAAGCGCAACGGCACGATTCGTGACGGCATCCAACGCAAACTGGCCGCGGGGGATATTGTCCGCATCCCTGCCAGGACGCCGCATCAGCTCTTGTTGGACGACGCCCATGAATTCACCTATTTTGTGATTAAGTTGAAAGGCTACTAGCGCGTGCATCGCAAACCGCCTTGCTTGTGAACGAATAGCTGCTCTGGAGGAGAAATTATGTCGCTAAGATCGCTGAAGCTTCTGGTTGCGTTCGTATCACTCTTGTGCTGGATCACGGCGTCCGGACAGGCTCCCGCGCCGCCCACGTCCGCTCCGGCTCCGCTTCCCTACGGCCCGCCAATCGGCGCGGAAAGCGCCAAGAAAGCCGCGGCCGCGGCACTTGCAGAAGCTCGGAAAAACAATTGGTTCATGGCGGTCGCCGTCGTCGAGCCCAGCGGCGTCCTCGTCTATTACGAGAAAATGGACAACACACAGATTGGAAGCACGACCGTTTCCATCGACAAGGCGCGCACATCCGCCCTCTTCAAGCGCCCCACGAAAGCGTTCCAGGACATGGTCGCGGGCGGCGGCCCAGGTCTTCGCGCCTTGTCTTTGCCGGGTGCCATTGCCATCGAGGGCGGCTTTCCGCTTGTCGTGAACGGTCAGATCATAGGTGCGATTGGCGTTTCGGGAGACGCCGCATCGAACGACGCGATCTGCGCACAAGCCGGAGTCGCCGCCCTGAAATAGGCAAGCATCAAAACGCAAATCGTGGCGGCCGTACAATCTGCATTTCCGGTCAAACTGCCGGATGCTTCCCGAGTTCCTGCGAACGAACTGGTGGAACAGTCGCGCCCAAAGTGAAAGTTTCCATACGCCACCCTGTAGCCGCCCTCTCCGAGAGGGCGGGGGTTGTAGTTGCGGGGCTTGCCCCGCCCAGCTGTTGCGTCTTGACTCAGGCGAGACGCCGTGTTTAGCGTGAGTCGCACGTGTGAGTCGTTGTGAACGATTTCTTTAGTAAGTTTCAACAGTAAAAACGCACCATTTGCTCTAGTATTGGCCCGTTTTGTTAGCATCATCGCACGTCCACTTGGCGTGGCGGCGGATCTTGACCACGCGAAGGTCTGGAATCGCGGGAGGTCTACTGAGAATGCGCACATCGATTGGCGGTGTTTGCTTCACGCTGTTGTTATTCACAATGCTTTTGGCTTGTTGCGTCGCAGTGGGGCAGAACTCTGCCGATGAACGAATTCGCTTGGTCGTGCATGAGGACCAGCGCCGCGTCGATATTCTCATCAACGGTCAGCCATTCACTTCGTATATTTGGCCCACGACACTGGACAAGCCCGTGCTCTACCCACTGCGAACTGCGCGCGGCACGCTGGTGACGCGCGGCTACCCTCTGGAGCCGCGCCCGGGCGAACGCACCGATCATCCGCACCACGCGGGATTGTGGTTTAACTACGGCAGCGTGAACGGAATCGATTTCTGGAACAACTCCGACGCCATCAAGCCGGAAGACAAACACAAGATGGGGACGGTGTACCACCGCAAAATCGTGACGGCGAAAGGAGGTTCCGACAGCGGGGTGCTTGAAGTCGAAGCCGATTGGAACACCGCGGACCAGAAGACTCTGCTCAAGGAGCGCACGCGTCTGGTTTTCCGCGGCGACACCAACACCCGAATTATCGACTGGATATCCACGCTTACCGCACAGAGCGAAAAAGTCGTCTTCGAAGACGACAAGGAAGGGTTGCTCGGTATGCGCGTGGCGCGTCCTTTGGAGATGCCTTCGGATAAGCCTGAGGTATTTACAGACGCCAGCGGCCGCCCGACTACCGTGCCGAAACTGGACAATGCCGGCGTAAATGGCGTGTATCTCACGAGTGAAGGAAAGACCGGCGACGCGGCCTGGGGTACCAGGGGAAAGTGGTGCAACCTTAGCGCGCAAGTGGAAGGCGAAGTGGTTACGATCAGCATCTTCGATCATCCCTCGAACACGAATTTTCCTGCGTATTGGCACGCTCGAGGTTATGGACTTTTCGCGGTCAATCCCTTGGGCCGCAAAATCTTCACCAACGGAAAAGAGTCAGCCTTGAACTTCACGCTCGAACCGGGTGAAAGCGTCACGTTTCGCTATCGGGTGCTGATTTCGTCGGGTAAAGCCCCGGCCGAAAGTACGGACGCTGCGTATAAGGAATTTGTCGCTGCTTACCGCTGAGTGATTGCGGTTAAGCGCTTAGGCGGCGGGCACAGTCGCGCAAAATTTCCGACTCCCAGAGTGGACGGCGGGGATTCTTGGGATGTGTCAGGTCGGTGGGGATTCGGCCGGCGGACTTCAGGAAAACGGCGGCGGAATGTTTGTAGGCCGGCACTGGCTCGCGAAAGGCGACGTTGCCGAGATATTGCAGAGCGTCGGAAAGTGCGTAGTAGTTAGGGTCGCCGGTTTGCCAGAGACGGTCGCGTTCGGCAAATTTTTCGGGCGCCAGTGTCGCGAGGCCCAGCAAATAGTCCGATCCGTACTCGATCATGTCGATGCCTAAGTCGTTTCCGGTGTAAATCACAAAATCTGGACGATGCGCGTCTCGCAGCGCGAGACGCTCGAGTTCCACCAGGCGATCCAGCGAAGAATGCTTCATTCCTTTGATCTCGGGAATGTCCATTAGATGCTGGACCGTTTCCTGATCGAAGATCTCGCCATTGGGGGCGAACATCTGACCCAACTCGAAAGCCAGCACTTCCGGGTATCCATTGCAAGCTCTCCGATAGACCGCCGCTTTTTCCCTGGATGATTTCGCGTGGAGCCGGCTGCTTTGGAACAAGATCGGGGTGCCGCCGTAACCTACGATTTGATCCATCTGGCGACGGTAGAGAGAGACGACGTCGCCGTCTTCGTTCTCGATGTACGCTCCGGCTACGAACGGCACATCTTTGCCGAGGGCAGCACGTGTCCATCGCAGCACATTCATCTTCTCCGCATCGGTCAAGTAATTTACGTAGCCGGTATCCATGTTCACGGCGTTCATCAATCCCGCACGCTGCGTAGCTTGCAAGTGCAGCGCGAAGGCCTGCTCGGCCACGCGACCTTCCGCTTCAAACGGCAAGAGCGCAGCCGCAATGCCGCGGACCTTGCGCTTCGGTATCTTGCGTTCCAGCAGCGTCTCGATTTTCATCGCTTCGCTTTCGCGGCAAACAACTGCGCCATCATTTCAGAGTGTTTATAGTAGCTATCGAGCGGATAGCATCCGGATGGCAAGCCGTTTCGCGGGGCAGTGGTGCAGTCGCTGAATGTGCGGCAAATTCGTTTGTGCTGCAGGGGACGTTTTTGCGCGGCGTCCAAAAGTATTTCGGGATAGGTCAAAGTCATGCGCCCCAAGCCCACGGCGTCGACCCACCCTTCGCGCAATGCGGCTTGAGCCACGTAGGGTAGAAAATCCTGCAGATAGCTATAGGCTGTGCCCACTATGATCAGATTGGGAAACAGTCGCTTCAGTTGTCGAGCGACGTTGAGCTGTAGGCCCACTTCGATCAGCGGATCGTGCGGAGGCAAGTATCCATCCGAAGGCGGAAACAACGCCGGCCGCTGGATATGCGGATTGTAGTAAGGGCTTCCTGCCGTCAAGTTCACCAGCGGAATCTGCAGTTCTTCGAGCAACGACAGAAAACGAATCGGTTCCGTCAAGTCCGCCTGTGTCGGATCTTGCGGGTCGACACCGAATCCCCATTTAAAGGGAATCAAGTGTTCGTAGTCGTCGGGAATTCCGGGGCCGCGCTTTCCGTTCGACGATCGCGCGGGGTCCGGCCGGAAGGGAACGGTATCGAACGCCGAAAGCCGCACGCCAATCCTTAAGCCAGGCGCATTTGCGCGGATGCCTTCCACGATCTCACGGAGGAAGCGGGTGCGATTTTCAAAACTTCCCCCGTACTTACCCTGACGCGTGTGGGCGCTCAAGAATTCGTGGCCGAGATAGCCGTGGCAATGCTTGATGTCCACGAAATCGAAGCCCAACTCCCAGGCTGCGCCGGCGGCGGTGTGAAAATTCTCGACGATAGTTTCGATTTCGGCATCCGACAGGACCGGGTAATCGTTCGGCAAGTTTAAGCGTCGATCCAGGATCGGGTGGTGATACAGAATGCGGGGCTCCATCCGATCGTGAACGTGCGGGCGGCAATAACGACCCGAGTGCGTCAGCTGTAGTCCGAGGAGCAGTCCGTCGTCCGAGCTCATTGTGTTGCGGTGTTCCTCAATCAACACGGCGCGCAATCGTGCGATATTTTCGCGCGTGTGTGGCGCCATCACCAATTGGCTCGGATTCGCGCGAGCGCACGCGGAGACCGCTATTGCTTCTCCGCCCCAAATGAGCTTGGCGCCACTGGCTCCAAATTTTTGCCAACGACGGAAAGTGAGCTCGCTTGGCTTGCCGTCGGGCGTTCCGTCCCACCCTTCCATGGGATTGATGGCGATGCGATTCCCGATCTTGATTCCGTCGCGATGCAGGGGAAGGAAAAACGGAGAGTCGGCTGTGGGAGCAAGTTCCGTGTCGCAAGGAATCGAGACTCGGAGTGAGCGCAGGTGCGCTTGAAAATGGAGGGGATCCTTCACCGAACCCAGCCGCAGAATGGGTACGTTGCTCATTCCATCTTTCCTAGTTTCGGGAGCGCCGCCGTCGCGAGTCCGACGATGCTGCACACGATAGCGCAAGTGGTAGCAGTGGCGTACACGTGAGGGCGGAAAGAGTCAAAGATCGGAGAGACCTCGACAATTGTAGCCGCGGAAGTTTGGATTGTACATGTTCGGTACAAATGCGCAAACCTGACTTTCCAGCGTCCCTCGTAGGGATTCTGGAGCATCCTGCGGCGAATGTATGCTTAACTTTGGCGAGACCCGGAATGCTGCCGATTTTGCGTCGACGGGGCATCAATCTTGTGGACAGGCGATCGTTCACCAATCTCATTCCAAGTCCAAAGTGGTGGGATGCCAAATCTGAACGGAGCCAAGTGAGGCATTAATACGTGGCGAACTTAGAGGAAAGGGTCTTTCCTGTTGAAGCGCTGCGCGAATTCTGCGCTCGCGTGTTCATGCATTTCCGTGTTCCCGAAAGCGATGCCGAGCAGGCCGCCGATGTCCTCGCCGCCGCGGACCTACGGGGCATCGACTCGCATGGCGTAGCGCGCATGCGGAGCTACGTTGACCTGCTCAGCGAAGGGCGGATTAATCCAAAACCACAAGTCAAGGTGATGAGATCGACACCGAGTACTGCGACTGTCGATGGCGACAACGGATTGGGTTTAGTGGTTGGGCCACGCGCGAATCAGATGGCCATCGAAATCGCGGAGAAGGCCGGATCTGGTTGGGTTGCTGTCATGAACACCAATCATTTCGGTATCGCCGGCTACTACGTTCTCAAGGCCGTCGCCCACGACATGATCGGGTGGGCGATGACGAACTCTACGGCGATTGTCGCACCGTTGTGGGGCATTGAACGCATGCTGGGTACCAACCCGATTGCCATCGCGTTCCCGGGAAAGAACGAACCGCCCATCGTGATCGACATGGCCACATGCACGGCTGCCTACGGTAAAATCGAAATCGCCCTCCGGAGGGGAGAGAAAATTCCCGCTGGTTGGGCAATCGATAAATTCGGGCGAGTAACGACGGAACCTGCCGACGTCCTCGCAGGCGGAGCGCTCTTGCCACTGGGATCAGATCGCGAACGTGGCGGCCACAAGGGCTACGGGTTAGCCATGATGGTCGACCTTTTGAGTGGAGCGTTGAGTGGGGCTAATTGGGGGCCGTTCGCCACGCCCTTCGCTCTGCGGCAGACCATTCCGACTCGAAGCGTTGGCAAAGGAATCGGACATTTCTTTGGCGCCATGCGGATCGACGGATTCATTGACGCCGATTCATTTAAGTCGCAAGTCGATGACTACATCCGAGTTTTTCGCGCCACGAAGCCGGCTCCCGGTACCAGCGGTCCGTTAATCCCTGGAGACCCTGAGCGCGAAGCGGAAGCTATCCGGCGTAAAAACGGCGTGCCGCTCGTTTTGCCCGTTGTGAACGATTTGCGCGAAGTCTCCAAGAAAACCGGCATACCGTTCGACTGACGACGGCCAAGCAAGTGATAGAGAATGGAGCAAAACTCCGGAAAGGGGCCGATTACACTTTCGACGCTTCTGCACAAATACTCACGATTCCCTTCAAGGGTGGAACAAAGCTGACCATACAAGGTGCCGGGAGCCTCTTCTGAGCTGGATGCAATAGTCCTCGCAGCGAATTCCTCTTCAACAGAAAAACAAATAGCGGCGCGATAACTCTGCTAGTCTCTCAAATCGTTGGCGAATCGAGGAAAGATGGCCGTCATGGCGGTCGATCCGGCGGTTGTTCAGAGCGCGCGAAAACGAATTGCGTGGCGCATTCTTCCTTTTCTCTTCCTGCTTTACATCATCGCATTCTTGGATCGCATGAACGTGGGCGCCGCAGCGTTGCAGATGCCCGCGGATCTGGGCTTCGACGACCGAGTGGTTGGTCTCGGGGCCGGAATGTTCTTCATCGGATACCTGGTCCTCGAAATTCCGGGCGCGCTGATTGCTGAGCGTTGGAGCGCGCGGCGGTGGATCGCACGGATCATGATTTCCTGGGGAATCCTGACTGTGCTGATGGCCTTCATTCGCACGTCCCGGGATTTCTACGTGGTTCGTTTTCTTGTGGGCGCCGCGGAGGCCGGCTTCTTCCCAGCGGTTATCGTCTATATCTCTCACTGGTTTAGAGCTGCGGATCGCGCGAAGTCGGTGGCAAGCTTTTACGCTGCGAGTCCACTTTCGTATGTCATCGGGTCCCCACTCGCCGGTTTGCTTCTGGGGATTTCGTGGTGGGGTCTACGGGGGTGGCGATGGCTATTCATATTGGAGGGAATTCCCGCAGTCGTATTTGGCGTTGTCACGCTTTTTTACCTGACGGACTGGCCGCGCCAAGCCAAATGGCTGCCAGACGATGAGCGCAACTGGATCAGTGACGTCCTCGATCAGGAAAAACACGCAAAGCAGAAGATCCGTTCGTACACGATTTGGCAAGCGCTCGTGCAGCGCGACGTCATCCTGCTGACGTGCTGCTACTTCTGCGCGACTACTGGAGGGTACGGGATCGCGTTTTGGCTTCCGACGATTCTGAAGCGGCTTTCCGGGCAAAGCGATATTCGCGTCAGCTTGTTTGCGGCCCTTCCGTATCTGGCGGGCTTTGTATTGCAACAGGTGAACAGCTGGCATTCGGACCGGGAACAAGAGCGGCGCTGGCACGCTGGACTCGCGATTTTTCTTTGCGGAATAAGTCTGCTTCTGGCGGTGGTTTTCGGATCGTCGAACATGACCGCCGCGGTGATTTTGTTCACCGCAGTAGGAGGCTGCTATTTCTCGTTTCATCCGTGCTTCTGGGCGGTTCCGACGGCTTTCCTGACGGAGTCGGCTGCCGCGGCGTCCATCGGATTAATTAATTCGCTGGGAAATCTCGGCGGCTTCGTAGGCCCTTTGGTGATGGGCTATCTCGTCCATCGGACCCATTCGTTCCGCGCCGGACTGCTCTACCTGGTGGGAAGCCTGTGCCTTTCGGGCATTCTGATGCTGGCCGTCGGAGTGGGACGCCGGCGCGTTTCTCCATTGAAATTCAGTGAATCTCAGGTTCAGGGATAGGCGCGGTGCCTTCCAGGAAATCGAAATCGCATCCTTCGTCGGCCTGCTTGATGTGCTCCATAAATAATTTTCCATATCCTCGTGGATAAATACCGTCTCTCGGGTGCCAAGCGGCGCGACGAGCCGCAAGCTCATCGTCGTTCACGCGCATGTTGAGCTGACGCGCGGCGACATCGAGTTCGATTACATCTCCCTCTTTCAGCAACGCGAGTGGACCTCCGACGAAGCACTCTGGCGAGACATGCAGGACACAAGCACCGTAATTTGTACCGCTCATTCTCGCATCCGAGACGCGGACCATGTCCCGGACACCTGCTTTGAGCAACTTTTGTGGGATAGGAAGATTTCCCCATTCCGGCATTCCCGGCGCGCCCTTTGGACCAGCGTTCCGCAAGACCAGCACACTGTTCGCGTCGACATCGAGGGCCGGGTCATCGATGCGCGCATTCATTTCGTTGTAGCTATCGAAGACAATTGCGCGACCCGCGTGCTTGAGAAGCCTGGTTTCAGCGGCCGAAGCTTTGATCACGGCCCCTCGAGGAGCCAAGTTGCCATAAAGAATCGCTAATCCTCCGGATTGAAGCACCGGATCATCGGTACTGCGGATAACGTCCTTGTTGAATATTTCAGCGTTGGCGATGTTTTCTCCGAGGGTCTTGCCTGTGATGGTCGAGCAACTTAGATCCAGGTGCGGAGCCATGGCTTTCAATAGCGCCGGTAACCCGCCAGCATAGTAAAAGTCTTCCATCAGGTACTTTCCGCTCGGACGAACATTCGCCAGCATCGGCGTCTTTCTGGAGAATTGGTCAAAGCGGTCGAGCGCGAGGTTGATTCCCGCGCGTCCTGCCAAGGCCACAAGGTGAATCACGGCATTCGTCGAACCTCCTAGCCCGAAGGTCGCTGCAATCGCATTGTTAAAGGACGCGTCCGACAAAATGTCGCGTGGCTTGAGGTCTTCCCAAACCATTTCCACGATGCGCCGCCCGGAACAATTGGCCATTTTGGGGTGGTTGGAATCAACGGCGGGTATGGAACTCGCGCCGGGCAGAGTGAATCCCAACACTTCGGTCAGACTAGTCATGGTGGAGGCGGTGCCCATGGTCATGCACGTTCCGGCCGATCGGGCGATGCCGTCTTCGATTTGCGTCCATGCTTGTTGATCGATGTTGCCGGCGCGACGTTCCGCCCAATATTTCATGACGTCGGATCCGCTGCCCAGGGTCTCACCTCGCCAATTACCGCGAAGCATCGGTCCGGCGGGAACGTAGATCGCGGGGAGATTCATGCTGATGGCGCCCATCAAGAGGGCCGGGGTGGTCTTGTCGCAACCACCCAGGAGCACGCAGCCGTCCGCCGGATAGGAGCGCAACAACTCCTCGGTCTCCATCGCAAGGAGGTTGCGATACATCATCGTGGTCGGCTTCTGAAAAGTTTCTCCGAGAGTGAATGCGGGCATCTCTACCGGGAATCCGCCGGTTTGCCATATGCCCTTCTTAACGTCTTCCGCGCGCTGGCGAAGATGGCTATGACAGGGATTGATGTCACTCCACGTGTTGATGATCGCGATCACAGGTTTCCCCGCGTAATCCGCCTGCGTACAACCCATCGAGGCAGCGCGCGAACGGTGCCCGAACGAGCGGAGATCGTCCGGACCGTACCAGCGATAACTTCTCAACGACTTGGGGTCTTTTGATGGCATAGAATTCCTTCCGCAAGCCACGGACTGAGCGCATGCGATTTCCGAACGGGTAGAAGTTTGAAGTCGTTCGCTCAACTGTGTCAAATTCTAAGCGCCAGAAGGCTGGTTTGGTTTTTCTAAATCGCCCTTCCGCGCATATCCTGTTCCAGGAATGGTGAAATGACTCTCGCTAGTGATCCAAAGTCGACGAAAAATGACACGATCCTGGTGCTCGGCGATGTGGGTGCTTCGCAGCTTGCCATGCTGCGACGGGCGCTGCCTGGCGTCGAAACGATCGCTGGAAATTCCGCCAAAATTTTTGAACCGGCAGCCGCTCGCGCGAGCGTGCTCTTCAACTGGTCCGGCGCGCTTCCGCTGTTCAGGCAGGTCTTCGCCATGTGCCCCAATCTGCGCTGGGTGCATTCGCGCTCCGTCGGCCTGGAGCGCACGCTGTTCCCGGAACTGCTGGACAGCGCAGTGCCGCTGACCAACGGAATCGGTGTGTTTAGTCCATCGCTGGGCGAATTTGTGCTTGCCGCCATCTTATATTTCGCCAAAGACTTTCGGCGCCTGATCCGCAATCAAGCCGCGGGCGTATGGGAGCCGTTCGACGTGCTACCCATAGCGAGGCAAACGGTTGGCATCGTCGGATACGGAGACATCGGCCGCGCGGTCGCGGCACGAGTGACGGCGATGGGCATGACCGTGCTGGCGATGAAGAGGCATGCACCGGGATCCAGCGCCGACCCGATGGTGCAACAAATCTTTACTCCCGAGCGCCGCATCGAGATGCTTTCGCGCTGCGACTACGTCGTCATATCCACGCCGCTGACTTCGGAGACGCGGGGAATGATCGGCGCCCGAGAGTTCGCCGCCATGAAGCCTACAGCGGTGGTGATCAACGTCGGCCGAGGCCCGGTGATCGACGAGCAATCGCTGGTCGCGGCGCTCTCCACTGGCCGAATCAAAGGCGCGGCGCTGGACGTCTTCGATCAAGAGCCGTTACCCGCAAGTCACCCGTTCTACGAGCTGGAGAACGTCCTGCTCTCTCCCCACTGCGCCGACAACACGCCGGATTGGCTGGAGCAAGCCATGCAGTTGTTCATCACCCAGTTTGAACGTCTCCGCAACGGCGACTCGTTGCTGAATGTTGTCGACAAGAAGCTGGGATACTGACGCCCGCACGTGATTCAACGCAATGCTGTGCGGAGATCCGCGCAGAACAGTCATTGCGCTCTCATCGGATCGCTAGTTAACGGTAGCCGACCCTCCCCCTGTGTTTTTCGTAAGTGTTCATTCTAGACGCTTAAGTGCCCTTTAAAGTCTGTAACTTACAGATTGTAATGGCTATAGATTCTAGAAATTCTACAGATTCGCCGCTGCGTAGGCCAGATGTATGCCAGAAAGTCCCCGACCTCAACTGCGAGACGTCGCTCAGGCCATCGAGATTGTAGCAGCTTTAGTTGTCCCCGCATCAGACTATTGATGACGCACAGACAGACTCATCGCCAGCGGGGCAGAAAATCAAACGCGATTCTACTCTTCGACGTATTCCGAGTCGCCAAGAGCGGGCAGGAAGTTCGTCTCGCATCCCTCCCGACTCTTGAGGGAGCAAAAGCACGAGTAGCGGCGCTAGGCGCAACAAAACCCGGCGAGTCCTTCATCTTCAG
This sequence comes from uncultured Acidobacteriota bacterium, assembly GCA_963832615.1. Classification (GTDB taxonomy): domain Bacteria; phylum Acidobacteriota; class Terriglobia; order Acidiferrales; family UBA7541; genus Acidiferrum. The sequence goes on from CAWHVA010000008.1 coordinate 223,833, forward strand.
CCAACTAAGCCTCCTCAACGAATCAATCAACGTGGAGTGACATTAGCCATTCCGGCCTCCTCATCATCTAAATTGTGGAGGTGCCCGATGGAAACTCAGGAACGACTCTTAGAATGCCCCTTCTGCGGCACTGACAATCCACCTGAAGTGGCTCGCTGGAACGACGACGAAAGCTCCTACGAAGCGATCTGTCAGAGTTGCGGGAAGAAGTTCTCCAAGACCGTGCAACTGGAGTGGTCGGCCAGTTAGGTCGACACCAAGTACGAAGACCGACGATGATTTTCTGTCGATGCTCTTGATGTACGGCGATCACATTCCCCGCTGTGATTTCGGATTCGGTATTTCATAAACTGGTAGACACACGCGACCCCTACGATGCGGTTCTACGGAATGTGAAAACGGAAGGAACGTAAATGCGAGGGATGTGCACGAGCCAGAAGCCGAGAGACTCCCGGAAGAAGACGAAGAAGTGGACACCGAGAACGACGACTTAGAGAGCGAAGAAGGTGACGAAGAGGGATTGGATGAAGAGGAAGGCGACGACTAGAGTAGCAGATGCGCACGCGGATCATGAATCAGTTCCAATGATCAACACGTAGGCCAGAGCCGTAAGCCAAGCGAGCAAAACCGTTCTGGGGAGTGCTGAAAGTGGCGAACTGCTACCTGCTGCTCCACCAGACGAGGGTGACACCAAGGCAGACGACGGCGATTCCGATCCACCGATTTCGACTGACGCTTTCACCCAAGAAAGCTTTTGCTCCAAAGGCTCCGGCGGCATAGCTCAGGGCACTGACCGGCACCACAAAACTTACTTCCTGAAATGAGAGAATAGTGAGAAGGGAGAAGAATCCCAAGCTCATCAGTGCGATTCCCAGCCACATCCACGGCAACCGTAAAGATTGCAGAACGAAACTCAGAATAGATTTGGGACTAAAGTCGTGGACTTCTCCGATACCCTTCATAGCACGACTTACGCATAGTTCTCCTGCTGTTCCCGCTACGACAATGAAAAAGAAGAGGACCGCTTCACGCACGTTTAGGTAGTCCTGTTGTGCTTGGCGAGGTCCGACCTACAACAAAAACACCCAAACAGATCACACTGACACCAAGCCAGCGTAACGGGGAGATCGCCTCTCCAAGAATAAAGTAACTCAGCATGGTGACCGAAACGTAGGACAGGGACGTAGCAGGTTGCACATAACTGTAATCTGCCCAGGTCAGCAACAGCATGTGAACGACAAAAAAGCCTAGTAAGCAGGCAACGCCCAACCAGATATAACTGGACATCAGTACCCTAGAAGCGATTGGGACGAGATCAAGAATTCTCTCCAAAGGGAGCGGCCCGACGCTTTTCATGGCCTTGCCAAGAAATACGTTTCCAAGGGGTCCCAAAATGATGCTGATCACAATCAAGGGAATCGTTTTCAGTTGGAGTCTGCGAGTATGCGTCACGTGTCTACTTCATTGAAGAATTCAGAATTGTACAAAACCAGCACACCAAAACGTCCCATAGATTTGCAAAATCCTCCAGAAGATCGAGCGAAATTCAAGTCCGACGAAAAGCAGTGCCCTTCTACTCTGATGGACCTTTCCGCGAAGTGTCACGATCGCATGTGCTAGTATCCGGGATGTCAGATTCCTGGTAAAGAAGGCCGGTGGCATTCGTGAATGTTCGAGATCAGGATAGAATCTTAGGGCGGAGCCGGAATTTAGGATAAGGGCAGTTCGCCTGCTGTTCTGCTGTATGGCAGAGTTCAGATTCAATTCCCACTGGCCGCACTAGAATCAGGAATGAGGCGCCGTGCCCTCAAAGGTCTTAGAGTACATTATCCTTTTCGCGGCGGCGATTCCCTTTATCTTCTACCTTTTGGCAATCTACAGTTCCAGCCGATATTTCTGGCAGTCAAGAAATGAATTCATAAGAAATATCGATTTCACTCCTCCGTTAAGCAATCTCAAACCGGTTCGCGGTTTAGATCCTGACGCTTATGAAAACTTTGCTAGCTTCTGTCGCCAGGACTATCCCGAGTACGAGCTCATTTTCTGCGTGACAGACCAGACCGATCCCTCGGTGCCGGTAATCCAGAAATTGATGCAGGACTTCCCGGAGCGAAAGATCCGGCTGCTCTACAGCGCTGGCCACACCGTCATCAACGACAAGGTCGCGAAATTGCGACTGATGGAACGCGAAGCCCGATACGAGTACCTTGTCATCAACGACTCCGACGTGCGCGTAGATCCCGGATATCTGCGAAGAGTGGTTGAGCCGTTGCGCGATTCCCATGTCGGAGGAGTGACTTGTTTTTACGTATCACCGCGGGAAAAATCATTCATCGATAAAATTCAGACAATTGGGATGATTTCGGACTTTTACGCAGGCGTACTGGTTGCATGGCAGCTTGACGGCGTACATTTCGCCCTTGGGCCAACAATGGTGTCGACGAAGCAGCGCGTCTCCGGCTTCGGGGGTTTTCAGGTGTTGGAAAACCGACCAGCAGACGATCTGCTCTTTGGGCGCCTGATTGCCGAACAAGGAGTTGAGGTAAAGCTATTGCCGTACGTGGTGGAAACGGTTCCTGATTTCAAGGGAGTGAGTGAGTTTCTGGCGAAGCGCGTACGGTGGATGACCGTGATGAGAGCCATGCGGCCCTGGGGGCACTTTGGCCTGCTTTTTACCTGGGGTCTGCCCTGGACAACGCTCGCCGTTTTGGTCCACCCCACGTTAGGCGTTGCCGCGGCCTACTGGGGTTCGTATCTAGTCTTTCGCGTCGCGATAACATGGCTCATCGGAATCCAAGGCCTAAGACAGGCAGGACTTTGGGGGAAAATGCCGTTAATTCCGGTTTGGGATGCCATGGCGTTCTTAATCTGGCTGGTAAGTTTCACACGAACGTCCATCCAGTGGCGTGGCGTTGACTACAAGCTCCGAGACGGCCAATTTGTTTCGACCACAGATACTTTGGTTCCGGATTCCGGCACCAAGAGCGATTCCTAGGACACAACACCCACAATCACTCTCGCTGCGGTGCGGGTGAACCGTCTGGTGTAGGTTTCAGCGGTTCCTTCCTTTACCGGACGCCACGCGGGACTCACCCGCCTGCGCCGCGCTCACAGAAATTCCGGTGGCGACGTTTGCTTGCAGCCGGCGCTCATTACGTGGTTCACGCCAATTCACTTGCGGGAGCATGATCGTGGGATCGACACGGTCGCGATACTTTAGGGCGATATTCATCAGTGAATCGAGAAGAGATTCCGAGAGAAAGTGAGGTTGCAGGCCCAGATCAAGAAGCTTGGAGTGCTTCGCGTTGTAATAATGGTGTTCGGCCTCGACACGCGGATCTGGAATGTGATCGATTTCCACCTTCATCCCAAGATCCTTCCCCGCTTCCTGCACATTCTTTGCGAGATCGAGAACGGAGAATTGTTCGGTAAATTGGTTATACACTCGACATTCGCCCCTGGCCGCAGGATTCAGACAGGCCAGTTCAATGCACCGAACGGTGTCTCGGATATCCAGAAATCCTCGGGTCTGGCCGCCCTTTCCGTAGACGGTTAATGGCTGGCCGATGGCCGCCTGCACGCAAAAGCGGTTCAGAACCGTGCCAAACACTTCGTCGTAATCCAGACGATTGATCAAGGCTTCGTCCAAGCCTATTTCGTCGGTCATGGTGCCATAGACGACGCCCTGATTCAGATCTGTTGCGCGAATTCCCCAGACGTTGCAGGCAAACATCATGTTGTGGCTGTCGTGCACCTTGGAGAGATGATAGAAAGAACCGGGTTGTTTGGGGAACGGTAAGAGATCGCTCCGGCCGTTGTGTTCGATACGGATGTATCCTTCTTCGATATCAATGTTTGGCGTCCCGTATTCCCCCATCGTGCCCAGCTTGATCAAGTGGCAGTCCGGTTGCACCTCCCGAATCGCGAACAGCACATTCAAAGTCCCGACAACATTGTTCACTTGCGTGAATACAGCGTGCTTTCGGTCGATCATTGAATAGGGAGCCGATCGCTGTTCCGCAAAATGGATGATAGCCTCCGGCTCAAACTGTTTGCCCGTGGAGAGCAAAAAATCGTAGTCCGTTACATCTCCGACAAAAAGCTCGATGGCTTTCCCTGTCAGGCGAGTCCAGGTCCTTAAACGGTCACTCAGAGGGAGGATGGGCGTTAGCGTTTGCGCGCCCAGTTCGTGATCCCACTGGCGGCGTATGAAGTTATCCACAATTGCAACAGAGTGTCCTTTCGCCGAAAGATAAAGCGCAGTCGCCCAGCCACAGTATCCATCCCCACCGAGAACAACTATTTTCATAACTCACCTTCCAAAAACGCTCTATCCGCCATTTCAGGCCGCTTCACTTCGGTTTCGAACTTAATTCCCAGTGAGAGCAAATTAGGTTCCGGTGCTCCAGAAATCCATTTAGCCAGACTCACTTCTATTTGAGGGATTGGCAAGCTCTTTCGTTTCAATTCAATTTGCCGATTCTGCCGCAACATAGGCGGCTCCCGCTTCCTCAGACACGTCTTCATAAGGATACACGGCGCGACGCATCCCAAGTAGGTAAACAACAAGGCCAATTGAACCTACAAGAATATTCCATAAACGGAGGCAGAGTAAGGCTTCCGCTCCGCCGCTCATTCCTGTCAATTTAAATAGAGTATTAAATGCCGTTTCTCCAACACCGATTCCCCCGGGAGTTAAAGGCAGACTATTCACCAAATGGCCGATCGGCGCAACCAGCGCGAGTCGCATTGAGAAGGAACCGGGATTGACGACATATAGACCCGAGGCCGTTACCAGGATGAGCGCTAGATTCGCCAGAAGAGAAAGAAGGAGTGCGAAGAACAACGTGCCTTGAGCCTTGCCGTGCACTGCCATCGCGTCCAGCACACGAAGAGCAAGGCTCTTGATTCCCGGCCATCTGCCTAGTAGCCAGACTACCCAGGAACGTGTGGGCACAAAAAACATGACCAATGCCGTACCGACAAGCATCAATCCTGCCAGCAGGGCATCGAGATACAGAAGGCGCCTGAGCACGGAAACCGAGCGCAGTAGATCGGAAAAGAAAGGGGCAAACAAAAGAGGGAGCAGAACGAGTGAAAATAATCCGACGAGGCGATCCAAAATCAGAACTGTTGCGACCTCTGCACGCCTCCCGTGATTTCCACGGGTTGCGTACACAAGTTTGGCAATATCTCCTCCGGCTGCCCCGGGGAGAAACGCGGAGAAAAGAAACCCGATCAGGTTTAGTTGTATGGAATTGCCCAGAGAGAGAGACAGCCGCGCATTACGGAACAACAGGGACGCTCGAATGGACATCATGAAAATGTCCAGGAGCAAGAATCCGACCGCAACCACGGTTATTGGCCACACATGAAAAAGCCGGATCAGGGAGGACAAATTAATCTGGCCCGATTTCGCAAGATAAACAAGGATTCCTACACCGATGGCCAGCCGCAGAACCAGAGAACCTGTCTTCCGCAGGGTGCCGCGACGAGAATTTGCGGCAGGGTTCCGCAAGGCGTCAGTCAGGAACATTGGTTCCTACTGACGAGGCCGGGAATGAGGACGCGACGGGTTGGACGGGTACAGTCAGCGTAGTGCTGGAAGGACTCTTCGAGGCTACGTTGGTCAACAGAAATTTTCCTCCGCTGGTTGAAACGGTCTCAAACTGCTCCCCGTCGACAAAATGTTTGACGCGATCTACCCCCTTCTGGGATGCTACCAAATAATATCTATTCCCGCTTGTCCACAAGGCTTTAAATTCCGAATCGTTCAGAAACACTGCGGGAGCGCCTGGTGCGGCCGCACCATATTCCAAATTGTTGAACTTGCCGTTCAGAAGGAAAGGGTCCTGATTCGTGTAGAAAATAACGGACGAGAATGTGTAGTAATGATGATCGACGATGAGCTTTCCCGGAGGCGCGGAAAGGAACGCGTTCGCGAGCGGTCGCGAAGAAAGGTAAGGATCGAAGACTACGAGCGCCAGCCGGGCTGCGTGAAAGAACAGAACCATCATCAGGGCGGACGTCAAAAAGGCACGGAGACCGGACCAGCGCAGGTTACCCACGGCTCCCATCAAAAAAGCAGCCCCTGCGACGCACAACGGCAGCCTAAGATAGGCAAAGGAATCAAACGTAAGGTCCAGCATGTGACCAAGCGACAGGGTGTAAGCCGAAGGATGCTGCGATAGCGCAGAGGAAATATCTCCCGGAGTGGGCAGATTGCGCACTGCAACGGCAATGCCGATAGCCGCGAGCGCAGCGAGTGCGGCGAGTCCTCCCAAAACACGTGTTCCTCGATGGATCCACTTGCCTTCCGCAGCCATTGCTGAGCCAAGCAGAAGCGCTAAGGCCGGATAGCATGGCATCGAGTAATATTCCTGAGTCGTTGAAAAAGTGAAGAAGACGAGAATGAACCCCGTCCAGCAGAGCGCCAGAAGTCTGGTTTGTCCTGCACGATCCACAGGTTTAAATGATAGCTGTTTGATCGCTGTCAAGTACACACTCCAAGGAAAGAGCCAAAGGAGGTGGAACAGCCAGAAGTACAGCCGTGGAACCGTGTTGTAATCACGCGGATATCTTAGGTTGAGAAACCGTAGCAGTTGTTCATTCACAAAATAGAACCACAAAAATCCGTGGTACAAGCCAGGACCGCTCTTCAGGGTCCAGGCAAAATAGGGAGGATTCCGCAGCGTGGCCAACACATGCCAAGGGGCGGCGATAAGTAATACGATCAGAAAACCACTCATGGGCCGCAGCCGCTGCCAGGTTCTGCGGGAAAACAGTTGTTTCGAAACGTAAAGATAGATCAGAGCCGCCGCGATCGGAAATACAATGCCAACCAGACTTTTGAGCAAAAGCCCTGAGCCCAGACTTGCTGCAAGAATGGCCGCCCAGAGTCGCGGCCGTTTTTCCTCCTCATCCAGAGCGCGCAATAACGCCCACAGGGCAAGAGTGATGGTGAATGTGAGCATAACATCGGGGATCTGGATGCGCGTGAAGAGAAATAATCCAACACACGTGGACATGCACAACCCTGCACAAAAACCCGCTCGTTTTCCAAAAGCCCACATGCCGAAAACGGATGACAGGATCGCGAGAGCGATCGAGGCGAGTGCCACCGGTAGCCGAGCGACCCGATCCGCCACGCCAAAAATCTTGTAGAAGATTGCCATCAACCAATAAATTAATGGAGCCTTTTCCAGGTAGAGGACCCCATCCAGTCGCGCCGTCACCCAATCGCCGCTCGCCAGCATCGTTCTGGCGATTTGCGCCTGCACGGCATCAACATCATCCATAAGAGAGGGTGGCGAGAGCACACAACCGACATAGATCGCGGTTGCGAATAGGAAAACGAGGAGAAGCAAAAACCAACGGCGATTGAAGAGATCGTTCATTTCTCAGCAGGCAGCTAAATCTTGACTTGCCATCTTTTCATCCACAAGAACAGTATGAGCAGACCCCAGAGGTGATAGCCAACGTTAGCTTCCCGTTGAAAGTGACGTTTCTTAAGTAGTTCGATGCCATCTCGACGGAAGAGTTGTCCGTACTCTGATAACCCCAATTGCAAAGAGTCTTCAAGCAATCCGCGAAGCGGCCCACGAAGCCATTGGTGCGCCGGGATATCAAAACCGATCTTTTTTCGATTGAGGATCGCGGGGGACAGCTTGTCTTTCATCAATTCCCTCAAAACAACCTTTTGCTGTGAGCCTCGGATCTTGAGCTTGGCAGGCAGAGCTGCGGCGAATTCGACGATCCGATGATCCAGGAATGGCGGCCGGACTTCCACGGAATGAGCCATACTCATGCGGTCGCTTTTCGTCAGGATGTCGTCTGCAAGATAGTATTTCTGGTCCAGCCAAAGGAATGGGGCCAGATCATCATCGACTGTGGTTAGATTTGCTAGCTGACTGAGAATCTGGTCGAGAGTCCTTGGCAGCGGTTCATACAGAAGCGTGCTCATCTCCTCGTCTGCAAATGTTCCATTCCAATAAACGTGTGCCCGCTCAGGCGACATGAGAGATCCGTCGAGTAGGCGCTTCACTTTATAGTCGAATCCGATCTTTTCGTCGGAAACTGGCCAGTGTCGCATTACGGAGAGGCCCATTGATACTGCCGCGCGCGGAAGTCTCCGAAGGTGCCGAGCAATTCGGTTGGCACGATAGGTCAGATATCCGCCAAAGAGCTCGTCCGCACCTTCACCACTCAGGGCTACCGTCGTTTTCCTCTTACAAAGTTTCGCTAAAAACCAGACCGGCAACGCACCGGCATCTGCGCTCGGTTCATCGGAATAATAAGCGAACTCTTCAATTGCTCCTCTCAGATCAACGCTGGGATTCAAATCCAGTTCGTCGTGGTCCGTGCCATATTCTTGTACGACCCTCTGAATGTAGGACGATTCATCGAAGCTGCGTCCCTTGAACGAAATTGAAAACGATTTCAATCGGGAGGAATTTGCCGCCGCGGCGTAGTGCAAAATCGAAGTGGAATCGATTCCACCGCTTAACCAGACGCCTAGCGGCACATCGGAAAGCAGATGTTCTCGAATGGATTCCGCCAGAAGTGTGTTTAGTTGTTCCTTGGCATCTTCCAGCGATATCTCACGGATTTTGCCGTACGGCAGTTGCCAGTAGCTCTTGGTTGTAGTCTCTCCGTTTCTCCACTCAAGCCAAGTGCCCGGCGGAACTTTTCGAATGCCGTCGATGAGCGTCCAAGGACATGGGATGTAATTTAGTGAGAGGTAACAACCGAGCGCTTCACGACTCAGGGTTCGCTCGATTTCGGGATGGATAAGGATGGCTTTAAGTTCAGACCCAAAATATAAATCCTCGCCCCTCTGTGAAAAATATAGCGGTTTGATCCCCAATCGATCGCGCGCCAGAACAACGCGTTTCTGAGGCACATTCCACACTGCGAAGGCAAACATACCCCGGAGGCGTGCAAAACACTCCGTATCCCATTGCACAAATGCCTTCAGTACGGTCTCCGTATCCGAGTGCGAGGTAAACTGGTGCCCTAATTTCTCAAGTTCCACCCTCAATTCGAGATGATTATAGATTTCTCCATTGAACACGATTCCACATTCCCCGTTATTCTCAAGAATGGGCTGATTTCCGAATTCAAGATCGATGATTTTCAGGCGGGTAGCACCAAAGGAAAACAGATTCGAGGAGAAAATACCCTGCTGATCAGGACCCCGGTGGAAGAGAGTTGCCACCATGTCCAGGGTCCTTTCTTGTGACGGCTTCGAGTTTTTATGTGTAAATCCGGCTATCCCGCACAATTCGAGGCACCCTTCAAACACTATAGGTCTTCGAAACTTCCAGCTTCTCAATAGAGATGCTTTACGACATCCTGCCGCAAACTAGGAACTCACAAGAACGATTCGCCCGCCTCATCGATGGATTGGAGACGCCTTACGGGACGGAACTTGTAGTGCTCCCCGCTAAATTCACCCATCAAACGCCGTCGGACGGCACAGCGGGGTCAGCCTCGTCGTTCACCGCAAACAAGATCTTGTAGTCGAGATAATCCTGGCGGCAAAGACTCACAAAATCCTCATACGAACCGACGTTACCCCGCGCACCGGCTTCAGAAAGCCGGGACCTTGGACCGCGTTCGCGCCGTAAGAAGCGTCGCGCGGGTGTAGCCACAAAGATGTGTCGCCGCCAGAATGGCAACACGTCAGTCCGCGTACAGATGGATCGCCGTCAAGACCGCGTGCATCCTCACCTCATCCCTTTCGCGCCGCGTTTCGGCCTGGTCAATTTGGATGCTTCCCGCCCGCCACTGGCACGAGCATCCGCTTCTTCACACGATACTCCAGTCCGCGCCACTTAATCTTGTCGGAGAAAAACCCCACGAACCAAACCACAGCGCTGATAGCGTCTCGCAGCGGCACGAGCCAAAGTCTGGGCGTAACCATCTTGTCTCCCAGGCCCCAGCTTCCGGCGGCCCAGGCGACGCTCAAACGCAGAACCACATACGCCGCCAAATAGAACGCCGCGACTCCCACCCATCCGGTGGCTCCGGCCACGACCGCCGCCAGCACCGCCCACGGCAGACCGTGCGTCAGAATCATCCCGGCATATCCCGAGGGCCGCACATTCCGCAACCCAATAGACCAACGCAGCTCATGAGTCAAAAACTCTCTGAGATTCTCCTTGGGAAAAACCATCCACACAGGTTCTCGCATCAATTCCACGCGATATCCTTGGCGGGCGATGCGGTTTCCCAGCTCGAAATCGTCCGAGTGATAGTTCACCATCGCTTCCCAACCGCCGATTTCCGCCAGGTGCTTTTTGGTCGTCGCCATCGTCCAGCCAAACGCGAATTGCACGTTCCCTTCGAGTTTCCGAGCGACCAGCGCGCCGGGCACCGAGTCCGTGCTCATCCCCAGCATATCCAAGTCTGCGGCAAGCGTGCCGCCGCCCGTGCAGCGATAAAATGACGTTACCCCTCCCACCGCGGGGTCCGCGAACGGCCCGGCCACTTCATACAGGTAATCACACCCAACGCGGACGTCGGTGTCCGTCATGACCAGCAAGTCATACTTAGCCTCCTTCACCAGCCGGCAAAGACTGTTTATCTTGTTGTTTTCCCCGAGCCGCTCCACGGAAGTCACCAGGCGGATCTGCCGCCCCGGAAAGTCTCGCTGTAATTTCTCGATCACCGGAATGGCCGGATCATTCGGATCGGCCACCGCGAAGATCATCTCGTATTCCGGATAGTTCAGCTCACAATAGCTCGCGAAGTTCTCGTACGCATCCCGGTCCACTCCTCGAACCGGCTTCAGGATGCTCGTCGGAGGCGCAAAAGCATCATTTCTTGCCGGACGTTTCCGCACCGCCCGGAAGTAATCCACAACGCAGTACAGCGAAATAAGGTAGTACACCGCGGGCCCAGCCGCGAGGATCAGCACGATCAGACGCAGAGCCGGCAGCACGGTTTTTCCTTTGTTCGAGCTTCCACGAACGTCCTCATGTCCATTGCCTGTCGAGATGGTTCCGCTTTGTGTCTTTCGCAGGGACTATAACCCGCATGATACACTCTCTTTTTACATGGACAGAAAGCTATAGCGCTTTCCGGCGCTGTCAGCAAGCCACCTATGTTCCGAATGACCGCCCCTCCCGGGCGACCACAAATAGGATGCATATTTCGACTGAAGGAAGGTAGAACGTGACGGTCGGATAAAGCTAAACACTACCTCCCTCAACACCAACAGGAATTCTCTCCTGCTGATTGCCCCTGTGCCGGATTTTAACGCTGTCATCCTAAATGAATCTTATCTTGAAAAAGTAACGTCTAATCCCGAGCCACGGTGCACGTTTAGCTTGCTCCTTGACACCTCCGGGTCCATGAGCTGAGCGATTTCCTGTAACATGCGAACGATGGTCGCGGCTCGAACCACTCTTTCCAGGTTTCCCAAAGAAACCTATATCGCAGGGATCACGATTATTGCCATAGCGTTGCATCTAGTGCTGCGCTATGGAACACATACGCCACTGCGAGTTGCACTGGCTCCGCTAATTGTCGCACTGCTCGTTGGCGGATCGCCGCTGGTCTTCGATCTGGCGAAAAAACTGGTCAAACGGGAATTCGGATCGGACCTGCTTGCGGGAATCTCGATCATCACCGCAGTGGTGTTGGGACAATACCTGGTGGCAGCCATTGTGGTGCTGATGCTCTCAGGCGGCGCGGCGCTGGAAGAGTTTGCAACGGCTCGGGCATCTTCGGTGCTGGACGCGTTGGCGCGCCGCATGCCGAGCGTCGCACACCGTCGAGGCGCGGATGGTGTAACAGATGTGAAGCTCGAAGAGATTCGAATTGGTGACTTGCTTATGGTGCTGCCGCATGAGATCTGCCCGGTGGATGGTGTAGTGATCGAAGGCCGCGGAAAAATGGACGAGGCGTATTTGACCGGCGAGCCTTACGAAATCTCGAAAATAGCGGGATCGCAGGTGATTTCCGGGGCAATCAACGGCGATGCAGCGCTGGTGATCCGCGCCGAGAAGCTGGCCGTCGATTCACGATACGCGCGGATCATGAAGGTGATGCAATCAACCGAGCAGCAGCGCCCACATTTGCGGCGGCTGGGCGATCAACTAGGTGCATGGTACACACCGATCGCCCTAATTCTGGCGGGGATCGCCGCACTCATAAGCCGAGACATGCATCGCTTCCTGGCAGTAGTGGTTGTGGCGACACCATGCCCTTTGCTGCTGGCGATCCCGACAGCGATTATCGGGGCGATTTCCGTGGCAGCGCGGCGGGCGATCATCATCAAAAATCCGGCTGTACTGGAGCAGATCGATTCCTGCCAGACGCTGATCTTCGACAAAACCGGCACGCTGACGTACGGACGCCCGAAGCTCACGGAAATCATTTGCGCCGAAGGATTTGAGAGGCAAGATGTGCTGCGGCTGGTAGCCAGTCTAGAACAGTATTCGAAGCATCCGTTAGCTGGTGCGATTGTCGCCGAAGCGCAAAAGCAGCAGACGAAGTTCCTGGGGGTTACCGAATTAAGCGAGGCGCCGGGCGAAGGACTGCGAGGCGCCGTCGAAGGACGCAGGTTGCGCATAACAGGAAGGAAGCAAGCAGAGGAGCTGCGCGCAGTTTTGCCCCCGATGAGCAGCGGTTTGGAGTGCGTGGTCTTTATGGACGAACGTTACGCCGCGACGATGCGATTCCACGACGCGCCGCGAATCGACAGCCGCTTGTTTATCCAGCACTTGAAACCACGGCACGGGGTTCGCAAAGTAATGCTGGTTTCGGGCGATCGAGAGTCCGAAGTGCAGTATTTGGCGAACAGCGTCGGGATCAGTGAAGTGTGGGCTGGAAAGAGTCCGGAAGAGAAAGTGGCAATCGTGAAACAGGAAACCGCCAAGGCCAAAACGCTTTTCGTCGGAGACGGCATCAACGATGCGCCAGCATTAGCGGCTGCGACGGTGGGCGTAGCCTTTGGATCGAAGAGCGATATTATTACCGAGGCGGCGGATGCGGTGATTCTGGAAACGTCGCTCGGAAAGATCGACGAACTGATGCACATCGGGCGGCGGATGCGGCGAATCGCGCTGCAAAGCGCGCTGGGCGGCATGCTCGCGAGCGTTGTAGGGATGATCGCGGCCGCGCTGGGCTATTTGCCGCCCATCGGCGGAGCGATCGCGCAAGAGATCATCGACTTATTCGCTGTGCTGAACGCCGTGCGCGTGGCGCTGCCGACCGACGATTTGCAGGACTTCTGAGGCCGCGCACGAAAGAGCGGCACTGGTCGATGCCAAAGCAGTTGCCCGAGATCGCAATTCTCCGGGCTCAGTAAACTGATTATCCGCGTTTAGCGTCGTGGTTCGACTCCGGCAGCCACTTCCATCTTCTTTTCTGCAGCAAGAGGTTCCAGTCGACCCGTGTGAAGGCATAGACAACAGCCAGCAGCGCGAGCTGTGTCACGACAAAATAGACGCTGAAGTAGCGGATGGCCTCGGTCTCTTCCAGTTCCAGCTTTCGTGAAACGCCTGCGGCGCTCATGGTCCAGAAGGTGTAGCTCACGAAGCGGCCTATCAGGAAAGGGATCACAATGCGCACGAGCGGCATGGTCGTCAATCCGTAAGCAATGAAGAGGTAGTTCGAAGGCAGAGGCGTGAAGGCATAAAACAGAAAAAGTCCAAACGTCAGCTTGGGCCGCTTTTCCAGCTCCGCTTTAAGAGAATCTACATTTCCCCTTGCCGCCTCGCTGAGCCAATGATTGCGAACTATCACGCGGGACAGGTTTCCCAGCAGCGACCGGCCCATCACTGCAGCAACGGCCCCTGTCAGTGCAAATGACCACCCCACGTGTGAGGGGAACCGGAATCCCAAGTAGGAAAACACCATCCAGGTAGGTGGCGCAAATGCCGGGATGACATTTAACAGAAACACCACTAAAAAAAGAACTAAAAGTGCGCTCATTCTTTTCTCTTAGTTGAGCGGAACCTACTCTAATGTTAACAGTCTCTCAATACCGCATTTCTTGAACTGCAGCCGAGTTACTTACCTTGTACGTCTGGTGCCTCGCCCTCGGTTGAGATAGATTTCACCCGGAGGATTCATGAACATTCTTGCACCGATCAAGCGCGAAGAGAGAAAACTCGAAAAGCAGCTAAGCAGGCTGAATCACCAACTAAGCGGTGTACGAGCGGCCGCAAAAGGTCGCACAAAAAATGACCGCGCCTGTAAGCATTGCGCGGCTCTGCAGAGCGTGAAGTCATCGGCGTGAAGAAGCGCGTCCTGTCGGCTGCTGGTAGAGCGGCGATTGCTAAGGCGGCGAAGAAGCGGTGGGCGAAAGTGAGGAAGCAAGCGGCGTGATGAAACGCTGGAGTTGAATGGGTAAGGGCACAGCCCGCGACAGATCGCCGCAAACCCGAGGGTCCGCTACGGTACGGTCCGTACAAGGCTCCAGGGATGAACGAAAAACCGCGCCAGAGTTTTTGTGAGCGGGAAACTGTAGTTTTGCGCTCAGACACCTCATACAAACCGCCAGGCAAATCGCGTCCGAGGATTACTTTCGGTTTGGCGACTATCCGCCCAGAATCGGGGAGATTAGCTGCGGGCCAAAACACCCCAGAAGCCCCTTCTCTGGATTGCAGCCCACTCGTGTGACAAAACAGGCAGGTTGGTGGCCGGCACTATGGACGTTCAACATTTGAAAAGTTTCACGCATCCTACTTCGGGTGTACAGTCTCGATGAGGCGGGAAGCCCCTATGCGATTACTGGTGGTGGAAGATGACGCGGCAATTCAGGGATTCCTGAAGCGAGCCTTGTCGGAAGCTGGATACCAGGTGGATTCGGCCCAGGATGCTAAGACGGGGGAACTTAAAGCCTTGGAAGGCATCCACGATGCATTCATCATTGATCTCGGTCTTCCCGACATGGATGGGCTGGATTTGATTGCGAGGTGCCGTGCCCAAGGTATTTCCGCTCCGGTGTTGATCCTGTCCGCACGCCGGTCCGTGGACGAGCGAGTAAAGGGATTGGAGAAGGGCGGCGATGACTATCTCACGAAACCATTCGCCCTTGCGGAGCTGCTTGCGAGGCTTAGAAATCTTCTGCGTAGATCAGCTGCGCCGCAAAATGACTCGGTACGCCTACAGGCTGCGGACTTGCAGCTTGACCTCGTGCGTCATGAGGCCCGACGCGGAGATCACTTGCTGCAGTTGACCCCACAGGAGTTTTCCCTCTTGGAATATCTTTGCCGGAATGCCGGGCGTGTAGTTACTCGTACCATGATTCTGGATCACGTCTGGCGTATGCGGATTGATCCCACAACAAACGTAGTCGATGTCCACATCTATCGCCTGCGCAACAAAGTGGATCACAATAGCCCCATACCACTCATCCACACAATTCGCGGCGTCGGATACGTTCTCAAGCATGCCTAAATTTTTGCAGGCGACCGCGGCTTGGCGCATTTCGATTTGGACGACCGTGGCGTTTGCTCTTGGAACGGCTCTGGCGTTCTCGATTGTTTACTTCCTCGTGGCAAACGCTATTCAAGAGCGCAGTGATGCGTGGCTGAGCGGTGAAGCGGAGGTTCTTGCTCGGGTCTCGGCTGATACCCCCAAAGATCATCTGTACAACAGAATCGTTCGAGAAGTAGCCGAACTTGCGACCCAGGAGTTGCCGGACGAGCGCAATGCAAGTGGGCAAAGGCTAAATTCCGTTTTCTTCTTGGAAAGCTGATCCCAATAACAATGAAAGTCCGCTGTGGGTCGGGCCGGGCTCGGACGATGCTTTTCTCAAGGCAATTCAGCAGACCAAATTTGTTCCAGGTATTCCGCAGTCCATAAACGTTGAAGGATGGCCCACAACATTTCGAGTCGTTGCCCGAAATGAAAACGGGAGAACGATCTACCTGGGGCTCTCGAGTCGAGGCGCCAGGCATCTGCTTAGGACGTTGACCCGTCGTTTCCTGCTGTTGTGGGGCAGTACGGTCCTCATGGGATTTCTGATCTCGTACTTGAGCGCCCATCGCACCCTCCTGCGCGTTCAACGCATTACCGACACGGTCGCGCGAATCGGCAGCGAAGACTTAGGGGAACGATTGCCTCAGCCCGTCAATTCCGATGAGATCTCCCGATTGGCCAAGACTTTCAATCACATGTTGGATCGTATTCAGTCCTCGGTAAATGAGCTTCGCTCCGTGACCGACGCGGTCGCGCACGACCTGAAAAGCCCGCTAACTTCGATTCGTGGAGCGCTGGAATCCGTCCTAACCAGCGAGCCCAGCGAAAAGTGGCGTGACTCGGTCGGTGACGCAATCGAAGGCGTCGATAGACTCTTGAGCGCACTGGACACCACACTGGATGTTGCGGAAGCACAGGCGGGTGCACTTCGCCTGGATCGCAGTACGGTTGACCTTTCTGCTGCCGTGGACAACTAGTGGACCTCTACCAGCCGGCGATGGACGAACGCCAGCACAAGTTGATGGTTGACCTCGAAGACCACGTTGTCGTAGATGCTGACTGGGGTTTGTTGAATCGCGTTCTGAGCAATCTGATCGAGAACGAAATCGCTCATTTACCCGTAGGATGCCAGATAACGATTCGGCTGCGGTCGCGGGAGGGATCAGCGATGCTGGTGATCGAGGACAATGGTCCAGGATTTCCGCCTGACATCAGCACTCGAGCGTTTGAACGTTTCGTTCGAGGGAAACACTCACACGGGCATGGGCTGGGACTTGCTTTCGTGGATGCGGTTGTACGAGCACACGGCGGCACTGCCAAGATCTCCGATAGCCCAGAAGGCGGTGCGGTTGTAACTCTCTCGCTGCCTGCAAATGTGCTCCATCCTGCGTAAGTTGACGGGTTGCCACCTCGCAACGACAGGCTCCGCGCCACAAGGAGCAGATCGGCTCTCTGCGTATTTCAGGCGGGCGATTTCTTAGAACTATTTTGGTTTCGTGTCTCCGGAGCGCAGCTTCAGAAAAGGCGTGGCGTCCTTGGACGAACACTCACGCTCATCGCCATCAAGCATTGCCTTCTTCAAATTACGGAAAACCATTTTAGGCCGGAAGAAGTGCTCATCATAAAAATGCTGGAGTGTCGTTAGAATTCCATGGGATGCGAGACCGGGATAAAGTGCCTCAGAAAAACAGCAAAGCAGCATCAAGCAGTTCTTGACAACGCGGCGCCAAGCGCCGATTCCGGAGTATGCTCGTACCTTTGAGGCCTGGGCATCCTTAACGTCAACGCCGCGAGTTCGCAACCCACGCACTCCATCAAACTCTTCACGCGAGCGACAATTTAGAAACAGTATTCTCAAAGCCGTAAACCAGTCTCTAGCATCCCGTCGTCGCTTTAGCGGTCGCTAGAATCATGGCGTTCCGCTCAGCGGTAACCAAGGAATTCGTTGTAGATTCGCTTTATCGTCCGAAAAACTTCTTGCGCACATCCGGCCAGAACTCCTTTGCTATGTTGAAAAACGCATCTAGTGCGATCTGTTGCCCCCACTTATTTGCCGTATTCCCGAATGATCGGTCGGCAGCAGGGTAGTAGACGTTGGAAATGCCCGCGGCGACGGCATTGCCCGCCAGCTCTGAAGTGTTGAAGTGGTTGCGGCCGTCATCGCCCCGGGTGATGAATTCCCGACTCATCGCGTATCCGGTTCGCTTCCAAAATCCGCCTTTTCCTCTCACGAAATAGCGAGGATCTTGATGGAGGGCGATCGGGAACAGTCCCTCGGTCATGATGTTCCCGATTGCTTGATCGGCGAATGCTCCTCCATAGTATTTGCCAAACCCTTGCGCGCCTTGTCCAAAGGAAGCGTACTGACGCTGCGCCATCCCTAGCCCGGCAAATACACCTGCCACGAGAAAAGCCGAAGGATCAAAAGAATCGTCGAACGCAACTTTCATCTTTGCGCCCGCAGTCAGCGGTTTGATTGTTGCGGGATTCTCATCCGATCGATAGTTGGGGATCACCCAGAAGATGTGATTCTTGCTCGGTTCATGTTGTGGTCCATTCTGCTCAGGATTTGACTGAGGAGATTGGGACTGAGTCGGCTGCGGTGCATCCGGCAGAGGTGATGTTTCTTGACCCAGTGCAGAAATGGGTCCAACAAGAAAACCAAGGCCGACGAGCAGATGGCAGGCCACCGTAGGGAAGGAACGCAAGACTAGGATACGCACTATCATTGTGATGCATAGTCAGCCCCGTGCACAATTCAGATGAACAACTTGTCATCTCCAGGATGTCTCAGAGTCATTCTCAACTGCTAATGTTCCATCGAAGCCTCGAAAGAATCATTCGAGGATCTAAGCCGTCAATGACATATCAGCGTCACATGCCAGTGGTCTCGGACACGAGGAAGTATTGGGTTTCGTTTTGTTTGACTTCGCCATTCTCTAGAATCGCGGGCTCCTCGACCCGCCTTCACAAGTTTTCACTCACTCAGGACGAGCGCCGATCTTGAGCCGTGCTCCTCGTCTTGCATTCCTGCGCGGTATTAGGCGGCGCTGGTTTCTTGCGCTGGCGTTTCTGGCCGCCGTTTTGTCTGCAACCTCTGCGCGCGCTCAAGACAACTATGAAATCCAGGTATACGGCTATGAGCTGGTGGACCCGGGCCACACCATGGTTGAACTACACAGCAATTTCACGATTGATGGTTCAAAAGCAACTATCGATGGTGTTTATCCAACGAATCATGCGGAGCACGAGACCATCGAGATCACCCACGGCTTCACCGACTGGTTCGAGTGTGGTTTTTACATCTTCACTTCGGTAACAGAGGGCCAGGGATGGCAGTGGGTGGGCGATCACATTCGGCCACGCGTCGCCGTCCCTAAAAAGTGGCACTGGCCAGTCGGGGTCAGCCTCTCGAATGAAATTGGCTACCAGCGACGACAGTACTCCGTGGACACCTGGACGTGGGAAATTCGCTCGATCGTGGATCAAAAAGTCGGCCGATGGTATTGGTCCGTGAACCCGACGTTAGACCGTTCTTTTCATGGCGAAAGCGTGCATCAAGGTGTCGTATTTTCGCCAAATTTCAAGTTCAGCTACGACTTCACTCCCAAGATCGCTGCGGGCCTTGAATATTACGGCTCGGTTGGCCCCGTGACGGGATTTGATGCGGTTTCCCAACAGCAGCACCAGATTTTCCCCGCGATTGATTTAAATATTGCACCGCAGTGGGAAATCAATTTTGGTCTAGGCGTGGGTCTCACAGGCGCGACCGATCACCTCATCGCGAAAATGATCCTGGGGTATCGCTTTAATTTCTAAACCGGGAGCGGGAGTGACAAATGATAAAAGGTTTCATAATCGGTTTTGTTCTGGCTGTTGTTATTTTGGCCAGCGGGGTTTATTCCTATTTTGCTTTGGGCATGGCACCGGTCGCCACTTCCGATCCGCCAATGCCGTTTGAAAAGAACCTGGCGAACAAGGCCCTGGACGCCCATATCGAGAAACAACACGTAGTTCAATCTCCTGTAGCTGCCGACGAACCAAATTTTCTTGCCGGCGCGGACGTGTACAAGCAGCACTGCGCGGCCTGTCACGGACTGCCGGGCCAACCGCCCATTGACTACGCGACGACGATGTACCCGAAGCCGACCGAACTATTCCGCGGTAAGGGAGTTACGGATGACCCAGCGTCGGAGAGTTACTGGAAGGCGGCTAATGGCATTCGGCTATCCGGGATGCCGGCGTTCAAATCCAAACTGACCGATACGCAGCTGTGGCAGGTCAGCCAATTGGTCGCGCATGCGAATGAAATTCCTGAATCCGTGAAGAAGGTCATCGTCCCTGACGTCTCCACGTCAGCATTGGCAACTCCACTGGCTCCAGCATCGGCTGGCAAATTGGTCAAGAAATAATCAACCAGGACAAAAGAACCAGGAGGATCGTGAAAATCTTACTTTATAGCCCAGACAACGGAGTGACTCGGAATTTTATGCCGCATCTTTGGATGTTTCTTCTCCAGGCGCTGACCCCGTCCGACCATGAAGTATTGCTTATCGATGGCAATGCACAACCAATGGATGAAGGCGGCATCGCACGATTTGTGCGGGAACAAAACATCGGCCTAGTCGGGATCGGGGCGATGACTCGGATGATCGCAAAAGCATACCGCGTCGCAGATGCTGTCCGCGCCACGGGTGTACCAGTCGTGATGGGCGGACCTCATGTCACAGAAATGGCTCACGAAGCCCTCGGTCGAAGCGGCGGGCCGCGCCATGCGGACGCTGTGGCCCTCGGTGAGGCCGACGAAACGTGGCCAAAGATCGTCGAGGATGCCGCACGTGGCGAACTCAAGGAAATCTACGCTCCGGTCGATGACTTTGGCCAGGAACGCAAACCCAGTCTTCAGTCATATCCAGCAATTCGGTGGGACAAAATCGATCTCCACCAGTTTAATTTGGTTCCAAAGCTGGCGACACGCATGCTTCAGCGCGTGGGTGAGGGTTGGGGAACGTTTCGCGTCATCCCGATGGAATCGGGACGCGGGTGTCCGTACGGCTGCGAGTTCTGCACCGTAACCGGCTTTTTCGGCGACTCGATCCGGTTTCGCACGAACAAGAATGTCGTGGATGAGCTGCTGCTACTAAAATCCCGCGCTCGAAGCGAGCGCGGTCAGATTGCCGTCTTCTTCATCGACGACAACTTCGCGATCAACATCAAGCGGACGAAGTCACTATTGCGCGATATCATCGCCGCCGGCGCGCAGGTAAACTGGGTCGCCCAGATTAGCGCCAACCTGTTGCGCGACGAGGAACTCATTGACCTCATTGCGGCCTCTGGTGGCAAGTGGATCTTCATCGGCATGGAGTCCATCGACCCTGCGAACCTTGCCGACGTGAACAAGGGGTTCAACAAGCCCGGTGAGTATGCAGCCGTGCTTAAGAGGCTCGCCAAGCGCAACGTCTATGCCATTACTTCCTTCATTTTCGGAATGGATAACGACACACCTGGGGTTGCGGAGCGCACGCTTCGAGAGGTTCGGGGCTGGCCCCCGGGGCTGCCCATCTTCGGCTTACTCACGCCTTTACCAGCGACGCCGCTTTACAAGCGGCTCGAAGCCGCAGGGCGACTGACGCGGCCGAAACACTGGCGGGAGTTCATACCGTTTGAGATGGCACACACTCCGCTGAAGATGACGATTGCAGAAGCTCATGCCGAGGTGAAGTACGGGTGGGCCAATTCGTACAGTCCAGAAGCCATAGGAAAGGCCGTCGAATCACTCGATCACAAGCCATTGGGCTATCGCATCAACATCTTCATCGCACGAATCTGCTTTCGCGGAATCTACTTCCCTCAAATGGGCCGCTTGGCATGGGTCAAGGTAATTACCCAGAATCGACGAACAATTTTGAAGTTAGCAAGAGAAGCGTTCGGTGTTTGGTACCGCCCACGGTTGAGGCGTAGTGAAAACTTTGATGCTGGCCGTGGAGTCATTCACCGGAGCTGAACCCGAGTCTGCCTCGATGAGCCGGTCTTGAGGCTTGGGTAACATCTCCGACATGGTGAGAAAAGATTGGCGACGAGCAGATTGTCTCGGTCGAAACCAAGCTCTGCATTGTCCATTTGACATGTTGTGCGCCGCGAGCCGAAGGAAAATGAACAATTTGTCATCCACAGGATACTGATACTTCATCCCTAGCTGATAGCATTCCACTCCGAATCTGACGGCGGCTTCAGACCAAGGAGTACATTAGGGGCGGTCGGTCTAAGTTTCAGTCGGTTGTACATCTTCGGCATCGGTCACGGCAGCTCTGGATTCATATGTCCACGAGGCCTGCAAGATCGCGAGGAGAGTCTCGAATGAACTTGTATGCAGCGAAGTCCGCTTTGGGGGTGGTAATCCTGGTGCTTTCACTCCTGCTCGCGGTGCCCGTGCGGTCGCAGGACGCAAACGCCACCCTGTCTGGCACAATCACCGACTCATCGGGAGCAGTTGTTTCCCACGCGAAAATCTCCGTCAAGAATCTTGCCACCGGTCAATCGGCCGAAGCCCAGACCGATTCGGCTGGTCTCTACAATCTGCAAAACCTCGCGCCTGGGGATTACGAGGTTTCGGTCTCAGCCGAAGGATTCAGCACCAACGTCTCTAAAGTGACCGTCGCCTCAGGAGCCAAGCAAACGATGAACTTGACGATGCGTGGCGTCCTTTCTCTTGGGGACCTCGGCTTTTCTCCGACTCAGACCCAAGGAAATGCACAGGATCAGGCGAGACTCGATAAACGCTCGCACATGCTCAAGATTCACCAGCGGATCGGTTTGATAGATACCGCGCCTCTGATTGCCACGGTGATCTTAGGGGCCGGCGCCGGTGGAAAGAGCACGAGCACAAGCGACCGCTGGGCGCATCTGGCTCTCGGCTCAGTGACCGGGGATTTGTATTTCATCAGCGCTTACTATGCAATTCGGGCGCCCAAGATTCCCGGAACCGAAACTCGCGGTCCCATCCGCCTGCACAAGGCTCTCGCCTGGGTTCACGGCCCAGGCATGATCGCGTCGGCCATCTTGGGCGCGATTGCTTTCGATCAAAAAAGCAAGGGGGAACATGTGCATGGAATCGCGCAGGCTCATGGACCGGTCGCCATCGTCACGGCCGCTGCTTACGGCGCTTCTATTTTGTCCGTATCTATTAAGTGGTGACTGTCCCGATGACTCGAACAATTAAGAGAATACTGACAGTCTGGGCTTTCCTGGCTCAATCTGCGCTCGCGCCTTCCGCTCCTTGCCAAACGGATAGCCAATGGGCTCTCTCACAATCGACTCTCACATATCACGTGTCTCACCCGCTTCATCAGACCGACGGAGTCAGCCACGCGGCGCGTGGCAAGGGTGTTTGTCACGCTGGACAATGCGATTTCTTGATAGCAGTACCCGTCAAATCGTTCGATTCTGGCGACAGCAACCGCGATCTTCACATGCTTCAAGTGACGCGCGGCGGGGAATTCCCGATGGTCACTGTGCGCACAAGTTTGCCCGAAGACGCAGGCGCATCAACAACCATTCGTGCTGATCTGGAAGTCCAGTTTGCCGGCCAGACGGCCAAGTATAAACAAGTTCCCTTCGAGCAAACGAAACAAGGAAACGAGACGAAGATAACAGGGAGCATTCCAACCACGCTGACGGATTTCAAAATCGACCCGCCGTCGCTCCTAACCGTCGCAGTGAAGAATGAAATACCCGTCCGCGTCGAAATGACCTGGCAGAAGCAGAAATGACATGGCAATAAGAGGCTTGATTTCCGCTGTTTTTGTGACTTGCGCATGCGCAAGCTCCATGCAGGCTCAGGATGCTGTTTTGGCGCCCGCACCTGCTCCAACCAATGAGACCATCCCTCTCACTGTGCCAAAAGGGACTGCCGTACAGGTAGTCCTGGACAAGGAAGTGAGAATTCAGAAAGTCGGTCAGGCCGTCCACGGCCGCGTCGCTGAGCCCCTGTACGCTTTCGACAAACTCGTTGTGCCGGTAGGAACCGAAGTTACAGGTCAGATTACTCGGCTCGAAGGCGTTTCTGGCGGAAAACGCACTCTTGATGCATTGAACGCAGAATTCACTCCGTCCCGCAAAGTGCAAATCGAATTTGACGAACTTGAGCTGCTCGACGGTCGGCACATTCCGATCCACACCACCGTCACACCTGGCTCCGGACAAGTGATCAAATTCGTCACAGCCGCAAGCGGCGAGAAAAAGAAGGGCGTGAAAGACACTGCGTCAGAGAAGGCGGATCAGGCAAAGGAAGAAGCCAAGCGGCAGTGGGACAGTGCGATGAAGCAGGTACATGAGCCCGGCAGAATTCATAAGATCGAAAGGTATGCCGTCGCTCAGCTCCCCGTCCATCCGCAATATGTTGACGCCGGCACGGTCTATTTCGCCGAACTCGAAAATCCACTCGATTTTGGCACGGAGCCTCTGACTCCAGAAATAGCGGCTTCGCTCAACACGCCTCCACCTTCTGGCAGTTCCGTGCACGTACGGCTCCTGACCGCTCTCAGCTCAGCGACTGCCCAACAGGGCCAGGATGTTGAGGCGGTCGTATCGCAACCACTCTTTGACGGAAACCGCTTAGTCGTTCCGCAGGGTAGCCGGCTGAAAGGATCTGTGCTTCGGGTTCGGCCAGCGCGCCATCCGAGCCGCAATGGGCAGCTCAGAATCGTGTTTCACGAGCTTGTCTTGCCGAACGGTATTGAGCAAAAAGTGGAGGCCACCTTGGCGGGCGTTCAGGCGAGCAAAGGACAGGATGTGAAGCTCGATTCAGAAGGTGGCGCCGAGGCCAACTCTCCGAAGACACGGTATTTAGCAACTGGAATCTCTGTGGCGTTGGCCCTCGCGTCCGCTCATGGTGACAGCGACGCCCGTGACGGCGATGTTGGAGGGAATACCAGCAACAGGGTGGCGGGCGGTGTAGGGGGATTCAAACTTATAGGCATCGCGATGGGCGCGTTCGTTCACTCGCAGCCTCTCGGCATGGCGATGGGTGCATATGGGGCAAGCATGTCGGTCTATTCGCATTTCATCGCGCGTGGACGCGACCTCGTATTCCCGAAAAACACAGCCATGGAAATTGCTATTGGGACGCGTGCGTCTGCTCCTTCTCCGAGCTCTGCAAAGCCTGCCGATACGAAGTTTGAGACTGGCGAACCTCGGCGAAGTGGCCGTGGTGACTGAAGTAAAACGCAACGCCCATCGTCGTTGTTCATCGGTAGTTTGCGAGCGTCTCAGCCGGATCTTTCCACGACAAGTTTCCAGACGCCGCGCATGCGTTCGGCGTCGAACAATTGGCGGATGCGGAGAGCCCGCGGGATAGGCCGCGCCACCTCCGTGTCAACGCGGAAGTGCTGAGGAACAATTTGATCTGACTAATACGAGAAATGGAGCGGCGCATTGCTGATGAACAGGCATCCCGCACGGAGCGGTGCGCGAACCATCACTTTAGTCGCGCTAAACCACCGCTTTAGATATTTCGGATTGACATGATTACCGCATCGCTCCTACTGTGCGAACAACGACACCCATTCAAGTAATCGATAGCGATTATCGAGGAAAGCAATCGTAGGTTCTGGGCTCAAGGGTCGAGGTCGAGTCGATCCCCGTGCGCAGTACGTAGCGGTGCGTCTGCGTCACGGACATAAAAGGGGCCGATCCGGACTGGCAATGTTGCGCTGATGGAGCGGCCGCGAAAGGAAAAGGCGGAAATGAAAACGAAATTTGCCAAGCTGCTTTTCGCATTTCTGTTGAGTCCCCTGCTTTCCCATGCGCAAGGATTGGGAAGCATCGTAGGGCGAGTACTCGACCCAAATGGGGCGCCGATAGCCTCTGCCAGGCTGGTGGCCTTGCAAGAGGGAACGGGATTTTCACGCACGGCAACCGCCGATGCGGAAGGCCTATATGTAATTCCATCGCTTGAACCTGCGACCTACAGCATCTCCGCTGACGCGCGTGGATTCAGTACTTCGAAGCAGAGCGGGATCGTATTGCTGGCCGATCAGACGCTGACGGTGAACATCGGTATGAAGCTAGGCTCGACGACGGAAGTGGTAACCGTGACGGGCAACGCGCTGCAGGTGGATACGTCGACATCGACGCTGAAACAGGTGATCGAGCAGGAAAGAATTTCAGAGTTGCCGCTGAATGGGCGAAACGCAGCGCAATTGACGCTGCTGGTGCCGGGCGCGGTGAACGCGCCGAATGGCGGGGCAGACCAGGGAGCGACCAAGACTTTTCCAGCCGCAGTGACGTATTCGGCCAATGGATCGCGGCAAAATACGATCAGCTACCAACTTGACGGTGGGAACTACGTGGACGAATACACAAACGTGAACCAGCCGTTTCCGTTTCCGGACGCACTGCAGGAATTCAGCGTCCAGACCAGCAACTATAGCGCGGAGTATGGAGAGAATGCTGGCGGCGTCGTGAATGTGATCACGAAGTCGGGCGCCAACAACTTTCACGGCGATGCGTTTGAGTTTGTACGCAATCCGTACTTCAACGCGCAGAATTTCTTCGCGACACCGACAACTCCCGATCAGGTCAAGCGCAATCAATTCGGAGGGACGATTGGGGGGCCGGTCATTCGCGACAAAACCTTCTTTTTCGCCGGGTATCAACGAACGGAGTTTCGGAACCTGGTGTTGGGCAGTTCGAAGGTCGTGGGCCAGACCGACATCAGCAAGTTCCTGGCAGGAGGCGGAAAGATCGACCCAGCAGTAGCGACGATGCTGGGGATTGACCCGACGACGGGAGCATATCTTGGATCGGCGGCGAAATTCAGCCTGGCGGGCCCCATACCAACGGGATCGAATCCCACGGTTCCGTTCTCGAAGCCGGACATCGAAAACTACGACTCGGGAATGGGCCGGCTGGATCACGCCTTCAGCCAAAAGGACAGAATCACCGGGCGGTACGAGTTCGACCGGTTCACCAAGGCAGCGGTTTTCGAGCCCTTGCTGCTGGTGGCTTACACGGACGCCACATTCTCGATCGTAGCGCAGAACGCTCTGGTGCACGAAACGCACGTTTTCTCGCCACGGCTGGTCAACGATTTTCGCATGAGCTATTCGCGCGAGGTGTCGACTCGCGGACCTTCACCGGAGGCAGTGAATCTGAAAGGATTCGGAGTCGCGCTGCCGTTCGAGCCAACGCCGAATGCGATCCAGGGCATCGGCGTGCAGAACGGATTCAACTTCGGTGACAACCCGAGCGGCACCTTCACGCGAAATAATTTTACCTATGCCGACGATGTGAGCTGGGAAAAGGGAAAGCACGACTTTCACTTCGGTGGAATTATCGAGTGGAGCCAGGTAGACCTGAACAACCAATTCAACCAGCCAGGGATCGTGAATTTCTGCGCGCAAGACACCTACCTGAAACAACCGACAGGGTTGCCCACGTACCAGAATTTTCTTGCCGGCACGATGTGCGACGGCGGTCCGGCGGGCAACGGGTATGCGTTCCAGCAGGGCGCCGGGGAATTTAAGGCCAACCGCAACAAATTCCCAGGCGTTTACGTGCAGGACAACTACCGCCTGAACCGGCGGCTTACGTTGAATCTCGGGCTGCGGTACGAGCCAGCACTGCCGTGGAGCGACAATGGAAATCGGTGGGCGCAGGTGAACCTGACGGCGATGGCGGCGGACGTGAGGTCTCAGGTGTATCCGAATGCGCCTCCGGGCATCTTGTTCTCGGGTCAGAACGGCATTCCGAGTGACCCGGGGATGCCGGATAACGCGCTGAACGCGAACTGGAAGGGTGTCATGCCACGGCTGGGTTTCGCGTACGACGTATTCGGTGACGGCAAGACGAGCTTAAGGGGTGGAGCGGGAATCTTCTACGACTCGCGCTCGATGGGCATGTTGAGCAACCGGTATGTGGATGAGTGGCCGTTCAGCCCGCAATTCATTTTGTCGACCGCGGGGAACAGCGCACCAACACCAGGATCGACCGCGGGCTCATTCAGCGATCCCCTTTGCACGCTGCCATCGACACAGGCAGCACTGAATTGCACTGGGGCCCAAGCGGCGTCCTATCCGAAATTCCCGAGCCCTTTCCCCGCACCAACGAACTTTGCTTATAGTCCCCCGTTCAATCAGATCGCGGTGACCTACGATCCAAGCGGCACATACCACGTGCCGACGGTGTATGAGTGGAACCTGACTGTCGAGCGGCAACTGCCTGCAAGCATTTTGATGCGCGTGGCATACGTGGGCTCGCGAAGCTTGCACATCCTGGAGACGCAGGACTACAACGCGGGCGCTTGTTGCACGACGACGGGCAAAGCGAACACGGGTTCCACGAATCTGCTGGTGGCCTCGGCAAGCGGCGGGGAGTTCAAAACAAATACGTTCTCGACGGTGCAGGCGGACATCACCGACATCAATGCCAACTACCATTCGCTGCAAGTCTCCGGCGAGAAGCGAATGTCTCACGGGCTAACGATTTTGGCGAACTACACCTTTTCAAAGAGCATGGATGATCTGCCGTTTGGCGAAGGCGTCTCTGGATTTGACACCGGGTATTCGACGCTACCGCTGACCGATCCGAACCGCCACCGGTTCGACTACGGACCGTCGTCGTTCGATCACACGCACGTGTTCAGCGGTTCGTACGTGTGGCAGTTACCCAGTCTGCAGCATGCCAACCGACTGATGCACCATATACTAGGCGATTGGCAGTTGGGAGGAATCGTCTCGGCAGCAACCGGGCGGCCGATTACCGTGCTGCAGGGGACGGAAATATCGGGCACGGGCATCGGCAATGACCGAGGGACCTATTGCACAGGGAACGGCGCGGCGGGGGATACCTGTCAGCCAGGAATCAGCGCGTACGGCAACAATTCGTGCGCGGGGGTAACCGCGACGTGTGTGAGCTGGCTGAATGCGGCAGCGTTCGAGCCCACCAAGGTCGGTGGAGCGAACAACGCGACGATCTTCGGCACATTTGGAGATATCGGAAAGAACGCGCTGCGTTTGCCGGGCACGTTCAACTGGGACATGCAACTCTCAAAGTACATTAACTTTACCGAGCGTTGGAAGCTCCAGTTGAGGGCGGAGTACTTCAACATCTTCAACCATCCGAACTTTGCTCCGGAAAGTACGAGCACGGGCACGGTGAATAGCTACGGACCAGATCAGCGCGTTCGACAAACTAAACGGCAATTCCGCGTTTGGTACGTTCCGAGCCGGTCAGGCCGGAGATCCGCGCGTGGCGCAGCTGGCCGCGAAGTTGTTTTTCTAAGGTCAGTGCGCGCCGTGGAGGGGAGGGTGGTCTTGATCAATCGAGGAACGCTCGTCCCTCTGCGGATCGTTGAGTCTCACTGAAATTTGAGCTCAGTTTTTTCGCTTTGACACTTCCGCGAGCGGCTCGTATATTTCGCGGGAAGTCATAAAAGAAACTGAACTTGCTGGGCCTCACGACGCGGAAATTGCCGCCGAGCGGTGCTCGGGCCGATGTAAGCAGTTCCGGTTAATCACTACGCGAATGGAAGCGCAGACAGTCGGGCGCATCAAGTATAGGTGTGGGTATGCGAGTAGCATCCTTCAAACCATCCGGCGTCACCGGCGAGCCCTCGCCCGCCGCGTTGCTATCCAGCGATCAGATTCCGTCCGCGGTGGAAGAAGTGCTGTCCTCGACCGAGTTCATCGACATCCACACGCACTTGTTTGCTCCGGAATTCGGCAAGCTTGGCCTGCGCGGAATCGATGAACTACTGACGTATCACTACCTTGAAGCAGAGCTCTTTCGCTCCTCACCCATGCGTCCCGAGCAGTATTGGGCGCTGTCAAAGCAGGAGCAGGCCGACACAATCTGGCGGGCGTTGTTTATCGAGAACAGCCCTATCTCCGAAGCGACCCGCGGAATTGTCGCGGTGCTACAAGCGTTCGGACTACCGACAAACGCTGCAGACCTGCGTGAAGCGCGAGCGTTTTTTGAGGCGCAACCAACGGAAGGACACGTCCGACGAGTATTTCAGCTGGCCGGCATCAGTGAGGTGGTGATGACCAACGACCCGCTGGACCCCGCTGAGTCGTCGGTTTGGATGAACGGAGGCGTGAAAGACCGGCAATTTCACGCAGTGTTGCGTCTCGACCGGATCCTGTGGGGCTGGTCTGGTCACTGGGAGCTATTGGCTAGTCAGGGATACGCAGTCGACGAGCGCGCGTCAGGAAACTCGGTGAAGGAAATTCGCAGGTTTCTAGCGGACTGCTGCGGGCGTATGCGGCCTCTGTATATGGCGGTTTCGCTGGAGGACACATTTCGCTTTCCGGATGAAAGCATCACGAACAAAATACTGAAAGAAGCCGTCTTGCCCTCGTGCCAGGAGGTTGGTCTCCCGATGTCGCTGATGATCGGCGTGCGGCGCCAGGTGAATCCTGCGATCCGCTTGGCGGGTGACGCGGTCGGAAGAGCCGACCTGCGCGCCGTGGAAAACCTGTGCCGGAGTTTCCCTGCGAACCGTTTCCTGGTCAGCCTGCTCAGTCGTGAAAATCAGCACGAACTGTGTGTGTATGCGCGAAAGTTCAGCAATCTGATGCCGTTCGGATGCTGGTGGTTCATGAACAACGGCTCCATCGTGGAAGAAATCACCCGCGAACGAATCGAAATGCTGGGGACGAGTTTCATCCCGCAACACTCCGACGCGCGCGTTCTGGAGCAGGTTATCTACAAGTGGCGAAACACCAGGGTGATTCTTGCGAAGATTTTGGCCGACACTTATCGTTCACTGACCGCCGATGGCCGCAGCGTAACGCGCCCGGATATTCAGCGCGACGTCAACCGCCTGTTTCGCACAAACTTCGAGCAATGGACCGGGCTTCAACGGGGATAGCCGCTATCGTCCGGCATTCGATTCTTGCAGTAAGGCACCGTGCAGAAACTTTGCGATCGATTCGGTGAGCTTCCGCGGACATTCCGTGCGAGCCGTGGCCAGCGCCAAACTTCTTTTCAAATGGTGACCCTCGATCCGAAACTTGTGGAAAAAGCGGGATTTGTCGCTCAACGCATGCTCCGGAAGGATGGAGTAGCCAAAACCCGATTCCACGAGCCGCTTGATCGCTTCGGTGTCATCTGCTTCCATCGCGACCCTCGGAACGATATTGATCTCCCTAAAAAAGCTGTCGATCACGCGCCGCATATTGCTGCGCTTGGGATAGAGCAGAAATGGAACGCCCGCGAGTTCGGCAGCACGGATGGAGCCGATACGGCCCGTCGTAACATTGCTGGTGGAAGGGCGAACGACGAGCAACTCCTCGTCGAAGAGCGGTATCAGCCTTAGATTTTGCTCAGAAACCGGAAGGGAGATGAGCACCAGGTCGAAACGCCGGTCGAGCAAGCCGGCCACCATCTCTTCGGTCACGCCGACCGTGACGCGAATGTCCGCCTTGGGATAGTTTTCTCGGAGTTGCCGGAGTGGACGCCCAAGTTGATAAATCAGGGTCGTAACACCGGTCGCGAATTCGAACGGACGAATATCCTTGGAAAGATCATTTTCAAAATCCTGCCGAATTTGGCTCATCATTCGAACGACTTCTCGGGCGCGTTCCGCAAGGCGCTCGGCGGCGGGCGTGGGCACCAACCGTTTGCCGCGGCGCACGAACAGTTCCGCGCGAAGCTCGTCCGCGAGATTGTGGAGCTGGAGGCTAACGGCGCCCGGCGACAAGTGAATTTTCTCCGCAGCGCTGGTCATACTGGGAGAATCCATCACCGCGAGGAACAATTGAAGTTGGTGAACATCCATTTTGCGGCTCCGGATTTCCTGGACGATTTGGACGCTGTTATTCAGGTTTGCCAGAAGCACTCTACCAAAACCAAGTGCGTGGCGTCCGCCGCCTTTGATGTACGACAGGCGCAGCACCATCCATGGCCCTAGTCAAATCGTTTCCTCGGTTTCCCTGTGTGCAGACGCCTAAACGCTGTCGTGGCTCGCTATTGCCATGAGCCCTCACGCCATGTACACTCACTGTCATGTTATTGAGCCTCACGTACCAGAGCAACGCGCAGATTTGTTGTCCATGTTGCGCATTCGTGTCCTCTGGCAACGGGAGGCTATCGAACTAGGAGTTTAGTTCTAGCTTAGCAGTTCAGGAACCCACCGCCAGAGACGCACTGGCTGGTGGGTTTTTTGCTTTTAAGCGAAGGATTCGAACATGGGGGCCTTACCATTGCTAATACCAAGTCCGCCGCAAGATCTATTCATCGGCACAGCGCCCGATAACGGATCGGACCAGGCACTCGCTGCTCCCGCCGAGCCCCGCCTGAGCCATCTCAGAGCTCTCGAAGCAGAGAGTATCTATATTCTCCGTGAAGCGGCCGCTGAGTTTTCCCGGCCGGTCATGCTCTATTCCATCGGCAAAGATTCCTCCGTGATGCTCCGGCTCGCGCAAAAAGCCTTCTACCCGGGAACGATTCCGTTTCCTTTGCTGCACATAGACACGAGCTACAAGTTCCCCGAGATGATCGAATTTCGCGATCAGTATCCAAAACAGATTGGTGCGCGACTCATTGTGCATCAAAACCGCGCGGCGCTAAGCGCAGGCGCCAATCCATTTTCGTTGGGAACGCAAAAGTGTTGCGCCTTGTTGAAGACACAATCCCTGCTCGATGCCCTTGCGGAAGG
The DNA here is from genome assembly GCA_963832615.1 of uncultured Acidobacteriota bacterium. GTDB lineage: Bacteria > Acidobacteriota > Terriglobia > Acidiferrales > UBA7541 > Acidiferrum. The sequence continues at coordinate 255,931 of CAWHVA010000008.1, forward strand.
CGACTTCAACGCGGCCTTCGGAGGGGCACGGCGCGACGAAGAAAAGTCGCGGGCGAAAGAGAGGATCTATTCCTTTCGCGACGTGCATGGACAGTGGGATCCCAAAAACCAGCGGCCCGAGCTCTGGAATATTTTCAATTCGCAAATCAATAAGGGAGAGAGCATTCGAATCTTCCCGCTTTCCAATTGGACGGAGTTAGACATCTGGATGTACATCTACACGGAAAACATTCCGATCGTGCCGCTCTATTTTGCTCGGGAACGTGACGCGGTTGTTCGGGACGGTTCCATTGTCCTGATTTATTCGAAGGACCAACTTCAACCTGGAGAGAAAGCCCGGCCGCTCATGTGCCGTATGAGGTCGCTCGGATGCGTCCCGTGCACGGGAGCCATACGCTCGGAGGCCGACAGTGTTGCCAAAATCATCGCGGAGATGATTTCGTTCCGCCGATCGGAACGGGAAAATCGAGCGATCGATCACGACGAAGAGGGATCGATGGAGATCAAGAAGCGGGAGGGCTACTTCTGATGGCGCCCGCGCCTCTCGGTAGAAATACACGATGAGTTCGAGCTGTTCCTCGAGCAGAACCTGAATAAGGAACTCCTGCGATTTACGACTGCCGGGAGCGTGGACGACGGCAAGTCCACTCTCATAGGTAGATTGCTGCACGATTCCAAGACGCTTTACGAAGACCAACTCGCGTCCGTAAAGAAAAGCCGCATCAACCGCGCGCACGGGCCTATCGACTTTTCTCTGCTTACGGACGGCCTGCGTGCAGAGCGCGAGCAAGGCATCACCATCGACGTAGGTTACCGGTATTTCGCGACTGCGCGGCGAAAATTCATCATCGCCGATACACCTGGTCATGAGCAATACACGCGCAACATGGTCACCGGCGCATCAACCGCAAATCTGGCAGTAATTCTGGTCGACGGGACGAAAGGACTGCTCCCGCAAACGTTGCGGCACGCCTATATCACCTCGCTCCTGGGGATTTCCAGCGTGATTGCCGCCATCAACAAGATGGACTTACTGGAATATCAGGAAGAAGAGTTTCTCCGCCTCGAAGAGGCATTCCTCGCGCTTGCGACACGATTGGGAATCGCCGACGTACGGTGCATTCCCATAAGTGCTCTGGCGGGAGACAACGTGGTTGAGCCCAGTGAGCGGATGCCATGGTACGCGGGGCCAACACTGCTAGAACATCTGGAAACGGTGCCAATCGTTCAGCCCGCAAAGACGCAAAGTTTCCGATTTCCAGTGCAGTGCGTGATAAGGCCTGATGCGACTTTCCGCGGATTCGCGGGACAATTGGCCGGCGGCCTGATCCGTGAGGGTGACGTGGTCACCGCGCTCCCTTCCGGCCGGCAATCTCGAATCCAGTCGATCGTCACTTACGACGGCCCCATCCCACAAGCATTCTCCCCGATGTCAGTCACGTTGAAGTTGGAGGATGAAATTGATCTGAGCCGCGGGGACATGCTTGTGTCTCCCCACGATCCGCCGCATGTGTCGCGGAGATTCGCGGCGATGCTTGTCTGGATGCACGTGCAGCCGCTGGAAATTGGACGGATTTATCTGATCAAACAATGCGCGCAACAGGTGCGCGGCAGGGTTACGACTATTCGCCACCGCGTCAATATCGACACCATGAACCCAGAAGTATCCGAGCAACTGCACATGAACGATATCGCAGCCGTGGAACTGGAAACGAATACACCGCTCTTTCTTGACTCCTACGGACAAAATCGGATCACCGGAAGTTTCATTGTCATCGATTCCTTAACGAACGCGACACTCGGCGCGGGCATGATTCGCGAAGATCTTGCTGAAAACGACGAAAAAGTGTCGCGGCAAGAAACGTCAGATTCGGAAGGCCCGGTCACCGCTCCGGAACGATATCGTCGCCATGGGCACTTCCCCGCCATCATGGTAGTCAGCGCCGGTGTCGCGCTTGCAAGGAGGCTGGAACGCGCACTCTTCGAAGATGGATTCGAAGTCATGCTTGTCGAAAAGAGCGCTTCCCCTCATTCACCAAAGGCTGCGTGGAAGACACTCCATTCCGCGGGATTCGTGGTCATCTATTGGAATCCAACGCTCGGGATCGAAGAGAAATTGGACTTGAGAGCGACGGCAGGAGATTCCTTTTTCGATCTTGCCGAGCTGAACCTACCTCACGACGACGCGAAGGCCGTTGAACGAGTGCGCACCTTGGCCGAATCGCTGCGCATTGCACCTGGAACCGACCGTGCGGGGAGCGCAGTCTGAATATGGCCACAACATTAACCGCCGAAAGCTTCGAGTCCCAGGAGCCAAACGAGATTCTAGGTGACTTGCTCGCTGCTCACGGTGAAAAGACCGCGTGTCTCACGTGCAGTTTCCAAGCCGAAGACATGATCACACTCCACTTATTGCGGGAACACATTCCCTCGATTCCCGTGTTGTTCCTCGATACCGGCTATCACTTCGCACAGACCTATGAATACCGCGACCGTATCGCGAAGGAATGGTCTCTCAACCTCGTAAACGTGGTTCCGCAAAGTACGGTGGAACAACAGGAATCGGAATTTGGGATTTTATACCGCAGCGCTCCGTCGCAGTGCTGCCAACTACGCAAAGTTGAGCCGTTGTTTCAGGCGCTGGAGCCTTACGAGCTATGGTTCACGGGATTGCGGCGCGAACAATCACCGACGCGGAAAAATCTCAAAAAGCTTGAAGAACACCGCTTGCCGAGCGGAAAGACCCTCTTGAAAGTGAGCCTCCTCGCGGATTGGACCTGGGCACGAGTTTGGGAATACACGGCCAAGAATCGCATCAAGTATTTGCCGCAATATGACCAAGGTTATCTGAGTATCGGTTGCGAACCGTGCACGGCGATTCCCGAGGACCCGGCGAACCCGCGTTCGGGCCGCTGGGGCGGAACGAAGTTAGAGTGCGGAATTCACACAGCTTCCGAGAGGAGTTACCCATGAATTATTTTCTGGGATTCCTCATTGCCCTCGCGGTGGGATTGACCGGAATCGGCGGCGGAAGTTTCACGGTGCCGGCCTTGGTACTTCTTGCGGGTTTGACAGCGGGAGAAGCCGTCGGAACCGCCTTCCTGTTTGCCGGAGTCCTGCGCCTGATCGCCGCCCCCTTTTATCTGGCGGGAAAGCACATTCATTCGCGCTATCTGCGGCTACTGTTGCAAGGAGCAATTCCCGGCCTGCTCGCAGGCATCTGGTTGCTACGCTTCCTGAACCGTGACGCGGGGAGCCCCCTGGTAATCCTAATCTTAGGTGTCCTCTTGGCAGCATCATCCAGCCTTACGTTTTTCCGGCGGGCGCAGAATCCCAGTTTCGCCGGACGAAACCACCACTGGCTTCCGTGGCTCGCTTTGCCGATTGGCGTTGAGTCCGGTTTTTCATCGGCGGGTGCCGGAGCTCTTGGAACCGTTCTTCTACTCAACTATTCCGAAATGACGCCTGCGCAAGTTGTGGGAACGGACTTGCTCTTTGGTTTGGTATTGGCGGTCATCGGCAGTGCCTTCCATTGGACCTTCGGGACGGTCAGTGTCCCGATACTCCTTCAACTTCTGCTTGGCGGCATTCCTGGAGTGGTCCTCGGGTGCCTGCTCGCACGGAGAGTTCCCGCGAACCGGCTGAAGACGGCCGTCGCGATGGTGGCGATTTTTGCTGGATTGCAGTTGGTGTGGAGCGGAAGTCGCGCCCTTGCCGCAAAACACGCGACGAATAGCGCGAAAATTGCCGCACAGGCCAGGATCGACCGTGCACGCTAGCCCCCTCTATCTCGCGAAAGACTCTCTTCGAATGGCGTCGCCAAAGAACGCCACCTTGGCGCTCGTTGCCCTGTGCAAGTTCGCTCTCCTCTGTTGTTGTTGTTGACCTCGCTCGAGTGGTTTGTATCGTCATCGGCAGGCGCAGGCCGCTGCCCTTCTAAATAGTTCACAACTAACCGACGGCCCGGTGTTTCAGCCGGACTAAGCAGGACCAATTCATATCTGGAGAAAAGAAATGCGCCCTCGAAGCGTTTTCAAATTTGGCCTAAGAAATGGTTTTTCGTTTGGACTTTTGCTGTTCGCGCTGTCGACAAGCGTCGCGATTCCCACCTTCGCGCAAGGAGACGCTTCCATACAAGGTACGGTGCGCGACTCGTCCGGAGGAGCGGTCCCCGGCGTGGCCATTCGGATCAAGAATCTGGAGACCGGGGCGTTACGAAATCTGCTGACAGATGAGGCGGGGCGCTACGATGCCGCATCGCTTCCTGTCGGCCGTTATGAGGCGCGAGCTGAAAAGCCCGGATTCCGCGCAGAAGAGAAAAACGGAATCGCGCTCGTGCTGGGCCAACGGGAAACCGTTGACTTGATCCTGCAAGTCGGGGACGTGCGGCAGACCGTGCAAGTGGAATCGGCACCTACCGTCGTCGAGATCACGACTGAAGATGATTCCGGTCTTGTCGGCGAGTTGCAGGTCAAAGAACTTCCCCTGAATGGCCGGAGTTACGATCAACTCATAACTCTCAACCCAGGCATTGTGAACTACACTTCGCAACGAGCCGGAGGAATCGGCACCTCCAACTCGGTGGTCGGAAATATGTTCGCGGTTTCCGGCCGCAGGCCGCAGGAAAATCTCTTCCTGCTGAATGGAGTCGAATTTACAAGCGCATCGGAGATCAACAACACACCTGGAGGAGTCAGCGGTCAACTTCTCGGCGTCGACGCCGTGCGCGAGTTTTCCGTCGTCAAAGACACCTATGGTGCCGAGTACGGAAAGCGACCGGGCGCCCAGGTCAACATCGTGACCGCTTCGGGAACGAATGGGCTTCACGGCAGCGTCTACGAGTTCGTGCGAAATAACGCCCTGGATGCCCGAAATTTCTTTGATCACGGCGACATCCCGAATTTCCAGCGAAACGTGTTTGGCGGTTCGCTTGGCGGTCCAATCAGGAAAGATAAGACCTTCCTGTTCGCAAACTACGAGGGCTTCCGGCAGGATCTAGGCCTGAGCGATCTGACGCTGGTACCGGATGCTACGTCACGGGCCAAGGCGGCGGCGAGTGTCCAGCCACTCCTGGCCTTGTGGCCTGTTGCCAATGGCCAGGAACTCTTGACCTCCACGGGAGCCCCAAGCGGAATTGCCGAAGCGTTCAGCAATCCTCCACAGAATATTCGCGAGGACTTCGGAACCGCGAGATTCGATCAGCTCTTCACGGACAAGGATTCCCTCTCGGCAGTCTACACCGCCGACGACAGCGAAGCACATTCTCCCACCAGCAATCCAATCAGTCTGGTCGATGTTTTTCTGCGAGAACAAGTGACCAGTCTGAGTGAGACCCACGTTTTCTCCCCCAGCCTGCTTGATAAGGCGACCTTCGGGTTCTCGCGAGGGGCATTTTATTTCAACAGCGGCACAACTGTAGATTTGCCGGGATGGATCCACGACGGCCAGCCCGTCGGTGCCGTTGTAGTCGGCGGAGGCACAACGCTCAATGGTGCGTCGCAAATCACAAATGGCGGCACCAATGCAGGAAGCAATCTCAGCGCAGTGCGCAATTTGTTCACCGCGTCCGATCAGGTCACGCTAACTCGCGGCATCCACCTGTTGAGCTTCGGCGCATGGTTGCAGAGGATCCAGGCCAACGACGTTCTTGTCCAAGATCAATACGGTCAAGCTTCCTTCACCAGCCTCCAGACGTTCTTGCAAGGCACTGTGAGCACCTACACGTACGCTCCCAGCTACACGCCGCTATCCTGGCGTTCACTGGAAGGGGCCTTCTTCGCGGAGGACGCCATAAAACTCCGGCCTTCTTTGGAACTGCGCATCGGCTTCCGGGGAGAGTCGACAAATGGATGGAACGAGGCGAATGGACGCGCGTCGAACTACGCATTTGGTTCGAACGGCATAATTCTGACCCAGCCGGTCGTTGGCAATTCCCCCTTCACTGCCAACAGTGCCAAGTTCTTGCCGGCGCCGCGAATCGCAGCAGCGTGGTCTCCCTTCGGAACTAAGAAAACGGTGATCAGGGCAGGCTTCGGGTTGTATTACGCGCTTCTCGACAACTTAAGTTACCGCCTGGATCAAAATAATCCTTTCAACACAGTATCCGCCGTCAAGAACATTCCCTTCTCGCAGATCACGCCGGACGCGACCTATTCAACTTCAAAGGTGATTCCCAGTGGCGTGCAACCGAACCTGAGCACACCGACGGTGGAATCCTGGAGCTTGAAGATCGAGCAGCAACTCTCTTCCACGACTTCGCTGGGTGTGAGCTACATCGGCTCGCACGGTTACCACGAACTGCTGTCACTCGATGCAAACTTGCCAACGCCGACAATTTGCCCTGCGTCGCCCTGCCCTGCAGGCTATCCCGACGGCGCGTATTACTACCCGTCAGGCGCGGCCCTTGCCAACAATGCCGTCTGGAATACGACGCATTGGTTCTCGGAGGGCATCAGCTCGTACCACGGGCTCGAAGTGGACGTGAACCGCCGCCTGGGACGCGGATTGCAATTCCGTGGCGTCTATACCTTCTCGAAGACGCTCGACGATGGCGATAACATGAACACGAGTGTTGCCACGAACTCTCCCGCGTTCGTTGCGAATCCCCTTCAACCAAAAGCGGACTATGGCCGAGCTTCGTTCGACATCCGGAATTCCGCGGTCATCAACGCCACGTATGATCTTCCGTTCGGACGCACAGCTCTATCCCGGGAGCACCCGTGGATCGAACAGCTGATCGGAAACTGGCAACTTAGCGGTATACAGACAATTCAGTCTGGCCTGCCATTTACTCCGCAGCTCTCCTATAACCCGTCCAATGACGGCGACACCCGCAATCCCGTACGGCCGTCATGGAATCCCAGTTTCTCCGGGCCGGTGATTCAGGGCGGACCCAATCAGTATTTCAATCCTTCCGCTTTCACGCAGCCACTCCCTGGAACTTACGGCAATGCAGGTCGCAACATTCTCCAAGGCCCAGGACTCGTGGAAACCGATCTTTCGCTGACTAAGGTCTTCTCTTTTTCGGAAAGGTTGAAGCTGCAGTTCCGCTCCGAGTTTTTCAACATCTTCAATCACACGAATTTCAACGCACCAAATCCAGTCGTGTACGCATCCGCGACAGGAGGGCCTTCCCCCACCGCGGGAGTAATCACTTCCACCACTACAACGTCACGCCAAATCCAATTTGGATTGAAGTTGCTGTGGTGAACGCGGACGCGTGCTCACGAGGAAAGTGAAGCCTAGTCTGGTCGTAGCTCGCTCAGGTCGGTTTGAGCCGACGAAGCGATCGAACGTAGACGATACTGGGACCGATGCCAACTGGCATTCAGTCGGAAGTGCGCCCCCCGGTGTAAACGGTCAACCGCCAAATTGTCTGTTGCCTTGCGCTGAGCCGCTGATAGTTTGCTCGTGTCAGGGCCCAGCGATGCAGCAAGATGCTAAGGCGCGGCAATGATGCGCATCGAGAGTGCGGAAACGCCAGAATTCGTTTGTATCGCGCGCGAGCTGTTCGTCGAGTACTCGGAGTCGCTGGAAGTCGATCTCTGCTTTCAAGACTTCGCGGGCGAATTGGCCAAGCTACCCGGCGAATATGCCAGACCCGCTGGACGGCTGATGCTCGTTTTCGAGGGGCAGGACGCGGTTGGGTGTGGAGCGCTGCGGCCAATCGATGATGCCGTGTGCGAAATGAAACGCGTGTATCTGCGGCCGTCGGTTCGCGGAAGGGGTGCCGGCCGTATGTTGATCGCTGCGTTGATCGAAATCGCGCGCGAAATGGGCTACCAGCGAATGCGCCTCGACACACTCCCTTCGATGACACAGGCAATGGCGATCTATTATTCGTTAGGATTCAGAGAAATCGCGCCGTACCGAGTGAACCCGGTTCCAGGCGCTAAATTTTTGGAATTGGACTTGAGCGTGCGCGGGACGATTGATTAGGGACCCGATTTTGGCTCTCGGGAATTCGGGGAAACGATGGGGTTCGACCCAGCCGGTAGGAGCCGGTTCCGTGCGTCGGTACAGCTCAAAAAAAGGTCGGGGCCCGGCGCCTGATTGCCTGCTATACTCTTCTAGATAAAAGAGATACCCTCCGCTTACCCGCAAGAGGACTATGCCGCCACAAACGATTCGTCGTGTAACTCCGCGAGGTTTTTTGGGGGCGATTTGTACCCCGAGCGCGTTGCAAAAATCGGCCATCGTGCTCGTGGTTTCTCTGGCCCTCGGTACCGCAAGTGGGACTGCCAACGCGCAAACCGCTGCAGGGCGACAGCAAGGCCTCGACCCAATTCGGAGCTACATCTCGGCCGGGTGGGACTCGCTTACGCGATCTCTAACGGAATGCAAGACGATCGTTGATACGAAACTAACGACGGCTTCGGTGTTGTACGTTCCGGCAGACTTCGAGACCCCTGCCGCCGTCGAGCAACTTCAAAAACAGTGCAATGTCCAGGCGCAGCACTTGCCGATCGTCATTCACAATCTCGGCGAGGTTGATCCGGGCAAGATTGATCCGGCGGGATTGCTGTATCTGCCGAGCAAGTACGTCGTGCCCGGCGGCAGATTCAACGAGATGTACGGCTGGGACAGTTACTTCATCATTCGCGGCCTGGTGCGGGACAACCGGCTCGATCTGGCGCAAGGCATGGTGGAGAATTTTTTCTTCGAGATCGAGCACTACGGCGCGGTGCTGAATGCAAATCGTACCTATTATCTAACGCGATCGCAGCCGCCGTTTTTGACATCAATGATTTTAGCGGTATACGAGGCACAGAAAGCTGCAGGCCATGAGGATCGCGCGTGGCTGGAGAAAGCGTACGGCTACGCGGTGAGAGACTACGGTTTGTGGACGCGCGAACCGCATCTGGCGGGATCGACGGGTTTGTCGCGCTACTACGATTTCGGCAACGGTCCGGCGCCGGAAAGCTTGAAAGACGAAACCGGGCATCTCTCGCAGGTAGCGGCGTATTTCCTGGCGCATCCAGGCTCGGGCCGCGGCTACCTGGTGCCAACGAAGAGCGGCGAAGGATCGCAAGCGCCGGTCGGACCACTGTTCGCGCTGCAAGTCTGCGAGACGACCACGACAATGGCACAATCAGGATGCGCTTCGGCCGGAAGCGCCACGCTGAGCGCGGACTACTACAAGGGCGACCGCGCCATGCGCGAGTCCGGCTATGACATTTCGTTTCGATTCGGGCCGTTCGGCGCGGCCACCCATCACTACGCTCCTGTCTGTTTGAACAGCTTGCTCTACAAAACCGAGGAAGATCTAGCTCTGATGAGCGACATGCTGGGCCGCAAGAAAGAAGGCGCCGATTGGCGGAAGCGCGCCGACGATCGCAAGGAGCGCATTCAGACCTATTTGTGGGATGCCAAGCGAGGCTTGTACTTCGATTACGATTTCGAAAAGCAGCTGCAATCGTCGTACGAATACGTAACAACATTTCTCCCCATGTGGACCGGCATCGCAACGCCCGAACAAGCGCACGCGATCATGAAGAATCTTGCGGTGTTCGAGAAACCGGGCGGACTGGTAATGAGCCCGCAGGAAAGCGGAGGACAATGGGATTACCCCTACGCGTGGGCGCCGAATCAATTGCTGGCAGACGAAGGCATCCGGCGGTATGGCTTTAAGGATGATGCGGACCGGGTATCCTACGAGTTTCTCGCGACGGTGGCGGAAAATTTCCGGCGCGACGGCACCATTCGCGAGAAATACAATGCGGTAACGCGATCGTCGGAGACTCAGGTAACCGCAGGCTATCACATGAACATCGTGGGTTTCGGCTGGACCAACGGAGTTTTCCTCGCGCTACTGAACGAACTGCCGCCCGAGGCAGTTGCGCGCTTGGCGAACGAGCAGAACGCCGCGCCCGCAGGTGCCGCGCGCTAATGGTTCTTCCTCGGTCCTCTTAGCGCAGACCTATTCTTCCCCACTTACAGCGGAACGGATTTGTTGCAGGTAGTAGTCATCGCGAGGCGGTGTCGCGCCCGTTTGACTGGCAACCCAGGCCCCCATGCGGTTTGCGGCCTCATTCAGCGTGGACAGAGAACCACGCCGCAGATAATGATAGACCAGCGCGGCGGTGAACGCGTCGCCGGAACCGACCGTGTCGGCCACCACAACCCGACAACCCGGATGCTCGCTCACGTCGTTGCCGCTGACAAGCAAGCTGCCCCTGGCACCGCGCGTAACACAAACGATCCGCAGGTTATAGGAATCCCGCAGCCACCGTGCGGCTCGTTCGTCATCCTGAAACGTGTGGCCCAGAAGCTTCACCACCACCGGTAGCTCTTCCTGGTTCAGCTTCACGATGTCCGTGAGCTTCATGGACTCCGCCAGTGTATCCGCGGAATAAAAGGCTTGCCGAAGATTGACGTCGAAAACGCGGGTGGTACCTCGGCTAACTTCCTTCAGGAACGAACGGATTGTGGCACGAGATTGCGAAGAGCGTTGCGCGAGCGAGCCAAAGCAAACGGCGTCAGCCGTGGACGCCAGACGCTGCCATTCCGGAGTCCACTCGAAAAAGTCCCAGGCAACAGACTCGGCAATTTCGAATGTAGGCTGCCCTGCCGGATCAACTTGCACTTTCACGGTTCCGGTCGGATATTTCGTGTCAATCTGCAAGTACTTGCTGCGGAGACCAATTCGCTCCAATCGGCGGCCCGCGGTGCGTCCCAGCGCGTCGCTACCAACGCGGCTGGCTACGATGCCCTGATCGCCCAACAGGCTCGTCATGTAGGCAAAATTCGCAGGAGCGCCGCCAAGTTCTTTGCCCTTCGGGAAAACGTCCCAAAGGAGTTCGCCTAAGCCCACAACTGTATAGGATTTAGTATCCGGCATGGGTCTAATGAAACCAGCGAGCGAAATTTAGAATGGCGAACAAAAGCGTCGAAGGAAAACTGTGCTCCAGGGAAGTCGTCATGGCCTCGCGTTCTGGCGTTCCTCCAATTGCGCCGCAGCGTTGAGCTCCCGCTCGGCGTCCTGGGTTCGCCCCATGTCGCGATACGCTTGTCCCAGCAGGTGATGCGTGACGGGATTGTTGGGATCCATGGCCAGAGCGCGTTGTAGAGCCCGCACGGCCAACTCCGTCTCGCCCTTTTTCTCCAGCACCTTGCCCATCAGAATGTAGGGACCCGTAGACGTTGCATCAAGCCAGATGGACCGCTGCAAGAGCTTTTCCGCCTCGTCGAAGTTCTGCATGCGGTAGTAGGCATCCGCCAGTTTGTAGTAGCCCGCGGCGTAACCCGGATTCAGCGTCAACTCCTTCCGAAATTCCACAATCGCTTCCGGGAACTTGGAATGATACAGGTTCAACTCGCCTAAAAGAAAATGCACCAAAGGCATCTTGGGATCCAGAGTCGCGGCCTTCTTTGCATACTCTTCCGCCACCGGACTGAAATCCTGGCGCAGCAACATGCGAGCGGTAAACAAATAGCTGGCGGCCGATTCGTCAGGCACGCCGTACATTTTCGCAAACGCCGCGCGCGCATGCGGATAGTCTTGGGTTTGGATATAGCAGATCCCCAGAATATAAGCGGCATCCACGTTGGCGCTGGGGAACCAGGTCTGCACTCTTTCCAGGGCAGGAATTGCGTCTGCGGGGCGATTGGCCAGATAGTAGGAAAGCCCGAGCAATTGGATCGCTTCACTATCCTCAGTATTTTCTTCCTCGGCCTTCTTTAAGGACGCGGCCGCTTTCAGATAGTCGCCCTTCTTGTAATACGCCAGTCCAAATTCATGTGACAGCCCCGGAGTTTCCGGGTGTTTTTCCTGGAGATCGCTCAGCGCCATGAGGGCTTCGTCATACTTTCCCTGCTGCAGAAGTTTCCGGGATTGTTCGAACTCGGGGCTCAGTGGTTTCGGCGTAGATTTGGGTGATGCTTCCGGCACTGGCTGGGGCGCTTGAACAGATGTGGGCGCCTGGCTTGGAAGTGTTGACCGTGCCGACGAGATTGAGCCGTCGACGAGGACCAGCGTACTTGCCAATACCGTGCAGACCCACCTGAATTTTTCCATCTGAATCCCAATCACCACGGAAGAACGATTAGAGCATAAAAAATGGGGAGCCCGCGAGGGGCTCCCCATTTTGTTTGGCGATGCTGGAGGTTAGAAAGTGACCCGGACGCCGAACTGCAGTTGACGCATGCCCACGGGTGAACCCGGGGCGGAATCGGCCTCGATGTCGGTGATCTGGCCCGCGCTGCCGCCGCAATCCACGCAGGTGTTGCCAGGGACGGCGAGGACCGGATGGTTGAACAGGTTGTAGGCATCGAAGCGGAATTGCGCCTTAACGCGCTCGGTGATCGTGAAGGTCTTCGAGAGCGCCATGTCATCGTAGAACGCGTGGGGACCGCGATAGGAATCGAACCCGACATTGCCGATCTGCCCGCAACCCGGAAGAGCGAACGGACCGGATGTCGGACGCGTGAAGCCGCAGGAGTCGAGTCCCGCATTGGCGGGGGAGAGTGGGTAGGCGAGCGGGGCAACCGGCGTGAACCAGAAGGTGCCGTTCGCAGTGTTAGTAACACCGGTGGAAAGCGATTGACTGCCGATTTTGTTTGGACGGCAGGGTCCCGCGTCGGTAATTGTGCCGCACTCCCCGATGCTAGGAGTAAACGGAAGTCCGGTGCCGTACGTGAGCGTGTTGGTTATCTGCCAACCACCGATGACCAAGTCTTTAGCACGCCCAGCGTCGCTCATGTACTTTTTACCCCTGCCGAAGGGCAACTCGTAGATCGTGTTGGCCACAAACACTTGGTTACGATTGTACGGGTTTGGACCCCAAGCAAGCTTCTTGTTGACGGAGTAATAGGTTGAGTCATACGCGTAAGCATGGGAGAACGTGTAGTGCGCGAGGAACTGAAGGCCCCCGCTGATGCGCTTTTCGGCCTTCACCTGCAACGCGTTGTATTTGTTGTCGGCGTCGTTGCCGTAGTAGCTAGTATCCACCGCGCAGCAAGGGGGTGTCGGCGTCACGACACCCAAGGTATTGACGTAAGTAAATCCTGGATAAGTGAATGCCGGCACGCCATCCAGGAACAACCGGCGGCGATCGGCTTGCGTTTGCGCTGGCGTGAATCCACCTAGTTTGCATGTCGTCGGAGTCGGACAGACCACATCGTTCGTGCCGGGGCCTACCGCGACTTCGTTGGAGTTATACGATGGTCCGGTACCCGCGAAAACGTGAGTTCCCTTGTTTCCGATGTAGCTGGCAGTAATGTTGAGCGTTGGAGTGATCTGGCGTTGAATGGTGGCGTTCCACTGGTCGACGGTGGGGAGCCGCTGAACGAGGGGTCGCGCTCCCGACGATGTCAATCCGTCGATGCCGTTGATAGGCAACGTGCCACTGCCAGAAATAGAGCCCAGGATCGGTGCAAAGTTAAAGGGTTGCGGTCCTTGGGAAAGAGTGAAAACGGGACTGCGATTGTTCGAGGCGGCGGGATTGAAACTGCTGTCCGAGAGGTCCTGCCGTGCAAGAACCGGAAGGTTCTGAGTGACCACATGCCCGAAGTTGGAGCCAAACACTCCGATGTCGAAGCCCCGCCCGTAACCCAGACGAACCACGGTTTTGGGATCAAACGCATAAGCAAAACTGAGGCGAGGCGCGAAGGCCTTGTAGGTATTGTCAATGTTGCCGTTCGACCCGACGCCGCCGTAGTCAGCGACTCGGATCGTGCCATCATCCAAGTTGGCAAAACCTCCATTGCCCTTGGCGTTGACGCTTTCCGGGAAGTAGATTTCCCAGCGAACGCCGTAGGTCATCGTGAATTTGGGGCTGATGCGCCACGAATCCTGCCCATAGAAGAACCAGCGCTTCTGGCGTTCGGCAGCATCCAGGCTTTGACTGACATAACGCTGGAAGGAGGTGACGTCGCCGAGAAGGAACGTGGCCAACGCTAGGCCGTTGGATCCCTGATTCGAGGTGCCTCCCGCGTCGAAAGCCAAGATGCCAGCTCGGTTCTGATCGCTAGGCACGCGAAGGTTCTCCGCATAGCGAATGTCAGCGCCGAACTTAATGGTGTGGTTGCCTTGCGTACGCGTCCAGTTATTTACGACCTGGAACTGCTGCTCGCTTTCGGTCAACGGACAGTTGCATCGAGCAGGGTTCAAACCATCACCGAACGAAAACGGATTCTGGTTGTTACCCAGCACGCCGTTTCCGGTGAATTGGAAGGAGGAGAGTCCGCCGGTAGTAGGCGGGCCTTGAATTCCGGGACCAGTGTTCAGCCCAGGAAACCCGAATGCCGTCATCGGCGACGAGCTCTGGTCGGGATATGCCGTTTGTGGATTGTACTTGAAGTATCCGAAGCGCAAGTCCGTGAGCCACTTGACGCCTATGGGCTTGGTGAAACCGGTGGCCAAGCTGTAATTGTGAACGTTGGAGCTGCCGGCCAAACCGCCGGGACCAAAACCAAATCCTCCCAGAGCGCCCAGGCCTCCCGTCCCGGACAGCGAGAAGTAGTCGAGGCTGAAGCGGCCGAATACCTGGAAGTTGCGAGGAGCGCTATAGTCCATACGGACATCGAAGGACTTCTGATCAAAGGGACCCGAACCGGTGGCGACATAGTTGTTGTTAACGCCGGCGGCCGTTGGTGTCGGAAACAAAGCAAGCACATTGCCCACATTTTGGCCGATGTCGGCGATAGGGATCATATTGTTCACAAAGGGAACACGACCTGAGCCATTGAGAGGGTTACTACCCGGGGTGTTGGGATTATAGACTTGGCCGCTAGCCACCCCACCTACTGGAGCCCCGTAGGCATTCAGATACTCGCTCAAGTCGCAGAAACCGGGAGTAGCGCTGGTGGCGTTCGTCGCGGGATTGCACGTTTTGACCACTTCCGGGGTCGGGACGGTGTACAGGTTGGTGATGCCCTGTACCTGTTTGGTGCCTTGGTAGTCGCCGAAGAAGAAGAGCTTATCCTTTAGGATGGGCCCACCAACAGAGCCGCCAAACTGTTTCCAGTTCGCCGGGGCGAGACCAACGCCAGGCTTGTTCGTAAAGGGATCGCGTGCCTCCTGGTCGCTACTGCGGTAGAAGTAAAAGCCGCTGCCGTGGAACTGGTTGGAGCCGGACTTGGTCTGCACCCTAATCACGCCCGAGGTCGCCTTGCCGGATTCCGCGTCGTAGTCCTGAAGCGCGATCTTCGTTTCGGCGATAGCATCGAGGTTAGGGTTCACCACGATGATGCCAAGGATGGGATCTTGGTTATCCGTGCCGTCGAGTTCAAAGTTGGTACCTGAGAAGTGCTGCCCATTGACCTGAATCTGCCCGCCACCCTGAGGATTCTCGGTGGCAGCGTGATTGAACCCGGGCAATTTTTGTGTACCTGGCGAGAGCAATTCGAAATTGGTGAAGTTGCGGTTGAGGATCGGCAGATCTTCCACGTACTTCTGGCTGAACTGGACGTCCACGTCCGCGCGGTCGGTTTGGAGCTGGGGGATTTCGCCGGTGACTTCAACCGTTTGTGTGACCGCTCCGACCTGAAGCGCGGCGTCAACGTTTGCAGACGTGTCGGCGGATACGGCGACGCTTGCGACGTCGTAGGCCTTGAAGCCCGTGGCTTCGATGTGAACCCGGTAGCTATCGGGAATTAAGTGCGTAACCGAATAGTTGCCGCTTTCGTTCGAAGCCGTTTCGAACGCCGTGTTCTTGGAGAGCGAGGTTACCGTTACCTTCGCTCCGCTGACCGCATTCCCTTGGGCGTCCGTAACGGTGCCAAGGATGCTGCCGAACACGGCCTGAGCCAACGTGACCGACGTATAAAGGCCGCACACCAAACAGAGAACTACCAGTCCCACCCAAATCGATCGCCTCACGATTTTACCCTCCTTCGAGAAACGCTACCCGAACCTGGTGACCTGTGACCATATTTTGGAACTTGACCCAGCACGAATCTGAGCCGTCGAGCGTTCACTTAGAAAATGTTAGAAAAGTGGATCGTTCAGGGGAAAGGTCAAGCAGGAACACGCCAGCGAATGCCAATCTGGACATGAACACACACCCCTTCCAACGACCACCCCTCGACTGAAAAGCACCCCAAACGAATTTCTTCCCTGAGACCGCCACCTAGGAAAGAACAAGAGACACAGGCTCGGACCCTCGGCAGGCCGAACAGAGACTACGATGCCTACTATTAGTTTTTTTTCTGTGTTAGATTGAAGTCTCAAGACGTCTGATACGGTTACGTTTCTTAAATCCAAATCTTGCAAGCAGATGGACTGGTTGTTACACTCCCTTTAACCGGGTTGTCACGAGGTTGCGTTGACTGAAAGAGAGCAATATCTCGGGCAGATCGACAAGCTAGTGAACAGCCATGTCCTGCACGGGTCAGAGTCCCTGTGCAAGCTCCTTCGCTATCTGGCCAAACACGTCCTGGATCATCCCGGCTCACCAATTAAGGAATATCAAATTGCGACCGAGGTGTTTGGCCGTTCCACGGACTTCGATCCTCAGCTCGATTCGATGGTCCGCGTTCAGGCGGGGCGCCTCCGCGTAAAACTCACCGAATACTACGGCGCGGATGGCGCCGAGGATCCCGTTGTCGTCGAACTTCCCAAGGGTACCTATGTCCTCGCCTTCCACCACCGAGCGGTGGCCCCCTCCCGGTCGCACTTTCTGGGTAATACGGGGAGCGAGACGTCTGGCTCCTCACCCCGGCGCAACTGGATCATTGCCACGACGTTGTTGGCGATTTTGCTGGCCGTCTCGGTTGTCGCGATCCTGAGCATGGTTTCCAGTCGAAACCCCGCGCAAGCGGGAATCGCCCACGACTCCGACGGCGTGCCTGCAGCGTTTCGAGTCTTCTGGAATGCGTTTGCCTCGGGCCAGGAAGAGCCCTGGGTCATTTTCAGCAATGCCAAGTTCGTCGGGCGCCCCGAAATAGCGCTACGCTATTACGACCCCCGCAAAGACAACCAGAACACTTATATTTTTGACCACTACACGGGCGTTGGCGAAGTCCTGGCTGTTCACGAACTCGATCACCTGTTTGCAACGCTCAATCGCCAAATACGCGTCAAGCGCGGGAGTCTGTTTTCACTCGATGATGCCAAAAACAACAACCTGATTTTCGTCGGATCGCCGCTAGAAAATCTGACACTGCTGGAAATCCCGGGTACGCAGGAGTTCGTGTTTCATAGAGTGGAGACCGGGCCGCGCAAGGGCGATCCTGAAATTATTAACGTCCATCCACAACCGGGGGAACTCAAGGAGTTCCTGGGAACCCCGAGTGGTGAACCTGTAACGGAAGATTATGGTGTCATCGCACTGGTTAGAGGATTGAACCCGGGCCAAGCTGTTCTGATTCTAGCGGGGGACACTACGATGGCCACCCAGGCCGCCGTCGAGTATGTTTGCCGCAAAAACTCCGTGGAAGAGCTACTCCTGCGGCTTTCGGTGTCGCAGACCGGCCAGCTCAAGCCGTTTGAGGCGGTGATTCGCGTGAAAGTGACGCGCGGGGTGCCCGTCTCGACCGAATTGGTCGCTCTGCGTAATAGCAGCTAGCAAACTGGATCTGGATTCGAGCAAGTAATACTGCGGGCGTCATTGCGGAACAGTCAGACGCGGGTCGAGTTCCGCAGCCTTCTGAAATTCCTTCGCGGCTTCTTGCTTGTTTCCCTTGCGCTGCAGCGCCAATCCCAGCTGAAAGTGCGCCGGCGCGTAGCCCGGCGTCGCGCTGACTGCCGATCTGAATTGCGAAATCGCGCCGTCAAGGTCTCCCGCGCTGAGCAGCCGACGTCCTGAGTTTGTGGCGAAGAGCGCCGCCTGCTGATCCGTCTTCTGTTTGCCGACCTCGACGCCGGCCTTCGCTTCGGCAGCCGCACCCTGCGCATCGCCAAGCTGGCGCAGGACCCCGGCCAACGTCGTGTGTGCTCCGGCGAAATCAGGCTGCAACCGGATTGCCTCGCGCAACGAGCTCGCCGCTTGTTCAAGCTTTCCCTGCTGCTTGAGAACCGTCCCAAGGGTGTAGTACGCCTCCGCATAATCCGGCTTTGCCCGAATCGCCGCGCGAAGCTCCTCGGCTGCTGCAGGAAAATCGCCTTGCTGCCACAACGTGACACCCAACGTGTAGTGCACATCCGCCTGCTGCGGATCCAACTCCTCCGCTTTTCGAAACTCCGCAGTAGCTTCGGGTAATTTGTCCTTCAGCTTCAGAGCCAAACCCAGATCGTAGTGTAACGTCGCATCCTGCGGAGACGTTTTGAGCGCAGCCTCAAACTGGCTCGCTGCCGCATCGAAATCCGTCTTCTGCAGGTAGGCGACACCGAGATTCGTTTGATATTCCGTCTCTTGCGGACGCAAACGCAGGGCGCTCTGAAACTCGCTGATGGCCGTATTCGCATCGCCGGTCTGCAACAGCGCAAGCCCAAGATTGTTATGCGCGGCTGCGTTTTCCGGTTGCACTTTCACCACGCGCCGAAAAGCCGCCACCGCTTCATCCACGTTTCCGAATCGTTGCTCCAGCAAGCCCAGCAGGTTCTGGGCATCCACCAGATCTGGCTGCAACTTCACTGTGACAAGAAGTTCGCGGAGTGCGGCGTCCTGGTCGCCCTTTTCACGGAAAGCCTGCCCTAGGTAGAAATGCGCCTGCGCATTGTCCCCGTCCAGTCGCACCGCTTCCTGCAAATGAGGAATCGCTTCGTCCAGCGCCTTCTCTTGCAGTTCCAAAACTCCCAGATGCAGGTGCGCGGCCGCGAATTCCGGTTGCAGTCGCAACGCTTCGGCGAACTCCTTCTCCGCAAGCTTTGTTAGCGATTCTGTAGTTTCACTGGAGGCTGTGTTTCCAGATGGATCCTTCTGGACGACTCCGCCTCGTTGCGGCCCTTCGGCCACGGTAGATGAATTTGCAGGGCTCGCGGCCTGGCGCACTAGCAAGGTTCCAAGTTCGTCGTGTAATTCCGGGCGGCCCGGGTCCAGCTCAAGCCCGCGACGCATTTGTTTGACCGCTCCGGCGGCATCGCCCGAAGCATCCAGCGCGCGAGCCAGGGTCCGATACGCCTCCGACTCGGTTGGGGCAAACCGAACGGCCTCGCGACCTTCACGCGCCGCGCGTTTCGGATCGCCCTTCAGCAAAAAGGCGCTGGACAAATTTATGTGCGCTTGAAAAAAATCCGCCCGTAAGTCCAGCGCCGCCTGGAATTGCGCGATCGCAGGATCCACCTGCTTCTGCGCCAGCAAGACCCATCCGAGCGAATTGTGCCCTTCGGGACTTCGCGGCGAAAGCTGCACCGCCTTCTCAAACGCCGCGCGCGCTGACGCCAAATCACCCTGCTGCAACGAGACGATCCCCTGCTGGTAGACCGCATCTGCCTGCGCAGCACGCCCAGTCCCCGGCGCAGACTGATCCTGGCCGTGCAATGACATCGGTAGTAACGCGCACAGAATCTGCGCGTGCACCACGAGCATGCGAAATCTCGCAAACTTCGCTAAATGTGCGCTCACGTTCAAAATCCTAACACGCCGCGGTCAGCGGTATGCCGCGCAACTACCCGTTACGCCATCAAATCGCACACTTCTTTCGCCTGCCGCACGCAGCCTTGACCGGCTTCCGCCCACACCCTACTATCCGTTGAAGGCATGGTCTTCACGACTCCTCGTCATCGCCGCGCGATTTTGTTGACCTTCCAGATTGCTCTCGCCGTCGTTCTCTCGCTTTCCCGCCTTCCCGCCGTCGACAGTCCTCAAAACACCGCCTCCAAACCGCTCGCCTACTTCACAGACATCGCGAAACAAGCCGGCCTCACCATGACCAACACCTTTGGCGGCGTCTCCACCAAAAAATACATCATCGAGACAACTGGCACCGGCGTAGCGATTTTTGACTACGACAACGACGGCTGGCCCGACATCTTCATCGTCAACGGCACAAAGCTCGATGGCTTCCCCGCAAACCAAGCTCCCACCAATCATCTTTACCGCAACAATCACGACGGCACGTTTACCGACGTCACCCAAAAAGCGGGCCTCGCGCACAGCGGTTGGGGCCAAGGTGTCTGCGTCGGCGATTACGATAACGACGGCTTCGAGGATCTGTACGTAACCTATTACGGCAAGAATGTCCTTTATCACAACAATGGCAACGGCACCTTCACCGACGTCAGCGAAAAAGCCGGCGTCGCAGGCTCGGGCAAAGCCTGGGGCACCGGCTGCGCGTTCGTCGACTACGACCGCGACGGCCATCTCGACTTAATGGTGGCGAATTATGTGGACTTCGATCTAGCAACCACCCCAGGTCCCGGGGAGCGGCCAACTTGCCTGTGGAAAGGCGCTCCGGTCATGTGCGGCCCGCAAGGCCTACCTGGCGCAAAAAATATCCTGTACCACAATCGCGGCGATGGAACGTTCGAAGACGTCACCACGAAATCGCACATCGACCAGACCGATGGCCACTACGCTTTCAGTGTCACCACGCTCGACTACGACGACGACGGCTGGCCCGACATCTTCGTGGCCTGCGATTCCACTCCGAGCATTCTCTACCACAACAATCGCGACGGCACCTTCAAGGATGTGGCCATCACCGCAGGCGCCGCCTTCAACGAAGACGGTCGCGCCCAGGCCGGCATGGGCTCCACCGCCGCCGACTACAACGGCGACGGCCGCCTCGACATTTTCAAGACCAATTTCTCCGACGACACCGCCACCCTCTACCGCAACAACGGCGATGGCACCTTTGACGACGTTACCTATCCCGCGGGCCTCGGTCTGCACACTCAATACCTCGGCTGGGGCACCATGTTCTTCGATTTCGACAACGACAGCTGGCCTGACCTGCTGCTCGTAAACGGCCACGTCTATCCCGAAGTCGACACCCAGCATCTCGGCAGCAACTTTCAAGAGCCGCGCATCCTCTACCACAACAATGGCGACGGCACCTTCACCGACATCTCATCCTCCGCTGGACCTGGCATCAACACTGTCAGCTCTTCACGAGGTCTCGCCATCGGCGATCTGTGGAACGATGGGCATCTCTCCGCCGTGGTCAGCAACATGAATGCGCCACCCGGCCTGCTGGTAAATCAAATCCGCAACGCAAATCACTGGGTCGCGATCCGGCCGGTCGGAACTTTTCCCGCGTCAAAAACACAATCGCGGACAACTTCAGTCCCGTCCGGATCGCCCGGCACAAAATCCAATCGCGATGCCATCGGCGCGCGCATCCGGGTTAAAGCCGGCGCGCGAATTCTCATGGACGAGGTGCGCAGCGGCTCAAGCTACATCTCCAACAACGACATACGCGTCCATTTCGGTCTGGGTTCCGCCACAAAGATCGATTGGGTCGAAATCCGCTGGCCCGGCGGCCTTCTCGAAAAATTCGATAACCTCGCCGTGGACGCGTTTCATACTCTGAAGGAAGGCACCGGGACTTCCGCAACCAATACTACGAAAAATTAGTGCCGCGCGATCGGTACGTACGCATCACCACCGATCAGCGCCTAGCGTGCGCCGCCGTGGAACCGTCCGTCATAGAGAAAATTAGTGCCCTGCGCTGCGGTCCACCGCAGCCGCCAGGCGCAGCTTCGCTGTCGGACCGGGGAGCAACGGCATGGCTCGCATAGGGCTGAGCGCGAGGGGTTCCGGGCTGCTCACTCTCTTATGGATGCTGTCAACCGGGAGAAACGCGGAAGCTTCTAGCATCAGGTCCACGCGCCCTCGCACATCAAATTTCTCCAGCAGGCTGGAAACATGGAATTTTATCGTGCGCACCGAAACGTTTAGCTTCGTCGCAATTTCCTTGTTGCTGAGATTTTGCGCGATATTCGCAAGCACTTCACGCTGCCGCCGGCTCAATGGAAATCCAGGCAATCTGGTGGCTGAGCACGTCTGAATGAGCTTGGCCGCCCGCGCCGCTAATCCGGCAAACAGATCTTCACCCGCATCCACCATCACGCCAAAATCGCCGGGCGTTTGTTGCCGCGCCACGCAATGAATGGCCAGCAAGCTAACCGCCTGCTCCATCGGCTGCCATCCTTGTCGGCTTTGATCTCGAAACGGCGCGTCCCTGTCTTTTTGTCGACGAATACAAACTCCTTGGGACGAATCGAATGGCCCCGGGCCAAAGAATGCTCAGATTGAATTTTTTTTAACCGGCCCATGGAGTCCCCCTGTGCATCGCGCATATTTCATCGCGCACGCAACACTCGGTTCTCCACCCGCTCGGTCGGTTTCGGAAACAGCCCGCCATGGCTCGAGAACTCGTGTCGCTCATTGCGTCCTATCGATGAACATGTGCAATCACAGGGCCACGCAGCCCCGCGCCCATGGCCCACTGCGGCCGTTCCGGACGCGACACCTCATAGAAATCGAACTGCACTCCGACTCCACGCTCTCCCTGCGTCGATTCCCCCGGCACGACGCGCACGACGTGGCCCGTGCACAGCCATTGCGCCGCCGGCACGCCCGTAATCTGTTCCGGCATCTCCACCAGGAGATCTAGCGCCGCTCCTTTGCTCAACTCCAGGTCGGTCGCAAAGAAAACGCCCCTCTGCGACAAGTTCTTCGATTCCGCCCTTAACTCGCCGGCGTTGGACCTGCGCACACGGATGCGTAAGTCCGTTCTGAAGTCATGCCGTCGCGATAAACGGCGGTCGTGCTCGAACTTATCTACAAAACGTTCCATGGCGAAGACCTCCAGCTATGTAGGGGGTTGCGAGCGCAGAACGCTCGCGGAGGGGGCAGCTGAGAGAATGGGCTGGTTCCAGTGATTCGCATAGACTCAATTTGGTACTGCTCCGACGAACGCCGCGAACACATTCGAAGATGGGCGCACGATCACGGCCAGCGTCGATCCCTCTGAGATTTCTAATTCTGTATTGGGGTCCAAGAAGCATGGCGTTCCATAACGGTGGCGGTTGGAATCGCAACCGAAAGCGACAAACGCCCGGATTGTGCGGCTACGCCGTTCCATAGGCACATCGCGGCGGAGCTGCCGAGTTCGCGAGATTTGCCAGCACAATGATACTCTGGCGTTAGCAATATGTATGGTATTAGTTATATAAGGTTACGATCAACATAGGCAGCATGAATGGCGATGAGCTCGCGAGGTCAGAGTGGGCGGCTACAGGGAGCTTGGCCCTGTGACCGTTCTCTTTCAATCGACTTGCCTACTTCAACGTGTCCGCTCCCGCCTTCGCGCACTGTCCGTCCTGTGGCGCGGTCCCGCCAGACACACCAATCGCTCCGGCGATCTTGCCCTCGACCAGAATCGGAATTCCTCCCTCAATCGGAACCGCGCCTTGTAAACGCAGAATGCGCATTCCATCTCCCCCGGCGGCCAGTGCGTCCTGGTACGTCTTGGTCGGCCGCTTGAACAGCGCCGCGGAACGCGCCTTGTCGATCGCAACGTTCGCGCTCCCAATCTGGGTGTTGTCCATCTTCTCGTAGTAGACTAGGTTCCCCGACGGATCGACAATGGCCACCGCCATCGACCAATTATTTTTCACCGCCTCGGCGATCGCGGGAGCCGCCACCTTTTTCGCGTTCTCCAGGCTAATGGCCGCGCCGTAGGGATTCGGCATCTGACCGAACGCGCTCGCTAACACGCTAACCGCAAAGAGCAAGGCCGCCCCAAACCTCGCAACATCTTTCAGCAACATTTTCGCTCCTTTTCTATTCCCGTGGCACAGCCACTCCTGACTGTGTCTTGACTCACTCGAACACGAACACACCCACCTCTAAGGCTGCGGATGAGGCAACGCATTGCTGCGGTCCACCATATCCTGCGGCGCGCTAGGCTGATGCAAAGGAGGCTGCCCCCGCGTGATGGCCCAGTGCTCCAGCCAACCCGATCCCTCTTCACCAACGTAGGTATCCGGCAGGGCGTACACCGAGTCACCCAATGCCTTCTCCAGCGTAATGAACCGATAGCCGCGTTTGCGGATCAGGTTCAGAACCTCGCCAATATGCTCCGCTTCCAGTTGATTCGCATGCATCAGCAGGATCTGATTGGGCTCATACCCGACCAGGTCGCGAGAGAGCTTCTCGAAATAGGAGAAGACCTCGGTCGTATACGCAAGATACGAACGCACCACTTCCTGCTGCAACGCCGTGTCTCCGCGCTTCTTCGCATCGTCGTACACGGTTGCAAACATCCAGTCCCAGGCGTCCACAGTCACGGGAGCAATGCGATAGCCGCGCTCGACCAGAAACGCCTCCGCCTCGCGCCGCGTTTGCAGATCGCGGCCCGTGTCCAGATACGGATGCCGGAAGTAGCGCAGCTTCATATTATGTTGCGCCAGCAAAAGCCGCGTGACGCTCTCGCCCTGGATCACTGCATCTTCAAACTCCCTCAGGCTCACACGGTTCAGCGAGGTGTGCCCGTAGGTGTGGTTGCCTAGCTCAAATCCTGCGTCCAGCCACATATTCAGCGCCGCAATGCGCTCGTCAACTTCGCCCCACTTAAAATAAAGCTTCCGCTCGTTCACAAAACCAACGACCGGAATCTTCTGCTCGCGCAGGGTCCCCAGCAGTTGCTTCGTCATCGCGGTGATCTGTGCGGCGGACATGGTATTCGCGGCGCCCGCAGGCAGATCGTCGATGGTGATCGCGATTCGACGCTCGGGTGGCGCATCGGGAGAAGTCGCGGGCGTTCTTAGTCCAAAAGAAAAAACAGCGAGCACGCATAAAAATGTCAGCACTGGCCTCATGAAAGCCCTCCGGATCACACGACGGCGGCACAATAGCACCGAAGCTCAGCCAGACACGGAAAGCCGTTCACCGCACCACGACCAGGTCCGCCGCGCCATTTTGTCCGCCACTACAACAAACTCATTTTCCCGATTTCACTTGCCGCCGATCGAATTGAACCGTGCGCACAATTCCCTGACCTTCCTTGACGAAAACCAGCTGGTTCGGCTTGATGTCCTTCAGCGTGTCCACTTGGCCGCTGGGCCAGCGAATCTCCAAGAGATCGACCTTCTCGGCCTTTCCAATACCGAAATGGACTCGCAAATCGTTCTGCGAGATATAGCTCCCTCCGCTGCGCACCTCGTCAATCTGAGAATGTGGTTTCGATTCGTCCGGAGGCTGCGTGACGCAACGCAGGCGCGCGCCAATCCCGCTGCGATTCGACTTTGTGCCGACGGTCCGCACTTTTAGCCAATTGTGCCCCGTGCCGTTGGAACCGGCCGGCGAATCGCAGCGCAGCAGCTGCGGAAAATCGTTGACCGTGTTCACCACCACATCGATGTCCCCATCGTTGTCGTAATCCCCGAACGCACAACCCCGAGACGCAACCGGAAACGTGATGCCCGGCCCCGCTTGCAGCGACACATCGTCAAACTTGCCGTTCCGCAAATTCCTATACAGCAGTTTTTGCTGCGGATATCCCGCCTCGGTCTTCAGTTGCTCGACCTCAGGATAAACGTGCCCATTGCAAATCAGGATGTCGAGCCACCCGTCGTTGTCCATATCGAAAAATCCGCAGCCCCATCCCAGGAATTGCGTGTGACGCCCCAGTCCCGCTGCAAACGTCGTATCCTCAAACGTGCTGCCACCCAAATTGTGATACAGCGACGGTGTGTCTCCCGCAAAATTCGTCTTGACGATATCGAGATTCCCGTCCAGATCGTAGTCCCCGGCCGAAACGCCCATCCCTGCTTGCGGCTTGCCGTCCGCGCTGAGCGAACAACCCGATTCCATCCCGATATCCACGAACTTGCCGTTATGCTTGTTTTGGTACAGCGCGCTGGCGGTCGAGTCGTTCGCCACGTAAATGTCAGGCCAGCCGTCATTGTCGAAATCGGCGGTGAGCACGCCGAGCCCGTAGGTCCCGTTCGCCTGCAACAAACCAGCAGACTCACTCACATCGGAAAACGTTCCGTCGCCATTGTTGTGATAAAGAATGTTCTTGCCGCCGTTTAGTCCGGGAGGGCCGCACGCCACCATCACTCCTTTGTATAAGCAGGGACCAGACTCCGGTACAGGCGCGGTAGCGAGATCAAGATCAATGTAGTTCGCGACAAAAAGATCCAAATGCCCGTCGCGATCGTAATCGACAAAAGCGCAACCCGTGTTCCAGCGCTTGCCGGAACCCGCCACCCCAGCTTTTTCGCTGACGTCAGTGAACGTGCCGTCTCCATTGTTGTGATAGAGAACGTTCTTGCCGAAGTACGTGACAAACAGGTCCTCGAAGCCGTCGTTGTCGTAGTCGCCGATACAAACACCCTGGCCCCAACCGGAATGTCCGACGCCGGCTTTTGCAGTGACGTCCGTAAACGTGCCATCTCGATTGTTCTTGAACAAATGCGAAGTCGGCGCCGGCCCAGCGGAAAAGCCTTCGAGTCGCGATCCGTTGACCAGAAAAATATCCAGCCACCCGTCGTTGTCGTAATCGTAGAACGCAACGCCACAACCGGTCGTCTCCAGGAGATACTTGTTTTTGTGTTCGCCGCCGAAGATGGTCTTCGCGTTGAGCCCGGACTCGCGAGCTACATTCACGAAGTTCACGCCCAGACCGTTAGTTGGCGTGGGGCCGCCAACCGGATTCCCAGTTGCGTGGGCGCCCGAAACAGGCGCTTGCTGAAGTCCCCGCAGAAAGGACCGCCAGGATGCACGGCAAGCGAGGGCAAATACATTCTCGAGCGAGAGCACCAGCGCGGACCGACTCAACGATTGTAAGAATGTCCGCCGCGACGAAAACAAAAGTGTGGTACCTTCCCGCACTGGGCACGCACCGAAGCCCAGCACTCGACGCCGCTCTTGAGTTCCCCACCCGCTGGCACGCCGGCTACCAGCCGGCCCCGGGCAACGAGGGCGGGTCTTTCTTGTTGGTAGCTCGGGTACCCACCATTAATTTTTACGATGGGTCACTTTCATCTTAGCGTAAGCGCATCAAGATTCTGCAATTTCAGCGACTGGGGTAAGTCGAGACGAAAGACCGTTTTCACAAGAACATGAATCCCTCCTCTCACTTCCTCGCTCCAACTCCACCGACACACCCCGCATCGTCCCCTAAGCAGCACCTATGTAGGCGCCGGGCTTTAGCCCGGCAAGCCCTGCGGCCCATGCAATTCCTGGGTCCGATGTTCACTCCATTCGCGGTTTTCCTGCTGTTTGCGTCCACGCTCTCAATCGCTTCGGCGCGAACATCGAATGACCCGCCCAGTTCGCTGGAATCGTCGCGGCCCGTGCGGCCCTGGGAATTCTTGCCGGTAGTGGGAACACGCGCAGCCCTGTTCGGGAACGAGGCCGGGCGCATGGAAGCGTGGGCCTATCCGCTGAAGTTTCTGCGCGAATTCCATCTGATATTTCACGAGGGCGATCGCGTCATTCCAGCGGAATCCCTGGCGCGAACGGTCATTGTTCGCCCGGAATCGAGCACCATCGTCTACAGCAGCGACACGTTCACCGTGCGCGAAACTTTTCTTGTCCCGGTGAAAGAACCCGGCGCGCTCATCCTGCTCGATGTGGAAACCGAGCAGCCGCTCGAAATCGAAGCGAGCTTCGTGCGTGATTTTCAATTGGAGTGGCCCGCAGCGATCGGCGGCACGTACATGTCGTGGGATGTGAACGCCCGCGCGTTTGTCATGGGTGAGGAGACGAAGAGGTTCGTCGCAGTGGTAGGGTCGCCGACGGCTGCGGAAGAGCGCCAGGAATATCAGACCAACTATTCGCAGTCCCAAATAAATTCATTCCGCCTGGGCGTTACGAACAAAGGCAAAGACAAAAGGATAGTCGTGATGACCGCGTCCGTGAATGGACGAGCCGAGGCAGATACTTCCTATCGGCATCTTGCCGCCGACTACGTGCGACTCCTGAAAGAGTCAGCGGAATACTACGAAAATTACCTGCGCGATACGGTGAGCCTTACGTTGCCTGACACGCAGCTGCAGCAAGCCTACGACTGGTCGCGCATCAGCGAGTTGCAAGGCATGGTCAGCAATCCATTTCTAGGAGCAGGACTCGTCGCAGGATACCGGACGTCGGGGGAGAGTGCGCGGCCGGGCTTCGCGTGGTTTTTCGGGCGCGATTCGCTGTGGACGTCGCTCGCATTCAACGCATCCGGTGATTTCGCAAACACCCGCACTGCGCTGGAGTTTGTCAGCAAGTTTCAGCGCGATGATGGAAAAATTCCCCACGAAATCGCGCAGACCGCCAGCCTGATCCCCTGGTTCAAGGATTTTCCCTACGGGTACGCATCAGCGGACGGGACACCCCTCTACATCGTCGCGATGAACGACTATGTGACGCAGAGCGGCGATACCACTTTCGCGAAAGAAAAATGGCAGAGCGTGTGGAACGCCTATCAATTTCTGCGGTCAACGTACGACGCGCAGGGCTTTCCCCAGAATTTCGGAATTGGACACGGCTGGGTGGAGGGCGGGCCGCTGTTGCCGGTAAGGTCGGAGCTTTACCAGTCGGGCCTTGGAGCGGAAGCGCTGCGCGCGCTGGCGAATCTCGCGCAGATCACCGGCAAAGACGATGTGAGCAAGGAACTGACGCAGGCGTTCGAGCGGCAGCGGCCTCTGGTCGAGAACGCGTTCTGGCTGGCGGAGAAAAACAGGTACGCGTTCGCGCTGGACAAAGACAACAAACCCGTGGACGAGGCCAGCGTCCTGGCGACGGTACCGATGTGGTTTGGCTTGCTCGACGAGAAAAATGCCGGCCAGATGATCTCGCAACTTGCGGATTCCGATCACCAGACCGATTGGGGCATGCGCATTATTTCTAACCGTGCGACGCGCTTCAGCGGCGGCGGATATCACTACGGCTCGGTGTGGCCGCTGTTTACGGGCTGGGCGTCGGTCGGTGAGTATCGCTATCACCGCCCATTGCCTGCGTACGAGAATTTGCGAGCGAATGCACTCCTGGCCCTCGACGGTTCACTCGGCCACGTGACCGAAGTGCTGT
The DNA here is from genome assembly GCA_963832615.1 of uncultured Acidobacteriota bacterium. Taxonomy (GTDB): domain Bacteria; phylum Acidobacteriota; class Terriglobia; order Acidiferrales; family UBA7541; genus Acidiferrum. The sequence goes on from CAWHVA010000008.1 coordinate 284,784, forward strand.
CGGGCGATTCGTATCAGCCGCTTTCGACAAGTTCACCGCACCAGATCTGGTCCGCCGCGATGGTCGTGAGTCCGATCCTGCGTGGAATGTTGGGTCTGACTTCGGATGCCAAGACGGCGACGCTTACGTTTGCACCTCATGTGCCCGCGGATTGGTCGGCTTTCTCGATTCACGATGCACGGGCGGGTTCAGCCCGTATGGATCTGAGCTACGCCCGATCGGCGGACCGGATCACGCTGACTGTGAATTGTTCAAGCACCACGCCCTGTCCCATCGAATTCTCCCCGGCGGTAAGTCTGCGCGCGCAAGTATTCAGCGTCGAGATGAACGGCCGACCGGTGGCCTTCCGGGTCACGGCAAACGACGAAGATCAGCACGTCACGACGCATGTTTCTGCATCCGGCAAATCGAACACGTTGACAATTCGCGTGCGCAATGATTTTGGTGTCAGCTATGAATCGAGCCTGCCGCCGCTGGGATCGCCCAGCCAGGGCTTGCGCATGCTCTCTGAAAGTTGGTCGTCCAATCGCGACACGTTGACCATGGATATTGCCGGCGTTGCAGGCGGAGTCTATGAATTGACGGTGTGGAATCCCAGCCAGCCCGCGACCGTTGAAGGAGGCGAATTGCTCGGAGCAGCAAATGGAAGCGCCAAGGTTCGCGTGCGGTTTCCCCCCGGTGAGCCGGGCGAATATGCTCACGGGAAAATCGTGTTTCACTTTTCAGCGGCGCGAAACCGCAAAGACCAACAGGGGCCACCGGCCACGTAAAACGCCGAGTTCAGGAAAGCGTGGATTGAGGTTTAAATTACACGAGCAAATTTACGGTGAATAAAACGATCCACCTTGAGCATCTAAGCATTTCCTGCAACGGTGAATCGGGTATCTGGAGGCAATATGTCCAGAGTCTTGATTGTTGTCGGTTTGTTGGTGGCGACTATGTGTCCTCTTGCGACGTTCGCAGGCAAGCAACAGAAGAAGACCGAACCGACCAGCCACGAGTGGTGGCAGCGCGCCGTCTTCTATGAGGTGTATCCACGAAGTTTCGCGGACAGTAACAACAACGGTATCGGCGACCTGAATGGCATCGCCTCGAAACTCGACTATCTGGAGCACCTCGGCGTGAACGCCATCTGGATCACGCCGTGCTTCCCCTCTCCGCAAGTAGATTTCGGATATGACGTCTCTGACTACGAGAACATCGATCCGATGTACGGAACGCTGGCCGATTTCGATCGGCTGGTCGCCGAGGGCAAAAAGCACGACATCAAAATCATCATGGATTTCGTGCCGAACCATACCTCGGATCAGCACAAATGGTTCCAGGAATCGAAATCCTCACGCACCTCGCCGAAACGCGATTGGTACATTTGGCGCGACGGAAAAGGACCCAACCAGCCACCGAATAATTGGACCTCGACCTTTGGCGGCTCGGCGTGGAAGTTCGATCCCGCGACCGGCCAGTACTACTACCATTATTTTTATGCCGAGCAGCCCGACTTGAACTGGCGCAACCCCGAAGTCGTGAAGGCCATGCTGGATGCCATGCGCTTCTGGTACAAACGAGGCGTCGCCGGCTTCCGGCTGGACGCTGTCGACACCTTACTGGAAGACCCCGATCTGAAAGACAATCCCGCCTTGCCGGGAACGGACAAGTTCGGTTTTCCCAATACCCACGAGATCTACAATAAGAAGCTCCCGGAAGTGCACGACGTAATGCGCGCCATGCGCAAGGTAGCCGACGAATACGGCGCGGTTCTAATCGGCGAAACCTGGACGCAGAGCGTCGCGCAGTTGCGCGAATATTACGGCGAGCGCAACGACGAACTGCAAATGCCCATGGACTTGATGATGACCCAGTTCAAGCAGCCTTCGGCTCCGGTTTTTCGCGAGCATATCAGCGCGGTCGAGAGTGCCGGCGGATGGCCGGTTTTTGTCATCAGCAACCACGATATCGTGCGCTCCTATACCCGCTGGGGCGACGGTGTCCACAACGACGATATCGCCAAAACGATGGCCGCGATGTATCTGACACTGCGGGGAACCCCGATCCTGTACTACGGCGAAGAAATCGGCATGGAGAACAGCGACCCCAAGAGCAAGGATGACGTGCGCGACCCGATCGGACGCCGCGGTTGGCCGTTAGAGAAGGGCCGCGACGGCGAACGCACCCCGATGCAATGGAGCGACGCACCCAATGCCGGCTTCACAGAAGGCACACCATGGCTGCCGGTCGGGCCGAACTTCAAGACCCACAACGTCGCCACCGAAACGGTGGATCCGAATTCGATTCTGAATTTCTACCGCCGGATTCTGGAACTGCGCCGCGAAGATCCCGCGTTGCGCGACGGCGAGTACGTGACCATCAACCCCGGGGATCCGAACGTGTTTGCGTTTGTGCGACGCTTGAAAGGCGAAGCAGTCCTGGTGGTGCTGAACATGTCCGCCACAAGTCACACCGTGCCACTCGATCTGGCGAAGGCGGGATTCCCCACGGCGAAAATCCACGTGTTGGCTGCAAGCTCTCCCCAGCAGGCCACTCAGCTTTCCAGGCAAGTAGCCATGGATCCATACTCGGCGGTCATCGCGAAAGTGACAAAATAGAGCAGCCTATCCCAGGGTCATCTATCCGATGGTCATGTAGGCGCTTGGCTTTAGCCAAGCCCGACCTCCGTCATATACCTATTCCCCCTCACGCCGTACCCAAACTGTCCACACGTCTCATTGACAATGTTAACCAATAAGATATAATAGTGATATGTTATTTAGCACTCAGATCGGCCGCCCACAGCCACAATCGCCGATATTCCGCAAACTAACGACTAATCCCTTTAGAATCAAATCGTTGAGCCATTCGATCGCATATCTCCTTTATTTTCAAATCGTTGCGCAAAAACACCGGGGGGGGGAAGGAGGGACGGAGGAAGCGAAACAGGATTTTCGGCGGCTCTTACGGCGTTACGCGATTCCTAGCTTCCGTTGCATCTGCTCGAGGGAAACTCCTTTGGTCTCCGGGTAGAAGGCGGCGACCACAACAAGCTGCACCACCATCATCGCCGAGAAGAATACGAACGGGTAGGCGCCGGAGGAGTGCGCGACCAGCGGAAAAATCAACGAAATTACGCCGTTCATGAACCAGTGCGAAAAGCTTCCCAAACTTTGTCCTTTCGCGCGCACCTGGTTGGGGAAGACTTCCCCGATGTACACCCAGATCACCGCGCCCTGCGAAAAGGCAAAAAACGCGATGAATCCCACGAGCAGCCAGACAAGCAAACTCTGATGCTGCTGCGTAAAGAAGATATAGGCCACGCCGCCGAGGCATAGCGCGGTGCCTACCGACCCGACCAGCAGCAGCGTCTTCCTGCCGATACGGTCGATCACCGACATGGCAATCATCGTGAATAAGAGATTCGTGCCGCCGATGGCCACCGCTTGCAAGTCTCCGGAAACCTTACTGAATCCCGCAAACCGGAAAATGTCGTTGATGTAGTAAAGGATGGCGTTGATGCCGGAAAGCTGGTTGAACATGCCGATCGATACCGCAAGGAAAATCGGAAAGCGATACTTCCAAGAAAACAGCGCATCGCTGGAGGCGTGTTCGGTGTCGATCGAGCGCACGATGTCCTGTAACTCTTCTTCGTAGTTCTCCTCGCCAATCACTCGCAGCACGTCGCGAGCTTCGGCCACACGTTTCTTTTTGACCAGCCAGCGCGGGCTTCGTGGGATGCCGAATAGCAGTGCGAAGAACAACGCAGCGGGAAGGGCCGGAACCGCAAACTTCCATCTCCACTCGTCTACGCCGAAATGCGCCAGGCCCACGAGGTAATTCGAAAAATAAGCCAGCAAAATGCCGAAGACCACGTTGAATTGAAACAACCCCACCAGGCGTCCGCGAAATTTGGCCGGAGCGAGTTCCGCTATGTACATGGGTCCGAGAACCGAGGAGCCCCCAATGCCCAACCCTCCAATAAACCGGAAGAAAACCAGCGCCGACCAATTCCACGCGAATGCACAGCCTAAAGCGGACACCAGGTATAGGACGGCGAGGACCCGGAGGCTGTCGCGGCGTCCGAATTTATCGCCTGGTATCCCTGCCAGCATGGATCCGAAAATTGTGCCGAGAATGGCGCTGAAGACGGTTACGCCCAGGAGGTATGGGGATAGATGGTAGACCTCGGTGAGCGAACCCGTGGTTCCGGAAATGACCGCGGTATCAAAGCCAAACAGAAGGCCGCCGAGTGCGGCTACTCCGGTACTTTTGACCAGGGTAGGATTGAGAGCCATAGCTCTGGGCGGAGATTCTACATAAGTCTCCGCAAAGAGCGGCATGATTTCTGGCCTTTCGTTGTCGGCCGCTAGCCGTATCGAACCGGGACGGCCGTCAGCGGCGCCGCAAAACCCGGACCAATGTTAATTTGCCGCAACAGAATTGACATTTCCCACGGGGACACGATACGTTGACTACTCCTCCCTTCCCGGTGGTCCCTGTCCCTCAGCGGATTTCGACGCCGGCTGTTACTTCGTAAGGGGAGGCGAGCCAAAGCCGGAGGTATTGCCGCAAGGACGTACCCCGAAAATCCCCGAGCCAGAGACCAGTTTTCATTGGAAAGAAAAATTGAGCCACCGCGTGACGCGGTGCATCTAAAATCCGTCGAACAGCTGCGGGAGCCTTCGCTCCCGCGCGGGAGTCAATGTGAGTCAGCCGAAGAGTCAGCAGGATCTCGACCAGCTAAGCATCAATACCATTCGTACGCTGGCGATTGATGGCGTTCAGAAAGCCAACTCCGGGCATCCGGGCGCGCCCATGGGGCTTGCGCCGGTGGTCTATGCGTTGTGGCAGCGCTACCTGCGCTACGATCCCGCCGACCCGCTATGGCCCAATCGCGATCGCTTTGTGCTCTCGAATGGGCACGCTTCGATGCTGCTGTACGCGACGCTGCACCTGACCGGGGTTCGCGACGTCGATGGCGATGGCAATGTCAGGCCCGACAAGCCCGCCATTTCGATGGATGATCTTAAGTCGTTCCGCCAACTGGACAGCAAGACGCCGGGGCATCCGGAATCGCACATGACAGCGGGGGTGGAGACCACGACGGGTCCGCTGGGGCAGGGCGTCGGAAACAGTGTTGGCATGGCAATCGCGAGCAAGTGGCTGGGCGCCAATTACAACAAGCCAGGACTTGAAGTTTTCGATTTCAATGTGTACGCCATGTGTGGCGACGGCGACATGATGGAGGGCGTGGGCTGCGAGGCGGCTTCGCTTGCCGGGCACTTAAAGCTTTCTAATCTTTGCTGGATCTACGACCACAACCACGTGACCCTGGATGGGCCGGCGTCGTATTCGTTCAGCGAAGATGTGATGACGCGATTTGTGGGATATGGGTGGAATGTCACGCGGGTGGCGGACGCGAACGACCTGGAAATGCTCGGGCGCGCTTACGAGACATTCTTGAAGACCAAGGACCGGCCGACGCTGATCGTGGTCGACAGCCACATTGGGTACGGGTCGCCGCACAAGCAGGACTCTTCGGATTCGCACGGCGAGCCGCTAGGCGCAGAAGAGGTGAAACTGACCAAAAAGTTCTATGGCTGGCCCGAGGATGCGCAGTTTCTGGTGCCGGACGGCGTTTACGACCAGTTCAAGAAAGGCATCGGCAAGCGCGGCGCGGAATTCCGCGGTGAATGGTCGAAGAAATTCGAGGATTACAAGAAACAGTTTCCGGATTTGGCCGAACAGCTCGATTTAATGGAGCACTGGAAATTGCCAAAGGGTTGGGACAAGGATTTGCCGACCTTCCCAGCCGATGCCAAGGGCATGGCTACCCGCGATTCGTCCGGGAAGGCTCTGAATGCGCTGGCTAAGAATATTCCCTGGATGATCGGCGGGTCGGCAGACCTGGCGCATTCAAACAAAACCAACCTGACTTTCGAGGGTGCCGGCGACTTCTTTCCCGGCGAATACCACGGCCGAAATCTGCATTATGGGGTGCGCGAACACGCGATGGGAGCAGCGACCAACGGGCTGAGCGTCTCGCGGCTGCGCGCCTTCAGCGCTACGTTTTTTAATTTCAGCGATTACATGAAGCCGAGCATGCGGCTTGCCGCGCTAATGGAAATGCCTTCCATCTTTATTTTCACGCACGATTCGATCGGACTTGGAGAAGATGGCCCAACGCATCAGCCCATCGAACAGCTGGCTGGGCTGCGCGCTATGCCGAACATGATCGTGATGAGGCCGGGCGACTCTAACGAAGTTGTGGAGGCATACAAAGTCGCCATTCAGCAGCGACATACGCCAACGACGATGGTCCTGACGCGGCAAACGCTACCGACCTACGACCGCACGAAATTTGCGCCGGCCTCGGGAGTGGCCAAGGGCGCTTACGTTCTGGTCGACGCCGAGGGCGGCAAGCCTGATGTGATCCTGATGGGCACGGGCAGTGAGGTGCACTTGTGCGTGGAGGCCTACGAGAAGTTGAAAGCGGAAGGCATTAAAGCTCGCGTGATCAGCATGCCATCTTGGGAACTGTTCGAAAAGCAAGATGCTGCTTACAAGGAAAGCGTATTTCCATCCAGCGTAACCGCACGGGTTTCCGTCGAAATGGCTGCTACCTTCGGCTGGGAGCGTTACGTCGGGCCAAAAGGCAAGATGATCGGTATGCACTCGTTTGGCGCCTCGGCGCCGCTCAAAGATGTGCTGAAGAAATTCGGCTTTCTCACGGAGAACGTTGTAGCAGCGGCAAAGGAAGTACTGGGAAAGTGAGCGCGCGATGAAGGTTGCCACTGGATCGGACCATGCAGGATTTCAGTTGAAGGCCACCATCGGCGAGTATCTGATTTCGCTGGGGCACGAAGTGATCGATGTCGGAGCTTACGACGAAACGCCTTCGGACTATCCGGATTTCGCGGAAAAGGTTGGGCGGGCAGTGTTGGAGGGCAAGGCCGAGCGCGGCGTTTTGATCTGCGGCAGTGGCGTGGGCGCCAGCGTGGCGGCCAACAAGGTTAAGGGCATTCGCGCGGGCATGTGCCACGACACCTATTCCGCGCATCAAGGCGTGGAGCACGACAATTGTAATGTTCTGGTGCTGGGTGAGCGCGTCATCGGCGTGGCGCTGGCAAAGGATCTCGTGACTTCTTTCCTGGGGGCCAAGTTTACGAATGAGGAGCGTCACGTCCGGCGCCTGGGCAAAGTTGCGAAGCTCGAAGACAAATTTTGCGATAGCTAAGTTGAGTCTAAGCAGACTCCAGGAAGTCTTCGGGCCGCTTAGAGCGCTAGCCCTCCCCTGGGGCGTACAATAGAGTTTGACGATTCTGAGGCAAAGGAGAACTTTATGACCACGACATCGGCAGTTCCAAACGTTGGTACGAATCCGTTGAAGGGCTTGCTTGCCTATGGCCAGTCGCCTTGGATGGACTACATTCGGCGCGACCTGTTGACCAGCGGCGGACTGAAGAAAATGATTGATCAGGACGGCCTGCGCGGGATGACCTCCAATCCCACGATTTTCGAGAAGGCCATTACCGGCAGCAAGTTTTACTCGGATATCTTGGAGGCGCCCGACGCGAAACAGCTCGGCGCCAGCGGCGTATACGAGAAAATCGCAATTCGCGACGTCCAGGACGCCACCGACATTTTCAAGCCGGTTTACGCTGAAACCAAGCGCCGCGATGGCTACGTTAGCTTGGAAGTTTCGCCTTTGCTGGCCAACGACACGAAGGCGACGATCGATGAAGCACGCCGCCTTTGGAAGACGGTGAACCGCGAGAATTTGATGGTCAAGGTGCCTGCGACACCCGCCGGCATTCCCGCCATCCGCCAGCTGCTCGAAGACGGCATCAACATCAACATCACGCTGCTTTTCGCCCAGTCTGCTTACGAGCAAGTGGCCGAAGCTTTTCTCTCGGCGCTGGAAGCTCGCGTCAAGAAGGGCCAGGACGTCAGCCACATCGCCAGCGTCGCCAGCTTTTTCGTCAGCCGCATCGACACGCTGATCGACAGCCAGATCGAAGCGAAGCTGAAGACGGAAACCGATGCCAAGAAAAGAGAGCTGTTGACGTCGATCGAAGGCAAAGTGGCAATTGCCAATGCCAAGCTCACCTACAAAAAGTATCAGGAGCTATTCGGCGGAGCGCGGTGGAAGGCTCTCGCGGCCAAAGGCGCGCAAACACAACGCTTGCTCTGGGCCAGCACCAGCACCAAGAATCCTAAGTATCGCGACGTTCTCTACGTGGAAGAACTGATCGGAGCCGACACCGTTGATACCATTCCGCCGGCGACCTTCGACGCCTTCCGCGATCATGGCAAGCCGCGCGCCAGCCTAACGGAAAACGTGGACGCCGCGGCCACGACCATGGCGAATCTTGAAAAGGCTGGTATCTCGATGAAGGAAGTCACCGAAAAGCTCGTCGTCGACGGCGTCAGGCTTTTCGCCGAGGCCTTCCACTCGCTTTTGGAAGCAACCGGCAAGACCGCCGGCGTGCACGCGTGAGCTTGCATCGCTGAGCTTCAAACTCCAAGCCGCATTCTTTGGTGTCGCTTCGCGTGCACCTTTTCGAGGATGTCGGCGAGGCCCTCGCTGAGCTAAGTTCGGCTCTGCAATGGAAACTGGGCCACGGCGCTGAAGCAGGCGCTAAGAGTTTATTCACCACCAATCGAACCGCTGAGGAGCGCACACAATGCAACTAGGGATGATCGGACTGGGCAGAATGGGCGCCAATATGGTGCGCCGTCTGCAAAAGAACGGCCACCAATGCGTGGTCTATGACCGCAGCGCCGACTCCGTGAAACAACTTTCCGGCGAAGGCGCGACTGGCTCCACGTCGCTCGACGATTTCATTAAAAAACTCGACAAGCCTCGCGCCATCTGGCTCATGGTTCCCGCGGGAGTGGTCGATGCCACGCTCCACGAACTGACCGGCCAGATCGACATCGGAGATATCATCATTGACGGCGGCAACTCCTACTACATCGACGACATTCGCCGCGCCAAAGAGCTCTCCGCCAAAGGCATTCACTACGTTGACGTCGGCACCAGCGGCGGCGTCTGGGGCCTCGAGCGGGGTTACTGCCAGATGATTGGCGGCGAAAACGACATCGTCAAGCACCTCGATCCTATTTTCAAAACGCTCGCTCCTGGACGCGGCAATATCGATCGCACTCCCGGGCGCGAAAGAGTCGGCGGCACTGCCGAGGAAGGCTACCTGCACTGCGGCCCATCCGGCGGGGGGCACTTCGTCAAAATGGTTCACAACGGCATCGAGTACGGCATGATGGCCGCCTACGCAGAGGGCCTCAATATTCTCAAGCACGCCAACGTCGGGAAACTTGATCACGAAACTGACGCGGAGACCACGCCGCTACGGTATCCCGAGCATTACCAGTACGATTTCAATCTCGCCGACGTCACCGAAGTGTGGCGCCGCGGCAGCGTTGTCGCCTCTTGGCTGCTCGACCTCACGGCCATCTCCCTTCTCGAACAGCCCACACTCGAGCGTTACTCCGGCCGCGTCTCCGACTCCGGCGAAGGCCGCTGGACGATCATCGCGGGCATCGAATCCGGTGCGCCTTGCCCGGTTCTCACCGACGCTCTTTACGAGCGGTTCACGTCGCGCGGCGAATCCGATTTCGCATCCAAACTTCTCTCGGCCATGCGTTTCCAGTTCGGCGGCCACCTTGAAAAGAAAGAGTAAGCGACAAGACGCACCCGACATGCAAAGTCAGCAACATAGGAGCACGAAAGACCTCTCATGAACACGAACCATCAAGCCCCAAGCACCACACCCTCACCCTGCGTCATGGTCATCTTTGGCGCTACCGGCGACCTCACCAAGCGCAAGCTCATCCCGGCGCTCTGCAACTTGGCGAACGACGGCCTCCTCTCCAAGCAATTCGCCATCATTGGCTTCGCCGGCAACGACCTCACCACCGAGAGCTTCCGCAATTCTCTTTCCGAAGAGATCCCCAAGTACGCACCGGCCCAAATCGATCTGAAAAACTGGGAGTGGTTCAAGGAGCGCATCTATTACGTCAAAGGCGACTTTCAGGATCCTGAAGCCTATAAGCGCCTGGCACAAGAAGTCGACGAAGTATCCAAGCGCCACGACACCCAGGGCAACAAATTTTTCTATCTCGCCGTCGCGCCACGCTTCTTTTCCTCCATCGTCCAGCAGCTTGGGCAGGTAGGTCTCACCAAGGAAGACAACCATCACTGGGCTCGCGTGATCGTCGAAAAGCCCTTCGGTCATGACCTCGCATCCGCCATCCAATTGAACAAGGACCTGAAACAAGTTCTCGCTGAAAATCAGATCTATCGCATCGACCACTACCTCGGCAAAGAAACCGTCCAGAACCTGATGGTCTTTCGCTTTTCGAACAACATCATCGAGCCGCTCTGGAATCGTAATTACGTCGACCACGTGCAAATCACCGCCGGCGAAATCGTTGGCGTCGAACATCGCGGCGGCTTCTACGAAACCGCCGGCGCCCTTCGCGACATGGTTCCCAACCATTTGTTCCAACTGCTCACCATGACCGCGATGGAGCCACCCATCTCCTTCGACGCCGACGAGGTCCGCAACAAACAAGCTGAAGTCCTGCACGCCATCCAGCCGCTCATGCCCGAGGACGTTCTTACCAGCACCGTTCGCGGGCAGTATGACGACGGCGCCATCGAGGGCGAGCGCGTGCCCCGCTACCGCAGCGAACCCGACGTTGCCCCCGAATCCAACACCGAGACCTTTGTCGCCCTCAAACTCCAGATCGACAACTGGCGCTGGGCCGGCGTTCCCTTCTACCTCCGTACCGGCAAGCGCCTCGCCACCCGCGCCACCGAAATCGTCATCCAGTTTCGCCGCACTCCATTCGTTCTTTTCCGCAACACCACCGTGAAGAATCTTGAAACGAATCGCCTGGTCATTCACATCCAACCCGAGGAAGGCATCTCGCTGAGTTTCGGTGCGAAAGTTCCTGGCTCCCTGATGAAGTTGGGCCTGGTAAACATGGACTTCGATTACTGCAACTATTTCGGCGTCGAGCACAGCACCGGCTATGAGCGTCTTCTCCGCGACTGCATGGTCGGCGACCCCACGTTATTTCAACGCGCCGACATGGTGGAAGCCGGCTGGAACGTAATCCAGCCGATCATCGACGTGTGGCACGCCCTGCCGGCCCGCGGATTCCCAAATTATGCCGCCGGTTCCTGGGGCCCAGCCGAAGCCGACGAATTGCTCGAACGCGACGGCCGCGCCTGGCGCCGTATCGGCGAAGAAGATCTCGACCGTCACTTTGGCCACGTCGCCGTGCCAGACAAGGCCGTGAGCGCATAACTTGTGGCTTGCAGGGGCGGGGTTCGCCCCGCCCCAGCTGAAGGCACACCGCAATCAAAACTGGCGAGCAGCATTCCGCCATCTCTGGAGCCAACGTGAACCGCGAAGTCGAAATCCTTCCCGACGCCGCCGCCATCGCCCGCCGCGCCGCTGAACGTATCATCGAGTCCGCCGCGGCCGCCGTAAAAGAACGAGGCGTCTTCACGATCTCCCTCGCCGGCGGTTCGACACCCAAGGCGCTTTACACCCTGCTCGCCACCGACCCCGCTTTCAAGTCTAAAATGCCCTGGGACAAGACCCAATTTTTCTTCGGCGACGAACGGCACGTCCCACCCGACGATTCCGAAAGCAATTTCCGAATGGCCAACGAATCCATGCTCTCGAATCTCTCGTTGAAGCCCGAACAGGTTATTCGCATCAAAGCGGAATACGAAGACGCGGAAAAAGCCGCCAAGGAATACGAGCAGACTTTGCGGTCGTGGTTCAAACTCTCCGACGGTCAACTCCCGCGCTTCGACGTTTTGCTTCTCGGTATGGGCGATGAAGGCCACACACTTTCCCTCTTCCCTGGGACCAAGGCTCTGCACGATAATGGACGCTTGGTGATGTCCAACTGGGTTGGCAAGTTCTTCACGACGCGCATCACCATTACCGCGCCGGTCGCCAACAATTCGGCGCTCGCCATTTTCATGATCACCAAAGCCGATAAGGCTCTGGCCTTGAAAGCCGTGCTGGAAGGACCCTACGAGCCGGAACAATTGCCTTCGCAATTGATCCAGCCGAAGAACGGAAAGCTTTTGTGGCTGCTGGACCCGACCGCCGCCAGCAAACTCGCTGCCGGAACTGGAACTCGACAATAAGGAATACGTTGACTGCTTCGCGGTCGCAGCACAAATTGACCGCTTTGCCGTCGCGAAACAAATTGACCGCCCCGAGGTCACAAGTCAAAGAGGAGATTTCAAATGGCAACCATCGCTAGCGGCAACAAGATCGAGACCTATCTCGGCTCGAAAGCCGAATACCTGCTCGGATTCAAGTCGCCGAAAATTCCAAAGGAACGCCTGCACCTGCCCGGCCCCAACTTTATCGACGAAATCTACGCCGTCTCTGACCGCAACATTCGCGTGCTCACCAATCTTCAACGTATGTTCAATCACGGCCGCCTCGCGGGCACCGGCTATATGTCGATCCTCCCCGTCGATCAAGGCATCGAGCACTCCGCCGGCGCCAGTTTCGCCAAGAATCCCGAATATTTCGACGGTGAAAATATCGTCAAGCTGGCCATCGAAGGCCAATGCAACGCGGTGGCCTCCACGTTCGGCGTGCTCGGCTCCGTAGCCCGCAAGTACGCGCACAAAATTCCCTTCATCGTCAAAATCAATCACAACGAATTACTCACCTACCCCAACCAATTCAACCAAGTCTTCTTCGGAACCGTGAAGGAAGCCTATGACATGGGTGCCGCAGCTCTAGGCGCCACCATCTACTTCGGCTCTGAGCAAAGCGACCGCCAGATCATCGAAGTCAGCCAGGCCTTTGCGCTAGCCCACGAGTTCGGTATGGCCACCGTGTTGTGGTGCTATCTCCGCAACAATGCGTTCAAGAAGGACAAGGACTACCACGTCTCCTCCGACCTCACCGGGCAGGCCAACCATCTCGGCGTCACCATCAAAGCCGACATCATCAAACAAAAGCTCGCGGAAAATAACGGCGGCTACGAAGCGCTGAACATGGGGAATTCCAGTTACGGGAAATTCGACAAACGCATCTACACCGAGCTCAACAGTGATCACCCCATCGACCTCTGCCGCTACCAGGTCATCAACTGCTTCGCAGGCCGCTCCGGCATGATCAACAGCGGCGGAGCCTCCGGGGCCAACGACTTCGAAGAAGCCGTAACCACCGCGGTAATCAACAAGCGCGCCGGCGGCACCGGCCTGATCTCCGGCCGCAAAGCCTTCCAACGCCCAATGGCCGAAGGCGTCCAACTCCTGAACGCCATCCAGGACGTCTACCTAAGCCCCGACGTAACGGTAGCGTAGAGCTTCCCACATCAATCTGATGTAGGGGCACAGCATCGCTGTGCCCCTACATCCAGACCCAAGATCTCACTGCCGTCTCTCGCTGTGCCCCACGACCCAAACCAGGGTGTATACTCCGCCACGCCCAAGGAGGGCAGCTTTATGCGCATGATGCTCAGAGCGTCCATCCCCGTCGAAGCTGGCAACGCGGCAGCTCGCAACGCAGTTCTCGGTTCCACAATCAAATCCATCCTCGATGACCTTAAACCCGAAGCCGCCTACTTTTGTGAGGAAAACGGTGAACGCACAGGATACGTGTTCTTCGACATGAAAGATTCCTCCCAACTCCCAGCCATCGCAGAGCCATGGTTCCTGGCCTTCAACGCGAAAGTCACGGTCCGCCCGGCCATGAACGCCCAAGATCTGGCCAACGCCGCTCCCGGAATCGAGCGCGCCGTAAAGGCCCACGCCAAATCCGCAAACGCCTGACGCGTCCCGTCGTAGCGTCGTTTATCCTGCCATTGTCACCCGATTCGCGCTGAAGACGCCGGGCCTTAGCCTAACGCCTTCTCAACGGAAAGTGCTTTCCAACGAAGCCCGGCGAAGTCTTTCGGAGCGGAACCAAAACACTGCGCGGCATTTGCCGGGCGCAATCGAACAAGGCCGAAAAAGCCTTGAAACAAATTTCCCCACCGGGCATCTCATCCCTGACACGAGCTAAGGAGTCCACTGTGGGGAATCGGCTGGAAGGTAAAGTAGCAGCGGTCACGGGCGGCAACCAGGGCATTGGACGAGCCATCGTCGAACGGTTCGCCACCGAAGGTGCGGACATCGCATTGTGCTACCGCTCAAACAAAACCGGCGCTGACGAAGTCGTCGCCGAGCTGCAGAAAATGGGGCGAAAGGCGGCGGCGATCCAGGCCGATGTCGGCAAAGTGGCCGAATGCCAGCGATTCATCTCCGAAGCGGTGGCGCAACTCGGCCGCCTCGACATCCTCGTGAACAATGCCGGACTCGAGCGTCGCGCCGATTTCTGGGATGTCACCGAGCAGGACTACGACCTGGTCCTCGACGTAAATTTGAAGGGGCCATTCTTTGTCAGTCAGGCGTTCGTCAAACATCGCATACAGGCCAAAGCCGGCGGAAAGATCATCAACATCAGCTCGGTGCACGAGGAACTTCCCTTTCCGCACTTCACCTCCTATTGCGCCAGCAAGGGGGGCGTCAAAATGATGACCCGCAACCTTTCCATCGAGCTCGCCCCGCTGGGCATCACCATCAATTCCATCGCCCCCGGCGCGATCGAAACTCCTATCAACAAGAATCTCTTGAACGACCCCGCGAAGCTGAAACCGCTTTTGGAAAACATTCCGCTGAAGCGTCTGGGAAAGCCGGAAGATGTCGCGGGAGTGGCCGCATTTCTCGCTTCTTCGGACTCGGACTATATGACGGGCACCACAACGTTCATCGACGGTGGTTTGACCTGGAACTACGAGGAACAGTAAACAGAAGAGATCCCGCGATCGAAAGGAAAACGATGCCGCAAACTTCTGGAATTGACCGCAAGCAGGTACGACTGGTGATCGCCGACGTGGATGGCACGCTGGTGACCCACGACAAGATTCTCACCCAGCGCGCGATTCAGTCTGTCTTCAAATTGCGCGAAGCCGGCATCCAGTTCGCCATCACCAGCGGGCGCCCGCCGAAGGGGATGGCCATGTTGATCGAACCGCTGAAGCTGAACGAGCCGATCGCGGCGTTCAACGGCGGTGTGGTCATTCAACCGGATCTCAAAACCGTCTTGGCACAAAACGTTTTGACGCCCGACGTTGTAAAGAAGGTCGTTCAGCAGATTCTCGACCACAAACTCGATGTCTGGATATACACCGACACGACGTGGTTCGTGCGCGATATCAACGCCGCGCACGTCGCGCGCGAACAGTGGACCGTGAAGTTTGAGCCCGTCGTCACCGACAAGCTCGAAACTCTGGTGGACAAAGTCGCAAAGGTAGTCGGCGTCAGCGACGACCTCGAGGGTGTTGCTCGCTGTGAAAAAGAAGTCCAGCAAGCCTGCGGGGCTAGCGTTTCAGCCGCCCGTTCGCAGCCCTACTATCTCGACGTGACGCATCCCAAAGCCAACAAAGGCGAGGTCGTACGCATCATGTCAGATCTGCTAAAGATTCCCGCAGAGGAAATCGCCACCATCGGCGATATGCCGAACGATGTCCTGATGTTCGTCAAGAGTGGCGTAAGCATCGCCATGGGCAACGCCAGCTCCGAAGTGCAAAAATCCGCAACTTACGTAACCACCTCAAGCGAAGACGAAGGCTTCGCCAACGCCATGGAGAAGTTCATCCTCCAGCACCACACCGCAGCCCCTTGAGGATCCTGGAAACTCATGTCGTGTGGGTCTTCAGACCGATCAGCGAGGAAAAAGCGCCCCGAGCTTTCTCGACAACAGGCCCGCACAAGAATTGGAGGTCGCCACCCGAAATAACCGCCGTCAGGCGCGAGCCATTGTGGCCGAGCGGGCGGCCTGCAGAAGTTTAGCGGCGTTTTCTCGCGGATCACCATGGCCAAACACGGCATTGCCCGCGACGAGCAAGTCAGCCCCGGCGCGCACCACATCGCCAACGGTGTTGAGATCAACTCCACCATCCACCTCAATCCGGAAAGCCAAGCCGCGTGATTCGCGCACTCGCGCGAGCGTCTCAATTTTTCGCAGCGAGTTTTCGATGAAGTGTTGCCCGCCGAACCCTGGGTTCACCGACATCACCAGCACGTGATGTACGATGTCCAGCACTTCGTCGAGCGTATGCACCGGCGTGGCGGGATTGATGACCACCGCGGGTTTGCACCCGTGCGACGCAATTAAATGAAGAGTGCGATCGAGGTGCACGCACGCTTCCTGGTGCACGGAAATCCAGCTAGCACCCGCTTCGGCGAAAGCGGCGACGAACTCGTCGGGGTTCTCGATCATCAAGTGGCAGTCGAACGGAACGTCGGGAACGGCTTTGCGCAGCGAAGCCACCACCGGCGGGCCGATCGTGATGTTCGGAACGAAGTGTCCATCCATGATGTCGACGTGCAAAACGGTGCCGCCGCCATCGATTGCGGATTGCGCTTGAGCGCCAAGCCGCGCGAAATCGGCCGATAAGATCGATGGTGCGAGTTCAATCAACGCGGTGCTCCTTGCGATCAAAAGCGAAGCGTGGCCCCACAGCGAAAACGAGTGCGGCGTTCATGGTCGATGATTCAATTATACGCGCACTTCGGACGCCGCTGCTTCAAATGTGGGCCAACTATTTTGGCCAGGGGATGGTGCAATGACGGGCGTTGCTTTCGCGGGATAGTTCGAGCGCGCGCATTACGTTGAGGGCGAACGGAAGCGTGACTGCTGGCTCCGCTTCGCCGAGCAGGACATCGCGCACATTCGCGTAGTAGTCGCGGTAATCGCCGGTGGCGGAAGGGATGCGGCGCTGCGTTAAGTTTGTGCCGTCCGAAAGCGTCAGAAGGCCCCAGTTTTCTTCGGGTTCGGCGCCCCACGGCGCATCTTTGGGAATTTGGCCGCGACGCAGATTCATTTCCTGCGGATCAAACGTTTGCTTGAGAAAGGCACCCTTTGTGCCGAAGAACAGGAAACGGGGACGCTGCGTTGCGGCTAGAATATTGGAGCTGAGAACGGCGCGCATGCTGTTTGGATAGGAAAACATGATGTCGAATGCGTCGTCGGCCAGGCCACCTTCGCGCTCAATGCGAATATCGGCGGTGACCGCTTCGGGGAGACCGAAGAGCACCATCGCGTGGTCGATCAAGTGCGGACCGATGTCGAACAGGATGCCCGCGCCGGGAACTTGCTGCTCGCGCCAGGCATTAGGCTTCAGGTTCGGGCGGAAGCGATCGTAGTTGGTTTCAAAGCGCACGATGCGGCCCAGCGTGCCGCCAGCAATCAGTTTGCGGATCGCCTGGAAATCGCCGTCGTAACGGCGATTCTGATAGACCGTGAGGAAGCGACCCGATTTTTGGGCGAACTGTACGAGGTCCGCAGCTTCTTCGTAACTCGTGGCGAAGGGTTTATCCACGACCACATCGCGCCCAGCCGCGAGGCAGGCGCGCGCGAACGGAGCGTGCGTTTCGTTCGGGGTGGCGATGACGATCAAGCGAATATCGGGAATCGCCAGGAGTTCGTCGAGGCTGCGCACGATGCGCGCGTCG
Organism: uncultured Acidobacteriota bacterium; assembly: GCA_963832615.1. GTDB lineage: Bacteria > Acidobacteriota > Terriglobia > Acidiferrales > UBA7541 > Acidiferrum. The sequence goes on from CAWHVA010000008.1 coordinate 302,344, forward strand.
GGGTAGGCAACTGCGGCTTCCGAACCGGTGCGCTGCAAAATCGCAGCGAGGCGCAGACCGGGGACTGCACTGATAACCGGAGCGTGAAACGATCGCCCGGCAAGCCCAAAACCGATGAGTCCGACGTTAATCATGGGTGTTGAGAATCATGAAAAGTCAAGAATCACGAAAATCAATTCGCAAGCTCGAGAGCCTTGTAATGAGCAGCGGTCTTCCTATGTCCGACTCAAAAAGCGTATCCGAATTGGCCACCGAACGTAACCCTGTTCATTAACTTTTCATGATGGGACGTTGCCGCCGACTCTGTGCTCCTTCAAAATGACTGTGCCCATGGCCGCCACAACTTCAGTTGCAAGCCGCACCAGCAAAGGCACGGGCTTGCTGGCCTTACTGGCCGCTGGATTTGCGCTGACCGGCATTCCAACCGTGATCATTGGGCCGATTCTGCCGCTTTTCATCTCGCGGTGGTCGCTGAGCGATACGCAAGCGGGATTGTTTTTTACCGTGCAGTTCATGGCGGCTCTCTGCGGCGTGTGGATCAGCACCGCGCTGACATCGTGGCGCGGATACCGGCCGAGTCTCGTCATCGGATACATGATTACAGGCGCGGGTTTGGCGATGCTGAACGCGCCGGCGCACATGTTGGCGCTGGTGGCGACCGCGGCGTTCGGAGTGGGCTACGGCATGGTTGTGCCGCCAACGAATCTTTCGGCGGCGGAAGCGGGCGGCGCGGGTATGGTGAGCCTGCTCAATTTCGCGTGGGGCATCGGTGCGGTCGGTTGTTCGCCACTCATTCTGCTCGCGTTGCGAAATCATTTCTTATCGGCTTTCCTTTGGATCGTGGCGTTCTGCGCGTTTGTTCTGGCGGTTTGTTTCTTTTTCGTTTCGTTTCCGCATGAGGGTCCCGCGACGCCGGCCCCCGAATCAGCGTCAGCGCCTGCCAGAGAGCCCGCGCTGGCGATCACCATTGCGATCTCAGCGCTATTTTTCTTTTATGTGGGTACGGAAACGAGCATTGGAGGTTGGGCTGCGGAGGATACCAAGCGGCTCGTGGGGCATGCGACCAGCCTGACCACGACAGCGCCGTTGTTTTTTTATGCGGGACTGATGTTGGGTCGCGGCGTTGTTCCGTTGATCCTGAAGCGGATCGGCGAACTTCGTGTGGTCTTGATGGCGATAGGTTTGGTGATGCTGGGTGTCGGTTTGATTCTTGCGGCGCATTCGCCGCGCACTGCTATTGAAGGTTTCGCAATCTCGGGCTTGGGGTGCTCCAGCATTTATCCGATTTATATTGCGTGGTTCTCGAAGTGGTATGGGGCCGCGGCGCGTCGGCTGGGCGGTGTGGTTTTCTCGATGGCGTCGCTTGGGGCCGCGGCTATGCCCTGGCTGGTCGGATTCGTTTCGACGCAGACGAGAAGTTTGCGGGTAGGGTTGCTGGTGCCGCTTGTAGAGTGCATTGTGATGTTGGCATTGTTGGTAATACTGCCGCGGAAGCGATTGAAATTCAGCGACTAGGCTGCGGAAGGAAGAAGTTCGGCCTGCTTGGGCTGAAAACTGTCCACTGGAGTATTTCGGGAAACGTGGGCGTTCTTGGTGACACTGCGGAGCGGCTCACGGGGACACAGACAAGAGTGTCGGTGCTACCCAGGGCAATCGGTTTATGTGATGGGTTGGGTGTGAGGTATTCTTGGCGCGTGCAAAGGACTTCTTCGTGGCAACGATCACCGACGAAGGCGCTGCTGCTTGGTTTGATCATTACTTTGGCGGTGATTGTTGCCTATTCGGCTTACATTACCGTGCAAATCGCGGGGTTGCGGCAATTGCAGAGCGACCTGGTGGACCGCAATCGAAAGGATTCGCTGCAGCTTTTGCGATTGCAGAACGATCTGAATTCGGTGGCCTTGGCGATGCGGGACATGCTGGATGCGGGGGAACCATATCCCTTGAGCGCGTGGTCAGCGCAGTTTGATCGGCTGCGAGGAGATTTGGATGCAGCTCTGCACATCGAAGAGGACAATGCGGCGGCGCAGCGCACGCCCGAACAGCGGAACTATCTGCGACAGCAATTGACGCAATTCTGGGACGCGATGGACCGCATGTTTGCGCTGGCACGGAGCGGCAAAGAAGACGAAGCCCGCGCGCAAATCCGGCTCTCGCTACAGGCGCGAGAGGCTGCGCTGAGCACAGCGGTGTCGCGTTTGCTGGTGGAAAATAACGAGGGCGAACAACAAGCTGCGGCGCAGATTGAAGAAATTTATAATCGGGTACAGCGGCAGGTTTATTTGTTTCTGGCGGCGACGCTGGTGGCCATCGTTTTCATCAGCTTGTATTTGATCCGCACGAACAAGGAAATCTTCGCGAAGTTGGCGGCACTTTCCGAGCAGCGCAGCGAACTGGCGCAGAAATTGATTTCCACGCAAGAGTCCACGCTGCGACACATCTCCCGCGAGTTGCATGACGAGTTCGGACAGGTGCTGACGGCGATAGGGTCGCTGCTGGGGCGATTGGGAACTCAAGCGCCGGAGGGATCGCCGCTGCGTCGGGACTTGCAGGAAGTGCGGGAAATCGCGCAATCGACGCTGAGCAATATTCGCGGATTGTCACAGGCGCTGCATCCAGTGCTGCTGGAAGAGCAAGGATTGGAGAGTACACTCGATTGGTACATTCCGACGGCGTCGCATCAGATGGGGCTTTTGTTGCACTATGAAAAATCCGGCGAGGCATTTTCCGTGGATACGGCGGCGGGCGTACACATTTATCGAGTGTTGCAGGAAGCGTTAAATAATGTGAGCCGCCATTCGGGGGAGCGGGAGGCGTGGGTGCGGCTGAAATTCCTGCGCAGCGCGCTGCAGTTGGACGTGGAAGATCATGGCAAGGGGTTTGCCACGCAGGGAACGCATCAGGGAATCGGGCTCGTGGGTATGCGGGAACGAGCAGGATTGATCGGAGGAATGTTGGAACTATTGCAACTCGAGAGCGGAGGGACATTGGTGCGCTTGCTGGTTCCGCGGGAAAGGGCTGAGGCTCATGGGGGATAGGATCACCGTCTTGCTGGTGGACGACCACGCGCTCGTGCGTAAGGGATTCCGGCGAATGCTGGAAGACGATGCGACCATCGCCGTCGTGGGAGAGG
>CAWHVA010000009.1:0-28894 GCA_963832615.1 uncultured Acidobacteriota bacterium
GCTTCGTGGCATCGATGATATTTCCGCCAATGATCAATATAGGGACGCGATCACAATAGGCGTTGTACACCGCCATGGCAGCGTGTTGCAGGCCTACCGTCCCGTGCGCCATGACAAGAAGGGGTTTACCCTCGATTTTGGCGTAACCGTGCGCCATGGCCACGGACGACTCTTCGTGGCAGCAGGTGATGAACTCCGGACTGCGATTGCCGCCGTAGTTGATGATCGGTTCGTGCAGGCCTCGAAAGCTGGAACCCGGATTGGCGCAGACATAATCAACCCCGAGTGATTTGATGACATCGACCATGAAATCGAGCCGGTCCGGTCGGCTGTAAGTATTTCGGCGGTGGGTAGGGTACGAAGTTCCGCCTCGGGCGACATAGGAATTGCCGCGGGTGCGCCACGCTCAAGGGCGGGCTGCGTGTGTCCGGCCGGAACAGCCGCAACTGCGGCTGCTCCCGCTGCAGCCGTCCTGAGGAAATCACGACGATTCAACGAGGGCTTTTGTTTTGAATTCATAGGCAAACAGGCTCCCGATTGAGCCATTTTGTACCACAGATACGCGAACGCTGCCACGTGCTCCCCAGCTTTAGGGAATCTGAATGGAGCGTTTTTCGGTGACCGCTCGAAGAACCCAGTACGATGGCATATGCTGGCGAATGACGGGCAACCCGGAAGTTATCTGTTCGTCCGTCGGATTGGTACCGACAAACGCGCCAGCAGTGACCGACCAATCGCTGGAGAGAAGCGGACTTCTCGGTACCGATCCGCATATCCCGAGCTGGATTACTTCCGGATTGCCTACAATGCGGGAGAAATCGAGATTTTGCTAGTAGTGCAGTTTGATTTCTGACGGCGGATTCGGGCAACTGTTGGCATTCACCGCGAACTTGGAAGTGCAGTTGATTGGGATGGAGGCCTGTAGTGGAGCGCACTTTCTGGGGCGGGCGCTGCTTTGTAACACTAGCATTTTCAATGCCAAGCACGGTTCGTACTTGCCCCAGAGTCTCCCATCCTCATTGCGGTGAGCGGACAGATCGAGCGGCAAAACATCAATCTCGTCGATACGCCCAACCGAACGTGCCGTCATTCGCTCGTAAATCGGCAACCTCCAGATGAGTGCCCAACCTCCGGCGAGTAGGGCTTCAGACAAATGTGTCTAGATGGTCTGAGATAAACTTCCAGGAACTCACGCTTTTTCGAGCGTCAGCGGTACTGGCTGCTTGTCATCGATGTCCTTTATGCAGCATTCGGAGGCAATTTCGGCTGCCACAAACACTCTGCCGGTCCGTTCCAACACGGTTGGGTCGTGAGCAAGTGCGGCAATCACCCGCCCGACGAATTCTGGGCTTTCACTATTAGACAGGTCGAGCCATCCGCCCTTGGCTGCTTCCATCACGGCCTCCGTCCGGACCAAGCCAGGGTACAGCGAAATTACGGCAATTCCATATTCTTGCAGTTCGTGCGCCATGTCGGCGGTGATTTTGTCAGTCGCAGCTTTAGCCATACCGTAAATTGCATTGCCGATGTACTTTTGAGCGGCCCAGTAACTGATATTGAGAATGAGTCCTTTACGCGCCAACAACATCATTTTGACTGCGTGCGAAGAGGTAACGAGCGCAGTGCGCACGCCTGCGTCCATCATGTTGGTCCACCTGTGAGCAGGTTGCTCCCAAAATGGAAGTGGCCAAGTGAAAACTCCGTTTTCAACCATTCTGTCGTATCCTCCCCACGCGGAGTTTACGAGTACATCCAAGCGGCCGGCCTCGCATGCGATCTGCGCAAATACAGAAGCCGTTTGTTCGTCCCGCGTATGATCACAGGCGATCCGGACAATCCCGTCGGTCAGGTCTGCGGTACCGATGTTGCGGCCTGTTGCAAAAACTTTGAATCCGGCTTCATGGAGGCTTGCGGCGACGCCCCTGCCCACTCCACGGCTGGCCCCGGTCACCAGTGCTACCTGCATCTTTGCCCCCTCTGAAGCGGAACGGTTGACCCTTTTCCGATCAGGGAGCCGGGCTCGGAGGGACACACTCACTCCTTGGCGCGCGTGGCTTCGATATCGATAGGATTGACCCAGGTTTTCCCATTGTCATTCGAGCCGTCAAAGACGAAGGAAAAGCTGTCTCTGTTTAGGCTGTAAAAGCGCCCACGAGTTATCGTCGAGCCCTTCGTGATTTCATCAAATATTTCACCATCCCGAAACCTTGTTACACCTGCGTCCCATTCTCCGTTCCTCCGTCCAATCATAGGAGATTCATAGATAGTGGCTTGGAAGCTCCAGGTTTTCTTGTCGGGATTGTAGGCGCGATACGTCTCTCCCAACAACGCCGTGCCGCCCGAAGTGTTAAAGGAGCGAAATTCGTCGATAATCATGAATCCGTCTCCACTCTTATCAAACGTCCATGTCCCCTTAAGCTTCGGAGGATACTGAGGGTTGTGCAGCTCTTCCACAAAGGTCCATTTGCCAAGGAGAGAATCCAAGGCATGCGTTTCTGCGAGGGGCTGGGGAAGCACGGGCTCTTGCGAGGTAGCCGACACGGCTACAGCAGCGCCTACGAGCAGCATAACCGTAACAACACTATGCGTCATTCGTGACATATCCCTCTCCTTTTGACCGTCAGATCAAACCACACGTAAACACGGTGCGCTCGTCGACGAAACAAAGTTTATTGCCGAAGGGGTCCTTGCAATAAAAACTACGTTCTCCCCAGGGTTGCGTCTCGATTGGCCGAAGGATGGATCCGTTCGGTTGTTTGCTCACGCGCCCATAGCACGCGGCGAGATCGGCTACTGCGAAGTACACATGGTCTGGATTCGGCTTGGCGTCCCAGGGGTCGCCATCGGACCGCGGATCGAAACACGCAAGAATGACGCTGCCGCACCCGAAGTAGTGACGTCCTAGAGAGACACGTTTTCCCGGCTGCTCCAGGGCGGTCGAGTAAAAATTTGTAGCGTCCAAAATATTTGATACGGGAATAATGACGCGGAATAGTCGAGTCGATCCCATTTTGACTCCAGGCACAACAATGCATCGTGTTCGAGTGCGTCTGCGATTGGACGGTTCAAAGTGCCTTTTTGGTTAGACCCTGTCTTACCGCTTATGCGGCGGAAGACTTCGGTGCGTACTTCTGCCACTCGGTCCGCAGTTCGATGACGTAGAACTCGTTGCCATCCGGGTCGGCAAAATGTGCCGCGCGCGAAGAACCATCCTCGAAGATTTCTCTCGTGAACGTCACGCCTTGTTTTTTCAGACGACCGACAACTCTATCTATCGGTTCATCCAAATTGAACCCAATCGTGATGGAGCCCTTGCGGCCGGCGGGTGATTGTTCCGATGCCGGATGCAGGCCGATACAGAGCCCATTCGGAGCCTTGACGGAGGCCCAGTCATTGCCAAACCTTTGATCAAGTGTTAGCCCTAGGGTCTCAGTGAAGAAGCGAATTGCTCGGTCCATATCGGATACAAAAACAGTAGGCAGTCCTCCGCTGATCATGTCCTCGCCTCCTTAAGTTCTGCTGGCGTCGTCCAGGGGAGTCTAGGATATATTTAATGGCACACAAGAGCCATTTAGGGTGGAGATAGCCCCAACTCCGGCTCTCGAAGGGCCCTATGGCCAAACGAGCACGATTTTTGACGATTCCAGATATAAGGTTAGAGAAGGGCTCAAGAGTTCCGCTTTGCAGGCAGCTCTACGAAGCCCTGCGCCGTGAAATCGTCAATGGACGATTACTTGCGGGTCAACGATTGCCATCGTCTCGCGCTCTGGCCAAGTCTCTACCAGCTTCAAGAAACACTGTGCTCGAGGCCTTCGAGAGACTCGCCGCGGAGGGATATCTGGTCGGAAGAGTTGGTTCTGGCACACGCGTCGCGCGGCCCCAGCCGCATACATATCTCTCCGAGTTGCCCCGTCTAAAGCCGATAAACACCAAATCTTTCCGTCAGGCCGTGCGAGACTCCTTCTACCCGGCCAGTACTGCGTGTCTTCTAGACTCCGAAGGTAACAGGATTTATCTCTTCAGCGCTCAATGAATGGACCACACCGGAACTTGGAGTCTGAGCCGCTTTTCGAAAACGTTGACCTGCATCGTGGTGTAACGTCGAACGAATACGGCGGTGGCCCTGCCGGTGTCCCCGACACTAGCAGAACCCAGTGATTTTGGCGTGGTTTCTAAGAGCATCATCGATTTAGCCCAACAAATGGGAGTGTAATGGTTGGTGCTACTTCACGATCACGTACCGCTCGGAAACGTCCAAGTGCCCGTTTTGTCGTGCCGGCGAGCGGCGGGAGGAATTCCTCCGCGAGGCAACAGCAAACAGCGAATGGAGTTATGCGGCTTGCCATAGGCGCGCCCGATCTCATGCAACGACTGTCCCGCCTTCCATCGGCGCCACAGCTCGCTCTTCTGCTTCGTAGAAAGCCCAAACCGTTTACCTTGCCTCATGCAACACCACCTTTAGAGAGCAGACCTAATATCAGATGGTGTTGCATCGACCTATTGAGACCACCGCGTTAGATATGGAACGACCTGTCAACTACCGGCAATGGTTTTTCATTCTTTCCTCCTGAGGAGGTGGTTCAGGTTGCGGTCGAGGAAGCTTTACGACGGTTAATCACTCAGATATTCGCGGGTCGATGCCGCATAATCGTGATCCGTCGGGAGCTGCCTCGGACAATCTGCGCGGGTTAGTCCATAGACCTTCCGCATAACGCGGCCGAGGATTCTCCTTCCCGTGGGCTCCAAGACCGCAACCTGTACCACCTCCATTGCGTTTTACTTTCCCAAAATATTTAGCCTATGCCGCTTGACCCAGTGCTTTTCTTTGCTCGGCTTCCACTTTCACCCCAATGGCCCAGATGAACCCCAAGAGTTCGCGCCCTACTGCCGTGATCACCTTTCCTGTGTTTTTGCCACGCGCGGTGAGCTTTCGATAGCGACCGTGTAAACGATGCTGCGCCTTCCAGGCGATTTCCTTTACCTCTTCACTTACTCGCTCTTGTCGCTTGCGCAAGCATGCGGTTACCGCTGGCGCGTGGCGGTAGGCCCAGGCAGCCTCCACGACAATGCGACGCAGGTGCACATTGCCGGTCTTGGTGATGCCACCTCTTTTGCAGCTCTCTCCGCTGGAGTGTTCCCGCGACACGGTCCCGCTATAGGCCATTAACTGTCGAGCTTCTCCAAACCGGGATAGCTCTCCGAGCTCCGCTACGATCGTCACCGCCGATACCTTCGCAATCCCTCGCAAGGCTTGCAGGGCTTCAATGACCTCACGCATCTGGTGGGGCGCTAACTGCACTGCTTCCTCGATGGCCTGCTCGAGCCGCGTAACTCGTGCGGCCATGTGTTCTACTTCGTGTAAGTAATCTAACAAGGTGGCTTGTTGCGCCAGCGGTTCGAAATGCACATCCTTCCTCACCCAATTCATGTAGTTCAAGGTCCAGGGATTTACTCCCTCTGGTGGCCTCTTCCCATGGCGCAACAAGAACTTGGTCAGACGATTTCGTGCCCGCAATTGGTCTCTCTTGGCAGCTTCACGTGCCCTTACGAGATCTCGCAACGCCTCGTGAGCGGCATCTGGCACCCATACCGCTGTCAGCTCTCCCGCGCGATAGCTCCGGGCCAGCTTCAAAGCATCGCGCCGGTCCGTCTTCACGCGATCTCCCGCCCTCACCGGTACCAGTGTTGGCGCTACTACTTCGCACTTGGCGTCCAGCGCCGTCAGTTGCCAGTACAACACGTAGCCCGTCGGGCCGGCCTCATAACAGAATCGCAATTCTTCAACAGGACCCAGTTTCTTTACCAATTTACGAACGGACTCACATCGATTTGGTATTACTCCAATCGATCGCACCTCTCCGTCTAGCTCCGCAACGGCGACCGCAATCGTCTCTGCGTGGACATCCAAACCGACAAACTTTATTCTTTTCACAGACCGGCTCCTTTCGCTTGTGGCTCTGCGTTTTGGTCTTACCGACTCACAGCGTAACCCACGCGCTGCGAATCGGAGCCGGTCGTTCCATGGTGACAATCAGGAGTTAGCGGAATGATCCAATAGCTTGGCGAGGTCGTTGACGAGGAAAGGGTGAAGTTGCCTTCAAAACTTCGGCTTGTCTTGGGCTTCGAGGGCGGCGACCCATGTTTTCGGTGTCATTCCGAGAGTCTGCCGGAAAAGTTCGACGAAGGCGCTTGGCTGGCGATAGCCAACCTCGGCCGCCACGGCCTTTACAGAACACCCCGCAACCAGCAACTCTATTCCTTTCATCAGACGCACCTGCCTTCGCCAAAACTCGAAGGTCGTCCCAACTTCTCTGCGGAAAGTTCTTTGGATTGTCCTCACGCTTACACCGACTTTTCTGCACAGCGCATCCAGTGAGGGAGCATCTGCTTGGTTCGCGATGAAGGCTTCAGCGACTCCAAGCGCTCTTGAATCTTCGGGGAGCCTCACGAACATAGGAACTGGCGAGGCCTTCCTTAATTGGGACAAGATGAGATCCCGAAGGGCACGATGAAGATGATTTGTCGTCCGCAACTGCCCGATTCGCACCGCCTCTATCACAAGTTCGCGGAAAAGCGGAGAGATGTGCAGCACGGTGCATATTTCCGGGGCATGCGGAAGAAGACCTCGTCTCAGATAAAGTGTCCGCATCGAAACCGCGCCTGGCATTCGGATTCGGTGTCGCGTTCCTGCGGGAATCCAAACGGCCAGATGAGGAGGGGTCATCCAGAGGCTTTGACCCGCCGAGATCTCCATGACCCCCCGTGTTGCGTAGATTAGTTGGTCAGAGCCGTGGGCGTGTTCAGGAACGTTGTGTCCGGCAGGATATTCATAGGCAAGCGTGGAAATCGAAACGCCCGTCTTCGGATCATATTGCGTCAAGGGATGTGTCGCATGAGAGATATATTACGTCGTAACAGCGGTGTAGCGACAGTGGCCGATTCGGTAGATACTATTGGTATGGCAAAACAAACATCTGGCAATACTCCCCAGAAAGCCAGTCTCGCGGGGCAAACAGAATCTATTCTCGGATCTCAAAAGCTTGTGGCTTTTGTGGCCACTCGAGACCCGAGTCGCGCCAAAAAGTTCTATCGTGACACTCTTGGTCTGCCGCTGGTTAGCGAGGACGAATTTGCGCTTGTATTCGATGCCGCTGGAACGATGTTGCGAGTTACACGAGTTCAAGAATTGGCACCAGCGAAATACACCGTATTAGGCTGGCGAGTCCGGGACATCGTGCAGACGGCGAAGGACCTCCAGAAGGTTCACGTCACCCTGGAACGCTATCCGGGAATGCAGCAAGATGAGCTCGGTATTTGGGACTCGCCTAGTGGTGCGAGGGTAGCGTGGTTCAAAGACCCAGATGGAAACACGTTGGGCATTACCCAGTTTTGAGCAGAAAGGATTCGATGCCATGAACCTTGCTCATCGCTGGCTCTGCCGCTCCGCATATTGGAGAAAAGCGGTCGAGACCTACATCCTTCCTTGGGTGCTTGACGGACTCGACATAGGCGCAAATGTCCTCGAAGTTGGTCCGGGCCCTGGCGTAACTACGGACCTTCTTCGCGGACGCGTTGAGCGCCTCACCTGCGTGGAAATCGATCGCGCATTCGCCGATTCTCTCTCATGCCGTATGAGCGGCCACAATGTCACCGTAGTCCGTCAAGATGCCACGGCCATGTCCTTTCCCGACGCAGCATTCGATGGAGCGGTGAGTTTCACTATGCTTCATCATGTCTGTTCCGAAGCAATGCAGAATCGACTGCTGGCCGAAGTCGCTCGCGTCCTACGCCCCGGCGGCGTTTTTGCGGGCACGGACAGCCTCTACAGCCGTTCGTTTCGTCTACTTCACCTCTTCGACACAATGGTGGTAGTGGATCCATGCACATTTCCAGAGCGCCTCAGGAAAGCCGGTTTTGATGATGTACAAGTCGATGTCTTGAAGCCGTACGCGTTCCGATTTCGCGCACGGAAGGCCACTGTCACGTTTCCGGCAAGAGACGTGTAGTCGGCCAACCGGACGTAATGGTGTGAATCGGGTCCGCTGAGATTACTTCCGGCTTGCTCGTCACTCGCCCGGAACGCCAAGAGAAGCAGGAACCACCGGGCGGCGCAGGACCTTCGCTGCCGACAAGATAGTCGCCAGTCAGGAGTGACGCGTAACACGTTACATGGATGAAATTCAAGTTCGTGCAGAGTTTTGGCGAACCACAACCTCAAACCTACCTGGACAGTGCCAACTGCTCTGCAATCTGGACCGCAAGCAATGCGGAAAACGGCTACTGCGAAAGCTTCAACGGAAAGATGCGGGACGAGTGCCTGAATGGAGAGAATTTTTACTCCCTGAAGGAGGCGCAGATCGTGATCGAACAGTGGCGGGTGGAGGTTCAATGTCTCAGACCGGACACCTCCGCGAGCCGCTTCACTTCCTGATACTGGCGGTGGCACCAAATGCGACAAGCGCCACAACGATTGCATATTCGATCAGATCGCCTCCGACGACGCCTTCAAGTTCGGTGTCGTTTAGTACTGAATCTGAAGGCGTGGCCGGCACACGGATGTCCCACCCCTCACGCACTTCGATCCCAAGGAAACTCTCACTCGCGCGTAGATGAGTCGAGGAGTTAGCCGACCATGTCCATCACCGACACATTGAAAGCGCAGTTGAAGACGCTGGAGGCGCAGCGCAAGGTTCACGAGAAGGCCGCTGCCACTCCCCGTCGTGACGAAGCGAGTCCGCAAAGCCATCGCCTCTGTCGCCAGCCTGCCGTCTTCCGACGCCCAACAGTAGTCGCGAGGCATCCACCGGCCGGGAGGAAACTTCCGGCCTTTTTCGTTTCGGTGGCTAAATAGGGGGCCGTTGCTACCACTTGCGCTGTCTTAACGGTAGTTTCTGGGAACCTGACTCCTCTAAACCTATGGAGCATCAATCATTTACAGGCGGGAACTGACGAAGAAGCGTTTGTTCGATCCCCACCGCCCCTACCAAAACTCACTCACCACAAGACACTTAGGTCAAAAATCTTGTACTCATTCACTACATTGTAGTGATTGCAGGGCGGCGCGTGGTGCGTCGGCGTCTGCGTGAACGTAAAATCGCATCGTCGTTTGAATGTCGGTATGGCGCAAGGTGCGCTGGACGACGGCAGGGGAAACGCCTGTGTCGGCTAACGCTGTACCCAAACCATATCGGGAGGCGTGCAACCCGGCGCGGTGTGTCGGCAGACCCAACTTCTTCAGGACCGGGTGCAGACCAAACTTCACCACGTTCGCGCGCTTGCACGGACGACCTCTACGATTCGTGAACAGTAGACCCTGCGGGTTAGGCGACCACCGATGCTCTAGGCAGTCGCGCAGGATTTGCTGCCTCTGCAGGTGAGTCTCAGCGAGTTACAAAGCTATTGCTTGCTCAACTCAGCGCGGCGTCGCCGAACTTCTTTTGGATCTCCTTTTGGGTCTCGGGATCGAAGTCGGTTACGTCAAACATCCGGCGGACTTCGACCATTTCGTTGTCCGAGCCGGGGATGCGCGAGGCCCATTCGAGCGCCTCTTCGCGCGACTTCACCTGGATGATCCAGTAGCCGCCGACCACTTCCTTCGCTTCGGTAAACGGGCCGTCGGTAACTTTCGATTTGCCGGCCTTGAAGGTGACACGCGCGCTCATCGTCGAGGGCGGGGTCAGCCCGTCGAGCGCGAGCAGCACCCCGGCTTTCCCTAGTTGCTCGTTGTACTTGCCCATTTTCTCCATGCTTTTGAGGTCGGGTACCCAGCCGGGTTTTGCGTTTTCGTAGTCTTTCGGAAACATGATCATCATGAAGCGCATTGTGTTCTCCTTGAGCGTTGAGCGGACGCCGTATCAGGGCCGCTGCTTTTATATAGGAGCTTGGACCGCGCTGGGCCCGAAATGTTGCGAGTAGCGGGTGCGCGGTGCGGCTCCACTTACGCGTCGAATGGGGCGGTGGGGAATCGACATCCGATTTGCGAATTCTTTGCGTAGCGAGAGGGGCCGGGATGCCCGGCTGGAACCTATCCCCAAACTACTGACTCCAGCCGGGTCACTTGTTCATCTCGAAATCGTCCTCGTGTCCGTAAATGCGAGAAGAGACGGGCAAGGAAAGCGAAGAGGCCGTGTGCCGGGCGGCAGCGAAAATGCGCCGATAGGCCACTCTACCCCGATTTGTAGTGATTCGTAGTAGTTGTTGCGGTAGGGCGGCTGCAACGCTAACGTTTACAGGGCTTTAGGTGTGTAGGATTTCCTTCGATCCCGACCGCCCCTACCAAAAACTTCCATTTCGCCATCACGGCCAATTCGAAAAGGAACACCCCCGCCCTTTCGCAACCTCCTGAAGGGATGGGCTCCCGCCCGGAGAGAAAACTGCGCCTCGGAGGATCAAGAATTGGGGGCGTGATATGCTGTGCCCACTCTAGGAGCCAAAAGGAAAACCCTGGTTAAGAGCCCTGGTTAAGAAGGATCAACTTTAAGAGAAGGACCAACCATGGAGCGCAACAGCAAGCTCACGATTGCGATAGCCACGGCAGTGCTCGTCGTCCTCGTCGCCACGGCCGTTTACGCGCAGGACAAGTACCTGCTGAAATCGCCGAGCGGAATCGCGTTCTCCGACTTCAGGGGATACGAGGACTGGGCGGTGGTCTCTTCCGCCCGCACCGACGAAGTGCTCAAGGTGATCGTCGCCAATCCGAGCATGATCAATGCGTACAAGTCCGGCGTTCCGGGCAACGGCCAGCCTTTCCCGGAGGGCTCCAGGATCGTGAAGCTCCAATGGAAGCCGAAGAAGAGCACGGAGGCCCCCTTCGTCGTGGATGTGCCAGACGTCTTTACCCAGGCTTTCGTCATGGAAAAGGACAGCAAGAGATTTCCGAAAACCGGCGGATGGGGATACGCGGTGTTCAACTACGAAGCTGCGTCGGACAAGTTCACCGCCGATCCCAAAAGCCTCTCAGACTGCGGACACGCGTGCCATGTGGCCGTGAAGGCCAAGAACTACATCTTCCACCCGTACCAGAAGCGTTGAACCGCGCCTGCCCCACATCAAGTACCGCGCGGAGCTCTACCGGCCTTCACAGTGGTTTGGAGAGAACTACTTTGAAATGAGTCGCTTTCAAAAAGGGGTTGTCTTTTCGATCCCCACCGCCCCTACCATTCTCTTTGCCTCTCAACCAAATAGAAAAAGAGGACCGTCGTGAATGAACTATTGAATCTCGCTGTAAAGGCCCATGGCGGCCTGGAGCGTTGGAACAAGGTGAAGTCGATCAAAGTCGCTGCGTCAATCACGGGCGCGATCTGGTTCGTCAAAGGCCAAGGTGACGTTCTCAAGAGCGTTGTCTTGACCGCAGAGACGAAAACAGAGCGCCTCACCGTAGACTTCCCCGGTCAAGACAAGCGGTTCATTTTTGAACCTTACCGTATCGTCACGCAAAAAACAGATGGAACGATGATCGAGGCCCGCGACAATCCGGAGAAGTCGTTCGAAGGCCAACAGCGGGAAACTCCGTGGGATAACATCCACGTCGCCTACTTTGCCGGCGAAGCGCTATGGACCTACTTGAATACCCCATTTCTTTACACCCAGGCAGGCTTTGTTACAGAAGAGATTTCCCCGATTCACGTGGAAGGAGAAAGGTGGCGCCGATTGAAGGTGACCTTTCCCGATACCGTGAAGAGCCACACTCGCGAACAGATCTCCTGCTTCGGACCGGATGGCCTGCTGCGCCGGCATGACTACACCGTGGACATCCTTGGCGGGGCAACCGGACTCAACTACGCCTCCGATTATCGCGAGGTCGACGGCATCATCATCCCGACAAAGCGCCGAGTCTACGCCTACGAAGGCGACTACCAGCTCGTGAAGGAGCCTCTTCTGGTCAAGATCGATATGGACGAAATCGCCCTCGCTTACCGTTCGGTCGCCGTCGTTTGACACCGAGCATCGGGCACTCAAGCCCTTTCATTTTCCATTTCTTCACTACGATTTTCTCCAGCTAGTGACGCCCCAATAAGGAAAGTGCCAACGTCGACGTCCGCCACCTTCCCGTTGTCCTAATGCGCGAATGGGAGTAAGTTTGCTTTCTCGATGTAGAGCCGAACTGTCACTTTTTACAGATGACGCCTACTGACAACCAGATCGAAACTCCATTGCGCTGGTCGAAATAAGGAGGCCGTATGCGGCACCTGCACAACCCCCGGATTTCAATTGTGCTCTCGAGTGTCTTGACTGTCTTGGTGGGATTTTCGATAGCGTGTTCGCATGCTTCGAACGACGAAACCATCGCCAAGAACATTCAAGGCAAAGTCGCGGCTGATCCGGACACCAAGGATTCCCAGGTGAACGTGGTCGCCAAAGACGGCCATGTCACGCTGACCGGTAAGGTGGCAAGCCCGGCGGCCCAGCAAAAAGTAGAGCAGCTAGCCCATGCAGAGCCGGGAGCCGCTGCCGTCGATGACCAGACAACGGTCCAGCCCGTGGCCCAAGCTGCGCCGGTTGAGGAACCCAAACCCATCGTAATTCCAGCGGGAACGGTTCTAACCGTAATAACCGGGCAGCCTTTAAGCTCCAAGACCAGTACGGCGGGCCAAACCTTTATCGCCACCCTGGCGCAACCCGTGGGCGCCGACGGAAGAACGGCGCTCCCAAAGGGTGCGACCGCTAGTGGTACCGTGGTGACCGCCAAGGCCAAGGGCAAGATCAAAGGTGAAGGGCAGTTGGACCTTACGCTGACCAGCATCTCGGTGCGGGGGCATACCTATCCGATCAAAACGAACCTCCTGAGCAGTACAGTGAAAGGAAAGGGCAAGCGGACGGCTGCCACCACCGGAGGAGGAGCGGCGGGGGGTGCCTTGATTGGTGGGATCGCGGGCGGAGGTAAGGGAGCGGGCATTGGCGCTCTGGTGGGCGCGGGAGCTGGTTTGGTGGGCGGGGCATTCACCGGAAACAAGCAGATTGAAATTCCGGCCGAGTCTGCGCTCAGCTTCACATTGGATTCGCCTCTCACGCTGCCGCCGCGAGCCGAATGACGCCGATTTCTTTTATAGAATCACGTACCACCTCGCAGGGTTCAACCACGGACCTCGGGATCGGCCGGCGACGGCGCGGTAAGTAGCACTCCTGTTTTCGCTGAGTCTCGCGAAGCGTCTGTGTGGCGGGTGGCACACCTTCTGCGGGGCGTGAATTTATTTTGTCGTGAAAGCGTTGACTTTCGACGGCACGCGTGCCTACGATGCTCGGTGTCTGACGTTTCGTCGCGGCGGATACATTGGTGGCCGCTCCCTCCAGCCCTACGCGGCCCGCGACAAATCCGCGCGACCCGACCACCTGACATCCGAAGCAGGTTCTTCCCCCAATTGCACTCGACACTTTACATGACTTGAAAGAAAGGATTACGACGATGGCCGATCAACGCTTTGAACAGTTGAAAATGAAATATCAGTCGGTGATTAATTTCATTCAGGCGCAGAACGCCAACCTGCAGAATGTGAACATGGAGGGCGACAAGCTCTTGATCCGGGCGAGCGCGCCTTCGCAAGATGTGAAAAACAGGATTTGGGATCAGATCAAGCTGGTGGACCCGAGTTACGCGGATTTGACCGCGGACATTCAGGCGCCGGCTGCGGCCGCAGCGGCCGCAGCGGCGGCGGGGGCGGCTCCGGCAGCAGGACAGCGGACGTACACCGTGCAGGCAGGCGACAGTCTTTCGAAAATCAGCCAGCACTTCTACGGGAACGCCAATCAATACATGAAGATTTTCGAGGCCAATAAGGACAAGTTGGCGGATCCCGACAAAGTGCGCGCCGGCATGGAACTGAATATTCCCTAGGGTCGCGGGCGTCAGACAGCCATTTTTTTTGACGCGGCCGATCGTTCTACCACCCAATTCAGCAACGAAGGCACCCAGCTGCTTTCGCTAAACGCGGATCGAAATTGCGCGGCGGCGGCGCGCGTGGAATTTTGCGCGCCGCACTAGCCTCGACCGTTTGCCCCGATTGCTCCGGACAAGGCGGGGAAAGAGCCCTATGAGGCGCGTGACACACCCCGCTAGACTCGAAGTAAACTGGCGAGAAAAAGCGCGACGACCCACTTAATTCTTCCCTCCGCCATTCGCCCGCCTGCTCTTACCATTCCCTGCATAACACTTAGCCATTTGATACTCAAGTGCTACGCTCGCCCGTGTACGTCGATTCAAGACCTCGTCGACTCCGTCAGAGTCCTGGCCGCCTCTTAGGTCCACTTGGTGTGAGCCTCAAGGAGTCGATTTCCGCTCGTCTTGAGCGGTCTCCCAAGCCCTTTAGAATGAACACTTGCAAAACTGTAACAAAACAAACAACTTTAACTATCTGTGGAATGAACACTTGTGAGAAACACAGGGGGAAGGGCCTCCCATCCGAAGACACCAACAGGAGTGTTCATGAAAAGTGATGCCAACCACTTGTTATTCGTTTTGGATATTGCAGGGACGCTGGTGTTCGCGGTCGAGGGAGCGGCCGCAGCCATGCGAGCGAACCTGGACCTTCTGGGATTGATGGTGCTGGCGTTTGCGACGGCACTGGGCGGCGGAATTATTCGCGACGTATTGATCGGGGCCGTGCCTCCGGCTTCGCTGCGCGACTGGCGTTATTCGGCGGTAGCGTTTACGGGCGCCGCGGTCGTTTTCTTTTTGCATCCGTTCGTGCAGGGCGTTCCGGGAACACTCATTCTGGTTTTGGACGCAGCAGGTTTGGCTTTGTTCGCGATTGCCGGGACGCAAAAGGCGCTCGTTTTTGGGATGCATCCCTTCGTGTCGATTCTGTTGGGGACGATCACGGGAGTTGGCGGAGGCACGGTGCGCGACGTATTGCTGGCGCAGGTCCCGGGCGTGCTGCGGGCGGATGTTTACGCAACGGCGGCGCTGGCGGGATCAGCGGTAATGATCGGCTGCTGGAAGCTGCGATTGCCACGGGCGTGGGCGGCGGTGATTGGTGGCGTGGTTTGTTTCTTGCTGCGCGTGATCAGCGTGTGGCGGCATTGGAATTTGCCGCGGGTGATGGGCTGATAAGCACTGAGCAACAAAAATGTTTTGCGATCCGTCGTAACGAGGACATTCTTTTTACGCCAAGCCGACAACTGGGGTTAGCAGCAATCCTAAGCTGCGAGCGAGACGGAATCCTGCTCGTGGTTAAAGTGGGAGTCGGTTCTTACCGGCTTAGTCGGTCGCGACGAGGTCTAGGTCAGACTTCGCGCCAATCTCCAAGAATGAGGTTCTCGAACATGAAGAAGGCATTTTCGACGGTGGTGTTGGCTTTCGTGTTGGCCAGCATGTTTGCGGCGAGCACGTTGGCGGATGAGTTTGCGTTTTTCGCTCCGATCGTGGGATCGAATCCAGGCGTTACGATTGCGGGAGTAGCAAGCGGCGGAGCGCCGTGGGTGGTGAGACGCGGCGAGGCGGTGCTGACAGATGACGGACGGCTGCACGTGGAAGTGCGCGGACTGGTGCTGCCCAGCGCGGGCAACACCGCTGGGCCAGTGACACAGGTTGCGGCGAGCGTGGTGTGCGGGGATGCGGTGGCGGCGACCAGCGGCGTATTTGCGCTGACAACGAACGGCGACGCGGAAATTCGTGCGAAGCTGACACTGCCGTCTCCGTGCCTTGGTGCGATCGTGCTGGTGCGCGTGGCTGGTGTGAACGGAACGGTGCTGGCGGCTCCGAGTGCGTTTATCGCGGCGACGGGCTTGGTGAAGGACGCGGACGACAAGTAGAACCGAAAAGAGTATTTCCCTGACGGCCTGGGCCAGTCCTCTGTTTGAGGCTGGCCCTCTCTTTTTGGGAGAGTTTGCGGAACGGGTGCGCCCGAAAGCTGGAAGGACGGTGGAAACGCAGGTGGAGGAAAATTAAGTTAGCGAGCCGAAGAGGCGGCGATTCGAGTGGGCCTGCCAGATGGGCTTTCGCCTCAGCAATCGACACCGATCGAAGAGATGGCTTAAGGAATAGAGTCGCGGCGGAAACGAGGTGGGCGGACTACTTCTTGCCATGCTTGACGGGACACAGACGCTTCGAGACTCAGCGTAAACAGGAGTGTCTGTGCTACCTACTTCTTGAAGAGGTCCTCGAAGGCCTGGCGCGCGTCGCTGTGGCGAGGTGGGGCAGTGGCTGCGGCTGCGGGAGCTTTCTGGGCGTAGGAGGTGGGGGCGGTGTCCTTCTCTACGGTGGTGCGGAATTCGTAGAAGGTGCAATTGTTTTTGGCGTCTTTGGGAGTGATGCGCTCGGGGATGGGTTGCGTACATTCAAATTGGGCGCCGGAGTCGAAGAAGCGGCATTGCTTGCAGCAGTGCAGCTCGAGCTGGCACTTGGGGCATTTTCCGTTGGGATCAAAGCCGGAGGTGAGGACCGCGCCGCAGTTGGCGCAGCGCGCGCGCGTTACTGTGCCGACCATGCGCGGGGTGCGAGGCCCGAACTGATCGGCGCGGGGACCTCCTTGCGGAGGCTTACGGTCGTGACCGTGGCCATTGCTGTGCGATTTTTTCTTGTCGTCTTTTTCCGCGTCGCGATAGCCGCGGTGACTGTACTTTCGATCCACAAACGCCTCCGTCCGTCAGTCCTGACGGACTGCAACTAAATCGACTGTCTTTGCGCGATGAACAATTCCGAACGTTTGGCAACCATCTCAACAAGACAACGTTTTGATGCTCGTGAGTTGCCGAATCCGTGCGGTGGCGCGAATGAGGACAGGCTAAAACCTGTGCCACACTGCCGCATCGCTCGTAAAACCTGGCGTTAAACCTGCGCAAATTCGTCACTGGTCGTAAAACAGCGCGCACGAAAAGCTACAGAGCTCCGCAGACTGCGCTCTGCGCTACAGGATGATCCGCGTCGCTCGCTGCAGGATGATCCGCACTCCACCGTGGCTTGTACCCAATCGGATTAATACACTCGACCGGATTGCTACACTCGACCGCCCTGCGCTATCTTCCCCAGAAGGTTACTTAAAAGGATTACCGACGTTCGAGCAGGAGATGGGACATCTATGTTTTTAGTCCTCTGGGAGTTCGAAGTCAAGCCCGGCTGCGAAGAACGCTTTGAAAGAGTCTACGGCCCGGGCGGTGACTGGGATTCCCTGTTTCGTCGCGATTCCCACCATGAGCGGACCGAATTGTTCCGCGACACGGACAGGCCTCGTATATATTTGACGGCCGACTGCTGGAAATCGCGCACATCGTACGAAAAATTTCTTCAGGCTCGCGGTGCCGAATACAAGGAACTCGATTCGATCGCAGAAGAATTGACTGCAAACGAGCGGCACATCGGATCGTACGAAATCGTGGCACCTTGAATTCTGCGGCCTCCTTCGTGTTCGCATTACCGACCATGGTCGGTACAGAATGAGAAGAATTTCCTCAGGAGCTAAAGCTCCGACCCCCATCAAAATGCAGGTGAAGCTCGCCCCTCTAAAGAGGGGCGCCTACAGGGATGTGTCACGCCCAGAGACTTACTAAGCCGTCCGCGCTCAGGTCTGACTGCAGAAACCTTTGCGGCGCGCCATTAACGCGCTGAACCGCTTCGGCCGCAAGGTAGCCGCTGCGTACTGCACCTTCCATCGTTGCGGGCCAACTGGTGGCGGTCCAATCGCCTGCGAGAAACAGCTTGCGGACGCTGGTTTCCTGGCTGGGGCGCCAGCGATCTACGCCGGGCTCGGGCGAAAAAGTGGCGGCGGCTTCTTTGATGACGGTGGCCTTCACAAGGTTGGCGTTCCGGGCCGCGGGAAGAGCTTGGCGTACTTCCTTTAAGCACAGGTCGATAATCTCCTGACGCGACTTCTGTAACAAATCATAGGATGCGCTGATGACGAGCTGAAGGTACTGGCCATTTGTCACATTTTTGCCTTTTTCGCGATCGGCGGGCGGGCCATAGAGAGCGGTCTTGTTGAAGACCCACTGCGTGGTGGTGTCGAGCAAGGTGATGAAAGGTTCGGTGGTGACTTCGCGGTCGAACCAGAGGTGAACGCCGGTAATAGGGGCGTCTTTGAGATTCTGGAGATTGCGGAATGCCGGGTCGCTGTCGCGGATTTCTGGTGGAAGGAGGTCGGCGAAGGTGGTGTGCGGGACGGCGAAGACGTAGGCATCGGCAGATTCTTCACGATCATTGTCGAATTTCACGGCCGTGAGGGCGCCGCTTTCGAGGCGCAGACTGCGAACCGGGGAGCGGAGTTGTACTTCCCCGCCCTTCCCTTCGATGAAGTTTTTACAGCCGTCGTACAGCTCCGCCAGCGGAACTATTGGGACGCCCATGCGATAGCCGGTGCGATTGGAGAGGAAGGCCTTCCAGAAAACGTCGATGCCATAACGGGCGTCGGTCCTGTCCAGTTCTTCATCGAGCGCGCTGACCAGGATGACTCGCCAGAAGCGCTCGATGGCACCCTTGGTTTGACGCTTCCGGCGGAGCCATTCGAGCATGGAGATGCCGCCCGGTTCGTCGAGATCATGCGGGCGGCCGCTGGTCCGCAAAATGGCGAGCATAGCACGCGCGATGGAGAGCTTGTCTTTCAGCGTGAGCGGGGCGAATTTCGCGAACGAGCCGATCATGTGGAACGGCGCCGGAAGCATGCCAGCCTGCATTTCGCCGCGGCGGCCTTGTGGGTCGAGAAACACCAGCCGGTCGAAGAATTTGATTTTGTCCGCGGACCCGACGCGCCGGTAAAAGTCGTCGAGATTCGTGCAGCAACCCAAGGTTACGTGCTGGCAGTTGTCAACATGCTCGCCGTCGGGCAATACGTAGGAAGTGGCACGGCCGCCGAGGAATGGGCGCTGTTCGAACAGCCGGACACGCCAACCGGATTCAGCCAGCGCGACGCCGGCTGCGAGTCCCGCCAGACCGCCGCCGATCACGATCACACTTTTCAAGGATAGTCTCTTCCGTCACGCGCCCGAATCGGGCCTGGGCGATGAATAGCATTTTTTCGGCGCGGGAAAGACGCACGCGCTCTCCAAACACGGCGAAGTCCAGCGATTCGATGCGCGCGAGTAACGCGCTGTAGGTGTGGGTGAGCAGCCACAGCGTGCCGCGGCTCTGGGGATCGATCAGGCTCAGCAAGGCCGCGCCCTCGTCGTAGCATTGCCAGGCGCGGTTGGCCTCGAAACGCAAGAGTCCGCGCACACCGAGGGTGGCTTCTCCGCGGCCGAAGTCTTGCGGAGAAACGCCGTAGCGCTCCAGGTCTTCTTCGGGTAGGTAGACGCGTCCGAGGGCGTAGTCGTCGTGAACGTCGCGAATAATGTTGGTGAGCTGAAATGCCAGCCCCAGTTTTTCGGCGAGATCCAACGCGCGAGGATCGCTGAACCCGAAGACATGCGTGCAGGTCAGGCCTACGGTGCCCGCGACACGATAACAGTATTCTCGCAAGCGATCGAAGGTCGGGTAGGTCTGGACGGTGAGATCCATTTCCGCGCCGGAAATCAGATCGTGCAAGTAGCGCGCCGGCATGTTGTAACGGCGCATGGTATCGACCAGCGCGGGCAAAACAGCGGCGGCGCCCGAGGGCAAAGAGCTTGCGGCTCGGTCCGAGCCTGTGACCGCTGCATCGAGAGCTGCGCGCCAGTTCGCCAGACCGCGCTGCTTCGCAGATAGATCACTACCTTCGTCGGCGACGTCGTCGATCAGGCGCATGAAGGCGTAGAGAGCTACGATGCCGTCTCTGCGCGATTTCGGGAGTAGGAAGAAAGCGTAATAGAAATTGCTGCGAGAGGCTTTGGCTATGCCGTGGCATTCACCGTAAGAGCTGGCGACGGTCGTGCTGGCTGGGGAGTCGCTTAAGATGATCGGCCTGGGCGTTTGGGGCGCAGCATGCTGCGCCCCTACAATTTTGTTGGTCAGGTGCGCCAAGAGCGAACGGCTCAGCAGGCGGGCTTGTTTCGCTTTGCTGATCGACGGGCGATGATGGAGGGTGTTGTAGCCGGATGCTTCAATGGCGTCCAGAACGGCGAGACCGCCGCGGCTGAACATTTCCAGATCGACGCTTAGACGGGCGTCCACCATCTTTGCCAGTGGCATGCCTTCGGCGAATAGGATGCGGGTGCGGGAGATCAAGTCTTTCATCAGGCGCGGATAGCGGTCATCGAACCGGCGTTCAACGATGTCGACCGCGGAGAGTCCGTGAGTCGCGGCAATGTCGAGCGGGATGTAGATGCGCCCTTTTTCGAGGTCGCGCGAGACGTCCTGCCAGAAATTCGCTAGTTGAAGAGCGGTGCAGGTGGCGTCGGACAAGCGCTGGCGTTGCTCATCGCGGTAGCCGCAGAGATAGAGAACGAGACGCCCTACGGGATTCGCGGAATAGACGCAATATCCGACCATCGCATCCCAGGACGGATAGCGCTTCACGGTTTGGTCCTGGCGGAAGGCTTTCAGCAAATCCGCAAACGGTTGCTTGGGAATGTCCTTCGCGATGACGGTTTCTCGGAGAGCTACAAAGACGGGATGCGATGGCCGCCCCTGGTAACACGCATTCAATTCTTCCTCCCACCAATCGAGGAGTTCCAGAGCGCGAGAGGTGTTTGGGACTTCGTCGCCCAGGTCATCGGCCCAGCGGCAGTAGGCGTAGACGTTATAGAAATGCTGGTGGAGTTCCTTGGGTAAGAGCCAGGAGACGACGTTGAAATTTTCGTAGTGGTGCGTGGCGAGCCAGCGAGTGTATTGCTGGGCGGCGTCCGGTGAGCAGCCCGCGGACGGGGCGTGTTCGGCGATTTCGAGTTCTTTGGGACGCAGCATCGGTAAGTTAGAAATCGACGAGGGACGCGCAGAGGCGCGCCTCTACATTTTTCGGAAATTTGCGGAGGCGGTCGGGACGTCGATTAATGGGTGTCACGGGCGGACGGCTAGCTTGATTTCGCCGTTGCGGGACTTCATGCGTTGGAAGGCTTGGGGTAGCTCGCTCAGGCTGATTTCTTCGGTGACAAAGTCGTGGGCCAGGATGTCGCCGCGGCGGATGGCTTCAAGGGCTTCGCGAATGAAGCGCGGAGTGTGGTGGAATGGCGAGATCATCTTGATTTCGGAGTAGTGAATTTCGGCCGGCTCGATTTCTACGAACGTGCCGGAGGGCAAGCCGCTGAAGAAATTGACGACTCCGCCGCGACGCACCATGGTCAGCGCTTGCTTCCACGTGGCGGGATTGCCGGCGGCTTCGACCACGGAATCAGGGCCGCGCCGATCTTCGGTCAGATCCTTTACGGCGGCAACGAGATCCTTAACGCCGCTGACATTTATGGTGGCAGCCGCGCCCAGACGGCGGGCAAGTTCTAGCGAAGTGGCTCGCCTGGCGAGGGCGATTACGCGTACGCCACGGCGCGATAGCATCCGGACGTATTTCAGGCCTATCGGACCGCAACCAATGACCACTGCGGTGTCGCCGGTGCGCACTTCCATTTCGTGGATTCCGCGGAGGACACACGCCAGGGGCTCGACCAGCGCGGCGCTGCCGTCATCGACGGAGTGCGGTACTTCCAGCATGTTTTCCATGACGATGCGGCCGGGGATGCGCAGATATTCGGCGTAGGCTCCGTTGTTAAACAGCAAATCCTCGCAGAGATTTTCCTGTCCGCGACGGCAGTGATAGCAACGCAGGCACGGGGCGGAATTTGCCGCAACTACCCGGAGACCGATCCGCCAACGGGCATCGACGCGTTTGCCAACCGCTGCAACTTCGCCGACGACTTCGTGACCGAAAACAGCGGGCGGCTGGATCATGCGCGCGTGATAGCCGCGCTGCCATACTTTCAGGTCGGTGCCATCCGTCAGCGCGAGGCGCACGCGCAGGAGGACTTCGTCAGCTGCTATCGCCGGGACATCGATCTTCTCGATGCGCAAGTCTTCGCTGCCGTAGAGTACGGCGGCGGTCATTTTTGACGGAACGAGCGCGCGTACAACCGCGGCGGCTTCTTCACCGAAATAATCGGGCCTTTTTGTGGTGGTTGTTCTCATGCGTGTGTGATCAGAATCTTTAAAGACTCCGCCGTGGGTCGAGCCGCGAGATCCAGCGCTTCCTGGATTCTATCCAGCGGGAACCGGTGGGTGACGATGTCCATCACCGGCAGTTTCCGCAAAAGCACTAGCTCGGCGGCCGACTCCTGGATGTCTACTGCCGCGCTATAGCTACCCAGGATTTCTTTCTCGTCGATCCCCACAGCCGCTGCCGGAAACTCGATCTTGGTTACCGGGTCGTTCGCGGCAAAGAGTAAGATGCGTCCACCGGGTCTTGCTGCCGCCAAGGCATCCACCACGACAGCCGGATGGGCTACCGCGACCAGAACGGCGTCGGCCCCCCGGCCTTCGGTCCTGGCTTTTATGTCTTCTATAAGCTTACCACTGGTAGGGTCGAAAGCCTCAAGTGCGCCCAGGGTCAGGCTCTTGGTACGGCGTTGGACAATGGGGTCACTGGTGTAAAGCCTGGCGCCTTCGAGGTTGGCGACCATGAGGAGCTGTAGGCCGATAGGGCCGCAGCCCAGCACCAGAACGGTTTCCCCCTTTGCCACACGCGCTTTCTGCACCGCTTTAACAATGGTGTTAATCGGCTCGATGAAGGTAGCTTCCTCGAAGCTGACGTTGTCAGGCAAGGCGATGATGCCGCGCTCAGCGACCCAGGGCATAGCTTTGACGTATTCACCGAAGCCGCCACCGTTGGGAGTGAAGCCCGCGGTCAGGCCGGTGGTCTTGTATTGCTTGCACTGAGAAAACAGGCGGTTTTTGCAGTAGAAACAGGCATCGCATGGAGTGTGATGGAAGCTCATTACGCGGTCGCCGGGCTTCCATTTTGTTACTCCGGGACCGACCGCGACTACTGTGCCGGCGAGTTCGTGGCCAAGGATTTGGGGCGGCTCGACGTAACGCTGGTAGATTTTTTTGATGTCGGTGCCGCAGATGCCGCACGCGGCGACTTTGATCAGGACTTCGCGCTCGGCGACTTCTGGGACGGCGACTTCTTCGACACGAACGATGCCCTTTTCGCGGAAGACACCGGCTCGCATGGTCTTGGGGATCGGACCAAGGGATTGTGATGTTTCCAGCGTGCTCCTAACGTGGCTCATCGGCTGGCAACCTCTTGAAGTTCCGGCGGCGGCCAGCCATGTGAACTAAGCGAAAGTTTCTTCACAAACCCTTCCAGAAAGTGCGCGAGAGTTTCAGCGGCGGTCCGGCTGTCCCTTCCTAAGCGAATTAGAGCAGGCAACTGTAGCGGGTGGCGCGCCACTTGGCGTATGGCATTGCCGGCATTAATTTTTCCTTTCTCGTCCAACATGGCATCAACGAAAGCAGGTATTTCACCATCGCTGGTGTCCGACACGACGCGGATCGCAACAGCAGACACGCGGCGGGTTGCGGCCGCAACAAGAATCGCGAAACTTTCCATATCCACCGCACCTGCAAAAGGAGCTAGTTGCGCTTTCTCGTCTGCAGTGCGAACTACGTGGTCACTCGAAAGGAGTTTAATCGTCTCGGCGCCGTCGAGGCTAGCGGCGGATACGAGATCGCGTGAGCCCATTAGGGTTTTCGACTCGCCGAGCTGTTGGACCGACTCTGCTACGAGCACCGAGCCTACGGCGTACTCGGCCCTAAGAGCTCCCGCAAACCCGGATGCGATGCAGATCGTATAGGGCTGCATCATTGCGAGGTTCGCAATCCGTGTTGCATTCTCCGCACCCATTCCTGTAACCACGAAATCGACGAGCGCGCGCCCGACCTGCGCCTGGAACAAAGTGACCCCTCCGACCTTGATTTCCCGGAGGTCCCGTAACTTACGCCAGGGAGCGAATTCTGCATCAATCGCAAATGTTACGAGGACTCGCATTGCCGTATCAGTGCACCTTGGTTGCTGCTCGATACAAAGGCTACGCGGCGGCGCGGATGATTCGCTTCGCTCTGCGTGGCGTGACATAGCCGTTGGCTTCGTACCATCGTACTGCGCGTTCCAACGCTGCGGCGACCGGGCCTGCCGTGAATCCGAGTTCGCGCTGCGAGCGGGCGCAGTCTACAAACATTTTATGCTGCGCGATCTTCACGCCTTCGACGGGGATGCCCGGCTCGCGGCCCAGCAGGCGCGAAAAGATCGTGCTGGCGTAGGCCACGCCAAGCGCCACACCGTGCGAAATCTTCAGGCTTGGCGAGGGCAGGCCCGTAATTTTCGAAAGAACATCCAACATTTGCTTCAGGGTGAGATTCTCGCCGCCTAACAGGTAGCGTTGGCCGACTTTGCCTTTTTCGGCTACCAGCAAATGTCCGGCGGCGCATTCTTCTACGCCAACGAAATTGAGGCCAGTGTCGACGTAGCCCGGCATCTTGCCGTTCAGAAAATCGACGATCAGCTTTCCGGTTGGCGTGGGTTTCCAGTCCCACGGGCCGACCGGTGTCGTGGGCATCGCCACGATCACTGGCAAGCCTTCCTTCGCGGCGTTCAAAGCCTCGCGTTCCGCCATCCACTTGGAGCGCTTGTAGTGGCCGATCATCTCTTCGAGTTTGGCGTCGGTGGACTCGTTCGGCTGTGAGGGGCGGTCTACGGCGATCGTCGCGACCGTGCTGGTGTAGACAAATTGCTCGACACCGGCGCGCTTGGATGCGGCCAGAATATTTTTCGTGCCGCCGACGTTGGAATCGTAAATGTCTTGCGAATGCTTGGCCCACAGACGGTAGTCCGCGGCAGCGTGAAACACGCGCTTAATGCCTTTCAGTGCACGATCCAGCGAAGCGGTGTCGCGCAGATCGCCGGTGACATATTCGAGCGAGAGATCAGCAATGGCGCGGTTCTGGCTGGAAGGGCGGAGCAGCACGCGCACGCTTTCGCCGCGCGCGACCAACTGGCGGGCTATGTGGCTGCCGAGGAAGCCCGCCGCGCCCGTAACGAGTGTGGTCATGGAGCTTGCGCACCTTCTTCGCAGCCACTTTGCGGTAGTCGCGACGCGATCTCGCGCGGACGCCATGTCGATTTTTGCGGCGAAATCGCACGAGTTAACTGCGACTGAACAGAGTCCAGAAAACTTGATAGCAGCGCCCAACGGCGGCTGAGAAGCCGGCGGCGCAACGCCACAACACTTGTTCGCAATTCTTGGCTCACAGACGACGCAGGTGAAATCAGGAAGCCATCAAAATCAAGCCTGCGAAGTTCACCGTGGAGTCGCTCTATTTCAGCGCATTCAGACGAAGCATGCAAAACCAACTGTGCGCAGAGTAAGAAGCCAGAAAGCCTCGCCGTGCGAACGCTCTCGAGCGCATCGCGAAACGCGCCTTCTCGACCTGCGCGTCCATCGTGTGCCAACTCGGCGCCGTCAAAGCAGATGGTCAAGTGCAGTCGCGGCGACGGCTGAAACTCATGGATGCGGAGGCGCAACAAAACACCAGTGGTCGGTAAAAACACATGACGTCCGGCAGCAGCCAAAGAATTCACAACGCGTGGCGTTTCCCGCACGTCCAGAGGCTCGGGACCCCCAATCCAAACGATCGGCGAGCGAGACTGTAAGTTTCCATCCGGAGTAACGCTCTCGATCAGGGGGCGATTGCGCTGCAACCGTAGGGAGCGCAGGGCTAGGCTGAAGCCAAGGTCCGCGGTCAGCCGTAAAGGAAACCGCATTCGAGGCTCTAGAATCCGCTGCGCAGCCGGAATTCGGCCGGCTGAAAGGTCATGGCGCAGAATTGTTTGGTTTCTTGCGACTGATTGCGAAACCTTGCCAACGCGTAGAGCGGAAACGAATTGCGATACAGATGATATTTCAGATAGAAGACGCACGGAAAACCCGTACCCGTAAATTCGCTCTCGCTCCAGGAGCCATCGTCGTTTTGCTCGTCCACGAGGTAGGAAACTGCCTTTTGGATTGCGGGGTCGCTGGCTTCCGCGCCCGCCAGCAAACCGATCAAGCCCCACGCGGTTTGCGAGGCGGTGCTCGAACCCTCACCCTTGGTTTGCGGCTCGGTGTAACTGCGCAGCGATTCGCCGAAGCTGCCGTCGGGCTTCTGCACGGAACGCAGCCATCTTACGGCGCGCTGGCAATATTCCTTCGCTGTCAGCGAAACCGTTTCCAGCGAGCGCAGCACGCCACTCGTGCCATAGACGTAGTTGACGCCCCAGCGGCCGAACCACGAGCCGTCCTCACACTGATCTTTCAGCAAAAATTCCACAGCGCGCTGGATCGCAGGATGATTCGCGCTCCAGCCAAAGCGCCCGAGGCATTCGAGCACGCGCGCGGTCACGTCGGCGGTGGAGGGATCGAGCATCGCGTTGTGATCCGCGAAGGGAATGTTGCAGAGGAAACCCTTGTTGTTGTCGCGATCGAACGCGGCCCAGCCGCCGTCACGATTCTGCATGCTCAGCAGCCACTGGATGCCGCGGCGAACAGCCGCTTCCATGCGTTTGGGATCCGGGAATTTGACGCGCTGCAGCGCCATCAACACGAATGCCGTATCGTCCACGTCGGGATAAAAATCGTTGCGAAACTCGAAGACCCAGCCGCCGGGCGCGGCATCCTTGTTTTTAACCTGCCAGTCGCCGGCGCCGAGAACCTGCTTGGACAAAATCCACTCTGCCGATTTCACCAGCGCGGGGTGATCGGCCGGCACTCCAGCTTCTTCCAGGGCCACCATCGCGATGCAGGTGTCCCACACCGGAGAGACGCACGGCTGCAGGCGAATGGTGTCTTCTTCTTCGATCTCAAAACGCGCGAACTCCCGGATCTCGCGGGCAGTCAACGGATCGTCGGGACCATGCCCCAGCGCGATCAAAGCGAAAATCGAATTCATCATCGCGGGATAGATGGCTGCTAGCCCTTCGGTCCGTTCGAGATGGTCCAGCAGCCAGGACTTCGCTTCGCGGAGGGCGCGCTGGCGCAGCGGCTTCCATGGCAGCTTCTCGTATAGCTTCATGGCGCGATCTGCGGCGAGAAAGAAATTTCTCCACGAGATAAGCCGGTCACTCCAGTCAAAGGCGGCCGTTTTTTGCTTGGGATCCTTGAACAATTCATCGACGTGCGCAAATTCCGGCAAGCGCCAGTTCGGGCGCAAGGCGGAAAGTATCGCCATCGGGATTACAATCCCGCGCGTCCAGGAAGACATTTCGTATATGTTGAGGTAAAACCAGTTCGGCAGGAGCATCATCTCCGGCAGGATGGACGGCACCATCTCCCAGCCAAGCGCGCCAGTCACTGCCAGATAAAACCGCACGTAGGAATTTGAGCGCTCCAGACCGCCCAGTCGCAGCACGGTTTCGCGGGCTTGCACCATGCGTGCCGATTTGGGATTGTCGCCCGCCAACTTGAGCGCGAAATAGGCCTTGCACGTCGCGTTGAGTTCAGACGGACCGCCGGGATAAATGCTCCAGCCGCCGTCTGGCAATTGCTTCTGGCGGACATAATTCGCGAGCTTGGCAACCCTTGCTGGATCGGCCTTGCCCAGGACGTGCAGGTAATAGATGTAGTCGGATTCGAGGGTGCTGTCTGCTTCCAATTCGCCAAGCCAGTAACCCGGCTCGAACTGGAGAGAAAGCAAGTGGTCAGCGCCCCGCTCAATGGCCTGCTCAAGTCGCCAAGCCCAGCTCTGACCGCTGAATGGAGCGGTAGCGGCGTCGAGTCCGATGCGAGTACCAGCTGACAACGAAGTCCCCCAGCGCGAAAAACGATGATTCGACTGCGAGCACTAACCCACGTACCTTCAGATACTTCCAGGCCAACGGCCTACGTCTAAGAATTCCAGGTTACACGAGTACTACTGAATTATCTCTATCCCGCGACCAGTGGTCAACCGCTAAGATGCAGCTACGTTCACAGTTTGATGCCTAGTGCCGAGGATTGGGCACCAAGTGTTTCGCGCACTGTTTGGGTCAGGTCGCTTGGCAACGGCTCGTTCTCTCGTTGCAGAAATTGCGGCTTACCGCGCAGCAACTGGAGCGGGACACCGGTCCAACTGGAACTGGTTTGCTCACCGGGAATACCGCCCGACAGCGGTTCCCGCAGTACAAAGGCCGACGCACGATCGATTTGCAAGTGCGCCGATTCCTTGAAGTCGGCTTTCGCCGGATGCACCACCATCAAATACAGTGACGGCTTCAGGAATTGCAACAAGGTGTTGCTCTCTAGGATCAAGTTGGCGGGTTCGCCGCCCTCATTTGCATATATTTCACGCAGCGCGTTGCGCAAGAGCGGCATGCCCTCGGCCAGAAACCCTTGCTTCGTTCGCAGCCAAAACGATCGCCGAGCGCCTGCCGCCAGAAATCGAGCACTATCGGTTCCGGTGTCGTGGTGCTTCTCCCAACTGATGGCGCAAATATGTTCGTCCGGTGCGCAATCACAATTCTCACCGTTTTGTGCGCACACCCCGTGGCCATACTGGGTAATCTTGCCGGCGATCCAATTCGCCTCCGGAAAGGCTGCGATCACGTCACACACCAGTTGCGTCTTGCCGATGCTCCGCGTGTGCCCGCCGACCACGATCACTCGCCAGTTTTGTTCGCTCGTCGCCATCTCGTCGCCTGAACCGCTCTACCTTTACTCCGTACGGGAGACGCTGGGTGCCCGCACTGGCCCTCGTTTCTCTCTCGATTCGAGTATAACGCTCACGAAAGCCTGACGCGTTCTCGCCAAGACGCGACGGCCGGGCGGGACCCTTCGAGGCTCAGGGTAAACGAGCCCCGCCCCTACAAGGGGGTTACGGTCACCGGTGTGGAGCCGCCCTTCTTTTACCTTTTCCCCAGCTTGGTCTCCAATTCTTTGATGCGTGCCGCGAGCTCCGGGAGCCTCGCCTGCCACACATATTGCTCCTTGAACTTGTGCAGCGAGCGCGCGGGCGTCCCCCAAATCGTTTGCCCGCTTCGAACAATTTTGCCGCCGAGAACGCCCGACTGTCCGCCAATCACCGTGTCATCTTCCAAATGGACCTGTTCCCCGAAACCGG
>CAWHVA010000010.1:0-176932 GCA_963832615.1 uncultured Acidobacteriota bacterium
GATGGAGACACTCGCGCAATCCGTTTCCACCATGGCGCCCACCACCACCCCCGTCGCCACCATCCCTCTGGTCTGCGCCCTCGCCGGAAACGGTACTTGGCTTGCCTACGTGCTCGCCACCGCAGCCGTGCTCCTGGTCGCGTTGTGCGTAGCCCGCTATGCACGCTATTCGGCCTCCCCAGGTTCCCTCTATACCTACGTATCGATGACCCTGCCCCGCTGGCTAAGCGCCCTCGCCGCATGGAGTTTGCTGCTGGCCTATGTGGCCACCGGATCAAGCGTCATCGGCGGGTTCTATCACTATGCGAATTTGTTGCTCCGCGATGCCACCGGACACGGCACTTCCGCTGCGCTGCTCGCGATCATTGTCACCCTGGTCTCCATGGCCATCGCCTGGCGCGACGTCAAAATCTCCGCCCGCCTGATGCTCTGGATCGAAGCCCTGTCGGTCACCCTGATTTTGATTTTGGTGACCCTGGTGTTGTGGCGCCACGGCCCACATTTGGATTGGAGCCAGCTGCGTTTGACCGGTATGACCGGGAGCGGGTTGCGCTTGGGCTTGGTACTCGCGTTGTTCAGTTTCGTCGGATTCGAAAGCGCTACCACGCTCGGATCGGAGGCCCGCAATCCCCTGCACACTATCCCCCGCGCCGTAATCCAGAGCGCGATCTTATCCGGCGCTATCTTTATTGTCTGCGCGTACGCTGAAGTGCTTGGCTTTCGCAGCGTCGGCCAGGACCTCGGCACCAGCCAGGCGCCCATGCGCGTGTTGGCCGGCGTGGGTGGCGCCCCCATCCTCGGTCTGCTGATCGATATCGGCGCGCTGGTGAGCCTCTTCGCGGGCACCTTGGCATGCATTACGGCTGCCGCACGAGTCTTGCTCTTGATGTCGCACCACGGCCTGGCGCACGGCTCACTGAAAGCCACGCATGCTAGGCATGAGACTCCAGGCCGCGCGATTCTGGTAACCGGAATTGCGGCGGTGGCGCCGGTCGCGGTCCTCGCGGTCCGTGGCGCCAGCGGCTTGGACGTTTACGGCTGGCTCGGTTCTCTGGCCACCTACGGCTTCATCGTGACCTATGCCTTGGTTTCCTTCGCGCTTCCGAAGTACCTGCGGGAACGCGGTGCCTCCAGCATCGGCGCACATGCGGTTGCCTGGCTCGCTTGCGCCGCAATGCTGTTCGCGCTGGTCGGCAATCTGTATCCCGTGCCCGAAGGCCCCTACGGAAAATTACCCTACATCTATATTGGATATCTCGCAGTCGGGCTGGCTTGGTTCTTTTTCGACACACGCGCGAGAAACCAAGCGCTGGCAGAAGGCTAATCGGCGAGTCGAAGGGCAATCGCCAACAGCAGCAATAAAATATTTGACGATGATTAGAAATTATCTATAATACCTCCTAGTTAACAGGAGCCACGGTGCCCGACGGCAGAATTCTTGCTAACCCTGTTTGAGGAGCCACTAAACCCTATAGAATCAAATCATTGCGCCATTCCAAAAGCGTAAACTCTTTAGAATCAAATCCTTGCGCAAAAGGGTGGGGGGAGGGGTCCCCGGGGAACCATATTCCCCAAACAGAACCGCCTCATCGTCCTCCACTGTCGCTATCCCCATGAATGCCATCCCCATGAAAACGACCAATCTTGCGCTGAAACAATTTGGCTGCACCCATATCGTGGCTGCTTCGCCTCTAATACTGTAGGGGTGCGCGTAAACCGGGACGTGGTGGCGGGTCGTTAGATCCGACCTGCGAACAACCTGCGAACGACCGGGAAAAAGACCAGTCTGAAATGTTTAGGTCTCCACCGATCGAAAGCTAGACCGAGAAAGGCTGCAGAGGAGGTTCAACAACGTGAACATTTTCGGGCATTTCAGAGCATCGGCAGGGCTCCATTTGGGCAAGGCGCAGTTGGTTTCGCTCTTGTCGTCGGCTCTTCTGCTCGCGACTTGGCCGCAGGACCTTCCGGCCTATCAACAGGACCCGCAATCTCCGGCGCAGGCCACGGAACAGTCGCCGCAGCAAAATGGTCAAGCCCCAACGCCGTACGTCACGCAGACTCCGGAACAAATCCAGCAGTTGGTAGCGCCGATTGCGCTGTACCCGGATTCACTCGTCGCGCAGGTCCTGGCTGCCGCCACGTTTCCCGAGCAGGTGGTGGAGGCCGACCGATGGGTGCAAGCGCATCCTGATCTAAAGGGCGACGCGTTGGCTCAAGCTGTTGATCAACAACCCTGGGACCCGAGCGTCAAAGCCCTCACCGCATTTCCGTCAGTCCTCGGAAATATGGACAAGAATCTGTCCTGGACATCGTCTCTAGGCGACGCTTACTACAACCAACAACCCGATGTGATGGACGCCGTTCAGGTGATGCGCCAGCGAGCGCAACAAGCTGGCAATCTTAAGACCACGCCGCAGCAAACCGTAACGACGCAAGGTCCGACGGTCGTCATTCAGCCTGCCGACCCTCAGGTCGTGTATGTCCCCGCCTACAATCCGTGGGTCGTTTACGGAGGTCCCATTGGGCCTTGGCCGGGATGGTATCCGTACCCCGGGATCTGGTATGGCGGCCCCTACCTCTCCTTCGGAATCGGCTTCGGAATCGGCTTCTTCGGTGGCTATGGCTGGGGCTGGGGGCACTGGGGCTTCGATTGGCACAACCACTACTCAATTTATAACCACAACAGGTATTACTCGACCAGCAGAACGTTTTACAACCGGAACACTTACTACCGCGGAGGCGCGCGGCCCGGTTACAACGGTGGCCGCGGCGCACCCGGTGGCCGCACCTACACGGGGAACCGGCCTCCCAATGCTGGACGCAGCGGAGTCTATAACCGTCCTGGCGGAACCAGTCGGCCCTTTGAAGGAGACAACCGCGCCGCTCGGGGTTACGCGGAACCCCGTGGCCAGACGGGCACTCGCTCCGGTGCCTTCAGCAATTACGACCATGGCGGTGAGACCAGGAGTTATTCTTCACGCGGAAGTGCCAGCTTCGGTGGCGCGCGTGGCGGTGGCGGAGCGCCTCATGGTGGCGGTGGCGGCGGCCGGCATTAATGGCAGGAATCTCATCGGGTACCGTGCGAAATTTAGCGAATGGAGAAAGCCATATGCAGCGGACGGATTTGAACTTCGGCGAATTTGCTTGGACCAATCTTGCTAAATTAGCCGCGGCCGCCATCCTTTTGGCGGCGTGCTTGCCCGTGCTGTTGGTGGCGCAGCAAAAGGGGCAGAAAACCTTTTCGTCGGCGGAAGAAGCGACCAACGCGCTCGTCGCCGCCACGCAGAATAACGACGAAAAAGCGATGCTGGAAATCCTCGGACCAGCAGGAAAGCAAATTGTTTCGTCGGGAGACGAAGCCGAAGACGCGCAGAGCCGAGCTAATTTCGTGCAGCGCTATCAGGAAATGCACCGTTTGGTGAAGGAACCGGATGGAACCACTACCTTATATGTCGGTGCGCACAATTGGCCTACGCCGATACCGCTCATGAACAACGGGAATACCTGGTATTTCGACACCGAGGCCAGTAAGAAAGAAATCTTGTACCGGCGAGTTGGCCGCAATGAGGTATCGACCATTCGCGTCTGCGAGATGTTCGTTGCCGCGGAAAAGGAATTCCGCTCCGCACAGCAGACCGAATACGCACAGAAGGCCGTCAGCGACGAAGGACAGCGCGACGGTCTCTATTGGAAAGCTGCCGATGGCCAACCCCAGAGTCCCATCGGGCCACTGGTGGCCGCGGCCGTTGTGGACGATCACAAGACCCAAGGCAGCGCTCCGACCCCTTTCCGCGGCTACTATTTCCGGATCCTCACGCGCCAGGGAAAAGATGCCCCAGGTGGCGCCAAGAGTTACATCGTTAACGGCAAAATGACCGAAGGCTTTGCCCTGGTGGCCTACCCCGCCGAGTACAAGGTATCCGGCGTGACCACCTTCATAGTTGATCAGGATGGTGTGGTGTATCAGAAGGACCTCGGCAAGAAGACCGAGTCTCTCGCCAAATCCATGAAGGAATACAACCCCGATTCCACCTGGCAAAAGGTCGAAGACGAACCGGAAGAGACCGCAAGTGGTCAGAAAACCCAGTAAAGACGGAAGCCAACACGAGAAATCAATTCCGTAGGGGCGGGGTTCACCCCGTCCCTCGATCCGACTCGGCAATCAAACGACGCTTCTAAACACTTTGGAGGGCACTCGCGACGAGGTCAGCTTCAAATAGAGTGGGGACAAGGCAAGCGTGCGCGCAGATCCGACTAAGGCGCCTCCCAATCGAGGGCATAGAGCTCCTGGATGCTGACATCGCGGACTAGCAGTGGGGATTCGTCGGGGGCGAGGCCGCTCCAGTTTCCGAAGGCTCCTCCAGCCGCTCGAAATCCTTCCAGGCTGAAGAGCCGCTCCAATTTGCCGCTGGGGACCTGCACGCGGTAATAGCCCTCATTGCCGTCGAAATACAAATAGCGCGAGTCGCGAGACCATGTCGGATAGGCCGCGAAAATCTTGGCGAGTTCCGTCCATTTCTGGGTGGTGAGATCAAAAAGCATAAGTTTGAGGGAGTCCAGCGGAATCGCAGCGATGTAGCGTCCGTCGGGCGACCAGCGGGGAGAGTACAGTCCATCGGACCCCGCCACTTTCGTGGCCGCGCGCGTTTTCAGATCGAGGACGTAGATAGCTGACCCCTGATTGTTCAGCGAGTTCTCGCCGAGGGCCAGCGATTTTCCGTCGGGTGACCAAACCGGGTCGGCGAGGTTGGTGTTACCGCGATAGAGCAACTCGGGTGCGCCCCCTTCGGCAGCAATCTCGTAGATCTGGAAGGGCTCGCCGGGTGGATGGCCGAAGAAGGCGAGACGCTTGCCGTCCGGAGACCAGCGAGGCAGATAGGCCGCCATGGGCGGGAAGACCAGTTGAAGTTTTTGACTTCCGTCCATCTTGCTTCGCCACATGGTGCCGTCTGTGCCGTCATTGTAGGCGACCCACTGTCCGTCGCGCGAGAAATCCAGGCCCATCGCCGAGATCCCCCCGAGGTACGGCACGAACTGTCCCGATTTCGGATCGTGGCGTACCAATTCTCCTCGGGGCTGCCAGCCTTGGACAAAGAGCTTCTTGCCATCGCGGCTCGGAACCGGAGTGCCAACGTTCATTGGTCCGGTCGTCAGCTGTGCCGGCTGCTGCGGGGTTGCGAGAAACAGGCCGCCGCGCTCATGAATAGCCCAGAGATTCGTGGTTCCATCGCGGAGCGCCTGGAAGACGTAATATTTTCCGTCAGGGGTCCAGTTGCCGCAGCATTCGTTGGGTGTGGGGTTCCAATCCTTAAGCAAGGGATGAAGGTTGCTGCCGTTCGCGGAAGCTTGCCAGATGGACCGGAGATTGGTCTGAGGATCGCTGACGGTGAAACGCAAAATCGAGCCGTCGGGCGACCAGCGGAGGTAGCTAGGCGTTCCCGCTGCAGTCAACAACCGTCGCGGATCACTGGCGTCGCTGTTCGCCAGGAATATGTCGTTCCCCTTGCAATAGGCAATGCTTTTGCCGTCGGGCGACCACGCTCCGCCATGGCCTACAAGATTGCCCAATCGACGGTGCGTACCGCCAAGAACCGGGACGGTCCAAAGAGGGCCGTCGAGAGAGGTCCCAAAGGCGGTGTTCATCAGAAGCACCGAAAGGTCTGGCGAAATATCGAAAACGTTGGCAAAGCCGGTGTCTTCCAGCGTGGTGACGATGGGGAAAGTCTCGCCACCGGTCACCGAGGTTTGCGAAAGATGCGATTGGCCTTCGATGAAATAGAGACGCGAGCCGTCGGTAACGACGTCGGACTTGGGTAGATTTGTGTTGGTGAGTTGGTCGGTTCGCAGGATGCGGGGTGGCGTCACCGGACGCATTAGAACCAAGCCCAGAATCGCGGCGATGGTGATGAACACGCCGGCGGCGACTGCAGCCCAGGCGCGCCATCGCCAGTGTGGGCGGGTTTGGTGAGCCCTTTGAAGCGCAGGCGGGACAAAATCGACTGCTCCTGAACGACTGGGGTCCGTATCGCGCCTCAAGCGCTTCAAGTCGGAGCGAAGTTCCCCGGGGGTCTGATAACGGAGGTCGGTATCTTTCTCCAACGCTTTGGCCAAGATATTTTCCAAGCCTGGGGGTAAGCGCGGATTTATTTTCGTCGCGGCAGTCGGAGAGGAATGCAGGATGCTGTCGAAGATCAAAGCGGGAACCGGGCCTGAAAAAGGAGGGACGCCGGTGGCCATTTCATAGAGCACGACGCCGAGCGAAAACAAATCGGTGCGAGCGTCCAGTTCTTCGCCGCGCGCTTGTTCCGGCGACATGTAGGCGACCGTGCCCATGGAAGTGCCCGGGGTGGTCACCATGTCGTTGTCCAGGAAGTGCATTTGTGTAGGGATGGAGGATTCGCTTACCGAATTGGTCGCGGGCTGCCGATACGCGGTGAGTTTCGCCAAGCCGAAGTCCAGAATCTTCG
This sequence comes from uncultured Acidobacteriota bacterium, assembly GCA_963832615.1. GTDB lineage: Bacteria > Acidobacteriota > Terriglobia > Acidiferrales > UBA7541 > Acidiferrum. Next base: position 6,468 of record CAWHVA010000010.1, read on the forward strand.
CGGGACCGCGATCGACCAGGAAAATGTTAGCGGGCTTGATGTCGCGGTGGACGATGCCCTTGGCGTGGGCGGCTTCGAGACCATCGGCAATCTGGATGGCGATGTCCAGGAGGTCGGCTATGGGGACGGACTTTTTGCCGATGCGATGCTTCAGCGTCTGGCCCTCGAGCAGCTCCATCACGATAAACGGGCGCCCTTCGAATTCTCCAATGTCGTAAATGGTGCAGATGTTCGGATGATTCAGTGAGGATGCAGTGCGCGCTTCGCGGCGGAAGCGGTCGATCGCCTGCGGGTCGTGAGAGATATCCTCGGGAAGGAATTTCAGCGCTACATACCGGCCGAGCCGCGCGTCCTCAGCTTTATAGACTACGCCCATACCGCCGCCGCCAACTTTTTCGAGGACGGTGTAATGATCGATGGTGCGACCGACGATTGAGGAAGTATCCGGCACTTGCCGGGAGTTTACTCCAGCACATTAGTGTAGGCAACGCGACACGCGGTTCGGTGGTGGGTCAGTTTCCGGTAACCGCGTTCTATCAGCAGTTGGGAAAAACTTGAATCGCTCCGAATCACAAATGTCCCATAATATTTGTCTATGGGTGACCAACTTAAACGCATATTTGCTAGGCTGCACGAAACGCGTGAATTTGCTGAAACCGATTTTTCTGATGTCAATGCGTGTGATGGTGAGGGCGATAACGGACTTCATTATGTTGTCAGATGGGATGACCTTTCTGCCGCCAAAGCCCTCATCGACGCTGGCATTGATGTAAATAGAGCGGGGGACCTTGGTTATACCCCTCTGCATGTCGCCTGCATGCGGGGTAACCTTGAAATGGTCAAACTTTTAATTGACCAGGGTGCAGATATATTTGCACTAAGCGAAGGCGATGCCCCATTTGCTACAGCTCGTCTCGGTGGACACGATCACATAGGTGACTTCTTGGCCCCTTTGATGGAACAAGCCCAGTCACTGGACCCAAAGATTTGGGTCCGCGCAAGAGTCGCCCAGCTACGACGTGAAATTGCCTACCTCGAAGAGAAATTTGCCCGATAAGTCATAGTGTCCAGTTGATTGCGCCTTTATCAGGATCGGGCATCGCATGCGGTGCGCGGCGTGATCAGAATCTCGGCGGTTCGGAATGCGTTTATGATTGCCTGAGCGGCTAGGTGTTGCGAGCGGGTTCGAGGTTCCCCGTCGAATGAATACGCGTGTCAGGACGCCGGAGGTTCTCAGCGGGTTGCTGGCTGGATTGCTGGTTGCGTTGATGGCCGTGATGGCTGGCGGTGCGGCGCTGCGTGAATCCGTGACGATCGATGAGGTGGCGCACATCGGCGCGGGCGTGAGTTATCTGCAAAAGCTGGATCTGCGCATGAATGACGAGCACCCGCCGCTGCCAAAAGTGCTCGCGGCGCTTCCCCTGGTGTTGCGAGGAGTTCGCGCGGATTACGGCCATATATCCTGGACCATCAGCGACAAATTTTTTCCAGCGTTCGCGGGGGAGTGGGTATTCGGAGAGTGGCTGCTGGAGAAATGGAATGAACCGAAGTCCGTGCTGGCATGGGCACGGTTACCGATGCTACTGATGATGCTCGCGCTGGGCTGGGTGGTGTACGCGTGTGGGCGGCGGTTGGGAGGCAGGTGGGGCGGGCTGCTGTGCCTGACCGTGTATGCCAGCGCGCCCATGTTTCTTGCGTTTGGTCCGCTGGTGCACACAGACGTGGCTGTGACGCTGTTTTCCGTGCTGGCCCTCTGGATGTTCGCCGAGGTGTGGAACGGGCCGAATCGGAAAAATGTGATTCTGTTTGCACTGAGTCTTGCCGCGGCGCTGCTGTCGAAGTTTACGGCGGGAGTTTTGTTCTTTGCGTTTGGAGCCTCGGTGCTGAGCCTGCGATGGCGCGCGGTTTATGGGCAGCCGCAAGACAAGGCGGAGGCGCGCGCATGGAGGCGAGCGCGTTGGCGCGTAACGTTTGAGGGCGTGTTGTGGGCCGCGCTCACGGTGTACGCTTTTTACTTCGTCTTTTCCTGGCATCAGCCAACGACCTCTGTCGAAGGAATAGGGACCAGCCCGATGGCGCTCATCCTGCGCCGGCTCCTTTGGCCAGCGGTGCTCTATTTGCGGGGAGCGGGATGGGTGCTGCTCACGGGGATACGTCCGACATTTATTCTCGGGCATTCCTATACGCATGGCGTTTGGTTCTACTTTCCAGTTGTGTTTGCTTTGAAAGCGTCTCTCGGATTTCTCGCATTACTGATCTTGTGCCTGGTGGTCGCGGCTTTCCGAAAATTCCGCGGGAAAAATGTTGCGGCCATCCCGGAGCAACAAGGAATGCACTGGCGGGTGCTTTGGGTGAGTTTGCTGGTGTTCACGGCCGCGTGCATGTTAAGTCCGTTGAATATCAGCATTCGGCATTTCTCCGTGCCGGTGGTGTTGCTGATTCTTCTGCTCGCGCCATTGCCGCGTATGTTGGGTGAACTGCGCGACAGGACCCGCTTCGCCGCCGCAACAGGAACCGCGGTGGTTGCGTTGCTTGCGGCGAGTTGCCTGTTCACGGCCGTGCACGCCTATCCGTGCTATTTCCCATACGTAAACGCGCTGAGCCTTGGGCGTCCCGCGTATACCCTGATCAACGACTCGAACGTGGATTGGAACCAGTCGCTGCCCGAAGTGAAGAGCTTTGCGGAGCAGCATGGACTTGCGACGATCAGGCTAGATGAATATGGGCTCACGGATCCCACCGTGTGGGTGCCACAGGCGCAACTCTGGGATTGTCAGAGGCCCGCACCGGAGGATGGCGGACAGTGGGTTGTGCTTTCCGCGAACATGATTCTCGACGGACACAACTGCGGATGGCTTTTGCAGTATCCGCGAGAGGCGCTAGCCGGCGGAAGCCTGTATGCGCTGCGACTCCCTGCGCGAATTCCACCGGCTGGAGTTGCGGGTGGACCCCCGCTGCCTTCGTCGTTCCGTCAGATCGGCGGCGCGTTTTACGATGTGCGCGCCTTCACCAGGCATTTGTTCGAATATCCTGACGACCTGCCGTGGGCCCTGAATTGGATGCAGTCTCTATTTGAGAGTTGGAGGAAGACCCATCAGCCGCCTCCGGGACCTATCAAGTTTCCTTGGGAACCCTAACGATCCTCGCGGGACTGACAGAGCTGGCAGGAAGCGCGCCCTGGTTTCGCTAGACGACGTCGATGGCGACCATGGTGATGTCGTCGTGTTGGGGCGTGGAGGGAGGTTGCCAGTTGTGGATCGCGGAGAGGATTTGATCTAAGAACTCGGCGGGCGGGCGTGCTTGATTGTCGCGCACGACTTGTTCGAGCTGGTGATCGCCGAAGGCATCACGGTTGGCATTCTCGGGCTCGCTTACCCCGTCGGTGTAAAGCAACAGGCGGTCACCTGAACGAATGGGCATTTTATGCAGCGGGTAGTCGGAGTCCGGGAATACACCGAGCAACATGCCGTTACTTTCGATGCGCTCAAACTGGCCTGCGCGCGAGAGCACGAGCGGAGGATGTCCCGCCGCGGAATACAGCGCGATCCGATTTTCCGTGTCGAGCCAAAGATAAGCAGCGGAGACAAGCCGGGTGCGAAGTTGCACGCAGAGAATGCGGTTCAATTCGCGCATGACCTCTTGCGGATCGTGTGCGCTCGGCAGGACGGATTGCATGGCCACCTTAATCATGGAAGCAATGAGCGCGGCCGGGACTCCGTGCCCGGTAACATCGGCCACGAGGAAGCCGGTGCGATTCGGATCGACCGGAATGAAATCGTAGAAGTCGCCGGCAATGTCGGTCATCGGACGATAGAGGGCGGCGACACGCAGATTTTTCAGTTCGGGATTGTCGGAGGGAAGAATCGAGGCTTGAATCTCACGGGCAATCGAGAGTTCGCCTTCGATGGAAACCAGACGGCGTTCGCTGGCCAGGGCGATTTGCACCGCGACATATCCAAACGAGAAGAGGAGAACCGCCAATCCCAGCGAGCCCGTAATCCGCCACGTCTGGTAGTGAAGAACGAAAGACAGGCTGTAATACAGAGCCTCGATGCCGAAGACCAGCGTACCGACGACGACGACGGCGCGATTGGGAAGAATCAGAAGCTTGCGGGAGAGTCCTGGAACCGCGACGACGACGAGCAAGACAGTGAGGGCGGCGGCTGCGACGACATTGTTGTAGAGAATCAGCTTGTCGGACGAGCCGGTCGCGACGAAAAATCCTATTCCGGCGACGGCAATGACCAGACCGATGGCGATTACGACCTGAATGAACAGCTTCATCATTCCGACGCTTAGCTCAAACCACACAAGCGCAACGACGGGAAGAAGTAAGTACGTGATACACGTCCGCAGAAAGGGAATGCCGATCTGAATCCAGTGCGGCACAGCGGCCGCCACACTAGAAGATTCAATCAGCAGCAGGGCGCCGTACAAGGCACTCCAGACTCCCAGCCAAAGAAAGATGCGCAGGCCGCTGCGGCGACGGATGGCGGCGAATAGACAACTCGCAAATCCGATGAACACAAAAATCGTTCCGGAGATGATGGCGACCAGTTGTTCGCGGAGTGTAGCCAGCAGGTGGTCTTGCAAACGCGCACCTCTGAAGCACCGTCACGATAACAGATTTGATGTACTGCTTGGATGAAGGCGCGAGCAATCGTGGCCGGTGGCGGCGAGATGTCGGTATAATGCGACGCCGTGGTCTGGATGGATCGATCGTAGGAGTGACTGGGTTTGGAGTGAGGGAATGGCGCGATTGCTAATGATTTTGTTCGGGGTCGGAGTTTTGGTTGGCATTGCAACTATGGGCGTGCCGGGCGCGGGGGTCCGGGCACAGGAGCCGGCGCCTCCGGTTAAGCGTGTTTCGCGTCAGGCGAAGGCTGCTGCTCTTGCTGCGGACCCGGCAGTGGAGAGGGGGCGCAAACAATTTGTGGAGTCGTGCGGATTTTGTCATGGGGCGGATGCTACTGGCGCGCGGGGGCCGGATTTGATGCGGTCGGCGCTTGTGGCCCATGACGTTAAGGGAGATCTGATCGGTCCGGTGATTCATCAGGGGCGGCCGGACAAAGGAATGCCCGCCTTCCCGTTGAGTGATGAACAGGTGGCGGATATTGCGGCTTTTTTGCATGCGCGAGCGGCCCAAGGTATGGCGTCGTCGGAGGTTCCCGAGGGATATTCTGTGGAGAGACTCCTGACGGGAAATGCGGAGGCCGGGAAGAGTTACTTCAATGGGGCTGGCGGGTGTAGCGGTTGTCATTCACCGGCAGGGGATATGGCTGCGGCCGCTGCTAAGTATTCGGCGCTCGATCTGGAGACGCACATGCTGTATCCGGATGGGCACTTCAAGAGTGTGGTGGTAACTCTGCCATCGGGCGAGAAGGTTGAGGGGCCTTTGGAGCATATTGATGATTTTGTCGTGGCGCTGCGCGATTCGTCGGGTTGGTATCGGGCGTTTGCTCGGGAGCGTGTGCAGGTGGAGGTTAAGGATCGGCTAGCGGCGCATCGGGAATTGTTGGAGAAGCTGACCCAGGAGGATATTCACAATTTGTTTGCTTATTTGCAGAGTTTGAAATGAAGGTGGGGGGAAGCAATGGCTTTCTTCAGGGGCTAAAGCCCTTTTCTTGTGGAGGGGTTACGTCGGGGCTGAAGCCCCGACCTCCTAAAGAGCAGAATTTTGGACACGGCACTCGTCGGCTAGTCGAGCAAACGAGAGGAACCGGAATGCCCTGGTATCGCAGCGGGTTGATCAAGATCGGGTTGGTGGTTTTGGCTTTGACGGTGGGTGCGATGATTGCGGCCGGGCAGGGGCTTGATCCGGCGGCCTTGCTTCGGCCTGCTACGGATACCTGGCCTACTTACAACGGGGATTATTCGGGGCGGCGGTACAGCACGCTTGATCAGATTAATGCTGGAAATGTCGGGTCGCTTACGGTCGCTTGGATTTTTCGGACGCGCGGAGTGGCGATCAAGTCTACGCCGCTGGTCGTGAACAATATTCTGTACTTCACGGAGCCTGACAACGTTTGGGCTGTTGATGCGAAGTTCGGGCGGCAGATTTGGCATTACGAACGAAAATCGGAAGGCGGTCATATAGGACATCGGGGCTTGGCGATGTACAAGAATTGGCTGTACTTCACGACGCCCGACGCGCATTTGATTTGTCTGGACGCCAAGGATGGCACGGTTCACTGGGATATCGTGCTTGCAGACGCGAAGCTTGGGTATTTCGCGACGATGGCGCCGCTGGTCATACGCGATCACGTGATTGCGGGTGTGTCGGGCGATTCTACGGACATTCGGGGAGTTTTGACTTCGGTCGATCCGGAAACGGGAGCGGTGCAGTGGCATTGGTATACCGAGCCGGATCCGGGACAACCTGGTTCGGAAACGTGGCCTAAGGATGGCGACGCGTTGTTGCACGGCGGGGGTATGACGTGGATGACGGGGACTTACGATCCTGCGCTTAATTTACTTTATTGGGGGACGGGGAATCCGAATCCGGTGCTCGTTGGGGATAGCCGGCCTGGGGACAACCTTTATACCTGCTCGATCGTGGCGCTCAATCCGGATACCGGAAAACTTGTGTGGGCGTTTCAGCCTTCGCCGCACGATGTGCACGACTGGGACGCGGTGCAGACTCCGATCCTGTTTGACGCGGAGTTTAAGGGCAAGCCGCGGAAACTGTTGGGGCAGGCCAGCCGCAATGGATTTTTCTTTTTGCTGGATCGCACGAACGGCGAGCACCTGGTGACTACGGCGTTCATTGACCAGACTTGGGCTTCCGGGGTGGATTCGCGGGGGCGGCCGATTGCGAAGCCTTCGGCGAATCCGAGTCCGGATGGTGCTCTGGTGGAACCTGGATCGGACGGGGCTACCAACTGGATGGCGCCTAGTTTTGATCCGCAGACGAATTTGTTTTATGTGATGGCGCGGCGGATTTTTGCCATTTTTTACAAGATTGCCGAGGGGAAGACAGAAGGCTGGGGTGGGCGGGATCGGAACCTTTGGTCGAACACTACCTTGCGGGCTTTGGACTACAAGACGGGCAGAGTGGTTTGGAACCATGAACTCGGCGAGGGAGAGGGTGTCGCGGGGATTCTGACTACGGCGGGGCACCTGTTGTTCAGTGGGGATACATCGGGGAACATTTTGGCGCTTGATCCGGCGACTGGGAAGATTTTGTGGCACTTGAATGCTGGGGGGAATGTTGTGGCTTCGCCTATGACCTATCAAATTGATGGGCGGCAGTATTTGATTGTGCCGGTGCAGGATGTGCTTTATGCGTTTGGGTTGTCGGAAGGTTTGGTGGGTGCGGGCGGCGTCAAGGCTACGCGGTGAGTTGAGAGAAATGCGCCCGCTTCGGAAAGCGGCCGCTACAAATTCCGAATAGCGATCGGCAATTACGTGCGTCGGCCTGGGCAAGCTGGGGCGCAGCGATGCTGCGCCCAGCTGCCCACAGAGAGGAATGGCTGTGACGCTGCTTCAGGAATGGCTGTGCTGCTGGTTAAGGTTGCTGGTCGGTGTCTGGTAGGGCTAGGAAGATTAGGATGATGCCGACTACCGTGAACATGCGGAAGGCGGCTTCCTGGCCATTCCAGGATTTGGATTGCCACATCAGGAACCACTCGGCGCCTACCGTCAGGAAAGCTACCAGCCACATCAGCAGACTGATCGTTAGGGCGATGATTGCTGTGCGCTTGGCTTGATTGAATGCGGCGGCGGTTGTGCGCGCGGCGCGCGCCAGGCGAACGGCTCCCCACCAGCAGAGAAGCATCGTGATCGACTCCCACATGATGATCGCGATGTAGAAGACGGTATGCACAGTTGGGGAATTAATTGCGCGCCACATGCCGTGATTGTTGGGGAAGGTGGAGTCCATCATCAGGACGTGGCGGATGAATTGGTAGTTGGAATCGTAGTCAGTGATGTTGCTGAAAACGATCAGGGAATAGAAAAGAGTTACGGCAAAAACGAGCGCGGTTTTGGCGGCGCGGAGGGTCATGGTTTTTCTCGCATGGTGAAGGTTTGGAAGTAGGCGATTAGCGCGCGGAGAGTGGCGTCGTCGTACTCGGGGAGACTGGGCATTTGCGCGTTGGGGTTTTTTTCTTTTGGATTGCGCACGTAGGCGGCGAAATAACTTGGTGAGGCCGTGGCCCACGCGGAGAGAACGAGCCAGGGGCGGCCGGCTTTTTGTCCGCCTTCGCTGCCCATGTTGTGACAGTGGAAGCATTTTTGTCGGGCAATGCGGTAGCCAGATTGGATTTGTTGATCCTGAGCGTGTGGTCCCCGAGGCGCGATCGTGGCAAATAGGGCGCTTTCGTCGCGGAATTCCAAGCGTACTACGCCCCAGGGAATTTGCGGCTCATCGGAATGCGAGAGGATTTTGAAACTGGGAGTGAAATTGGGATGCGAGATTAAGTAGGGGCCGATGTCGAGGTTGCGGTCTTCGGAGTCTTTGGGCCAGGCGCTCGGTGGTTGGCCGTTAATTTTAAGAACAAGGACCGGATGATGCGCGGCGATGTAGGCGCGAGGATAGGTCGCGAGATATTTATCTTCGCAGATGGCAAGTGTTAGAGCGGAGTCAGGCGCCGCGGCGAAGCGGCGGACCAGTTCTTCGAGCGAGATTCCGCTCACCTGGGTCGGGCCGGTGAAATTCGCGTCATTCACTACGGTGAAATTTACTTGAGGCGGGGCAAGCAGATCTTCGCGGTTAATGTAACGCGTGGAGTTTGACGGCAGGTTTGCCAGATCACCGCCTAGTTCCAAGTCTAACGGCGAGGCGCGGTTGGTGTGGAGTTTGGCGGCGAGCGATTGGGTACGGGATGGTTGGACTACGAAGAGACCTAGACTCGTGATCAGGAGAACGATGACGACAACGGTAGGCTGCGAAAAGTGCCCGCTCCCGAAAGCCGCCGCTACAACAGCGGCTTGGGGCAGCTTGGAGTGAAATTGCATGGCACATGCTAGCGCACGTCCAAATTGGCGCAAAGGAAAAGTCCGAGACGGATCGGGTGATTGCGCGGACGTGTTAGAGTGGCGCGTTATTTTTTGTTTAGGAGAAAAATTATGGCGGCGGACATCGAGGCGCGGCTCGCGGAGCTTGGGATTGTGTTGCCGGCGCTGCCTTCGCCCGGTGGGAACTTTATTCCGGCGAAGACTGTTGGGCAGATGGTGTATTTGTCGGGCGTGATTTCGACTGGGCCTGAAGGCGTGATCATGGGAGCAGTGGGAGCAGGGCGGACGATCGAGGAAGGTTACGCGGCTGCGCGAGCGTGCGCCTTGACACATTTGGCAGTGTTGAAGCGGCACCTGGGATCGTTGGAGGCCGTGAAGGGCGTGGTCGGAGTGAATGGTTATGTGAACGCGGTACCGGGATTTGCGGATTCGCCAGCGGTCATCAATGGGGCTTCGGATTTGCTTGTGCAGGTGTTCGGCGAAGCGGGGCGGCATGTGCGGGCGGCGATTGGCGTTTCGGCTTTGCCGCGGAATGCGTTGGTGGAAGTGCAGATGACGGTGGAGATCTAGGGGCGGCGATGGCCGAGCACATTCTGAGCGCGGAGCCGACGCACTCGCGGTGGAATAGGGCGTTGCCTCCGCGGATCGCCATCGCGCCGGGCGACACCGTGCACATGGAGTGCGTCGATTCCAGCGGCGCGCAAGTGCGGCCGGGAATGACTGTGGCGGAATTTCTGGAGATCGATCGCGGGCGCATTCACGCGCTGACCGGGCCGATTTTTGTCGAGGGCGCAGAGGCGGGCGACGTGCTGCAGATTGATGTGTTGAAAGTGGCGCACAAAGGCTGGGGATGGTCGAGCGTGATTGCGGGACTCGGATTTTTGAAAGAGCGATTTTCGAGGCCGTATCTATTTCACTGGGAGCTTGAGGGTGACGTGAGCGGGTCGCTGGCGCCTGCGGTTGTGCCGCTGCGGCCGTTTTGCGGCGTCATGGGAGTGGCGCAGGCCGAAGATGGGGAATTTCGGACGCGGCCTCCGGGAAATTTCGGCGGCAACATGGATGTGCGGGAGTTGTGCAGCGGGGCGACGCTGTATCTGCCGGTGCTGAACCGAGGCGCGCTGTTCTCGGCTGGGGATGCGCATGCAGCGCAGGGTGACGGCGAGGTGTGCATCAATGGGATCGAGTGCCCTGCGGATGTGACGCTGCGATTTGGTCTGCACAAGAAGCGAGCGCCGGCCGGGCCGCTGATTGAGTCGCCGGCGACCCGAGCGCAGGATGGGCTGGGCGAGGCGTGGATCGTGGTGGAATCCGCTACCGACGCGATCGCCGCGGCCAGAGCCGCGACTTCGCGCATGATCGATCTGCTGGTAGCGCGTTGGGGCTTTAGCGATGTGCATGCGTATCTGCTGTGCAGCGTGGCGATGCACCTCCGGCTCAGCCAAGTTGTGAACGAACCAATGTTTACCGTGAGCGCGGCCGTCGCGAAGAGCGTATTGCCCGCGCGAACGCTTTTTTAATGAGTGCGAATAACGGCTGGCAGCTTTGCCGGGTTGACAGCCGCGCGGCCCTTCGAGGCTCAGGGTAAACAAGCCCCGCCCCTACAAAGGCACTCCGGTGCGCACACTGGATTGCGAGGTGAATGGCGAGCGATGGCTTGAGCCTCGCTGACATCCAGGTGTTTCGTGCCTCGTTTCTTCCTCGTCTCTCAACGTAGAAATTGAAAAAAGCGATTTGCGCGAGTCAAATAATTCGTTTCGATTCCCAGCGAGTTCACGATAGCGTGCTCCAATTATTCGACGACAGACCGTGCAAAGCGGCCTGGACAGCATCGAGTGTCAAGACAACAGTGCTTCAACCGGCCTGGCATGGGGATATGGGTTCCGCTCATTTTCACAATTGGAGGGGTTTTCCTGAATGTGCAAAAGAATCAGCCTTTCCGCTTTCGTCTTCGCTTTATTCCTCCTCATGTTCTTCGCTTCCGTGCCTCTTGTTCAAGCTCAGCAGACTCTCGGCAGCATCACCGGGACAGTGACCGACAGCTCAGGCGGCGTTCTTCCCGATACGAATGTCACCATCGTCAATGATCAGACCACGCTGACGCGCACGCAAAAGACCAACGAAAGCGGCGCCTATGACTTCGTGAATTTGGCAATCGGCACGTACACCCTGACGTTTGGTCATGATGGATTTCAAACGCAAAAGATACCTTCGATTACCGTGCAGGGGGACCGCACGGTAACCGTGAACGCTACGCTGAAGGTGGGCGAAGTCGGCTCCACGGTGACCGTCGAGGCAACGCCGCTGATGAACTCGGTGGATACCACCAACGGTTACATTCTGGAGAAGGATCAGATCGAATCCGTCCCATTGCCGACGGGCAGCTTTACGGGCCTCGCGATTCTTTCTCCTGGAGTCAACGCCGAGCTCGCCGCGGGCTCGGGAGTCAACACCGGCCTGGGCAACCAACCTATTTGGGCCAACGGTCAGCGCGATACCAGCAACACGTTCCAGTTGAATGGCGTGGATGCCAGCAACCTGTTTAACGGCAAGAGCACAAGCTCGGTAGCGTCGGCGCGCGTGGTGAACAATACCGGACTTGGCGGCGCGGCCAGCCTTTCGAGCACTTCGGCATCACCACTGCAGACGACCGCATCGCCCTATCTAGCCATCGGCCAGGCACTGCCCACGCCGCCTGCGGAGACCATCGAAGAGTTTCGCGTAAATACATCGATGTATGACGCGCAGCAAGGCGCGACGAGCGGGGCGCACATCGATATGAGCACCGCCTCCGGCACCAACAATTATCATGGCAGCGCCTACGTTCACCGTGGAACTGACTTTCTGAACGCCGCCCCTTTTTTCTACAACGCGGATCCTAACATTCCCGCAAGCGAGAAAGTGCCGGAGCAGCATCGCTACAGCGCCGGCGGCACTTTCGGCGGACCCATCATCAAAAACAAACTCTTCGGCTTCCTCAGCTACCAGCATATCCACAATTCAGATCAGGAGATTGGCAGCTCTCGCAACGCCGTGCCTCCGGGACTCACCGATGATCGCAGTCCAGCGGCGTTGGCGGCGCTCGTAAATGGAAACTTTCCCGCCACGGTTCTACCGGTCGTTGGCACGGCTCCCGGCGATATCAATCCAATCGCCTTCGGTCTGCTCAATTACAAGCTTCCGAACGGGCAGCCTCTGATTCCTTCCGCCGGCAGCTTCGTGCCCACCATCAACTTCCCTGAGAATACCTTCACGGTGGGGACCGCCTATTTCATCGCCGATCAGGCGGTTTCGAACCTGGACTACGTTGTGAATTCGAAGGATACGCTGGCACTGAAGTATTACTACCAGCACGATCCCAGCCTGGCGCCTTACGCCTATTCCGGGTCTCCAGGTTTCCCGCAACATCTCGACGCCGGGAGCCAGGTGTTTTCGATCACCAACACGCAAACCCTGAAGCCTAATCTGAGCGTGGTTGAAGTTTTTGGCTTTATTCGCGAAAAAGTTTACAGCACCATCGGGCAGCCTTTCACGCCGCAGCAGTTCAGCACTTACGTGCAAAACCTGACCGGCTTGCCAGCGTCCGAAGCGAGCATGAACACTTTCGGCTCCACATTTTTTCCAGGTATCTCGATTGTCGACAACTTCGGTAACCAGGCGCCCTACAACGTAAACTTTGTTACCAACGCCGGCACGAATATCGGCAGCGGCGCCAACTCCCAGAGCGCTTTCACTGGCGCTTTCCAAAACCGTTTCATGCCTTCGGCGAATGCCATTTGGACCACGGGCAAGCACACGTTAACCTTTGGCGGGAGCTTCTCCTATACGCAGCTCAATACGCGTGACCGAAGAACCGACAACGGCGTCATCGCTTTCGCCGATTTCTCACAGTTTTTGCAGGGCCTTGAAACCTCTTATAGCACCAACGGATTCGTCACCAGCACCTTCCTCCAGGGAGATGCCAATCGCTACTATCGTTCCAAAGAGACCGGCGCATACCTTCAAGACAAGTTTCAGATTCGCTCTAACATCAGCCTGACGGCAGGATTGCGATTCGACGATCATGGTGGGCTTACCGAGAAAAACGGGCGTCTCTACAATTTCAACCCCGCTGCCTACAACTATGACGCCGCGACGGACACCATTGTCGATAACGGCTTCATCATTGCCGGCAACAACAAGCTGTTCCCCACCAAAGGCGTGAGCGATTCTACACTGACCGGCCGGCAATGGGGGCTTGCACCGCGACTCGGAGTGGCGTGGAGTCCCAAAAAGTTCAACAACAAGATTGTGGTTCGCGCGGGCTGGGGCATGTACTACGATCGCGGTGAACTATTCACCTATCTTTCCCCGGGCGTCGCTGCCGGCGTCATCCCCGGTGGGCCATTCGGCGTCAACCAGTCTCCGCCATTCGTGAACTCACAGGTTTGCACAGCCATCGGGGGCTTTTACGAGGGCTTCATTCCGACATGCGATCCCACAATGCCCAATGGCGGATCTTTCAATAATCCCTGGGGGGCAACCCTCGGTCCTCCACCCAGCGGCAACCCCGCCACCATCACCCTGCCGAACGCGGCAGCCATCGAGAGTGGGTCACAATTGTTTGCGTTTGCGGATTACAACCGGGCGAACAAGCTCCCCTACACTCTCAATCAGATACTGGACATCCAGTGGCAGCCCCGGAATGATCTCTCCATTGAGATCGGCTATGTCGGAAACTTTGGACGTCACGAAGTCGTTCCCATACCGTTCAACCAGGCTCAGATCGCGACGCCCTCTCACCCCATCCACGGACAGAACTATACCTATGGCTACACGGTGGAGGCTCCTTCGGGTTGCAATCCGGCTCTGAATCCAGCGGCGTGCGCGTACACGGCCACCTGCAATCTGAGCACGTCGATGGGCTGCTCGCCCATGGGCCTACCCGATGGAACCCAGATGATGGCGAACTACGAAGGCGGCAACGTGGACCTTCGCGTTCCCTATATTGGTTATTCTTCGGAGTCCGAGTCTTACACCGCAGCCGGCATCTCGGCTTACAACGCGCTCCAGGCTCACGTCGAGAAACGGCTCAGTCATGGCGTGCAGGTCGGCTTTTCGTATACCTTCTCCCATGCGACCGACGAGCAGAGTGCTTTGGGTCTGTTTTACAACGGCAACAACCCCTTGGATCTTCGCAGCGGGTATGGATTGTCGGACTTCGATCGCAAGCATGTCATCAACTTTACCTATCTCTTCCAAGTGCCCAATTTCTTTGAAGCCTCAACGTGGAAGGGCAAGTTGGCGAATGGATGGGCGCTGGAAGGGCTTGCGATCATCCAAAGCGGCCAGCCCTATAGCGTCATTGACTACTCGGGCGCGGTGGGAAGCATCTTCTACGGCACCTCCGACGGCATCACCAATCCGATCGTTCCGCTGGGTTCCTGCACGCCGTCAGGTGCTCTGACAGGTCACAGCGGCGCAACCGATGGTGTCCCGGCCCTCAATGCGTCCTGCTTTACTCTGCCGCAGTTGAATCCGGGCGATCTGGGCGGCGCCATCGCGCCCGGCGACACCTTTGAAACCAACTTCACCACCGGACAACGCAATATCTTCCGGCAACCCTGGCAGAAGCGCGCGGACGCCTCGGTCGTCAAGCTGACGAAGTTGAACGAACGATTCTTGCTGAAGTACAGCTTCGACGTCTTCAACTTGACCAATACGGCCAGCTTTGACGTCCCGGTCGACAACGTTTCCCAAAACCTCTTCTTCAACGATTTCCCGACGTATGGTTCGAGCCTCTATTCTTCCCCGACGCTCAGCGGCCTGGGGGTCGTGAACAAGACCATTGGCGGACCACGGCAGATTCAGATGACGCTGAAGCTCACGTTCTGACTTCCACCCCCCCCCAACACCGGGAACGGCGGCCGATTATGGCCGCCGTTTTCGTTTGCTAGGTAGAACAGACACTCCTGCTTGCCATCAGGAACGAAGGGTCTGTGTTCGCTTAAAGTAAGGTTAAGGATGCCGCCGCCACGGGCGGAAGTTAGTAGGCCGAAACGCGTACAGACAAATTCTCGATTGGCGCCGCATCGAATTGTTTCTGCAAATCCGCAGCAGTCGCAAAGGTCTTGCCCTGGACATGACGCGCGGGAAAATGGAACGTTAAGGAAGGTTCATTAAACGGGTAGGGGTCGAGTACGAAATGACGAGAAGCGGCGCTGCGCACCTGAACGTGCGCGTATTCCCCATTCCGCTGAGGCAGCGGGTGCAGCAGGCTTGCGGGCTCACGGAAGTCCACGCACGTCAGTAGTGAAAGATTGTCGTTGGCTTGCAAGAGTCGGAAGTGATCGAAAATCGTGGTTTCGCTGGCTTGCGCGGGCGAGAAGCGGGCATCGGCGCCGATTCGCTCGCGTAGCGATTGCTGGAACAGTTTCTGTTGCTCCAGAAATTGATCGAGCAACGGTAGATCGAACGGAGCAATCGTGGAGCGGTCGGCATGGTCGTTCAATAAGCTGTAGGTATGCATGGAGATGAGCACCGCGGCGTACGCATCCTCGGAAGCGATGAGGCGCACGGCGCGATCGCGAACCGCAAGATAATCGGCGAGGTCGATTTCTTCGAAGGCCGAGTATTTGCCGACGAGTTCGGTCGAAAACGCACTGGGTTTACCCTGCCGCGTGATTTGCGGCTTGGCATCCCGCGCGAGCCATCCGTCGTCGTGCCGCGCAATTCCCTTCAGCACGTGAACGCGAGGCTCGGGTGGCAGGAATCGGTCGTTGCCCCAGCACTCGGCGAAAGCGCCCGCGAGACGGGCGTGGTCGGGATGCGTGACCAACCACCATCCCGTCTCGGTTTCTAGTCGCAACATCGCTCACTCCTCATTCTCTTCTCTGCCGTCTCCGCGTCCTCTGTGGCGAATTCGATTTTTCTACTCCGCTTCCGGAGCGTGCGCCGATTCATGCCACTTGTGCAGGAAATACCATTCGAGGAACATCACCACGAATAGAAAACTGAAACCCAGCACGGTGGCGGCCAGCACCAGCGCGAACAGGTAATCGGTTTGGAGCTGTGACGACGCATACAGAATGGAATATCCAAGTCCGCCTTGGCCGACGCTGCTTGATCCCGCGTACAGCTCACCGGTAATCGCGCCGATCACCGCGATCCCGCTGGCGATCCGAATTCCTACAAAGAGCGACGGTACCGAGTTCGGCAGCCGCAGTTTGAGCAAGAGCTGCGCGGGAGAAGCGTTGTGCATGAGAAACAAGTTTACGAGGTTCTCGTCCACGCTGATCAGACCTTGCGTGGTGTTGGCGATGATGGGTGCCAGCGAAATGATGAATGCGATCAGCGTGACCGAAAAGATGCCCGCGCCCATCCACATCAAAATGAGCGGCGCGATGGCCACGATCGGGACGGTCTGCAAGAGCAGCGTCCAGGGATACAGCATTCGGCGCACCCAGCGCGATTGCGCAAAGATCAATGCGATGGTCACGCCCGCGATGATGCTCAGAATCAGTCCGCCGACGGCCTCCTGCGCGGTGATCGCGAAGGAATGCAGCAACGACGGGAAGCGCGCGGCCACCGCCTGAGCCACGGTCCAGGGAGGGGGCAACATGTATGGCGGCACGCGGAAGATCCAGAGAATGAGTTGCCACACCAGCAGCAGCGCGGCAAAAACGGCCAGCGCATTGGCCGCGACGATCAATCGCCGCTTCATCTCGTGAGCGCTCCTCGAAGAGCGTGCGACACCTGCGCGACCAGCGCCTCGAACTCCGGCGTCTCGCGGAGGGCCGCGGTGCGTGGCCAGGGCAGCTCCACCGGCATCTCGGCGCAAATTCGTCCGGGATTCGGCGCCAGGACCACGATTCGCGTGGACAGGAACACGGCTTCTGCCACCGAATGAGTCACGAAAACTCCGGTCCAATTCTGCTCCGCGCGCAAACGCAGCAGCTCTTCATTCAAACGGTCACGCGACATCTCATCCAGCGCCGCGAACGGCTCATCCATCAAGAGCAGGCGGGGGCTGGTGGCCAGCGCGCGAGCGATGGACACGCGCATCTTCATGCCGCCGGAAAGCACTCGCGGGTAGGCGTCGGCAACGTGTACAAGTCCGACAAGCTCAAGCAGCGTGCTGGTCTTTTCCTCGCGGCGGTCTCTCGGAACGCCTTCCAGTTCCAGGCCGAGGGCCACATTTTCCCGAACGGTCCGCCACGGAAGCAACGTAGCATCTTGAAAAATGTACGAGACGATCTCGCGGCCGTTCGCCGGCGTCATGCCGTCCACGCGGATGCTGCCGCCACTGGGCGGGGCTAGCCCGGAGATGAGCTTCAGCACCGTCGATTTACCGCAACCCGAGGGACCGATCAGGGTGACGAACTCGTCCTTGAGGATGTACAGATCAATCGAGTCGAGCACCGCTGGGGAATTGGCGTAGCGCTTGGTGACACCGGCGATCTCGATCATCGGTGCTGCTAGATCGGGGCTCATCCCGCGCCGCCCGGTGGCACAGGCGTTCCGGTTGACCCTGAGCCCCTAAGGGCCGGTGTCCGCGAAGGCTGCGACAAAATTCGATCCGTACTCACCGGAAGATGCAAAGCGCTCCTTCTCTCTGCGTCGTGGTAAACGATTTGCGTCGAGCGTTCCCAATCCCAGGACGTAGCGCGGCAAGAAGGTACATCGGTTGCTGGATTGCGGTCGTACAGCGGAAACGCGCTGCTCGCGATCTCCAAGCGTATGCGATCGCCCGCGTCAAAGCGGCAGGACGTTGGCTCCAGCGAAAACTGCCACCGATGAACTTTGTCGGCGGTGTAGGACGTTTCGGCAAAAAGGAAAGTGGATCGCGCTATGCCGATGCAAATGAACTCCGCCACGCCGTTGGGACGCACGCGCACAAGTTTGGCGGTGAAGTCGGTATGAGCCGAGGAACTTGCACAATGTAAAACAACCTGCGGGATTCCAAAAACGAGCAAGGGCTGATCCAGCGGCTCCGTCGTGTAAACGAGCAAATTGTTGCCCATCTCCAACGCCGCTTGATCGAACTGTCCGAACGCCGCCGATCCTCCTGGCGCCATCACCGGCACCTCGGGATCGTAAACAAAGACGTCGCAGGCCTCATCGGCAACAGGCGGAGCTTCGGAGAGTAAACCATCACCCTTGCGGGAATTGGCTTTGCCGCCGCCACGTATATAGAGGATATGGCTTGTGCCGGCCGGAAATTCATCCGCGTGGCGCCATCGATTCTCGCCCAGCACAAAGTGACGAACGCGTGGCTCGCTCGAAAACTCTCCCGAATCCTTCAGCCAGTGATTGAACCAGCGCAGCAGAATCGTGTCGGTATCGAGTAGCGCCTCGGGACCAAAGTTCGAAGCCCCGGCGCGATCGCCCCAGGGAATATGCACCCACGGACCGGCGACCAAATACTGATGCGCACGGGCGAAATCGCTGCCCGCTTGTTGGCTTAGCGCCAAAAATCCCTCAATGCTTCCTCTTGCAAAACAGTCAAACCACCCGGACACATGCAGCGCCGGAACGCGAATTTCCGCGAGCCTTCGGCTGACGTCGAGCGCCGTCCAATACTCGCCAGGCTGATGGTGCTCGAACCAATCCAGCACGTACTGCGGCAAGCCTTCACCGTGCAGCCCGGGATGCTCGCGAAATGGCAGCACGCTCGGTTGTGCCGGGAGATTCGCCCACGCGCGCTCGAGGCGGTCACTCGCATCGCGCAATCGTTTGCGCCGCGCGTCGCCTCTTAACAGTTGCAATCCCCAGCCGAGGATCAAAGCCAGCCGCAACGCGCCGTTGTGATAAAACCACCCGTGATAGAGGTCAAACGCCGTCATTCCCGGCGCGATGCACACCAATCCCTCTGGCTGTTCGGCGGCGGCGAGCAGTTGGGTCATTCCCTGGTAAGAAAATCCATACATGCCGACACGACCATTCGATTCTGGACGCCGGCGCAACCAGGCAATACTCTCGGCGCCATCGCGCGCTTCGTTGCGAAACGGATAAAACTCGCCCTCGGAATCGCCGCGCCCGCGCACATCTTGGATCACAACGTTGTAGCCGTGACGTGCGAACCAACTCGGGTGTGCGTACACGACCGTGGACGCGATGTCGCGGCCGTACGGTTGGCGCATGAATAAGGTAGGAAGCGAACCACGCTGCGGCGGGTAGTAATGATCAGAGACGAGTTCCACACCGTCGGACATGCGGCAACGCACGCCGCGTTCCAGCCGAACGCCATTGCCGCAGTCGACCCACTGCTCGCCGCCAGTCATTTGGGTGAATTCGGGTAGTGCGCCATTGCCTGCAACGCGGCGGCCAAACGCGTTGCGGCTTGTTCGAGCCAGCGCGCTCCGTTTTCCGCTGTGGCTGGGCGTGGATCACCCATTACACCGCTCGTGGCGATATCGCGTGTGAGCCACGCAAACGTCGCCGACGCATTTTCGGGCCGCAGCAGCTCGGGCTTCGCGGCGTCGGCGATGTAATTGACGGTGTAGGCGGAGCGATCCACAAGTTCCGGCACCGACGCCAGCAGCAATGCCGTCTCGACTTCGCCCGCGTGGAAACCGTAAGCGCGTTCCTGCTCGCTCAGTTCCTCGAAGGCAATCCCGCCCGACCCGTGCAACGCGAACGTGCGCAGGCCGAACTCCGCGCGCAGATCGCGCGCCATCACGTCGATCAGAGAGGTGTTGCCGCCATGCGTGTTGTACAGCACGAGCTTCTGAAAACGCGCGCTGGATAAACTCGCGCCCAGGTCGCGTAACACAGCCATAAATGTCGTCGCGCTAACGGAAAGCGTTCCCGCGAATCCAATATGCTCATTGCTTTTGCCGTAATGCACAGGTGGCAACGCGTAAACCGACAGGTCCGCAGGCAATTTGTTCAGTGCGTAGCCGAGCAGCAAATTGTTGATCAGCGTATCGGTCGCCAGCGGCAGATGGTGGCCGTGCTGTTCGATGGCCGCCGTCGGTAAAATCAGCAGCGTAGATTCGCGCGGCAATGCATCCACCTGCTTCCAGGTCAGATACGCGAAATTGCGCGCGTCGGGAATCCAGGTTTTCATCGCAAAGGTGCCTGCGCCGCAGGGGCTTCCGGCTGAAACGTGGCCATCTTACCCGGGTTCAGCAGGCCCTTTGGGTCGTAACGCTGTTTGGCGAGGAGTTGCACGTTGTCCGCGCGGTAGCGGCCGCCACCTTCCACGTGGTTCACGTGCGGATTGGCCACAAACACGCCGATCTCCCGACAGAAGTCGATCATCTCGTTCAGGCGTTCTTCAGTTGTGTAGTAAACCACCGGAATCGCTCCCGGAATTATGCGCCCGTCGCCACCTTTCCAGAATTCCATGTGTAGCAGGAATTCCTTGCCGAAGCGCTCTTTTAATTTTCGCATCTGGTCCCGCACCTGATCGGGATGAAAAGCGCACTGGAGATAGGTATACGCCTCGTCGGCGCTCATGGCCCAGAGCGTTGTGTGATTCCAGGTGTAGTCCGAAAGCAGCGGGCGCGTGCGTAGCCCTGTGTATGTGCCGGAGTAGCTGACTTCTCCGCCAGCTTCGCGGGCGGCGCTTTCCAGCGCGGCAAGTTGCGCCGACGCGATCAGGAAAAAGACCAGTGCCTTGCCCTCCCGGATGCATTCCTTCACCGGAGTAAAGAAAGACGGAATCGGCCACTCGAACGTCGTGATCAGGCGTTTGGTCCACGCGGAGTCGTTCGCAATCCGCTCGCTGAAATCGAAGGCCGCGTCGAAGGTTTCGAATGCCGTCACACACTGCGACCACTCGACTGCGGGAGCCAGCGCCAGCCAGATCCGAGAAATCACGCCGTTGGTGCCCCACGCATGTAAAATTTCGTGTACCGCTTCCCCTTCATGCAAAACCACCCGCGGGTCTGCCTCCATCGTGACGACTTCCAGCGCGCGCACGGTATCGAAGTCGCGCAGATTCCCGTGCGCCACCGAACCGATTCCTCCCGATCCGCCGCCAAGGAACCCCCCGACCGACGCCTTCACGATCGTCGACGGATAACACCGCAGTTCCCACCCCGACTTGCGCGCCTCATTTTCCAACGCGCCCAGACGCACGCCGGGCTGGCAGACCGCCACGCCATCCGGTTGAATCGATTCGATGCGGTCCATGCAGGACAAATCCAGCACCACGCCGCCACGCAGCGGCACCGCCTGCCCGTAGTTCCCGGTGCCGGCGCCGCGCGCCGTCACCGGAAGATTGTTCGCGTAGCAATAGCGCAAAACGCTTTGAATCTCCTCCGCGCTTCGTGGCTGCACCGCGATGTCGGCCACCTTGCCGTCCAGCACTTTACGCAGCACCGGCGAATACCAGTAAAAGTCGCGGGAAAGCTGCTCCACCATTTCACGCTGTGTCAGCACGCGCGCTGAATCACCCAGGGCGGCGGCGAGTCCATAGGCGTGCGTCAGGTCCATGGCGGCTTTCTTCGCGAGCGGGCTACGATTTGCCCCTCGCCTCTTTCCGCGAGCTCCAGCTGCGGAAGGCCTTCAACATTTTCGGATGCGTGAAAAGCGTGTAGCAGAGCTCGCGCAGCACCGGGCCGTCCACAACACAGGTCATGTCCGCCCGCTGCGCCACTTCTTTCGCCGGGATCAGAATTTGCAGGCAGTGCTTGTTGGCATCGGCGATCGTCGCGCCATATACCACGCGATCCAGTCTGGCCCACAATGCACTGGCCATGCACATCGCACAGGGTTCGCACGTGGAATACATCGTGTACCCGGCTAACGACGTGCTTTTCAATTTCTTGCAGGCGAGGCGGACCGTGCGTAGTTCGCCGTGAGAACTGGGATCATTCTCGCGCATCACCCTATTGGTGGCGCGCATCAACTGCTGGCCGGTTTTCGTATTGACGATCAGTGCCCCAAACGGCGCGGGGTGAATGGTATTCATCGTGCGTGCCGTGAAGCGCACAAGCTCACGCATCCGCTCTTCATCAAGCGCGGTCACACCGATGCGAAGCCCGCCCTCCGAGGGCATTTGTAGCGGCCGCTTTCCGAAGCGGGCGCCTTTCGCAGCGTCTTTCCCGGACGACCCCGCACCCACCACCGACATGCCGCAATCTAACACGAGCGCCGACAGCCATCACAAGTTGAAAATCGAATCGATCAAATCGAACTCGCCGCACGTGCGATGCGCCAACTGCGGTTAGAATGCACCGGATGCTCGCCGGGACCAGTCCACCCAACTCGTTGCATCAACTTCGGATGGCGCTCCTGTCCGGCGCCATCACGCCTCGATCCGCGGTCGAGCGAGCCCTCGCGCTCACCAACAGCAATGCGGGCCGCAACGTCTACCTGACGCTTGATGCGGAACGCGCGCTTCACGAGGCTGAAGAGCTTCCGAAACGATTTCCCGGCACTGCCAAGCCGCTGCTTTACGGTCTACCCGTGTCGCTGAAGGATTGCTTTGATCTTGCCGGATTCGTCACCACGGTGGGTTCGCGTTTCTACGCGGAGCGCAACGCTCCCGCAAGCGAAGACTCCGCAGTGGCCGCGCGGCTGCGGTCGCAAGGTGCAGTCATCCTCGGCAAAACGAACCTGCACCCACTGGCGTACGGCATCACCGGCGAAAATCCTGACTATGGCGATTGCACGCAACCCCGCGATCCTGGCCTCCTGACGGGCGGCTCGTCTAGTGGTGCCGCCGCCAGCGTACAAGAAGCCTCGGCGGTAGCCGCCATTGGTACCGACACCGGTGGCTCGATCCGTGGTCCTGCAGCCCTTTGTGGCTTGGCAGGATACCGGGCGTCGATCGAACTCGCCCATGAGCGCGGCCTATGGCGCGGCGGAGTCCATCTCGCGCCCTCGTTCGACACACTCGGCTGGCTCTTTCGCGATTTGCACGACGGTCCGCCGCTCGGCGCAGCCCTGTTCGCTCTCGACGTCCCCGCAGATACTGAAACAAAAGTCCGTATCGGCGTAGTCGCAGAGGAATTTCTGCGAGGCTGCGAGCCCGTGGTGATCGCCGCGTTGATGCTATGGCAGGAACGCCTCCGGGCGGCCGGCGCCGAAATCGTGCCGTTCGAAAGTTCTTTCTGGGAGCAGGCTATGGAAATTTACGCTCCCATCCAGGCCAGCGAGGCCGCGGCAATTCATACCGCCGCAACCGGGGGCGACTTCTCGCCTTTCGAACGCACCATCGCCGAGCGCCTGGCTTGGGGCGCCTCCATCCCCGCTGCCGAGGTGCAGGAATTCCGCCGACGCCGCGCCGCCTTCCGCGAGAAAACCGACGCCCTTCTGCGCCAGAACGATTTTCTCATCGTACCGTGCGCGCCAATATCCCAGCTGATGGCAGGCGTGGATCACGGCAACAGCCGCCGCGCAATTTTGCGCTATACCACGCCTCTGAGCCTGGCCGGCGCGCCGGTAGTAACGCTTCCAGCGGAAGGTGGCGCCGGCATTCAACTCGCCGCCGCGCGCGGAGCCGACGCACGATTGTTAGCTTATGCCGCGCAACTGGGAGCACGATCTTGAATCATCAGGCGACGATTTTCATCCTGCTTTTGCTCGCCGCCGCCTCGTTCGCTGGCTGTAAAGGTCAATCGCCCGCCACCCAATCAGGCCTGACCAAAGTCACGCTGCAAGCCGACTGGTACCCGCAACCCGAACACGGCGGCTTCTACACCGCCCTGGTAAAGGGTTATTACCGGGATGAAGGGCTCGACGTCACCATTCAGCCCGGCAGCCAGTACGCCATCCCCGACCAGCAGGTCGCGGTGGGCGCAGCGCAATTCGGTATGGGCTCCTCCGACCGCACTCTCGAGTCCGTTGCCGACGGCCACCCGCTCATCGCGGTAGCCGCCACGATGCAGACCGACCCACAAGGCATCATGGTCCGTAAGGACTCCCCAATCCATTCCTTCAGCGACCTTCACGGTCATTCCGTCGCCGTAAAGCCCGGCTCCACCTGGTTTCAATACCTGGTCAAGCGCTACGAACTCACCGACGTCCATGAAATTCCCGCCACCATGAGCGTCGCCAACTTCGTCGCCGATCCTGGCTACATCCAACAAGCCTTCGCTACCTCGGAACCCTTCTTCGCTCAGCAGGCCGGCATTCAAACTCGCGTGCTGCTCACCAAGGAAGCGGGATACAACCCCTACCGCGTGATGTTCACAACGCGCGATTTTCTGCAGCAGCATCCGGATGTTGTTGGCAAATTCGTGCGCGCCTCCATCCGCGGCTGGCGCGAATACCTGAACGATCCTGCCCCGGCGCACGAGGTGATCGCTGAACTAAACCCGGCGCTCAGTCCGGAATGGATGAAGTTCAGTTGGCAAGGATTGCGAGACGGTCATTTCGTCGCGGGGGATGATCCCAGCGGCGCCCAGCTCGGTCAGATGACCACCGGCCGCTGGACCACGATGTACAAACAACTGATCGAGCTAAAGGTGATCGACAAGCCCTTCGATCCCACGACGGCCTACACCCTGCAATTCGTCCAAACGAAATAGCGGGGCGCTCCGATCTTTTCGATGCTGAGATTTTCCTTGATTTTCTTTAGTGGCTCGCCTCAAACGCCCGAAACCGTCGCTCAAGTTCCCACTGCTGCCCGGCCTTCTCGCTGCCCTGCAGAGACGCCGCACAAGTTTCCGAAGGCTTGTCCCGGGCAAAGGTCTCTTGCGCACAAGCCGGCACCGGACGCCTGAAGTTGTCCGGATCGCTCCAAAGCGAAGCCCCCGGCAAGAAACTATGTTCAAGTCCAGTGCGGACAAGCTGCTTCAGGTCGGCGTAGCGCAGTCCATAGGTCTCGACGGCGCGGACGAACTCATGCGTAAGATCGATTCGCGACACGCCCTCGTCGTCAGTAGATAGCGCGACCGGCACGCCGAATTTCCTGTAAATCGGAAACGGGTGGTCTTTCCCGCTGACCCCAAGAATCACGTCGTTGCTGGTCAGCGCGATTTCCACCATCACGTGTTTCGCCGCCATCTCTTTCAACAGCTCATACGGCCGATCTTCGTACATCACATCCACGCCGTGCCCAATGCGCTCCGCGTGCCCTTGCTCGACGGCCAGCCGGATGTGACAGCAAAGGCCCTCCTCCGTGACCAGTCCGGGTGCAAGTTCTCCCGCGTGCAATGTGATATGCACTGTCGGATATTTCTCGTGCAGAAAACCGACCATGCGCATTTGCAAAGCGTAATCGGTCATCGACACGTAGCCGTCTTCCGGCATAACAAAGTTGATGCCGACAATCCACGGATCGGCCGCAATCGTTTCAAATCCGAGCAAGGTCTGCGCAAAAACCTGCTCCTTTGGAAATCCCCGCAAAATCTGATAGATGAAACGAATCTTCACCCTGCACGCCGGAGCCGCGTCCGGCTGCCCGCAGCGCTCTCGCTTGGAACGCGTGGCGTCAGCTTGATCGAAGGTCGCTTTAGCGACAGGAATCTCATCGCGCAAACCACCCGCCAGCAACGCATCGCGCATCTGGCCAAAATCGTCGTGCCAACCGATTTCATGCGCGAGCGCCGCGGCATGGCTGAAATCGGGCGTTTCCATCAACTCCAGATACTGCTCATTCTGAGCAGCGGCGCGCGTAGCGACTTCATCGAGCCACTCGCCCTTGTGACGATGGTCGGTCCCGCCGAATTTGTCGAAGGTATCAAAGAAATGATCGTGGCCGGTAATTCCTGGAGACGGCACGTAGCCGCGCATCGAAAAAGCATCGATCAGCGCGTCGTAAAGATGTTGATCCTTGTACGCCTGGCTAGCAGCGACTTTCCCGTCTTCGCATGCCGCCTTGGCAGGGGCATTTTCCGTCGTGTGCTGAGGTTTAACAAAGGAGAGTGACGCTAGGTTGACGCAAAGGCCGTCCTCAGCGCCGGCACGAATCCACGATTCGGCATAGACAGCTCCGCTCAAGTGATTGTGCAAATCCGCGCCCTTCGGCATGTCCACGAGAAACGCGTGCATTTCGAGAGGATTTGCTCGCGCGTTCTCCAGAGCACGCGCGGTGCGCTGCTCGGCCATGAATTGCTGGCGAGCGAGCGATGGAGATCTCTGCGCCAAAACCGGCAAGGAATAAGGCAGCAAAAAAGTGAAAATCCCGCAACATTTGAAGAAAACGGCTCCCGGCCGACCAAATTTCATGCTCTGTCCTTTTGCTCGCACTTGCGTGGAGACACTTCATCACAATTGGTTTGCAGCGACAAGACCGTTTACAGCAGTCACGCTGCGGTTTCGTTCAGATCTATCGAGCAATGGCTTTGCCGCCGGCCAACGCAGGGAATAGAATGCGGTGAAGCATGAAAGTGACATCTCTATCTCTATTTCTATCTCGATCGCAGACAGTTCCCATCGGACTGCCCGCGACTGTCATCGTTTTCGCTCTGGTGCTGCTGAGCTGGCCTGGAAGTATGTTGTCAGCTCAAGGCTCGCCCGATGCAATCGTGGTCACCGGCAAGGTACACACCTCAGCGGGTGAGCCAGTCGGCGGTGCCTCGGTGCTTCTGGAAGAGAAGGGCTCTTCGAAACCTATCGAGACGAAAACAAATTCGGACGGAACGTTCGCGGCATCTCTGGATCGTGCCGGAACGTACACAGTCCGTGCGCAGAAAGCCGGACTACGTGGCGGCAGCAAGGGGCCTCTTGTTCTGTCGGCTGGGAACAAAATGCATCTCGACTTGGTTCTCGCTCCGGAGACCTCCGCTGCAACAATGGAGTTTAAAGACGAGCCGGATTTCACCGTGGCTGGAGTCACCGACTGGTCGAACGTCGGCTTGCACGGATCGGACACAACTTCGCGAACCAGTGAAGCGCTCGCCAAGGAGACGTTGAACCTGAAATCCGGCGAGCTTGAGAAATCCTCTGGGCGCGCCTCCGATAGCAAGTACCAGGTCGCCTTGCAAAGTGAAGCAAAGGGCGACTTTGGGCAAGCGCGTGAGCAAGTACTCAAAGCCCTCGCAGACTCGGACGATGCCGAAGGCCATCATTTACTAGGCGATCTCGACGAGCGCCTGGGCGATCCCCTCGAAGCCGTGCGCGAGTACGAGCGCGCCGCGCGCATGTACCCCAGCGAGCAGAACTATTTCGATTGGGGCGCGGAACTCCTGCTTCACAAAGCCGCGCAACCTGCCGTGGAGGTTTTCACCAGGGGATCCGCCTTGCATCCAGGTTCGGCGAGAATGCTGGCGGGTCTCGCCGCGGCTCTATACGGCGTGGGCTCTTACGACGACGCCGCACGACGGCTGTGCGAGGCTTCCGATTTGACGCCCGCCGACTCCGCTCCCTATCTTTTTCTCGGGCAGATGGAAAAGACGGTGTCGGCTCCCCTTCCGTGTGGCGAAGAAAAACTGGCGCGCTTTGCGCGAGACCAGCCTGGCAACGCCCTCGCGAACTACTACTACGCGGTAGCGCTGTGGAAGCGACAGAGGGGATCGGAGAACTCGGCTGGTGCGCATCAAGCGGAAGCGCTGCTCGAAAAAGCCGCAAAGCTCAATCCGAATCTTGGTGAAGCATACGTGCAGTTGGGCGTTCTCTATTTTGCCCGAAATGATTTCACCCAGGCCATTCACGCGTTCCAGCAGGCCATCCAAGTGAGCCCGCATCTAAGCGACGCTCATTACCGGCTAAGCCTCGCGTACAAACGGACTGGCGACGAAGCGAAGGCGCATGATGAACTTGCAGCCTATCAACAAGCTGAAAAAACGGAGACAGCCGCGGTCGAACGCCAGCGAAGCGAACTTAAGCAATTCCTGATTATTCTGAAGAACCAGCCGGGTCCCGCCACTCCGCAGTGACAAGCGCAAGCTCGACCGGTCCGCGAGGTAGTCGCACACGATCGTAGGCGCTGGGCGTTAGCCCGGCGCGCCTTCTCCGCAAAAATCTCTGAATGCGTCAAACGAAACCGCGTTTTTCAGCCCCTCGCGCCAAGAGCTATTTAATTTTCGGCTTGAAAGTGTCCACGATGCCGCTGCCTTCGCGAATCGTCAGGATCTGGTTGGCCTTCACTTGTGTGAAGCGCTCCACCTTTTGAGTGGTCGGCCACTTCACTTCGAGCACATCGACCGTTTGCGCTTTTCCCAACCCGAAGTGCAGCCGCAAATCGCTCTGTGACATCACGCTCGAACCGCTGTGAACCTCGTCCATCTGAGCGTGATTGCCGGTGACCACGCGCACGCGAGCGCCGATCGCGGTGCGATTGCTTTTTGTGCCGATCAGCTTGATCTTGATCCAATTCTGCGCGTTGCCCCCGTCATTGCGAAGAAGCGATGGCAGGTCATTCATGTTCAGAATGAGCGCATCGATGTCACCGTCGTTGTCGTAGTCGCCGAAAGCGGCCCCGCGGCTCGAGAATCGCTCCGTGATTCCCGGGCCCATGTCAGCGGAAACGTCCTTGAACCGCCCGTTGCCAAGATTTTTGTAGACCAGCCGCGGATTCTTGAACGTCTGCCCCGTATCGTGACCTTCGATCTCCGGATAGACGTGGCCATTCACCTGAATAATGTCCGCCCAGCCGTCGTTGTCGTAATCCACGAAGCCGCAGCCCCACGCAACATATTGATTGTTGATTCCAATCCCGGATGAAAACGTAACGTCGCTGAACGTCCCGTCGCCATTGTTGTGATACAGGTTGCAGGTATCGTCGGCGAAGTTGGTCTTAAAAATATCGAACCAGCCGTCGCAGTCATAATCGGCAACGCCGACGCCCATGCCAGCTTGTTCGTGGCCATTTTCGCTGTACGCGACACCGGCGATCACGGCCTGATCTGTAAACGTGCCGTCGTGATTGTTGCGAAACAAAATGCTCGGCTGCGAGTCGACCGCCACGTAAATGTCAGGCCAGCCGTCGTTGTCGAAATCATAAGACACCGCGGTAATGGAATAGCGCGGGCCGGGCTTCAGGATGCCCGCCTTCTCGGTGACGTCGGCGAACGTCCCGTCGCCATTGTTGTGATAGAGAACGTTCGTATCGCCCGGCAGCCCCCGCGGGCCGCACATCGTCGGGATTCCCTTCCACTGGCAGACCGGCGGCTCGGTCTTAGACGGAGTATTCTCCGGGTCGAGCTTGATGTAGTTGCAAATGAAAAGATCGAGTAGCCCATCGCGGTCGTAATCCAGAAACGAGCAACCCGCGCCCCATCGAATCTTCTCGTTGTAAACACCAGCTTTCTGCGTGACATCCGTGAATGTGCCGTCGCCGTTGTTGTGGAACAAAACGTTGCGGCCCCAGAAGCAGCAGAAAAGATCGTCCCAGCCATCATTGTCGTAGTCACCCACGCATACGCCGGTCTGCCATCCGGTGCGCGCCAGGCCGGATTTTGCGGTGACGTCGGTGAACGTGCCGTCACGATTGTTTTTGTAGAGATGCGAGGTGGGTGCTTTGCCGGGCTCCCACTTGGTATCGAAACGCGTACCGTTGGTCAGATAAATGTCCAGCCAGCCGTCATGGTCGTAATCGAAAAAGGCAAGGCCGCTGCCTTTCGCTTCGATGATGTATTTCTTGTGATCGACGCCGCCCCACACGTTGGGCGCGTTCAAGCCGGCTTCGCGAGCGACGTCGATGAACCGTACTGGGGATGGTGCCGAAGGGTGAGGAACGGACGCGGCGCTCAGCACAGCGGAGCGATTCCACTTCCAGAGCGGGGTAGCGAGCGCATCCAGCAGGCCGCTACCAAGCACAACGAGCGAAGATCCGAGAAAACGTCGTCGGGGAAAAGTCACGGCGTCGCGGCTTTCCACGCAATCTTCGGAAACGACCGCGGCACAATTCCCGAGCCTTCTTTGACGGCGATAATTCGATCGACGGGCACGTTGGTTAAACGATCCACTTGCCCGCTAGGCCACGTGATCTCCAACGATTCGATCTTGGTGCGTTTACCCAGGCCAAACAGAATGCGCGGATCGCTGGCCGACATATAACTCATGCCGCCTTTGGCCTGCTCAACGTGCGTGACGCCTTCCGCAGTGAGCTTCAACGAGGCACCGATACCGTCGCGATTCGATTTCGTCCCGATCAGTAAAATCTCCAACCAGTGATTCGCGTTGCCACCATCGTTGCGTAAGAGCTCCGGATAGTCCCCGCGATTGTTGATGGCAATGTCGGTGTCGCCGTCATTGTCGAAATCCGCGGTAGCGAGACCCCGGCCGGGAATGGGGCGCACGAAGTCCGGCCCCAGCGAATCCGAAACCTTGTCGAACATGCCTTTGCCCAAATTCCGGAACATGAGCAAAGGCTCTTTGTACGAAACCTCTCCGTGATAAAGCTGCACGTTGTCCAGCATCGCGCTGTTGAGCTGCAGAATATCCGGCCAGCCGTCGTTGTCGTAATCCAGAAACTTCATCGACACGCCGCTCAACAAAATCGCTTTGTTCCCGATGCCGGAACGGTAGGTGTAGTCATCGAACGTTCCATTCTGGTTGTTGTGGTACAGCCGGTTCAACTCGAAATCCAGATGCGTGACGTAGATGTCTTGCCAGCCGTCGCCGTCCACGTCCGCCGCGTCGATACCCATTCCTGCTTCATAACGACCGTCCTCACTGGCCGCGATGCCGGAAATCAGCGAAACATCCTGAAACGTTCCGTCGTGTTTGTTGAGGAAAAGAAAATTCGGCCAGGTGTCATTGGCGATCGCGATGTCCGTCCAGCCATCATTGTTGAAATCGGCGAGCACAACACCCATGCCCTTCGACTCGGGTTTGCCAACGCCGGAGGAGTCGCTCACGTCGGTAAAAGTTCCGTCGTGATTGTTGTGATAGAGCTTGGTTTTCTGACCTTTGTAGTTGCCCGGATTGCAATACGAGCGGTATCCCGGCCGCCGCTCGCCGCACCACAAATTATTTTTCGGCGACCATTCAATATAGTTGGTCACCACCAGATCGAGCCATCCGTCTTTGTCGTAATCAAACCATCCAGCGCTGGTGGACCATCCGCCCTCATCAGCGACGCCTGCTTTAGTGGTCACATCGGTGAAAGTTCCATCGCCGTTATTGTGATAAAGAATCGCTCGTCCGTATCCAGTTACATACAGGTCCGGATAGCCGTCGTTGTCGAAGTCCCCGACGGCGACGCCCTGGCCGTAGTGGCCTGCGCCTCCCACGCCCGCCTTTTCGGTGACATCGGTGAAAGTGCCATCGCCATTGTTGTGATACAGCGCGGACCGCAACGGATGCGGCGGCTTGTAAATATCAGTGGCCGCCGATTGGACGAAATACAAATCCATCAGACCGTCCTGGTCGTAGTCGATCCAGCCCACTCCGGTGCCCATGGTTTCGAGATAATATTTTTCTTCCGTCTGCGTGGAATCCTGCAGAAAGGTTATCCCCGCGGCTTGCCGAACATCGGTGTAGCGCACGGGAATGTGTGCGTCCTGCCGCGCTTTCGGAGACTGTCCGGCGACGGCCTTGCCATGACCAACGACTCCGGCGAGCGAACTAAGCGCCAGAATTGCAACGCACGCACTTTTGCGATTGAACTCTCGTGCGCGCCTGCGAATCTTTCCCCATTCCCGCAGACAACGTCATAGCGTGCGGTCCGCAAGGGAAAGCGCCATCTGCAGAAATTGCTGCCGTGCGCCCATCGGCATCGGCTCGTTAAGCGTAGAAGGCCTTTCGGGTGCCCGGGCGAGAGCCTCTTCAATTCGATTCACGTCCAGGCTGCCATTGGCATTGCTGCCCTTGAAGCGACTCAGCACTTCGCGCGCCTTGGCTATTTCTCCCGTTTGGTAATAGAAGATGCCCAACGCGGAATAGCTGCCGGGCCACTCCGGCAGCAAATCCACGGCGCGTTCCAGATGCTGCTCTGCCTGCGGCGTTTTGCCTTCCAGAACGGACACGATCCCCAAGCCCCACAGGATTTTGCCGGAGCCAGGAATACGCGCCAAGCCTTGCCGAAGAGTTGCCGCCGCGCCATCGACGTCTTTGCTGCGCAACTCGACCAAAGCGAGTGAAAGATAATATTGGTCGTTGTCGGGATTGCGGCGGATCGCATCGCGGAATATTTCCGACGCCTTGGCGGCATCACCCAGGTGCGCGTGAATATCTCCGAGCAATGCCAGAAAGGCATCGTCCTGCTGACCCTTCTCCGACACCTGGTCGGCGGTTTGCAGCGCTTCGGCGTAAAGCCCTTTTCGGAAGTAGGCGTCCGCCAGATCGAATTTTACGTCGTCGGAATCCGGGCTCGCGCGCAAGGCTGTTTGGAAATGCTGGATGGCGTCGTCGTACAAACGGTAGCGCGCCAGCAGCACCCCCACTCCGGTCTGGGTGCGAAAGTCGCCGCTGCTCAGTTGATCCAGCTGCGCGATCGTTTGCCGGGCTTCCGCGAGCTTTCCGAGTTTGAGATACGCCTCGGCCAGCAGGTAGAGATTCTGCGGTTGGTCCGGATGCTTGCTGATCTCATCGGTCAATTGTGCCAGGTCCAGCTTCGCGCGTTCCTGCTCGGAAAGGTTCGAGCGGGTGTCCAGGTAATCGAGAAGGTGCTGATAAGGATAAGGACCGGGCGCCGCATTCTTGGAAAGAGTCTGAAACACATTGAGGTCGCGCTGCGCGGCTTCGTTTTGATGAAGGCTGCGTTCCACCATCGCGAGCTTGTAGTATCCCGAAGCAGGATCTTTACTCAGCTTGACGTATTTGCGAAGAAGTTCCGCCGCCTCCTCAAATTGCTTCTTCTCGATGCGGAGATTGGCGAGTTCCAAAAGCGCTTCCGAGAGGTCTGGTTTGTAGTGCAGCGCCTGCTGCAACAGTTCCTCGGCACGCGCATGATTTCCTTGACGCTCTTCGATGTAGCCCATGTTGAACAAACACGAGGCGTTGTGGGGGTCGAGCTTCAACCCCGCCTCGAAATATTTGCGCGCTTCGTCGAATCGCCCGAGATGCCGGTAAGAAAGACCCATGAACGCATAGGAACGCGCGGACGGATCGACTTCGATCAGCGATTTGAATTCGTCGATCGCTTTCTCCGCTTTTCCGGACATGAAATAGCTTTCGCCCAGCGCCGCGCGAAGATCCGCCCGCTGTGGCGCGATCTGCAAACCGGATTCCAGCAGGGGAATGGCGTCTTCAAAATAGTTCTGGGCCATGCTGACGCGCGCGAGCAGGAAGATAATGTCCGTATTCTGGGGAGCCAGCTTGTGGGCGCGCACCAGCAAATCCAGGGCATCGACGGGTTTTTTCTGCCCGGTATAAACCTGCGCCATCAGGTAGAGCGTTTCCGGCGAATCGGGCTTCAGCTTCAGCGCGCGGCCTAGCGTGAGCGCCGCCTTGTCGTATTCAGCGTTGCGCAAATACGTCTGTCCGAGGTTGTACAGAATTTCGAAAGTCTCAGGCTGCAGGGCATTCGCGCGTTCCAATTCCAGCTGCGCCTGCTTGTATTGTTTTTCTGAGCCCAGCAGCACGCCCAGCGTGAAATGGAGCTGCACGTCATCCTTATTCTGCGAAGAAAGCTCGGTAGCTGTTTTCAGACCTTCGGCAGTCCGGCCCGCCTGAAGGTAGGCACGAGTCATGTTGAGCCGCGTCGCAGTATTCAACGGGCGTACGCGCTGAAAATAAGGAATCGCTTGGGCCGGCGCGCCCTTTGCCAGCAGAACCAGGCCCAGATTGTAATTTCCGTCGCTGTTGGCCGGATCAAGCTGTAAGACCTTCCGAAATTCCTGCTCGGCAAGAACCAGGTTCTGTTGCGCGACGTAGACATTGCCGATGTTGTTGCGGGTTCTGGCGGATTTCGGATCGACGGTCAGAGCCTGTTGAAATACATCCAGCGCCTGCGCGTAGTTCTTCTCGCTGGTATAAATGATCCCCAACAGGTTGTAGCCTTCAACGCTCTTGGGATTTTGCCGCAGTTGCTCCTCAATTTTTCGCTTGGCCTCTTCATTGGAGCCTTGCTGATACAGAGCTTCCGCCTCGGCGAAGGGCGACGGAGACTTTGAAGATTGCTGGGTGGTGCGCTGACCGGTCGCAGACTGCGGCACGGCTCCCGTCGCGGCTGACCAAATCACCATCAGGGCAAAGACCCCGAAAAGTGGCGTCCACGTGCCCACCCGCCGGAGTTGTCCCCGGCATGAAAATCGCGCAGCCATATGTTTTTCGAGTATCCGCAAGCGCTCGGCTTTCTTACTCCAAAATTTCAATTTAGCATCTCCAGCGCCTGCTGAGCCATTTTGTGATCGGGCTGCTGATGAAGCAGCGCCAGCAAAGTCTCTTTCGCTTTATCCCTTTCGTTCAAAACCACATACAAACGCGCCAGGTTCAGATAAGCCTGATCGTAATTCGGCGCGACACGGATGCAAGTTTCGAGCCTCTCCTTAGCCTCCGCGTATTTTTGTTCGCGGACAAACAGGACGCCGAGGTTGTTGAGCGCGTCGGGATAGTCGGGACGCAGGCTCACTGCTCTTTCGAGCAACTCGGCCGCGAGTTCCAGCCGCTCCTGCCGCGCATAGAGCATGCCTAGACCGTAACTCGCTTCGGGGTTTTCCGGTTCGAGTTCCAGCGCACGGCGCAGGAGTTTTTCGGCCTCCTCCAGATTTCCCTGCCGCCGGTATAAGTTCCCCAGGTTCAGCAGTGCAATGGCGTAGTCCGGCCGAAGTTGCAAGGACCTCTGGAAGTTCCCGATGCCTTCCGCAGCCTGCCCTTGCTGGGCCGCGATCATCCCCAGATTGTTCCACGCCTCTGGATAGTCTGGCCGCAGCTTTACGGCTTGCTCCAGATAGCTGCGCGCGTCCGGAAAATTATTTCTTCGCAGGTAAAGCGTTCCGAGATTGTAGTAAGCCTCGGGTTCGTTCTGTTTTTCGGCAATCACATTCTTGAACGCGGTTGCCGCCTGCTCCAGATAGCCATGCTGAAAGAATGCCACGCCGTAGGTAAAGTCGTTTCGCCTGAATTCGCCTTCGTAGAGTGTTCCTTGGAACGGAAGCGCTTTCCGCAAACGATCGGTCGCGGTCCGTGGCATCGACTTCAGATCGGCCGCAATCCGTTCGGGATTGACGACGCCCTGGTAGACCTTAACGATCATCCCATCCGCATCGATCAGAAACGATGAAGGAAGCGCGAGATCTCTTCGCCGGTCAAACAAGTAGCGGTAAATAATGTTGTAGATACCCGCCAGCTCTTGGGTCGCCAGCAGGATCGGGAAGGAGATCCCATGCTGCGTCACGAAAGATCGCACCGCCGAAGCGTCGCTGGACTCATCAACGTCAAGGCTCACAATGCGGAGGCCGCCCGATGCGAGGGTCGATTGAGATTGTTGGAGAAGTCTTAGCTGGTCGAGCGAAGCCGGCGCCGACAGAGCCCAGAAGTTGAGCAGCACAGCGCCGCCTCGAAACGATCGAAGCTCTCGCACGTTGCCGGCGAGGTCAGGCAAGGAAAACTCCGGCGCGCTCAGCGGTTCAATGAGCCACGTTTCCGCCAGCGAAGGCAAGGTTTCCGGTTTCTCGGACTCGCTCGCGTGCGCGTACGACGCCGGCGAATCCGCGAAAGCCTTAGCTGTAAAATCGTGCGCGCCCTCCTCGATTTCAATTCGATGGTTCACCGGCAAATTCTCAAACGTCTGCGTCACGCCACTCGGCCATCGAATCGTGGCCCGCACGTTTCCTTTCGTATCCCCCACCCCGAAAAACAAGCTCTTTGCTGTGCTGTGACAAAAATCCGGAGCCGGCCTGAAGATACTTCGTCTGCCGGTGCGCTCCGGTCTCCATCGCCGCCGTTTCCACCGTCACCGCGGCGCCAATGGCGTCGCGATTGCTCCTCGTTCCTCGCAAGCGGAAAACCAGCGAACCGCCGATCTCCCTCATCACATTGTGAAAGACGCGGATTTGGGGACCGCTCCGGTTCTTCAGAACAACTTCCAGCCGTCCGTCACGGTCCAGGTCCGCCAACGCGAAAGATCGGCTGTCATCGCGAGCGTCCAGGCCCAACCCGCCCGAGGCTTCGGAAAACGTCCCATCCTGATTGTTCACGTAGAAAACATTCCGCTCATAGCCATTCCAGGTCGAGTCGGAGCGAATCAGCTCATTGATCGCGCTCCACCCGCGTTCGTAACTGGCGGACGAAGTCGCGTCTTGCGGGGACTTCCCAACAACCTGCCGCCAGAAAAAACTCGACAAATCCCCGCTATCGCGGTCCGGCCTGATCGCTCCGGAAATGTAACCGTTGGCGATGTACAAATCAGGATAGCCATCGTGATCGAAGTCCCAGAAGTCCGACGACCATGCCCACCGGCCCATTTCCACGCCGGTCGGGCCGCTGACATTCTGAAATTTCCCGTTCCCCTGATTCCGGTACAAGGAATTGCCGCGCGCGTGCCGCCGATAGAGTGCGCGAACTTCTTCAGGTTCATTTGGGTGAAAGTTTTTTTGTTCCGAAACTCGTATGCCCGCGGCGGACCACATGTTCGCCACGTAGATATCTTGCTTCCCGTCGTTGTCGGAATCGAACCAGCACGCGCTCATCCCCGCCCCAGGGTCTTCAACGCCTGCCTCTGCGGAGGCAACTGCGAATGTGCCGTCGCCGCGATTCCGGTAAAAATTGCTGCGCCCGAAATCGTTCGCTACATACAGATCGGGTGAGCCGTCTCCATTACCATCACCCCACGCGCACGCAAAACTGTAGCGGTCATTGTCGACATGCAAACCCGCAGCCTCGGTGCGGTCGTGAAAGGTGGAGTTTCCTTCGTTGTGAAGCAGAAAGTTCGGCGGACCGTTGCGTGCGTCAAAGTAAGGAGCCGGATAATGATATTGGTCCAGACCCAGGTAATAGCTGTAAACGCAAAAATAAACGTCCAACAGTCCGTCGCGGTCATAATCAGCTACTGCCGCGCCGGTAAAAGTGCCCGCCGGAGGACGCGCGAACTGGAAAGCGTCGCGCTTGAGCGAAAATTTGCCATTTCCCTGATTAAGGAACAGCAAAGGCCCGCTGCCGCAAACAACCAGGAGATCTTGTAGCCCCTTATTCTCGAAGTCGGCGAACAGCGCGCATGCGGTGCCATCCAGAACACCAACCCCGGCTTGTTCCGTGACATCTTCAAGCGTTCCATCGCCGCGGTTGCGATAGAGCCTGTTAGGAAGCCCGGCTGGCTGGCACACGTACAGATCGTCGAGCCCGTCGTTGTCGAAATCACCCACCGCCAGGCCGTTGTTCCCGTAAACATCCAAGCCGCATGCGCCATCCAGAACGGTGCGCCAGTAGTCGGCTCCGTGAGCCAGCTGATTTTTGTACGACTCGGTTTGCCCCAAGACATGCGACGTAACATCAATGAAAATCGGATCGCGCGCGCGGCTCACCGTTTCCCCGGTGGCCTCCCATTTCACCGCTCGCCAGGCATTCGATTCATCGCGCAACCATTCCGTCCGCCACAGTCCCACGCGCTCCTCGCGTCCACCATCCGTAGGCGTCGCGACGAAGTCGTAACGAATGTCAGCGCGCACCCTCAACGGTGCCCCGGCAATTTCCTCTGCGTGAACGATCTCACATTCGGCTGTCTCCAGCCGCGGCCACTTGGCGAAATACGTCTTGATCTCACGCAGAAAACGTTCCCGGTCCGGGGCCATCTTCCCGCCGAACTGTCGCCGGGAAATGTCCAATCCGTACTTCGAACGCAAAGCCTTTTCTTGAGGGGAAACCAGCGAATTGGCTTCAATCGACGGATCGAAAAATCTAGCGATGACATCTGAAGCCGGCGCACCTGCTCGCAGTCCACGGCTCCATTCGTCGAGCAGCCGCCCGATTTCAAACGCGTATTTTTCGGTAACAAATTCATCCGCGCCAGGAGCCACGAGGCGAAGGACATCATCCAGAGGGCCTTTCGATGGATAGTGCGGCGTCAGACGGGAATCAGCAAAGGGAAACGGCGGTTTTCGCTCATCAAATGAAAATACCGGACGTAAACTCAACCCACGAATGGGCGCAGGCAGAAACAGCACGGGCGCCCAACGCATGCCCCGCAGGAACCCTCTGCGCGATACAACATAGTTATCGCTCTTCAGCTTTGCCATCCTCGGGTGTCCGCGCAGTGCAGACTCCGCTTCTGCATGCTAGCATCTCGCGCTCAGGCGCCTCAAAAGGAGCTCCGGGGGCGACGGAGGCAATTTCGTCGGGCACAGACACTCTTGTCTGTGTCTCCGTAAGCAGAACTGGGCAGCCGAAGGAAGCAAGAAGGTTGGTCAGTCTGATTCCGCGGGCGCGGGTCCCGACGACTCTCCCAAAATCAATTCCGCCGGAATTTGATATTCCCGGCCCTGAGGATTCGGAGACGCGGAAAGCTCGTGAAGCGCGTCAGCCGCCATCTGCCCCAGCATATCCCGGTGTACGTCAACGGTCGTGATCGAAGGATTGCTGTACTCCGCCAATCGCGTGTTGTCGAATCCCGTCACCGAAATGTCCTGCGGCACGCGCACACCGCCCTTTAGCAAACCCTTGAGCACGCCGACGGCGGTTAGATCATTGACGGCCATCACCGCGGTCGGTCGGGGAGAAAGCTTCGCGATAGCCAACCCTGCGGCCAATCCGCCTTCAAAGCGCAGGTCCCCTGGAATAACGGGCCCGGGCGTCAATCCCAGGTCCGTCATGCACTTTTCGTAGGCCTGCAGTCGCGCGACGTTGGACTTCAGCTTTGGCCGGCCCGCGATGAACGCGATCCGCCGATGCCCGCTCTTATAAAGATACTCGACGATCTGCTTCATCCCCGAAAAATAGTCGATCCGCAATTTGCTGACGTGACCGCGCACCGGCGCAAGATCCAGAAACGTGACGGCAATCCTGCGTCGCGCAAGCTCGTGAATGAGCCGCAGGCTGATCTCCGAGGTCATGATCGCCACGCCACGCACGTTGTGCTCCATCATTCTCTCGGCCGCTTCTTGCGTTCGCCGCGGATCGTAGTTCGTGTCGCTTAGAATCGCGTCATAACCCAACTGTCGTGCCCGCGTTTCAAAGCCCTTGATCACTTCCGGGAAAAATGGGTTCACGATGTCGGACACAATAATTCCCAGTGTCCGGCTGTCGCGCGACGCCAGGTGCCGTGCATGCGCGTTGGGAAAATATCCCAGCCGTTTTACCGCGGAAAGAACGATGTGGTGGGTGCGCCGGCCAACTTTTCCCGTCTTATTCAAGACGTTGGAAACAGTGGCCGTGGAAACGCCTGCGGCCTTGGCAACATCACGAATGGTTAGAGCCATAACCGGAACGGGCAGCCGTCCTCGCTGCGGGGAAGCATCAAACTAGCCGAAGTATAGAAGAAAAAAAAATGCTTGACAATGCGCAAGACCGCGTGCTATTTGGATTGCACTAGGTTAAGCGGTTAAGTTGTTTGGGGGATCCTAAAGGTGAAGCGGTTTACATCCAACCCATTTGTCTGGAGATTTCCAGCTAGCTTGTTTTGCGGGCATTAGCGGTCGAAGGCGTGTGCCTTCGCCTCCTCGCTGGTGCGTGAGGAGCGCGGCGCCGCTTGATTGTTTGGCGGCGGGCTTCGAGAAAACGGTTACTGCAGTATTTTATAACGGTCGAGGACGCAGTGCGGGCCCAACGCCCCAGGAGGTAAGTGATGAGAGCAACGGCCGTTTACATGTTGATCCGGCGAACGGCGCTGGTGATGGCAGCCGGCGCGGTGATCCTGTTCCTGAGCGCTTTACCATTGCGCGCCCAAATCGATACCGGCGCCGTCCTCGGCACCGTGACCGACGCCTCCGGCGCCGAAGTCCGCGGTGCCACCGTGACCCTCACGAACGAGGGCACAAACGCCGCCTTGTCCACAACCACGGGATCAAGCGGCGAGTATAAATTCTCGCCCGTAAATATAGGAACTTACACCGTTAGTGCGAACTTCCAGGGGTTCACCACCATGACCCAGCGCCATGTCGTCGTCAACGTGGACGCTCAGGTGGTCGCGAATTTTGCTCTTAAGCCGGGCGCCGTCACCGAAACCATCGAGGTCGCTTCCACGACTCCCGTCCTCGAGACCCAGGACGCCTCCGTCGGCCAAGTCGTCGACCAGCGCAACGTTGATAATCTCCCGTTGAACGGCCGCAATTTTACGTTCCTCGCGCAACTGTCCGCCGGGGTCAACACACCGCAGGCCGACACCCGCGGCAACGCCGCCACTGGCGCGTTTTCCGCCAATGGTCTTCGGCCGGCCCAGAACAATTACCTGCTGGATGGCATCGATAACAACTCCGACACCGTGGACTTTCTGAACGGCACCAACTTCGTCGTGCTTCCTCCCGTCGACGCGATCGAAGAATTCAAGGTGCAGACTTCGAACTTCAGCGCCGAATATGGGCGTTCCGGAGCCGCGGTTCTCAACGCCACGATCAAGTCGGGTACCAACAGCTTTCATGGCGACGTCTGGGAATTCTTCCGCAACGACAAGCTCGATGCTGCCGATTTTTTTGAAAACGCTCACAACATTCAAAAGGGCGAACTCCGTCAGAACCAGTTCGGCTTTACCGCCGGCGGTCCGGTAGTCATCCCGAAGGTTTTTAACGGCCGCAACAAGGTCTTTTTCTTCGGCGATTACGAGGGCCTGCGCAGAGTGCAGGGAACCGTTCTGACTGGGGCCGTTCCTAGCGTCGCGGAACGCGCCAGCGGGTACACCAATTTCCAGGACCTCATCGCCGCTCAATCGGGCACGGTTACCGATGCTTTGGGCCGCACTATGCCGACCGGCACGATCCTGGACCCCGCGACCACCCGTCAGATTTCTCCAGGCGTGTATGTCCGCGACCCCTTCGGCACTTGCGGATCCGCCCCAGCCGGCTTTGCTTTTACGGTCGCGGGTTGCGGCCTGAACACGATTCCAGCTGGCCGCTTGGATCCCAACGCGATCGCGCTCCTCAATCTGTATCCGAATCCCACGACCAACGCCGTGGGTTCCCTCCTATCAAACTACGCCAATTCGCCGAAACTCTTCGAGCACGCCAACTCCTTTGATGCCCGCATGGACTTCAACTTTAACGACAAGAACCAGTTGTTCTTCCGGTTCAGTCTGAAGGACGATCCGCAATTTATTCCCGGCATTTTCGGCGGCATAGCGGACGGCGGCGGTTTCCAGCAAGGCAACCAGACCGCCAACGCCCAGCAAAGCGCGCTAAGTTATACGCACACATTCTCTCCAACGTTGATCAACGTCGTCCGTGCGGGCTTGAACTATCTTCACACCACCCGGTCGTCGCCCGAAGCCAACACCCTGACAGATATTCCGTCAACGTTTGGCATCCAGGGCGTCCCTCAGGAAGCGTTGAACGGCGGTCTCCCGGCTTTCGGAATTAACGGGCTGGCTACTCTGGGCAGCAATGCTTTCTTGCCCTCCGACGAAGTCAGCTCCACGTTCCAGCTCACCGATGACGTCACCAAGATCCTCGGCAAGCACACCTTCAAAATGGGTTTTGAGTGGCAACACGTTAAGTTCTCGACGCTGCAGCCGCCCTGGTCTCGCGGCGAGTACGATTACAACGGCGACTACACGGAGGTCCCGGGCATCGACAACGGCAACACCGGCCGTGCGGATTTCCTGCTGACTCCAACCGTTTCTTCTGTGCCGGGCGGCATCAATTACGTCGGGCGGCTCGAGCCAAGTCTTTCTCTCCAACATCTCCCTGACCGACAACGGCAAGAACTACTACGGCGGCTACATCAACGACGACTGGAAGGTCAGCCGCAAACTAACCGTGAATCTCGGCCTCCGCTACGACTTCTTTGGGTTGGTCTTTGAGCATCATCACAACCAGGCTAACTTCGTTCCTGGACCGACTTCTCCGACTGGTGCTCCCTTGTACATCATCCCGGAAGGACCCAACTCCAACAATCTCTCGCCAAGCTTCCTCAGCTTGTTGGCGACAGACGGCATCGACCTCGATGTCACCAACAAGTATGGCAAGGGGCTCGGCAATTCGGAGAACAATAACTTCGCCCCCCGCATCGGGTTTGCCTACCAGGTCGACCCGAAACTGGTCGTTCGCGGCGGTTTCGGTATGTTCTACAACGGCTTTGAAAACCGCGGGTTTTCACCGAACCTTGGTGAGAACTATCCATTCCAGTTCAATTTCTCGTACGGCTCACCCAACGACACTACGCCCATCAGCGCAGGAACTCCGTTTGCCGGGTGCCCGACGGCGGGCCCAGGCGGAACCGCAACCTTTGAAACTGGCTTCTCGTGCAATTCCCTTACTCCGCTCCTGGTCAACGCCAGCGGCCTAGCATTGCGCGGCATCCAGTTCAACTACCAGACGCCGTACACGATGGGTGCCAATCTCACTATCCAATACCAACTGACGCCCAGCATGTCCGTGCAAGCCGGCTACGTCACCTCTCTGGCCCGGCATTTGGAGTCATTTCCAAACTACAACAACCCCACTTCTATCGCGGCCCAGAACACTCCGGAGAGCACCCTCGTGCCATTTCCGGATTTCGGGTACAACGCCAGTTATGCAGCTACCGGCGGTATGAGCGCGTACCACTCACTTCAAACAAAAGTCGAGAAACAGTTCGCGGATGGCCTGAATTTCCTGTTTACCTATACTTTCTCCAAGGCCATGACCGACGCCGGCGACTTGCTCAACGGCGGTAGCGTTGGGAACGTAGGCTTCCGTGCCCCGAACGTTCCGGGTCTCGGAATGCCCTTCGACTACGGCTTGGCTGATTTCGACATTCGTAACGTTTTCCACTTCAGCGGCGGCTACGAGCTTCCTTTCGGCAAGGGTAAGCGCTTCGCGTCCGACGCCAGTGGCCTGATGAACCAACTCGTGGGTGGCTGGTCCGTTCAGTGGAGCACTACACTTCAAGGTGGTCAGCCGATCGCCCTTGGTTGCCCCTCCGGCACAGCATCGAACCTCGGCTGCGGCGACCTTTACACCGGACAGCCCTTGGACCTCGGCCTGCATACCGACGCGAACGGCCTGCTGAGCTATTTCGGCAACCCGGCAGCGTTTACACAGCCTTGCGTTCTCGGAGCCGGTGGCGTTCCGATCCCGAGTAAGCCCGCAGGCTGTGTTCCTCTGACAGGCGCCGCCGCGTTGGGCGGTGTAACACGCGTGGAAGGCCCTGGATTCCACCGGTTGGATCTCTCGTTCTTTAAGGACTTCCACATCAGCGAGAGGTTCCGCCTGCAGTTCCGTACGGAATTCTTCAACATCTTCAACCACCCGAACTTCAACGCCCCGAACTTTGGTGGTAACGGCGTTGTGGCCATCTCCAACTCGGGCAACTACAACAGTTCGACCTTCGGCGAAATCGG
Source organism: uncultured Acidobacteriota bacterium (assembly GCA_963832615.1). GTDB lineage: Bacteria > Acidobacteriota > Terriglobia > Acidiferrales > UBA7541 > Acidiferrum. The sequence continues at coordinate 49,591 of CAWHVA010000010.1, forward strand.
CTCGACTCGCGACGCTCCTTACGATCCGCGGCAGATCCAGTTCGCCCTAAAGCTGTATTACTGACGCCTCACCACCCCAAATCCGCGAAGGGCGTGCTGACCACACGCCTTTCGCGGTTTCTGTTTTCCGGCGAAGCCATGGCGCCTCTGTGTAGGCGCTGGCCTTCGGGCCGGCGTTCCGGCCCAAAGCAACAAAGCCAGTTTCAACCCGGCCAGTTTCGCCAGTCCCCGGCACGTGGACGTCCTCTGTCCGGTGCTAACATACGAATATTGTGATGATGAGATATGTGTGGCCCCTGGTGCTTTTGTTGTGGACACTGCCGTTGCCATCACCTACAGCCGCGCAAACTAAGGCGCCAGACAACGATCTCGACCGGCAATTCCAAGCCGCCGTAGCCCAGTACGACGCCGGCCACTTCGCGGAGGCCGCCGTCCAACTCGAAAAGCTGCTGCCAAGTGTTCCGCAAAGCTTCGAGGTCCACGAACTTCTCGGCTTGGTCTACTCCGCCCAGTCCCAGGACGCCAAGGCCAGCGAGTACCTCGAAAAGGCCGTGCGCCTCAACCCCAATTCCGCCGCGGCGCACACCAACCTGGCCGCCAATTTGTCGCGCCTCGGAAAACTCGGCCCCGCCGAAGAGCAGTTCCGCAAAGCGGCACAACTCGAACCCGAAAATTTCGACGCGAACCACAATCTCGGCGAAGCCTACGTTCGCTCGGGAAAGATCGCTGAAGCCACGCCGTTCCTCGAGAAAGCCCAGCGCATCGATCGCTCCTCTTACGACAACGGCTACGACCTCTCCCTCGCGTACCTGTTAACTGGTCACACGAAAGACGCGCGTGAACTGATCCACGCACTGCTGCAACAAAAAAACACCGCCGAGCTACACAACCTGCTCGCCGAAATCGAAGAAAAAGATGGCAACTTCGTCGCCGCCGCCAACGAATTCGAAATCGCCGCGCACATGGACCCCAGCGAGAGCAACCTCTTCGATTGGGCCAGCGAACTCCTGGTCCATCGCACGCTGGAGCCCTCCATCGAAATTTTCCGCCAGGCCACCGAGCGCTATCCGCAATCCTCCCGGCTGGCCATCGGCCTCGGCATGGCTCTCTACTCCCTCGGCAAATATGACGACGCCGTCGTCTCCCTATTGCACGCCGCAGACCTGAGTCCGTCGGATCCCCGCATCTATCCTTTCTTGTCCCGCGCCTACGACAGTTCGCCCGGCCAGGCCGACGAAGTCATCAAGCGATTTCGCCGTTTCGCCGACCTCCAGCCGCGCAACGGTCGCGCCCTCTATTACTACGCGATGAGCCTGTGGAAGGGAAAGCGCGCTCAAGATCCCAGCCTCGATCTCCACCAGATCGAATTACTGCTCACGAAATCCATCGAACTAGACCCCACCCTCGCCGAAGCCCAACTCCAACTGGGCAATCTCTATTCCGATCAATCTAAATACGCCGATGCCATCCCGCATTACGGGCGCGCCCTTGAACTCAACTCGGATTTAGCCGACGCCCACTATCGCCTCGGCCAAGCCTACGTCCGCACCGGCGAAAAGGACCGCGCCCAGCAAGAGCTGCAGGTATATCAGCAACTCCGCGCCCAACATCTAGCCGACCTCGACAAACAACGCGCCGAAGTCCGCCAATTCGTCTACTCCGCCAAAGACAACGCCACCGCAAAACCCTGAACCACGCTCACCCTAAGCCGTCAACCCCGGCAACGCTGGTCGCCGCGGAGCACGTTCCTTCAGAAAACTTCACGCAATCGTTCTGACAATTCAAGCGCCGCGGACCATAAGCTCCGTGTCCTCTGGGCGCGCGACAGGGATATAATGCCGCCGGACGAAATTCCTTCCAACGCAAAGGCGGCAAGTATGACCATCGAACGTCGTGAATTCCTGAAGACCACCGGCAAAGCCATCACCGCAGGTGCGGCAGCGCTCGCGCTAGGCGGCAAAATCCTCGGCGCCAACGATCGTGTCCGCGTAGCCATCTGCGGTGTTCGAGGCCGCGGCACCGATCACATCAAAGGCTTTCCCCGTGTCCCCGGAACGGAAATCGTCGCGCTCTGCGACATCGATGAAACGATTTTGAGTCAGCGTATCGGCGACGTCGAGAAGATGAACCTGCCCAAGCCCAAGTCCTACGTCGACGTGCGCAAGCTTCTCGAAGACAAAGAGATTGACGCCATCTCCATCGCCGCTCCCAATCACTGGCATTCGCTGATGGCCATCTGGGCGTGCCAGGCTGGGAAAGACGTCTACGTGGAAAAACCGTGCTCGCACAACACGTTCGAAGGCCGCCAACTCGTCCGCGCCGTAAAAAAATACAACCGCATCTGCCAGCATGGCAGCCAGTGGCGATCCAACCCCGGCATGCTGGAAGCCATGAAGCATTTGCAAGACGGCACCATCGGCGACGTCTACATGGCTCGCGGTCTCTGCTTCAAGTGGCGGCCGTCGATCGGTCACGCGACCGAAGAACCCGTTCCCGCCGGGGTCCACTACGATCTCTGGACCGGTCCAGCCCCGCTTAAGCCCTTCACGCGCAATCGCTTTCATTACAATTGGCACTGGATCTGGGACACCGGCAACGGCGAAGTCGGCAATCAGGCCATCCACGAAATCGACATCGCCCGCGCCGGACTAGGCGTAGGCTTCCCTACATCGGTCTCCGCCATGGGTGGTCACTTCATGTTCGAAGACGATCAGGAAACGCCCAACACTCTAAACGCGACTTTCATTTTCGAAGGGAAAGATGGCAAGCGCAAAATGATGGAGCTCGAAGTTCGCCACTGGATCACCAATCACGAAGCAGAAATCGGCACCGGCGCGTACGGTGCGAGTGCTGTGCCTCCCGCCGGACTCACCGCATCCGACACCGCAAAAAAGCCAGCCGACAAAAAGCCTGCGAGCTCGCAGCAATCCCTCGGGCCAAAAGACGCCAAGACCAACACGGTCGGCAATATTTTCTACGGATCAAACGGCTATCTGGCCATCGATGGTTACGACGCCTACAAAACGTGGGTCACCGACGAAGTCGAGCCAGGCCCGCACGGCAAAGCCTCCGGCGACCACTACGCCAATTTCATCGACTGCGTCCGCAGCCGCCGCGCCGAGGACATTCATTCTCCGATCGTAGAAGCCCACATCTCCACAACCCTGGTGCACTTGGCCAACGCGTCATACCGCCTCGGCCGCACCCTGAAATTTGACGCCGCAACAGAACAAGTCGTCAACGACGACGAAGCTAACACGCTACTCCGCGGCACCTATCGCGCACCATACATCGTGTCGGAGCAGATGTGATACGTCGAGGGTTCTCCGGACATGCGGCCCTCACAGTTCAAAAACTCCCGTAACCGAGAGCCTTGAGTGTCGCTCTGTCTAGGGTTTCCGCGGTGCAGCGTCAGGATCTTTACTCGTACCGTAGGCAATCGATGGGATCGAGGTTGGCCGCCACGCTTGCGGGATAATAGCCGAAGAACACGCCTACGCCGACCGATATCACGAAACCTATTGACACCCACAGGTACGACAGCGTGGCAGGAATCGAAGGCGCGAGAGTGCGCACTAGTGTGGATATGCCTGACCCGATCAAGATGCCGATTATGCCTCCGACCAGCGTAAGGACCACCGCTTCCAGCAGGAACTGCAAACGTATGTCCGCGCGCCGCGCGCCGATGGCCTTGCGCACGCCGATTTCCTGCGTGCGCTCAGTCACGGAGATGAGCATGATGTTCATTACGCCGATCCCGCCGACCAGCAAACCGATGGAGCTGATTACCGTAGTCAGGATCACCAACGCACCGGTGAGTTGATTCCACAAGTTGCTCAGAAAGTCCGGCGAGCTCAGCTCGAAATCATTGCCTTTTTCGGGAGGAACACGCCGCAAACGGCGCATCACCTGAATGACTTCACCTTGCGCCATGTCCACGTTTACATCCTTGGGAACCGTGAATAGCAGAATCAATTCCTTGGCCTCCGGGTATTGCTTCTTGAAATTGCTCAGCGGGATGATCGCGAAGATATCCACTCCCGGACCCAGAAACAATCCCTGATCGTGCTCGAAAACGCCGATGACTTCGTACGCGGCGCCATTGATGCGCACGGTCTTGCCCATAGCGTCCGTATTGGGGAACAGCGATTCGCTGATGGCCGCGCCCAGCACCACCACCGCACGCGCATGCTCCTCGTCGAAGGCGCTGATAAAGCGGCCTCGCTCGATCGCAAACAATGGAATCGCCTCCGTGTACTCCGGCTCGGCCCCGCGCACGATGACTTTCTCGACGCTATGGTCTCCGCTGGTAATCAGATTGCTGTCCCCAAAGAAAAATCCGCGCGTGCCAATGGTGTTCACGTTTCGCACGTCGGGAGCGGCTTGGCGAATGAAGTCGGCATAGCTGTATTCGATATATCTGCGCGTGCGGATGCGTTCCGGCATGTGTGCGGGGTCCTGGCCTGGGGGAAATCGAGTCAGAAAGTACGTGCGCGATCCGAGGGATTCCACTCTGCCCTGCACAAACTTGTTCAGACCTTGGATGATGGCCGCCATGGAAATCACCGAGGATACCCCGATGACGATGCCGAGCACCGTTAACGCCGAGCGCACCTTGGACGAACGCAGCGTCTCCATCGCGGCCAGAAAATTCTCCCGAGCCTGAGCGAGTGTCATCAGTGCCATCAGTCCGACCTCAACGCAACAACCGGGTCCAGTCGCGACGCTCTCATTGCTGGATAGATTCCGAAGAACAGTCCTACCGCCGAACTGAGAATCACTCCCATTATCGCCACCCACGTCTGAACCGAGGCTGGGAACGGCGTATAGGTACGCAACACCAGCGCCACCAGGAATCCCACGGATATCCCGGCAAGCCCCCCGGCAATGCATTGCATCACGCTTTCCAGCATGAACTGATGCAGGATGTCGCCCTGGGTCGCGCCCACCGCGCGTCGCACGCCAATTTCCCTCCGTCGCAGGGTCACGCTCACCAGCATGACGTTCATGATCACGATGCCGCCGATGACCACGGAAATCGCGCTGACCATGATGAACACGCCGAAAAACGCCGAGCTGATGCTGCGCCACAAAGCCATGTAGCTTTCCTTGGTACCGATGAAGAAATCATCCTCCATATTTCCCGTAAGATGGCGGCGCGAGCGCAAGATCAGGTGGGCCTGGTCCTGTGCCTTTTCAAAATTCGCTGTGGTGGTCTTCACGTTAATGGTGATGCTGGAATGAATGCCCTGAATTCGCAGGAACACCGGCAGCGGAACGGTCACAAAGTTGTCCTGGTCTTGCCCCAGAACGCTGCCGATCTTTTCCATTACTCCCACTACCATAAATTCATCGTTGGCGATACGCAGGGATCTCCCGATCGGGTCCACGCCGGCAAATAGTTCCCGCACCAGCGTGTCGCCGATCAGGCAAACGTTGGCCCTATGTTCCGCTTCGGATGAACTGAAGTACCGGCCGAATTCGACCGCTCGCGAGTCCACGTCTACCATGTTTGAGGTTTGGCCATAGAGGTTTACGTCCTGCAGCTCTTTGTCGCCCGATCGCGCTCGGACGCTGGTGCTGGTGCTGGCTCCCACTACTTCGCAAGCGCGGCATGCTTCGGCGATCGCGGCCATGTCCTCGGCTTCAATCTTCTTGAACTTTAGCGATTTGATGATGATGTTGAAGTCCGTCACCGCAAATGGCGTGCGCGCGATCTGGAATACGTTCGTCCCCAGGTTGGCGACCTTCTGCTCTACGTAAAGGTTGGCGCCCTGCACGATGGTCATCACCGTTATGAGCGTGGCCACACCCATCGTCAGTCCCAGCATTGTCAGGGAAGCGCGGAGCTTGTGCCCCCGCAGGGCACCGAAGCACTGGGCAAAATTGTCGCTAACAGCGAGCATGAGGTTAGAGAGGATTTCTCCAGTTACTCTATCAAATTCAGCTGCTTGCAGTGTTGACCCGCCAAAGTTGATGGAACCATCTCTAAGCACGAGCCACCCCGTTGGGGTGGTTATGTGACCCTGAAACTCTGTCAGAGCTCGATGGCGTGGGGCAGGCGCGGCCTTGTCGCAGTTAGAATCTCAGTCACAACCTGGCTCGGCAGTTAAGGCCACAAATTCTTTGGAGCGTTTCTGCCCGACACTAAGCATGGCTCCGGTATTGGCGATTGTGTAGATGGTGGCGGCGTTGTCCTGAAAAGGAGAACGGCCCGACCCCGCTGGGGAGACTGAGTAGGTTTCGCCGACCGGGCCGGGCCAAGTTGAATTCAACGCTGGAAGGTTAGCATGAAACCCAAGCCACAGGAGAAAACCAAGAAAGCAACCGGCCATCCAACCCAACGCCATTGGCGAGAGATGAACCGCAAGCAACGGCGGGAGACGATGCGGAAAATCCAAAGCGAAGATATTAGCTTGGAGGTGGTACATCCCGATGCCGCAGGCATTGATATCGGCAACGAATCCCACTATGTGGCGGTGCCGCCGAGTCGGGACAGCCAACCGGTACGGCGCTTCGGGTGCACCACCGCCGAGCTGAAAGCGATGGCGGATTGGCTGAAGCAATGCGGGATTCGGACCGTCGCGATGCAATCAACGGGCGTGTATTGGATCGCAGTATTCGACATTCTCGAACAAGCGGGTTTGGAAGTGTACCTGGTGAATGCCCGGGAGACGAAGAATCTGCCTGGTCGCAAAACCGACGTGCAGGAGAGTCAATGGCTGATGAAGCTGCACACGTATGGGCTATTGCGAAATTCGTTTCGGCCATCGCAGGAGATTCGCAGGATGCGGACCTACTGGCGGCAACGGAATGATCTCGTGCAGAGTGCGGGCCGGCACATCCAGCGGATGCAGAAAGCGCTGACGCAGATGAATATCCAGTTGGCCAATGTGCTGAGCGATGTGAGCGGAGTGACCGGGCAGGCAATCATCAAGGCCATTCTGGGAGGCGAACGCGATCCCCATAAGTTGGCTGCGTTTCGTAATTCTCGGGTGAAGGCGAGCGAGGAGCAGATTGCGCGGAGTCTGGAGGGCAACTGGCAAGAAGACCTGCTGTTTGTGCTGAAGCAGGAGCAGGATGGTTATGAGTTCTGCCAGAAGCAAATGGCCGAGTGCGATCGGCAGCTCAACCACTATCTCGAGCAGAGAGAGGATCGGAGTCAGGGTGCCCCTCTGCCGGAAGAAAAGCGCAAGGGACGACGCAAGAAAAAGAGTGGGAATAAGCCGCAGTTCGACTTGCGAACAGGGTTGTTTCGCATGAGCGGTACGGACCTAACCCGGATCGACGGCATCGATGTTATGACCGCGGCGACGATCCTCAGCGAAGCAGGATGGGATATGAGCAAATGGGTGACTGAGGACCATTTCGTTTCCTGGTTGCGGCTGTGTCCAGACAATCGCATCAGCGGGAACAAGGTCATTGGGAAAGGGCGGCTGCCAACCAACAACAGGGTGACCATTGCTTTAAAGATGGCGGCCAGCACCTTGCGGCTAAGCGATACCTATCTGGGAGCGCAGTTCCGTCGATTCAGAACCAGGTTAGGGGCTCCCGTCGCCATCAAGGCCATGGCAGCGAAGCTGGCCCGCTTGGTCTACCGCATGCTCTGTTACGGGATGAAATACGTCGACAAAGGAGCGGCACTCTACCAGGCGCAGCACCGGCAGTTACAGATCAAGCAGCTCAACAGGAAAGCCGCGAGCCTGGGATATCAGCTCATCCGAGTTCCAGCAGCCTAAAAAGCACGAGTTTCTGGGGAGAGACTACGAAAACAGGGGGGCGAGAGTTACGTGCGGAGACTTACGGCGTCCGGTGAGCGTTGCTCACTTGGGCCCGAAACGGGCTGTCCGGAGCTTCCGCGCGAATACCGCCCGAAATCGCGAAATTGAAGATTCCAGGCCACTTATAGGATAACTCTTGACAACTAGTAACAATATAGTATAATGCTGGTTAAACTCTGGCACGATTCCTCCGTGCTCCGCGAACCATGCTTGCCCGCCACGCCGACCCTAAAGCTACCCAAGAGTCTCGGTACCCTTGGCAGTTACCCTTGGATGAACAAGCTACGCCCGTAAGTCCTTTAGAATCCGCACTTGCGCGAGTATTGATTCTAATGACCTTTAAGTCCCTTAGAATGAATACTTACGAAAAACCGGGAGGGGGTGGCAGCGAGTTTACGGCCGTGGTCCTGCCGGATCCAGCCCTCGGCGAGTGTCCTCTACGGTTGACTTTGTGGCTGCCGGGACATAGTTTCTAAGGTTACTACCGTTGGTTCTTTCATGAATTCTCGCTCTCAATTTGCTCTCACAGGTCGCGCTGGCCGGTTCGCGATGGACCCCGCAAATCCTCGGGAGATCGCGCGCCAGCTCGCCTTTACCCGCCGCGACTTCCTGCGCTCTGCCGCTGGCGTTGCGTTGGGCAGCACACTGCTCCACTCCCCAATCGCTTTGGCCGGCGCCGCCATGAAAAAAAGGAAAGTAGTGGTCATCACTTTCGGCGGGGGTGCGCGCGATCAGGAAACCTTTGCGCCCGAGGGGCAAGAGAATATTCCGCACCTGATGCGCGAGATGATTCCGCAATCCACTTTCTTCACACAAGTCGTGAATCGCGGCATCCTCGGACATTACGTTGCCACTGCTAGCCTCGCCACCGGCGCCTACGAAACGTTCAACAACTTTGCCGCCGTTTCGCCGGAGCATCCCACCGTTTTCGAGTACTTCCGCAAGGATTTGCACCGCCCGGCCTCGGACGCCTGGGTCATCGCTCCTAGCAACGGCTTCAACCGCATCGGCGAAAGCAGCAACCGTTCCTACGGTGCCGGAATGGGCGCGCGCGTGATTCTGCCCAAACACCTGCTGACCGCGGCCACCGGCGGCAGCGGCGGCAAAGACTACGAACATCTGCTGCGCGATAACTACGAAACTCCGTTCTATACGCCCGAACTTGCCGGCAACGACTTTGAATTGCAACAGTTGGCAATGATGCTGAAGCTCTCGGTAGACGACTTCAAGGCGCACGCGCTCACCTTATCCAGTCCCGATGAACTTTCCGTCTACATCGCGCGGCAGTTGATGCGCCAGGTTGCGCCGAGTCTCCTCTGGATCACCATGCACGACATCGACATCGCGCATGCCGGAGCCTATTCCCTTTATATAGATGGGATCAAGCGCACCGACCGTCTCTGCGCGGAATTGTGGAAGACCATTCAGACCGAGCCCGAATACGCTGGCAACACCACACTGTTTATCCTGCCGGACTTCGGGCGCGACGCGGACGAAGACGCCGGCGGCAACGGATTTCAGCATCATCGCACCGGTGATGCGCTCTCTCGCACCACCTGGTTGATGGCCATGGGCGCAGGCGTTCGCGAAGGCGTGGTCTACGATCGCGCGACGGAATCGACCGATCTCGTTCCCACGCTCGGCTCCATGATGGGATTCTCGGCGACGCTCGCGCAAGGCAAGCCGATACCGGAACTTTTGTAATGCTTCCCGCCGATCTCAAGCCCGACAAATTCAGCGGCTACCCGCCGGAAGCTCGAAAGCTGGCCACAAACTACATCGCCGCGTTGCAACGACTGCCGCTGAGCTTTCTCCCCAGCCTGTTGCGGGAAGTCATCGAATACGATTTCAAGTTTCCCGTCGAGCGCAAGGCGGTTGAAAGAGAACTCGCAAATCTCGCTTCCCTTTCTCCCGAACAGACCAGGGAATGGTTTCAAGGATTCGCGCAAATCCACCTCTCCTCCCAACTCGAAAACGCCGACTGGGTGAATGCACCCGCGCAATATGTGGAACAGTTTTCGGCCTACCTTTGGAGCACGCACCAGCAGGATGCATTCCGCGCGGCCGCCGTTGGATACGCCGAGCGTTTGCGTGCAGTCGCACCACCCGATCCGCCGCCACTACCGCGACTGGGCATCACCGTCGTGGGAAAGGGCGTAGAGACGTATGATGCGCCTCTTTTCAGAAAGCTTCGGGCCCACGGCGCGTACTTTAATCACGTCAATCCCGAAAACGGTCTGCAATTTTTGCTGGACGCGGTCGCTGCGCGAGCGCAAGCGCATCCCGCTCTGTACGCGCACTGGTATATCGACGGTGGCCAGGAGACGAAGTACGATCCCGCGCTAACGTGCGTCTCGTACCATGCGCTGGAACCTGCACGAGCTGCTTTGAGCGCGAAGATGCGCGCCGAAATCGAGCGCCCCGGCATGGGCCCGGAAGCGTTGCGCTCGCTGATGGCGCGCATGCGTCCCGAGGATCTAGGCTTGAACGCGATGCCCGGCCAAAAGGCCGACCCGGTGATGGAGCGGTTTCGACTGAAAGTGTTAACGGAAGGCTCGGGGACACAAATTTTCGCCACAACGTTTGCTCAGTGGACCGCACGCGAAGCCCTTCGCCGCGCCCAACCGCTAACCCTATTGGTGCGTTTCGCTCCTCGGCAAAAACAAAAGCCCATGAACGAGATGATTTCCGACAGCACAAAGCCTGCGGAACTCGATCCCGTAGGCTCCCTGGTCGACGGCGATTTCGGTGCCTATTACAACTGGCTGAACCAGCAAAGACTAACCGGAGCCGAACAATCCAGCTTCCTGGTCTGGTTTGAAGGCCACAACGAAGCCGTCGCAATCGGTCCATCATGGCCACGCGGCACACAGTCAAACGCCACCGCGGACCTCAAGCAGTTGCTGACCTGAGCAGGACAGGTTACCGGCAGTCGAGTATGAGAAAAAATCAGCGTCAACGCGGGGTCCAGTGCGGGTGGAGAGTGAAGAGGCCGTCGACAAAGCCGATCTGGTACGAAAGGAACAAGCCAAAACCCAGACTCAATAGCCCTGAGGCGACCGCCATGCTGCGGTTCCACCCGGAAAACCTCTTAATGGTAAAGGCAAAGGGCATGGCGATTACCGCGGTGATCACCGTCATCCCGGCGATTGTACCTACGCCAAAAAGAAGCAGATAGGCGATAGCCCACCAGGAATCGCGGATCGTGGTCATAACCAAAAGAGCCACCGCCGCGGAACCCGCGAGACCATGTACGATGCCAATGACCAATGGCCGCAGAAAGTTGTAAAGCCCAACTCCGCGGAACACACCATCCGCAGTGTCTTTTAGTGTGTCGCCCATAACTTGTGGCGTTCCTGATGAACCGACGGTCTGCGTTTTAGCCAAGTCGCGCTCGCTGCGGGGTGTCCACGCGCCGGAGACTTGTGTGCTCGGCGTGAATCTCTCTTGCAACCAACGGAGAGTGCCGGTCAGATTCAGAATCCCGAGCAGAATCAGCATGGCCGCCACGGCGAACTCCATGGAAAGGCCGAGACGTGGCGGTATAGCGACCTGGAAGAGAATGATCATTGTGCCGACTACAAAAATCGTGAAGGTATGACCGAGGCCCCAGAGCGCGCCGATGAGTGCCGCTTTCGCGATTCCACGCTGCTTGGTGACGATTGTGGTGATAGCGACCACGTGATCCGGATCGGTGGCATGACGCATACCGAGAAGGAAACTTAGAATGAGAATCGCCGCAAATGAGAACATTTCGCCTCTCTAACAATTGGGTTCAAAACAATCGGGTTCAAAGCAGGTCAGGTTCAACGAGCCGCCGGCTTTCCGAGGTTGCGCGAACCGTGAATCAAGACCACATCCGAATTTGCACGATACCTGCCGACACCAAGCCGCGTATTGCGACGCTGAGGCCCAGCAGAATGATCATTGCCGCCGAGGCCATCGGCAGCCATCGCTGAACGACAGGACCTTCCAGACGCAGGCGGGCGATCATGTTGCCGGCATAAACCGCTGCCAAGCCCATGGCGATGAGCACCGCCGCAAGTCCGATACTGAAAGCGACGATCAAGAAGAGGCCAAAACTGGTGCGATGCAGAGCGACGGCGCTTAACAAAACCACCAGGGCAGCGGGACAAGGAACGATTCCTCCGGTGATGCCAAGGACAAGCAGTTGCCGCGTGAAAACTTTTTTGGGTTGCCGTCGCGTACCGCCCGTCGAAACTTCTCCTGTCTCGGAGATTTCGTCGCCGTGCTTGTGCGCAAACTCGCCACCGAGATAGCGCTGCAAGAATAGATAGCAACCCATCCCCGCGATGAGGACGCCGGACAGGACACCGAGGAAAGGGTAGATGCGGTCCGGCAGAATATATTTCTGGGCATAGAGGGTGATCGCTCCGAGTAAATAGACTCCCGCCGTATGCGAGGCGGTGACGATCATTCCCAGGAGCAATGCGTGCCGGGCGGTGCCATTGGAACCAACCAGGTATGCCGCAACAATTGTTTTGCCGTGGCCCGGCTCGAGGGCGTGAAGCGCGCCAAGACCTGCGGCGATGGCTGCGGCGAGCAATGCGATGGTGAAGCTGATCTGCTTTATCGCCATCAATTCGGTAAAGGAATTTCGTGGCGTGCTCTGGTGGTTAGGTTTGAGCGGAGCAGGCAGAGAGGTCGCCGCAGGCGGGGACGTCGCCTGAACAGATATCTTTGCGGCGTCTCGGCTTGTGCCGTCTTTCATGGCGTGGGAAGGAGACGCCGGGTGAGGAGTTGCCGGAGAAATGGCTGCTGGAGGATTAGCCGCGGTCTTCGCTTGTGCAATCGCCGGGGTGATTTGGCCGGATGACGAGCTCTCGACCGAATATACAATCTTCGCGGCAACATCCTGGGGCGGGCTGTTGACCAAGTCGGTGGGATAGTTCGAAAGTTGGCTGCTGCGGTCGTGCGAAGGTACGGAACTATTTTGTATTGTTACTCCTCGACCTGGTGAAATGATGACTTCCTTCCAGCCCAAGCGGCCGGAGAAGTTCGCGTCACGATATTCGAGCTCGCAGCGGTTGACTGCGCATGCTTCGGATACTTGTGCGCGATAGACGAGACCGAACTTCATGGTTGGAAGATTACCCGCGCCAGGAGAGAAAAGTATGTCCTGTGAGGTGGTTTCCAGTGACAGCGGCTGGCCGTTCAGGGTGAGAAGCAAATTCGTCTTGAACGCTTCTGCCTGGTTCGACAAGTAGGATTGCACGCGAGGGTCGTTGGACTGAGCAACGATGCTGTTCTGTTGTATTTCCTGGAATGTGGGGATCTCGGCCATGTCGATGAAATAGCGCACTTCTACGAAGCGGCCTTCGACGGTTATGCCTGCGTAGTGACTGATACTGAAGTTGCCCATGGGATGCGCCATCGAGGGAGCGGGCAATAGGGCCAGCGTCGCGGCCACTGCTAGAAAGCGGCGAACAACTCGCGTTTTAGCGAACACTGGCAGCCTCTTGCTGGCTGACAACGATTTCCTTTTGTGTCAGCCGGGCCAGTGTCTCGGCGGCCTTTTCGGAATAGAGAATGCTGAAGTGAGCATTGGTTGCCAGCGCTTGCTGCAGGTAGCTTCTGGCCTTCGCCGAATCCCCAGCTTTTTCATAGATCATTCCGGCGTGAAAGAACAATTGCGCGTCTTTTGTTCCTTGCGCCAGAGCGTGAGAGATTGCGCCGGCGGCTTCCGGAAACTTGCCGTTCTTATATAAGGACCACGCGAGCACGTCCCAGGTATAGATGTCGCGGCGGACTTCCAACTCCTTGCGAGCGAGTTCGAGCGATTCATTGAGCTTCAGGTCGTGATCGGCATAGAAGAGCGCCAGGTCTCGATTGTGAATTTGCTGATTGATTTGACTTAGATGGCCGATGAACTCCACCAGCTGGTATTGTTTTTCGGCTTCCTGAGCGTTGCCAATTTTCCGGTACACATCGCCCAGCGCGGCTGCATATTCCGGATATGGCACCGCCGCGATCGCTTTTTTGAAGAGATCAGCTGCATCGTTGTATTTGCCTTGTGCGGCGCGGACTTTGGCTAGCCCTGCGAGGCCGCGATAGTAGCCGGGATATTCCTGGAGCGCTGCGAGATACGCCTTTTCGGCGGGTGCGATTTCTCCGGCCTGGAAGAGTTCTTCGCCGAGTTGGTATTGGCTCCAGGCGATGTTCTCGGCGGGCATGTGCATCTCGATCGCCTTTTGGATTGCGCTACGCATGAGATCTATCGCGCCTTGCGTGTCGCCCGCGATGAATCGAAGGAACGACATGCGGGTGTCCCGCTGGTAGGAGAACGCTAGCTTCTCGTCCTCGGAGCCAAACACGCGTGTCCAGTTTCGAATAAGCTTCCGCTGCGCCCGCGTAGTCGCCCATATCCGCGAGCGCGTCACCCGCGATGGCCCAGGGTGATGGATCACCCGAACCGAGTGCCAGAGCCTTTTGTGCCCAAGCGAGTGCTTCGTCGAAACGGTGTTCGGCCATGCAGACCACGGCCATCTGCGTCATCGCGAAGGCTGCCGCCGGGTCGTTCGAAAGCAGATCCAGTGATTTTTCGAGCGCGCCTTTGGCTAGCTCGAAATCAGCGGCGTCGCCGGTTTCTCGACCCTTCTGTAAGTAGGCTGCACCGAGTCCGGCGTATCCGGCGTGATCTTCCGGGTACCGTCTGACACGCGACTGCAGAGTCTTGATCAGATCATTCGTGGAGCTCTGCTGGGCTTGCAGCAGCGCGGGTTGCGCCAGGTAAATCAGCACAAACATCAGAAATAGAATCTTTCGAATCATGGTGTCCTCACTGCGCCGCAGGTCTATTTCGAGTTGTGGGCATCCGGCCGAAGCCGGCGCTAGCTTCTCGAGAGCTTCGCGGGCGGCGCCGGCGGTCTCGGACGACGGATTGAGTTCGAGTGACGCTTTTAAGAAGCGCGCCGCGGCGGAGCTATCTTTCAAACTCTCGGCGATCGCTCCAGCGTGATAGAGCATCGCTGCGTCGCGGACGCCCACGGCGAGAGCTTTGGCGATCTGCTTTTGAGCCTCTTCATAGTGGGCACTGGAATAGAGCGCCCAAGCATAGGCGTCCAGCGTGTTCACGTCGTGGCGCTTGGCGATTTCGATGCGCGCGATGCGCAGTGCTTCGGCGGCGTTATGTCCGTGCGCGAGGTAGTAGAAAATGAGTTCTTCGTTGGCGTTGTCGGCCGAGTCGATCGTGCGCCGCGCGCTGGTTTCAAACTCCTGGTACGCGGCCTTTGCTTCGGAAGTCTGGCCGGCGCGTTCGAGGGATTCCGCCAGGGCATAACGGCTAGCGGCGGTCGGAAAACTGAGGTTGCGTTGACGGAGCAGTTCCACGGCTTCCGAATAGCGCTGCCGCGCTGTTTGAACGCGGGCCAAGCTTTCCTGGGCCAGGTAATAGCGGGGGAATTTTTGAAGCGCGGAGCGAAGTAGACCTTCCGAGTCATCGATGTGGCCGACTGATAGTTGCAAGTCCGCCATCTGGGTCAATGTCCAGGCCAAGTCTTCGGTTTGAGTTGGAGGCATTTGCTGATAGGCCTGGGAGAAGAAGAGCATCGCACCTTCGGTATCGCCATACAGGCGGCGCAGAGAAGCTCCGCGCAGGAGCGCTGGAACATTCCCGGGGCGGAGATCGAGCATCCACTGAACCGCTTTCTCGGCATCGGCGTACTCGCCGAGTTCGATCGCGGCATCGGCGATGAAGCCATAGAGCAACACGTCATCCGGAGTCTTCTTGTTCAGGGCTTTGGCGAGATCGAGCGCCCCGGCGAAGTCGCCGCGACCGAGCAAGATCATGACTCGCGCTTTTTGGCCTTCGAGGTTGCCAGGCGTTAACTCCAGAGATTTGTGAACCGCCGTCTCTGCCTGATCGTAGTAGCTCGGATCGGCAGTCTCACGAACGCGGTTGACGTACCCTACCGCGAGCTCGTTGTAAGGTTGGCTGCGATCCGGATGCGCTTTGATGGCTGCCTCTGCCCACGCGATTTTCTGCTCGGCGGGAGTGGCCGATTTGAGCGGCGCCTGTGCGTAGATCGCGGGCGCCAGAATGAGCGAGAGAACTGCCAGACCCAGATTTTTCATTTTCTTTTCCCCTTTTCGCTTCGAACGAAGTCCGAAGCCGCGCGGATTTCGCCGCGCGGCCGCGGGTTAGAGCATTTACGACACGGGCCCGCCTCCGGGCTCTCCTGGATCGATGTGGCGGCGATTACGGCCGCTCGGCGAATCCGCGAGGAATGGGAATTGCGTCCGGAAAGGCACGTCGTTCACGTTCACTCCGTCGCCGAGGCGATTGTTGGGGAAGACGTTGAAGCCGGGAACCAAGACACCGCCGACCGCTACTCGCAGCGTGATGTCCACGGCGTCGTCAAACAGACGCCGCCCGTTCGGATAGCCGGCGGGATCGCCTCCGATCAAGCCGAGACGGCTGGCGCTGTCGGGTGGTGTTGCCGGAACGCCGGTGTTGAGCCGCAGCAGATCTGCGATCGGCCCTGCGGGAGTTCCCGGTGCCGCGATTGGCGCAGCATAGGTAACCAGCGGTAGCAGGTCGTTTCGCGGTGCTGGCGGAATTTTCAAGGCTCCGCCATACAGCGCTTCCACGATGTGCGCGATTGCTGGATCCAGGTCGAAGTTGGCGAACTGTTTGTCGTTCACCGGCTTGTCCATACTCCAACGGTCCTTCGAGCCGATGCCGATCACCAGTTCGTTGATGAGCGAGTTGCCCATTCTCTGCACCTGGCGGTAGGGACCGAAATTGTTTGCCGGATTCGGAGAATTGCGAACGGTGACGCGCGGCCTGGAGGTGGTTCCCCAGATGCCGATGGTCGCAGCCGGGGAGGTCGCGGGTTCAACTTTTCCGGTGCTGGTCAGCATCGGGATCGGCACTTCCAGGGCGATGGTGTTGACGGCATAGCCCGAGACAGTGTCGCTGGCAAAATTCTGGTTCGCGGCATCTTCCGCGTCGGTGAGAACGCCGGGGATGCCGCTGCTGAGGGTGCGATAGTTTACGGTGTCGAACGTAGCGCCGAGGTCGATGAAGAAAGGATCGTCCACGGTGCCGGCGAAAACCGAAATACCGTTTTGCAGGTGATAGGTGCCTGCGTCGAAGAGCTTGCCGTAGTCCATCGTTCGTGGACCGTTGTTGGTGGGCACGGCAAAGAATGGCGAACCGTCGGAATTGGTGAGTTGCGTGGATTCGACGTCATCCGCGTCATTGTCGCCGTCGCCCTTGATGTGGCGAACCATGGTTACGGTGTAGGTTTGCCGGAGATTCAGGCCAGGATTGTTGAAGTCGCGAATCTGCGGGGGCACGACGAGATTCGAGGTTCCCGGTTGATTCGCGCCGTTGTCGCCAATGCCTGCCAGCCCGACAGGTATGTTCGGGATCTGGAATTGGGTTTGGAAACGGATTTGAAAGGTGATATCCGCCAGAGCGTCGTGATTGTTATCGACGTGGATCTCGTAGAGGATGTCGGGATCGAACGGAAACCAATTGGGACCGTTCGCGGGCTCCAAGAGAGGGTCAACGTTGAGAATCAGGGTGACCTTGGAGGGAGTTGTTTTTGGTTGCTGATTGGCGCCGTAGCTCACAAAGGCGTAGAGGTCGGTGATATCCGCTTTGTGGTCTAGCGCGGTTATGGGAGCCTCCCGGTGGCTGGAAGCGAATAGGCCGGGTGGCACAGCAATCCCCACCGCCACGAGCGCGGCGAGGCAACTTCGTAACCATTTCATCGGCAATCTCCTTTAGTTTGTTGCCACCCGCCCACACCCCGGAGTAAATCCCGCAGACGGGTAGCAAATTAATGAGGCAGACTGTGCGCGCTGCAGGTCCACCGGAACCCATTGGTTGGAGTTCGTGTGGTAGTACGCGAGGAAGCGGCGATTCGGATGTGCGCCGCGCTAACATTTATATTTTATTTACAAAGTTTCCGGGAATGGCAGGTTACCGGGGAGATTTGAGAGTTGTGATTCCTAGCGGACGCGCAGATGGGGCAGCTTCGCGGCGTGGCCACCCATCCCCGCTTAATTCATGTGGTGGGTGCCAAAGCGATAGGTGTAGGAGGCACTGATGTAAGAGCGCAGCCGCACGCCTACGATGCTCATCAGCGGGTTGGGCTCAAGCTGTTCGGTGGTTTGCCCGGTGTAGCCTTTGGCGATCAGGAAGTTCACGCCCAAGTCCATTCGGCCCTGTTTGAAGGTACGCAGCAGCGCGCCGCGAACTTCTGTGGTTGGAACACCAATCGCATCGGAGGCCGGCACACCGGAAATGAGTTCGCCCAGAGGCTTTGCTCCCACGTATTCGAATTCGCCGCGCGCGCGCAAACGGAATGGAAGATGATCCAGCGTTGCCAGACCATCCACAATGAGGCGGGGCGCTTCAGGCGTTGGCGTGCCGTCGGATAAGTCGCGAGCATCCGCTTTTGACACGGAGGCTTGCAGCAAGCCAAAGCTAAAGTAGTGGCGCGCTGCAAATGTTAAATAACGCAGCCGGCCTGGGCCCTCGTCAAACTGCAATCCGGTATCTGGATCAATTTTCGCGAGGGAGGCCTCGGTCGTGGTGTGACCGAGAGTGAGTCGAAAATCCGTTCCGGCGAGGGTCTTGCTGGCGACGAGTTGATAGGAGTGCGAACGGCTGACCAGCGTGCCTTGGGCTGTTCCGGTACCAATTCTGGGATCGTTGGTGAAGAAAGCTTCCCCGCCGCTCAATGACACGTTGGGCAACCAGGAGTGCTCGTTCGGAAGGAAGGACACGGTGGCCTTGGGATTGTTGACGCCTACCCAGCTCTGAAACGAGTGTTCTGGAACAAGCAGGTCTTCGTTACCAAAATTAATTTCGTCGCGTCGCCATCCGAGATAGAAATGCAAGTATCGATCCAGCGTGCCTTGCGCGGCAATATAGGGCGAGAGATCCCCGATGGTGATGTTATTGGATGACACTTTTTGGAATGGACCGTACACGTTTGGTTCGGCGGGGTCGAAGAAATCGTAGTGATCCAGGTTATCGCGCCGCGGAGCGTCGCGCTGATAGTCGAATCCGGCGAGCAGGGATAAGAAATCACCAAAGTTTTTGACGTAGGTCGCGTTGCTGCCGGTGACGGTGCGGAACTCGCTCTGGCGGATGAGCCCGTCGCCAAAATTGGAAAAGAGCGAGAGATTGTAGGTGCGGAAGAAACCGGACAGTTGTAGCTGCTGGGAACTCGTCAAGTGCCAAACGTCGTTGAGCGCGATTTCAGCAGTATGGGTCTGATCCTTCTGCCGTGGATCAATGGTGTCGCCGGGAACAGAAACATCCAGCGGCACGAGGCCTGGGATATACGAAAACCCGTAGTAGGCGATAGCCGAAGAGAGTGAGTTTATGATTTCCGAAGGTAAACTCACGGAAGGCGTTGCCTTTGAATTGTTTGCGATGCTCGAGCCGATCGAGAAAGCCGTTGCCATAGGAAGCTTGCAGGAGAATCCAGGAATGGGGATTGGGACTGAATCCTGTAACCAAGTCAAGGTCGCGATAATCGCCGGTGAGGGTGAAGAAAGGGTCAAACTGAGAGCGCAGTCCGTAGGTCGCCGAAAGATTTTGCGAATGGTTTCCCTCGCGCACATTGAAGGCACCTCCATCCACCTGGACGCTTCCGATCACTTCGGGGATAAGAATATTGGGGTCGGCGTAGCCGTTGCCGTGGGCATTGGCGGAAAGATTGTTGGAGACGAGATAGCTCCCGACTTGAATGTACGAGGCAATGGGTTCGCCGTGGTCTCCGGCGACGCCCGGGGCGAAATACTGCGGCGCTTTGATTCCGCCGGATGCGGTTTCGATGGGCAGTCCTGGGATAGAGACTGGTGCTCCGGGTCGGCCGGGATTGGCGTCGAGCGTTTCCTCTCGAATCACCAGACGTTGTGCGGGATCGGGCGTGAACACGTCTGTCGCCAGCACGTCTGTCGACACTCTGACTTCTTCATTTGTTGCCGCAATTTTCAGCTGGATATCGCAGGTTAAGGGCTCTCCGGCACGAACAACGAGCGGCTGACTCACCGCTTCGAAGCCCGCAATGTGTAGCTCGAGCTTTAATTTGCCCTCCGGAATGCCGGCAAAGATGAATCGGCCGTCGTCTGCGGTCGCGATCTGTTGGACGAGTCGCCCGTCGCCGGTAAGAAGGCTGACCTTCGCATTGCTGACCGCGTGGGTTTGCGGGTCCGTGATGTGTCCCTGGATGGTGACGCTCTGGGCGTGGATGGCGGTGGGAAGCGACAAGATCGCAGCTAGAAAAAGAATGAACGGAGTGAGGGCTGAGTCACGATGCAAAAGGCCGCGGAGCCAGCGGGGAGTAATCCGTTCTCTCGTGAGGCAGAGTTTCATTCGACTTCGTTCCCGATCTTTAACATTCCGCGCGCGTTGATCCTGCAGCGGTGGTCTCTTGAAACGGCCATCGCTCGTACGCAGCGCGAACCACGAGGTGGGTTTAACCTTCTCGAGGACCCTAGGGCTCCGAGAACCTATCTTAAAGCGAAATCGTGCAGCGGCAAATTGATAGAGCAGCCTGCGCCCGCCACAGATTGGCCAGAACTCCTTGATTTAGAGTTCGTGAGGTAATACGCGAAGGACCGGTGAGGCGGATGTGCTGCGCGCGAAAATTTAGTTTGTCTTGCGAAAAATGAGCGGAAAAGCCGCAGCAGGGGGTGCGGACGAAAGGGCCTCGACCGCAGCCAACAAATTCTCACGGTCAGCGCGCGGTTCGGAGGGTGTCAAGTTCCAGATTCAATTCCAAAACATTGACGCGTGGTTCGCCTAATACGCCCAGGTCGCGCCCTCTCGTGTGCTTCCGCACAACCGTCCGCACTTGTTCTTCATTCAGGCCACGCGAGTGGGCGACGCGAGGAATCTGGAATTCAGCGGCTGCGGGAGAGATGTCCGGGTCCAGACCGGAACCTGAGCTTGTCACCAAGTCGACAGGTATCGGAGCGGTTGGGTTCTCGCCCTGAAGTTTTTGCACGTCGCCCTTCACGCGCTCAATCAAATTCTTGTTCGTGGGCGCCAGATTCGAGCCGCCACTCGACATGGGATCGTATCCACTTCCAGCGTTGGAGGGACGCGAGTGAAAATAGGCCGGCCCGGTGAACGCCTGGCCAATGATTCTGGAGCCGACGAGCTTTCCGTCTCTCTCGATGAGCTGTCCATTGGCGCGATCGTGAAAGAAAACCTGTGCCAGGCCGGTGATCGCAAGCGGATAGATGACGCCGAATATGACGGTGGTCACCAAAGTGAACCAGATGGCAATGAGGAGATTCTTCTTCATGAAAGCCTCTCAGATAAATCGGAGATATGAGAGCAGCACGTCAATGAGCTTGATGCCGATGAATGGCGCGATGACCCCGCCGAGGCCATAGAGCAACAGATTGCGGCGCAGCAGCGCTGCCGCTCCCAGCGGCCGATACGCTACGCCTCGCAAGGCGAGTGGGATCAGCACAACGATAATCAGCGCATTGAAGATGACGGCCGATAGAATCGCCGATTGCGGCGTCGCCAGGCGCATCACGTTGAGGACATTCAATTGCGGGAATGCCCCGGCAAACATCGCGGGAATAATCGCGAAATACTTGGCCACGTCGTTCGCGACGGAAAATGTGGTGAGCGCACCGCGAGTAATCAGAAGCTGCTTGCCGATTTCGACGATTTCGATGAGTTTTGTCGGGTTGGAATCGAGGTCGACCATGTTCCCGGCCTCTTTGGCGGCTTGGGTGCCGGTATTCATGGCGACTCCAACGTCAGCCTGAGCAAGCGCCGGGGCGTCATTGGTGCCATCGCCAGTCATGGCTACGAGTTTCCCCTTGGCCTGCTCGCGCTTGATCAGCGCCATCTTGTCTTCGGGCTTCGCTTCGGCCAGGAAATCGTCGACCCCGGCCTGGCGGGCGATGGCGGCCGCCGTCAACGGATTGTCACCGGTGATCATCATGGTACGAATTCCCATGGCGCGAAGCTGGTCGAAACGCTCTTTCATGCCGCCCTTGACGATGTCGGTAAGCGCGATCGTACCCAGCACGCGGCCGTTCTCGCAAACGAGCAGAGGCGTTCCTCCCGCATTCGAAATCTCGCGAACACAAACCTGGGTGTCAGCGTGGATGCCGTTGCCACGAGTGCCGCACAAACGGCTGATGGCCTCCAGAGAGCCCTTGCGGATTTCCCGACCATCGATGTCGACGCCAGACATCCTGGTCTGTGCCGAGAACGGGATGAAAGTCGCGGAGTGGGTTGAGAGATCGCGGCCGCGGAGGTTGTAGCGCTCCTTTGCCAGCACAACAATGGAGCGTCCCTCAGGAGTTTCATCGGCCAGCGAAGAAAGCTGCGCAGCATCGGCGAGGTAAGCCTCTTCGACGCCAGCCGCCGGAAAGAATTGTGTAGCGGCGCGGTTTCCGAGAGTGATGGTCCCGGTTTTGTCGAGCAACAGCACATCCACGTCGCCCGATGCTTCAACGGCACGGCCAGACATGGCGATCACATTTCGCTGAATCATGCGGTCCATGCCGGCAATGCCGATAGCAGACAGCAGCCCTCCGATGGTCGTGGGAATCAGGCAAACCAGGAGCGACACCAAGACGAAGATGTTCTGCGGAGCACCGGAGTAGATGGCAAAGGGCTGGAGAGTCACGACAGCAAGAAGAAAGATGATGGTGAGACCGGCCAACAAGATGTTGAGGGCAATCTCGTTGGGTGTTTTTTGCCGAGATGCTCCCTCAACGAGCTTGATCATGCGGTCCAGAAAGGTTTCGCCCGGATTGGAAGTGATGCGCACCTTGATCTCATCGGAAAGTACTCGCGTTCCGCCGGTGACTGCCGAGCGATCTCCGCCGGATTCGCGGATCACTGGTGCCGACTCTCCGGTAATTGCCGATTCATCCACGGAGGCGACACCTTCGATTACTTCACCGTCGCCAGGAATGAAGTCTCCGGCAGCGACAACGACGATGTCACCTAAACGCAATTTCGAGCTGGGCACACTCTCCACGGTATCGTCGTTTTTCAGACGGCGAGCCTGGGTCTCTGCCCGCGACTTGCGTAGGGTGTCGGCTTGTGCCTTGCCCCGACCTTCGGCCATGGCTTCAGCAAAGTTGGCGAAAAGGACGGTGAACCAGAGCCAAAGGGTGATCTGCAGGCCGAAGCCAAGCTGACCCGCGTGATGAAGCGCATTCCAGACCAGCTGGACGGTGGTCAGGACAGCACCCACTTCCACCACGAACATAACGGGGTTCTTGACCATCGTGCGGGGGTCCAATTTGCGAAACGAGTCGGTCACCGCGCGAGCGAGAATTTTCGTGTCGGTGAGGGACTGTCTTCTTACCTGGGCGACGGGATCCATAGAAACCTCAGAAAGATTTGCCTGCGGACATCAGCAGATGCTCGAGAATCGGCCCCAGACTGAGTGCCGGGAAAAACGTGAGCGCGCTCACGATGAGAATTGTGGAAACGAGCAAACACGCGAAAAGTGGGCCGGTGACCGGGAACGTTCCCGCAGATTCCGGAGCAATCTTTTTCTTCGCCAGGTTCCCCGCGATGGCGAGTATGGGGATATGCATGAAGAATCGGCCCAGCAACATGGCCACCGCTCCGCTGGTGTTGTACCAAGGCGTGTTGCCGTTCAGGCCGCCGAAGGCGGAGCCATTGTTGCCAACCATGGATGTATACGCGTAAAGGACCTGCGAGAGCCCGTGGGGCCCTGGATTGGAGACGCTCGACGTGCCAAATGGCTGCACCACCGAAACCGCAGAGAAACCGAGAATCACGAAGGTCATGATCAGGATCGACAGCATGGCCATTTTTACGTCGAAGGATTCGATTTTTTTCCCGAGATACTCGGGAGTTCGCCCGACCATCAATCCGGCGATGAAGACCGCGAGGATCACGAAGACCACTACGCCATAGAGTCCGGAACCGACGCCGCCAAAAACGACCTCCCCAAGCATGATGTTGATCATCGGAACCATGCCGCCCAAGGGCGTGAACGAATCATGCTGGCTGTTGACTGCGCCACAACTCGTGTCCGAAGTCATAGTGGCAAACAGCGCGGAGTTCGCGATCCCGAACCGGACTTCCTTGCCTTCCATGTTGCCACCGGGTTGGATTGCGCTGGATTGTTGATCCACGCCCGCGAGCATCGGGTTTCCCTTGGCCTCAGCCCAATAGGCGGTCGTCACTCCCATCAGAAACAGAACCGCCATCGCGGTCCAGACCGCCCAGCCGTGCCGCGGCGAGCCGGTCATGCGGCCCAGGGTGTAGGTGAGGCTGGAGGCGATCGCGAAGATCAACACTAGCTCAAAAAAGTTCGAAAAAGGCGTGGGATTCTCGAAAGGGTGCGCACTGTTGGCGCCGAAAAAGCCGCCTCCGTTGGTGCCCAATTCCTTGATTACTTCCTGTGATGCCACCGGCCCTTGGGCGATCACCTGCTGGTTTACGACTTGCGTCGAGGTCTTGCCGTCGGCGCCGGTTAATTGCACGGTCTGCGGTTCGGTAAGCGCAACCGTTGTGTACGGCTTCAGGTTCTGGACGACTCCCTGAGACACCAGCACCAGCGAGCCCACCAGGCAGAGGGGGAGCAAAACCCAGAGCAGGCAGCGAGTCATGTCGACCCAGAAATTACCGAGTTTGTCGGTTTCCTTGCGCGAAAGGCCGCGAATGATCACCAGTGCCAGAACAATGCCAGTCGCCGCCGAAGTGAAATTGTGATATGCCAGACCGGCCATTTGGGTGAAATAACTCATGGTCGATTCGCCACTATAGTTTTGCCAGTTGGTGTTCGTGGTGAACGATGCCGCGGTGTTGAAGGCCAGTGCGGGCGGCACATTGACCATCTTCTGAGGATTAAAGGGGAGCCACTGCTGCGTACGCTCCATCAAATAGAGGAAAATCATGGACGCGCCGCTGAACAACAACATCGCGACGGTATATTCGGTCCAGCGCATCTCGTGCTGGTCGTCCACGCCGATCAGCCGATAAACGAGTTTCTCGACCGGCCGCAAGACGGGATCAAGAAACGTCTTTTCGCGATTGAACACCCGTGCCATGAAGACGCCGAGCGGCTTGGTGATGGCAAGAATCACTCCAAGCATGAGGAGAATTTGAAGCCAGCCATTCGCTGTCATTGTCAGAACCTCTCCGCCTTCAGCAGGGCATACAGCAAATAGCCACCGAGGAGCACACAAACCGTTAGCAATATCACGTTAGCGGCGTTCATGGAGTTGCTCCTATCGCAGCCTCTCGCAGCCGCGGACATACAGAATGGCGACCGCCACAAAAAGCACAGTCGCGCCGATAAAAACGATGTCGAGCATTGGTTCCTCTTCCGCGATTGAGCAATTCTGACGGAGTTTCGCTCGATCGCTCGATCACGGGGTCAAAATTTGCGGAGTCTACCCGAGTCGCTCCGGCGAGACACAGCGACCAACCTGAGGGGCGCCAGCCAATCCAGTGTGAAACTGCCCGTTACCCTAACTGCTTTTCCGCAACCTCGCTACCTCTTTGTAGGGGCGCTGTTCGCGCACCTTGCCTGCGGCCGACCTGGCACATGGGGGCCTTGTTGCCGAGCACGCAGGATTCCATCCGCCCTACTCGGATGCAACGAGCGGAAATGTCCCAGCAGCACGTTAGCGAGTCACCCCTGAGAAAGTCCTGAGGACTCCATAAAGATTCCATAAGTGCCGCATGGTATTCGGGAGAAGGTTACGGCAACAACTCCGCTCCCTAGTGGAAAAAAGGCGTCTGGAGAGCCCGCTGGAAGTCGGCGAAGATTTAGTGAGTATTGAACTTGCGCTTACCTAGAGGCCCTCAACTTTCTGGATTCGTCTTGAAGCGGTTCTTGTCGATTTTCAGCGCCTTGATCTTAGATTCCAGCGTAGACCGGGGAATCCCCAACTTCGTCGCGGCCCCCGTGGGTCCAAACACACGTCCACGGCTCTCTTTTAGAGCCTCCTCAATCATGTCCTTCTCTTGCGCTTCGAGTCTTCGAGGGAGCTCAATGTGGCGATTCGACTCTGTTGCGGGAAGCGGCAGATGCAACCAACTTTCGTCAATAGAAAAAACGTCTGATTCGCAAAGGATCACGGAACGTTCGATAACGTTCTGTAACTCACGGATGTTTCCAGGCCAAGGATACGATTGGAGCAGTTGGAGCGTCTTTTTGTTCACGTGCCTGATGGTCTTACCGGACTTGCGCGCGTAGCGGTCGATGAAGTACTCCACTAGCAAAGGAATGTCCTCTCTTCGCTCGCGAAGGGGAGGAATCTCGATCGGGAAAACCTGAAGGCGGTAGAACAAATCACTGCGAAAGGAACCATTAGCGACGGCTGCGCGCAGATCCCGATTCGTTGCGGCGATGACACGAACGTCGGCCTTGATGGACTGGGTGCCTCCTACCCGCTCGAATTCCCGTTCTTGGAGGACTCTCAAAAGCGCGACTTGAGTGTCCGGGGGCAGTTCGCCCACTTCGTCCAGGAAAATCGTTCCGCCGACGGCCAGTTCAAAGCGGCCGAGTCGGCGCTGAGTGGCTCCAGTGAAGGCCCCCTTCTCATGGCCAAATAGTTCCGAGGAAATCAGTGCTGGCGCAAATGCGGCACAGTTCACACTTATGAAAGCGTGCTCCGATCTCTCTGAGCGTTGGTGGACAGACCGGGCGATGAGTTCTTTGCCAGTACCTGTCTCTCCTGTGATCAAAACGGTCGAGTTCGTTGGGGCGACTTTGTCAATTTGCGAAAGAACGGCTCTCAGCGGCTGAGAGGTGCCAACAGTTTCTTCGAACATCGGGGCTCTGCCGATTTCCTCGCGGAGAGCGATGTTTTCCTGTTGCAGCCTCTCTTCAGTCCTTTTGCGGTCGTCAATATCCGTACTCGCGACATACCAACGCGTGATTTGTCCCTTCTCGTCGTACAGCGGGTTGAAGCGAGACAAAATCCAACGGAATTGCCCGTCAGCGTTGCGCACCCGCAACTCCAATTCGTAAGCAAAGCCACTGGATGACGCACGGTTGAGTCGCTCCTCATCATCTGGATGAAGGTCAGTTCGAATACTTTTTTGCCGCCACTCATCCAGACTCATGCCAAGGTAATCGAGCGACGCTCGATTGGCATAGAGCGGGCTTCCATCGTACCCAAGTACCATCAGATACAGCGGCGTGAGGTCAAGCATCTGCCGGAGTTCCGCCTCTTGCCCGCGAACCTTCTCTTCGGCAACCTTGCGCTCGGTGACGTCCACCGAGAAGCCCATGAACTGTACGAGTTCTCCCGCTGTGCTCAAGACGGGATGGCCCACGCTTTGAACCCACTTGATCGTTCCATCGGGCAGCAGAATACGAAACTGCACGTCGTAATCCGACTTGTCTTGAATTGCACGTTCAATTGCTCCTTGCCACTTCTGTCGATCCTCTGGATGCACCCGTTGCAGCCGTTCTTCCCACCGTGGCATCCCTAGTTCCGGATCAAATCCGTAGATGCGATACCATTCCTCTGAATAGTGCAGCGCGCCTCCACCTGCGACCTGCCAGGCCCAACTGCCCATGTGAGCAAGGCGCTGTCCTTCGGCGAGGTAGAACTCGGCTAGGTTCCGTTCTTCAATGTGAAGATCGACGCCGCCGATCCAGCTTTGCTTTGAGTAATTCAGCTTCGGATACCGGCAGCACACCTTTGAGAGGTTCGCTATAACACTCGGAGGCTCTCCCGGGAGGATTATGTTTTGACTTGCCATAAGTTCGCCTTCGGCGTTTCCGAGTTCCGATGGCTAGACTTGCGACTCGCAGCGACGAACCGGAAACTCCAGATTTGCAGCTTGCTCGACGCCTCGCTCGTATCTCACTGATACGAAGACCGTTATTTGATCTGTCGGTTTCATTTTCCCGACGCATCTAAGGGTCGAGCACAAATTCTGAAGGAGACGCTTGGAGAAGTCCTTCAGAAGACTCTGAAAAGGGATGAAAAACTCTGAATTGCCCTATAAGCTAACCACATTTCTATGAGCAACTTGTATCGTTTCGGGCGGTTTGTGCTAGATCCAGGCAGGCGCACGCTGTCTCGCGCGGATTCACCCGTTTCTCTGACCCCTAAAGCTTTCGACGTCCTGCTCTTCCTGGTGCAAAACCCCAACCGACTAGTCACCAAAGAGGAATTGCTGCAAGCCGTGTGGGGCGACACCTTCGTGGAAGAGGGGAACCTGACGCAATACATCTCGCATTTGCGCAAGGCCCTCGGAGACAACTCGGAAGACGCCCGCTTGATCGTCACCATTGCTCGAAAGGGATACCAGTTCACGGCGGATGTCACCGTTGCCGAAGCGGTAGACACCGCAAAACAAGCTGCGGTTCAAGTCTCGACCTCCGAAAGTTCGCTAGCCGATACGCAAGCCGTCCTCCGGAGTCCGACAGATGAGGCGGTTCCAAAAGCGCCAAGGCACTGGCGGAAAGCAGCGGTCGTGGGTGCGTCTGCCGTCCTTTTGGCGGTCGTCTGTGTTGCGTCCTGGCGGCACTTTTCGCCCACGACGCCCCCAAAGTCTCCAAAAATCATGCTCGCCGTTCTGCCGTTTGCGAATCTCACGGGCGATCCCAATAAGGAATATCTTGCGGACGGCCTGACCGAGGAAACGATTTCACAGTTAGGCCGGCTTAACCCGGAACAGTTGGGTGTGATCGCGCGAACGTCCGTCATGGGATACAAGCAGAAGGACGAACGCCTGGATCAGATTGGACGCGAACTTTCTGTGCAGTATGTGCTGGAAAACAGTCTCCGCGAAGACGGAACTCACCTACGCCTCACCGCTCAGCTGATTCAGGTGAAGGATCAAACGCACCTGTGGGCCCAGGATTATGACTATCTGGCGAAAGACATCCTCACTGTCCAAGACGATGTAGCCAAGGCTGTCGCGCACGAGATCCGGGTGCGTTTGACTTCGAAACAGCAAGCAGAGTTGACCCAGTCGCACCCAGTTAATCCGGAAGCCTTTGATGCCTACTTGCAGGGGTACTACCACTTTGAACGGGACACCGCCAAAGATACGGACATGGCTGCGAAATATTACGAACAGGCGACCCAACTTGATCCCTCCTATGCTTTGGCTTGGGTCGGGTTGTCTCGGGCACGCAACTGGCAGGCCAACGTAAGTCTTATTCCCGCTGAGGAGGGTCACCGGCTTGCGCGTGAAGCAGTTGAGCGAGCCTTAGCGTTGAACCCGAACCTGGCAGAGGCCCAGACCCAAATGGGACGGATTAAGCAACAGGTCGACTTCGATTGGGCTGGAGCGGATGCTTTCTTCCAGCGGGCGGTTGCTCTCGATCCCGGAAATCCCGAGGTTGTAAGGACGGCGGCTGGCTCCGCAGCCATGCTCGGCCGCTTTGACGAAGCTCTTCAATTGAATCACCGAGCCGTTGACTTGGATCCGCTCAATGCAGACAGTTGGGAGTCCTTTGCAGAGACCAGGTTTTTCATGGGGCAGCTGGATGAAGCCGCAGCGGATTGCAAGAAGGCCCTCGAACTGAACACCGATGTTGTGGCCGCCCATATGGTGTTAAGCCAAATCTATGTGATGCAGGGGCGGCCTCACGACGCTTTGCCCGAAATCGAGCTCGAACGCTATGACTCAGTACGTGCGTTTCTGTATCCGATGGCGTACTACGCTCTTGGTCGGAAAAAAGAGTCGGACGCCGCATTGAGTGAGTCAATTACGAAATACCATGCAGGTGGTGCGTACCAGATCGCCCAGGTTTATGCTTTTCGGAACCAGTCCGACGAAGCGTTCGAGTGGCTAGAGCGAGCTTATGCCCAACGTGACAGTAGTCTGGTCGTAACCAAAGTGGACCCGCTACTGAAGAGCTTGCGCAATGACCCGCGATATGCGGCGTTCTTGAAGAAGCTCAACCTGCCGACCTGAAAAATGTTGACCTATTTAGGAGTACTTTGTGGAGGCGGGAGGCCTCAAGTTCCCGGCATAGGCCTGAAACGATTCTTGCTGATTTTCAGCGACCGAATTTTCGATTCCAGCGTAGATCGCGGGATCCCCAACTTGACCGCGGCCCCCGTGGGTCCCGACACGCGCCCACGCGTCTCTTTCAAGGCAGCCTCAATCATGTCTTTTTCCTGCACGAGGAGTCTGCGAGGAAGCTCAACTTGCGGTTTCGACTCTGGTGTCAGAGGCGGCGGTAACCAGTTTTCGTCGATCGAGAAAATCTCTGTTTCGCAAAGTATTACCGAACGCTCGATGACGTTCTGCAGTTCGCGGATGTTTCCCGGCCAAGGATAGGACTGAAGCGATTCCAGCGTCTTCTTGTTGACCCGTTTTATGTTCTTGCCAGCTTTTCGCGCATAGCGATCGATAAAGTATTCGACCAGCAGAGGAATGTCCGCTCGTCGTTCTCGAAGAGAAGGCATCTCAATCGGGAAGACATTCAGCCGATAAAACAAATCACTACGAAAGGACCCAGCGCTGATGGCGGCCTGCAAGTCACGATTGGTGGCTGCAATCACCCTAACGTCAGCGCGGATTCGACGAGTGCCTCCGACACGCTCAAACTCGTGTTCCTGCAAAACGCGAAGCAGAGCAACCTGAGTCTCGGCTGGAAGTTCTCCGACTTCGTCGAGGAAGATTGTGCCGCCATTTGCTAGTTCAAACCGACCCAGGCGCTGCTGAGTCGCGCCCGTAAAAGCGCCCTTCTCATGGCCGAACAACTCAGAAGCGATAAGATCACGGGGGATTGCTGCGCAGTTCACGCTGACGAACGGACGCGAGGCCCGATTTGACCGTCGGTGGATTGCGCGTGCAACTAGCTCTTTGCCTGTTCCTGTTTCACCCGTGATGAGGACCGTAGAATCAGTCGGTGCGACTTTGGAGATGCGCGAGAGAACATTTTTCAAAGCGGGAGATGTTCCAACGATCTCTTCAAACATGGAGGCTTTGTCGATTTCTTCACGCAGAGCGACGTTTTCCTGACGAAGCCTGTCTTCCGCCTGCTTGCGGTCTTCGATATCCGTCAAGGCAACATACCAACGCGTAATCTGTCCCTGTTCGTCGCGCAACGGGTTAAAACGAACCAAGAACCAGCGATAAGTGCCATCACGTTTGCGTAGTCGCAACTCCAACTCGTAAGCGGAGCCACCGGAGCGAGCACTATCGGAATGAGTGCGCGCCGCCCGTTCTCGGTCATCAGGATGAAAAAACTGGGACGGAAAAAAATTCCCGGGTGTTTGCCGCCACTCTTCAAGACTAAGGCCGACGTAATCGAGCCCAATGCGGTTGGTATAAAGACGTTCGCCACCGGGTCCGAATACAGCAACCAGTTGAGGCGTGAAGTCCAGCATCTGCCGGAGCTCCGCTTCCTGCCCCCGGATCCTTTCTTCAGCAGCCCTGCGCTCCGTGACGTCGATCACGGTACCGGTGTACTCAATGAGATCGCCACACGGGCTGAAAACAGGGTGACCAATGCTGTGAATGTCCCTGACGGCGCCACCCGGATGCACAATGCGATAATCCACTTCTTCGTCTAACTTGTTATATCTGGCCCTCTCGGCAGATTCCCGGAACGCCGGTTGATCGTCGGGATGAATTCGCTGGATGAGTTGTTCCATTCGGGGCGCACCATCCCGTGGATCAAAACCCAGAACGCGGTAGCATTCCTCCGACCAATACCTGACGTCGGTGCCGGGATTCCAGGCCCAACTGCCTGTGTGGCTGAGTCTCTGCGCTTCTGCTAGGTACGCTTGACTGCTCCGGAGGGCTTCCTCGGCCGCCTTGCGCTCGGTGATGTCGGTTACCGCGCCGACAAACTCGCGACTGCCAGATGCATCCTGTAAAACGTGAGCTAGGGCGTGGACGTACTTGAGTCGCCCATCAGGCAGTAGCAAGCGATAGGCATGCTCGAAATCTGTCGCTCCCGCAAAGGCGCGATCAATGACCTCTTTGACGTCGGCGCGGTCGTCGGGATGGACACGTTGCACCAGTGAATCTATTGTTGGCTTTACAGAGTGGTCGTACTCGAAAATACGGTAGGTTTCATCTGACCAGACAATCTCGCCAGTGTCAGGTTTCCATCCGAAGCTGCCTGTGTGACTGAGTCTTTGGGCTTCGGCCAGGTAGGCTTCGCGGCGCCGCAGTTCCTGAGTCAGGAGCTCTTGCTTCGTAACGTCCATGACGGTGCCGATGACTTCCGTGACTTCACCCGACTGCGTAACAGGATGAGCAACGGAATGGAGGTACTTTATGGTTCCGTCTGGAAGAACGATTCGGAAATCACCGTACGAGTCGATCCACTCGTTCCCGGTGGCCTCCATTTTCGCTCGCTGCTCGATCTGTGGCCGATCCTTAGGATGAACCCTTTGCAGGAGCTGCTCCCAAGTGGGACCTGCTTCTTGAGGGCTATAGCCGTAAATCCGAAAAATCTCTTCCGACCAGAACAGAGCGTCGGTCCGCACATTCCAGGCCCAACTGCCTGTGTGACTGAGTCTTTGGGCTTCGGCCAGGTAAGCTTCGCGGCGCCGGAGTTCCTGAGTTAGGAGCTCGTGCTCTGTTACGTCTATGGCGCTGCCAACGTACTTTTTCAGGCTTTGGTTTTCGACGACAGGAACACCAACGCAGCGAATGTACCGGACCTCACCATCGGGTCGCACGATGCGCTTGGTCGCGTCGAAAGGAGTATCTTCTGTCAGAACTCGCTTGATCATGTCTGCCATGGATTCGCGGTCCTGTGCGTGGACATAATCCAGGTACTCCTGAACACTCGGCGGTTTGCTGGCCGGATCGAGTCCGTGCATCCGAAATAGTTCGGGAGACCAATAGTGGAAGCCGTCGGCATCGAAGGCCCAGCTTCCCATGTGGGCAAGACGCTGCCCTTCGGCAAGATAAAACTCGCTTCTTTGCAGCTCCTGCGCGTTGCGGCGGAGCTGTTCCTCCGCCGTTTTGCGCTCGTCAATATCCAGGCTCGATCCATACCACTTGACGATGTTGCCGTTCGCATCGCGAAGGGGCACTTTGCGGTGGAACATCCAGCGGTATTCTCCATTCGCCCTACGGACGCGAGTTTCGTACTCGAAGATTTCTCCAGTCGCGAGGCACGCTCGCCACTTGGCCACAATCCCTTCAACGTCCTCAGGGTGAACGAAAGCCGTCCAATTCCAGCCGGTCACTTTGTCCAAAGTGACGCCCAGGTATTCCAGCCAAGGTTTATTGAAGTAATCGAGGTAACCGTCGGGCCTAGCGGTGTGAATCAGCGCAGGAATCGAGTCGACCAGGAGTTGGGCATTCAAACGCTCGGATCCCTGTCCTGAGGAGGCCATGGCGGGCATGATACACCCACACATCCGCGCATCGATAAGATCGATTGACCGAAGCCCCTGCAGTCGTGACATGACCGGCAGCCTACCGACATGCCGTACTTTAAGGGCCATCACCCAGCCCTACCACCATTCGATTCATTGTGGAGCGCGTGGATAGTCCCTTTTTTGTCGAAGTCCAGCTTTGAAATTACGAAGCGTTTTGTCTAGGCGCTCGCCAATTGTCGAAAGTTCGGCGTTGATTCAGGTACGAAAAGTCTCTCTTTTCAACCACTTACGATTGGAACGTCGATTGCGTTCTACGCTGCACTGGATGCGGCGGCGACGAGGAGCCAGATGCTGAGGATCACGAGGAGCGCAAACGGTGAAGTGGTCTATAAGGTGAGTGGCCAACTAACCGCGGAAAACGTGACGGAGATGGTGGCACTCATTGCAGCAGAAAAAAAAGGCAGACGAATTGTCCTGGACTGTGCAGATTTGAGGTCGGCGGACGGCGAGGCCGTTAGGTTTCTGGAGAAGTGGGAAGCCGACTCGATCAAGCTGAAGAACTGCAACCTTTACATCCGGGAGAGGATCAGGAGAGAGCGGCTGGAAAGAAAATCGGGCAAGAGTCCGGAGACATAGGTAATGAACGGGTCCCATTTGATTTGAGCGTTTGCAGTGGAAGGAGCAGTTATGGTCACAGCAATACAATCGGCCCATGAGAGAGAACTCGGTGCATGCTGGGTGAAACCTGCCGATCACGGAATCGCCGGAGTCTTGGACACGGAGAAACGGAGTTCAACAGCTTGCGAATTTGAGCGCGCACTGCGGGAAAAAGTTGTGGGGCAAGATCAGGCCGTGCAGGCCCTGGTCGACCTGTACCAAATGTTTTGTGCCGGGTTGCAGTCACCTTCCCGGCCGATCGGAAACCTGCTGTTTTTAGGCCCGACAGGCTCGGGGAAGACGCGCATCGTCGAAGCGGCGGCCGAAATTCTGTTTGGAGACAGTCGCGCAGTTGTCAAGGTGGACTGCGCGGAATTCCAACACTCTCACGAAATCGCTAAATTGATTGGTTCGCCGCCAGGATATCTGGGGCACCGCGAAACACACCCACTCATAACGCAAGAAGCGTTGGCCGCAAGCCACCGCGATCACTTGAAACTGAGTTTTCTGCTGTTCGACGAGATTGAAAAGGCGAGTGACGCGCTATGGCAGTTGTTGTTAGGGATGCTGGACAAAGCGACGCTGACACTGGGCGACAACCGGCGAGTGGACTTGTCGCAAACGATGATTTTTCTGACCTCGAACCTCGGCGGTGGACAGATCGCGGATCTGGTGCAAGGCGGAATGGGATTCATCCAGCCGAACGACAAGCCGACAACTGGATTGCACGAAAAGGTGGAGAGGACAGCCGTAGAGGCGGCCAGGCGCAAGTTCTCACCTGAGTTTATGAATCGCTTGGACAGAATTGTAGTGTTCCAACCCCTGGAGCGCGAGGAACTGGACGAAGTGCTGGAGATCGAGTTGGGCAATGTACAGAAGCGCGTGTTGGACGCAGCGACGCGACCGTTCCTATTTCGAATCACCGAGGAAGGGCGCGCATTTCTTCTGCAAGAAGGTACTGATCAACGCTACGGAGCGCGCCATCTGAAACGAGCTATCGAGCGGTACGTGGTCCATCCAATTGCCAGATTGCTGGCCACGGCACAGGTCCATGAAGGCGATGTGCTCGTCATTGATCGGCACCCCGCCGATAAGGCTTTGGCTTTTTTACGAGACTCGGAAGGGCGGGCTCCGGATCCAAGCATTTTTGTAGGCAGGTACTTAGGTCAACACACGCAGCAAGTGTTGGAAGGAACGTAGGAGCAAAACATGAGCTCAGCTTGGAATTCCGTGATGCAAATTAACGAGAATGCAGGAAACATGCCAATGAACGCCATCGCGTATCGTAGTGACGAGTTACGCGCTCGTAAGGAGGACCGCGAGGAACCTCCGTTTGTGGA
This sequence comes from uncultured Acidobacteriota bacterium, assembly GCA_963832615.1. Taxonomy (GTDB): domain Bacteria; phylum Acidobacteriota; class Terriglobia; order Acidiferrales; family UBA7541; genus Acidiferrum. The sequence continues at coordinate 84,650 of CAWHVA010000010.1, forward strand.
GACAATCGTGGGTCGACGTGGGAGTCTCCGTGGCATCCTCTCTCTCGTCGAAGCGGTTGCGCCCACGAATATGACAGTTCTGATTGCGGGGGAAACTGGCACCGGAAAGGAAGTCATCGCTCGCGCGATTCACGAGTGCAGCCCCCGCCGGAACCGAAGTCTGGTGAAGGTAAATTGCGCGGCAATCCCCGCCGGCCTTCTTGAAAGCGAGCTCTTCGGGCACGAACGCGGGGCCTTTACGGGCGCCTTCAACTCGCATGTCGGCCGGTTCGCATTGGCGGATCGCGGCACTCTGTTCCTCGATGAAATTGGAGACATGCCGCTAGAGCTTCAACCCAAGCTGCTCCGCGTCTTGCAGGAGCGTGAGTTTGAGGCAGTCGGCAGCACACGGACAACGCGAGTCGATGTTCGCGTTGTTGCTGCAACCAACCAGGACTTGAAGCGAATGGCTCAGGATCGTGAATTCCGAGAAGATTTGTACTACCGGTTGAACGTTTTCCCGATTTACCTGCCACCCCTGCGCGAAAGGAAAGCCGATATTCCAGACCTCGTGGAGCATTTCGTTCAACAGTGCGCTGCTTCGATGGACAAATCGATCGAATCGATTCCTCAGGAAACCATGCGCTCGCTGGTGCGCCACCACTGGCCCGGCAACATTCGAGAGCTCCAAAACTACATCGCGCGCGGCGTCATTCTTTCTAATGATGGCGTCTTTGAACCAGCGCCTCTCGAAAGCTATCAGCCATTGGAACCCGAGATTTCAAACCCGACGCTTGAAGACAAGGTACGTAGAGAAGTTTTGGCTGCTTGCCAACGCGCTAATTGGAAGCTCGGAGGTCCGCGAGGAGCAGCTGCCAGACTTGGCCTGAAGCGCACCACGCTGTTTTACAAGATGAAGCGCCTTGGTATTGCGCCGCCAGCAGACCATTCGCAGGACTGAGTCGAAAAATTCGAAGTGCACCTCGGGCTCCACTATTCGCAGCTTCAAGTGGGCGAAGGCGCAATCGCTTTGCGTCGCGATCTCGAAATTCGTGAAGGAGAGCCAGCCAGGCCGCAACCTCAATTACTGGGCATTGTGGGCGGGCAGCAAGTTTCTTAGAAGGCGATCGTGTTGGTGAAACCCTATGTCGCAGCCGCTGCCTAAGTACACCACCGCCGCGAGATTCGAGCGTTCGACAGTCGATATGGCTGCGGATCGCTCCATTCTTGAACGAAGTGATCTTGTGCTCGCCTGCGCACATGTGTTGCATGCCAACGGGCAGTCGACTCACGAAACGGTGCAAGCAGCCGAGCGGCTTGGCACTCAGCTTGGTCTACGAGCCACGATGATTGCGCATTGGGAAGAGCTGGAGCTGCGGGCCGCAGATGGCACTGGCAGTCAAGTTTCTTTCGAGCGCGGCAGTCCTACTGGTATGAACATGGACCGGGTTGCCTCGGCAATGTCTGCGATCGAGAATTGTGCTGTCGGCCGGCCGCCGATCGGCGCCGCACTTGAAAACATCAAGGCGATTGCGCACACACCACCGGCTCCAACCTGGTTGTTTACGCTTGCTGCAGCCGCGGGTGCTGCTGCGATGGCGGCGATCTTCGGAGTGCACCACCTGAAAGCAGTGGTGCTCATCATGGTCAGCGCAGCAGCCGGAGCGGTTTTGCGTCGCACGCTGGCGCGGTACAGCGCGAATACTCTTCTGCAGCCGCTTTGTGCAGCTTTGCTCGCCGGCATGTTTGGTGCCCTTGCGGTGCGCTACAACCTAAGTTCGTCACTGCGGCTGGTAGCGGTCTGCCCCTGCATGATTCTGGTTCCGGGTCCACACGTGCTCAACGGAGCAATGGATCTTATCGCGGCACGGATCAATCTGGGCGCCTCCCGGCTGGTCCACGCTGGTCTCATAATCTTGGCAATCTCCGCAGGATTGCTCTTGGGAATGGGCATTCTCTCCGTCTCCTTGCCAGTCGGGGAACCTAGCAGAGCAGTACCCTTATGGCTGGACGTGATCGCTGCGGGCGTTGCGGTCGCCGCATTCAGTGTTTTCTTCTCGACACCATTGCGTATGTTGGGGTGGCCAGTCGCGATCGGCATGCTGGCTCATGCCGCGAGATGGGGCGCTCTGAAGGCTGGTGCCGGAGCAGCGACTGGCGCTTTGGTCGCCTGTCTGTTGGCCGGCGGGATCCTTGCTCCAGTCGCGCGTCGCTGGCGGATGCCATTCGCCGCCATTGGCTTTGCTTCGGTAGTATCGATGATGCCCGGCGTCTTCCTGTTCAGAATGGCAAGCGGACTTGTGCAACTCGCTGACTACTCGAATGCAAACGTCGACCTCCTGCGTGCAACCGTCGCCAACGCCATGACGGCGATTGGAGTTATTCTCGCCATGAGCTTCGGCGTCGTTGCTCCGAAGATGATCATTGATCGCTTTGATGGTGGCTCGACGCCTACCCGAGCCGTGATCTGCTAGTGAGCATGAGCCCTACTCCATCCCGCGCTGCCTGCAGGACTCGCGCCAGCAGCCCACGTTCCGGCCATGTCGGGTTCGAGCGTAAAGAGTCTGAAAGCTGGATTGATCCGGCCGGGCAGTGGTGATTCTTAGAGAGGTTTCTGAAATGGGCAAACGAAAGGCAAAGGTGAAAGGTAAGAAAGTCCCGACGTCTGTGCCCGAGATCTACGTCGAGCGTGGCGGCGTAAGTGGCCGCGCACTCGACTATTGGCTGCGGGCGGCAGTCGAACTCAAAAGATTCCTGCCCCAACACCTTACCGAGCGTTGGAGTTGCAAAGGCGGCGAGCTAGGAAGGATTAGGACCCGTGAAAGAGCTCATTGACCCGCGCTGCATTTAGCTGAATTCACGGCGAGAAAATTGTGAGTGACCACGCATGTTCGCAAAGGCGGTGATGGCGAGATGTTTCAGAGAGTTCTTTTTCCTGTCGATTTTTCGCCTTCTTGTATTGCCATGGCACCCTATGTCAAGCGAGTCGAAACGATTTTCCGAGCGAATGTAACGCTCGTCCACGTATGCGACCTCGCGAGTAACAACGGATTTGAACTTTACGTCCGCCGCCCTGACGAGATCGCTGAGGACCATTGGAATTTCGCGGGAGATAAACTCAAACGGTTTCTGGACGATGATTTTCCACCCAGCGCCGGTTCGAGGCTGCTGGTGGCGGGTGACCCGGGTCAGGCGATCCTATCGGCTGCAAAGAATGGCAAGTTCGATCTGATCATGATGCCGACGCATGCCGGTTACTTTCGGCGATTGCTGCTCGGCTCGACGACAGCCAAAGTACTCGATGGTGCGGACTGTCCCGTAATAACCACACAGCATGCGGAGACGGTGGGGCCGCGGTCAGCAGAGCACCGAAAGTGGGTTTGCGCGATCGGGTTGAGCTCTGATTCGGAAAGAGTTCTAAAGATGGCGAAGAGCGCCTCGTTGGCAGCCCAGGCAAAACTCTTGGTCACCCACGTGATGCAAGAGAACAAGGGGGAGTGTGTGCCGGGAAGGCCTTGCGAGCAAGAACAGATAGCGCGGCATCGGCTTGCCGACCTTCAGAGCAAAGTAGGTTTGGACGCCGCGACGCCGGTGCGCATAGCCATTGGCCCGATCAAAGAGACACTACTCCATGAGGTTAGCAAGGAGTCCGCTGACGTTCTGGTGATCGGAAGAAGCCTTCAAGGAACTGGGCGCCTTGGAGACCTCGCTTATTCGCTGGTGCGCGATTCACCCTGTCCCGTCGTTAGCGTCTGATCTGGTTGATCATCGAGTGCTGCTGATTTCCCTCGCGGTGAAGGCATGCACTTCTGGGCTTGTTTTTGCCCAGGACGCCGGCAAATACAGTGCGGGGTGAGTTGGCCGAAGCCTTCTCAAAAGAACCGGCTCCGGTACAGATCAATACTTCTCCGCGATGAACCGCCGCCCTCTCATGGATGCTTCATCATCGTAGCGGCCCTTATTCGATCGCTTTGGCAACTTCACTCTTTCGCGCGGAGCTTTGCGGTAGGGGATCAAACTGAGCAGATGTGAAATGCAGTTGAGTCGTGCCTTCCTTTTGTCATCGGAACGCACGATGTACCACGGAGCAAACTTGGAATCCGTGGCCGCAAGCATCAGATCCCGTGCGCGGGAGTACTTGTACCAGCGTCGAAAGGACTCTAGATCCATCGGGCTTAACTTCCACTGCCGCAGCGGATCTTTGATTCGCGCCTCGAATCGTCGCTCCTGCTCTTTCTTCCCCACTTCCAGCCAGTACTTGATGAGCACAATCCCGCTGTCCACGACATATTTCTCGACAGTGGGACAGAGTTCGAGAAATTTTCGGTATTCCGCCTTGTTGCAGAATCCCATCACGTGCTCTACACCCGCGCGGTTGTACCAGCTGCGGTCCCAAATAACGATTTCCCCTGCGGCAGGGAAATGTTCCATGTAACGCTGTATGTACATCTCAGATTTTTCGCGATCGGTCGGGGTGGGCAAAGCGACTAACCGGAAGATGCGAGGACTTACACGTTCCGTGATAGCGCGAATCGTGCCGCCTTTACCAGCGGCGTCGCGGCCCTCGAACACCACCATGATGCGCAGGCCTTTGTACTTAACCCACTCTTCCAATTTGCACAGTTCCGCCTGAAGTCGCCGCATTTCCTTTTCGTAGCGCTTCCGCTTCAAGAGTCTCGCACCGTTATTATCATTTTCATTTTTAGCCACGAGCTAAGGCTCCATGGACCAGCACCCTAAGGGCTCCCGAGTTGTCGTCCGCACAATTCTGCAGCACGTTCATCTGGTTCAACGGAGCAACTCGCGCACTGATCCATCCGAGACGAGCGGACCATGGAATGACGGATGTGCAGTTCAAGAAAGACGAGCACGACAATGAGACTCACAAGCGCAGCGATCGCCATTAGGGTAATAGACGTTATGCGCATCTTTGCTGAGTTCCGACGCGGTTTCGACCCGGCTGATTCGCCGAGTCGCATCTTCGAATGTCCTAATCCGATGCCCACCTACGCAACTCCTCAGCAACGCAAACTGCGCAGGGGGTAGTGCAACGCACCTGCCAATCAGGCGATCAAAGCTTTCTCTGCATGTCGCTGAAAGTGAAGGCGCTAAAAAGAAAGGCGAGAAGAACTCGCTGTACCGACGTGTACTTGCGTCACGGTCTCGACGTTACCGTCAAAAACTCATACGAAGCTGTTCGAATCGTCTGATCGTGGCGCCGTTTGCGAGCTTCGCGGGCAAGTGACCACGCACGTTCCCACAGGCGCAGAACCTAAAGAAACGCCAAGTCGACGGATAGCGGGTAGTGGTCGGAAGCCGACACGGAGCGATGAACCCGCTGCTTGTTTGCGCGAATCGGCCCCCGGGTAAAAATCCAATCGATGGTTCGCCCATCTCCGAAGAACGAGCCAGGCGTGGACGGGGCGTGGTGATTCAAGAAAGCGTCGTCAAACTGGGCATGACGGATTGCGCCAGCGGCCGTTGAACTCGACAAATCGAGATTGAAGTCGCCGGCGAGCACCGTTGGCGTATTCAATGTGTATCGCTTCGCATCCGCCAAGACCTCGTCAAGCTGCGAACCGCGCAGCTCGTCATCGCCTTTGCTCTCCAAATGCAGGTTGTAGGTGGCTATCGCCCTGCCTGCTATGTTGGCTTCGCCGACGAGCGCGAGCCGCCCTCCGATTCTCTCCTGAAAGGGCGAGATTTCTGGAAGGAACCAACGAGGGCGCCAGAAATTCGATTGCCTTTGGAATCGGATGATCCGGAAGTTCGCCAAGGGCCAACGAGAAAGTGTGGCCTGCCCATGGTAGGCCGGGGACGCGCGAGTGCCTTGGGTCAGTTCTTCGAATTCGCGTCCGAACACGTAATTCATCTGCAGCTTCTGCGCTATTTCCCGCGCAACGTTGACGCGGTGCGTCCGCTTCGCGTTCACATCGGCTTCCTGCAAGAGCAGGATGTCGGCCTTTGCACTCGCGAGGAATTCGATCACACGTTGGAGCTGCAAACCGCGGTCGATATTCCAATTCACGACCCGGATGGAATCCGGCGGGCAGAGCAACCACCGGGGCACCGCGAAGTTTCCTGTTTCGATTTCCTTTGTCTCGGTCATAACCGCTCAGGACTTGAAGTAGAACTCTTTTACAACCCCTTCGCTGCCGCTCCACATGCGATCAACAGAAAATATTCTTCGGGTCGCGAGACCACCATACCAACGGTCCTATAACCCTGCATCTTCAACTCCAACTCTTTGCGGAGAGTTGGTAAACGCAGTCCGCATCGAAGGAGATGGTTGTAGCCGCTTCGGCGCCGCAAAAACCAGGCTGGGTCAGCGGTCCATCCATAAGGAAGGCTGGCGCACGGTGTCAACAACCTGCCTTAACCGTCGAACGATAGGCATTCGCGCGATGCAGTTGTCGAAACGCCTCCATCTTCAGATGTCGTTCAAAGGACTGATTCGAAAGCACGATGCGGCGCAAATTCGCATCGCCGAGCGATTGGAATGCCCGATGCTTCTGTTGCTCCGAGGATCTGGAGACACATGTTCACCAGTAGGACGCCGCGTCCAGGTCCGGACAGTCCAGGCAAACCAGAACGGGGCAATCTTGGCAAGCTTAAAGCAGACTCTTCGAACGCCACAAAGCATCCGGTTTCGACGAAAAAGCGAAAAAGGACACTCCACAACTCGAACCGTCCTTTTCTTGCTTTTCTACCTCATATTCGCAGTCTGCGTATTTGCGTCCTTGGCGCACGGCATGCAACCCAGCGCCGTCACCGCCAGGATCGAAGGAACTGTATTCGTTCAAGATTCCACGGGTAACCGGTCCAGTGTCACTGGCGCAACCGTGAAACTTAACGGACCCGCGGCACTCGAAACAGTAACTGACGAGAACGGCGAATACGTCTTCGCAGCCGTATCGCCGGGAAGCTACGAAGTTACCGCCTCCGCGCCGGGCTTGGAAGGTCGACAGACACTCGAAGTCGGCGACGGCGAAGTTCACTTATCTCTCGAACTGAAACCCACCACAATCAGCAGCACCGTAGTCGTCAAAGGCGGGGATGCTGACAACAGGGATGCTGCTCCGTCCGAAACAGTCTCTGCAACGACCCTGCGTGATGCTCCCAACGTGAACGAACGATTTGAAAGCGCCCTTCCACTTATTCCCGGAGTTGTCCGCGGCCCCGACGGGCATGTCAATCTCAAGGGCACTCGAAGCACGCAGAGCGGCGCCCTGGTAAACAGTGCCAACGTCACCGACCCTGTTACCGGCAGCCCCGCCATCAATCTCCCGGTCGATGTCGTCGCTTCGGTGAAAGTCATTTCCAACCCTTACGATCCCCAGTACGGCAAATTCACTGGCGCGGTCTCCAGCGTCGAAACCAAAACCAGCGACTTTGAGACATTCCACTATTCCTTTCAGAACTTCGTGCCCCGGTTGCGAGACCGCGACGGCACGATCCGGGGTATCGGCGCCGCGACACCCCGCATGACGTTCACGGGTCCGCTCGTGAAGGAAAAAATTGCTATAACCCAATCTTTCGAATACCGTTTCGTACAGACTCCGGTGAATAGCCTCCCGCCATTGGAGCGGGATACGAAACTCGAGAGCTTCGACTCCTACACGCGACTCGACTACACCGTCAGCACGAAACACACTGCCAATGTTTCGCTGGCCTTCTATCCTCAAAAACTCGACTATCTCGGCTTGAACACCTTTACGACGCAACAATCGACCCCGGACTTCCACCAGCGCGGCTACCAACTCAACGTTCAGGACAATTATTCCGTTGGGAGCGCGGGTCTGCTTTCGTCGCAACTTAGTTACAAGAGCTTTGACGCGGACATCACGGCACAGAGCGACGACCCGTATCGCGTGCAGCTCGAAACGACGGAAGGCGGTTTCTTTAATCGTCAAACGCGTCGAACGTCGCGCGCCGGTTTGCAGGAAACCTATCGTTTAAGTCCGCGCAGATTCGCTGGTTCGCACCAGTTCATCGTTGGATTGAGCTACGAGCGCTCGCACTACGACGGACGACAGACATTTCTGCCGGTCGAGCTCGACGGCATCTCCGATCTACCGGTCGAACGCATCACCTTCACGCCGCAGACATCTTTCCATGTAATCCAGAATGAGACTGCCTGGTTTGCGGGCGACCAGTGGGCCATCTTTCCGCGACTGACGCTCGACCTCGGCGTTCGATTCGACTACGACTCGATCACCGATTCCTCGCATGCCGCTCCGCGCGCAGGATTTCTTCTTGCCCTCACGAGCGATGGAAAAACGTTGCTCAAGGGTGGCGCAGGTCTTTTCTACGACCGGGTCCCTCTGATGGCTGCCACGTTTGTCGATCTTCCCGATCGGACGGTCAGCATCCTCGGTCCGACCGACCAGCCGACTGGCTCCGTGGTCTACGAAAACAAGATTGATGGAGGCCTGCGAAACCCGCGCAGTACCTCATGGAGTTTGGAACTCGACCGGCAAGTGCTGAGGAACTTGTCACTGCGGCTTGCGTACGAGCAGCGCAATACGAGCAAAGATTTTGTCGTTTCGCCTTTTTCCGCAGGTTCAACGGGAGTGCTTGCGCTCTCAAACGGCGGTTCCGATTCGTATCGAGAGTTCCAAGTCGCGGGTCGCTACAGAGTGGGAGATATCCTGCTCAACGCCTCGTATGTCCGCTCGCGCGCCTTCGGCGATCTGAATGACTTGAATCAGTTCTTCGGAAATTTGGCGCAACCGGTGATTCAGCCCGATGCCCGCGGGCGGTTGTCGTTCGACGCGCCCAACCGCTTCTTACTCTGGGGCTCGCTTCCAGCACCATGGAAATTCACGGTTGTTCCCGTTTACGACCTGCATACTGGTTTTCCCTATTCCGTGGAAGACCAGTTTCGAGCCTACGTCGGACCTCGCAACGTCGATCGTTTTCCGACCTTCTCGTCGTTCGATATCCAGGTATCACGAAGGATTGTGATCCACGTTCGCGGACGACATATCCCCGCCCGAGTGGGCGGGGGAGCCTTCAACCTGTTCAATCATTTCAATCCCCGGGACGTACAGAACAATCTCGACAGCCCACGGTTTGACGGATTCTTCAACTCCTCGTGGAGAGAGTACCGCGGCAAATTCGTTTTGGAGTTTTGAACATGAACCATACCTTGCTCATGAGTGCCTTGTACCTGATTTCCGCATCCGCAGCGGTGGCCGCTGGCAACCCCGGGACTGCGACCCTTCCCACGCCCGACGAAATCGTGAGCCGGATGGCAGCTTCCGATCTCCACCGCCAATCGTCCATCGACGGATACGCCGGGATGCGACGGTATATCCTCGAAAATCGAAAGCTACAGAAGCGCGCCGAATTGCTTGTGAAGGTGAACGGCGACAAGGACGGCACAAAGCATTTCGAGATCGTATCGGAAGACGGATGGAAATCGGCGAACACCCATGTCTTGCGAAAAATGCTTGAGTCGGAAAGCGAGACGTCCAGCCCCCAACTGCGAGCCATGTCCAAGCTCAATTCCACAAATTATGAGTTTGAAGTCCTTCGCGCGGAAGCAGTATCCGGCCGTAGGGCGTACGTGTTGAATGTCAAACCCAAACGCAAGGACAAATATCTATTCCAAGGCCTCATTTGGGTTGACGCCGAAGACTATGCGCTGGTGCGTGCTGAAGGCAGCCCAGCGAAAAACCCGTCCTTCTGGACTAAGAGCACACACTTCGTCCAGCTGTATCAAAAAAATGGGCCACTGTGGTTCCCCCTCTCGACGCAAAGCGTCACAGAAGCGCGATTCTTCGGCACCACCGACGTAAACATCGAGTATTTCGACTATGCGCCTCAGGGCCGGGCCTCTTCCGAGGTCACTCTTGCGACTGCAGACGAAACGTTGAAGCCATGATGACAAGCAAAACTCAAGTGATCGAGGTGACCGATGGCCACAGTGAATGAATGCCTGATCCTAGCCGCGGGCACCGGAAGCCGCATTGCCTCCCAGTCGGGCGACTCCCCTAAGCCTCTGTTGTGTCTTTCCGGCGCGCCACTACTCGAACACATTCTGCTGTCGTCGCATGCCGCCGGCATTCAGAAGTTTGTGATTGTCGTAGGACATCGCGCGGACGCGATCCGACGTTGGCTTGCCGACTGGTCACATGACGGCATTTTCGTGACCCTGGTTGAAAACCCCGACTACCACAAAGCAAACGGCATTTCTGCGCTGGCTGCGCGCGAGCAGCTACGGAATCCCTTCTTGCTGCTTATGGCGGATCACATCTTCGAACCAAGAACCGCCAAAGCGCTTCTGCGGCAGCCCCTCGCAGAAGGCGAGGTAATTCTGGGCGTGGACTACAACACCCATCGCATTTTTGACTTGGAGGACGCAACCAAGGTCAGGGTTCAAGGGAACGCCATCGTTGATATCGGCAAAGACCTCGCCCACTACGACGCCTTGGATACCGGTATGTTTCTGTGCAGCGCAACTCTATTCGAAAGACTTGAATGCGCAAAGAAAAACGGTAATTGCTCGCTGTCGGATGGCATGCGCCTGCTTGCCCAGGAGCGGAAACTGAAGGCCTTTGACGTTGGCGATGGTTGCTGGCAAGACGTGGATACACCGGAAGCCTTTGCTTACACCGAAAGTATCTTTGAACGCGACTTCCTCGAAAGCCCAATTCTGCACGGGTTCGCCCATGTCTAAGATGCTGTCGCTCGCGCGGCCCGCGCTTCGCCTTTTGGCAGCTCTGGGGAGCGTCGCGTTACTCGGCTATTTGGTATGGCACTCCGGTCCCTCCGCCCTCTGGCAAAACCTCGTTAGGCTGGGTTGGGGCTTCGCTGTGGTTATAGCGCTGGCTGGGATTTCACATCTTCTTAGGACCTGGGCCTGGCAACTGACTCTTGGCAAGCACCAGCACAAAATCTCCTTTCCGAACTTAGTGGGACTTCGCCTCGGCGCCGAAGCTGCGGGCCAACTCGGAATTCTTGGCCAGACGTTCGGAGACTCTGTCCGCGTTTCCCAGTTGAGCCGCCGAGTACAAATGACCCATTGCGTCGCCTCTGTCACCCTTGATCGCGGGCTTTACCTTGTGACCGGCATTATCGTCACAATTGCTGGTCTATCAGCAGCCCTGCCCTTGCTATCGCGCTCATATGCCCTGCATCTTTATGCGGGGCTGTTTATCGTCGCATCGATCGCGTTCCTGATCTTCGCCTTGTTAGCGATGCGCAAACGCTCGCCACTGTTGTCTCAAGGAGCGCGCCTTGCCGGCCGCATACCGCCGTTGAAGAACTGGATCGAGCAGAGATTGGATGCGATTAAGTCACTCGAGAATGCGCTCTTCGACTTTCATCACACGACCCCCAGATTGTTTTGGGGCAGTTTTTCATTGAATCTCGTCGCGCATTGCCTAGCCATTTTGGAAGTCTGTTTGGTTCTTTTGCTGCTCGGAGCACGCATTGGCGTCGTCGGTGCCTTAATCATCGAAGCCTTGACCAAACTCGTGAACGCCGTGGGCAGTTTGAATCCCGGGAATATTGGCACCTACGAGACGGGGAACATGCTCATCGTCAAGATTTTTGGCATCACAAACGCAGCCGGGCTTGCCTTGGCAATGGCGAGGCGTCTGCGCGCGCTCTTCTGGACCGCGGTCGGGTGCATTTGGTTAGTGTTGTTGACAAGGTCCAAAAGGCTTCAGAATCTCGGCGACGTCGACTTGGAGCAGTCCACGTCGTCAGAACCGCCAGCTGATGTCTCGACCCGCTTCCCGTCTCGGGGTGTGACGTTCACTGTTTTTCTGCCTCATACAGACGCGCGACTCTCTTTGCCTCGCGTTGGCGCACTGCCGGTTCCGTTGCGGAGCATCCTGGTTGCGCAGAGAGCCGATCCTTCAGAGATCCTTGTCATCGCTGACCGAAAGCAAATCGTTGAGGAACTGGCCGGCACAAAACGCCTGCCTCCATCCGTATACTGGATTGCCGTTGATCCGGACACCTCTTTTCAAGAACAGCTGCGTCTAGCCGCCAACGAAGTACGCAGCCAGCGCGTAGTTCTCATCGCTGGAAGCGCGACCTATCACTCGTCCTTGCTTCGACAAGTCGGTGAGTGGACGAGCGATAGAGCAACGCTTGCCCTGACAAGCGATGGCCTGCCTGTTGGACTCTATGCGCTGACCGCCGACGAGTTGCGCGCTATGGCTCAAGATTGTCCAGCCCGCAATCTCGACGAACTGTACTCATGGATTAGCGCTTCGCACCCCGTCGTGTCCATGAACGTAGGCGAAGACCTGTGGCAGAGTGTGCATTCGGAAACGGACCGTCGAATCGCCGAAAAGAAACTCGATCGCTGGCTGGTCAAGCCCACCGACGGTATGTATGCGCGATTAAATCGCCGGATCTCCATCCCGATTAGCAGGCAACTCATCAAGTTTCCGATTTCGGCAAACATGGTCAGCATCTTAACGCTCGGAGTCGGCATTCTCTCCGCTGCATTCTTCGCGCTGGGTGGTTACTGGAACACAGTGCTTGGCGCGTTGTTGTGTCTCTTTGCGAGCATCCTGGACGGATGCGATGGCGAAGTCGCGCGTATGAAATTGCTGGAATCGGACTTCGGATGCTGGCTCGAGACGGTTTGCGACTATGTGTTCTATTTGTTCCTTCTGGTCGGAATGACCGTCGGGCAGTGGCGAACTTCGGGATCGAAATCCTACTTGGCTTGGGGCGGCGTTCTGCTCTTGGGTGCCTTGGCGAGCTTCCTCGCCGTCGGATGGCAACGGCGCCGTCTCGCAACTGGACGTCCCGAGCAGTTATTAGGCATCTGGCAGAGCCACGTCGAGAGCCGGTCGTCCAATCCCTTGATGCACGCAGCGCGACATCTAGAATTCATCGTGCGCCGATGTTTCTTCCCGTATGCGCTCGTCGTCTTCGCATTTCTAGGCATCATGAAGCTTGCCTTCATTTTGAGCGTGGTTGGCGCCAATTTGGTCTGGCCAATAGCGTTGTACTCTACGTGGTCTTTTGCTGGAGCCCAAGCTGCAACCGTAGCGCGTCATGCAGCGTCCGCCGAGGCGTGACAAAGCATGAGCGCGTCTCGCATTCCCGGGTTTGAAGCGGAGTCGCGACTTAGACGCTAGCGTCAAACAATCGCCAAGACATCTGTCTGAGAAGGATGCGTTTTCGTGCGTCCCTTCGCCGTCCATGCCCTGCCTTATTGAAAACAGTGCGGATGGATTGATTCGGCAGCGAGAAATCGTGTTGGGCATTCAAGTGCTTCAGAGCACCGCGAGGAAAACGGAGATCGCAAGTGACTTGCCTATCGACACCTGCAGCAGATTTGAGCAAACCACCCTGCTCCCCGCGAACGGAGAATCAGCCGCACTTGCTCCTAGCACCAAACCGGAACGACAAGCGGACATCTGGCGAATTGACGGGAACGCGCCGCGGAAAACTGTGGCGTAGTCATTCGCCGAGCCAGCAATTGCAAACCTTCGACGAAATGCTTCTGACCTCGCGCCCAAAATTCGTGCGAATCGCCTACGCGATCCTGCGAAATAAGGAAGATGCCGAGGATGCAATTCAAAACGCATCCCTCTCGGCGTTTAGCCACTTGCGTACCTTCGAGGGCCGCTCTGCTTTCACAACCTGGTTCACACGCATCGTAATGAACGCCGCCCTGATGATTCAGCGAAAACGGAAACCGTCCCTGATCGGGCCATTGCCGGAGTCCAGCACCACCGTCGCCGTTAATTGGGAGGACATGATTCCGACTTCACAACCCGATCCGGAAGTGGCCTGCGCAGGGCAGCAAACGTTCCGGTTGGTCGACACGGTGCTCGACAAGATGACTCCTGTGCTTCGGCAAGCATTTACCCTGAGATATTACGACGAACTGTCGGACCGTGAAGCATGCGTCCTGCTCGGAGTGTCGGTCGGGACATTCAAATCGCGAGTCTTCCGCGCAAGACGACTTCTGCTGAATCAGGCACAGAATCTTGCTGCGTACCCGCTTCGCAAGAGAATGCCTCGAGGATTCTCGTTCCTCGCAAATGATTTGTCTTCTCTTGCCAGCAGAGCTGCCAACACCTCGCGAGGAAAAATCGCGTCGCCACAGTTGAATAGCCAAGGAGTTGAACCATGATCGTCGTCAAAGCGAACCAGAAACTCTTCACTTATGCAGAGGTCGTCGGTCTTACGGGAATTTGCACCGACCACTTGCACAATTTCGCAAAGCGCCGTCGTTTGGGTTTTATTGCCCGCGCTGCCGAGACGGCCGGTCGCCAGGCCGATCAGTGGCTCTTCACGCCGTGGGACTTGACGGTCCTGGTCACACTGTTCCCCCGCTGCGCGCATTAGGGGTCGATTCAGGGGCTCGAGGGCCGTCTCAGAGTTTTCGCGACAAAGTGAGGGCAATCGCGCCTTTTTTAACCGTTGACCGTTTGCTGCGACCGCAGAAAGCGCCGCCAGACACCTATCTCCGCGATCCAGCTGACCTCGTACACCAACTCGCATTCCTCGCTCGCGTGCCGATGTTCATTCCACTTGACGCGGCGCACCGTTTCCAAGCGTACATCGATTCCCAACGGAAACTCAGGAGAGCCTGTGATATGACTTCCTACTGCGGCCATCATTTCACCTCTTATCACTGCTGACACGATGATTCCGATGCAGTGACCAGAGGCTTTTCATTGCATTTCGAGTACCACGCACCGCAATCTCGACAGCGTGGCACCTGGACGAGCTGGATTCGTGCAACTGATTCTGGGAAAGGGATAAGGAAAATGCACGACGGGGTCCTCGCTCAGGTGTGACCGTATGGGCGTCACTGATCTAACCAAAACGTGAAGCGCTTGGCGGCGTTCCTTCTTCTCTCCGACACCGAGACTTCCTGTTTCGCACAAGTGCTTGTCCGCTCAACATCTTACTCACCATGATGGTGAAGTTCTGTTGGCCAATCGGTTGCACTTTGAAGCTTGCTCGCGCCGGGCGGTTCTGCCAGGCCGCGTCAAATACTGCGACCTCACGCATAAGGAGAAAAACACTCCCGCTGGCGCAGAGTCAGGACTAGTGTCCCCACAGATGACGCGATGACCGCAAGTTTCTAAGGGGCGGGGAACGCCAGGTGAACCAAGTCATCCATCTTTTTTCAGCAGAAGAGAATCACACCGCGTTGTGATCCTTGGCAAGTCAATTACACACGACGCTTCAGCACTACATTCGAGCGAAAGCAACCCTTGGCGGATTGTCGCTCGCCTATTGTTTTACGGCCATGCTCGTGCTGCACTTTCCCAATGCTCTGGCGTTGGGCGTCTTGGCGAGACTTCTCGAATTCATTCCTGTGGCCGGCTGGATGTTCGCGGCAGCAACAATTCTTAGCGCAGGCGCTCTCGCTCACTCGCACTGGATTTGGATGCTGACACTGCTGTGTATTTGGCGGATTCTGATGGACTACTGGATCGCGCCGCGCGTCATGGACCGTGAACTTGAAATTCACCCGCTCCTCGCGATATTCACGCTGATGCTTGGCGGCGCCGTTGGCGGAATCATCGGGATCTATCTTTCCGTTCCGTTGGTGTCCACGCTGGGCGTCGTCTATCGCCAATTCACCTTTCCGGCTGCCTTGGCCGAATCTCCTGAATCGTCGGCCGAACCATTGACGGTAACGTCTAGCCTGTAACGCGAAAAACAACTATCAAATTCAGTTTCAGATCGCAGCTGCTCCTTGTCCCTTCACGCTGAATGACTTACGGACGCTTGGGCCTCGGTTTCGCTTTGGCATGAACTTTGCGACGTCATGTACGAAGGCCAATTCACCGCGGAGCAAAGAATGGACACCGCCCCAGCCGTACGGAAACTCTCCGGCACTCTCGAACAGGAAAAGCAATTCGAAAAGCTCAGTCCGTTTGAGTTGAAAGACAAACTGATCGAACTCGCCAAGGAATCCTCCCGCAAGTCAGCGCGCGCCATGCTGAACGCCGGACGCGGAAATCCCAATTGGATCGCCACAACGCCGCGCGACGCCTTTTTCACCCTGGGCCACTTCGCCCTCGAAGAGTCGAAATCCGTCTGGGACCGGACGGATCTTGGTGGAATGCCGCAAAAACAGGGAATCGCCAAGCGCTTTGAACGCTACGCCGCAGAAAATCCTGCGGATTCCGGAATCGAATTCCTCAAGCGAGCAATCCAGTACGCAACGGAAAGGTTAGGACTCGATGCCGAAGCCTTCCTTCATGAGTTGGTCGACGGACTGATCGGAGATCAATACCCGAGTCCAGACCGCATGCTGGTTCATGCAGAGAGCATCGTGCACGAGTACCTGATTCAGGAAATGAGCGGCGGCAAGCCACCCTCAGGAAAATTTGACCTTTTCGCCGTCGAGGGTGGCACCGCCGCGATGTGCTACATCTTTGATTCGTTGTTGGTGAATGGCCTTGTCGAACGGGGCGACACGATCGCGCTGGCCACCCCCACGTTCACACCGTACCTTGAGATCCCCCGGCTGGACCGCTTCTCTTTTCGTGTCGTCGAAATACAGGCGTCCGAGGTTTCCGACGAGAGCGGCAGACACACCTGGCAATATCCCGATTCTGAAATCGACAAGCTGAGCGACCCGGAAATCAAAGTCGTCTTTTTTGTCAATCCGAGCAACCCTCCGTCCACTGCGATTCGCCAAGAGACCATGGACCGTCTCAGTGCTCTCGTGCGCTCCACGCGGCAAGACTTGATGATCATCACGGACGACGTGTACGGCACGTTTGTTCCGGCCTTCCGGTCTTTGATGGTCGAACTGCCGCGCAATACCATCGGCGTCTATTCCTTCTCGAAGTATTTCGGCTGCACCGGCTGGCGTCTGGGTGTCGTGGCCGTCCATCAAGACAACGTTTACGACCGCAAGATCGCGCAACTGCCTTTCGAACGGCAGGCAGCCCTGAATGAGCGATACGGCACGCTGACCCTGCGTCCGGAAAAATTGAAATTCATCGACCGCATGGTCGCCGACAGCCGCTCTGTGGCGTTGAACCACACTGCCGGTCTCTCCACTCCACAGCAAGTGCAGATGACGCTGTTCGCCCTCTTCGCGCTGATGGACGAGGCCGGAGCCTACAAGAAGCTCAGCCAGCAGATCGTTCGCACCCGGATGCAAGCCTTGTGGAAGGGCATGGGCGTTGAGCTCCCGGACGATCCGCTCCGAGCGGACTACTACACCACGTTGGACCTCATGGTTTGGGCGCGCCGCACGCACTCTCCCGAATTCGTCCGTTTCTTGGAGGAACACTATCACCCGTTCGACGTGCTCTTCGCTCTCGCGGAGAGATATTCCACAGTGCTTTTGAATGGAAGCGGTTTTGAAGGCCCGAAGTGGTCGGTCCGGGTCTCTCTCGCGAACCTGCCTGACGAAGCCTACGCGGAAATTGGCTCACAGCTTTCGTCGATCGTCGAGAGCGCATACGAGGTCTGGAAGGCTCAAGCCAAAAAATAAAGGAAAAAGAGTCGTCTGCCTTCGCTTAGAACGAAAGGCGGGTGCTGCCGGAGACAAGCGCAAGTATTCGAGAGGAGAAAGAGAAATGCACTGGATCGTACAAACGCTTCATACCTATCCGGAAATCGCTTTGTTCTTGTGCCTGGCGATCGGGGCGCTCGTGGGCTCATGGAAATTCAAAGGATTTTCCCTAGGCGTCGTTACCAGCACGCTGCTTGCAGGAGTTCTCGTGGGACAACTTCACATTGTCATTTCGCCGAACGTGAAGTCAGTCTTTTTTCTCATGTTTCTATTCGCCGTCGGCTATGGCGTCGGACCCCAGTTTTTTCGAGGACTGCGCAGCGGCGGACTCCAGCAAGTGCTTTTTGCGGTGGTGGTGTGCGTGGCCTGCCTCTTGTCCACCTATGCGGTAGCCAAGATACTGCATTACAACGTGGGTCTCGCCGCGGGTCTTCTTTCCGGTGCCTGCACGATCTCGGCCGTACTGGGGGTAGCTTCCGACAATATCAACCAGCTCGCGCTGGCTCTCGAGCAGAAAAAGGCTTTGCTCGACGCCATGCCCGTGGCGTACGCAGTGACCTACCTGTTCGGAACGGCGGGTTCCGCGTGGTTTTTGGCGACTATCGGACCGAAGATTTTGCGCGTGAATCTTCCCTTAGCGGCGAAGGAACTCGAATCAGAAATGGGCGCGGGGGACCCCGAACTCGGTGTTTCGCCGGCTTACTCTCCCGTAGTCGCGCGAGCCTATCGCGTATGGAATCCACAATTGGTGGGCATGAAGGTTCAGGAGGTCGAAGCGGCCGTCAAGAATGAGCGCATTTTTGTCGAGCAAATCCGGCAGAGGGGCGCAATCGCACCGGCGGAATTGGATACCGTGGTCAGCGAAGGCGCTGTTCTTGCGGTGGTCGGACCGAGAGAGTCCGTGCTCTTGCACGAAGAGCAAGTCGGGCCCGAGGTGAACGATCCAGAACTGTTGAATTTCGCCGGTGAAATCCTGGACGTCGTGATCACCAACAAGCAATTGGTGAACAAGACGCTCCAGCAAGTTCTCGACTCTCCCTTGGGCCGCCAGGGCCGTGGCGTGTTCTTGCGCAAGATCGTCCGCGGAGGCGTGGAGATTCCGTACGGGCCAAACAGCAAGCTGGATCGAGGCGACGTACTGACTCTGCAGGGAGCCAAGCGGGAAGTGGAAGCGGCGGCCAAAGTGATCGGTTACGCCGACCGGGAAACCGAAAAGACCGACGTCCTGTTTCTTGGAATCGGAATTGTGTTCGGCGCTCTGTTCGGCGCTCTGACCATTCATCTTGGTGGAATCCCCTTGAGCCTCAGCACCAGCGGCGGAGCGCTCATCGGCGGCCTGGTTTGCGGCTGGCTGCGCAGCGTGCACCGTACCTTTGGGCGCATCCCCGCACCTGCGCTCTGGGTCTTCAATACCATCGGCCTGAACGCGTTTATCGCCATCGTTGGATTGACAACAGGTCCGACCTTCATCAAAGGTCTCCGCGAAAACGGTCTTAGTCTTTTTCTCGCGGGAATTGTCGTCACAACGCTGCCCTTCGTCATCGGCCTTCTCGCTGGCAAGTACATTTTCAAGATGCATCCAGCAATTGTGCTTGGCGCGTGTGCCGGTGCGCGAACAACTACCGCCGCTCTTGGCGCGATTCAGGAAGCCGCCGGCAGCAAGACCCCTGCTCTCGGCTACACCATCACCTACGCCGTCGGCAACACGCTCCTCATCATCTGGGGCGTCGTCATCGTGCTGTTGATGAAATAACTCGAAATCAGTCGAACTCTACGGAGAACTCATCATGAATCATAAAATTGCACTACTAACTTTTCTCGCATTAGCCCTCCCAGTAGGAGTACTGGCCCAAAGCTCAACGTCCGACGTTGGAACGGCCGCCTCCGCGCAGTCAGCCCAGACGCCCGAGGCCAAAGACCTGCAGAAGCAACTGGAAGAAATGCGCGCGCAGATGAGCAAAATGCAGGCGCGTCTTGATCAATTGCAGAATGCAAAGCCCGAGAATGCTAATCAGTCTTCAAGTACCACCGCGCCTGTGTCCGCGGCGCAAGAGGGGACGATCCAATCGAATTCGGTGCGTCCGGAAGGTCCGATTTCCGATCAAGTCGGGAACGCCACCAAAACGTTTGAAACCTTCTCCGAAGACAACGTTGCGGCGCCGCGTTACGACAACGTGCCTTTGGATCCTAAGTACGACGGGTTTTTCTTCCTGCCGGGAACGCAGACGCTTCTCAAGATCGGCGGCTACTTCAAGACCGACTCTATGTTTGATTTGAAGCAGGCAGGAAACGCCGACGAATTTGTTACCTCTTCCATTCCCGTGCCTCAAGTGCCCGGAATTAAGAACAACAACGTTTCCATCCGTCCGACACGGCTCAGTCTAGACTTTCGCATCCCCTCCACAAAGCTGGGTGAGGTTCGGTTCTATGTCGAAGGCGACTTCTTTGGAACCAACTCCAACACGCCCCGCTTGCGTCATGCTTACGCCCAGGCCGGGAACCTGCTGATTGGCCAAACATTTACGAATTTCATGGACCCCGATGCCTCTCCAGATACACTGGATTTCGAGGGACCGAATGGCCTGGTGTATGTCCGAAGCCCGCAGATACGCTACGGTTTCGCCCTGAATCACAACACAACTCTGTACGTCTCCGCAGAGAAGCCGAATTCGGACGTCGCCTTCAAGACCCCTCAATTCACAGCGCAGCCGAACGCACCGGCTCCCGATGGAACTGTGCGCGTCCGCACGGAATTTAACCGCGGGCACGTCCAGGCCGCTGCGGTTTTTCGGGATATCTCGGCGTTTTTGCCCTCCGGAAGGCAGGACTCGGTGTTTGGCTGGGGAGTTAATGCGTCCGCGTTCTTGAAAACGTTCCATCACGACAATTTGATCGTTGAAGGTACTTACGGCCATGGGGTCTCGCGCTACATCCAGGACACTTCCGGCCTGGGATTAGACGCGGAAGTCGCCGACAACGCGAATCCTCATCTGAAGGCCACTCCTGCCCTGGGGGCGGAGGCGGCTTATCAGCACTACTGGACAAAGTCTCTGCGTTCCAACTTGGTCTACGGCTACGCAGCAGTGCAGAACACCGACTTCAAACAGCCGGCTGGAGTTACGTTCAATCCATTCGCACACAGTAACTATGGTGCGACCAACGTAATCTGGAATCCCTACGGCTCACTCAATTTGGGCGCCGAGTTTCTCTATGGAGGGCAGGTCCTTAAGAACGGGGCATTCGGTTACGCGCCTCGCATCCAGTTCAGCGCCAAATACAGCTTTGTCAGACTGCACCCCGACAAAAATTAGCACGTTCTGTCATTTGGAATCGCGCAGTTAATCAGTGATGTCAGCTTATTGAGGAAATTGAAACAGGAGATTGGCAATGACACATTTCGCATTTCGTAAAAGCATCGCCGTAATTTTGGCATCCATGGCACTGAGCATTTTTGCGGGGAGAGCCATGGCTCAGAATCGCAGTCCGGTCGCTCCAAGCGAGGAAGTCCTCCAGAATACTCTTCGAGAGGCCTACACGAAGTTCAAGAATGACAGCAGCGGGAAAAATGCGGATTACATTCCTTACCTCGCGCACGTTGATTCAAATCTCTACGGAATTGCCATAGTCACCACAGATGGAAAGACTTACAAAATTGGCGACGTGAATTATGCCTTCTCTATCCAGTCTATATCCAAGGTTTTTACGCTAGCCTTGGCGATGCAAGAACAGGGGTCGGAGGAAGTATTCAAGAAAATCGGCGGCGAACCTACAGGTCGTCCCTTTAACTCGATCCCGGCCGTTGTCGACATGCCTACCCACGCGGGAAACCCGTATGTGAATGCTGGAGCCATAGCGACCACGAGTCTGATCGGTGGCGCCGATGCTAACTCGAGATGGACCAAGATTCTGGCTTTCTACGGCAAAGCCGCGGGTTCCAAACTTTCGCTGATTGACGATGTTTACAAGTCAGAGTCAGCCACCAACACGGGCAACAAAGCAATTGCCATGCTCCTGGCAAAGTATGATCGCATTTATGCTGATCCGCTGGAGTCCACCGACATCTATACTCGGCAGTGTTCAGTGGGGGTAACCGCCGAACAGTTGGCCGCGATGGGTGCGACTCTGGCGAATCACGGCAGGAACCCACTTACCGGAGAGCAAGTTATAGATCGCGAGAATATTCCACATATCCTGGCAGAGATGATGATGGCAGGCTTGTACGATGGGTCGGGCGGCTGGGCATGGCACGTGGGTATTCCCGCAAAAAGCGGCGTGGGCGGCGGCATCCTCGCCGTGGTTCCCGGCAAAGGGGCCATGGCGGTTTTCGCCCCGCCGCTCGATGGAGCCGGTAACAGTGTTAAGGCGCAAAAGACCATCGCGTTTGTCGCCGACCAACTTGGCATCAACCTATTTTCGCCTAGCTCAGTGGGCTTGAAGTAAGTCGAAACGACAGCCCGCTCTTCAGCAGCTGATGTAGAGAAAATTGGTCATACCGCTCCAACGAGGAGCGGCTTTCTCTTTGCGCGTAATACAACCTTCTTGGCAGTAAGCACGTCCGGCTAAGGCCCCAACTTCATTCAAAACCGCGTCGAGAAATCGCTCGACCAGGCTTCCGTCCGAGATAAGAAAAAATGCAAGTCACGTGTCGTACTGAGTCCCCGAAGCCCACCCACATACACCGGCAAGTCCCCCAATCGAATCACAATCCAAATTGTCTTGCCATTCCAAGAGCCGCAGATCCTTTGAGACCGGCACACAGAGTCGTCACTCCATCGACGAAATTGTCAGAAGGTAGGCTGTCCTCCCAACGGATACTTCCTGATCATCGGCAACCGCCATTCCACTCAATCACTTGCGTGTCCGGTGATTTGGCAGAAGGGTTGCCTGCTAAATGCTGAGCGCGCGCGACGCGAAGCGTCACCCGCAATCGCCATGCGCTTCGCACTGGTGCGCGCGCCAAATGCGTTAACGATTCGCAGCAACCAAGGAGATGATGAATGGCCACCCAAGCAACCGCCGTAGAAGGACAAATACCCCCGCCCCATATCACCGAAAAAGAAACGCCGTACGACCAGTTCAACTTGCCCATCCCGGAAACCTTTCCGAACGAAGGTATGGCCGCCCGGGCCGCGAAGGCGATCGTGGAGAGCGAGTGCTGGACCGATGCGAACCCCATGCTCAACCTTTCGTCTTTCGTGACGACTTTCACCGAGCCGGAAGCCCGCGAGATTTATTCCGAGGGTGCCTTCCGCAACTTCGCCGATCCGGATATGTACCCGCACACCAAGGAAACTGAGAACGCCTGCGTGCGCTGGCTCCACGATCTTTGGAACGGCCCCAAGTCCGCTGAACCCTACGGTTCCTCGACCATCGGCTCGTCCGAAGCGTGCATGCTTGGAGGACTCGCTCACAAGTGGAACTGGCGCGAAGCCAGGAAAAAGTTGGGCAAGGATACCAGCAGGCCGAACATCGTCACCGGCGGGAATGTGCAAGTCGTGTGGAAGAAGTACATGCGGTATTTTGACGTCGAGCCGCGTATTGTCCCGCTTCGCCCCGGCAGCTATCGCCTGACCGCCGAGCACCTCGACAAGTACGTGGACGAGAACACCACGTGCGTCGTCGCCATCGCCGGGCAAACCTTCACCGGCGAAGACGACGACATCCAGGAAATCCACGACTGGCTCGACCAGTACGAGAATAAGACTGGTATTTCCATTCCCATGCACATCGATGGAGCCTCGGGCGGATTCGTAAATCCCTTCCTCTATCCAGATTACAAGTGGGATTTCCGCCTGCCCAGGGTGCAGTCGATCAACGCTTCCGGGCACAAGTATGGACTCGTACCGCCCGGTCTGGGATGGGTGGTTTTCAAAGACCGTAAGGTCTTCAACGAGAATCTGGTTTTCTATGTGAACTATTTGGGGGGAGAGGCGCCCACGGCTACGCTGAATTTCAGCAAGAGTTCCGCGAACGTTCTGGTGCAGTACTACGCAATCCTTCGGCTCGGGCGCGAAGGATACACCCGAATCATGCGGCACGCCCTGGAACATGCCCAATACCTTCGCGACCGGCTTATCAAGACCGGCAAGTTCCAAGTTCTCAATGAAACCCAGCGCATCCCGGTGGTCGCACTGACCCTCGACAAATCCGTAACCCGCTACAACGAGTTCGACATTTCAAACAAGGTGCGCGAGCGAGGCTGGATTCTCTCCGCGTACTCCATGCCTCCCGACGCCCAAGAGGTCAACTGTCTTCGCATCGTGGTTCGCCCGCACCTCAACAGCAAAGTCGCTTCGATTCTTGCAGATGACATCGAGCGCGCTTGCGACTTCCTGGAAAAGCATGGCGGCAACGCGGCACCGCCGAAACTCCATGACCCCCATAAAACCTCGCCCGCGAAGTGCTAAGCGGGAGTTTGGAAATACCGAGACGCAGATACGGAACCGGAGGAAAACTCATGCTTTCCTCCGGTTCAGTGCCGAGTCGTCTGCATTGACCGGCTCGACGGAAGGTGGCCTCCGTTCTGCCGCAATGAAGATTGGCCTTGGACCAGAATGACGACGCAACATCGAGTCGACATGCTAATTCCCTTGGTGCTCGGAGCGATCGCTTTCGTATTCACAACCGTGATCCACTCGCTGCCATTGGGAGCTACAGTCAACTTTATTCGCCGCGAGAAAAGCCGCGGCCGGGCAGGGGCAAACTTCTGGATCGATGTCGGCATTGTAGCTCGAACGATTTCCTACGCATCAGCAGCGCACCTCGTTGAGGTCGGCTTGTGGGCGCTCCTGTTCGTCATCTGCGGAGAATTTCCAGCGTTTGGAGCCGCCTACTACCACTCGGCAGTCAACTATACAACTTTGGGTTATGGCGACGTGGTTATGAGTCCGGCGTGGAGACTCTTGGGGCCGCTGGAAGCCGCAAACGGAATGCTGATGTTCGGCGTTTCCACCGCGATGATTTACGCCGTGATTCACAGACTGATTCAAACCAGGTTTATTGATCTTAGAGACTGAGCCAGCATCCCTGCTCTGATATATATGTTGTAACCTGTACATCTAACCTAGCGAAAGGAAGGTAACGAGCATGAGCACACTCGCAGCACCACAAACCGCAACCACCACCTGGAACCTGGACCCCGTCCATTCCGTGGCCGAATTCAAGGTGAAACACATGATGATCTCCAACGTAAAGGGGCAATTCCCTGCCATTACGGGGACGCTGACCTTGGACGAAAGCGATCATCGGAACTCGCGTGTCGAAGCCACGATCGATGCGGCCTCGATCAACACTCGCGACGCCCAGCGCGATGCACATCTTAAGAGTGAGGACTTCTTTCACGTGGAGAAGTTCCCGACGCTGAAGTTCAAGTCAACGCGCATCACGCGCAACGACGAAGGAGAATTGCTGGTCGGGGGCGACTTGACCATTCGCGGCGTGACGCGCCATGTGGTTTTCACGGTAGAGGGACCGACCCCGCCCGCCAAGGATCCATGGGGCAGCACGCGCCTGGGAGCCTCGGCGACCACCAAGTTCAACCGCAAAGACTTCGGCCTGACTTGGAACGCCGCGCTGGAAACCGGCGGCATTCTTGTCGGCGATGAAGTCACCATCACCCTCGATGCCCAGTTCGTGAAGGCCTGACTCCTTCGTGGCCGACACGGAAAGAAAGTCTTCATCAACCCTCTCAACGACACATCATGGAATTTCCACAAATTCGTCGCGTTCATGAATGAAGTACTCACTGAACTAGAGAGAGCGATCTAATCGTTTTCCGAGTCGTAGCTAGGGGTTCCCGATAGGTGTGGTCGCCCTTCTAAGCTCTCTGTCGAACTCGCGCGAGAACTCGGTCACCGTAATTCTCTCGACCAACTGCTGAGCATCGGAGCAACTCCCCGCGTCGTTTTCAGTGTGTCCACCGTGACAGACTCCGTCCGCTTAGCTCGAATTTAGCTCGAAAAAAGTAGGGACTGGAGGGAAATAGGGAGACTGGAGAGACTTCTTCGGAAGAAACGAAAACAGCTAAGCCTCTGAAGACTCAAGGTCTTCCAATAACACTGAAAGATTTTCGTTGACATGGCGGAGAGGGGGGGATTACACAAGGCCAGATTCAAAAAGCCAACAAAACTGAGGAAGTCCTTGCTTTTCCTTCCACTTGAGCGATGGAGACTTTCGTACGCTTTCCCCCACTTTCGTCTCCAATCGCACCGAAGTATGCCAAAAACGGTAACAAAACGGTAACAAAATTTTGGCGCAGAGTGGGGACTCCAGTGCCGAATGCGCTGCCGTCATGGACCGCTGTTTTAGGCCGCTCAACTTGATGCACCTGCGCTAAGTCGGCAAGCATCATGGGCCACGGGTCTTACTCAAGAATTTCGCCAGTTCGTTCCAATTCTCGACCAGTCGGCAGATAGTTTCCGGGTGGCCCGTGATACTTCCGCAGTGGGCAACGGCACACAGAGAAAGGCAAGGAGCGCTGACAGAGAGCCGCACGACTATTGCGGGAGACCCGTTTTATAGAGAATGGCTTTGTGGCACGGGTCAGGGCCGTAGGGGTCGTATACTGGAGCGCCTTTATATCGATAACTGCTTGCCTTTAACAGTGGTATTTCATCAGCTTGCCTTTTTCATTCTGAGCTGCAAGCCCATATCGTATTGCCGCTTCAAGCGTGTCGATGTTTATATCCTTTAGAGCTTTAAACCGAATGCAATATCCGGTCACGCTCGCCTTGCCTAGTTTTTTTCCATACGTTTTGGCTAAGTACTTCTTATCTTTGAGACCAAGAATATAGACAGAGATTCCGGTTTTGTTTCCGCTCACACCAATCTGAAAAAACTCTCTACTTTTTCCATTGGCATATTTTATTGTGTGAAATCCATATCCAATCGTAGGGTTGGAAACAGTATGATTTTTGCCGTCTTTACCATCGAAGAACCATAACTTGCATTCTGGTGACACTTGAAGTGTGAGCCGATGCAACTCTCGCATGTCACTGCGTTTTGGCTCCGGTTGGCTGGTAATATACTTCTTGATTTGTTCTTGTACGTTCATATGTTCTGCTCCCCAGTTGCGCGCACGAGATTATACGACGTTTAATCCTTCTCCCCCTTGCAAGGGCGGGCGGCCCTGACCGTTGAGGCCACTCGACCGCGAGGGCGGCCCGCAAGCCGTTGTTGCGTGGGGGCTTTTCAGAATTCTCAAAGGCTTGAAATGTGTGGAGCGCCGAGAAGCGGGCAGAGGGGCTGGAGTACAACCTGCTTTCGTTCACGAGTGGCCTCACGCACCCGCGCAACCGAGTCCGCAAAAGTGATACTGTGGGCTCAGTATCTGGCTGGCGGCTGAGCAGACGTGGTTAACATCACTAGGCCGCCCGCGCAATAGCCCGCAGAGGTGGCGTGAACCAAAGAGAGGTGTCTCGACATGCCCAAGATACTTCCCGCAATTTTTTTGGTCACGGCAATCCGATGAATGCCGTCCTCGACAATGGCTACACAAAAGCATGGAGCCGCATAGGACAGACAACACCTAAACCCAAAGCCATTCTCTCTATCTCGGCCCACTGGTTTGTTTCAGAAACCGGAGTAACCGTCGCCACTTCGCCGAGAACCATTCACGATTTCGGCGGGTTTCCGCGAGAATTGTTTCAGGTGCAATATCCTGCACCTGGTGACCCCAAACTCGCCCGTCGAGTGCAAAAATTGCTCGCGCCGCTGGAGGTCAAGCTCGACAACTCCTGGGGGCTCGATCATGGGACATGGTCGGTACTTCGCCACGTCTATCCCGATGCTGACATTCCCGTTGTACAACTTAGCATCGACGAAAATAAACCAGCATCATTCCATTTTGAGATTGGCAAGAAGCTCGCGCCATTGCGCGAAGAGGGCATCCTGGTCGTCGGCAGCGGAAACCTGGTCCACAATCTCCATGCCTATGCGTGGGGTCGGCACATGCCCGATCCTTACGATTGGGCTGTTCGTTTTGAACGGGAGGCGAAGGAGATGATGGTAGCCGGAGAGTACAAACCCCTTATTGAATACGAGAAACTCGGACCAGAAGCTTTGCTTTCAATTCCCACACCGGATCATTACTTGCCAATGCTGTACGTCGTCGCGACTAGGCAGCAACGCGAACTCATCACTTTCCCAATTGAAGGTGTCGACGGCGGATCAATATCGATGCTAACCGTACAGGTCGGTTAGCTCGGTGGTTCTGCCGCGCTTTTGCGGTTGGGTATTGAAAGCAAGCACCCACAAATCGTGATGTGTAGCTAGCGGGCCAGGAATACTCACATAACTCCAATCTGTTTTAGCAATCCGACCAAGTCATAAAAGAGCTTTTCTTCGACGATCTCGCCGTTCTTCCAGTGTGCGACGGTACAGAACTCAATATGAAACTTCTTGTTGGTCGGGGCGATCAGCTTGCCGTCCGAACCCTTCATCGGTCCGCGCATCGTGCCTGCAAAATCCGCAACGGTACACGTCCACTCGCCCTGAGCAATCTCCACTTTATAGGGATGATTGATCAGATGATTGTCGGGGAACGTTTTGAAAAAGTCGACGGACTCCGCCTTGTGATTGTCGCGCCCTCTTGTGGGCTCGGCCTGGCCGGGCCAAAATACAGTGGTGTCCTTGGAATGCCGCTTTTCAAACGTACCCCAGTCCTGTGCGTTCCACGAATCGTCGAGTGTCCGCATGAGTTCAAGATTGTTCTGTGCCATCGATCCTCCGAAATTACACGCTAGCAGTGGCTCGCCTAAACAAGTGAAAGCCATCGGCCCGCCGAGGCTTATTCTATACCTCTGCTGGCCTTTCAGCTTAGGCCACTAAAAAGTTGGATAGAAGGCCTGGTGCCTTCAGCCAAACTTATGGCGCGTGGATCAAGAACTCCAAATCATGATGTGCGTTATCGCAGCATAACGATATGCAACCTAGATAAAGTGCAGTAGACGGTGAACAAATATGGCACAACCCGTGTTGGTGACAGCTGCGACTTCTGGAATGGGAAAGAAAAACAAAGAAATGAGCAGAAGTATTCGTCGATGCATTTGCATGGCCGTATTCTTATGCATAACCTCGGTGGTGGTTCTAGCGATGCAACTGATCGCCCAGGTTGTATCGCTTGATCCCGCAAAGATGCCTGCTATTGGCACGGTCGATGAGCGCTTCCAGTCCTACAACATTGAAATGGTGGAGGTCATCGGCGGGAGATTTTGGAAACCATACGGGAGCAACACGAGCGAAAGTAAAGCGCAAGAGCCCGCCCCCCAGGCGGGTTTCACCCCGGCAGGCATAGACCCGAACCTCTATCGTTATCGAGCGCCCATCGATCTTTCAAATCCGCGATTGCGAAAACTGGCAGGGGCGTTAAGCCCTGCATATGTGCGAGTCAGCGGTACGTGGGCCAATAGCGCCTATTTTCAGGATTCGGAAAATGCCGCCCCAGCGAATGCGCCATCGGGGTTCAGCGGTGTCTTAACGCGAGCGGAATGGAAGGGCGTCATCGATTTTTCTCATGCAGTGAATGCCGAAATCGTGACATCGGTGGCTACGGGGCCAGGATCGCGTGATGCTCAAGGCGTATGGACCTCGGACCAGGCGCGGCAATTGTTCGAATACACCAAGTCCGCTGGAGGGCGAATCGCTGCAAGCGAATTCATGAATGAGCCGACATATGCAGCGATGGGCGGCGCACCGAAAGGATACGATGCCGCAAGCTTTGGCCGCGACGTTGCTGTCTTCCGTACGTTCCTTCAGAAAACTACGCCCGACACACTATTTCTCGGCCCAGGTTCAGTCGGCGAGGGACCGTTCGCAATGCCAATGGGTGGTGGAGTACTTAAATCCGAAGACCTGCTCCACGCAGCCGGTCCCGTATTCGACGTTTTCTCGTACCATCTCTATGCAGCTGCTTCGGAGCGATGCGCAAGCATGGGCGCATCATCACAAACAACCGTAGCAGCGGCACTTTCTCAAGATTGGCTCTCGCGACCGGAAAAGATTGGCGCATTCTACGCGAACCTTCGAGACAGGTTCGAACTGGGCAAATCACTCTGGATTACGGAAACCGCCGATGCAGCCTGCGGAGGAAACCCATGGGCATCGACTTTTCTAGACACCTTCCGATATCTTGTTCAACATGCGTCGCTCGCCCAGCGTGGCGTGAAAGTAATTATGCACAACACACTGGCATCAAGCGACTACGGCCTGTTAGACGAGAATACTTTCGCACCACGTCCTAATTACTGGGCCGCTTTGCTTTGGCGACGCCTCATGGGTGCGACGGTTCTCGATCCCCACACATCGCCAATCCCGAATGTGTACGTCTATGCTCACTGCCTTCGGAACCATCCCGGCGGCGTCACGCTTCTGGTCATCAATGCCGACCGACAGCAAGTCCATGAAATTACATTGCCGTCTGAAGCAGAACGCTACACGCTGACTGCCAAGCAACTTCAAGACACAACCGTCCAGCTTAACGGGAAGACTCTTGAACTGAACAGAGATGGCGACCTGCCACAATTCCTGGGTCAGTCAACGCGCGCAGGTCACATCAGTTTCGCACCGACTAGTATTACATTTCTGGAAATCACCAACGCGGACAACAGCAATTGCCACTAAGCCCATAGGTGGCGACCTGACGTCAGGAGACGAATTTCATGAGCTCGAACAAGCCGACAGAAATCCTTGCAAGTCTCGCCACTTTGCTTCCAGAACTGGAGGCCGTCTATAAGGACATACATGCGCATCCGGAATTGTCGATGCAGGAGACCCGAACGGCTGGTATTGCTGCGAATCATCTGAAGGCTCTGGGATTTGAGGTCACTAGCGGTGTCGGCAAAACTGGCGTTGTAGGTATTTTGCACAACGGCGATGGGCCCACTGTCATGCTACGCGCGGACATGGATGCTCTACCCATCAAAGAAGCGACTGGCCTTCCCTACGCGAGCACCGTCACGGGGACTGACCCCACCGGCAAGAGCGTACCCGTAGCTCACTCGTGTGGGCACGATATGCACGTTGCCTGCTTGATTGGCGCAACAAATCTTTTTGCAAAGAGCCGCGAACCCTGGAAAGGGACGCTGATGGCGGTCTTTCAGCCGGGCGAGGAGACCGCGCAAGGCGCTAAGGCAATGATTGATGACGGGATGTTCAGACGATTTCCAAAACCGGACGTTGTGCTAGGGCAGCACGTTATGAGCTTGCCGTCGGGCAACATCGATTGGCGTGCGGGTATTGTCACCTCTTCTGCTGATAGCCTGCAGATTCGCATGTTCGGGCGCGGCGCGCACGGCTCGATGCCCGAGTCCAGCATCGACCCCGTCGTCATGGCCGCCTCAACCGTAATGCGGCTGCAAACGATCGTCTCCCGGGAGGTCTCTCCCACGGATTCGGCTGTGGTGACAATTGGGGTACTGCAGGCTGGGACGAAAGAGAACGTTATTCCGGATGAGGCATTGATCAAATTGAACGTGCGCACATTTGACGAGGGTGTGCGCAAGCGTGTGCTCGCTGCGATTGAACGCATTGCGAAGGCTGAGGCGGTGGCATCAGGAGCGCCAAGACCGCCAGAAATCACTCCACTCGATCAGTATTCGTCAGTGAGGAATGATGCTAATGCGACAAAAAAGCTCGTCGATGCTTTGCTCCGGAGCTTCCCTGCCGGTTCCATCGAACAGACGAAGCCCACTATGGCAAGCGAGGACTTCGGCTGCTTTGGAGCTGGGTGGGACGTTCCGGCAGTGTATTGGTTCTTCGGCGGGGATGATCCAGCGGTGTACGCCAAGGCAAAGAAAGAAGGAAAACTCAGCTCGCTTCCAACCAACCATAACCCCGCCTTTGCACCAGTCATTCATCCGACTCTGGAAACCGGTGTGAAGGCCCTCGTTGTTGCGGCGCATGCGTGGCTGGTCTCGTGAACAGCTTGCTGATCCACGGGTATCAACTAGCAGGTCCTTTTTTGGATGCTGTGGATCTGCTTGGCACGTTTGTTTTCGCACTCAGCGGTGCGGCAGCGGGTGTCAAAAGCCGGTTCGATCTGTTCGGTCTGATGGCACTCTCGTTCGCGGCCGGTAATGCCGGCGGGATCACACGAGATGTTCTGATTGGCGCGGTGCCACCAGCGGCCATTAGCGACTGGCGCTACCTGGGGGTCTCTCTTCTGGCAGGATTGGTGACGTTCTTCTGGTATCCCGACATCGACAAACGTCGCAGGCTGGTGTTGTTATTCGACGGCGCGGGACTCGGTCTGTTTGCCGTCGCTGGCACACAAAAGGCGCTCATCGCGGGACTCAATCCGGTGATGGCGATTTTTATGGGAGTGCTAACCGGGATTGGCGGTGGAATACTACGCGATGTGCTTGTCAACCAAACGCCGACGGTGCTTCAGGCCGATATTTATGCTGTTGCTGCGCTCGCTGCTGGCGTCGTAGTAGTGATCGGATATGTTTTGCATTATCCGGCTCCTATTGTGATGACCGTGGGCGCACTCCTGTGCTTCTGGCTGCGAGTTATGGCGATATATCGAGGATGGCATCTGCCCAGCCGCGAGTCCTAGGCCCCGTATCGGTCTCCTCAGTCCGATGCGCATCACTTACTCGTTTCGCTACGTCTAACGCGCTTCGGGGAAGGATAAATCAGTTTCTTCTCACATCGGACAAATTGCGGTAAACGACGCCATCCTTCATCACGAAATCGACATTTGCCGTGGCCGCGATGTCTGCGAGCGGATCACCGGGCATTGCCACTATATCGGCGACTTTGCTGGATGCAAGCGATCCAAGATCATCGCGCCCAAGCAATTCGGCGGCGACGCTCGTGGCAGATCTCAGAGCACGGATGGGAGTCACTCCGGCATTCACCAGCGCCTGGAATTCGAGGATACCGTGGCTAAACGGAAACATCCCGCAATCGGTGCCATAAGCAACCTTCACATCGCTTGCGGCGATAAGTCGCTGCGAAGCGAGGATACTCTTGCTGTCGCGCTGGAATTTCCAGAGCGCCTGGCAAGGAAGCGTTCCTGTCTTCAACTGATGCAGGTCCTCCTGTGTCATCTGCATTGTGGGCACAATGTACGCCCCTGCCTTTGCTGCTAGGACCAATCCCTCACTGTCGATCAGGTAAGCATGCTCGATGCTGCGCGCCCCAAAACGAATCGCCTGCTTACAGCCTTCAGCAGCGCCGGTGTGAACAGCGACAGGCATGCCAAGTTGACGGGCGGTCGCGGTCAGCACCTCCATTTCATCGTCAAACCAGGTGACACGCGCGGGGTCGTCGCCTGCGCTGAAGTAGCCTCCCGTATTTGTCGTCTTGATCCAATCGCCATCGTAAGTGTGCTCACGGCGCACCAGAGCTTTGATCGTAGCCGGATCATCAGCAATCGCTGATATAGGCAATGTCCAACGTGAGCTGTAGAAGCCGCGCAAATCGCCGTGGCCAGCGCTCGCGCTGATGATGTGCGGCGCGACGATAAGGCGGGGGCCTTGAACCATTCCGGTATTGATCGCATTGCGAAGGTCGACGGTGGGCCACTCCGGATCGGCGCTTCCCAAATCTCGCAATGTTGTGAATCCATACATCATGTATTCGCGCGCAAGGCTGAGTCCTCTGAGTGCCTTGCTCGCAGAGGATTCAAGACTCTGCTCGGCCAGCCTGGACGCTTCCATCGTGAGATGAACGTGGGTATCGATGAATCCCGGGCATACAGTGCGGCTGGAGAGGTCGACTAACTCCGCGTCTGGCGGATGTCCCACGCTCGGTGCGATATTTACAATGCGATTGCCTTCGATGAGGATTTCCATCGGGCCAACCAATGAATCTGAGACGCCATCGAACAGTTTGCCGCAGAGCAAGACAACGCGTTTCATTCGGCATTCTCCTTTGGTGGCCACTGAGGCAGCATACCTGCCTTTATTGAAGGAGAGCTAGCGCAGCATCTCGAATCGAACCACCACATTGATCAATATTGCGCTCCATCCCTTCGGTCATTCCTGGCGAGTTTGGCAGAACAAACGTCATAACCGGGCGTGCTGGCCTTGAATGAACTGATGGGCAACCGGAAGTGAAGGTCAGTTGTGGGTCACGCGCAAGTGTCCACAAACGGGCGTGCACTTCAGGATGGTCGACGGGCAGGCGCTCAAACCAAGTGGCCCCGTAAACTTCAAGGACGGCTTGGCGATCAAGTCTTCATCCTGGTTCGCAGACTGTAGTCTCCCAACCAGGAGTAGTCCCGAATTTCCGCGTTGCCAATTCAATGACTTACGGGCACTGCGGAAATAGCCCTTTTGAACCGGCATCGGTTTTCAACAAGTTAGCGGATACCGGCAATAGGAACAGCGGTCTGTGAATCCGAGCAAGTGGAAGCCAATCGGCAAACACTAGCGCGTTTGTCGGTACTAATCCGACTGACGAGCTCATAACTTCCGGGTTGCCCGTCCAGGAGTTTCGCGATTCGATTCCATTACTAAGCGAGACCAAAGGCATCCACCGTGGACGTGGTCTCGGGGGCGACGGTCGCTCATTGACGTTGACTCGAGCCGACAATCCAGGAGTCGATATCGCTACGAGCGGCTTGTCCCAGGTGGACTACGGCGCTGAAAACGGAGCCGGTAAGCGCTGGGTGTAACCTGCAGTTGTGAGAGAAAAGTACGTCTCATGATCTCAGAGCTGCTGAAGCCACACGAAGCAGCGATTTCCTTGACGGCCTTAACAGTTTGTTCTAGCTGTCGGCGTGCAGCCTCCACGCGCAAGCGTTCCGCGAATTTAGCGGGTGTAATGCCAGTTTCCTTTCTGAAGACCCGACTGAAGTTCCGCGGGCTCATAGCAGCACGCCTGGCGAGTACATCAACAGAGAGATTCTTGTTCAGGTTTTCTGCCATCCACACCTGAAGGTCATGTAGTGCCTTACGTCCCGAAGCTTGCGTTGATAGGGAAACGCTGAATTGCGCCTGACCGCCAGGTCTGCGCAGAAACACGATAAGGTTGCGCGCTACATCCAATGCCACGGACGCACCGTGGTCCTCTTCTACCATCGCCAGAGCGAGATCAATGCCAGCCGTGATTCCGGCAGAGGTATAGATATTCCCATCTTGTATCCAGATCGGATTCGCATCGACTTTGACATCTGGATATTTCTTCTGCAAATCGGCAGCAAAGGCCCAGTGAGTTGTTGCTCGCTTGTTATGGAGTAAACCCGCTTCAGCCAAGACAAAGGCTGCGACGCACACAAATGCCACTCGTCGTGAACGGCCCGCAGTCTTTTGTAGCCAAAGAGAAAAGCGGCTGTCACGTGTGTCTTTTGAGGTCGGTCCGCAAACGACGACCAATGTGTCCACGGGCTCGCGCAGTCTCCGGTAATAGCCATGCGCTAACAAAGAAACTCCGCATTCGCCTGCAATGATTGGTTTAGGTTGGGAGCTTACTACTCGAACGTCGTAAGCGGGGCCCCGCGCGCCGAGTACGACGTTCGCGCCCGCAAAAACCTCAAGTGGACCGATCAGATCGAGCTCCTCCACGGGAGGTACCCCAAGGATAACCACCGATATGCCCGCCGCAAGAACTTGGCACGCCGGGTCGAAAAGCAGGGTCAATGGCCCATTGAATGGACCAATCACCAAAGTGACACCGTACGGTTCTCGATAGACCTTGGCAGTATGCCCGCTCTCCCGAAGGGCTTTCGGCACGACGACATCTACAGGCTTCATCCACTCTTTCAGCTCTTGCTTCGCGAAGGCGGCGAACTACCGGTTAAGGGTATGTGGATGTTTGGCGCGCAGGTCTTCGCTCACTTGGAGTGGTTGCACTTTATTTTGGAGATACGCGAGCAAGAATTGGCGTTCGGCTTCGGTCAGCTTGGAGATCAGCTCACCCGCGTTCGTAACGAACATGCTGCCTCGGGCATAGGCCCCGCCGAACGCGCCAGCCGGAAGAAGGGTAAGCGCGAGAGGGTGGGAGAGTGGAATGCGTGATTGCTCTAGGCTCGACAGGTATTCGTGGACTAGCGGAGACCCTTGCGTGTGGTTGGTGCTGTGTTCGATCGCGGCCGCAACGGCGAGGAAATCCGGGTTTGGGAAGAAACGAAGGACAACCTGAAGGGCCTTCTCGGTTTCGGAAGCGATAGTGTCCGTGGTGGAACGCCCTACGGGGAGACTAGCGGCGATGTATTCGGCATAGAGGATGAGGCCCGGTGACGTCCGTTCGCGGAAGTAGTCGGCGAGAATGCGGAGGACCGGGACGCCGAGGGCCGGCTCACGCTGAAATTGCAAAACGAAGGCGGTATTGAACGAGGGAATGTCCGTGACAGCTCGCAGGATCGAGACGATATCGGAGGCGTGGGTTTGGGCTTCCTCACGGTCGTGGCGGGCTTCTTTCGGCCCACGGATGTTGTTGTAGCGATCGGCGAGGGCCAGAAGCTTCAGCATCACGAGGGCGTGGGGGCGTGTGACGCGGATTTGGCCGGCGAATGGGGTGCCGTCAGGACGGTTTCCGGAAATGGTGCGCGGGTTGGACTGCTCGACGGCAATCGAGCCACCGGTGCAAGCGCGGGCGTGGACACCTCTCTGAATATCGACGCGAATGTCGTTGTGGCGCTTGAATTCCTCCGGCGCCATAAATTCAATACGCATGGTCTCCTTGCTCTTGGGAATGGGCTTTACGAATTGGAAATTTCTAGATTCGGGAACAGGAGCATAACCGAGCTTGGCAAGGGTATCTGCAAGAGACAGAGGTTGGTCGCGAAGCGCCAAGACGTTTAGAACAAAATCCACATCTTTGGTCGCGCGTGCCTCCGCAACGGCGAATTTCATCGCTTGAGCGCCGGCGACGACGAAGTCGTCGGCCGCAGGACCGAGCGCGGCGAGCAATTCCAAACGTAGCTGCGTTGTGGCTCCGGAATCATGTGAGTTTCCAACGGGCAGCGATTGCCGCGTTGAGCAGATGCTCCGCTTGTTTGTAGTCTCGGCCACCGCGGGCATAGAGGTCGAGATAGGCCTGAATATTCGAGACGCGCGGAAAGGGACCACGCTGGGCGTAGAGAAAGACGCCCTCGTCGTAGGGGTAGATAAACCGGAGTTTCGGTGTTCCTCCGTTGGCCGTCGGTTGCTCGAGTTCCCGGAGTTTCGCGTCGTTGGTGCCGGGGACCAGGAAGATGTCGGCGCGGTCGATGTCGATGAATGGTGCGTCGGCCGCGGCCGCCGCAGATGTAAAGGCGTAGGGTGTCGGGAGGAGGGATCCGAGACCATTATTGATTTGAGCGGGCGTTGGACCAAAAGGATTCAATGTCTCGAAGGAACTACGTAGACGCCAACGATAGCGTTCCTTGTATTTTTCACCCCACTCC
The DNA here is from genome assembly GCA_963832615.1 of uncultured Acidobacteriota bacterium. Classification (GTDB taxonomy): domain Bacteria; phylum Acidobacteriota; class Terriglobia; order Acidiferrales; family UBA7541; genus Acidiferrum. The sequence continues at coordinate 121,438 of CAWHVA010000010.1, forward strand.
AACAGGAGGCGTCGCGGTTCAGGGACGGTCACGGCGGAATTCTGTCGGCGAATCCAGAGTTGCTCCTCAAGACTGGCTAACGCCTTCGAGATGGCACTGAAGCTGACAGTGAACAGGACTTTTTGCGTGGAAAATTCTTGAGCGAAGCGATTGGTTTCCACCTGGAGTTCGTTAGCAATTTCGGTGAGTGTCCACGGCTTGACGCGTTCGAGGAGCACCCGAAGGACGCGGGAGGATCGGCCCGAGAAGACGTTGGTCGCAGGGAGCGGATTCGAAACTCCGGGGGAAGATTCTCCGCGCATGCCCAGGCGCTGCAGGGTAAAGGTTCCTGGAATATTGATCGAGACGTTTCCCGCCAAGTCCAGAAAGTCGATTTGGTTTTGCATGCAGTAGGTTTGCGAGCGGGGCGGCAGGAATGGGCAGATGAGGAGAAAAGCGGCGTCATTCCGGAAGGCGCGCATTCGACCCATCCAGGGGGCAATCTCTTCGAGAATTTTCGGCGAGACGATGGTCTTGATTTCGCCAAACGCGGGGATCATACGGTTTCCGGATTCGAGTTGAAACTCAACGTCAAAGCCATTCGGGGGTTGTTCTTTGACGTCGCGGATGCGCACCCCAGGAAGGTCGCCGAGTGGGGCTTGCGCACGCAAGGCCTGGACGACGTCTCGTTCGAGTTGGGACACCTTAGACATGATCAGCATTTTCTCAAATGGGAAAGTACGTTGTAAAGGAAACTGTTCTTATATGTGCTTTTTCTCGTAAAGGAAAATATATGCTCTGCTATAGATAAGGGTATTCAGATCAATGACTTACGCAATTCAATTCGGCGAAGCTTGCTTTGTGAGGGTGTAGCTGATACTTATACAACTTAGCTACGGGCAGCGGTCTACCAGGTTGTCAAGAACCTTCCGAACGGTGTAACGCAATTCCGTGTTAGAAGCGAGGATGCAGCAACGTCATTTGACTCCTTCAACTCAGCCGAGTTCCTAGGCGAACTGCAAAGCGGATCCGAAATCGCTTTTCACCGTCTGTTTGCAGTCGCCAGTTTGCCATTTCCTCACCAATACCATGGGTATTCCGGAATCGGATGTGGGCGACGTGTACGTGGATGCACTGATGAAAGTTCATGGAAACATCCACAAGTTCAAAGTGCGGTGGACCGGCCAAACTAACGACTTGGATTTACAGTATCGCCCGAAATGAGGCGAGGGACTACCATCGCGCTTCGAAGAAGAGCAAAACCCCGACTGAGTTTGATGAGGCTACAGTTAGGCACAGCCAAGGAACGGATGGAGCCTGCGCGGGAAGGAATGCCGATCTGCTGAAGTGGCTTGAACAAGAGCTGGCAAAAGCTTCGGGAGCAAGACCGATCTCTCTTGAAATGGCGCGCCGGCGATACCTTCTCGTATGCGAAAATTGCTGAGTGGCTCGGTATGAAAGAAGGAATGTCTGCCTTGGGCGCAGGAGGTCCCGAGTTCAAATCTCGGCGCTCCGAGCACTTGCGCCGACTCGGCTTTGCCCATCAAAGCGACCAGCGCACAGTCTTGGCTTGACTTCTACGGAGCTATCTGTGACAGTGTAACCGATGTCTACTTTTTCTACGCGCGACGCTGCCAAGCAACTAAGCCTGACCGCCGCGACGCTTAGCCGCTACATCGCCGCGAAGAAAATACCTGCACCCAAGACCGTCACGACCGGCGGCATCACAGTGCATCTCTGGACCCAACGCCATATCGAGCGAGTTCGGAAGCTGTTGCCGAAGATCAAGAATGGTCGGAAGCACAGGTACAAGAAGGCCAGGAGGAAGTAGAACATCGAAGCGGGACGCGCCAGTGCGATCAACACTGAACGCGCCCCTGACCACCATCACCTACAAGGAGGCAACGATGGCTAGTAATGAAGGTATCGGTTCCCCGTTTCTCAAGCAACCTTCCGCACGTTCCCCGAAGCTACGTATCTATGAAAGTCTTTTTCTGCTGAATGAAGGTATGGACCACGTCATCACCCTCTTGCGCGAGATGGAGAAGCTTCCCTTTGCCGACAAGGAGTCGGTGCAGTGCGCCGTTGTCGAGATCGAAGGGGTTCGATGCGACATGAATGCCGATTTCACGGAAAAACTGGCAGATAGCGAACGCTTCGATGAAGGTCGCTTCTGGAGGCAACGCCGGGAGTTCGAGAAGAAATGGCGCGACCCAGACGATGTTTATATCGAGGTCGGGCGGCGAGAAGAAGAACGCAAGAAGCAGGGCTTGCCGCCGCGCCTGGGTGTTCTCCCACATTCAGTGGTTGCCGAAGAAGAGGCTCGTTGGGAAGCCGAGCAGGAGCGCAAAAAAGAGCGCTCCACGAAGCGCGGAAAGTAACGGTGCGGGAGAACAACCATGCCGAAGAAGCCAAAGATCGTTTGAGCTGGAACCATACCCGTAACCCCGATAACTCCCAAGGAGCGGAAGAAGCTGCACAAACTCATGAAAAAACGCCTGGACATGCGGCGCAGGAAGTACCCCGGGGTACGAGGCAAGGTCGTCGATTACATTAGCCATTCCATCGACGATGGAGCTCTTTGTATGAATGTCTGTTTCAAGGATAAGACTCTGTTCTCTTTCCGCTTCGCCTGCGACATGTTTATCGTTGGAGCCGATCTCAGCGATTGGAAGACGGGCACGCAAAGGGTTCATTTTTGCAATGAACTCGGCAATCCGATGAATCTCGAAGCGCTCGCGGTGGATGTGATCCGGCCGGCACTACAAAAAGTGAATCTCGCTTGGCACGGCTGGCACGCGTTCCGTCGCGGGCTTGCAACCAATATGCACAGACTCGGAGTTTCCGATAAGGTGATTCAGCAAATTCTGCGCCACGCGAACGTCAGCACGACGATGAACATCTACGTGAAGACGGTGAGCGCGGACGCAGCGAATGCAATGAAGTCCCTGGAAACAATGTGTGCAACTACTGTGCAACCGGAAAGGCTCGGAAGTACGCGAATTATGTAGAAGTTTCTCTTGGCTGGGAGTCAACAAGTCTCGACGCTGGATGCAGTTAGGGGAAATCTGGCGGAGAGGGGGGGATTCTGTCCGAGCACCCTAAGAAATTCTCAGTGGTGATGGTAAAACGCAAGTCCAATAGAATCAATAGCCGATTTGATGAAAAACCATTTTGCCAGTGTCATTGGAAAATCTGAGGTCTGAGATCTTGTTCAAAGTCTTAGGAAAAGCTTAGGAAACTGGAGGACGGCTTTGGCCTGTCGATAAGCGAGGGTTCGTCATCCAATGACTGGCGACCGGCGGAGGCACATCCGTTTGCACTTGCGCGGTGAGCTGAGGAGCAGCGAGTCCAGCCGCAATCGCAATTAAAATCCCGCCCAACCATCTCGAGCTCGTCATGGTGAACCTTTCTTGAAACTACAAGGCTTCAGATAGCTGTCAACAGCGAAACCTGCTTCGCGACAGCTAAACTCCTAGTTTCGAATGCACGGTAGGCACGATAGCGTTGCATCGCGTTCCTATTCCGGCAGAGTCTTCGTTCCCTTGACCTGGAATGATCCCATCACTGTCGGGGCGCTAGTAGCTAGCTGACCGCCTCCGATCGACAGCGAGTATTTGCCTTCGGCAATGATCGGTTCGCCAGCTTCAGTGACTATGCTCAGATCGCGGTCCTTCAGTTCGAATCGCACATTCTGAGACTCGCCCGATTTGAGGTGCACGCGCTTGAACCCACGCAGAGCACGCAACGGCGCTCCCGGCACATCGGGGAAGCTAAGGTAGAGTTGCACTACTTCATCGCCCTCGCGCATGCCGGTGTTGGCAACGGTGACTTCCGCGATGAGAGGATCGCCCGCGTTGATAATTTTTTTCGGTAGGCGCAGCCCGCGATAGAAAAATGTGGTGTAGCTCAAGCCGTAGCCGAAAGGATAGAGCGGCTTGCCTGCGAAATAGCGGTAGGTGCGGCCCTTCATGGCGTAGTCTTCAAATGGCGGCAACTGGTCGACTCCCGTGTAAAAGGTGACCGGAAGCCGGCCCGCCGGATTATTCGCGCCGGAGAGTGTTTGCGCGATCGCGGTGCCGCCCTCTTCGCCTGGATACCAGGATTCAAGAATTGCATTGACGTGTTGATTGGCCCAATTCACGGCGAGCGCGCTGCCGTTCGCGAGCACCAGCACCACAGGCTTGCCAACTGCAGCGACCGCTTCGAGTAGATCCTCCTCCGGCTTGGGAAGATCGATGCTGGTGCGGTCGCCGCCCTTAAATCCTTCTTCGCTGACCGGCATTTCTTCGCCTTCCAATTCACTGGTGATGCCCAGAACCGCCACGACGACGTCCGCGTTCTTCGCCGCTTGAATGGCTTCGGGACTGGGCCGCGGATCATATTTCGACCAAATCAACTGCGCCTTCACTGGCCCAGCGCTGCCTTGCCCGTAACCAACTTTGACGTGGACCTTCTTCCCCTGCTCGAGGTGAATGTGCCCGGCTCGCACCTGTGGCGACTCATCGCCGACCCAGCCGTGGGCCAGTGGTTTTCCATCGACCTCGACTCGCGCGAACCCGCCTTGCAGACGCACGCCGACGGTGTATCTCTCCCGTTTCAGTTGGGGTGAGGAAGCCGCTCCACTCGATGCGCAACGGATATTTGCCGGAAGCGTCCTGAGGGATGTCCTCTGCCTTCAAATCGAGATTGTTCACCGGCCGCTCCGCCAGGACCGTTCGTTGCGGCCCCCACATTTCTCCGGTGGAAAACTCAGCCGTGAGCCCCGGTCGACCATCCAGAGTAGTGAGGAACGATGCCGGTACGACATCACCTTCATAACGCAAGAACTGCGTTCCAGGTACAAACGTGACTTGTGCGTCAGGAAATTCCGCTTTGATTCCGTCCAGCACGGAAACCATGTGTGTAGGCCTGCCATTGTAATTGCCGAGCAGATACCGGGTCTGGTCAGCGAGGGGGCTTACGACAGCGATCTTGATTCCGCTTTTCTTGAGCGGCAGAATGCCGTCATTCTTGAGCAGGACCATCGATTCGTTGGCGACCGTCCGGGCTAATTCGCGGTGCGCAGTACTGTCGAGTTCCTTTTCGTCGATCTTTGTATATGGAACCATCTCGGGCGGGTCGAACATGCCCAGCTTGATGCGTGCCGTGTATAGCCGGATCAGTGCGGTATCAATGTCACTTTCTTTCAGGAAGCCCTGTTGGTAAGCGTCCAGGTAAGGCTTGTAGTCGCGATCGTCCTTGATGTCCCCATAATTCAGGCACTCGTTGTCCATCCCGCGCTGGATGGCTAAGGCGGACGCTTCCGGCTGCGTCTTAGTGAAGTGGTGGTCGCGAAAGATATTGACGATAGCGGCGCAATCGGAGACTACTTAGCCCTGGAACCTCCACTTCTCGCGCAGTTGATCCTGCAACAGGAACTCACTGGCGCATGCGGGCTGGCCGTTGATGCTGTTGTAGGCGCACATCACTGAGCCAGCCTTGCCTTCCGTGACGGTGGCACGGAACGCAGGAAGGTAAGTATCCAACTCATCGTGCTTGCTGACTTTCACGTCGGCGGTGTGGCGCGTGGGCTCCGGCCCGCTGTGGGCGGCGTAGTGCTTGGGCGTAGAAATGGCACGATAGTATTTCGGATCATCGCCCTGCATTCCGATGACATAGGCCACGCCGAGGCGCGCACTCAGGAACGGGTCCTCGCCGTAAGTTTCTTGCCCGCGTCCCCATCGCGGATCGCGAAAGATGTTGATGTTCGGTGCCCAGAAGTCCAAACCCTCCTGGGCACGGCTGTGGCCGGCGCGCTCAAACTGTGCGCGCTTGATGCGCGCTTCAATACCGATGGCGATGGCCATGCGATGGATAGCGTCTGTGTCAAATGTAGACGCCAGGCCGACCGGCTCGGGAAACTCCGTGGTGCCGCTTGAGGCGACGCCGTGCAGCGCTTCGCTCCACCAGTTGTACGCGGGTATGTGCAGCCTGTCGATGGCACGCGACTGGTTGGTCTGCTGGGTGACTTTTTCTTCTACAGTCATGCGATGTACTAGGTCGGCGGCCCGCTGTTCCGCAGGCAAAGCCGGGTTCAGATATGGCGGCGGCTCGGAGTTCTGGGCATGTGCGCGGCTCGCAATCAGGAGGACAACAGTCGCAGCAAGAATCTTGAAGTTCGATGATCGCATTTAGGAATGTGCCTCCATTGTTTTCTCCAATTCGCCTGTCGAAAGATCGATTCCGCTTGAGCCGCTGGTTGGCACTCTCATTGAAAGAGCCTGGGCGCAAAGTCCTTAAGGTCGCGGCGCCACGTTTGCCACTCGTGGTCTGTGCCTGGCGATTCATAAAAGATGTGCTGAATGTTGGCTTCGAGCAGCGAGGTGTGTAATCTCTGAAGGCCTGCGCGCATACGCTCCGGCTCGGTCGTCCCCACTCCGATCCACAGCAAATGCACTTTCTTTGCGAACGCGGCCGGATCTGCAAACACGCCGTTGTAGTCGGTTTTGGGATTCAGCTTCCGGTCTCCAAGCACGAGCATGCCGCCCGCTCCGCTGAATCCTCCGATGTAGGAAAAGAGATCCAGATGATTAAGCGTGACCTGGAAAGTTTGCATTCCGCCCATGGAAAGACCGGCCATGGCGCGATGATCACGATCCGCCAGCGTGCGAAAGTGGGAATCGATGTACGGGATCAGAACTTGCGTCACGTCATCTTCAAACGCGGCGGCAATATCCTGCATGGCCTTTAGCATTTCAGGAGAACCGAAAGGCTTTCCCGTCAGGTCGGGAGCAGGCTGGCCAGCGCGCCGCGCGTAACCATAAGCCATTACCACAATCATCGGTTTGCAATTTTTCGCCGCGATCAGATTGTCGAGTATGAAGTTCGCGTTTCCCTGTCTGATCCAGCCCGTCTCATCCTCGCCTCCGCCGTGCTGAAGATACAGCACCGGGTATCTGACATCCGTCTGTGAGTCGTAATTGGGAGGAGCGTAGACTAGCGCGTGCCGCCACGTACCTGTGACCTTCGAGTTGTACCAGACTTCACGCACTTGCCCGTGTGGGACGTCCTGTGCCGAGTAGTAGGTCGAACCAGGCTCAGGCACCTCGATTGCGCTCGCGTACTTGCTTCCACCAAAAAAAGCCTGACTGCCGAGGTCACTCACTTCCGCTCCATCGATAATTACGGTGTAGTAGTGCAATCCTGGAACAAGGGGCGGCGTCGTGACCATCCAGTAGCCGTCCGACTGTTTCTCCATATCCACCTTCGGCCCGCTCCAGAAATTCACCTTGACCTTCGTGGCGTCGGGAGCTTTGACACGGATCTGCGCCCTTCCCGCGCTGTCAACTCGCGGGTATTCAGCTCCCCACACATTTGTTGTGGCCGGATGAAAATCCCCAGCGTCTTGCGGGTAGCACTCCCGCGTGCAACACAGGCTCGCAAACAGCAGCAGTGCAATTGCGACTGGCTTCATGGCTTCACCTCTTAACCATCGATTCTGGCTGTGCCCCATCGAACGGCTTTGGGCGCCGGCTAGATGTGATCGAGTAAACGCTCGCTCCAAAACTCTTCATCCGTTGAACTTTCTTCACGGCACCCTGCCTTTCATCGTCATTCGACACGAAGCAAAGAAACGCTTCATCGCGGTAGCGTTTTTCGCGGAGAGACTCTGTGCTTGTTCGTTTCAGCGGCCCGCGTGCTGAAACTTCACGCGAAGCGCGTAAGCATACTTTGCAGGCGGCGAACTGGGTAAATACACGTGCAAACCATCCGCCTTCTGCTCGAATCGCAAGCTTGGGTCGCCGCCCAGCAAAGCCACCGACGCCACTGGTTCGCTTCCCACGGTGGCGGCCAGCGAGCGGACCACCGCTCCACCATTTGCAGGCCACGCTAGTCCGATCACATAAAGCGTGTCGCCCTTGGTGGTGAAGCGAAAATCTTCGGCAGTGTAGTTGGCGGTATCGGTGTCGTGGAAGGAGCCACCGACGACTTTGGTCGGCCCTTCGCCGTACGCCCGCCACGGCCGCGTGCCGTAGATCGCTTCGCCGTTGACATTGAGCCAAGCTCCCACATCCAGCAGAACCTGCTGCACCTGTTCCGGAATCGTGCCATCCGACCGCGGCCCAATGTTCATCAGCAAATTCCCGTTCTTACTCACGATGTCGATGAGCTGATCCACCACGAACTGCGGCGACTTGAATGTGTCGTTCTCAATGTAGCCCCACGATTTGTTGCTGACCGACGTGTCCGTCTGCCAATAAAGCGGGCGAATGTCTCCCAACTGGCCGCGCTCCAAATCGAGCACGCCGGAATGCTCTTGCATCGCGTAGTCTTTGTAGTTAATCACGCCAACGTGGTCGCCATATTTCAGAGAGCTGTTGTAATAGAACGCAGCGAACCGCGCGAGATTCTCCCGGATCGCCGCCTGCCCGATCCACCAGTCGAAATACACGATATCGGGATGGTATTTCTCGACCAGTTCCGCAGACCGCGCCAGCCAATCGTTGGCCCACGCGGAGGAAACATAAGTGAAATCATTATTGAGAGGTGTGCCCCACGGGTTCATAAGCCAGTTATGGGCAGGGCCGTACAGCATCGCATATTGCGGGTCGTTCACATCCGAAGAAATTGCGCGGCCCGGCCCAAGGAAGAAATTATGTTCCACGCGGTGCGACGATACGCCAAAATGCAACCCGGCGGCCCGCACCGCCTTCGCCAATTCTCCGGTGGTATCGCGATGCGGTCCCATTTTGGCCACCGTCCAATCGCTCAACCTGCTCTCGTACATCGCGAATCCGTCGTGATGCTCGGCCACGGGCACCACGTATTTCGCGCCGGCTTTTTTGAATAACTCCGCCCAGGCCGCCGGATCGAAATGCTCCGCCTTGAACATCGGGATTAGGTCTTTGTAGCCGAATTTGTCCTGCTTACCGTAAGTCTCGATGTGATGCCGGTATTCTGGGGATCCCTCGACATACATCATTCGCGGATACCATTCGCTGCCGAAAGCAGGAACCGAATACGCTCCCCAGTGAATAAAAATTCCGAACTTGGCGTCCTTGTACCACTCCGGCGCTTCGTAGTTCTTCAGCGATTCCCAGTCCGCGCGATAGCGCCCCTCGCGATCCGCATTTTCAACGTCCTTCAAGAGCTCCGCTCGCTGCCCGTCATACTTGCTGCTTGCCTTCTGCCAGATTGCGTCGATCGCTTCCGGGTCGATAGAAGCGGTTGGAGCCGTCGGACTCTGGGCCTGCGCTCCACGAAGTGCTAAGAGCGCGAGCGAAAAACCACCAAGTGCAATCGTCAACAGCGAACGGGCAAGCATGATTCCTCTCTCCTGCAATTAGAATAAAGCTCTGATGCCGTCAATCCACGGAGACCATGATCTTTTTGAATCTTGCCGGATTCTCGCTCCACGATCGCAGGGCATCCGCCGCCTCTTCGAGCGGCACCACCAAACTTACAGCCTGGTCCACAGGAAACTTTTTCCCCTCGAGAAGATGGATTACCGCACGAAAATCTTCCGGCAACGCGTTTCGCGAACCGAGAATGTCCAGCTCTTTTTGCACGAAGAGTCTCGTCTCGTAGCTCACCGGTTCTTTTGCATAGCCTATGTACACCACTTTTCCCGTGAAGGCGACTTCTTCAACAGCGGCTCGAAAGGTTTGCGGTGTTCCGATCGCTTCGATCACCACATCCGGGCCGCGACCTTCCGTCAGTTCTTGCAGGCGATCGTGTAGCGATTCCTTCGCGGTGTCGATCGCATCAGAACCACCCGCCGCTCGCGCCACGACGAGCTTCTCATCATCCATATCAACACAAATCGTGCGAGCGCCGCGTGCGTTCGAAGCAACGACGGCTCCGAGTCCCACGCCGCCGCACCCCAAGATGGCGACAGTGTCGTCTGCTTTTATTCTGCCGCGCGCCACAGCATGAAATCCCACCGTCAGCGGTTCGACCAGGCACAACTCTTTCCTTGTGAGTTTTGCCGGATACAACTTCTCTCTAGGCATCGCGACGAATTCTGCAAGCGCTCCGTCCCGTTGTACGCCCAGAGTCTTATTGAACTGGCACGCATTCGGACGTCCCCTCCGGCAGGAAGCGCACCCGCCGCAGCTCGTATATGGAGAAAGAGCTACATCTGTTCCAGCAGGCAGCGAGCTATCCCCCTCGATGACCGTGGCTGACACTTCATGTCCGGGGATCCGCGGAAAGGTGACCAGTGGATTTCGTCCGCGAAATGAGTTCAGATCGCTTCCGCAGAACCCAACCATTCGGACTCTCAGCAATAACTCGCCGGGTGCGGCCACCGGATTGGGAACCATTTCGAGGGAGGCTTCGCCCGGCTTCTTGAGTACGAGTGCCTTCACGCTGGAAATAGCCTCTGGAAGGGTTTGCGACAGCACCTACACTGGAGTTGAGCGTCCATTGTGTTCGGGTCCATCTCGAAAATGCGTGATAGATTCCCCACCGCCAAGCTGAATGTATACTACCCGTTTCATAAACTGAACTCTGAAAGACAAATACCCAAAAATGTTGGATATCAATCCGGTGCAAACCTAGCCGAACTTCAGAAAGAACAACAAATGACCCAAAAAATTGCTTTCAGACCTTTTCGATCAATCCAGTGCCGAATCCTGGGCCAATCTCAGGTCCGTCGGACATTCCTGTTTGCGTTTCAAGCGGGATCTCCGCTCGTGCGTTCACTTTTTGCCAGCTTGACTCTGCTCGTTGTGGCTATGGCTGTGCCGGTGGCGGTTGCGCAGAAAATCAACCTATCCGTTGACGTTTCCAAGCCCGGCGCGAAGATTGACCGCAACCTCTTTGGCCAATTTGCCGAACATCTCGGCCACGGTGTTTACGAAGGCATCTGGGTCGGCCCGGACTCGAAGATTCCAAACACACGCGGGATTCGTAACGATGTTGTTGCTGCGCTCAAGGCGCTGAAAGTGCCGGACGTGCGATGGCCGGGCGGCTGTTTCGCCGATGAATACCACTGGCGCAAAGGCATAGGTCCGCAGCGAACGGTAACACTCAATCCCAACTGGGGAGGCGTAATCGAGCCGAACACCTTCGGAACGAACGAATTCATGGACTTCCTCGACCAGATTGGAGCGGAGGCCTACCTCTCCGTCAACGTCGGCTCCGGTACTCCACAGGAAGCTGCCGAATGGCTGGAATACTTAACCACCGCTCAGCCGACGACTCTGGCAAAAGAACGCACGGCAAACGGACATCCTGCTCCTTATAAGGTTGCATTTCTTGGCATCGGGAACGAAAGCTGGGACTGTGGCGGCAACATGACGCCTGATTATTATTTGAGCCAGCTCAAGATTTACAGCCGCTTCGTCCGCAACTTCAATCCAGCTCAGCAGGACAAGCAGCAGATGCTCAAGATCGCTGTGGGACCCGGCGGCGGCGAATCCCGCTGGATGGAGTGGACCGAAGCCATCATGAAGGCGTATCACAGCCACACTTGGAGTTGGGATATGAATGGGCTTTCGATGCACTCCTACACCGTGGTGAAATGGCCGCCTTCCTATGCTTCGGTAGACTTCGGAGAGACCGAATACGCGCAGATTCTCAAGTCCACGCTGGAGATGAACGATCTTGTTGAGAAGCACTCGGCAATCATGGACAAGTATGATCCGGAAAAAAAGGTGGCGCTTGTTGTGGATGAATGGGGCGGCTGGTACGCGCCGCTTCCCGGCAGCAATCCCGGCTTCCTGGCACAGCAAAATAGTTTGCGCGATGCAGTGCTAGCGGCACTGAACCTCAACATTTTTGCGCGGCATGCCGACCGCGTTCGCATGGCCAATATCGCGCAGATGATCAACGTGCTCCAGGCCATGATCCTGACCGAGAAAGAGAAAATGGTTCTTACGCCTACCTACTATGTCTACAAAATGTACGTACCGTTCCAGGACGCCACCTTCGTACCCGTCTCATTCGACGCTGGCACGTACACGCACGGCGATATCACGTTGCCGCGTGTGGATGCCATTGCAGCGAAAGATAAGGCCGGAAAATTATGGCTCGCAATAACAAACACCGATCCAAATCAGCCCGCTGAAATCGAAGTTACTCTGGCCGGTATAAATGCTAAATCCGCGGCAGGAGAAACGCTGTCTGCATCCAAGGTTAACAGCGTAAATACCTTCGATGCGCCCAATACGGTTGTCCCGAAGCCGCTTTCCGCAAAAGCGCAAGACGGCAAGCTGACCCTCAAATTGGCTCCCAAATCGGTAACGGTGGTTGCAGTCGAGCAGTAAGGCTAGATCGCTCTACTAGACTGATGCTGTTTCAAGAAAGAGTCACCATGACAAGCGTGAAATGGTTCGGCGGGATTTTACTTGCGATTGCGGCAGGACTAGCTCCTCAGCTCGCCGCGCAAGTGCAAACGGACGCGCCTCCGGCGGTTGCCGGTGCAAAGCCAGTGACAGTCGAGCATATCAAAATTCACGGAACGGCTCTGGAAGGCAATTTGGAAGGAGACGCGGTTGAACGCGACGTGTTTGTGTTCCTTCCTCCCAGCTATGCGAAAGAAAAGTCTCGACGCTATCCAGTCGTTTACGCCCTGCACGGTTACTCCATCGGCGCCGAGCAATGGACCCAGGAAATCCATGTACCGCAGACGATCGAAGGTGCCTTCGCGCAAGGTGCAAAAGAAATGATCGTGGTCCTGCCCGATTCGAAGACGCTCCACGACGGTTCAATGTATTCGAGTTCCGTGACCACCGGTAATTTCGAGCTGTTCATCGCGCACGACCTCGTCGCATACATTGATGCGCATTACCGTACGATTCCTGAGCGCCAAAGCCGAGGACTCGTCGGCCACTCAATGGGAGGTTACGGCGCTACCCGCATTGGCATGAAGCATTCCGACGTGTTCGGGAGTTTGTACATCATGAGTCCGTGTTGCTTGTCTCCCCGGCCCGCCGGTTCCATGAATCCGGAAATCGCGAAGAGCCTTGAAGTTCTGAAAACACCAGCCGACTCGGAAGGCTTGCCGTTTTTTGCGCGCGCCACGTTGGCTTCGGCCGCCGCTTGGTCACCGAACCCGAAGAATCCACCGTTTTATCTCGACCTGCCCACGAAGGATGGAACGCCACAACCCGAAGTTTTTGCAAAATGGGCTGCAAATGCTCCACTCGCTTTCGTTGATCAGTACATCGGAAGTCTCCTGCGGTATCGTGCGATCTCCATCGATGTAGGCGACCAGGACGGTCTGCGTGCCGATACCGTAAAGCTCCACGAAGTTCTTGATAAGTATGGAATCGCGAATAGCTTCGAAGTGTATTCTGGCACGCATACAAGCAAAGTGGCCGACCGTTTTCAAAATCATGTGCTTCCGTTTTTTGGCCAAACACTCTGCTTCCAGGCGAGCTGCCAATGACTTCAATCGTGAACAAATGTGTTTCCGCCCGATGCACGCAATTTCTGTCGTCGAGCAGTCCTAACGAAAACGCCATGTAATGTAGTCATGTATAAGTCCGACTCGCTGCATCCTCGGGCCTTTTATGGCTGGCGGTCTGTGTACTCCCAGATTCTCTGTGAGAGACTTTCTGTGGATTTACAGTGACTCACTCGCTACTCTCCGCCGCCTCGCTCTTCCTTCTCGCAGGACTCTGTCTCCCTCAATCCCGCGAGCAAGGACCGCCCGTTCCCGCGCCACTTCGACGATAACGAGGGACATATCGTCGACGAGGGGACCGTGCCTCCATGCAGCAACGCCGCCGAGAATTGTCTTCTGCATATCCGCGAGGGGTAGCGTTGCCGATTGTCTCCGAGCAAAATGCGCGAACAGCGGAAAGCCAGCTGTCCGTTGCGGTCAGGCTATATGTTAGTGCGCAGGCTCAAGCGTTCCGTCGCTTCTTTGCTGTAAACCGTAACTGGCATAGGATAGGGACGAGCATGGTAAAACAGCGGCGTGGTACTCATCTCATCGCGGAGATTGCGAAGGTGTCCAGAGGTACAGTTGACCGGGCTTTGCACGGACGCGGCGGCGTTAACGAGGCAACGCGCCAACGCATTTTGCAGATAGCCCGGGAAATCGGGTATAGGCCGAATCTGGCGGCCCGAGCGCTCTCGGCCAACCGGGCGACGGCCAAGATCGGTGTATGCATACCTCGCGAGATTCACTTCTTCTATGACCAACTGTGGAGCGGAGTGTTGGAGGAAGCAGAGCGTGTTTCGCAGTTTGGTGTTGAATTCCTAAATCGCCCTGTGCAGAACCTTGGCGAGGGAGATGCCAGGGCATTCAAGGAACTCATGGCCAGCGGTGTTCACGGAATTATTCTTACTGCTGGCAATCCCAAGAACCTCACACCATTGATCGATAAGGCCGAGACCAAGGGCGTACGCGTTGTTTGCGTGGACACGGACGCTTCAGAAAGCCACCGTTCCAGTGTTGTATACGTAGAACCTTATCTGAGCGGATGCGTGGCGGGCGAGTTGCTGGGGAAGCTTGTTCCGCCAGGTTCAAAAGTGGCTGTTGTGGCGGGAATGCTAATGGCGGAAGACCACAGGAGGAAGGCCGAGGGGTTTTCGGAAACGTTCCGGATACACTGCCTAGGGGGCAAGATTGCAGCCGTTATCGAGGGTCACGAGGACGAATACGAGAGCTTCCAAAAGACTCTCGACCTATTGCGGCGCGTTCCTGAACTCGCGGGAATCTATGTCAACACAGTTAATTGCCTGCCTGTTTGCCGCGCTCTCGGAGCTGGGAACCTCGAGGGAAAAGTAAAGCTCATTACGAGCGACCTTTTCGCGGAAATGGCTCCCTACTTCAAAAAGGGTACAATCGCTGCGTCCATTTACCACCAACCGCACCGCCAAGGACAGATCGCCGTCCGTCTCATGGCGGATAATCTAATCTCAAGAGTCAATTTTCCAGCTACAGTCCGTCTTAGTCCGACCGTGGTGATTTCATCTAATATGCATCTCTTTAGAGAGATGCGCCCTAATGAGCCAACGCCCACCGAAGTGCCGACCGCGGGTTTGGCCCATCCAAGCGATACGTAAACGCGACATTAAACCGCGCTCGACGGACAGGCGGGTTCCCCGAGTTCTAAGTCTCGCCGAAAAAAACTGCTTGACAGCACGACAATGTGTAGACCATCGTGCACGTGCACGGTACTAGCGTTCGCGTGAACGGTTCATATTAAAAACGGACAAGTAAACCCTCACCGAGGGAATCGCGTAGATCGGGGTATCGCGGGCATCGTGCTGAATCGGTTCGGCCATGCGTTCATCAATCCGCAACCCGGCTTCTTTTTTGGACTAAATAGAAAGCCGGCCGCGCGCGACGCGCTTCGCAATGGCCCCTTTGGCAGGATTGCGTTCTCCCATTCGGACTTGGCCGGGGCAATGGACCATCGGAACGCTCTTATTGAATCGCACCGGGCAGTCGGTCAACTACGGGACCGGGTTCTCACTTAGCGAAAGGATGGAACATTCCATCATGCTTACTCTTATTCTGAATCGCAAAATATCCCTGACATTCGCTCTGGCGTTGTTAATCATTATTTTGCCCTGCCGGATGTCCGCTCAGGTGGATACCGGCGCCATTTCCGGCACGATCAAAGACACGAGTGGAGGCAGTGTGGCGGGCGCACAGGTGACGCTCACCAATGAAGGAACTGGAGTGTCGATCACGGCCCTCAGCGGGTCCACGGGTGAATATTCCTTCTCGGCGGTGAAGATCGGTCACTACTCGCTGTCGGCGGAATTTCGCGGATTTCAGAAAGTGCAGCAGAATAATGTGACCGTGGACGTCCAGCAGAAGGTGTTGGTGGACATCGCGCTGCCGCCTGGTCAAGCCACGGAAGTAGTGGTCGTCAACGCCGCGCCACCCGCTCTGCAGACGCAGGATGCTTCGGTCGGGCAGGTGATCGAGGAGCGCGCCGTCAATGCTCTGCCATTGAATGGGCGAAACTTTACGTTTCTTGCGCAACTCTCGGCGGGAGTGACGCAGGACCAAGCGGATACCCGCGGGCTGGGTGCTAGCGGTAGTTTTGCCGCCAACGGCTTGCGGCCGGCGCAGAATAACTATCTGCTGGACGGGCTCGACAACAATGCCAATCTCGTGGATTTCTTGAACGGAACTGCGTACGCCGTGCGTCCGCCGGTGGATGCCATCCAAGAGTTTAAAGTCGAAACCAACAACTATAGCGCGGAGTCTGGGCGTTCGGCGGGCGCTGTCCTGAATGCCACCATCAAATCAGGAAGTAACCAGTTCCACGGGAATGTCTGGGAATTTTTCCGCAACGACAAGCTGGATGCCGCCAACTTCTTTGAGAATTCAGGAGGCATCCCGAAGGGAGAATACCGCCAGAATCAATTTGGATTTACCTTCGGAGGTCCGATTCGGAGGGACAAGACCTTCTTCTTCATGGATTACGAAGGCACGCGTATCCGTCAGGCGGTTCCGTCGACAAATACCGTACCCACAGCCCTCGAGCGAAGTAGTGGATTCACAAACCTCTCGGAGCTACTTACGCAGGGTGGCACGCGAACCGATGTTCTAGGGCGCACCTTCGCGCTGGGTCAAGTCTTCGATCCCTCCACTACAAGAGCGGTGACTTGCGGAGTCGCTGATCCAGTTTCCGGCATCACCGCTCCCTGTTCGGGTGTGCCCGCCGGAACTCAACTCGGGTTTGTGCGCGAGCCATTTCCCGGTAACATCCTTCCGGCAGGGCGGCTTGACGCTAATGCGATTAAGCTTCTGAACCTCTATCCCGCCCCAAACCTTCCAGGCCTCTTCAACAACTACGCCGCAAACCCAAAATTGAGCAACAACGCCGACCAATTTGATGTTCGCGTGGATCACAACTTCAGCCAGAAGGACAGCATCTTCGGGCGTTTCAGTTACGTCGATAACCCGACCTTTATTCCGGGCCCCTTCGGCGGGATTGCGGATGGGGGATCTTTCTCGTCTGGGGATCAGGACGCGAAGTCGCTCAACACCGTGCTGAGCGAAACGCATTTGTTCTCGGGTACGCTCGTCAATGAAGTGCGCGCGGGCTACAATCGTATCTCTTCCTCTCGCCTGCAACCCAACGCCAACACTTCCGGCATCCCGGCTCAGTTTGGAATTCCCGGAGTTCCTCAAGGTGATTCGAATGGTGGATTGGGCTCGCTGTTCATTACGGGGTTGAATACCCTTGGAAGCAATCAGTTTCTTCCCTCCATCGAGTTCAGCACGACTACGCAGGTTACGGACAATCTCACCAAAGCGGCAGGCCGGCATACGTTTAAGGTTGGCTTTCAATACCAAAGGCTGGGATTCAATATCCTGCAGCCTTTTACGGGCCGCGGAGCGTGGAACTTCAGCGGTGTTTATACCGAAGTGCCTTCCACAACGGGAGGCAATACCGGACTTGCCCAAATGTTATTGACGCCGATTCCGGGTACGGTTCTGGGCGCGGCTGATTTCGTGGGCGGCGCGGACAACGTACAAGCATCCAATATCGCCACCACCTCGATGAAGCGCAACTACTATGCTGGCTATTTCCAGGACGATATCAAGGTAAAGCCCGGGCTGACCGTGAACCTTGGACTTCGGTACGAGTACTTCGGACAATTGCTCGAAAATTACGGGGCACAGTCCAATTTTCTACCTGCTGCCACAGTGGGTGGTACTTCCACCTTCTTGTTGACCAACAAGCGGTGCAATACTCCATTTTCACCAGACTTTTTAGCGGCCGCCGCGGCAGACAATATCGACATAACCTGCTCGGGGCAGCCCGGCTTGGGAGTATCGCAAAAAGCCAATTTCTCTCCGCGGGTCGGATTCGCCTATCAAATTACGCCGAGGATGGTTGTTCGGGGAGGTTACGGGATCTTTTACGGAGGTTTTGAAAACTCCGCACTGTTGACCTATAACGATTTCCCATTCCAATTCAATCTGAACTATCCAAATCAGACGCCCAACGCGCCGATCACGTTTTCCAACGGATCGATTGGCACGCTTTCCAACGGGCTAACTGCTATTCCGCTTACCTCCGCGGCGGCTGAGCCCGGGGGTGTCGGGCTGATCGGCGAGGACTACCACAACAAAACTCCGTACACGCAGGGCTATAATCTGACCACGCAGTATCAGCTCACCAAAAACGATACCGTCCAGGTGGGTTATGTCGGCAATACTGTTCGCCACCTGGCGGTGTACGTCAATCCGAATACGCCGCGGCAGATACTGCCTCTGGGGCTGGCCGCACTCTCCTTCTCTCCCTATCCCGATTTTTCCAGCTCTACCTACACTAGCTTTGCGGGCAATAGCCACTACAACGGACTGCAGACGAACTATGAACACAGGTTCAACGCAGGCCTCAGCGTTTTGGCCAACTTCACCTGGTCGAGTTGTCTGACCGATGCGGTCGACGTTCTGAATAATACTTCACTTACTGGGTATCGAGCACCGTTCCTGCCGGGCTTCGGTATCCACCCAGACTACGGCCGGTGCGACTTCGACATTAATAAAGTATTTCACCTGAGCGGAAGCTACGACCTGCCGGTTGGTAAAGGAAGAAAGTATCTGCATGACAGCGGGCGCATTGTGGATGCTGTGCTCGGGGGATGGGCAACGAACTGGATTCTCACGCTGCAGGACGGGCAACCAGGAACCGTTCCGTGCGCAACGTCCACTACTTCCGGATTCGGCTGCTACGCGATCAGAGTACCAGGCCAGAATCCCGACGCCGGTCCTCACGACGTGAACCAGTGGCTGAATCCAGCGGCGTACGCCACTCCACCCGTGGCGACTACGATCGGCCAAACCGACTACAGTCCCCTTGGCGGAGGGCCGAGTAATTTCCGTGGCCCGGGGTTCCACCGTCTCGATTTTTCACTTTTCAAACAGTTTGCCATTACGGAGAGGTTCCGTCTGGAATTCCGCTCCGAATTCTTTAACCTGACCAACCATCCCAACTTCTCCAATCCGGGTTTCGGGGGAAATGGTGTAGTGGCGGCCCCCGGCTCTCTCGACTACACGAGCGGCAGCTTCGGAACAATCACCTCAACGCGCGACGGCCAAAATGACCAACGCGAAATACAGTTCGCGCTCAAATTGTATTTCTGAGACCGTATGGATGCGCCAAGGGACAGGCACAGAGGCGCATCCACTTTTCTTTGGATTTTTGCCGAGGGAGAACGAATATGGTTCGCGTAATCGTTGTGCTGTCGTTGTTGTTTTGCCTGTTCGCCTTCCCTGCACTCGGCCAAACGGAAGCTCCAGGGAAACGGGAGTTGTCGGAGAACTGGAAATTGGCCGCTGCGAAAGATGTGGAAGTCGGTGGTGCAGCCATTTCTCAATCCGATTACCGGGACCAGGCGTGGCATCCGATCCATCGCATGCCCGCTACAGTTCTCGAGATAATGCAGGAGGATGGTGTTTACCCCAACCTTTATATCGGCATGAACATGCTGGAGAAGGTTCCGCAGGATTTGTACAAGCAGGACTGGTGGTATCGAACGGTGTTCACCGCACCGGCCGGTTACTCCACCTACACCCTGGAATTCCCGGGAATCAACTATCGGGCGGAAATCTGGATTAACGGGCAGAAGGTCGCGGACAGTAAGCAAGTCGTCGGGATGTATGCCGCGCACGAGCTCAATGTCACGGAGTGGATTAAGCCCGGCTCAGCGAATGCGCTGGCCGTCAAAGTAACACCCGAGCAACTTATTCAAGACGTTGACGGTGTAGAGCTGGCGGACAGTTGGTTCGATTGGATCAATTGGAAATATCTAGGATACAAGGGCAAGTACACCAGGAAGCACATGTTCGATGCTTCCTTCGTGCCGGACAGAAACGCAGGCATCTGGAAGCCGGTCTATCTAAAAACCAGAGGTGAGGTCGCGCTCGAAAACCCGGCAGTTAACTCGGAGCTCTCCCTGCCGCACGCGACTGCGCGCCTTACGGTTTATGCAAACCTGCATAATTTTGCCGCGCAACCCGTCACCGGCACGCTGAAGGGAACAATTTCGCGACAAGGCAAGCCAACTATTGAATTCGAGCAAAGCCTCAGCCTCTCCTCTGGTGAGATTCGCGAAATTGCGTTTGCCGCGGAAAAGTACCCTGGCTTGGTCGTAAGCAATCCCGACCTCTGGTGGCCGTACACCATGGGTAATCCGGCGCTCTATGACCTGCATCTGGAGTTTGTGAAGGAACAGAAAGTCTCCGACAGCTCTCACATTCGCTTCGGGATACGAAGCATTACCCAACGCCGCGATCAAGACGAACAATTCCCCGATAAGGGTAAGGGCGGAAATTTTTATCTCCAAGTCAACGGTCGAGACTTCCGCGTGCGCGGAGCTGATTACACGCCGGACCTGCTGTATCGGTATGATCCTGAGCGCGAATCCAAAATCCTGCGGTATGTCAAAGATCTCGGGATCAATATGGTGCGTTGGGAATCGAAGATCTCCAGTGAGCACATCGTCGAGCTCGCGGACGAACAGGGTATTCCTCTGATGCTTGGCTGGATGTGCTGCAACCAATGGGAGAAATGGGACCAGTGGAGCGAAGAGGACCATCGCGTCGCTTCGCAGAGCCTGCGTTCACAGATTCTCATGCTCCGTCCGCATGCTTCCGTGTTTATCTGGGCCAACGGGAGCGATGGTCGGCCACCAGAACCCGTTCGCATCGAGTACCGTAAAATTCTGTCCGAGTTGCGTTGGCAAAATGCCGTCGTTGATACCGTTTCATCTTTCGCCAAAGATGCCCAAGGCGAACACTTATGGGATGGCATCAATATGGAAGGCCCGTACACTTGGCGCCCGCCGACATACTGGTTCAGTGGGAAGTACGTCCCATCTCGCGGGTCGTCCGTTGAGCAGGGTGACAACGAACATATCCCCACCCTGGAGAGCTTGAAAAGGTTTATCCCGGCTGACAAATTGTGGCCGATTAACGACTCGTGGTTTTTCCACGCCGGAGCAATTCCCGGCGCCAGCACCCTCGCCGATGTGCAGTTAGCGGTTAACCACCGCTACGGTTCTTCCAGCAACGTGGCGGAGTTCGTGCGCAAAGCGCAACTCGCTCACTACGAGAACACCCGCGCGCAATTTGAGAACCTGGCGGCCGGTGACTGGGCTAACCATAAAATAACGCTCTATTGGATGCTGAACAGCCAGTGGCCTTCGTTTTACGGCAACATCATTGACTATTATCTGAGCCCCGGTGGTACCTACTACGGCGCGAAGAAGGGGCTGCGTCCGCTGTCCGTGGTCTTCGATGCCTACGCAACCGGCGATCACAGCCAGGCAAAAGTAATTGTTTTCAATCAGACTCCTGGCGACGTGCAGGGTTTGCGCGCACGCGTGCGCGTTTACGATCTGAATGGGAAGGTTTTAGACGACCGCTCAGCCGACGGCATCCAGGTTCCGTTCAATGGCGCAACTCAGGTCCGAACGCTGCCTCGCTATCCCCAAAGTACTCCAGTGTTTTTTGTGCGCTGTCAGTTGTTTGACAACACCGGAAAGCTGCTCGTCGATAACACCTACTGGCAGTCGCAGAAAGACGACGACTTGGGCGACCTCAGTAACGATGATGCGCTGAATCTGAAGCAGGTGAACATGGCGGACATGACAGCGTTGAATACGATGCCCCAGGTACACCTTGAGGTCAGCGGACAAACCACGACCGACAGCGAAAAGCATGTCGCTATCCGGCTACATAATCCGTCCGAACATATCGCTTTCTTCGAACGGGCGACCGTAGCCGCCGCCCAGAATGGGGACGAAATCCTTCCCATCCAGTACGACGACAATTACATCACTGTGTATCCCGGCGAAACCGCCGAGATTCATGGAACCGTGTCAAAAACGGTGGATGCGCGTTGGATCAAGCTCGAAGGATACAACACGCCCCCGACTTCCGCTCAAATTAAGTAGAAACTCGTCAGGCAGATCCTATGGGCCGAAGTTTGCCACTCTCAGTAATTTGCACCCAAGATACACCGAGTTTTGCCAAGCGATCACCATTCT
The DNA here is from genome assembly GCA_963832615.1 of uncultured Acidobacteriota bacterium. Lineage (GTDB taxonomy): Bacteria > Acidobacteriota > Terriglobia > Acidiferrales > UBA7541 > Acidiferrum. The sequence goes on from CAWHVA010000010.1 coordinate 143,383, forward strand.
CACCGTGATGCAGACAGGAATATTCAACACTTAGGATCTCTAATATGGGCTCAGAAAAATCACGCCTTCACTTATCGTCCCCTGTCGACGCCAGAGAACTGCGGCGCTGGTGTGCGATCCCGGCGGCGAAATTGCTGGGCCATCCGGAGTTGCGTGTGCGTTACCGGCAGGTGGCCGATTCTGTGGAGTTAGGTGCGTTGATGGCCAGGGAGTTGGTCGAAGCTATCGAGGAAAACAACAAGCGGGGGCAGTCAACACGCGCCATTGTTCCTTGTGGACCTGCGTGTTGGTACGAACCTTTTCGGTTGTTGGTCAATGCGCGCGGCGTATCGCTGAAGAGGCTGCACGTGTTTCACATGGACGAGTGCCTGGATTGGCAGGGGAAACCGCTCCCGACAGGTCATCCTTACAACTTCAAGACCTTTATGGAGCGCCACTTCTACGGAGGCATTCGCCCGGAGTTAGCAGTTCCGGAGGGTCAACGCCACTGGCTTGTACCGGCGACGATGGAACAAGTTCGCGCCGCGATCAGCGAGGCACCGGTGGACATTACTGTGGGTGGATGGGGCCAGGATGGACACGTGGCTTATAACCAGGCCCGCCGTCATCCGTTCCACCATCTGACGTTGGGGGATCTCGCAAACTCCAGCATCCGGATTCAAGAAAACAATATTGATACGATCCTCGCGCTGGCGCACCGGACGTTCGGTGCGGCCTATCAGTTTGTACCGCCTATGTCGATTACATTGGGGATTCGCGAGTGCCTCTCGGCAAAGAAGGTGCGCGTTTATAGCGATACGGGTGCCTGGAAGCAAACGGCGCTGCGGGTCGCTTTGTTCAGCGAGCCGTCGCCGGAATACCCGATGACGTTGCTGCAAACTCATCCCGACGCAATCATCACGGCCACACTGGAAACGGCGCGCCATCCAATTAGCGAAAATCCCGATTGGGAGCTGTTTTGAATTCATGCTGACACTGCGCGCAAACACGAAAAGCGGATTCACATGCGCCGTAGGTATCGGTGGCATCGGCGCGGGTATCATCTATGCGCTCCAGGGCGAACACGAATTGGGCCGCAACGAAAGCAGGTTGGGTGCACTGCTTGAATCAAGGGATTACTGCAAGCTGCACATCGTCGAGCACTACATCGCGCGGCTTATGGGCTCCAGCAGAGACCCAGCCTCATTTCGAGTATGGCCGGTCGGTGTTGTTGGTAACGATGCAGTGGGACGTCGGATTCTCACCGAAATGAGCGCCGCGGGAATGGACACGCAGTTTGTGCGCAGCCATCCCGCGCTGAAAACGCTTTTTAGTGTGTGCTTTAACTATCCGGATGGTTCAGGCGGAAACATTACCAGCAGTAATTCAGCCGCTGGGGCGTTGGCCGCCGATGACCTTAGAGCGGCATCCCCGTACATGAAAGCTGCGGGAGCACACGGCGTAGCACTGTGCCTTCCAGAAGTGCCGTTGGAAATGCGGCGGGCGTTCCTTGAACTTGCATCGGACTGCGGTAACTACCGGGCATGCTCATTCGCGCTCGGAGAGATTGAAGAAGCGCAAATTATGGGGTTGTTTTCTCTCACGGATCTCTTGGCATTGAATCAGGAGGAGGCGTCTGCGCTACTTGGAGATGGTTCGGGTCCTGTTCTCGATGACGGACTGTTAGCGGAGTGCGCCGCCAAATTTACCGCGACCCACCCGCAGTTGCGCATCATTGTTAGCTCGGGGCCAAAAGGAGCGTACGGCTTCGAGCGCGGGAGTTCGCAATTCTGTCCAGCGCCGGTGCTTCAACCAATCTCCACCGCGGGCGCCGGGGACGCACTCCTCGCAGGTGTCGTGTGTGGTTTGGCAGCCGGCCTTCCATTCATCATGCCGAACGAATGTGGCAGTTCATTTTCGGGCCGAGTACTGCGGACGGCGCTGGATTTCGGCGTCCTGAACGCAAGCTTCAGTGTCACTTCACCACATACTATCCACCCCGATTCAATGCTAAGCAACTTGTTCGGCTTCGCTGAATCTCACGGCGCTTCCATTTCCGATTCGCTTCGGTCTATGTGCTACGAGTGCGAACAGATGCCTGCTGAGAGTGTTCCGGATTAGTAGCACAGACCCGTTGCGGACACGAAAGGCATTCATCAGGTCATGCCCACATCTCTACCGGAAACTACCAGCACACCGCGGCTTCGCCGTTCGTTGGGTCTATGGGATCTAATTCTCTACGGGCTCATTGTTATACAACCTACTGCGCCTATGCCAGTGTACGGGGTAATGAGCACGCGTTCCCACGGGTACGCGGTAATCACCATCATGCTCGCTATGATCGCCATGCTGTTTACCGCCATAAGCTACGGGAAAATGGCCTCCGCTTATCCCAGCGCCGGCTCTGCGTTCACCTATGTCGGGAGCGAAATTCACCCGGCGCTTGGTTACGTAACGGGGTGGAGCATGGCCATGGACTACTTGCTCAACCCGCTCATCTGCACGATTCTCTGCAGTAAATTTGCCATGAACTTCTTTCCGGAAATCCCGTACGCGGTATGGGTGGTTGCTTTCGTCAGTCTGTTCACCTCATTGAATATGCAAGGTATTCAGACTTCGGCGCGCATCAACTCGAGTCTCGTTGCGGTCATGGGTGTGGTTATTCTTCTGTTTTTGGCGGCAGCCGCTCGTTACGTGCACACAGCACCTCATGACGGAATCGGGTTCTTCACCCGCCCGTTTTTTGACCCGAAAACTTTTTCCGTCCGAGCCGTCATGGGCGGGACCTCGTTGGCCGTGCTGACTTATATTGGGTTCGATGGCATCTCAACGCTATCCGAGGAAGCCAAGAACCCGCGCCGCAATATTCTGCTCGCCACGGTTTTTGTGTGTTTGCTTACCGGCATTTTGGCGTCCATCGAGGTGTATGCGGCGCAACTTGTCTGGCCCGGCGCCCAGGATTTTCCCGACGTGGACACGGCGTTTGTGTTTGTTGCCGGAAGAGCTGGTGGACGCTGGCTGTTTTCGGTCATCAATGTGACGCTTTTAGTGGCGACGTTCGGTTCGGCGCTAGGGGCGCAGTTGGGTGCTGCACGCCTGCTTTACGGCATGGGACGCAGCGGCGCGCTGCCGCCCCGGTTTTTTGGGGCTATCGAGCCCAAGAAACGCATTCCGCGAAACAACGTGTTGCTCATCGGCACAGTAGCACTCATCGGTGCGATGGTCCTGAGTTTTGAGCAGGGCGTGGAATTGCTAAACTTCGGCGCCTTGCTTGCCTTCATGGGTGTGAACACATCGGCATTGGTGCGATTTTACTTTCGCGAGGTGCACAAGCGCTGGTTCAATTTCGTGTCCCCGGTACTGGGTTTTCTGATCTGCATGATGTTGTGGCTGAGTCTGAGTTGGCGCGCCAAAGTGTTGGGAACCGGATGGATGGCCATCGGGTTAGCTTACGGCGCTTATAACACACGGGGGTTCAAGCGGGAGCTCGTGAACTTGGACATTCCCGATGGTGATGGCGAAGCCCAGGGGATTGTGACCGATGGAACTACCGCATAGCGGGGGTGATGCTCTGAGTGCCGCACCGAAGGTATGTACAACCCGCGGGGAAACAGCTGTACGACCCGGCCTTATGCGTACTGAACTCCGAATTGCTTCAAGGACCGGAACGTCACAGCAGGGTGGACGCGAGATTGATGCGGAGGCTCCTCTGGACCGCATTCCACTCTATGTGCGTGCAGGTTCGATTCTTCGTCTCGGCCCGGAAATCGAGTACGCCGGCGAAAAACCCGCAGGACCGATAGAGCTTCGAATTTACGGCGGAGCCGATGGCAAATTTGACCTGTACCAGGACGAGGGCGATAACTACGAATACGAAAACGGTGCGCACTCGATCATCCCGCTTCAGTGGTCACAGTCAACGCGGACTCTCACCGTCGGGGATCGACAGGGGCGAGATCCCGAAATGCCTGTAAGGATGCAGATCAAAATCGTGTGGGTATCCGACGGGCACGGCGCGAAACTCGCACCAGTAGCTAACCCAGACAAAACAAAACGGTCGAATACGCGGGAAAGGCAATTTCCGTACAGGCGCCATGAACAAGAAATGGTTCGATTACCTGCCGGTAACTGGGAATACGGCCGAGCGTATTTATCCGAAGCACTCTGCCGGGAGGCGCAAAAGACATGCAAAAACTTGAAGGAGTCGGCACGGCGAAAGCCGAAGAAGTGGAATACCAGAAATGGAAGAAAGCCTTGAAAATCAGCAACGATACTGTTCAGCTGATTGTGTTGACCGAAGTCGGACCTCGGATTCTTTTCTTTGGCTTTCGGGGAGAAGATAACGAGTTCCACGAGATTCGCGAGCATTCCGGGAAAGGCGGAGACCAGACCTTTAGAGTCTACGGTGGCCACCGGCTATGGGTTTCACCCGAACTCGCGCGCACGTATTACCCGGACAATGTCCCTGTTTCGGTGCGGAGGCATGGCGACGGTTTTGTTTTTACTGCTCCTCCGGAGTCCACACATCCCGGAACAAATCTGCAAAAAGAGATCGAGATCAAATTGGCGGAAACAGGACCGGGCGTTACCGTCACGCATCGCATCTACAATCTCGGAGGGGAGTCCGCCGAGATAGCTCCATGGGCACTCTCCGTGATGGCTGGTGATGGGAAGGCCATTCTTCCCCTTCCGCCGCGGGCACCACTCTCGGCCGACAGATTATTGCCCGAAGGAGTCCTCGCCCTTTGGTGCTATACGGATTTGGCAGACCCGCGGTGGAAAATCGGGACGAAGTATATCCAACTCCATCAGGCAAGCAAATCCACATGCACATTCACAGAGCAGATGACAGGGATCTTTAATCCATTCGGGTGGGGCGCTTACTTCCGAAGGGGCCACTTGTTCGTGAAGAAGACCAACGTGGAAAAAGACGCAAAATACCCCGATTTCGGCTGCAATTTTGAGATATACTCAGATGAGCACTCGCTCGAACTGGAAACCTTGGGTCCACTTCGGAATCTGAAGTCTGGAGAGGCGGCAGAACATACCGAGCATTGGTGGCTCTTCAAGGACATTCAAGCAGGGGAAGACGAGAGCTGGATTGACGCCATCATTCTTCCAAAGGTCGAAACTGCGAAGTGACACCGACAGAAATGCAGAGACGAGATGGATCAGCATGCGATGATGAACGATTGGATCAATCGCTTGCCGCTCCAACAGGCCCTCGTCGAAGCATGGTTATCCAAAGGGGAATTTACGAAAGGGAGTGTGGAAGCGGAGCAGTTTCTAAAAATCGCGATAGCAAACGGGGAACATACATACCAGGCACTGGCTTTAGAACTGAGCGCCCGGCTTGCGATTGCCGAACTAGACTTGGACCGCGCTCAGCATGCTATCGCCAAGGCCGTGCAGTCTATGGAGGGTTATGAAGTTCCGCTTGCCCACTAGAGAGTTCACGCCACTGCTTTCGAACTTCACAAACTCTTGGGACATCGGGATCTGTCGGAAAGTCATCGAGAACTCAGCCGAGCTACGATCATGAGGCTCGCGGACTCACTGCCCGCCGGAGAACCAGATCGCCAGACATTTCTGTCAGCATCGCCGGTCCGCAAAATCCTTGAGGTCGGAACCTCCCCGCCGCGTGGCAAAGAAGCCTGATAAACTCCCCCGACGCAGGTATAGCCATGGCATCTGGAAATGCCAATATTCCCGGGGCGGATGCTGATTCTCTCGAGTCTTCCATTTCGCGCAGTGAGTGGGTTCACGGATGGAAGATGGTCGTCGTGGCTTTGGCAGCCTACGTCCTTGGCGCCACGGGAATGTTTTTTGCTTTTGGGCTATTTTTCAAACCATTCAGTTCTGAATTCCATTGGAGCAGGGAAGCCATTTCTGGTTTCAGGTCAATCAGCAGCTTGACTTATGCAGTCGCCTCTCCTTTCGTAGGCAGACTCGCTGATCGATTTGGAATGAAGCGCGTCATACTCATCAGCGCAGTCCTCTGCGCTATCGGCTTCGGCGCCCAAGGTCTTCTCACCGGGCAATTATGGCAGTTTTATATACTTGCATTCTTGATTGCCCCACCGCTGCAGGCACATCGGCCCTTACCTTCGGCAAGGTTAAATTGTCCGGGAGCCGCGAGGAACAGTCCACGGAAACCTGTGCGTAAGAACTAAAAACTAGAAACTAAGAACTGTGACTGAATACTGACAATCACCGTCAGTCGTAATACTCCTGCCCCAGGTGCGTAATCAAATCCTCGCCCATCATCCATCGCAGCGTGTTCTTCAGTTTCATCGACTGGATAAACAAGTCGTGCTCGGGATAAAGCCCTGGCGCAGTCATGGGCGACTTGAAATAGAAGCTCAACCATTCCTGAATCCCGCGCATCCCGGCTCGCTGCGCCAGGTCAAGGAACAAAACTAGGTCGAGCACGATGGGTGCGGCGAGAATCGAATCGCGGCACAAAAAGTCCACCTTGATCTGCATTGGGTAGCCGAGCCAGCCGAAAATATCAATGTTGTCCCAGCCCTCTTTGTTGTCGCCGCGCGGCGGATAGTAGTTGATGCGCACCTTGTGATGAATCTTCCCGTAGAGCGTCGGGTAAAGCTGCGGTTGCAAAATGTATTCGAGCGCGCCAAGCTTCGATTCTTCCTTGGTCTTGAACGATCCCGGATCGTCCAACACCTCGCCATCGCGGTTCCCGAGAATGTTAGTCGAATACCAGCCCTCGAGCCCCAGCATCCGCGCCTTGAATCCCGGCGCCAGAATCGTCTTCATCAGCGTCTGCCCGGTCTTAAAATCCTTTCCGCAGATGGCCACATTGTTGTCGTGGGCCAATTCCTGAATCGCCGGAATATCCACGGTCAGGTTCGGCGCGCCGTTGGCAAAAGGCACTCCGCTGGTCACCGAGGCCCACGCATATAACATCGACGGCGCAATCGCCGGATGATTGTTCTTCATTGCCTCCACGAACTTCTCCGGGGTCGAGTGCACCTCTTCCGGCTTGATGAACACTTCCGTGGACCCGCACCAGCACGTTACCAGCCGCGAAACTCTCTTGGTCTTCTTGAAGTTGGCGATGTCTTCTTTGATCTGCAGCGCCAACTCGTATTTGTTCTTCGCCTTCTTCACGTGCGAGCCGTCCAGCCTCTTCACGTACTCGTGGTCGAACGCCCCTTTCATCGGCTGTATGCCGGAGAGAAATGTCTTCACGTGCGCGAGATGCTCGTGATTCAGTACGCCGGCTTTCGCCGCCGCCTGGTACGCGTTGTCCTTGAAAATATCCCACCCGCCGAAAACGAGATCCCTCGTGTCGGCCAGCGGCACGAACTTTTTAATCAAGGGCGAATGCCCTTCGGTGCGCTTGCCCAGGCGAATCGTGCCCATCTGCGTCAGCGACCCCACCGGGCACGCCTTGTTTCTGCGGATCAGCTCAACTCCTGCCATAAACGTAGTGCTGACGGCGCCCATCCCGGGCATCAAGATGCCCAGTTTTCCGTTTGCGGGCGCGATTTTAGCTGGCTTTTCCATGCCTCTCCTTTAGTGCGGGTCACCCACGTGCGAGCCACAGGCCGTAGCGCACGGAATCAAACAGTCCAAAACCGTTCCGGTAGTGCAACACGTGGTAGCATCTGCCCCACTTACGGGCGAAATTGAGAAACCAATCGCATGGCGACCCTCCACTCATCTACTTTTCCATACGACCGACAATGCGAAGGGCAACCTAAATGCCAAACTGCCCCCCGACGCAAGTTGTTGACATCATGGAAGAAACAGCAAGGTCGTCATACAGGCGAGACTGACGCTGCCCGCAGGTGGGCGTTGGCGCGATTTCCGGTGGGCACGACAAAGCTGGAGGACAGAGTTGCGGCGATTATCTCGCTCCGGGAAACAGTGGAGCGGATGGCTTGGGCCACGAAAGAGGGTTAAACCGGGACATATTTTTGCTCCCGAATGCGGGTTGTCCGTTCCCTGGGATTAATAGAGCAAGCCAGGACAATCTTGGTCCGTCGCAAACACATTTTGCAAACATGGTTGTTTGCTGCGAGGCCTCACTCAGGGGGAACGCCAATCTCTCACTCTGAGATTCACACCCAAGATCCCGTCACAACCGCTATATCGTTTCGCTTCCACCTGCGGCCAGCGCCCAAACCTCGCAGTATCCGGTCCAATAGACACCGTGCCAATACTCTGACAGTTTGCGTTGCGATCAACGCTGCCAAACCGCCCCTGAATTGGTGCATCCCACTCTCTGCCAATCACTTGAGAGGGCCTAAGACACGACGAATTTCTGACACCCTCATTGCTGTGTTCAGGGTTGGCCGCTGGACACAGGGCGAGGAGGGTTTTGATCATGGAAGCGTTTCGTGCAACGAGCAGAGACAAGGACTCCGACGGCGCGTTGGTAACTGCCGCAAAGCGCGGGGATACGCGAGCTTTCGAGCAATTGGTTTCCCGCCACGAACGGAGAGCGCTGGCCACGGCGCAACGGATTACCAGAAATCGTGTGGACGCCGAGGATGTTGTGCAGGAGAGTTTTCTCAAGGCCTTTCGTCACCTTGCCAGCTTCGAAGAAAAGGCACGGTTCTCCAGTTGGCTGACACGCATCGTCATGAATGAAGCCTACATGTTGCTTCGTCAGAAGCGGAGAGTCATGGAGGTCTTGCCGGATTCTCCCCAGGACTCGACGGAGTCCACCCCGGACCCATTCGTTGACCGGAGCCCAAGTCCTGAAGAGTCTTGCTGGCGGCGCGAGCGTAAGGAACTTTTGACGAAGGCGGTCAATCGCTTGCGCCCAACAATTCGCAGGGCAGTCTTGCTCCGAGACTTCGAGGAACGTTCCGTCGAAGAAACGGCTCAAACTCTCCACACATCCTCTGGCGCTGTGAAAGCACGTCTATTTCATGCACGACGGAAACTTCGTGAAATGGTGAATCCTGAGCTGCTACGTGATTTTTCGCCTTCCCGTGGGCCGAGGCACAATATCGTTGAAACATGAATCAATGATTCACGGAGCGGTCGGGCATGCAGGGCAAAATCGTTCACCGCGTTGCGACGAGCTCGGGAACTCGAGAAAGCATTTCGTATTCTTCTTCCGCTAAACGCAAGGACGCCCCCGCGACGTTCTGCTCAAGATGTTCGATCGAGGAAGTCCCTGGGATGGGCAGCATAATGGGAGATCGGCGCAGGAGCCAGGCCAGCGCTATTTGTGTGGGGCTCGCCCCGTGGGCCTGGGCAATCTGGTTCAGCACGTCGCCGGCGACCTTTCCCGCCCCCAGCGGGAACCAGGGAATAAAGGCAATTCCATTGCTCTCACAATAATCCACCACATAACCCCATTCGCGGTCCGCAAAGCTATAGCGGTTCTGTACGGAGACGATATGGACAATCTTGCGCGCTCGTTCGATGTGCTCCCGCGTGACGTTAGACAACGCAACGAGGCGAATCTTGCCTTCGTTGCGCAGTTGTGCCAGGGTTTCCACAGAAGCCTCAAACGAGACGACGGGATCCGGAATATGCAGTTGATAAACATCGATGCGATCCAGTCGCAGTCTCTTCAGGCTGCCCTCAACCGCTTTGCGAAGGTGTGTGGGAGTGGCGTCGTGGGTCCACTGATTCGGACCGGGACGGTTCCAGCCTCCCTTGGTGGCGATGACGAGGCTCGCCGGGTATGGAAACAGCGCCTCGGCGATGAGTTCCTCGCTGACGTTTGGGCCGTAGGAATCCGCGGTATCAATGAAATTGACATCAAGCTCCACGGCTCGGCGAAGAATGGCTAACGCCCCTTTGCGATCTTTTGGCGGCCCCCAGATGCCTTCGCCCGTAAGACGCATCGCTCCGAATCCGAGACGATGCACCGAAATTTCCCCGCCTAAGGAAACCTCTCCAGCCGTTTCTGCAGAAAGCTTTTTCTTGTTCATGATTGCCTCCAACAATTTTCCCTTTCCGCTCTTCTCACTCCCACACTCGCGATCCGAGAACGTGACGATAGCCTGCCCAGAAGTTCAAGCCACCCGGCGCATTTGCCGGACCGGGGGAGCCATGAATTCCGGCCCGACTGGATTGCGAATACTCTCGCGCAGAATCGCGTCGATCGCGGCAAAATCAGTTTTTGTCAACGACCAGCCGCCGACTTCCTTGATGGCCTCGAGCTGTTCCGGGCGGCGTGCCCCCCCCAGAGCGCGACGCCAACGCCCGGTTGGTCGAGTAGCCAGCGAACCGCCAGATGAATCGCGCGCTGTTGCTTGGTTCCAGTCGTGCCCGCTGGTAGCTTCGCCTAGTGCTCGCTCAAGCGAGAGTTCCACGGAAGTCGTCGTTCCTTCCTAAGCTTTTCCTAAGACTCCCAACGAAAATACAAGCCTCAGATTGTCCACCACAACTGGCAAAACCGTTTTTCCACTTTTTGCTCGTTGACTATAAAGGAGTTAGATTTTACCATCGCCACTGGGAATTTCTTAGGGTGCTTGGACAGAATCCCCCCCTCTCCGCCAGATTTCCCCTAACTGCATCCAGCGTCGAGACTTGTTGACTCCCAGCCAAGAGAAACTTCTACATAATTCGCGTACTTCCGAGCCTTTCCGGTTGCACAGTAGTTGCACACATTGTTTCCAGGGACTTCATTGCATTCGCTGCGTCCGCGCTCACCGTCTTCACGTAGATGTTCATCGTCGTGCTGACGTTCGCGTGGCGCAGAATTTGCTGAATCACCTTATCGGAAACTCCGAGTCTGTGCATATTGGTTGCAAGCCCGCGACGGAACGCGTGCCAGCCGTGCCAAGCGAGATTCACTTTTTGTAGTGCCGGCCGGATCACATCCACCGCGAGCGCTTCGAGATTCATCGGATTGCCGAGTTCATTGCAAAAATGAACCCTTTGCGTGCCCGTCTTCCAATCGCTGAGATCGGCTCCAACGATAAACATGTCGCAGGCGAAGCGGAAAGAGAACAGAGTCTTATCCTTGAAACAGACATTCATACAAAGAACTCCATCGTCGATGGAATGGCTAATGTAATCGACGACCTTGCCTCGTACCCCGGGGTACTTCCTGCGCCGCATGTCCAGGCGTTTTTTCATGAGTTTGTGCAGCTTCTTCCGCTCCTTGGGAGTTATCGGGGTTACGGGTATGGTTCCAGCTCAAACGATCTTTGGCTTCTTCGGCATGGTTGTTCTCCCGCACCGTTACTTTCCGCGCTTCGTGGAGCGCTCTTTTTTGCGCTCCTGCTCGGCTTCCCAACGACCCTCTTCTTCGGCAACCACTGAATGTGGGAGAACACCCAGGCGCGGCGGCAAGCCCTGCTTCTTGCGTTCTTCTTCTCGCCGCCCGACCTCGATATAAACATCGTCTGGGTCGCGCCATTTCTTCTCGAACTCCCGGCGTTGCCTCCAGAAGCGACCTTCATCGAAGCGTTCGCTATCTGCCAGTTTTTCCGTGAAATCGGCATTCATGTCGCATCGAACCCCTTCGATCTCGACAACGGCGCACTGCACCGACTCCTTGTCGGCAAAGGGAAGCTTCTCCATCTCGCGCAAGAGGGTGATGACGTGGTCCATACCTTCATTCAGCAGAAAAAGACTTTCATAGATACGTAGCTTCGGGGAACGTGCGGAAGGTTGCTTGAGAAACGGGGAACCGATACCTTCATTACTAACCATCGTTGCCTCCTTGTAGGTGATGGTGGTCAGGGGCGCGTTCAGTGTTGATCGCACTGGCGCGTCCCGCTTCGATGTTCTACTTCCTCCTGGCCTTCTTGTACCTGTGCTTCCGACCATTCTTGATCTTCGGCAACAGCTTCCGAACTCGCTCGATATGGCGTTGGGTCCAGAGATGCACTGTGATGCCGCCGGTCGTGACGGTCTTGGGTGCAGGTATTTTCTTCGCGGCGATGTAGCGGCTAAGCGTCGCGGCGGTCAGGCTTAGTTGCTTGGCAGCGTCGCGCGTAGAAAAAGTAGACATCGGTTACACTGTCACAGATAGCTCCGTAGAAGTCAAGCCAAGACTGTGCGCTGGTCGCTTTGATGGGCAAAGCCGAGTCGGCGCAAGTGCTCGGAGCGCCGAGATTTGAACTCGGGACCTCCTGCGCCCAATTTGCTACAACGGTTTAGGAAACTGTCGTTTGGGACTAGGAAGCCATTATGGATCAGAACTCGGCGGGTCGAACGGGCACAGGAACTGAGCTTTCCTAGCGTCCTTTGAGAAGAGTGTCGGAGAAGGTGGTATTGTCCGGCAGAATCTTCGAAAACGCGGCAAGAACAAAGGAACCCGTGCTTTTCCAGTTGGTTGGTGCCCGGCGCTTTCAATTGCTGATAGCTGCTTTTGGCCCTTAGAAAGCCCCGCTTCGACAACCTTTAGTAAGAGTAGTAAAAAGAAAATAAACCTTGAAGTTAACGGACTTGGGCTTGACCCTGTCGTCACCGAAAAGGACCCCAGGCGCTTCCAGTGGGGTGGATTGTTGCCCCTTGTCATGAACCAACGCGCCATTCCTAATGCCCGGAGCGAAACCACGGAACTAGCGAACTTCGACGATGACGAGGGACACATCGTCGGCGAGGGGACCGTGTCTCCAGGCAGCCACGCCATCGAGGATTGCCTGCTTCATCTCCCGGAGCGTTCGCTCGGCCGACTGGCGGACCAACGCAGCCAGGCCTTCGACACCAAGCATGTCGTCAAGACTGTTAAACACTTCGACTAGCCCGTCGGTATAGAAAACCAAGCGGTCTCCGGGCGCGAGTTCGATTTCATATACCGACTCGGATGGAGCAGTTTGGGGGAGCCAGCCTAGGATACCATTTTGCGAATCCAGCAGGCGGAGACCGCCCTTTGAAACGAGCATTGCAGGCGGATGCCCGGCGGCGGCAAAGGTCATGTGGCGCCCGCGTCGCGCAAGGCGCGCTGCCGCCATCGTGAAATAAAAACCGTCCGATCCGATGTGATGATGGACGAAATCGTGAAGGTGGCGCAGTAAAGTGCCAGGTTTCGTTTTGCGTTCGAGTTCATGCAGAGTTTCGGAGTAAATGCGATTGGCCACGAGTGCCGAACCAATCCCGTGGCCGGACACGTCGCACATGATGAGGCTCAGGAGTTCGTCACTCTGGGGGAGGACTACTCCAAAGTCACCGCCAATGGTACGAGCAGGGCTGTAGTAGGTCTCGACGGCGAGGTCATTCCAAACCAGGCTGCGGGGCGCGAGTGATTGTTGGACACGAGCAGCGAGTGAGAGTTCGGCCTCAATTTCCATCTGCCGCTGTTCGAGTTGAGCGTTGGATTCGCGAAGTTGCTCCTCGACGCGCTTCTGTGCGCTGATGTCGGTCACGATAAGCAGGACGTATTCCTGTCCGTCCGGCGCCTGAATTACTCGCCCGCTGAAGATGGCCGGGATCTTCTCGCCGTTTTTACGAGGCAGGTAGAACTCACTTCGACTGCGCCCGTAGCGGTGGCCTGATTCATGCTGTCGCATGATGTACGGAATATCTGTCGCCGGGAAGATCGCTTCCGGAGTTCGGCCTTCGATCTCCCCACGTTCGTACTGTCCCATCCGGATCAGCGCTTCGTTGGCGAAAACTACACGAAGCTGATCATCGACAATGACCACTCCCTCGTTGAGCTCTTCAAGGATGCTCTCCATCTGGCGAAGCCAATCCGGAGTCTTGATATTGACGTTAGACATGGCTTTGTTCACTCAAATTCGTAGGCGAGTATTGTGTGTCGCGATCGAGCAACCGGGTCACGAGAGCAAACAGAACACTGACCGATATTCCACACATCAACACACCGGTGATCGCTTCCAGCGGCCCTAAGAGTCGCAAGCTGGACGGGAGAATCAGATCACCATATCCCACAGTGGAATAACTGCTCGCTGAGAAGTAAAAGGCGAGCTCCCACGACGGGAAGCAACGCGCCCGGTAGAAACTGGCCCAAAGCAGAATCACGAGCCCGTGCAGAATTACAATTGCAATCATCGATTTCACGACCAGGGTGGCCGAGTAAACTGGCCCATGCTTGTGACTGTCCCTGGTCAGAACACGCTTTAGCCACTCGATGAGCATAGCTATGCCGGCGCACTGCAAGCCGAGTGTAAGACTCAGCAGAACAACAGCCGCGGCAAGTTGATTAAAAAGAATCATTGCGAAACTTTCCGACAAGGCAGTCCACTCGCTTTTGGCAGTGCTTGCGATCAGCTAGTTTGTGCCACGGTCTCAGCCAGGCTGCGAGCTTCAGCCGCTGCAGGGGTCTTTTTCGTCTCCCAGCGAATGATTTTCAGGTCGAGTACGAAGATGCTGTAAAGGACGGGCACCAAGAGCAACGTGATGAACGTGGCCACGGCAAGCCCGCCTATCTGTGCATAACAAAGAGGCTTCCATAGGGGCCCTCCTTCAAGCGCCAGCGGGAAGAGAGCCAAGATGGTCGCTAGTACAGTGATCATTACGGGCCGAATACGCTGGATGCCGGCGTCGGGAAGGGCCTGCTCCAGAGGCTCCCCCTTCTCATGCATTTCCTCGATGAAATCGAAGAGTACGATGACGTGGCTTACGATCACTCCGATCAGGCTGGCGATGCCGAGAAAAGCCATAAACCCAAAGGGCGTATGCATTACCGAAAGGGCGATCAGAGAGCCAATCACTCCGTAGGGAGCAGCGGCGAAGACCAGAAGAGGTTTCACCGCATTATTGAATTGAACGAGTAGCGCGAGGTAAATCCCGAGTAAAGAGATCAACAGAACGAGTTTGAGATTGTCGAATCCTTCGATTTGTTTGGCCCGTTCGCCACCAATCCGGAGCTGATAACCCGGAGGAAGATTTTTCTGAAATTCCTGTATTTTTGGAAGAATCTGGTTAAGCACCTCAGAAGCCAGAACGCCGGGCTGGGGATAAGCCAGTATGGAAATGGTGCGAAAATGCTCGCGGCGCCTGACGCGACCCGTTTCCAAAGAATTTCCGACCGATGCGATCGACAGCAGAGGAGCGCGGTTGTTGGTCTGTGAAGAGTAAATATAGAGGTTCTTGATGTCCGCAAGCTGAGCACGTTCCTCCATGCGAAGGCGCGCCACAATCGGGATGTTCTTGTCGCCTTCCTTGAAGACGCCCACTGTTGCGCCGCTCATGGCTGCAGTTGACGCCTCTGCCACATCGGCGTTGGTAATGGCTGCCACGTTGGCGCGGTCTGGATCGATCTGAATCCGCTGCTGAACATTGTCAGGGAACCAATCATCACGAAGAACGGCGATGCCCTGAGCTTGCCTCACGATGTCCTCAGCCTGCGCGGCAATCTGCCGAAGGGTGCGAATATCGCTAGCTTCATTTCTCGCGTCAACGTCCGCCTGCCCGGAGATCAACAACTCGACAGGGTTGTCCACAGGATTCGTTTGCAGTTGACGAACCGTAACCCACGCGCCTGGAACTTCCTTGTCCAGTGCGTCCTGGATCGGACGAGCTAACTTTGGCGAAGCCTCTTTATCCGTGATCTCAACGATCATTTGCGCGTAATTGGTCTGCGGCATTTCCGGCGAGACCGAAAACCAGAAGCGAGGGCCGCCGCCGCCGTCGAAGGTCGTTAGCGACTTCAGCAGATGTCCACGATGCTCTGGGTCGGTGACGTCAGGCGAATTTTCAATCACCTGCCGGACGACTCTTTCGGCCTGCATTGCAGCATCGTTGGTGACGCTCAGCGGGGTATCGTTCGGCAGCCAAATATCCAAATAAAACCAATACTGGACATCTTCGGGAAAGAATTGGGTCTTAAGTCGAGAACCGAAGAGTCCGCCTCCGATCAGGAACACCAAGGACCCACCGAGGACCGCCCAACGGTGTTTTATGGCTTTGCCCACAAGCCGATTATAGAAGCCGTAAAATCCTCGCTGCCGTCTCTCCTCGATGGTCGGTTCTCGTTTTGCCGGAGCACGCAAAATGTAGTAGCCCAGGAACGGAACAAAGGTCATCGCAACAAGGTACGCACACAGCAGAGAAGCCGTCATCACGACAGGGAGACTCTTCAAGAACTCGCCGGTATTGCCGGTGAGCATCAAAAATGGGAGGTAGGCGATGATATTCGTGATGGTCGCGTAGAAAATCGCGGTTGCCAGCTTTGTAGGGCCGAGCCAGCAGGCAATGCTGCGCGGAAACCCTTCCGCCAAATGGCGTTTAATGCCGTCGCCAGAGACCACCGGCACGTCCACGAGAAGGCCGAGGGCAATGATCAGCGTTGCAATGGAGACTTGTTGAAGATCGATTCCCAACATATAAACAATGCCGAACGTCATCGCCAGTGTGATCGGTATGGCGAGAGCCATAATCAGTGCCAGGCGCCACTCCCAAAATCCGATCAGCGAAACGATGACCACAAGTATGATGGCTTCGAGAAGCGCCCGCATGAACAGGTGAATGTTCTCGTAGACTTGGAGCGGCTGGTCGGAGGTGTGCGCCAGAATCAGGTCGGCGGGAAGGATTTGGCGAAGCTCCAAAAGCTTCAAATTCACGGACTGTCCGAAGCGCGCGATTTGCTTTCTATCGCGCATGTAGATCGCCAAGGTGATCGCGCGGCTGCGCTGCCAGTGCCCACTTGGGTCTCGCCAAGTGTAGTAGTTGAGATACTGGGCAGGAGCCTGATAACCTCGGTTGATTTGGACGAGATCCCGCAAATATACGGGGGTGCCCTCTGATGTAGCCGATACAGCGACATCCCCGATGCTTCTAGCGGTATCGAATTGTCCCGAAGGGGTGAGAATGACCCTGCGCTCGCCGGTTTCAATAGTTCCGGCCGGCGCGATAATGTTGCGGGCTGAAAGCACTTTGGAGAGATCAGCAGGACGCAGTCCGTAGGCAGCGAGACGATCCTGCGAATAGTCCAGATAGACGGTCTGGGACAAGACGCCCCGCCGCTCCACCTTGGAAACTTCTGGAGCTCCCTGCACGGTTCGGGCAATCAAGTCAGAAAAATTATCGAGTTCGGCATAGCTGTATTTGTCGCCAGCAACGTTGGCCAGTTTCGTTTGTGTGTCCCCGGGATCGCGGATGATCGTCGGATACCACACATCGGGATGCAACTCGGATCGTTGTAGCCGCTCCGAGATAAACCGCTGGATGAACGCTTGGATGGAGCTGTCATCTGCTTCGGAAACGCCATCCACGAGAATGAATCCGCTTCCCTGTACGACTTCCGAGTCTCGAATGATGCCGTCGGTCCGTGCTTTCTCTTGAAACAGGTATACGGTGTCAAGAACCGCGCGCGGCGAAATGGATTGCGGAAAGGAATCCACCAACGTGATGCGCTGCCCTTTTCCATTCCGCTGTTTTGCATCACGAGCTTTGCGAATCGCTGCTTCAACGGAATTGGCACGAGCCGCAATTTCGATGCCGTCCGCCTTCGGGCTCGCGACGGTCAGCATGAGGGCGGCGGTATCTCCGAAATCGCTCTGGAAAGTGATGGGGCCGGCGCCCTGCGGTAATTGAGAATTCAGGGCATTTAGCTTGAGGTTGATATCGCTGAATTGCCGCTTAGTATCGGTGATGCCCTCATCTAGTTGAATGGTGACAAACGAATAGCCGGGCAGAGATATGGACTTAATTCCGTAGTCTGCGTCCGTTCCCGGATGGATGGTCTTATTCTCGGCGGCAACGTCCTCAATTCGACGGGTAATATACTGTTCGACTTGTTGCGCTGTGGCTCCGGGCCATGGACAAGCCGCGACACCGAGACGCACGGGAATGTCCGGGTCCTTGCGCTGCGGCATCGAGGTATACCCGAAATAGCCCCAAATGAGCACCCCGAGAAGAAGGATCCAGGAGATGTGCGGGTGCTCGACGAAGAACCGCGGGATATTGCGGCGATTTTGGATGTCTTGTTCGTTTTCGAGTGCCATTTGTTCCATACCTCTATGGGAGAACCTGAATGAGATCGCCGTCCTTCAAACCAGCGGCTCCAACGACGACAACTTTCTCGGCTGGATTTACACCTTCGACTGCCACATCGCTCTCGTGGGTTTCACCAAGTGCGACCGGGCGCAAATGCGCCACCCATTTCCCGTCCTGTTCGCTGGCGACGAAAACCGCGTAGTGTCCGGCTGAGCCGGGGTCGGCAACAACGGCGCTAAGAGGAACGGAGGGAACCGGGGCTTTGTGAACGCCTGTCAGACTCAATGAAGCAATCATCCCGGGCTTCAATGATGCCTTGGGATTGGAGACGGTCACTTCGACCGCAAAAACCCGATTCTTCTCATCGGCGCTGGCGGCAATACTCGTGACTTGTCCGCTGTACTCTTTGGGATCGTCCTGCAAATGAATGCTGAATTGTTGCCCCAAGCGCAGACGCCTTACGGCATAGTCGGGAACGCCAAAACTGATTTTGACCGCACTCGTGTCGGCGATCGTAAAGGCCGAAGTCCCGGGTGCTGCGAGGTTCCCTAGTTCAATGTTCCGGGCGAGGATGTACCCCGAGAAGGGCGCCGTCAGATCCGCGTCCTGGAGAGCCAACTGCGCTTGGTGCACATTTGCGTTGGCCTGATCCACAACCGCGAGGGTCGAATCGAATTTCGCCTGCGCTCGGTCGAAATCGGGCTTGGTCAAGCTCTCTGAAGCGTAAAGTGTCTTCGCGCGCTCGTAATCCTTCGTCGCCTCGACATGCTGAGCTTGGGCGGCACTCAGTGTTGCGGTGGCCTGGTCAAGTTGATTCTTCAAGTCCTGATGGCGAATCTGCGCGAGAACGGCGCCCCTAGCAACATAGTCTCCCGAGCCTATGTTGCGACGCCGCCCGTCAGCACTCGCGACCTGTTTAATTTCGGTCACATATCCTGCGGACTTGAATGACAGAACCGCTTCCGCGAACGGCAGAACGGAAGCCGAGTAGCGCAAATCTTCTGAAGGCGAATACAAAGCCACATCCACTGCATGAACGGGTGTGGGAGATTTAGCTGCGACTTTCGTGGCTTCCTGACAGCCACTAGTAGCCACAATCGTGGCGAAAAGCACAGCCCCTATTACTGACCCCAGTCGTTTCCTGTTGCTCCCCATAAAGTCCACTCCTCTTCGATCGCTTTCTCGAACTCCGCCCTGACTGGCTGTCGCGCCTAAAATAATTCTTGCTCTCATCGGTTACTCTTTTCCTATCGCTTTGCGCAGTTCGGCAAAAGCGCTCCAATAAGAGGAAAGCGCTTGCTGATACTGGAAATTGGTTTCGGAACTCTGAGCCTGTGCCTGGAGAAGGTCTCTTAACAGTGCGGCGTGCTCCTTATATTTGTTGCCCGTGACACGAAGCTGCTCCGCAGCCGCTTCGTGTGCCGTACGAGAGGCCTTAAGCAGCAAGGAAGCTTCGTGCCATTTGCGATATTTCCCACCAACTTCGACCGCGAGCTTCGATTCCGTCTCTTGGATCCCGTTGTGCGCCTGTTCGACAGTCTTCGCTGCTTCAACAACCTTGTTGTGGCGGCGTCCCCAATCGAACGGCTCCCAACTCAGGTAAAAGCCGGCCGTGGTAACGTTTTGCGGGAGAACTTGCACGTTGTTGACACCCTGATAGCGCAGGGACAGACTCAGGTCCGGAATGTACTCCGCTTTTGCGAGTCGCCGATCATATTCGGTTTGCTTTTCTTTCAAGTGCGCTTGCCGCACCTCGGGGCGGTTCGCCAGCGCTTCCTGCCGGGCCGAATCGAGAGTCAGATCACTTGTGTCTTGCTCAGGAATAAACTCGACACGAAAGAGTGTCGCAACATCGCGGCCAAGCAGTTGGTTCAACGCCTCACGCTGTGTAGCCAGCCCATTCTCCGCGACGGACAACTCATAGCGCGATTTCGCTAAGCGCGCATCGACGTCCAATTCCTCGGCGCGCAGGACTGTCTTTTCCGCCACGTATTGCACCGTGACCCGCTGTGCTTCTTCGAATGTTTTTACCGCCTCACGCGCGGCGTCCACATTCGCTTGAATCGCGAAAAGGTTGAAGTACGCAGTGCGGACTTCGGCAGCGATCTTCTGCCGCTCAGCGCGGACATCTTCACGAGCGATGTCGCGGCCAAGCTCTGTTGCGCGAATTCCGAGGCCGATCTTGTATTGCTGTGTCAGGGGTTGATCGATGCTGCCAGTCAGATACGTAGTGAACACCGCGGGCGTGTGGACTTTGGCGTTCGTCCCAGGGATTGGGCCAACCCCTGGATACGTGCCGAACACACCTTGTTGGAAGGTGAAGTCAAACGGTTGCAAGAGCTCGCCGCCCAGCATGGAAAATTGAAATTGGGGCTTCCGGCGGCTGCGAGCTGTACTCACTTGGAAGTCGTATTTCTGAGCCTCCAGCGCCGAGTTCTTCACAAGCCGGTTGTGTTGGAGTGCCAGAGTGACCGCTTCATCGAGGGTAAGCACGGGCGCCTGAGTATCGGCGTTCGACGGTTGATCTTGCGCCGATGAAGGCAACGGCCATGCAAGAGCGCACAGAATGAAGACCACTGAGAGAGATTTGTATTTCATATTGTTGATCCGTTTGTTGAGGCTCCCGTCCGTGCAAGCCCTCGAAGAGTCGTTGTGATCACTTTTTGCGCAATGCGCTCGATGGACAGACGCTCGACGTTCGCGAGGCCATCGATGGCAAGCATGGTTAGGCCGTGAACTGCGGCCCAGGTGTAGAGAGCCGCGGATTGCAATTCCGAGTTTCGGGTGAGTGCGGGGTCGAAGATTCCGATGCGGGCGCCCCGGCGGAGAATGTTCTCCAGAACGGCACGCGAAGCCACCCACGCGGTCAGGACTTCTTCTGGACGCCAGACAGGGCCACTCGGCGCCACACTGAACATCAGGCGATAAAGCACGGGATTCTTAATGCCAAAGCTGACATACGCGGAGCTCATTTTCGACAGGGCTGCTCGAGGATCACCGATCTTTGCGACGGCAGCCGTTAATTCACTGCGCAGCAGATCGTGACCAGCCGCGGCCGCGGCGTCCAGCAGGTCTCGTTTGTGAGGAAAATGGTTATACGGCGCGTTGTGACTCACCCCGGCCCTGCGCGCGACCTCTCGCAGGGAGAAATTCCAATCTCTGTCTTCCGCCGCGAGCTCAAGCGCGGCTTGAACGAGGGCCCTACGCAAGTCCCCGTGGTGGTAAGTATCCGGGCTGTGTGTCCGCAGTTTTGAGTTGTTCATTGCCCTAATCACCGAAAAGATCGTTTCACCAGAAATGTGGACAGTGCCGATACCTAATGTTGCCGACATCCACATGCCTGCTTGTTTCGGATTGTGAGTAGTGCAGATCACATGCCAATTCGCGCGCATTGCAAGTGGTTGATCTACATGGGCAGGACAGGTCTGGGCCGTACTGCGCTGCCGGTATGCGGGCAGCGTCGCACGGCAGGGGCGCATTGCGCCGAACATCGAAAGCTCTGAGCCGTATCCGAGCAGTGCCACTAGACGCACATTCGCACCAAACAATCGATGTTGGCGGCGGGGTAGAAATGGAAATCCTCGGCAGAGCGCTGCCTGAAGCCAGGGGGCGTTGGTGCGGGCCCGGCATCCGGTCGCAGAGGTCGATTGACTGTAAATGCGGGAAGAAGTAATGCGACGAAGGCAGCCGGGGAGACAATTGAGGTCAGATACTGTGGTTTTGACATGCGCGACCGCATGGCCTACACGCGCCAGCCATGACGTTTCGCAAGCGCTCTGCAGTCTGAGGATGCTGCGCTATTCCAGATATTAGAACTGTCCTTTACGCTCGATCCGCAACACCGCCGCGTCGCCTGGTTTAAGTTGAGCTACAGCTACCTTCAGTTGCTCGACGGATTCGACGGACGCACGATTCAGCAAGTGGATCATGTCGTCCGGCCGTAGGCCGTTGTGGGAGAAATTCAAACCAGGCGCCCGTCCAATCACGATGACGCCCTTGCTGATGCGCGCCTCTTGCAACAGTGAATGCAGTTTGTCATCAAAATCCAGTCCTAAAATGCCGAGCGGCTCGATTTGGTTCTTAATCGGATCAGCGACATCAGCGATAGAGCATCAGGACGTGATTGTTGGCTGTTGACGGCCACCCCATCCTGAGCCTGACTGGATTCGTTGTTGCGCTATATAAGCACCCGCCCGATCAGGCCGTGAAAATTAATGTGCTGCGGGGCACGCGCAAGCTGTCGTTCTGCATCCCCGCCATCCTGGTGCTTGGCAATACGTCGGCTGCCCAAGACGAGACTCCTGAGGCCGTCTAAAGCGGCGACTTGTGTCCGTGCTCCTAATGTTGTTTGGGCGGGTTTGAGGGTTCTGTCGGTGCCCGTGCGGCGGGAACCTGGTCTGATTTAGTCCGCGTCTCGGAGGAGACCACATTGAATGAGCCGTTCGTGTCACGCTCCTGAGTGATTGCGGTCTGCTGCGTGCCGGAAGCAGCATAGAGCACGGTATATTTCGTTTTTGCGGTGACTCGCAGACCGGAGCTGGGATCGCCGGGGCGGGGCTGCTCGACCTGCTGCTCGCGTATATTGGAGCCCCTTTTCTGGACGGTGGTGACTCTCTTGTTCAGGCGCAGGCTGCCGTCGCCGGCCATGCGGGGAATATCCAGAGAATAAGTCTCGACGGTGTTGCGTTTTTCTCCCGCGGCGGTTTCGGTCTCTTTGTCAACGGCGCGTGAAATCTCCGAGAGTCTGCCCTCTGAATCGGGACGCAGGAGGCGCTCTTCGGTGGTTCGATTGTTACCGTCTTCCTTGATGGTGTTTTCTTTTACCTCGCCCACTTCCCAGCCGCCGTTGCCGTTCGGGCGCAGCGTTGTCTTCGTGACCTCGACGGTGTCGTCACCGGCGCGCTTCTGCAGCTCCTGGGTCTTCAGATATGGAGTGAGGCTACCGGTGCCGTCGTTGAGGAAAACCGTGGTCTTAGTCTCCTGCGCGTTGGGGCTGGTGTTTCTGGTATCCGCGACTTCGCGTTGCGTAACGCGAAAATTTCCATTCACGTCAGAATTGGAGGTGGTGCGTACCACATGAATATCGCCGCTTGCGGAGCTTTGTGCTTCCTCTTCCGTGACCTGCACGAGGATCCTTCGTCCATCGGCATCGAACCGATAGCCGCGGACCAGGGTGCGGGTGGTGGCACTTACTTGGGTTGTTTCCTTCTCGGTATCGTAAACGGGCTGGTAGCGGCCGTCGAGCCCAAGCGCCTCGACACGCTGTTTATCCACGGTGCGATTGCCGGACTTGGCGTGGCTCTCGGTTGTCCGCAACGGATTGGTGTTGTCTACGGAAGTTTGCGCGGTCGCCGTCCAGAATTCGTCGATGCTCTTCGGCTGAGTTTCTTGCGGCTGTACGCAGACAGCCGAGCCGGCGCAAAGAATCACAGAAATCATCGACTTGACCAAAGGTTTGGTCGCAGACACGGCGACCCGATTTTCAGGCTGGAACGATGCCATGTTGTTGCTCCTTTCAGCCGGTGCCGCGCCGCAAAGCGGAAATCGGCCAATCTCGATGCGGCGTTCCGGTCTTTCAACCGATATTGCCAACAATTACGAATAGCCTTCGGCGTATACTGGGCTGACCACACTTGGATTCCTGAGAGTTGCGTATTTCGGCTCATCGACCGCGTGCGACCAGAGTAGCTATAAAGCTCTCTTCCTTCCCCAGAGTCGGAGAATCTATTTGCCACGCCCCGGAGGGAAGTCCTTCAGCAGTTTTTGCGCTCCCTTGTTGAGCCTTTCCTGGTTTTTCTCCTGTTTTTTGCTGGGATCAATCGCGTGTTGGGCAGCACCTATCCAAATTAGCTTCTTTGCAGCAGGGTCATACATACCAAGGACGAAAGTCCCGATATTAATGGTTGAAGTAGTCGCCGAAAATGAATCGAGGCCGCCGCCCCAGCCCCAGCCGCCCCAGCCGTTCGCGAAACCGTTTATTTGCTTCTCCCGATCGATAGCGAGTTGGTAGCCAAGGAGTAAATCGGCTTTATCACTGTCAGTCACCTTGGTTAGGCCCTTGGCCGCCATTTGGGAATCGACCGCTTGCTTGACCTGGACGTCCAGGATCTGGTCGGGCTGGCCACCTACTCGGGGTACGCCCTTTACCTCGTCGACCCATGCATAGGTGTGGTATTTCGAAAAATCAGTTCCCGGCATATAGTTCGTTCTCACGTCCTGTCCGCGCGTCACAGAACACGCGACGAGCGCCAGGACCAATGCAGGGCCCAACTTTGCCTTCCAGTTTCGGGATTTTTGCCGCATCGTACTTCTCCTTTCAATAACTTGCGTTAACGTTTCCTTCGTTATTTTCAGCCCCTTCCAGTTCTGTCGGCGAGTCGCTCCTCGTCAGTGTGCAAAGCTTTTCGCGCCTACACCGTTGATGCCCAGTTCTGACGTCGCAATCACTTCACGACGTAGTTCTTGGCCTCCATACAGGCACTGAACCCTTTCTTAAAGCTGTCCATCTTCTGCTGCAGATCGGTCTTCGCCCGCGCCTGTCGCTGCGCTTGCAGCCGCTGTTGTTGTTGCTCCATTTTTTTGCTCCTGCATTTGCGCTCGTTTTGAAGCCGCCGCAATGTGCTCTGTAATTTCTTTCTGCTTCAACCCGTAGTTCAGTTTTCCCAATTGTCCGGAGGTGGCGTGATGCCGAACCGTCTCATTTTGTAAATCAGCGTGGTGCGCTTCAGGCCGAGTGTTACTGCTGCTCCCCGTGGACCGCCGATCTTCCAATTCGCTCGCTGACAAGCAGCAAGAATCTCCTGGCGCACTTTGTCCTCCAGCGTCGGATTGGAAATCTCGACCGGTGTTGGATTACATTTCTCCGGCGCGATCGGTTCGAACACTCCGTCCCTGGAAAGGATGACCCCACGCGCAACGTGGTTTTGAAGTTCGCGAACGTTCCCGGGCCACGGGTGACGGACGATGGCACTCATGACCTCCTCAGGGACGGTATCGATGAATTTGTCCATGGAGGTAGCGGACTGTTCAACGAAGTACTTCACGAATTGTGGGATATCCTCTTTCCTTTCGCGGAGCGGCGGCAAGGAAATCGGGAAAGTGTTCAGCCGATAGTAAAGATCTTCCCGGAACTCACGGTCGCGAACCATTTGCCGCAAGTCCCGGTTGCTAGCGACAACGACACGGACATCCACCTGCGTGGTACGTGTGCCGCCGACGGCCTCGAATTCGCGTTCCTGGAGTACGCGCAGCAGCTTGGGCTGAAGTTCCAGCGGCATATCTCCAATTTCATCGAGAAACAACGTGCCGCGATCGGCAAGCGCAAAGCGGCCCACGTGTGAAGTGACAGCGCCGGTGAACGCTCCTCGTTCATGTCCGAACAGCTCGCTTTCGAGAAGCCCGGCGGGCATCGCCGCACAGTTCACCTTGACGAGATTTCGGTTGCGGCGTGGACTGAGTTCATGAATCGCCCGCGCTATGACTTCCTTGCCGGTGCCGGTCTCGCCGGACAGCAGCACGGTCGCGTTGGTGGGCGCCACGGCCTCCACTTGGGATAGGATTTTGCGCAAGCCCCCGCGGCGCCCCACAATCGTCTCCAAGAAAGAGTCTTCGGCGCGCTCAAACTTGCGCATATTGGCTTCATCGAGACGACGAAGAGTACTTCCACTAGTCGCTACTCCTCGATATCCGTCAACGTGTGTGGCAAAGTTCGACATTACGCTCATGTTTCATCCCCCAGATTGCTGTCGCAAGTCGTGGTGACAATAGAACTGGTTAGCCGACCAGAATTCATAGCGAATGTCCCCGTCACCCACGCGCTAGCCATAGGCCGTACCGAATGGAGTCGCCGAAGCTGAATGCCTTGCCGTTCCGCAGCACGCGATACCACCCGACCCACTTACGAACGAATACGAGAATCAGTGACATAAACCCTCCCGAGAACCGAAACGTCCCAACACCGAGCGTTGCGCTTTCGCATGTTGATGGGCAATGCGCGTGCCAAAAGAAAACCCACACAAGTTGTTGAGATCATTGGGAGGAGAGGGCACGGGTGTTATAGAGGCGACATCCGCTGCCCGCATCCGGGCATTTCGAGACTTCCTCAGTGAGGACGAAGCTGGTGACAGACTGCGGCGGCAGGAAATGGCGGGACGGACGAAATCGCCGTGGAAAACTCACATCGTGATTTTCGTAATGATGAGCTTGGCAGCGTTTTCAGACTTGCTCGTTTTCCGACTGACGTGCGTGGGCCCTGCGTCGGCCAGCGTTTTTGCGGGAAGCGCCTGACGTGTCCGTATCCGATGCCCCATCTCGAGCAAGGCGCAGATGCAGGCGCTCGCATACGTCGAGTGTATAGGATGTTGAAGCAGCGAACTCCGCCCCGAACCGGCCAAAAAACGATAGTACCTCTTCTCCCACGGAATCGATGAAGGTGACATCAGTTAGATCTACGACCAGTCTCATTCCCTCGCGGCAGCGCGTTATGAGCGTGCGAGTGTTCTCGGCGTCATCGCCGGTGAATCGGCCCTCAAGCTTGAGGCTCAAACTGTTCGCGGAATCGTGTATCTCGACGCGTAGCATCGCGCCTCCTTGGAGCGTCTAGGCAGCCACGAGCGTCGGCTGGAGAGCTTCCTGGCATAAACGTTGCAGGCGTTATGCCAGGTACTCGTCGGCGTAAGTTATTGAAATTGCAATAGAATATTGAAGAGTGCCGGGGGTGCCTGTGCCGGACCAACGGGCAGTGCCGCCATGCGGGCGCTGGGCTCAGTGGCCGGTTTGAGGCCGGAGTTCAGAAGCAATTGCAGACGCGTTTGTGCTGCTTGCGCCCGCCGCATCCGAGTCGATTTCCAGGATGGGAGAACGGGAGCGTTTTCCTGAGAACAGCTGAAATTTGTTGCTTCGTGCTGCTCGACATTCACTTAACCTCGAACTTCTGCAGTCGCAAGATGCATCAAATATGCCGCCGCATGAGGCATCTGTGCATAGGAAGAGCACTGTTCCGCGTCCCTTATAAAGGCCAACTCCTCTTCGCCTGGATGCCGATCGATCAGAAGGACATCCCCCGAGCGCACTTGCGCGGTGGCCAGCAGCCTCGCAATCGGGCAGACTACGTAGCGCTCGATGGCGCGCTTCAGGTGGCGTGCTCCATATCTCTGGTCGGTGCCCTCTTGCAGCAGGAACTGCCTTCCTTCGTTCGTTATCCGAAACTGGAAGGGACTCGTCGCACAATCCAATAAGCGCTTCTGCACTTGCCGCAGTTCAATTTCCAGCACTTCATCAAGTTCTTCGCGCTTCAACGGATGGAACACCACCACTTTGTCCAAGCGGTTCATAAACTCGGGCGAAAACTTCCGCCGTGCCGCTTCTACCGCCGTCCTCTCCACTTTCTCATTTAATCCCTTGGCTGGCATGTCCTTCGGCTGGATGAAACCCATCCCGCCTTGCATCAATTCCGTGATTTCTCCCCCTCCCAGGTTCGAAGTCAGGAAGATCACCGTCTGCGACAGATCGACTCTCCGGTTGTCCCCTAACGTTAAGGTCGCTTTGTCCAGGATCCCAAGCAGCAGTTGCCAAAGTGCGTCACTCGCTTTCTCAATCTCGTCAAACAGCAGGAAGCTGAGTTTCAACTCGCCTCGGTGGCTCTTAGCCAGCTCCTCTTGGGTGATCAGCGGATGGGTCTCCCTATGGCCCAGATACCCTGGGGGCGAGCCAATCAGTTTGGCGATCTCATGGGAGTGCTGGAACTCCGCACAATCCACTTTGATCAGCGCTCGGCTATCTCCAAACAGAATTTCTGCTGCAGCCTCGACAATGCGCGTCTTGCCGGAGCCGGTCGGTCCCAGAAACAGCAGGTTTCCGACGGGACGACCTGGGGAATGAAGCCCAGCACAAAACACCTGATACAGCTCGACAAGCGCTTCGACGGCTTCGTCCTGCCCGACGATTTTTTGCCGCAGCGCATCTTCAAAATGTCGCGAGGTGGAACTCCGCTTTTTCGTGTCCAATTCTTGTATGAGGGCCGATTGCGTTGCTGTTGCCATAACTTCCTCCTCTGCCAAACTCTTCAGGCGAGCTTGCTGACGGAGCACAGAAAAGTCCGCCAGCACTGCCGTTCCGGTATCCAGGCAATTTCATACGTGAAAGCGTCATCTACTTCGGCCAACGCTTGCCGATCCCAATGCGAGAAAACTTTGGTTTCGTAACGCACACTCACGCCGCTCTCGGAAAGCTGTGGCATTGGCGTCGATTGCTCAATTGCCATTCTGGTTTCTATGCTCATTGCCTTTCCCCCATCACCATTCAAATCGTCAATAGATACCTCGCGTAGCGCACGAGCCCTGCGCAAACACTTACACGGCATAGCAAGCGCGACTGATGTTCAGCTTGTACATCTTGTTCTGGAGGGTTGTTCGTTTCAGTCCCAGGCGCTCTGCGGCTCCGCCTTGGCCGGCTATTCTCCCCGAGGCGGCTCTCAAAGCTTGGATGATGACCTGCCGCTCAGCCTGTTCGAAAGTTGATGCGGCTGAAGCAGCGGAGCGCCTCAGCTCTGCGCGTGGGACATTCAGTTCGTCCCCTTGCGTGAAAATCACGCAGCGCTCGATGAAGTTTTCCAGCTCGCGAATGTTGCCCGGCCAATCGGCGTTCACCAGCGCCTCCATGGCCTGCTTCGGAACGGACTTAATGCGCTTTTGCATTTGACGCGAGTGGCACAAAACAAAATAGTGCACCAAGAGCGGAATGTCCTCGCGCCTTTCGCGAAGCGGAGGGATTTCAATCGGGAATACATTCAGTCTGTAAAAAAGGTCTTCGCGGAACTGGTTGTTGCGGATCATGCTCTGCAGATTCGCGGTGCGTTGCGGCAATCAGTCGAACGTCGACGTGGATCGTTTTCGTGCTCCCGAGGCGTTCAAATTCGCGTTCCTGTAGGGCGCGTAGTAGCTTTGGTTGCAGCTCCAGGCTGATATCGCCGATCTCATCCAGAAACAGAGTGCCGCGATCGGCTAACTCGAAACGGCCTTGTTTCTGCATCAGTGCGCCGGTGAAAGCGCCCTTTTCATGCCCAAACAGTTCGCTCTCCACCAGCCCGGAAGGTATGGCTGCACAGTTCAGTCGAACGAAACTGCGTTCACGACGCGGACTGAGGTTATGAATCGCCCGGGCAACGAGTTCCTTGCCGGTGCCGGTTTCACCGTGCAGGAGCACGGTGGATTGGGTGGGGGCGACAATCGCAACCTGATCCAGCACTTTGCGCAGCGCGGCACTCTTGCCGACGATGGTCTCCAAAGTTGTACTCGGAGCCAATTTCCGATTCAAGGTAAAGGCGTTCGTCTTCCAGCTCGCCCACTTCGGGAAAGCTTGTTCCTGCGAGGTCTCCGAGGTCCGTGAAAGCAACAGTCGCGCCCATAATCTCCTCCCTAATCTTCAGGCTTGCATCATGATCATGTTTCTCATAATGGGAGTCTGCGGTGAGTTTGCGATGACCTCGGTCCGATTACAACGGCAAATCGGACGATTGTGGTCTAGTCGTATGTTACAGGCGCAGGCTTGTACTTCCCGGAGAGGGAGCATTCATACTTTTGGAGGATTTGTCTTATCGCCTTGAAGGTTCGATGTGCTTCCGTCCGTAAAGTTGGGCATCGATCGACCAAACTCCGGGGCCGATCATCGCGACGGTGGCACCTAGGCTAACCAGCATGATGGCGATCATGGGGTTTCCTGACCGCGCCAAGAATATCCAGACCTCGACAATGGCGATCGTGCTTCCTGCTAATGGTGTCCACAGGCCAAAGAGCAGAAGCACTCCGGCGACAGCCGCCATCAGATGTGGAAGGCTCGGCGCCAAGCTACTGCTTTCCAGGAGATTGGTGCCCGCGAAATAAAGCAGAATCGCGCTCGTCAGGACGCGTTGAAGCAAAAGACCAAAGCCGGGCCAGCCCTCCGCGAATGTGGAAAACAGACGTTGCAAAGTATTCTCCGTTGCTGGTCCCATGCTAGTAGATACTTGGAAGATGTCGAAACGGTATAAAGGAGGATTTACGAGTCATACTTTTGAGGGATGCCCAGTTCAATGATCCCGCGCTGTAGTCCAATGGTCACAGCATGGGTCCGATCATTGGCGCCCAGCTTCGAGAGAATGCTGCTGATATGGCTCTTGACGGTCGTTTCCCCGATGGAGAGCTTGTCGGCGATTTGCTTGTTGCCATTGCCAGCAGCAATCAAACGAAGCACATCAATTTCGCGCGAGCTCAGCTCATCATCAGCAGCGTGCTCAGCCAGCTCCTCCGCGATTTCAGGCGGTATTCGCTTGTGTCCGGCATGGACACTCCGGATCGCGTCCAACAGTTCTCTGCGTACGTGTCCCTTCAGGATGTATCCCCGAGCACCCGCTTTGATGGCGCGAAGGACGTGAACATCCCCGGAATAAGTCGATAAGACTATGATCTTGGCGTTCGGGAATTCGTTCCTGATGCGGTCGATTGCTTCGGTACCATTCAAATTCGGCATTTGAATATCCATCAGAGTCACGTCCGGACGGTGCCGTCGAAATTGTTTGATGGCTTCCTCTCCGTCGGACGCCTCTGCTACCAGCTGCATGTCTGGCTCAGCATTGACCAGGGCCGCGATCCCTTCGCGCAGGAGGGCATGATCATCAACGGTGAGGACTCGAATCAAACTAGGACTTGTGCTCATGAATCCTCCGTTTGCCGAACAGGTTAAATCGATCGCGATTCCGCGGCCTTTCGTAAGCCATAGCCGCAGGGAGCGTCAATCGAATTTCTGTACCAGCTCCGGCTTCGCTCCAAAATTCCAATCGAGATCCAATTCCACGTGCCCGTTCCTGAACACCTGGTAGCCCCCAGTGCCCGCCACGCCCACCATCTTTTACTATCTGCGGGTCCATACCCTTTCCATCATCCCGCACAATCAGGCGGAAAACGTCGCTTTCATAACGTATCTCCACTTCAATCTCATGTGCGCGTGCGTGCCGGAACGCATTTCGGAGCAGTTCTTGCGCGATTCGACCGATTTCATCCTTGATCATCGGAAGAAGGCCTCGGCGCTCGCCTTCCACGATCACCTCGAAGCGGGGTGAGCCGTCCTCGGCGTGGTTGGAGGAAGCTAGTTCCTGACCGGTTGTTATCAACATTTGATCGAGGTCGTTTTCAGCGGACAGGCTGGGACGTAACCCTTGAATCGAGTGCCGGCTTTCGTCCAGTGCCTGCTCGGCCCGAATTAATGCGCCATCCAAAGCCTGAGTTGCTTCCTCGGGGCGATTCGGAAGCATGTTGCGAGCCGCCTGGAAGCGGAACACCAGCCCGTGGAAACTTTGCAGAAGTGTGTCGTGGAGATCGCGGGCAATACGCGTGCGTTCGCCGACGCGCGCCTCCAGCGTCATGTCGAACTCATGATGCAATCTCCGGACGCGCAACAGGTAGAGCGCCCAGAACAACGCTATAACGCCGGCCGCACACAGAGCACGAAACCAAGGCGTCTGGTAGTATGCCGGCAAAACGGAGAACTCCAGCGTATCGCCCTGCTCGTTCCAGACTCCGCTGTTGTTGCTCGCGATCACGCGAAAGCGGTAACGGCGGGGAGCAAGGTTCGTGTACTGCGCCTGGCGGTCGTTGACCACTTCCCTCCAGTCCCGATCCTGGCCCTCCAGCATGTATTTGAAATGAACCTTTTCCGGCGCCGCCAGGCTGAGAGCGGAGTAGTCGAT
Source organism: uncultured Acidobacteriota bacterium (assembly GCA_963832615.1). Classification (GTDB taxonomy): domain Bacteria; phylum Acidobacteriota; class Terriglobia; order Acidiferrales; family UBA7541; genus Acidiferrum. The sequence goes on from CAWHVA010000010.1 coordinate 174,926, forward strand.
CTGAACATCGCGAGCTAGCGCCGGCAGATGCATGCTCGAAACTTTCCCGGGTAAGTTCTGCCAGTAGACCTTGTTGTCGGCCACAATCTGTTCGATGTATACCGGCGGCGGAACTTTGTTGAAAGCCACGTGATGAGGATCGACGAGTTGAATACCTTCTCCCGTATGGAACCACAGCTTACCGTCGCTGGCCTTCGCGACAGCAGGACCGAAGTAGAGCGAAGCCGCGCTAAGCCTCACACCGTCCGCTGCGTCCCAAACCGTCGTTTGAATCCGGCGCGACGGATTGGCGATCCACACTTCCAATTCGTTCCGCGTGATGCGTACTAGACCACAGACCGTGTACAACCACAACGCACCGTCGTCGTCTTCGATCGACCAATGAATGGTGTCGCAGGGCAAGCCGTTCTTCGTAGTGAGCGTAGCAATTCGGCCGTCTTTGATGCGGCTAAAGCCCCCCTCAGTTCCAGCCCACACGGCCCCTTCCCTATCGATTCGCAGACCAGGGACATGGCCCTTACCCAAGCCCTCAGCGACGGTGTACGACGCGCGGACTTGACCATCCTTGAAATACATCACGCCCCCATCTGTCCAGAATGAAAGCCAAACTCCACCATGATCACAGAGAACCACCTTCGCTTGTTGGCTACGTCCCAGAGCTGACCAGGGAGAGTGTTCAACCAACCGGCCCTTGAGCAAGTGCGTGAGACCTCGATTTCCGGAAAGCCAGAGGTTGTCGGCCTCGTCGCCCGCAATGGAATAGACTTCTGTGCTAGGTATGCCATTTACGGCCACAAATCTGCCGTCTCCGAAATATGCAAGTCCGTGCCCCGTGAAAGCCCAAATGCGCCCGCGATGATCGCAAAACAGGGACTGCACCGTGTCATCTGGCAGCCCATCCGCCTTGCGGAACGTGGTGATCTGCTCATTCTTCGACCTGATCAAGCCATCGTGCGTGGCTACCCAAATGCTCCCATCTGTGGCTGCTACCAACGAGTTAGTATCTGATAGACTCCGTTTGATAGAAGTTGCACTGACCGGAAGCTCTCGAAAGCGGTCGATTCCTCGAGTGGTCCCCACCCAGACATTGCCTTCGTGGTCCTCGAAAAGACTACAAATAATGTTGCCTGAGAGACCATCTGACGTTGTAAATACGTCTGTCCGGCCCTGATGTAGATGGATGATGCCCCGGTCGTGGGTTCCGATCCAGATACCTCCATCGCGGTCACGCAGCAGTTTATTGGAATCGACATCCCGATCCGAAAGCAGCACGTTTGGATCGCTTGCACTGCGAATCGGGTAGGTCGCCAGTTTGTCACCCAAGAGCTGCTTAAGCCCGCGTTCACGAATGGCGATTAACACCCGTCCTTCGTCCGTTTTGCTGAGGTCATCGATCCGTACTCCGGCCAAGGCATATCGCGTAGGAGCACCGGGCTTCCATCGCCATAACCCGGATTCCGCAGCCGCCCACAGTTCGCCGGAGCCGTCCTCAAACAAACTCCAAACGAATGTGCCGAAGGCGCCGTCCTGCAGGTAACATTCCGCGCGGCCGCTGCGGATTGCGCACAGCCGACCTGCCGGACTTTCCGATGAGCCGGCCAGAATGCCGGCCCACACTGTTCCCTCGCGGTCTTCAAGCAGCGATGTCACAAAGGCTGGGCCAACCTCCGGATACTCGCTCAGCTTGTTGCCATTCCAGCTCACAAGTCCGGCAAAAGTGCCAATCCAAAGCGTTCCGTCGCGCGTCACGAGCAGAGCGTAAGGCGCATTGGGAAGTTGCGGCCCCGCCGGTGGTTGCCAGGGGACAGCGCGGAGTCCATCGAAGCGGAATAAACCGAATTCGGTGCCGAGCCACAGATACCCATCGGGTGTTTGGGCCATCGCGAAGATCGCGCCCACGGAGACCCCGTCTCGGGCTGTCCACGCCGTATGCCCGTACTGGCTGACATCGAGCGACGGGTCCAGCGCCAGGACGGGAGTAGACCCCAGAAGAAAGCTGAGCAAGCT
>CAWHVA010000011.1:0-133844 GCA_963832615.1 uncultured Acidobacteriota bacterium
AGTCTGGTTGCACGCGTCGCCATTGCGTCAACCAGATTCGTGTCATTACACCGGCGACAAATCGGGCCCTCCCTCGGCGCACATTCAACAGGAGGCCACTTGGGCAGAGCTAGAATACTCCTGGCGGACGACCACCCCGACCTATTAAAGACGGTAGAACGTCACTTGGAACCAGAGTTCGAGGTTGTAGGGAAGGTCCTCGATGGTCAACTGTTGCTTGAGGAAGCCCTGAGATTAAAGCCTGATGTCATCGTCAGCGACATCTCTATGCCCCTGCTGAACGGCATAGAGGCTGCCGACCAATTGAAAGAATCAGGCTGCCAGTCGCGGATTGTCTTCTTAACGGTTCACACCGACCCTGATTTCGTACGGTCATGCCGTGCCACGGGTGCTTTAGGGTACGTCGTGAAGTCCCGGATTGGCACTGAGCTCTTACCAGCCATCCGCGAGGCGCTGACGGGGCATATCTTCATTTCCATCATCTAGCCCGCGCGAACTGATTGTTAGCAGTATTAGCTTTCTCATTTCTCTGTTACTCCTTTGAAGAAAGTTATGATTCCTTCAAGTCCATCGTGCAGGACGCCGAGCGTCACCAATTGTCGTCGGTAGGCTGCCAAGTCTTGTCTGGGTTGTAGAGCTCCATGCCTTTGAATATGTTGAGCGTGTCCGGGCCTAGATCTTTCTGATAAACGACCCCTTCGTAGCTGACGATGAAGGTCTCCACACCCGTAACGTGGTAGTCCGCCGGCGCTGCGGCAAGGGCAAATCCTCCGATCATTGCCCCGTTCACGACGAAGTCCATTTGTCCTAGCCGCGTGTCGGGGCCCTGTCCCTTCAAAATCTTGAAATAGTAACCGTGATAGGGCTGGCTTTTACTCGAATAGCCTTGCTCGATCGCCTCAGCAATTCTTTCTCCGACAGGGCCTCCCCAGCTTCCATCCGGATTCTTCCAGGCAAGGCCATCATGTTTTCCTGGCGTGCTGATGATGTGCTGCGCGTATTGGTTCACCTCGTCATCATCATGTTTTTCCAGAGCATATTCGTCCTGGGCTTCCACATAGCCTCGGCAGATTTGGATAGCGTCCAGTTCATTGGCACCGATGCGCCGGAATAGAATCTCCTCGCGCCCTGCTTTGGTATCGAAAGACCACTTCCCTCCCTTTTCTACAAGCGGGATGGGGAGTGGCCAATTGTCATTGCCTACGGATAGGATGGCGCGCTTCGAATCGTTGGGGTCTGGAGTGATCTCGTTTTTTTCGCGGGCTTTTTCGGCGAACGCGGCGGCAGCGTTCTTGTCCCGGACGTGATCTTCCGAGGACACCAGGTCTTCGCCATCCGGACCAAGAATCTCGTTCAGCGCAGGCAGGTCAAAGCCTTCCGTCGCGTGAATTAACGCTTCGGAGGCTTGTTTGGGCGTTGCAAACGCTTTCGGCGAGGTCTGTGCCGATGCAGTCTGCCCGGATTGCTGCGCCCCTCCCGAGAATGTTGCTGCGGTGCCGAAGAGGACAATCAGCAGGAAGAATCGGAGAACTGTTATTTCGAAAACGCTCGCTGCTTTTGACTTCATTTGCTTTTCGTTCGTCATGGCTCGATTACCTCCGCCGCCCGCCGCCACCGCTACGGGAAGCCCCCATGCTGGACGCACCCCGCGAACTGCTCGTCCGTGCAGCGCTTCCACCCGCACTGCCGGAAGCACCACTCAGTGCGCTGCCCTTGGAACTAGCACTCGTGCTGGGCGATACACTTCGGTTGCCGATGCGATCTCCACCGCCCGCTCCACTAGAGGCCCCCGTGCGATTTGTTGCGGCACTGGCACCACCGCTGCCGGTAGTACGATTCGCGGCGCCCGTGCCAGCATTGGCGCGGTTCGCGCCGGCGTTCCCTGCCGAAAGATTGCCAGCGCCCGATTGTTGCCTGGCGCCTGCCTGGCCTTGGTTCGGACGAGTGCCACCGGCCTGCTGACGTGAACCTGCTTGGGCCTGGGTTTGGCGCGCGTTCGCTTGCCGCGTGCTCATGGAATCACCGCGAGCGGTGCCCCCGTATTGGCTGGCCGTCGCTCGGTTCGCGTACGGAGCGCCGCCACGGTGCTGGGCATTGTGCTGCCAGTTGTTGTTCCCACCGGTTCGATTGCCGCTGACGTTGTTGATGTTCTGTCTGTTGTTGTTGATGTTCGTTCTATTGGAGTTGTTCACGAAATTATTGTTATTGTTAATGGTAATATTATTGTTTCCGCCCCAATTAGAGTGATAGCCCCATCCTCCACCCCAAGCCGCGCCCATAGCCACTCCGACGCCGAACGAAATCGCCATACCGGCGGCGTAGTAGCCCGGCGGTGGGTAATAGATTGGCGGATAGGGATAAACGGGCGGCCCATAGACCACGACTGGGTTATAAGTGGGAACGTAAACTACTTGAGGGTTGGCTTGTTCAATGATGATGACGGTCTTGTTCTCAATTACCTTGGTTTCTACTTTCTGCTGCTCACTGGGTTTCAAGTTTCCCGTGTCTTTGGCTTTCGCGCGCATTCGCTGGACAGCGTCCATAACGTCGGACTGCTGCGCCAAGAAGGCGTTTCCCAGGTCAGTTGTCCACTTGATGTCATCCGCCAGGCGCTTGGCCACGTCCGGAAGGGCGGCTAACGCTTGAACGCTCGGGTCCCAATCCTCTTTCATCACCGCGTCCGCCAGAGCTTTGTCGCTCAAACCTTTGTTTTTTGTCAGCCATTGCTGAAGCTGGATGACTTCTAGCGGATATGTCGATGCCGCGAGCACCTGCGCGAGAAGCGGGTCTGGATACAGGGCGATCGGCGCAACCAGAGAATCCAATTGATCATTAGGAATCTTGGGCGCCGCCTCGTCCGGTGCCCCAGCCTGCTGTCCGGATCGCGCCTGTGCTCGGGGAGGAATGGAGCCGTTAATCAATAAAACGGAGCATATTACCGCCACGATCTGGCTATATCGGCTGCGGGCGTGAATCGTCATTTCTACACTCCTCTACTCCGTCGTGGGTTCCTTATAAATAGCCCAGCCGCCCGATCGGGCCACTGGTAAAACTACCAGTTAGACGGCGCGGCTTAACGAGTGCCCTTTAAAGTCTGTAACTTACAGATTGTAATGGCCATAGATTCTAGGAATTCTACCGCATCACACTATTGATGACGCACAGACAGACTCATCGCCAGCGGGGCAGAAAATCAAACGCGATTCTACTCTTCGACGTATTCCGAGTCGCCAAGAGCGGGCAGGAAGTTCGTCTCGCATCCCTCCCGACTCTTGAGGGAGCAAAAGCACGAGTAGCGGCACTAGGCGCAACAAAACCCGGCGAGTACTTCATCTTCAGCCAACTAAGCCTCCTCAACGAATCAATCAACGTGGAGTGACATTAGCCATTCCGGCCTCCTCATCATCTAAATTGTGGAGGTGCCCGATGGAAACTCAGGAACGACTCTTAGAATGCCCCTTCTGCGGCACTGACAATCCACCTGAAGCGGCTCGCTGGAACGAGGACGAAAGCTCCTACGAAGCGATCTGTCAGAGTTGCGGGAAGAAGTTCTCCAAGACCGTGCAACTGGAGTGGTCGGCCAGTTAGGTCGACACCAAGTACGAAGACCGACGATGATTTTCTGTCGATGCTCTTGATGTACGGCGATCACATTCCCCGCTGTGATTTCGGATTCGGCATTTCATAAACTGGCAAACACACGCGACCCCTACGATGCGGTTCTACGGAATGTGAAAACGGAAGGAACGTCATGATAAATGCGAGGGATGTGCACGAGCCAGAAGCCGAGAGACTCCCGGAAGAAGACGAAGAAGTGGACACCGAGAACGACGACTTAGAGAGCGAAGAAGATGACGAAGAGGAATTTGGATGAAGAGGAAGGCGACGACTAACGTACCCGTTTTCCAGCAGATGCTATCCTCGTGGCAGCTTTGGATGCCGCCTTCGCCATTCCGACCTCGCCTCTTCAAGTTCAACGACGTGCTGCGTCGTCGCGCCGAAGTTCATCTTTGGGTCGGATAGCTTCCGAGCTCGCTGCCCGAAACGGCGCAACTGAAGGTCGGACACGCGGCCCTCTGACCCCTCTACATCGAAGACCTGGTTGTGATTTCATCCCCCGTTTGGTACGGTAACGCACGAAGGCAGCCCTCCAGCGTGTTGCCTGTCCAATTCCCCGAGGCCAAATTTGTCCGCATGGACTTTTAAATGCGTGAAGCGTGGTTTTATGGTCTACAAAACACTCTTTCTCACGGTTGACTACATGCCGTTTAAGCTGGAAACATACAGTGGAGTGGTGGCCTGTGACGTCAAGGGCCACGAAGTGGACCGCGTCTGTTCGGCTGAGGGCATGGAAGCCGACTTTGAGAAGCTAACGTTAAATCTTACCGGAGTCTGTAATGCTAAAATACTGGACTCCAGCTTTGAAAATTTCCGCATGGAAAGCAAAGCGTCTGTCAACCAGCGTGATTCTAGCGTGCGGTGTGGTTGAATCTTCAAAATTGAACATACGACCGTGTTATACACGGAACACCATCGTCTAATATACACACTCTAAGCCGTGCGGTTGCTGTACCTTACGCCGATGCTGACCGAGGCCAACGCGGCACGGTCTGCTGCATCGGAGTTAGACTGGCGTCGTCTTTCGTTCCGCATCGCCGCAGCACTCTCCCGCCTGCAAGAGCGTATATTGACTAGCAGAGGTTCACTTTATGAGCTTAAATATAACGACGAGCGAAATCGACGGGATTTCCATCCTTGGTTTGAACGGTCGCATTGTTTTGGGCGAGGAAAGCAATTGGTTCCGCGAGAGGGTTAAGGGCGTGCTTGGTGACGGGAAGAAAAAGATTATCCTGAATATGGCAAACGTGGAATATATCGATAGCGCGGGTTTAGGCATTCTGGTGGCCGCGCACGTCAGCGCCAAGAAGCAGGGCGCTGCGCTGCACTTGTCCAATTTGGGCAAGAAATTCCATGATGTGCTGCAATTGACGAGGTTGTTGACCGTTTTCAGCGTCTACGATACCCAAGCAGACGCGATCAGCAGCTTCGGAACCGGTTCAATGGCAGCGGCGGTGTGAATTGAACTCGTGGCCGACCCGCTAGACCTCTACAGAACCTCGCCTGAAGGAACTGAGTGTCTCGGAACCTTTCTGGACCTTCAAGTCGCCATCGCCAAACTGAAGGAATACGCACAGAACAATCCCGGCCGCTACTACATTTGTGATCTAACGACGGGTGAGCAAGTATTCGCCCAAGAATCCTCGACCTAAAAACGCGCCTCGATCATTCATCGAACCGCGCGGACGATTTGCGATTCGTCTACCTTCAGCGCAAATGCTCCGAATGCAATGCGAACCTTCCGGCCTGTCACGGCCTCAACGGTCGCCGTCCCTCTCTCAACGGACAGAATCAATCTCACCTGTCAAACACGCCAGTTAAGTAAAGGGCATAGCCCAAGACGGCCAAGAAGCCCAGAATGAAAGCGATGGCGATTCCTATGAACATCACTTCGCCGCAGGAATGCGTATTTGTTTCGGATTGTGCCATTCTGGGTTTTGGGTTTTCAAAGCACGCAAGGCCGCCGACGCCCCTGCAATCTCATGCCGTTCCTCGGCACCATCAGAGCTTGCGTGAAGCTCTCGCATTCGCCTGAAGATGGCGACCTCGGTCTCACGTATGAGTTTTTGCAACTGAGTTGGATTCGTTTCAAGAACAGTGGTTTCGTAGAATTCGCGCCAATTCGCCATGTGACACCTCGCCCAAGACATGGAAATTGTCTGATTTCGCAGGGGAGCCTTCTTCTGAAAGGAGGGAACGGTGCTAGTGAGACATAGCAACGGTACTCGGTTTAGACGTTTATAGCTAGTTCGATTCACGGGGTTGGATCAGACTTTGTTTGGGCGGTGCGGCTCCGTTCACTTCAGAGTTCTGGCTATTTTAAACGGCTTCTTCGGTTCTCTCGGTAATCAGACTTTGGATTCCGGCGTCGGCCTCCGCCAGCGCATGACCTTCATCGCTCCCAACCTGCACTGGGCTCAGCCGTCTCTCATCAACGGCTGACAGTGCCTCACTGATTCGCCCTTCCATTAGCAGGTTATCTGTTTCCCAGATCGCCGCCGTGTAGGGCTGCTGCCAATCGTAAGTTTTCTCTGGATTGTTCATGGGTCCCTCTTGTCGCTTAACGACATCCGGTCTCGCCGCGACAGTAACCTCAACGTGGGCACCCTTCTTGAGCTTTACCTCGTCGCTGTGTTCGTCAGTTAGTGAATTTTCAATACGGAGGTTTCGATATCCGTGATCACCTTCGATAGCGATCTGCGCCTTTTCCGGTTGGTTTGGACGCGGAGATGGGATCAACCTTTCAACGGTGCCGGGGATGAGGATTCGCGCAGCGTCCAGATTCTGTTCCGCTATTCTCGCGGACTTAGACATGCGCGGCAGCGCCATTTCCGTCAGTAGGCTGGCGGGTATCGTGTCGCTTAGTTCTTTTTTGCGCTTGTTATGGTTCATAGTTTCCTGACGATCCAAACTATCAAGCAGATCACCACCAAGGTCCCGAGTAGTCCGTATCCAAGCATTGTCGTCTCCTATTCAATCAGCCTTCTTCGAGGGAGGGTCAAGTTCGACTGTAAGCGGTTCACGGGACGAGGTCTGTGTCGTTCCGGACATATCGTCGCTCACGGCTTGGGTCCATTGGATCCGTTTTTTAAGCGGTTCATTTCAGTCTTGAGGATGCGGTTAATTTCGTTGGCGATTTTTCTCAGTTTCTTCGGATCGTCTTCTACTTCCGCGTGCTCGCTCAGTTCTTTGTAACGTTCTTTGTTCCGCGTCTTCATACCAACCTCGGCCGGATGCTGCCCGTGTTTGTACACCAAACAGGTCGTCAGCCTTGCCTATATCTGTTCCCCGTACGTTGGCGTACAATCCAGACCGTCCCCTTAGAGAATATCTTGTGTTTTGTTCAGTGAGGCATTTTATGGCAAACGGCCTACCTATTGGCACTCCTAGGGACGGACCGAAACCTAAGGAAAACGGCTTCGATGCACAGGTCTTTCTCCAATCGGTCGGAGCATCGAGAAGGGTTGAGGAGTTCCGCAAGAAGCAAGCCATTTTCTCCCAGGGCGAGCCTGCGGATAGCATCATGTACGTCCAGAAAGGGAGCGTGAAGCTAACGGTGGTAAACGAGGCCGGCAAGGAAGCCGTCGTGGCGATTTTTGGCTCCGGGGACTTCTTTGGGGAAGGAGGCATGGCGGGCCAGACGGTTCGCATGGGGACGGCGACGGCCATCGTGCCGACGACGGTCCTTGTCATCGGAAAAGACGAAATGATGCGCGTGCTGCACGCAGAACACGAACTGTCCGACCGTTTCATCCATTACATGCTGGCGCGGAACATCCGAGTTGAGGCGGACCTAATCGATCAACTCTTCAATTCGACGGAAAAGAGATTAGCGCGAACGCTTCTACTAATCGCTCGCTACGGTCAGGAAGACCGACCCGAGAGCGTACTTCACAAAGTCTCTCAAGAGATGCTGGCAGAAATGATCGGCACGACGCGCTCGCGGGTCAATATGTTCATGAACAAGTTCAGGAAGCTGGGCTTCATCGAATACAACGGCGGGATCAAGATCAACAAGTCACTTCTGACCGTCGTCCTGCACGAGTAGTACCTCTTGGACACACCTGAGAAATGTGTGTTGAACAGCACAGATGTTAAATGCTGCCACATGTTAAAAAAACCGGGTGGAGGTCTCCATGCCCCAAGAATCGACAAACACTCAAAGCATCGTCACTGCGGATTTAGATGCTCAGGCAACTCAGGAAGACGCGTCCAGCTTTCAACGTTGGGAACCCGGTCTAAAACCCAGCCGAATAAATGGGCGCGGCCTGTTAGATGCGCGAAGGCACACGCGCGCAATGTTGTCAACGCGAGAACTGGGCGCGACCCACAAACTAAGTCTTCCTGGCTGGCACAAATCTTACGGCGAAGCTTTGCTGGCAACTGAGCCGCAGACATTGGCGAAATTACTAGCCGCCTCGGAAATAGCGTTCTTCGAACGCATTTTGGAATTAGGGGATGAAAGCGCACCGGACGAAAGAGACGATATAAGCCGTGCTATCGACGTGGTCCTGGACCTAAAGGCCAAGACAAGTTCAAAAATATCGACCGGATTGTCGGCGGGTACCCAGCTTGCTTATCGTGCCTGAGCGGAACCTCCGAAATATGCAAAACTGTGCAAAACGAGACAGCATTGCCTGTAATCAGGGAGCAGAGTTAGGGAGTTTAGCGGTTCCTCTTCAAAGAATATCCCTCTGGGCCCGAAAACAGCGACCCCACCGACCGGGTCGCTGCGTCTAAGTTTCCGGATTTTTGCGGTGGCCTCTCCTGGCAGAGAGGAAACCGAGCAGGATACGACGGCTTCGATATACCTCCTGGGGACTACGTGGCATCTATGCCGTAGGGTCAAGGCTACATTGCTCTTCATTTAGGAGACCATGATGCTGATAGGCGACCGCTTGAAAAAACTGCGCGAATCAAAAGACCTCTCACAGGGCGATATTGAGAAGCGCACCGGACTGCTTCGGTGTTATGTCTCGCGTGTGGAAAACAACCATACGGTACCGGCAGTCGAAACGCTCGAAAAGATGGCTCGTGCTCTGGAAGTGCCGATGTATCGGCTCTTTCATGAAGGCGAAGCCGCAGCATCTATTCGCAAACTGAAAAATCCGATGGATAGGGATAGCTGGGGAAGCAGCGGCGACGATGCTGAATATCTTTCGAAGTTGTGCAAGCTACTCGCTAAAATGGAACAGGATGACCAAAATCTCCTGCTGCATGTCGCCCAAAAAGTCGCGAAGCATGTTGTCTCGCGTCCGAGACAATCGAAGAATAATTAACCGGTAGTAAACTCGGGGCGAACTATGTTGGCGTATGCCCAGCGACCGGGGCCAACTTGATTTCAACCGGCTTGGCTTTTAGCGTGTCGAGTCTTTCTCGCGCAGATTCAATAGCCTCGTGCTCAAGCCTGCCAATTTCAATCAGACTATTAAGCCTTTCTGTGATTGCCGCTCGCGCATCTGCAATTCGGAGAGCCATTCTAGCGTTGTCCGTCTCAAAAATGGCAGACACATACGCTGTTCTCCAAGCTGACGAGGAAGTATCGCTCACAAAGCCTGCTTTCGGGAGGTACAGGCGGACTGTACGCCTGCGTACGGAGGATAGATACACCTAAAATTGTGCGCCATAGCGTACGCAGTTGCCCTAGAGTAGATGGGTACTTTGAGTCGGCTGAGCGAATCGACAGTCCATGCATAAAGGCAAGCGAGAGCGGTTCAAGGAGTTGTGTGAACTCGCAGAGGTTCAAGAAGATACCAAGAAGCTGGGAAAGATTGCAGAAGAAATTGACAGCATCCTAGATGCCGAATTGGTCCGCCTAAAGAAACTTCCGCTCAAAAACACTAAGCCGTTAACTTGATATATCGAGTTCCTAGGGAAGAACTTCGATCATTTGCTCGGGGTTGATTACAACACTCTCTTTCCCGAAGGAAATCCGAATCTTGCGACCAGCAAACTGATTCACTATTGCTGTTATCTTCGCTTCGATAATCTTGCCGCCGTAGAGTTTGACCCGCACGCGGGAGCCTACGTTGTAGTCCACTAAGCTTTGCACTCCTTCACAATCTGGCTGTCATCCACAATCAGCGCAAAGGCTCCAAAGGTTATGTGAACCTTCCGGCCTGCCACGCTGTCAACTATCGCTGTAACTTTGGCTACGACTACGCGTCCATTGTGCAGGCGCGCGGTGACCGTTGAGCCGACTGTCAATTAGCTTCCTCACTTTGCTTTCTTCTTTTCTGCCCACCGCTTCTTAGCCGCTAAACTCATCTTCCGTTTCGCTTCCACCGACACGGTACGCTTCTTCGGATTAGCCTCGCCGACGAACAATTTTATGGCGGCATCTATCGTGTTGATCTGCTGTTGATACTCTCTTTTCTTGTCTTTGAGTGCCTTTAGAATGTCCATCGTTCCTCCGCGAAGAGTATACGTAATACTCAGGATTTGTGGCGGCAGGAACGCAACAGTCCAGAAGCATGCCGAGTGCAACGTTCTTATTACTTCGGGTATCGTCTCCTCCATTCAGCGCGGGCCTCGTCCAACTAAATCTGGAGCCGGACGACGCACGCCGAGCATATGTCAAACACACTGCCGCAGGCAGCACACTCCGCGATCAAGGTTGGACCCGAACAATCACAGACAGCACAAGGCGGATCGCTGAACGGGTCCTCGCCAATAATTTTGAGTTTGGACAGACAATCGGAACCGTCAGCGTGGTGGATGTTGCAAAATTGCATACCTTCTCCCCGTCCAGTGCGGACTTTGCCGGGTTGAAGCCCGGTAGGGAGCAGGCGGAACTGGTGTAAATTGCGCCGAACTATGCACGGCGCTCAAGTGATTATAGCACTGGACGGGCGGGGTGTTCCTGCTTTACGTGGATGATTTGGGATGTCGCCTTCGCCATTCCGCCCGCGCATCGTTTAGTTGAATCTGGAACGAAGGGTTAGGCGGGCCGAAGTTTTTCTTAGGGTTGGCTAGGTCTCTGGCGGCACCTCGTACTGGCGCAGTTCAAGATCGGACATCTTGCGCAGGCGTTCGCGGATTCTTTCTACGTCTTCCGGCTCGGTCTGGATCATGGGTCCTCCGGGGAGTGGGAGGAAACGGAAGGGCAGGATAGCACAGCTACCGTTTGCCGACTGTGATCCGCTGCTCTTCTACCGTCCGCGTGGTACGCACCGTTGTTTCTACCGACTCCGTCGAACGCGAGCGTCCCAATAGCGCGGAGGGTGATTTCGCAAGGATCTGAAAAGTAGCTCGTTGAGCGAAAGCTGGCCAATAGCTGAGGACCGAAAGAACCTGAACATTTACAACGACAAGTGGATTGGATATAGTCCCACCGAAACTCGCCACAGTAGAAGCGAGGTAAAGACCCTAGCGAACGCAAATTGAGGAGTTGAAAAATGAGCGAAGATAACAAGGAACAGGCTGCGGAGAATCAGAAGCCAAGTGAAGAAATGTCAGAAGAAGAACTGAAGCAAGTTGCGGGCGGAGGCGAGACGATAGCACTGGCGTCCAAATCGAAGACCGCCGATAAGGCGTTCTCAGCAATGGAGGGATATATTAAGGGGTGAAATAAGACGGCGTATGGTCATCGGCAGAAATTCATCTGATACAACAGAAACGTGCTCCCGTCGATTATACCCGCCAAGTTCGCTGGAACCTTTCGACCATGCCGATTGGTTGTACCGCTCTTGCATCTGAATTAGGAGAGGTGTAACCAGGTTATCGAGAGCGCGTTCGCGGCTTTGAGGACTTCGCATTCGGAGATGTTTTACTCTCCGCTTTTTTGCACGCTGCGGAAATAGAATCGAGTCTGTCTGCGCCGTTGTCTCCCAAGGAGACGCCAAGTTGCATCGGCAAAGTGATGGTCTGAGTATGACAGTGAACCGTCAGGGTTGTGGGAGCGTTTGATGCTTGATCTCGCACCAGTTCGTAAGCCCATCCCCAACCTTTAATCGGTGTGAATTCCTGGCGTGCCTCATAACCGGATTCACTGAAGAAGTAACGGCTGAGACCTTCGGCACTGCCTACGTTTACTTGGATCATCTTGCCACTTTCGTTCGTGATGTACTCAGCCGACGTGAACCCTCCTGAGTCCATCGTCTGCGCGGCGAACCGATTCTGCTGGTCAAAGGCGTTTATGATCGTGAAGTGATAGGGACCTCGCCTGTCTGTGCCAGATTCATTCACGCGAGCCATATTGAACTGCGCGTCATAACAAAAGTCCTGAGTGTCGCCGCGCCAGTTGCGAGACTTCACCAGGGCACCGGCGAAGTTGTATTCATACCTGACCCAGTGTTTCCCATCATCGTCAACGCCTGTAATCCGCCCCGCTGAGTCATTCGTCACGGAGACGAAATGTTCGTGCGGGGATGTGATTCGGAGAATGTTTCCGTCGCCATCTCGCTTAATTGTAAGGCGCTCACCACTCTTGTTCTTGACCTCAGTAACCGCACACTGGCCTGGTTTACTGTTCGCATTGCAGCCTTGCACGACGAACTGAGTACCGTCTTTGAGCGCAACGGTCCAGTTGCCGGGCCACCAATTCCAAGTGATACGTGATCCAAGAAACGTTCCCGGAGTGGCCTGATCTTCAAAAACACCATCGCTGTAGCTCGTACCAGGAGAAATTCGCGCGTAGCGAATTTGTCCACCATCAGCCATTACGAGTGCAACCCACGAAAAGTTGTTTACATCTCCGATGATGAACATGTCGTACGAGGTGCTCGCACCGATTCCGAAGGACCGCGATCTTGTATCTTGATTCCGCTGCGTGCGTTCAAAGCGGATCGGAATGCTGTCGTTCATGAACAGATCAAGGTAAGTGCGGTAATAGATTCCGGTCTCAACGTCGAAGGGATCGCCAGCTTTGACTACGAAGGCTACTCGATTCCTACTGTATTCGATGGGCTCGTGTACTTGAGCCACGGTGAGCGGTGCGAAGAATATAGAGAGGACCGAAACCAGAATCACCCATTTATGGCCGACCAAGGTTCTCAACGCCTCCCGCGTCTGCGGGACGCAAACTTATCAACAATAACGTCGCGGGCGACCATCATTTTGCGAGAACAAGGGACTGTAATCTCTCTGCCACTTTCTCATCGTCCGTCGTAAGCATAGAATTGTGGAACTGGATGAAAAAGCATGGATGGCTCGCGTCCCATCCCGGCGTGATGGCGTGGGGCCTCCCGTCAAACGAATAGAGGTACCGCCCGTCCTTCCTGGCCTCAACGACGTGAATCTCAAAGTCAACCGAAGCTGGCATTAACATCACGTCGATGCTTCCGACAGTCGTGCGATAGAACGCTGCTCCAAGCTGACCGTCAAACATGCCGACAAGCTTAGACGGAAGAACGCATATCACTTCGATGCCTTGTCGGTTTAATCTCTCCTTCAACTTCATCGCCTCTTCATACGCTGGCTCCGACCGCTTCAATTCATAAGGCGCGTCTTCGTGACTGCAAGTAGCGCGAGCCGCGAGCGGAACGAACAATAAGAGAAGAATCAGGAATCGTTTCATTTGCCCTCCTCACAACCGAGAGCCTTGCCGGTATAAATCACACCTAGATCATCACTGAATGCAGCAGGCCCGCATCCCGACTTATTCGTATCTGTCGCAGGTTTGATTGTTATCCAATAGTGTGTGCGGTCAGCGTCGGTAACGATGTCGATTTCATATTGAGCGGGATTCGAGATGTCGATGAGCGGTGGGGAGTCGCGACCCTCTGTACGGAGAAATTCAGTGATCTCCTCCTTACTACCGAACTTGTGATTCGCATTGGCGTATTTGTACGCGTATTCCGCAGTGTTTAATGTCCGCATTGTTCCGACCACGCGTATCGCTTCGGACGGAAATTCCTCTTTCGCCTGAGGTAGACTGCGCGTCGGTGCTACCCAAAGAACCAATCCACAAAATGTGATGAACCGGAGTCTTTTCATGTGAACCTCCAGCAGAACGACTCTAGCACGGTCTCAGTAAGGAGAGATGTGCCAACTCGCGCTGCAACTAACGTTGATCCGGCCATCATCTTACGTAGCGAATAGTCTCACCGGTATCCTAGGCGCGGGGCCAAGTCACTTGTCGCAGCCGTCACATCTAGCCTTGAGACCTCCGTTTGAGATAGCTTCTCTGCGGAGGATTCATGAACATTCTTGCAGCGATCAAGCGCGAAGAGAGAAAACTCGAAAAGCAGCTGGGCAAGCTGGATCATCAACTAAGCGGTATACGAGCGGCCGCAAAAGCATTGGGCGGCTCTGCGGAGCGCGAAGTCATCGGCGTGAAGAAGCGCGTCTTGTCGGCTGCTGGCAGAGCGGCGATTGTGAAGGCGGCGAGGAAGCGTTGGGCGAAGGTGAGGAAGCAGGCGAAGAAGGTCACAGGGTAGTCTGATTTCGATGTTGCTTTTCTGTTTGGGACGCCAGGTTCTAATGCAACTTCGCATACTCAGCTTTGGCCTGCTTCAGGATGGGAACGTCGGGGTCGGCGTCTTTCCAGAGAGTCAGGAAGTCTTGGTAGGCGATGCGGGCCCCTGGTGCGTCGCCAGTCATGTTGCGAGCGCGAGCCAAGGCCAGTTGGCTGAGTGGGACCAAATAGGAATTCGCCAGGATTTGACGATGGTTTAGCAAATCCTGGAATTGTGAAATCGCTGCAGCCCCCTGCACTGCGTGCAGATACGCCTCCCCAAGGCGGTAGGGGAGGCACGAGCCCGGGCAAGTGCCCAGACCAAACGGAGCGGCGCTTTGAAGAGTCTCTACGGCCTGCTGAGCCTTCCCTGTGGCGATTTCGATGCGAGCGCGAATCACCGGAAGTTCAACGCGTTGAATGTACGTATCGGACGGGTGTTGCTTGCTCAGATCGTCCGCCAGCTTCTGCGCCTGTGATGAATCTCCCAGCACAGCTAGGGCCAAGGCGGCTCGACCCCCAACGTCCTCACCGGTCGCAAGAACTGTAGTTAATTGCCGCCGAGCCAGGTCCGTGTTGCCCATTTCCGCTTCTCGCAAAGCGCTGGAAGCCTCCGTGTTGACCGCCACTTCCTTGAGCGCATTGCGGTTCTCTGAGTCGATAGCCAGGCGCGTAAACTCGCGGGCCTTCTGGAGACGGCCGAAGTAGGCTTGTGTGGCCGACTCAACATTCAGCATCACATCTTCTTCCGTGGGTCGACCCTCGGACCAGGCCACTGCGCGCTGCATTTCAGCGGCATTGTTTTGGAGAAAGGCGAGCCTATAAGCGCACAATTCAAGATTGACGTGTTCCAGGCCGCGCTTTCGAGCTTCTTGCAAAACGGCCCTGGCTTCATCCAATCGGTTCAGCCTTGCGTAGGCCTCGCACAGGCCTCCCGCGGTGAGGGCTCCATAATTCAGCCGGAGGGCCACTTGGTATTCGGAAACAGCTTTGTCAAACTGTCCGAAACTTTCATAATTGACCGCGAGGTCGTGATGGGGGAACGGATCGCGTGGGTATGATTGCTCCCAGAGTTCGTAGGTTTGATTTTCCTTCTCAAGTTCCCCGGTAGTGAATCCGTAGTAAAGAGAGGCGATGCGAAAGCGCTCGGCTTCGCTGACACGGTCGCGTAGTTCGTAGGCTTTCCGCAGGTGTTCGTCAGAGAGCCGCGACTCGCCGATATTTCCATAGACAAGCCCGAGATCGGCGTACGCCAGAGCGAAGTTTGGGTCGAGTTCAATAGCTCGCTTGTAAGAAGGGAGCGCTTCTTCGTCTCCAGAGTCCACTTGTAGCTTCTTTCCCAAACTGTAAGCCTTGAGGGCCTCCAAGGAGGAGGTCGTGGCTTGCTCGACGGGCGTGTCGAATTTCTGAATGGAACTGAGCGATTCGCCAAGCTTTTCGCGGAGCTGCGTCGCTGCCTTGCCGAGCACTCCCAAGACCTCTTCCTTATTGGCCGCTTCTGTCAGTTCCTGGGCAAGGAGGTCACCGGTCTGGCAGTTCGCCGCTGAAACGGACATCGCGTAATGACTGCCGAGGCTGGCGATGGACCCGGTGAGCAGAGCCTTGCTGCCAGAGCGCACGCAAATTTCCCGCGCCGTATCCTGCGTCAAGTGTTCGCCGGCGGGGCGGCCCATCAGCCGTAACGTTTCGTGTATCCGACTATCAGGCAAAATATTGAGAAAGGGAGACTGGACGAGTTGAGCGGAAAGAGCCTGACGGAGCGTGTCATCAAACACGGGATCGCCCGTCGTGTTCGTGAAGTCCGCCAGGACGATGCTGTCTTTTTCGGTCAGCGCGTGTGCCTTCGTAGAGCGCCAGTAGAACGTGCCGGCGATGACCACCAGAAGGGTGGCGGCCGGAATCAGGAATCGCCAGTCGCGTGTTATGGGACTTCCCGACGGGCTGGATGGCGCAATAGAAGGCGCTGCTGTTTGTCTCATCGAGACCTGTGATGGAGCCGTCGAAGAGGCAGCCAACGTTGATATGGCAGCTTCTTCGGGCAATGTGTGCTGGGCGGTACGCCCGGACTCGGAGTCACGCTTGAGGCGCAGCAAATCCGTGCGGATGTCAGAGGCGTGCTGGTAACGCAGATTGCGGTCTTTCTCCAAGCACTTCTGGATGACTTCTTCGAGCTTGAGAGGAAGATCGGGGTTCAAACGCACGGGCGGCACGGGTGGCCGCTCCAGGATAGCGTTGAAAATCAGCGCCGAAGTGTCGCCACGAAACGGGAGTGCGCCCGTGGACATTTCGTATAGCACCGTGCCGAACGAGAAAAGATCGGTTCGGGTGTCGAGTTCCTTCCCCCGCACTTGCTCCGGCGACATGTACGCGACCGTGCCGAGCGTAGTACCCGGACTGGTGAGGTGCTGCTCATCAATCGTCCGCGTCTCCCCCTCCGCAAGTGTTTGGCTCGGGGATCTGGACGGCGGTGCCACCTTTGCTAGTCCAAAATCGAGAATCTTAGCGTGTCCGCGCTTCGTAACAAAAATGTTCGCCGGTTTGATGTCGCGGTGAACGATACCTTGGGTGTGCGCCGCATCCAGCGCATCGGCGACCTCAATGCCGACGTTCAGCAGTTGCTCCAGCTCCATCGGACGACCCATGATGGTGTGCTTCAGCGTCGCGCCGTCCAGATACTCCATTGCGATGAAGCCTTTTCCGCCCTCCTCGCCAAGGTCGTGAATGGTGCAAATGTTGGGATGGTTGAGAGCGGAGGCAGCCTCCGCCTCACGCTGAAAGCGAGCTAGAGCCTGCGGGTCTGCTGCAACCTCATCTGGTAGAAACTTGAGTGCAACGGAACGATGTAGTCGCGTATCCTCGGCCTTGTAGACCACACCCATCCCACCCCCACCGAGCTTTTCGAGGATGCGGTAGTGCGAGATGGTTTGGCCAACCATGGCTGGAGCGCAACGGTGTGGGCGATGTTAGAGGTGACGCAGAGGTTGAGTCAACATATGGTTGCTAGACGTTCGAGCTGCCCGTCCTGTCGGCTGTGGCAGAGCGGCGATTGTGAAGGCGGCGAGGAAGCGGTGGGCCAAGGGTTAGGAATGTGCATGCCACAAGCGCGTTCTATAAAGGGGAAAGTCAATAGTAAATACGTCTCCGGCGACTGGAAGGAGCGAGGTTGTTCGCTTTGCTTTCCAGCCCAAGTCATGTTGAGAGGCTCTTGGGTTTTCGCTCTTCGTAGATCCATTCTGTTTTTGTGACGGCGCTTTCGGATTCTGAAGCAAGACAAGCTGCGCGGTTGAACGTTGTCAACCATGGTTCTATCTGAGGCTCGAGGCCTATAGCTTTTTCTGGTTATCCGAGGGGGCCTATAGTTTATCAAGAGACTCGTGGTGCTCGGAGCACACTCTCCGCCTAACGCGCTTATGGAGACTCACCCTCGAACCAAAGCGTCAGAAGAACCGAAAAGCCATCACCAGAAATGAATCCAGCAAAGGACGGTCCTAACCCGGCGCTCAAGCTGCTTGTTGTTTCAGATGTTCTGCGTCGAAACGAACTCCTTTCTTCCAAACCAGCAAAGTGATGGCCGCGATCTTGCGTGCCAAGGTGAGCCGCGCCAAATGCGGCTTCATGCCTCGGGCGACGCAGTCTTGGTAAAAGCCCTGGAAAGGTCCAGCGGTAGCAGCCGCTCGCGTCGCCGCACCCTTGAAGATATTTTTCAGATCGTGATTATGGTTGATGTTGAGCCCGCGAACGGCCAGGACCTTCTTGGAACGTTTGAGCTGACCAGCGACGAAGCGGTATTCACCGCTGGTGTATGTCCTCAGTGCCAATCCACAGTAAGCCCACAGCTGCCGTTTGGTGCGGAAGCGATTAGGCGTCTGTATCAGAGCGATCAACAGAGCGGCACGGATGGGACCAATCGCAGGAATTTGCCGCAGTAATCTCATGGCCGGATGTTTCCGTGCTTCCGCTAATAGTTCTCGTCGCGTCCCCTGGCGCAATGCCGCCAAGGCATCGAACTGCTGGTAGTAGAGTTCGGCACGACGGCGAACGCCGGCTTCCGAAATCTTTGCAAGCCATTCCGCACGGTAGCGCGGTGCATACACTTGCTGGCCGGCACAAGCAATCCCCCAGCTTCGGTAAATCGCCTTCAGCCGACTCATCACCCGCGTCAAATCGCGAGTTATCGTGATGTAGCTGCGTGCCAGTTCCTTCAGCGTGCGGATACCCTGTTCGCCGTGGTACACCGGGCTGAGCTTGTTCAGATACAAAAGCTCGGACAGCTTGCGGGCATCCATGCGGTCGTTATGGTTTCCGACTTTCAACAGGGCATTCTTGCGCGGATCGCAGGCCACCACCCGGGTGACGTGAGGCTGGAGCAGATCGTGCAACCAGGCGGCCCAGGTTCCTTCTTCAAAGGTCACCGACAAACTGCCGCGTAGCCCGTGAATAAACTCAAGGATCGTATCCGCTTTCGTTTCGAGAATCGCCTCCATTACTAAATTCCCGCGCGAATCCCGAACGGCCACAGAGATCGTTGCCTGATGCACATCCATCCCAATATACTTGGCGTCATTCATGAGGGCGCTCCTTGTTGTAGGTTGAGATGCGAACAATCAAAACCTACTCCAAACGGGCGCCCTTTTATAATGCGTTTATCGATGCGGAACCACAAGGTTATCTCCGATCAGGAGACGCGGGATAGCCAATAACCGACTCTTGTAGTAGGATTGCCGGGGTAAGTAGGAGCTCATGACAGAGCCGCGTCTTTCCAAAGCCGAAACCCGTATTCTGGAGCAATACTGGAAACTCGGCACCGCGTCGGTGCGCGAGATCCTGGAGAGCCTCCCTGAGGACGAATGTGTCGCTTACACCACCGTGCAAACGCTCGTGTATAGACTCGAGGAGAAGGGCGCTTTGAGAAAGGTGAAGAAGATTGGCAATGCTCAACTCTTTGAGCCTGCCATCGATCAAAGCCAATACCGAGGCAGGCTCGTACGGGACTTGCTCGATCTGTTTGGAGGTTCGCCGCGCCTTCTCGTCTCCAATCTGCTGGAGAATGGCGCACTAAGCTTACGGGATCTCAAGGCGCTGCAAAGTGCCGCACGCACCGATAAGAACGGCCGCGCACGGGGAGGCAAAGGTGCATGAGCACATCGCCCAGTCGCTGTACTATTTCAGCGTTCAGCTGCTGTATGCGTCGATGGTAGGCGCTGCGGCGTGGGTCCTGACCTCAATCCGGGGCGCAAGCGCCACCACGAAATATTGGATTTGGGTGCTGACTGCGTTCAATTTCGTCGTGCCCACCGGCGCCATTGTCGATAAGCTCTGGGCGCCGCATTTGGCTTGGGCCGCACCGCTCGGCGCTCTGGGCGGCCCGATCTGGGAGATGACCAAAGGCCGGACCGCTGTGGTACTCGGCTTGATATGGATCGCTGGGGCCTCCATTATGCTTATGCGATTAATCTCGCGTATACGCAAAGAGCGACGCGAGACGCAAGCGCCAGCTTGCCCGAGCGATCGCGGTGTGACGGCTAATTTCATAGCAGATGGTATTCCAGTGACCTTCGAGCATGGGCATTCGAGCCCCGCAGTTCTCGGAGTTCTTTATCCTCGCATTCTGCTTCCCATAGGCATCGATCAGTTGCTTAACCAGCGAGAATTTGACGCTGTTTTACTGCACGAACTGGCCCACGCAAGAAGGCGCGACAATCTCATTCGCCTGCTCTACGAACTTTCATTGTGTGTGTTGTGGTTCCATCCGCCCATCTGGCTGATTGGAGCGCGCATGGCTCTCTATCGCGAGCTCTCCTGCGATGAATCTGTCATCAGACGTGCGCGCGGGCGGGAATTGGTTTCAGCGCTCGCGAAGCTCGCGGCTCCCGAACAAGCGGGGGTTCTGCAGGCAACATCCTCATCGCATCTGGGCTATCGCTTGGCACGCCTGAGTGGTCCAGCCCAAACGACCTACCGCGCAGCAAGCCTGCTATTGTCGTCCCTGTTTGCCATCGTCATCGTCACCGCCATCTTTCAAACCGTCGCACATACGGCCTGCTGTTTCGTCCTGAAGCGATAACCACAGCGAAGCGCTCACTTCCTCCCGCTAAGTGCGTCAAATTGACTCGTACGTATAATGTAGTAGCATTGCTGGATGATGTAGTAGATGATGGCGAGCCGTTGACGGCGAACTGTCTCTACAGCGCAGCCGTTTAAGTTCCTCTCTCGGGAGTGTTTACTCCGATGCGAAAGCTGGGCATCTCGTTCGTTTTAGGGTTGGTGGCGGTAGTTTGGGCTGTGCAGACACCCGCCCAATCTGCAGTTCCTGCGACTCTGATCAAAGCGGGCCGCTTGCTGGATCCACGCAGCGGAAATATCCTTGCGCCCGCAGCTGTGCTGATTGAAGACGGCAAAATTAAGGAAGTGGGTCCGCTTGCTCGAGTGCAACCGAATGTACCTGCCGGCGCCAAGACCATCGATTTGGGCAGCGCCACTTTGCTGCCCGGTCTGATCGACAGTCACACACACTTGCTGATGGACGACATAGTTTACGTAGCGGAAGCCGAGCGGGCGCGCCATTCCAACGGCGGCTATGCGCCAGCGCAATTGCTGGCCATTGTCGAATCGCCAAGCAAGCGGGTTCTGATCGGCGCGCAGATGGCTCGGGAAGACTTGGAGAGCGGCATTACGACCGTTCGCAACCTGGGCCATTCGGGCGTGGATGGCGATACCGAACTGCGCGACGCCATCAACGCGGGGCGCTTTCCAGGCCCAAGAATCCTGGCTTCCGGACGCAAACTGACGACGCGAGGCGCATACGTACAGAACCTCAATCCTGCGCTAGCGGACGCCATCCAGGATCAGGAATTCTTGTTTATTGAAGGAGTGGATCGCGCGCGTGAGGCAGTCCGCAAGAACGAGTTCCAGGGCGTGGACGTGATCAAGGTCTCAGCGGAGGAAAATCTTACCGTTCCTGAGCTGGCAGCAGTGATCGAAGAGGCGCACCGCGCGCATTTGAAGGTCGCCGTCCACGCAGTCGACACCGCCAGCATACAAACCGCGATTGATGCCGGCGCAGATTCCATCGAACATGGCGACAACGCGACCGGCGAGCAACTCAAGCAGATGCGTGATAAGGGGATGTTTCTCGACCTCACACCCACTTCCTATGGCGACTTTTTTACCAGGGTTTTCGAGGCAACCATTGTGATGTCTTTAACCCTGCGACCTGAGCGTCTCGGGGCCGATGAGCGTCACCGACAGCGGTACAACGATCTGATTCAGCAGATTCAGAAGTCGTGGCTGAAGACGCCGGATGAGTCCGATGTGCAGTACGACGAACAATACAACAGCCAGGTGCAGCGGGTCCTGAAATCGGGCGTAAAGTTTGCGGCTGGAACGGACATGGACTGGTTCTATCCGGGGAAGACACGCGGACAGACCTCCGTATCAAGGTTTCCCACTTTACACGAAGCGGGAATGCCATCGCTTGACGTGATTCGCGCGATTACAACAAACGCAGCAGAAATGCTGGGTTGGCAGGACCGTGTCGGCGCCATCGAACCCGGCAAATTCGCCGATCTCGTGGCCGTTTCGGGAGATCCCATCGCCGACATTACGGAACTCGAGCGCATTCGCTTCGTAATGAAGGGTGGCCAAGTGATCAGAAACGACTTCGGGGAGTAAAGCGCTCAGGAGTGAATCTGGTGGAGGTCAAATGAAGAGAATTGTTATCGGCTTTCTTTTGTCATTAGCGGTTAGCTTCGTCGCGTTCGGGCAGTGGAACCCGCAGAAGTCGAACACCACCGCTAGCTTGGGCGGATTGAGCATCGTCAATGCAAACGTAGTCTGGGCCAGCGGCACTGGTGGGACATTTGTTCGTACGACGGACGGAGGCGAGACGTGGCAGGCGGGAACCGTCCCGGGCGGCGAGAAACTCGACTTCCGCGACGTATATGCCGTCGACGCGAAGACCGCTTACCTGCTGTCGTTCGGATACGGCAATGAGGCGCGCATCTACAAGACGACGGATGGGGGCAAGAACTGGTTGTTGGAATACACCGAGCAGAACCCGAAGGCGGCCCTTGACTGCATGGCCTTCTGGAATGCGACGCGCGGCATAGTGGTCGGCGACCCATTGGACGGCAAGTCCGAGCTACTGACAACCTCCGACGGCGGCGCGCACTGGACGCCGCTTTACTCGAACACAATCCTTCCGGCAAAGAACGGTGAAGGCTCGCCGGCCTCTGGAACCTGCATCGCAACGTATGCTGAGAAGAAAGGGAAAAAGGAAACCTGGCACGCATGGTTCGTGACCGAGAACGCGTCGCGCGTCTTCCACACCGCCGATGCCGGCAAGACTTGGACGGCCTCCGAGGCGCCGCTCGTCACAGGCCTGAACCAGGGAGTCTTCTCGATCGCCGTGATGGATGCGGACCGGCTGGCGATCGTCGGCGGCGACTATGATCATCCGCAGATGGTGAAGCCAAATTCCGCCTATAGTGACGACGGCGGCAGGACGTGGAAAGAAAGCAGCCACCGTCCCGCTGGATACCGCTGGTGCGTCGCGATCGTGCCCGACACTCCCGGTCCCACCGCGTTCGCGGTTGGGCCAACCGGAATGGACTACTCGATCGATGGCGGAAAGAACTGGGATCAGACGAACGAATTGAGCGCCTTCAGGATATACACGATAGCGTTCGCCGACGCGCATTACGGTTGGGCCGTGGGGCGGAATGGACTGATTTTCAAGTTCGAAGGCGCTGTACCGGTTGGGACGGCGACTCCGATGAAGGAACAATTCACCACCGAGGGCACGGAGAACTTCTGGTGATGTGTACCGGCGGCGCTGCTGGCAGTCGAGCTGTTGGTCTGCGAATTGCGGGTGCGCTTCGTAATGAAGGGGCCAAGTTGTGCCCAACGACGCGTTGAGGCACAACGGTCCATTTGAGCTCAACGACTTGAAAGGAGCACTTCAATGACGAAACGAAGAATCCTCGTATTTGCGGCCGCCATTGTTACTGGAGCCTTCCTGACGTTCGTCTTTCACGTGGCTGGTCTCCATCTCTATGGAGAAGCCGTCGCCTCCGCTGCCACTAGCCTAACACAACAGGCGCAAGAACAATCTCCGCCAACCGTTGCTTCCGTCGTCGACCGCGACATCAGCTCGGTCGAAAAAGAAATCATCGATGTGGCTGAAGCGATGCCCGAAGAGAAATTCAACTTTTCTCCTGAGAGCCTGAACATTCCCGGCAGCGACTACAAAGGCGTGCGTTCCTTCGCCGTGCAGCTCAAACATGTCGCTGCTTCCAACTGGTACATCTGGTCGCCTCTCACCGGCGACACACTTCCCGAGGGCCTGAAGGACGACGGAAACGGTCCCGCCAACTTGAAGACCAAAGCCGAAATCATCAAATTTTTAAAGGATTCGTTTGCGCTGGGCCACGAGGCCGCCGCGACTTTGACCGCTGAAAACCTGTTGCAGCGACCCGGCAAGAGTAAATCTACACGCCTGCGCTTAGCCGAGTTTGGCGTTTCACACGCCAACGACCACTACGGCCAAATGATCGAATACTTGCGTATGAACGGAATCACCCCGCCGGCCAGCCGGGCCAAATCCGAGTGATACCAGATGCCTGTCATCTCGATGTATTCAAACCAACAGAGGAGAAGCACCATCGCTAGCGCAAAGGAGAGAGTCATGATGAAGCGGTCTTCCACGCTACTTCGGCTCGTGTTCGTTGCATTCATTCTGCTTTTCACTTCCGGAATAAGTCTGGAGGCGCAGAGCCAGGCGCAGAATCAAGCCTCAGGCTCAGTGCGCTCCCGCGCCGAGGAAACACTCGAGATGTGGAATCACATCGGCTACAAGCTCATCGCTATGGCCAAAGATTTTCCCGAAGACAAGCACGATTTCAAAGTCCAGCAGGATGAGCGCACCTTCGCGCAAAACCTGCTGCACATCGCTGCGGTAGATTACGACGTGGCCAGTAGCGCTGCCGGCTCACAGATCGGTCCCGACTTCGGCAAGGATAAGCACAATCCTTCGCGTGATGCGTACAAAACCAAAGATGACGTTGTGAAGCTGCTCGAAGATGCTGTCGCCGCCGGCGCAGAGGTCATCAAGCAACGAGGCGATGCCGGGCTCGATAAAACTCACCCCTTTGCGTCGCGAATCCTTACCCGCGATGGGTGGGTAACTAACCGGCACACCGTCCACACCTCGTACATGTGGCTCAGTGCCATCGAGCACAGCGCCGAACATTTCGGCCAGCTCGTCGTCTACTACCGCGCCAACAACCTCATCCCCCCCGAGTCTCGCCGCTAATGCTTGCTTGTGTTTTTGTGCGAATGGAGAGGTGGCGTACCATTCGCCCCGAGGCGAATTTGCGGTATCCTTATTACTGTATCAAGAGTGGCGGCGATCCAAGCCGTCCAGCAACCGAGCCGACAGGCCACGGTGCTCCCTCGAAAGAGGATACGGCCACAGGGGCAAAAACCCACCTGAGCGTCTCCCAAACTTAACTTTCGAGTCATTTCTCCAGGCATGATGTCCTCACTCGTGGTGAGCAACACCCGGTAGTACCTTTTAATTCTTGACTTGTAGCTACTAGGTGTTACACTGTAACCGTTTGTCGGAGGCGCGGTGATGCGTTCGAACCCTAGATCGTTTCGATTGCGGGCTAAAACCCTTGAGGCGTTGCAGAAGATTGCCGATAACGAACAACGCAGCATCAACTGGCTGATACAAGTCGCCGCGGACAAGCTAATCGAACTATACAAACGTAAGGGCGTCGATGCGTTGAGGGATTGAGATGGAACGGATGCCTCAACCTGAGGACCGGATCCATATACTGGCACCAAGGACTACAGCCTTATGGATTGGTTCTTTTACTATCTTCGGCGGCATTCCGCCACAGGAGAACTAATGACTGAGAACGAAGTTCTACCCAAGAAGAAAGCGAAAGTCATTCCATTCCGCCGTCGCACGCCAACCGAGAAGCACGATTTCACCGTGCGGTACGAAGGGGCGTTGGTTCTCCTCGTGCCGAACACCAAGCTAGGCATCAACTGGGCGAACCACAACATCGGCGCGGACAATGGATACCCGCCGTATTGGCCTACGGTGATCTTAGAGCCACGCTACGTCGACAACGTTCTCAAGGGCATTCACAGGCTAGGGCTCGTGGCGCGATGAAGAACGAACAATCCTCTGTCGTCTTTCGCGTGCCGGACTTCGTCGACGCGGACGGGATCGAGTACACCGACATCGAGGTGATCGTGGAGATGGACGGCGACATTCGCGACACCATTCAGCTTGTTAAAACGCTCGAACGCCCATTGACGGAACGCAATTGAAGGCCCTGGGGAAAGCTTCTCGCCGTGGAGCGAAGCGAGTACAGACGCAGCCAGTGTTTGAATGTGTCACGCGAGCCTTGATCGAGAACGGCATCCCGCTGACACAACGAAACTGGATTACGTTCGCGTATTTAGGAGATAAAAGCTCCATCGACGAGCTCGACGGCGAGGAACGTGCCGGTGCGCCGCGTGATTTTGAACGGTGGCCCGAGGACGATCTAGGGCGCTCGGTCAGATCGTGAAGGGGTGGGAACGTGGGCGCTAGTTAGTATCTAGAACGCGGTGACTGGAGAAGTGGGGTGTTTGAAATCCCCTTCTCCGGTAACCCGACTACACAGGCAAGTGAAGGTCAATGGGTAAACACAAGCGCGTTTGGACGTAGCCGCCCGGCGGCGGACGCTTCGCGTGAAGTAGTGCAGCGTTGGTTGCTCTATGGTTGTGATGTAAGTGTGGGTCATAGGAGGTTTCCCTATGACCCATTTGCGAAAAATGATGTTGGAAGAACTCCAACGTCGTAATTACTCTGAAAATACCATACGCTGCTACATTCGCACAGTCGAAGATTTTTCTCGACGCTTCAACTGTTCTCCGGATCGCTTAGGTCCTCGGCACATTCGTGAATACCAGGCCGAACTGTTTCAAAAACGCAAGTTATCCTCGGGCTCAGTTGCGGTCCGTTTGGCAGCCTTGAGGTTCTTTTACTGCAAGACGCTCAAGAAGGGTTGGAACATTGCCGAGACTCCCTATCCGAAAAGGGAGCATCGTCTTCCCGAGATCCTCAGCCGGGAAGAAGTCGCCCGATTGATCCAGGCCGCCGGCACTGCCTTCCATCGCACCCTGCTGATGACGCTCTACGCCACCGGTGTCCGGAACGCCGAGTTGACACACCTAAAGTTCAGCGACGTCGACAAGCAACGGATGGTCGTTCACATCCAAGGCGGCAAAGGACGCAAAGACCGCGACGTGATGCTCAGTCCTAAATTGCTTGACGAACTTCGTGAGCACTGGCACCGCTTACGCCGAAAACCAAGAGTCTGGATCTTCCCGGGTAACTACGACCATTGCGCCGATCACCCGATCATTGCGAAAGCCGTTTGGCAAGCGTGCCAGCAAGCCGCCAAGCGAGCTGGAATCCAGAAAGGTGTTCATCCTCACACCCTTCGTCACTGTTTTGCGACCCACCTATTCGAGGCTGGTGCGGACCTGCGCACCATTCAGATCCTGTTAGGCCATAACGATCTGAAAGAAACGATTCGCTACGTGCATCTTTCCCAGCGCCACCTGCATGCGGCCCCCAGTCCGTTGGATTCACTGCCGTTCGAGGGCCATTCGCCGCAGGAGGAGTAGATGGGCCGGCCACCCCTCGAGGTGGCCGACATCGTCCGCGCTGCGGGAGATGCTTTCATCGAACGAAACCGCCACTGGCTCCGTTGGAAGCATGTCAAAGTGCTACTGGCCATTGCGCGGTGTCGTACCGCCGCACTCGGCGGTCATCTTGATGAGTGCGCCCGCTGCGGGCATCGCGCCATCTCGTTTAATAGCTGCCGAAATAGGCACTGCCCGAAGTGTCAGATCGCTGCTCGGGAACGCTGGATCGCCGCGCGTCGCCGTGAATTGCTCCCGACCCGCTATCTGCACGTGGTCTTCACACTCCCCGGCCGATTGGCGCCATTGGTTCTGCAGAACAAGAAAGTTCTCTACGATCTCTTGTTCCGCACCAGTGCCGAAACCCTTCTCGAAGTGGCCTGCAATCCGAAACATCTCGGCGCAGAGATTGGTTTCTTCAGTGTGTTACACACGTGGAGTCAGAAGCTCAAAATTCATCCGCACGTTCATTGTGTCGTTCCTGCCGGCGGCCTCTCGCCCGATCACACCCGCTGGGTTCGCTCACGAGACAACTACTTTCTTCCCAAAGAAGTGCTGCGTAAAGTTTTTCGCGGCAAGTTCGTCGACGCTCTCGAGCAAGCCTTCCAGACTGGCCAGCTCCACTTCCAGGGAGATCTGAAACTCCTCGCTCTGCCCAAGATTTTTACTGCCTGGCTGCGCCCTCTGTTCCGCCAAGATTGGGTGGTCTACTTGAAGCGCCCCTTCGGTGGCCCAGAGTACGTGCTGCAATACCTGGGTCGTTACACCCATCGTGTGGCCATCTCCAACCATCGCCTGGTCTCCTTCGCGGATGGCCAAGTCACCTTTCGCTGGCGTGATTCCGCTGATCACAACAAACAGAAGTTGTTGTCTCTATCGATCGACGAGTTCCTGTGTCGCTTCTTGCTGCACATCCTTCCGCAGGGCTTCGTGCGCATCCGGCACTTCGGCTTTCTGGCCAATCGGTGGCGCGCCACTCTTTTGCCACTTTGTTTTCAGTTGCTCGGCTCAACCCAGCAACCGCAAACTGAACAACACGTTGCTTCCACGGAAGACCCGCCTGGTCTTTGGCGCTGTCCCATGTGTGGTGGCCCAATGAAGGTCGTCGAACGGCTCACCGCTGCCGAAATCCGACTGCGTTCTCCACCGCCGGTCACCGCTGCAGCATGAATTCACTCTCCAATTCGAAAACTCTGCGCCCTTCCCGGCGCTCCGTATCTCTGTGCCTCGCCATCAAACCGATTTCTTCTTCCAGCTTCTTCAACCGCAGTCTTCGCGATACTTTTTCGCCGTACGCAATTTCCGCGCCCAGGATGTCATGCGTCGTGCCCTGCAGCACAGTCTCGGCACGGCTTAACGCCGCTCCTTCCACGATTGAATTTGCATAGAGCCCGCGTCCACCGCAACCACGGACGGCCACGTCCAAACGGCTTTACCGGACGCGCGCAGAACTCCCCGCCTCCGTTCACTCCTCAGCGAGAACGCGCATCCGGTAAAGCGCTAGCGTTTGTCGGTACCGATCCTCGAACCGATGACTTCCGGTTTGCCAGTCATCCAACCAGAATCGGGGACTTGCCTGACAAATATTTGGAAAACACGACGCGACTACATACGATTTATGTGACCCATGACCTGGGTGCGGAACACTCAACCTCGGTGGTGTTAGTCCTGTTGTTTTCCCAATGGAAGCGTGTTACGCTTCCTGTTGGAAACCCAATGAGCCAAATGAAAGAAAAAAGGGATGTCCTGCAAGGCACGCTCGCATTGATGGTGCTGAAGACTCTGGACGTGCTCGGACCGCTGCACGGCTACGCGATCGCCCGGCGTATCGAGCAGATCAGCGGCGATCTTCTCAGCGTAAATCAAGGCACGCTATATCCCGTTCTGCTGAAGCTCGAGCAGGAGGGTTCTGTCGTCTCCGAATGGGGCGCGTCTGAGAACAATCGCAAGGCGCGATTCTATCGGCTGACACGCGACGGGCGCAAACAATTGCAGGCCGAGTCGCTCGGTTGGGAACAGACGGCGGCCATCATGGGACGATTCTTTGTTTTGAAAGCGGAAGATCTGAAATGAGAACACTTAGGCGACTCTTCAAACGGCTGAGCTCCTGGGCGAGAACCCGGCAGGACGAAGAGCGCTTGCAGGCGGAGATCGAAGAACATCTCGCGATGCTGACTGCTGAAAATGTCCAGGCCGGTTTGTCTCCCATCGAGGCGCGACGCCAGGCGATGCTGAAATTCGGAGGGGTGGAGGCAATGAAGGAAGAGTATCGCGATCAGAAAGGATTGCCGTTTCTGGAAACGCTGGCGGAAGATCTGCGGTACGCGGTTCGCATGCTTCTGAGATCTCCCGGATTTTCTTTGATCGTGATCGCCACCATGGCGCTGGGCATCGGAGCCACCACCGCCATCTACAGCGTCATCGACGCAACCCTGCTGCATCCTTTGCCCTACCCGCGCCCCAGCGAACTGGTGCGAATTGAAGCCAACCTTCCCGGCGTGGGCGCGCACGACGTGGGCATCTCCATCCCTGAGTTGAGAGACCTTCAGAACTCGGGAATCTTCCAATATGTGTCCTTCTGCTTTTTCGGCTCCGAAAATGTTACCGGCAGCGCCCAGCCCACGCACATTGCCGGAGCGACGGTCTCACCGAGTTACTTCGCGGTGCTCGGCGAGGATGCAGCGTTGGGCCGCACCTTTGATCCGCACGACGCCGCACCCGGCTCCAACCTTGAAGTCGTCATCAGCAATGGGCTCTGGAAGCGCGCATTTGGCGCCGACCCGCACATTCTCGGCAAGAGTCTGCGTCTTGACAACGATCTCTTTCATATTGTCGGCGTCATGCCCGCCAGCTTTCGCGACCAGGGCCAAACCAGCGAGGAGCGCGGTACCGAATTGTGGGCGGCGGACGGATTTTCCGGCGCCGACGCCCCGCCGCCGATGCGCGGCACGCGTACCCCCTACGAGACCATCGCGCGCCTTCAGCCTGGTCTCTCGCCTGAGGCCGCGCAGAGGCACCTCGATGCTCTGGTCGCATCGTGGAAGAAGCAATATCCGGCGGATTATCCGCCCCAGGCCGAATGGACTTTCCACCTCACTCCCCTCGCCGAGACTCTTGTCGGCAACGTTCGCCAATCGCTCATTCTGCTTTCCGGCGCGGTGGGCCTGGTCCTGCTGATCAGCTGCGTCAACGTCGCCAATCTGCTGCTTGCTCGCGCCAGCGCGCGAGGACACGAGATGGCGGT
Organism: uncultured Acidobacteriota bacterium; assembly: GCA_963832615.1. GTDB lineage: Bacteria > Acidobacteriota > Terriglobia > Acidiferrales > UBA7541 > Acidiferrum. The sequence continues at coordinate 29,967 of CAWHVA010000011.1, forward strand.
TCGCCAGGCATTGGGAGCCGCAAGAACGCGCCTAATTCGTCAGCTCCTCACTGAGAGCTTGTTGCTCTTCGTGCTTGGCGGCATCACCGGTTTCGCGGTTCTCTTCTGCGCCCGGAAATTCCTGCTGCAATTTGTTCCCGAAAGCCTGCCGCGCCTCAATGACATATCCATCAGCTGGGGCGTGCTGGCGTTTGCCATCGTTGTCTCCGTCGCCGCCGGAACCATCTTCGGGCTTGCCCCCGCGTGGCTCACAAGCCGCCTTAATTTGACGGCGACGCTCCGGCAGGAAGGTCGTGGCTCCAACGGTTCCCGGCGGCGCTCGCGCTTGCGCCATGTTCTGGTGATTGGTGAATTAGCCCTCTCCCTGGTACTCATGGTCGCCGCCGGCCTTCTGCTGCGCAGCTTCTGGGACTTGTTCAAGGTGCAGCTCGGCTTCAATCCCACTCGAGTCATGGCAATCGAGACCACGCTGCCGAATCCTAACGATCCAAAAACCGACATTTACCGCACCGCCACGCAGGAATCGGTGTTTCTGCGGGAAGCTCTCCGTCGAATCCGGACGTTGCCGGGCGTGGAAGAAACCGCCGTCAGTGATCGGGCGGCTCTTCCCCTTGGCCATGGCCCGAGCGATCTCAGGCCGCGGCCATTGATCCGCGAGGGCGAGGACGTGCAGAGCAGCCAGCCTCCGCTGATCAATACGTCGATCGTCTCGCCCGAATACTTTCACCTGCTCGGCATGACGCTCCTCCGTGGCCGCCTCTTCGTCGACCAGGATCTTGAAGACACACCCTCCATCGCGGTCATCAATCAGGCCGCTGCTCGCACCTACTGGCCCAACCAGGATCCGGTCGGCAAGCACGTCCACGTCCGGTTCAGGGTCGCCAGGCCGGACTGGACCACCATCGTGGGCGTAATCGCCGACGCGCGCACTGAATCGCTCGCGGACGCCGGCATTCCGCAGATCTACCTCGACATCTACCAGCGCCCCGCCAAGTTTCTTGCGTTCTACCTGCGTGGACAGGTCGATCCGGCCGCCATCTCCGCGCAGGTGCGCACACAAGTCCAGGCCGTCGATCCGGAGCTTCCCGTCTTCCACGCGGAGACCTTGGACGACGTTCTCTCCTCTTCGCTTTCTGTGCGGCGGTTCTCCATGGAAATGGTGGCGCTGTTTGCTGGCACAGCTCTGCTCCTCGCGGGCCTGGGAATCTATGGAACCATCTCCTTCCTGGTCCATGAGCAATCGCGCGAGATCGCCATTCGCCTCGCGCTGGGCGCGCAAAGGCGCAATATCCTCAGGATGGTTTTGCGTCAGGGCCTCACTCTGGCCGCCGCCGGCGCCGGCGTAGGCCTGCTTGCCGCGTTTATTGTTTCTCATCTCATGGCCGGCCTGCTTTACGGTGTCTCGCCCTACGATCTCTCCACCTTCGCCGGCGTAACCGCCGTGCTCACCGCCGTCGCCATCGCCGCCAGTTACGTCCCTGCGCTGCGCGCCATGCGCCTCGATCCAATCACCATACTCCACTCCGAATGACCTTTTGGCTGGACATTCCCAATTCTTCGGCACCAAAGACCAATCGAACAAGCCCGCCCGCACACGGTGCTGGTGGTTCTGCCCCCTGGTGATCGTGGCGCTTTGGTAGAAATCGACTTAATCGCAGTGCGTCCAAAGTAGCGGCCAATCTGCAAGTTTGTCTGACTGGTAATCTTCGCCGCGTCCGAGTTTTGACGCAAACGCCCCAGGGACATCGGCTCCTGGCACGCGGGAATGTGGCGGTAGACAAGTACCCTCGCGGGGAAAGCCATAAGTCTACAGGTTAAACGACCTCCGAGAACTAAGGACACCACTGGTGTCTCAAATCTCGGACGTGGCAATTGGCGCTACATGATAAGCATTTGAAGGTTTCCTACCTGGCAGAACAATGGGGTTTTTCGGATCAGTTCATCAGAGATCTATTCAGGAACGAGCCCGGCGTTATCAGGGTTCTACGGCCTGAGAAGTCCAACGGCCGGAAAGGCGGATTCAAGCGAGAGTACGAGTCCATGCGGATTCCCGAATCCGTGGCGCGACGAGTCTACGAACGGCTGGTCAGCAAGGCGGCTTAGTCAGCGCCCGCCGCTTCCAGAATTCGTTTGTTCGTCGCGACGCGCTCGTCCTTCAACTCTTCTATGTAAGGGAGATAGTGATGCTTGACCATCGCCACGGTATCGCCGAGCATCTTGGGCAGAAAGCAACCCCGGATGCGGAATACATCGCGGCGTCGCAACCGGCAAATCTTGGCGCGAGATCGGCGCTGCGCTCGGTCAGATCGTGAAGGGGTGGGAACGTGGGCGCTAGTAATCGGTAAACACAAGCGGGTCTACCGGTACCTATCCGGTGGAACTTCCTACAACCGGACTTCTTCCGGTGACCGTTTCTATTCTTTGGGCCTGCTCGGTCATTCTCGTGGATGGGCGCCCCGCCATGATCCTTGGTCGCCCGATCATCCCTACTGATACAATGCAGGCTCCCCGGTAGGCCTCCCCTCGTTGCACCGTTACTATAGTTTGATCTCGAACACCACGCCGGCGTTTGTTTGCCCGCCGGACGTGGTGGTCCCGTAGAGGTTGCCGTCCGGGCCAAGGACCACGCCTGCGAATGGTGTGCCGCCATCGGCCCCGCCCGTGAAGGTGTGCAGCACTGTCTCCTGACCAGCGGCATTGACTTTGAACACCACGCCCGCACCAGCTGTGCCGCCACCGGCGGTAGTCCCGTAGAGGTCGCCAGCCGAGTCGCGGGCCAACACTACCCAGAGGGGAAAGCCGCCATCGGCCCCGCCAGTGAAGCTGTACAACACGGTCTCGTCGCCGGACTTATCGAGCTTAAAGACGGCACCCGCGCCCGACGCGCCGCCACCGTTGGTAGTCCCGTAGAGGTTGCCGACCGAGTCGCGGATTAGACCAGCCAGGGGGAAGCCTCCATCGACGCCACCGGTGAAGCTGTACAACACCGTCTCATTGCCGGACGGATCCAGCTTAAAGACGACGCCCGCGCCCGATCCTCCACCCTGGGTAGTCCCGTAGAGGTTGCCCTTCGAGTCCAAGATTAGAGCACCCAGGGGCGAGCCTCCATCAGGCCCACCGGTGAAGCTGTACAGCACCGTCGCATTGCCGGAGGTATCGATCTTAAAGACGACACCCGCGCCCGACGCGCCACCACCGGATGCAGTCCCGTAGAGGTTGCCTTTGGAGTCGAGGATTACCCCTCCGTAAGGGTTGCCGCCATCTGCCCCGTTCGTGAAGTTGTGCAGCACCGTCGCATGGCCAGCCGTATCTACCTTGTACACCACGCCATACCCGTAGCCCACGTCCGCTTGGCCTATGAAAGTAGTCCCGTAGAGGTTGCCGGCCCGGTCGCGGATCACACCTCCGGCTGGTCGGGCAAAACCATTGGCCGTGAATGCGGCGAGGCTGTACAACACCCTCTCATTGCCGTCCCCATTCAGTTGGTACACCACGCCATCGCCTGTCTTACCGCCTAAAGCGGTGGTCCCATAGAGTTGGCCGTCCAATCCCAAGATGACGCCATTGTTGTAGGGGTACTGCCCATCGGCGTCACCCGGAAAGGCGTACACGACCGTCGCGTTGCCGCTCGGATCCAACTTGTAGACCGCACCCTGACCGCCGGCGCCACTAAAGGCGGTAGTCCCGTAAAGATTGCCGAACGCGTCAAGAATCACGCCTGCGAAGTCGGGCTGATTCCCATCAGGCCCTCGTGTGAAAGTATGCAGCACTGTCTCCTGGCCAGCGGGATTGACTTTGAACACCACGCCCAAGCCCGCCGTGCCCCCACCGTTGGCAGTCCCGTAGAGGTTGCCTTGCCAGTCGCGAATCACACCTGCGTTGGAGTAGCCCCCATCGTTCCCGCCCGTAAAGCTGTACAACACCGTCTCATGGCCGGACGGATCGACTTTGAACACCACGCCCGCGTTCGCCGCGCCACCGTTGGATGTCGTTCCGTAGAGGTTGCCTTGCCAGTCGCGCATCACACCGTTGGGATTTGCCCCATCGTTCCCGCCGGTGAAGGAGTAGAGTACGGTCTCATGGCCGGAGGGATCGACTTTGAACACAACACCAGAGCCCGTGCCTCCATTGTTGGTAGTCCCGTAAAAGTTACCGAACAAATCGAGGGCCACATTTAGGTTGGGGTATGCCCCATCGGGCCCACCCGCGAACGTGTACAGCACCGTCTCCTTGCCGTGCGGATCGAGTTTGAAGACCACACCATAGCCCGCGCCGCCACTGCCGGTACTCCCGTAAAGGTTGCCTTTCCAGTCAAGGATCACACTGCCTGGGTTGCCCCCATCTGCCCCGCCTGTGAAGCTGTACAACACCGTCTCGTGGCCGGACGGATCGACTTTGAACACCACGCCAAAGCCCGCCGTGCCCCCACCGTTGGTAGTCCCGTAGAGGTTGCCGCCCAAGTCCCGGATCACAGCATTCGGGGAGCTACCATCGGCCCCGCCTGTGAAGCTGTACAGCACCGTCTCATTGCCGGACGGATCGATCTTAAAGACCACACCCGCATTGTTTGTGCCACCGCCCGGGACGTCGGAGTAGGCACCGTTAGTGGTCCCGTAAATGTTGCCTTGTTCGTCGCGGATCACACCGTTTGCGGGGTAGGCTCCGTTCGGCGGACTTGCAAAATTGTGAAGCACGACTTCTTTACTGTTCAGCGCTGGCGCAGCCTCTTGAGCGCTAGCGGAAACGCGGATTGCTCCTGCAGCTGGGTCCGCCCCGTGCGGCGGATTCAGCAATTTGTGAAGCACGACTTCTTTACTGTTCAGCGCTGGCGCAGCCTCTTGAGCGCTAGCGGAAACGCTGAGCCCTAGCGTGAACAGGAACAGACAAAAGGCGGACGCTCTTTTCCGTCGGATCAGTGAACAATCTTCGGCAAAAGTGATCTGGCTGGTCACCATATGGAAACTCCTTCTCGTCCATCTTTCTAGAGATCCCGTGGTTGAAAACAGGAATAGATGAATTTCCGTCAAGACTCAGACTTCTGCCCCCGAAAGATCAGGAGGCTATCAGAGTTCACCGCTGAGAATCGTGGTCCCTATATCTGCTTACCCATCTACTGATAGATAGGCCGTGGCAAGGTGTGCGCACGATAGGCGAACACAAATTCAGGTGTCAAGCTCAATTTCATTTATTTGTATTCACAACCAGAAGACGTTCTTAGAAAGCTACCTTAGGTCGTCTCAGTAGCTATAGAACCCAGACGGCGTTTTCGTGTTCATCTCGTCGCGAATCGTGAGGCGACGCCGCCAAAGCTAAGGCTGCCCATCTTCCTCACGCTCTGTAGACGCAGAACCTGACATTCCCATTCTCAGCAAGGCGGGGCAGAGTACGCGGGTTTGCAGTATTTCCCTGCGAATTCGTGCACAGAAACGATATGAGTGCGCTCGCGTGATCGTACAGGTGGCCCTCATGGGCCAGAAACGGGGTTTGGAGGAAGTTGGCCGGATCGGTACCGGGAAGTCCGCTACTCGGAACTATGGGGGCAAGTCCTGGTTGCCGCGCTTATCGGAAACTGGGTGGGTACTATGCCTGGTCAGCAAAGCGGCTTAGTCCGCTCCAGCCGCTTCCAGAATTCGTTTATTCGTCGCGACGTGCGCGTCCTTGAGTTCCTCGATGTACGGAAGGTAATGGCGCTCCACCATCGCGACCGTGTCTCCAAGCATCTTGGCGACATCCTGGATCAGCGCACCCTTGCGGATGTACCACACCGCACAGGTGTCGCGGAGCTGATGCGGGTGCGCTGGGCGCATTCCCATGTCGGTCTTCACTTCGGTGACCTTGGCGCGTTCGAACAAATCTTGAAGCTGAACACGCCAAGAGGCTTTGTCAGATTCTAGTTTGAAGTCGGGACGACGAAATGGCTGGCCCTCTGTCAGCTTGTTCAGCAGCGCGACCACACGAGACGGGAGGACCACGATTGCGCGTTTGCCGGTCTTCCGGCGTTTGTATTCGAGGGTGCCGTTAACGACGCATTTGGTTTCAAACAGAGTCGCATCCACCAATGCCATACCAGACCAGCGTAGCAACTCCAGGAATGTCTCCAGCTTCGTGTCACCGTCCTTCTGAACCTGGGCGAGGATCGCGGCGTACTCCGCGTCCGTGAACGGCACGGTGCGTGAGCCTTGCTCGACTTCGGGACGCTTAAGGTGTTTCGCAGGACTCGCGGGAAGCCAGTTCTGAGATTCGCAGAATTTGAAGAACTGTTTGACCGAACTAACAAACACGGCGGCTGTGGAATCTCCGAAGGTCCAGGTCTGTCGCCAGTCATGAAGGTCGGTGGGCGTGATATCCAACACCGGCCTCTGTGCCCCGAACTGCTCAATGATTTTCTTCCCGAACAATGCCTGTCGGGTCACTGTGCCTTCTGCGCGGTTGTTCACCCGCAAATCCTCTAAGAATTTCTCAACGGCAACCTCCAGTGGCACCGTCTTCAATTCCCGTTCCATGCGGAGGCGCTTTAATTCCATCTTGGTCGGATCGAATGAGTCGAGCCATTCGCGGCGAACTTGTTCCGCCTCTTCCCAGACACGTCTCTTCGTGGACTGTTTCCACTGGCGTTGACCTTCGGGCTTCGCACCGTCATAGAGCAACATGGTCTTGACGCACTTGCACTTTTGCCAGGCGTTTCCTTTATCCTTATCCTTGCAGCGGCAATCCTTGCTGTCGTGTCTCACGAACAGCGTCGCGGTCCTGGTTACGGCGTCCATGGGCCCTCCATGCGGTATCGTAACTACTATGCCAGAATAATCGCATGGTTGTCAATAGAACGAATAAGCCTATTGTTTACAGCACAAACTTACCGTAACAACTCTTCATTATAAAAGTAGATAGAGTCTTTTGTATTGTTGTACTTTTGGAAGTGTTCATTTTAAACGGCTTAGTGAAACGAGGACAGCCGGGAGAGCTTGCCTGGGCGGCCTCGGGCTTGGAGGACTGCAGTCGGCGACGGTTTAATTTGACATACACGGTGGAGCGTAGCACATAGACGTTAATTAGCTAAGTGGTATGCATCGAATGGAAAGAATCCGGAGGTAAACGGCAGCGGGCGGAATCAACCGGGACTATTGAGTCTGTGTGAGAACTGAGAGAAGAAGCCCTCAGCGGCTAAACCCTTGTTGACTCGGCTTCCGTTACGGCGCGACTTATCGCGCTGGCTCCGGAGTCTCAGGATTTGCAAGCGCAATGTTCGGACTCACGACTCCTGCAGCCCGTGGAGATTCCGGTGGATCAGACAACGTTGAGATTGGCTCAAGTCTTTGCCGTGACCCGCCAGCTGAATTCTTTGTTGGACTTGTAGTTCCACAGGGTCACGAGGCCAATGGCAATTAGATTGGCGAGGTAGCGGTCCATGTGGAGGAGATTGAATTCGATGTTGATGATGACGACATTGAAAAAGATGCCGAGCGAACAGATGGCGTTGAATTTCAGGAAGCGCTTTACGCGCTGGCCGAACGTGTTCTGATTTTTGGAGATATCGCCGAACGTCCAGAGGTCGTTCCAGATGAAGTTGTTAAGCAACGCGGCCTCGGCGGCGAGGATCTTGCTGCGCGTCAAACCCCAGCCGAGCATTTTCGGATCGCTCAGAAGAAAAAGGAAAGACATATCGATGACCACGCCGCTGGCCCCGACGACACAGAAGCGAAAGAAGCTGGAGACGTGAAGCAAGTAGAGGCGCAAGCGAAACAGGTGCTGGAAATATTCGAGATAAATGCGATTGGTGAGCTTGCTCGAGCCTTCGACGCGCTCGCGGAAGGTATAAGGAACTTCACTGATCCAACCCACTTTGCCGCGGCCCAGGACTTCGACCAAGATCTTGTAGCCCAACGGACTAAGTGTGCGGTCCTGGATGGCCGAGCGGCGAATCATGAAGAAGCCGCTCATCGGATCGCTGATGCGCCCGATCACCTCGGGCAGCAGCATGAATCCAATCATTTGCGCCCCGCGGGAAATGATGCGGCGGGCGAGGCTCCAATCGCTGACGCCCCCGCCTTCCACGTGGCGGCTCGCGATTCCCAGATCCGCGCCGCGCAGCATTTCTTTACACAAGTTGGCGACGACTTCGGGCGGATGCTGCAGGTCGGCGTCCATAACGCCAAGAATGCTTCCCTGGGCAATTTGCCAACCGCGAATTACGGCGGTAGAAAGGCCGCGCTCCCCTTGCCTGCGAATCACGCGCAATCGCGGAAATCGGTCCGTCAGCGCGAGGGCGATTTCCCAGGTGCGGTCGGGACTGTCGTCATCGACAACGATAATCTCGTATTGAAGGTTGGGAACGGAATCGAGAACCGGAACGAGCTGTGCGATCATCGCGGCGATGTTTTTGCCCTCGTTGTACGTGGGAAGGACCAGCGACACGTCCACACGCGAGTCGGGGCTGGCCGCAGCGATCACCAAGGGACCGCTGGGACACGTCTGTAATGAAGCCATCGCTAACATTTCTCCGTCCACGCAAACCCTCACTCCTTGTGGAAGTGCCTCGCCAAAATCATTGCGCTCTCGCTCACTCTTAAGGTTGCACTACCTTAGGCGTGTACACGTAAGACTTTGTGGTGGCGAAGCTAAAAGCGTAATGCGCATCCAGATCGCGCAGAAATTCGCCCCCAAAATGAGTGTCCGTGTACCAGGTTTTTCCTTCCGAAGTCGCCGGGTCCCGCTCGAGGACGATTGCCGCGAATCCCTGATGTTCCATTCTCGCCCAGAGATCGCGAGCCAGCTCCGGATGTTTCATGACGAGGATGCGGAACATAAACGGGTCCAGAAGATAAGGCGCCCTGTTGGAACTGATGACGACGAGCGGATTCTCCGCGAGAACGGGACGTTCGTCCGCAGAGAGGCGCTTTAGCACTTCGGCGGTGTCGGCGGGAAAGGAGGGCCTGGTCAGGTCGCCGTGGAGACTCTGCGATGTCGGGACAAGGGCGACGACCAAGGCAAAGGCGAGCAAGCCGGTGCCGACTACGGCGAGGGTCGGGGCCGGAGCCGGCAAGGATGCCGGCGCTGCCAACCCGGCTGCGCGGGAAATTGAAGTGACCAGCAGAAGGACGGCGGCGATCTGCAAGTCGAAGAGATGATTTATGCCGATACCGAGAGAGCCAAAGATGACCGTGGTTACCAGCAGCACCAGCACGAAGTAGATGGGCAGAATATCGGTCCTATTCTCGAGGAAATAATGCAGACCGAAAACGACGGCAGGGACCAGGAAGAGCAAGAACACGGGATCAACGTCGAGGGCTTTGGAGAGCAGGTGCAGCGGCGCCTGCAGCGTGTAGGAAAGGGAGCCGCCACCCCCAGCACACGCGCGAAAAATCGCGAATACGCGACTACCGCTGGCCACGTACATGGATGCGAGAACGAGAATGTAGCCGCACGTGGTGGCTACGGCGAGTTGTATGGCCTCTTTGTAGCGGCGAGCGAGAATCCACGCGACAAGAACCGCGCCGACCCCGAATACAGTGGTGACTTTTGTGGCGAAGGCAAGGGTGAAAAGCAATGCGGCGCAATAGAGAGCAATACGGCGAGTTGCCGAACCAACGCAGAGCACGACGCCCCAGAGATTCAAAGCGGCGGCAAGACTATCGCCTTTCGCGCCCAGCAGAGCTTGCTGCGTGGTTGCAACGGCGAGGACGGAGGTAACAGCAGCGACGCTCAACAGGAGGCTAGCTCTCAAGCGCCGCAACAGTATATAGACGGCGGCGAGAGCCCCGACGACGCCCGCTCCAGAAAGGGCGATCCCCGCCGTCTCCAGAGACCCTAGAGGTTTCGATAGCGCACCAGTCAAGACGAAATACAGCGGAAAATATCGCGTGCCGCCGTAGCCGAGCGAACTAAATAGCGGGCGGTAAAAGATGCCGTGGATAAAGTCGTAGGCGGAGGCCAGCCAGACGCCTTCGACGTGCGTCAGGAAATATTGATGGCGGAAATTAAGAACGAGGCGTACGAGGAGCATCGCTGAAATGGCGATAGAGGTCAGTACAATCAGCGCGGAGTAGAGCTTCAGAGTTGGCTTGAGGCTGGAGTCCGGCGACATCGTGAGCTTTTCGTTCCCTCTCCGCGGGTCGATGCGAACGCTGCGCGTCGCGAGTTTTGCCGAACTTCCGCATGGATAACCTATGGGTGCCGAAGATAAGGCCAAGATAGCGGGTTTTTCAGGGCCGAACAAGAAATCGTACGGGGAAGCGTCCTTGAAGGGTAATCGGGTGATTGTTGTAGCAGATCGAACGTCGACGAGAGTTCCAGGGACGCCGATATGACAAGCTTCGCGTCACATCTAGTGCTTTTTGATGCTTCTTGCCTGGAGTTGACGCCGGGACGGGCTGAAGCCCGCCGCTACATTGCTAAACGAGCGAAGCGTGGGCTGGGAGTAGAGCCCAACGCGCCCGACTAAAGTCGGGCGCCTACATTTTCACGGGACAGGTCTACGGACTGGCGAATTCCTGCGGCTATGGCGTCAGATCATTCGGCTCCGAGGAAGGCGTAGCGGAGGAGGAAGAGAACGGAGAGGATCCAGATGAGCGGGCTGATTTCGCGGTACTTGCCAGTGCCTACCTTAATAAAAGTGAAGGAGAGCATGCCGAGGCTGAGGCCGGTGGCGATGCTGAACGTCAAGGGGGTGGCGACGAGGGTCAGGAAGGCGGGGAAGGCTTCGCTGAAGTCATCCCAGCGGACGCGGGCGACCGCGCCACACATCAGCGCACCGACCAGGATCAGCGCGGGAGCCGTGGCGTAGGCGGGAATAGCGGCCACCAGCGGAGCGCAGAACATGGCGACCACGAAAAAACCGGCGATCACGACATTGCCGAGGCCGGTGCGGGCTCCCGCAGCAACACCGGCAGCGCTCTCAATGTAGCTGGTGACCGTGGAGGTCCCGGTTAAGGCGCCGATCATCGTGCCGAAGGCGTCGGCAAGCAGAGCGCGGCTGGCGCGCGGGAGTTTGCCGTCGCGCAGGAAGCCGCCTTGTTCGCAAACGCCGACGAGCGTGCCGACATTGTCGAAGAGGTCGACGAAGAAAAATACGAAGATGAGCTCGCCGAGGCCGATTTTTGCGGCGGATCGGAAATCGAGTTTAAGGAACGTGCCGCCGGGATGCGGGAGCGAGAAGAGATGCTCGGGCCAGTGGTCGAGACCCAGGGGAATGCCGGCAAGAGCGATGGCCACGATGCCGATGAGGATTGCGCTGCCGATGCGTCGGGCCATGAGGATGGCGATCAGAATCAGGCCGGCAGCAGCGAGAAGAACTTGCGGGTCGGACGCTTTGCCGAGGCCAACGAAAGTTGCGGGATTGGCGACGATAATTTTCGCGTTGCGCAGACCGATAAAGGCGATGAAAAGGCCGATGCCCGCGGCCGTGCCGTGCTTGAGACAGTCGGGTATCCCGTTGACGATTTGTTCGCGGACGTTGGTGAGCGTGAGGAGGAGGAAAAGCAGGCCGGAGAGGAAGACGACGCCCAGCGCGGTCTGCCACGGGATGCCGCGCCCGATGACGATGGAGTAGGTGAAGTAGGCGTTGAGAGACATGCCTGGAGCGAGCGCGATGGGGTAATTGGCCCAAAGCCCCATGATGAGCGTGGCGATCGCGGCCGAAATGCAGGTGGCGAACAGGACGCCTTCGACAGGCATGCCTGCTTCGGCCAGGATGCGCGGATTCACCACGACTACATAGGCCATGGTCATGAATGTGGTCAGGCCAGCGAGAAGCTCGCAACGAACAGTGGTTTGGTTTTCGTCGAGGTGGAACAAGCGCTGGAGCAAGCGGGATTTACCCCTGGGAAAATGGGGGCAACTATAGGTCCCGCAATGAGGCGGTGTCAAACGCAAGAATCAACTGCGGTCGGAGTTCGGAACTGATCGTTGACAGCAGGCAGGGCATTCGTTTCTCGCGCTTGCAGAACGCAAACGCTGAGCGACGCAGCGTTTCGTTGACACTCCAAGGCGCGGTTCGTTAGACTAAAATTGTCGGATCGAAAAGGTCCCGCCTCAACGCTTCCCCGGTAGCTCAATCGTCCGCCTCATAATCGACATTGGCCACACCACTACGCCCATTGCTTCCAATGCTTCCTCGAGAATGGGGAATTGCCAGAGCAACTCCGGCGGCACGCCTTCACTCGTCTTGCATCCGGGATACAAATCATTTCGAAATGACTCCACGACGTGATCGGTTGCAACTCCAATGTGAGTTGCACCGCCCTCGACCATGGACAAAACCGAGGTCAGGACACCCCGTGCCGCACCGATCTCCTGCCCGTTCGAATCTGTTGTGGAGGGCACTGCGAAAAAATGGCGGAACAATTCGTACGTTCCGTCGATCAAGTGCACATCCATGTGGTCTCCGATCAGCTTCTCGGAGCGATGTTATAAGATCGGGCTATGAATTTGGGGATCGTCTCTTGTTACCGACTATCACGGGCTTAGGTGGGCATGCCCGACAACCGAGGAATGCGTGACAACAAGCGCGTTTCTCGTTACCTATCTGGTGAAACTTCCCAGAACCGGACTTATAGCTGCAAGTAGCGCGTTACGCGATGGGTGGTTCTGCTTGTACCCCGGGAACGAGAGACTAGGACGGCGTAGACAGTGAGTTGAGGAAATAGATCGTGAAGTAACTGGTCACGTCGGGTTGATCAGGTTTTCCGCTCAGACGGGCGGAGTTGCTGTGCTCGTTGAACTGCACACCGTTACATCCAGCGCGGCTCAGCGATTCGAGCAAGACGTGCAGGCCCTTGCGGCAATCCACGTTGAGTTCGTGCGTTTTTCCTGCATCCATGACGGAAATCACTTGTTCCGCAGTGCGATCCCTGGCGTCCGCGATGGAAGCAATCGAATTATGCGAAAAATCCATGCTTAGGAGAACGAGCGTCTTCGGATTTTTCAGCGCTTGCGAAAGGACCTCGCGAAGATCCTCCAAACGGGACTCCTGGGCGTTCACGTCGATCAAAATAGGCACAACCTTGCTGTGCGGAAAATAATATTTCAAGAATGGAATGAGCATACCCACGGAGTGCTCGCCGGAAAAAGCTTCGGGATCTTGGGGCAGCCGGATGGCCGCACCAATCTTTTGGACCAAATGTGTGTCCACCGGAAGAACGCCGAAAGGGGTCTTCCACGGCAGAGAAGAGATGCTGATATTGGCGAGCCCTTGATGAAAGTGGTTGGGGCCGAGCAAGACAATCGTTTCGGGTGAGGATTGGCTCCGCAATCCATCAAAAAAGCGAACCATCAATCCGCTCGCGAGGAAATGGTGAGTGACGATCCCGCCACAGACGCGCTGACCCGCGGGCAGCGGCGGGAGAGATGGTCTCGCTGACTTTTGTATGGCATCGAGGAAAGGCCGAGGATTGTCGCTCCAATTCGAGAAATGGAAGTCTCGCGACCAGGAATCCGGCGTGGGTAACAAGAGGCAGAGCAGAATGATTGCGCAGCAACGGTGCATCAGTTTGCTCCACCAGAATTCTTCATGAACATTGAATACCAGCCCGAAGGTTCGACGCCGCTTTGTTTTTTCGCAGCAGGATCCTCTGCGTAGATGATTTTCTTCCATTCGGAGTCAGCCCAGCGCTTGTTGGAAGGAAACTCGTACCACGAGTAGACATACCCGACGGTGAGGCGCGTGCCGCCGTAGGCGTCCTTCACCACGACGATGATCCGCTGAGGCGTGCCGGTCGCAACTTCCAAGACGCGCCCCTCGACGGCATCCGTAGCCACGTCGGCGATCAAGGCCATTTGCAACTCGGTAGGCTCTATCTGGTCCACGCCGCGGGGCAGAAGCAGCGGTCTCCCAAATTGTTCTTCCAGGCTTTCAATCCATTGGAAATCTTCGGCGGTAATCGATGCTCCCAAAACTTCTTTTTGCGAGATGGTTTCCGCTTTGCTCGCCAGTTCGCGAAACGTAGTGAACTTGTCGAGATACTCGTCGGTGATAAAACCGGAATTCTTCAGACGGCCCAACATTTGGTCGATGGATTGCCCCAAGCGCTGAAAAAACACGGGATTTGGCTCGATGTAGCCTCTGGGAGGAGGTGGAGAGAAGGGAGGAACTTCAAATTCGTCGCCCTCACCCATTTCGGCAGCCGATTGCTCCGAATAGAGAATGGTGTCGTGCTTCAGTTCGGTCCAGCTTGCCGCGCCGGCGTTCAGGTTTTTGTATTGCCAGGGTTTCCCCAGGGCGAACAATTGTTTGCTGGCGGAAGGCAAAAACAAGGAATTCAAGGCGTTCAGCCATTCATCATAAAAGGTTAATTGCTTGGCCAGATGTTCTTGCGCCACGCCTTCGAGCTTCTTGGTTTGCGATTCGTAGTTGAGCCATTTTTGCCGCTGTTGGATGTGCTGCTGTTCTTCGGTTGCGGCCTTGGAGCCCAAGAGCATCATGACATCAAGGGTGGAGGGAAGATTTCGGGGGTTATCATCGCTGCCCACGCTCGGCGAGGTCATCTGGTTCAGGAAATAGGCGTCCAGCGTGAAGCGCTGGCCCAGGAACTTAAGGCCGCGAACCATTTCCAAGCGCTCTGACTGCTTTTCCCCGGCTCCTGTCTGCACCGAGACAATTTGCGGAGGCGGCAAGTCACTTTCCACAGCGCGGGTAAACGCCTGCAGATTTTCGTCGAGCTTGACTGCAAGCTGGTTCGCGCTGGGCATTTCCGTCCCGAAGACCTTCTTAGATTCCGAACGATAACCGGCCAGCGTGTACTTGTCCTGGGCGCCGATGACGTAGCCGAGCGAGTGATCAAGCGATTCGAACGTGCGCGTCCCTTGCGCTTTCTCCAGGAGACCGGGGATGAGAATCGCGGCCAGAGTCAACTTGCGGTCGGAGAGAAGGAAATTCTGACGGCCAAACCACATCATCCCGCGAAAGTAGCGTTGAAGCGTATCGTTCTTCTCGTAGTGTCCCCGCACTTTGTATTGCATGAAGTCTTCGTCCCCGAATTTACTGGATGCGGCGGAAGGGACTTCCTCACCGGCTTTCTGAATCCTGGAAACAACTGCCTCGGCATCCTTACGCACGGCATCTGGAACCGTGAAGCTGGGGTTAAGCAGCTTTGCAGCAACGGAAAAGTAGAAGAGGTCATACACCAGCGCGTCGCGGACATCGGCGGGCGTAGTGGCAGGCAGAGTTTTGATTTCGTTTTCCGTGGCCTTAGCAAGATCGGCAGCAAGCGCGGCGACGGATGGCGAAAGTTTATTCTCTTCGACATCCTGAAGCATGCGATCGAAGATCAAGTGATAAGCGTGGAGAAATAGGTCTGAAGTAATGAAATATTGGCGCCCATCACTGCCGTCATGGTAAGAGTCCGCCATGTCGTCCACATAGATGTATTTCAACGGCGGAACGTTCTCGACGTAAAAGCCGTTCTGGGAAAGCTTTTGGCGATCTGCCTCCGCAAGCGAGACTTTCGAATAACGGATCTGGCGTGGAATTTCAGCGGCGGCGACGACGGACTGATTCGTGGTGGCCGGAGTGAGTGCGAGAAGGTCGTTTGCTTGAATGAAGCCATAACGGGGCGTTTCGTCGCCGTTGAAATGGGCCTTAATCCATTGCCCACCCTGAAAACTGAGTTTTCCAACGGCCTCGACCACTTCGCCTTGCACAAGGCCCAGGACCGTGGGACTTCCTGGATCCGGCACGACGTGAATGGCGGTGGCATCCTTTAGCGCCATGTAGCGTGGGGTTTCCACGGGAGAAATGGGGGGCTCGAGCCACAACTTCTTAGAATCAAGGAAACCGCGGACTTCTTTTTTGTCGAGTCTGGTGCGAACGGCGATGACGTCCGGGTTTGCGGGATCGTATGTTCCGCTGACAACTTCGCCGTAGAAGAAGTAGTTGTGCGCGAAACGGCCTGGATCTCGTTGCTGTAACTCACTGTACTTCATATTTTCTTCCGGCAATTTTTCGGCGGGCGACTTCCGGAGGAAGACCACCTGGTAGGAGATGACGTAATTCCGCTCACGGCCTGCGGAGTCTGGCGTGCCGCCTGGAGCTAAGGCGCCAAGGAAATTCGCTGTGGCGTCGTCGGGCATGTATATGCCCTGATTGTTTTGTGCCGTTTCCTGTGGTGCTGGCTTGGCCGTCTGCGTGCTGCCTGCGGAAGACAGACTACCCGAGTTTGCGCCGGAGGCGGAGGCCGGCTTCCTCTTCGAGAAGAGGAAGGCACCGGCGGCGGCTAAAACGAAAACGACTGCAGCGAATACAAGAACGAATTGGCTCCGTCTCATGGGGTACCTCTCACTTTGAGCACAGCAGTAAATTCAGTATAGGGACGGGTTGGGAGTTCTATTTCTGCACAGGCCGTTGGCTTTCGTAAGTGTCATTAGCCAGCAGAGGACCAAATTCCGCTTATCGCTTCAAATGTCCGTATATTTAAGCCGGACACGAACCTGGTCCGCTGGGAAGTGCCGTGCTTGTGATTCGCTTCTATACGCTTCTTTTGTTTCTGGCTGCCAGTATTCTTGCGGCAGACGTGCGAACGCAGCCGCGCGGCACGCGTCTATTGTTCACTGGCGATATCCTGCTTTCACGCCACGTCGCAGAGGAATTGCAACGCCGAAGGGTTTCTCCCTGGACTCCGTTCGCGCACCTGTTTGGCGATTCACAGTGGGTGAGTGGAAATTTCGAAGGCGCGCTGGGCCCGTCATCGGCGTGCATCGAATCCGCGCGGCCATGCTTTGCGACTCCTGATTCCGCAGCGCAGTTGTTGAAAACGGCTGGGTTCCACGGACTGACGCTGGAAAATAATCATGCGGGGGATCTGGGAAGTGCTGGGCGAGAGCGCACCCGCAAATTGCTGCAAGGAGAATCGCTGGTGGCCATCGATTTTGAGAATTCTCCGTTCGTCGCGCAAGCAGGCGACGCGAAGATTGCGCTGGTATCAATTTCCCTTATTCCGGCTGCCGATGGGCGCGTTCAGAAAATACCGTCAGACGAAATTTCCGAGAAACTGCAGAAGGCACGTCAACTGGCGGATCTTGTCGTGGTTTCAATTCACTGGGGCCATGAATACCAGAAACTCGTGGATGCAACGCAGCGTGAACAAGCGCACTGGCTAATTCAGCAGGGGGCCGATTTGATCGTGGGCCACCATCCACATGTTGTTCAGCTTCCTGAGTGCATCGAGGAGCATCCAGTTTTTTTCTCACTGGGAAATCACGTATTCGACCAAACGTATCCGCCGACAAAAGAGGGGATGATTGCCGATTGCCGGCTCACCGGCGAGCGGCTCAGTTGCCAGGAGATTCGAACGCATACGGCACGTGGGACTTCTTTCCCGAGTCTCGAAGACACTCATGAGAAGGTAAATTCCTCGCTAGCGGCTTGTGCTCCCAAAACGAAAAGACCTATTGGCGTTGAGGGTCCACTCGGCGATAGCGCTCGCTAATCTCATCAGATGCGCGTTTATCAGACTTAAAGAGTCTGTTTGGTTGAACCCACCAGACTGTTTTTGGATCCACGGCTCTTAGCAGTTTTGATTTTCAGCTCTTCGAAGTTGCAGCCCCACTGAAGTCCAGATGAATCGTTCCGCCATTCTCAGGCTCGAAGTCCGGATACACTTTCGTGGCGGTGTTGTCATTCTCACAGTTGGCGGACAGTCCCCCGGATCACGAATTCCGTGGGTAAGATGCGTTGGCTAAACGTCATTCGTGGATGGTGCAGCCGTTCGAGAAGCATCTTCATGCAGGTTTCGCCGATCTCTTCTTTGTGGACGCGCACCGTAGAAAGCGGCGGGTCCATCAGCAAGGCCTCTTCACGGTCGTCGAATCCGACTAAGCTCAGATCTTCCGGCACTCTCACTCCGTGCCGCTGTAGCGATCGCCACAGCCCGTACGCGATTTCGTCGTTGCCGGCTACTACAGCAGTGGGTCGCGGCCTCCGGGACAGGATTCGCTTTACGCTCGTTTGACCGAAATCGACAAAACTCTGAGGATTTCTCCCCGTGATTAACACGGATTTTAGTCTCTTCTCGCGCATTCCTTGCCGGTAGCCTTCAAACCGGTGATGAAGCCACGGGTAAGAGATGTCTCCAGCGAAAACAATGTGACGGTGTCCCCCGCCGATCAGGTAACGCGTGGCATTAAACGTCCCATTGAAGTCATCGAAGCCCACTTGGTCGAATTGCTGGTCTTCGTCCGCTCCTACCACATTATTACTGAAGGCTACGAAAGGCATATGGATGGACTCGATCCGGCGGAGCAGATTCGGATAAATCGTCCCTGCAAGAATGAGGCCGTCAATCAACCCATGTTCCTGAAGAACCGGAGGCAGGTCAATCCTCTCGGGAGGCGTTCTCGGGGAATAATGTAGCGCGGAAAACAGCACATGCTGTTTCAGGCTGTTGGCATAAGATTCGACACCTTGCAGGATGCGTGCATGAAAGGGATGAAGAAAATCACGGTTGCTCAGGAGAAAGCAGACCATTTCTGAGCGTCGCTTGAGAATCCGGCGGGCTTGCGCATTGGGGCGGAATCCCAGACGCCGGATGGCCTGGAGTACCCGCTCACGCGTTTCACGGCTCACCTGCGAGCTGGAATTTAGCACCCGGGAAATCGTTCCTATGCCGACCGAAGCGGCCTGGGCAACCTCGCGAATTGTCGTTTTCTTTGGAACTGCTTCCATAGGAATGCGGCCTCTTGTCACTTTGGGGCGTTGTCCAGGTCGGTGGGTAACCGTCGCACCTTTTTGCAGACCCAGTCTAACACACCAAACGGCAATGATATCGGCGGGCCACCCGATTTTCCCGATGGCAGGAATTTAGAAGACTGATTCATTTTATCGGTCCCCCAGATTCTCCCTTGACAGGGGGATTTCGCTCAGTTAGGGTGTGGAACCAGTTCCAAGCCCTTTGCTGGGTCCTCTTTGCATTTGTTCTGTAGTTTCTCGAATCGCGCGTGGGGTGTGATGTCATGAAAAAACTCTTTGGTTCAACTTTCCAGTTCCTGAATGCCCGGAATAGGGCCGCCATAATCAGCGAAGATATCACAACGCTGGGCACCGCCGGCCTGCTCAAAATGCGGCTTCTGAGCATGGCGGTCTTGCTTGCGACAGTACTGCTGTGGTCTTCTACGCCAGTCGCGGGACAGGCCGTCAATGCAACTTTGCTCGGGACGGTGACGGATTCGTCCGGGGCCCCGGTTGCCAACGTAAAGATGACGATCACTGAAACGAACACAGGGATCAGCCGGACCTCGCAGACGAACGAAAGCGGCAACTATGTGCTTCCGGATCTAGCTCCAGGCACGTATAAGGTCACCGCGGAACTGGCAGGATTCAAACGGGAATCGAGAGCCGATATCGATGTGATCGTGGACACGACCCAGCGGATCGACTTGGTCCTTCAGCCTGGGAACATTTCGGAAACCGTCACTGTGGAGGCGGAAACTCCCATCCTCCAGACCGAGCGAGCGGACACGGGGCGCAAGCTCGAAGCCGTGCTGACGGAAAACTTACCGCTCGGCACCAATCGCAATTACCAAAACCTGCTGAACATCGTTCCCGGCACGACTCGCGCCACTTTCCAGCACTCGCAGTTCTTCAACGCAAGCAGCTCGCTGCAGACGGAGGTCAATGGTCAACTTCGCGAGGGCAACAACTACCAGATCGAGGGTATCGACAACAACGAACGCACCGGCCTTCTGCAGATACTAGTGCCGCCACTTGAAGCCATCCAGACGGTAGACGTTTCGACGAGTAATTACGACGCGGAGCTGGGGCGTGCGAGTGGCGCCGTTACAAACGTGATCTTGAAGTCGGGTACCAATAGCTTCCACGGTGCTGCCTACGAATTCGTCAGGAACAGCTACTTCAATGCCCGCAACTTTTTCGATCCATCCGTGGGGCATCTTGCTTATAACTACTTTGGCGGAAATGTTGGGGGTCCGATCAAGAAGAATAAGCTCTTTTTCTTTGCCGACTATCTGAAAGTCTATGACCACGAGGCAAACACAAACTTGGTCACCATCCCCACCATGGCCCTCCGCTCGGGAGACCTGAGCGCTTCGACGACGACAATCTATAATCCCTTTAGCGGTAGTCCGAATGGCACGGGCCGCCAGCCGTTCGTGGCCACGTCTTCTCCCGGCACGGCCACGGTACCGGGTCCTAATGGAATGGTGGATGCATTCAATCCCGCCTGCACCAAGGCGGCCGGTTGCCCCAACGTCATTCCCTCGGCCTTGATTGATCCCATTTCGGCTAAGCTCATGGCGCTCTTGCCGCCTCCAACGGCCGCGGGTAACACGAACAACTACTTTGGTCTCCTGGCATTCCACAAGGATACGGATTTCGTTGATGCCAAAGTGGACGCCAACCTTACCGATAAAGATCGCCTGAGCGCGAGGTTCAGCTTCCAGCGTCCAGTTGCTTTTCAAGCTCCCATATTCGGTTTAGCGGGCGGACCGGCACAAGGCAATTTTGAAGGGAGCGGCTTTCAGAACACGTATAGCACCGGTCTCAACTACAATCGCTTTTTCTCGAATACTCTCGTTGCTGAGTTCCGCGTTGGTGTGGCCTGGTATCATAACGAGGCCCACAACAGCGATTACGGCACAAATACTTCAACTATGCTCGGCATTCCTGGCGTCAACCTCAACCCCATCACCAGTGGAATTGTCGGTATTACGATCAACGGTGGGTTTTCCAATCCGTTGATCGGCTACTCGGCGAGCCTGCCTTGGATCCGGTCAGAAACGAATATCGACTTTGCTAACACATGGACCAAGATTCTCGGCAATCATACCGTTAAGTTTGGCGTCGACCTGCGCCGGGTTCGGGATGCTTTGCTCCAGGAGCAGACGTTTAGCCCGCGCGGTCTTTATACTTTTAGCGATGGTCAGACGGCGCTCAACACTGGCACCGGCGCGTCCAAAACCAGTTTTACAAACGACTTCGCCAGCTTTCTGCTCGACGTCCCAAATCAGGCCGGACGCGATCTGGCGACCTTCTTCCCGAACTATCGAGCATGGCAATTCTTCAGCTTCGCCCAAGATAAGTGGCTGGTCACCCCTAAACTTTCCGCGGACATTGGACTTCGTTGGGAGTTCTATCCGGCTGCCACGCCCGCGGCAACGGGAGGCTTTTCAAATTACAATCCCACGAACAATACGCTTATTGTCAGCGGCGTAGGCGGGAATCCCAATGACCTGGGGATCGCGACGCACTACAAATATTTCGCGCCTCGTCTAGGACTGGCCTACCGCCTGAAGGAATCGACAGTCTTCCGGGCCGGATTCGGTATCAGCTACACACCATTCCCCGACAACAGTTACGCCTACAATTTTCCTGTGCGGGCGAATAACGCCTTCAATCCGGCAGTCGCGAGCTTTGGGCCCGCAGTGCTTCCCGGTGGACAGACTGCGACTTTCGAAAATGGTTTCCCCGCTCCGATTCTCCCCGCGATTCCGTCGAACGGGATCATCACCAACCCTGCCGTGGGCACGAACTACTTTGCGGTCAATCCGAACTTCAAGAACCCGTATGTGGAATCGTGGAACGCTGCGATCCAGCATTCGCTGCCATGGCGCTTTGTTCTAGATCTAGGATACGTCGGCAACCACAGCGTGGACACCGTTGTAAATTACAACCTCAACGCCGCTACGGTAGTTGGCCTCGGAAATAAGGGACTTCCGGAGTTCAACTCTTTCGGGCGAACTGCGACCACGAATCTTCTCTTCGCGGGATATTCGTCTAGCTACCACGCTCTGCAGGTGAAGTTTGACCGGCGGTTCTCGGGAGGTCTCTCGACCACCACGGCTTACACGTTCGGTAAAGGGATGGGGTTTCAAACGGACGACGATGGCGGCCTCGCATTTTATATCAATCAACGCCGCAACTACGCGCGGAACGACTTCGATCGCACGCATACCTTTGTGCAGAGTATTGTGTACGATCTTCCCTTCGGAAAGGGCAAGCGCTTGCTCTCTTCTGGAGTTGGCGCCGCGGTTCTGGGAGGCTGGCGCGTCTCCAGCTTTCTCACGCTGATGTCGGGCCTTCCTCTCTACTTTACCGCGAATTCCACCTCGCTTCTGGCCCCGGGCAATACCCAAACACCGAATCTGGTTGCCCCTGTCCAAATCCTTCATGGTATCGGCCTCGGCAATCCCTGGTTCAGCACGTCGAGCTTCGCTGCCCCGGCTGGCGATGCATTCGGCAATGTGGGACGGAACTATCTTAGCGGGCCTGGGTTTTTCGACCTGGATGCCTCACTATCCAAGTCCATCCGATTTACGGAACGCTTCAGTCTGGATCTGCGCCTGGAGGCATTCGGCGTCACGAATACGCCCCAATTCTTCTTTAATAACACGAACGGTACACCGGCGGGCGGTACGGCGGCGGGCACAACGCTTGGGCAGCTCTAGCTTCGGCCATATCACGAGCGCCACCGGCGGCCGGCAACTTCAGCTTGGCGTAAAGTTAAACTTCTAATCCGGGTGGCCACGAGGAAAGAAGGTGTTGGCCAAGCGGGTCGAATCACGGCTGTTTTCGCCCATCGACTATTTATCGGGGATAGGAATTTGCTTGCAGATCAAGATTGATTCATTTTTACAGCACCGCGGAGAGGAGCCTTATGGCATTTCGTGTTTCGCGGCGTGAGTTTCTCGATACATTTGCAGTGGGAGCAGCCGGGCTGGCCGTAGGAACTACGGCAAGGGGCTATGACCAGATCCTCGGTTCCAACGATCGCTTGAACTTTGCGGTGATCGGCCTGAATGGGCGCGGGTACGCTCATCTCTCGTCTCTCAAGGCAAACAAGAGCGCTGCGCGCATTTCACACGTCTGCGATGTGGATGCCAACATTCTCAAGAAGTTCGCCGATGCGGTGCAGCGCGAGATGGGCGAGCCTCCTGTGGCGGAGAAAGACTTTCGCGTGATACTCGAGCGCAAGGATGTGGACGCCATCACGATTGCCACTCCCGACCATTGGCATACACCGATGGCCATCGCCGGGTTGGAGGCAGGCAAACACGTCTACGTGGAGAAGCCGTGCAGCCACAATCCGGCTGAGGGACAGATGCTGGTCGAAGCGCAGCAGAAGTATGGAAAGCTCGTGCAGATGGGTACGCAGCAGCGCTCTTCGCCGCACAGCATAGAAATCGTCGAAAAGATTCACGGGGGCATTATAGGCAGGCCGTACCTCGCGAAAGCCTGGTACAGCAATGTGCGGAAGTCGATTGGCACAGGAAAAGAAGTGCCCGTTCCGGCGCAGCTTGACTGGGAACTGTGGCAAGGCCCGGCGCCACGCCGTCCTTATCGGGACAACGTGCATCCTTACAACTGGCACTGGTTTAGAAACTACGGCACTGGCGAAACGCTCAACAATGGAACGCACGAGGTAGATGTGTGCCGCTGGGCGCTAGGCGTCGACTTCCCGAAACGGGTCACTTCGTCAGGCGGCAGATACCAATTCAAAGACGACTGGCAATTCTACGACACGCTGGTGACGAGCTTCGAATACGAAGACAAGATGCTCGCCTGGGAGGGCAAGAGCTGCCAGGGAATGAAGTATTACGGCCGTGACCGTGGCTCGGCCGTCATGGGAACGACTGGCACCGTGGTCGTGGATCGCGATGGCTACGAGATCTACGACCTCAAAGGGAACAAGACGAACGAGTTCAAGGTCGGCAGCACAACATCATCCGCCGACCTCCGCGGAGCCGATTCCATGACCGATCTTCACTTCGCGAACTTCATCGCGGGAATCCGGAAGGGCGAGAAGCTTAACGCGCCAATCTCGGTCGGCAACGTCGCCGTTACGATGCTGCAGCTTTCGAACATCGCCTGGGAGGTCAACCGCGAATTGCAGCTCGACACGAAAGACGGACGCATCCAGGGTGACGCGGAAGCCATGAAGATGTGGGGGCGCGAGTACGAGAAGGGCTGGGCACCCCATGTCTAAGCTGCGGCAGCTCCAGCCGTGCGACGAGATTCCAATGAAAAACGGATTATCGCGCCGCGATTTCGTCCGCTCCGGTGCACTTGTTGCGGCAGCCTTCACTGCTTCGAAAGCCGTACTCGCAACTGCGGCAGGTCACTCATCAGCTGACGAAGGAGCGCCGATTCGACTGGGTCTCGCCAGCTACACGTTCCGCAACTTCAGTCGTGCGCAGATGATCGGTTTCATGAAACAGCTCAATGTGTTTGAGCTGAATGCAAAGGATGTCAAAGATCATCTCCCGGCGGATCCGCAGGAGGAAGCGACTGCGCTCGCGGACTATGCCGCGGCCGGCATTAAGCTTCATGCTGCCGGGACGATCTATTTCCCGAAAGACGAAGATGCCGACATTCGCGCTAAGTTCGAATACTGCAAGCGAGCGGGTATTGCCGTCATTGTCGCGGGCGACCCCGCACT
This sequence comes from uncultured Acidobacteriota bacterium, assembly GCA_963832615.1. Taxonomy (GTDB): domain Bacteria; phylum Acidobacteriota; class Terriglobia; order Acidiferrales; family UBA7541; genus Acidiferrum. Next base: position 54,347 of record CAWHVA010000011.1, read on the forward strand.
GGAAACTCTGCCACGAATCGAGAAGTTCGTGCGGGAGTATGACATTCGCCTCGCGATCCACAATCACGGGCCAGAAGATAGGCTGTGGCATTCGCCGCTAGATGTACTGAGCGCCGTTAAAAGCATGGATCCGCGCATCGGGTGTTGCATCGACGTCGGACATACGGTTCGTGCCGGCACCGATGTAGTTCAGGCTATCCGCGAAGCGGGCCCGAGGCTGTTTAACGTACACATGAAGGACCTCGCGAATTTCCAGAGTAAGGATAGCCAAGTCGCGGTGGGAGACGGCATCATGCCGACGCAGAAGATCTTTAAAGCTCTTAGCGCGATAAAATATAAAGGCTTCGTCGATCTGGAGTATGAAATTCATCCCGACGATTCGATGCCCGGCGTTATGAGCAGCTTTGCTTACATGCGAGGTGTCCTGGCGGGCCTGGGATACCTGAGCCATGGCTGAAGATTTGGTACCTTTGTGGCCTCAACCGATTGGGTGACAGTCGTAGCCTGGCTCAAGAATTCAGGCCCTCGTCAATGACTCTCTATTGCGGGCAAGGCAGCCCAGACCGCGAGCTTACCTCCGATGCGAGGAGTTGGCGAACGCGGCGAACGTCACGCCGTTCACTACGAGCCGCCTGATGAGCGCGTGGCAGCGTAACCGCGCTCCAGCCAGCAAATTGTCCGAGCCACTAGAATTAGTACCCGGTCTTCCACGTCACGTCTTCACCTGAGCGTGACCACCTTTTTCCCTCCTTCAGTTTGCCTTACAGCACCATACAACACAGGAGGTATCCATGCATTCCCCATTTGACATTCTGAAGAAAAAACCGGAGGGAACGTTCTGCCGGTTCGAGGCGGTGAACGACCTTGCGTCAGCCAACATTCGCATTAAAGAGCTGCTTGCACTGTCCCCGGGTGAATACGTTGTGTTTGACGAACGCACGAACAATGTCATTGCTGTCGGTCGATCAAGTTTCTGGGTCGATGCCAGGAGGGAGTGACCATTACGCGCAAGCGACAGGAGTAAAGCATGAGACGCGCCAAGCAAATAGTGTTTCGGTACAACGGCGATCCAACCACGGAAGAGAGCGATCTCGACATGGATGGTGACAAATCAATTCCCGAGCAAGGATCCCTTATTGAACGCAGAGGAGAGCGCTGGAAGGTAATCCAGGTCAACATGGAGAGAAGCGCGGAAGAGCCGTTTGCGGTTCCCATTTACAGGGTCTTTCTCGCCAACGAGTTGTGATTGTCCATCTCGGTCGGAGCTGCTTTGACAGTCGATTCGCTTGACAATTTTTTGGTTCCGAGTCCACCGCTCGCGCTGTATGCGATTTCTTGTTACTCCACGGGACAGGAGCACAGCTGACATCCAAAGTCCGGCGCCGCAATGTTTTAGCTCTCATCCCTAATTAGCGCATATGTGTCTTCAAAAATCTGCCCATTCGCCTTGAAAGCATCCCCCTGCCGTTCTCTCCACTTCTCAAATAGTCGTGGATTGTTCTTCAGTTGTAGTAGTGCAGATGCAATTAATTCCGCGCACGGGATATCGGGGTACGCCACAACTGAAAAGCATGTCGATTTACCGCAGTGCGAGATAACGAATTTATAGTCCACTCGGAAGCGCATGCGCCCAGCCGTGAGGTGGTAAGTGCCATCGTCGTCTAGCTTCGCTCCAGTGAGCCATGCGATGCGCTCCAGATACTCTGCTGCGCGCTCGGCCGGCGTGGATTCGGTTTGCATGCTCATTGCGTGCCGATCACTGCGCACGGTGGGATGAAAACGTCAGAATCTTAGCGGTCATGTTTGGCCTCCTGCGGCATGCGGGGTCCCTGCCGGAAAGCGCTGTTTGCTGCATGCGGGTGGGCTGCGCAACGAACCGCACATCGACCGAAAGCTGCGTGCGATTGAGGCTGTTGAATCGAGAAGGCTGACCAGAGCATCAGGCACTGCTGCAAGGGTGAAGTCTTCGAGCATTGAAGTGGCCTAGGAGGTTGGCAATGCACATGACTACAACCACTCGACAAGTAGGTGGCGTCACGATTGTGGACATCGGCGGCCGGATTGTGCTCGGCGAAGAGGGCGGCGTACTTCGCGCGTTAATTTGCGACCTGCTAAGCAGTGGACATAACAAAATTCTGCTCAATCTTGGCGCTGTCAATTACATTGACAGCTCTGGTTTGGGCCATCTGGTCAGTGCCTTAACGAGGGTGCGGAAGCAAGTGGGAGAACTGAAGTTACTGCACCTCACGAGTAAGGTCCAAGAACTTATGAAAATTACAAGGCTGTACACGGTCTTCGACATCATGGACGACCAGGCAGCGGTCGTCGAGTCTTTCGCTCAATCGGCAGCGGCAACCGGATGACTGTCGATTTGGCTTGTAGCCAAAAAATCCCAGAATCGACACAGCTTATGCGCCAACTTTAGGGCTTGGCCGAGTAACCTAGCGGCCGGAAGCTTGCCAGCGCCTCGGCTTCATCCTCAAAGGTAGGAATAAGATCTAGCAAGTGAACCAGTTTCAGCACGGCCCGGATCCGACTACTCGGACAGAGTATTCTCAGGCTGCCGCCTTGTCGGCCAAGGGACGCATACGTCTTAGCGATAGCGTTGATGCTCCAGCTATCCATCTGCGTCACGGCCGTCAGGTTCAGCAGCAGCTTGCTCGCACCTTTGGCGACGAGCTCTTGTAGGTGGGGACTCAGCAGATCGGAATCGGGACCGGCCATTACTCGTCCCGTGAGGTCCAGAATGGTTACGTCATCGGATTCCCGGGTCGAGATTTCCTGATCCATAATGGCCCTTTCTAAACAGGCCATCCAGCGACGACGACCGGACGCATTATATCCCGTCTTAGCAAGCGTTTGCTCGCCACTGGACTCAAAAAGCCTTTTCCCGAATTTTGGAACCGTGGATAGTGTTCCAAATGTGGTCCTACTTCTTTGAAAGCTCGTCCTTGAAATGGCTTTCCACATCTTCACGACTAAGCGGGTTCCTTGCTTTGGTCAATACGACCGAATAGACGACCTCATTACCGGCAAGCTGCGCGGTGATAAACGCTCCGTGTTCCGGCAGCTCTCGATAGGTGTATTTCACGCCCCTGCCATCTTCAAGTTTCTTGATCCATTCTTCGTCTCGCATGGTCAAAACTCTTCAGGCGAGGGAGGTGTGTGGCAAGTATACGTCCAGCGGTGTCAGGGAATTTGCGGGTCGGATATCAGACTCAACGTCCGATAACCCGACCCACTTCTAGAGTACACCGTCACTCGGAAGACCTCGGCGGGGTTGCCGGGAACTTAGGTTTGGCGGAGAAATCTCCGTAGAGCGATCTTCCCCGGGCTTCAAGAAGGTCGGGTCAATGGAAAGGGCGGCTCGATTGAGAACCGCCCCATTACAACGTCAGAATTCCGTCAAATTCTGCCAAGCAGGTTGCTACGATAGCGCTCACGCAGAACATTTGTCTCTACAATCGACCACTTCGCTCTTTTTGCCGAAGGTGTCCGACTAGCGCTTATCAAACGGAAATCGAGGAGCGGATCGGTTTAGAGGATACTCCAAACACGCTCGCCCTCTGTCTTGGGTCCGGGTTTCTTTAGCGAGCGCCAGCTGCCGCAGCCATTGCGGGCTTTTCCACATTGACGTTGACCTTGATCTGCTTCGGCTTCGCTTCCTCCCGCTTCGGGAGGCTTAGCGTCAGCACACCATCGTGATATTCGGCCTTGATCGCTTCCGATTTCACGGAGTTCGCCAGCGAGAAGCTTCGGCTGAATGAGCCATACGCGCGTTCGACGCGGAGATAGTTTTCCTCGTTCACCTTATTCTCAAACTTGCGTTCGCCGCGAATTGTGAGAATGTTGCCCTCCACGCGAATGTCCAGATCCTGCGGATTCACATCCGGCAGGTCCGCCTTAACGACTAGTTCATTTTCGGTTTCGTAGATATCGACGGCCGGAGCCCAAGGGGTCAAGTTCGACTCCTCGCCCGTTCGTCCCACCACATCGCCAAACACGCGATTGATCTGTTCCTGCAGGGTCGTAGCCCCACGGAAAGGTTGTTCCCAGCGATTCATTGTTCTCATCTAATCCTCCTCAACAAATGATTAGACCACTACACTGGAACGTTGCGACGTAAATGTACAGATATATTATCTTAATAATTTAATTAATCTAAAGTGTGTGGTAACAGCATGTTGGGCCGATGTGTAGGATGTCTGGCAGCGCCACGGCACGGTTTCACTGGTAAGCGCTCCCTGCAGTCCCCGTTCATCAGTTGTCCGCAAAAGTGCATTATACGTCCAGGTGGATCGCTCCGCGTACATCGAGACCCCGGCACATTCCCGGGTGGCAAAGTTCACTGTGTTCGTACCTGGCCAAAGCACATGCTAGTCTGATGTGATAAGCGATGAAAAACCGCGACACTCAGGCTACTTGGAAGTATCACGATGGCACAAAGCACTCCTATTGGAGCATTCGCAGCGATCCCCATTTCCTGGACTGGGCGAATCGACCGCTGCCTTTCAAAATATATCCAACAATAGAGCCGCTTCCGTTGCCGCGGGACGTGCCGCAAACAGGTGTTGCCGCGCTCTCCGCCATCGCACAGCCCTTACTACCGTGGAGCGGCGAGGTGGCCCCTGACCTGCAAGACCTGGCGCGCATCCTTTATTTCTCGGCGGGAATTACCAAGCAGCGCAAACATCCAGGCGGAGAAATTTACTTTCGAGCCGCGGCCTGCACGGGAGCTCTCTACGAGATCGAACTGTACGTTGTGACCGGCGACCTGAAGGGCCTGGATGCCGGCGTATACCACTTCAATCCGGCGGAAGTATCGCTACGGCTGCTGCGAAAGGGTGATTTTCGCGGAAACCTGGCTCGGCCGACGGCATTGCGACCCACGGTGGCTCGGGCGCCCGCGACTGTAATCTCCACGGGAACGTACTGGCGAAACGCCTGGAAGTATCAGGCGCGCACCTATCGCCATTTCGGTTGGGACCACGGCACCCTGCTGGCGAACATGCTGGCCATTTCTGCCGCTTCCGGGCTGCCTTCCGAGATCGTGCTCGGGTTCGTGGATGTCGAGGTAAACAACCTTCTGGATCTTGACACGCACCGTGAGGTTTCTTGGTGCCTTGTACCCATTGGGTGCACATCGGAGGGTTTGTCACCTGCCCCGAGAGAGGCTGCGGCGCTGGGGCTCGAAACAATCGCGCTTTCGAAACGTGAGGTGGAGTATCCCGCGATGCTCGGGATGCACGACGCGTCTTCTCTTGACTCCGAACAGGAAGTGGCGCAATGGTGCCAGAAGCAACCGGTCTCTGCATCTCACGCTACGGCTAGCGAGGCGGTTTGGCTTCAACCACTACCGAAAGAAGAAGAACCAAAGGACACCATCGAGGAGATCATCCAGCGCCGCGGCTCTTCTCGAAAATTCGATCCAACTAAATCGATTACGCTAGCCGAACTCTCAACCATCCTCGACTCCGCCACGCGAGGCACTCCCGCTGACTTCCTTGAGCCCTTTGGCACACAGCTCAATGACCTTTACCTGATCGTCCACGCGGTGCAAGGACTCAGGCCGGGTGCGTACTTCTTCCGCCGTCAGCAAAACGCGCTGGAGCTCTTGAAGGAAGGAGAGTTCCGCGCCGAGGCCTACCATCTTGGACTGGAGCAGCAACTGCCCGCAGACGCCTGCGTGGACGTTTTCTTTCTCGCCGATTTAAATCGCATCCTGGAGCGATGTGGGAATCGCGGCTACCGCGCCGTCCAGTTGGAGGCAGGTGTGATAGGCGGCAAAATGTATCTAGCAGCGTATGCCCTGCGTCTGGGTGCAACCGGGCTGACCTTTTTCGACGACGACGTGATTCACTTCTTTTCGCCTCACGCGAAAGACAAGGGTGCCATCTTCCTGCTCGCGATTGGCAAGCCAATGAAAAAATCACGTGAGGCTTTCTAGGCTTCGCGTTCGCTTTCAACCTCCCCGAATTTTGGAACCTTCTCCAAGGCAGCCTGCTAGGAATTCGCCACCTGAGACCAGGTGCGCTGCGCTTGAATCAACGCCCCAGAAAGACCTTAGGCTTCGCAACTCCCGCGAGTAAACTGCAAGCCAGTGTTGCGTCGACCATCTGAGCCGGCACGGGTAACCGGACATTGAGGCCAGATTCCGATTGCCGCGTTTGGACGTAGCCGCCCGGCGGCGGACGCTACGCGTGAGGTAGCGGAGTGTTGGTTGCTCGATGACTTGATGTAAATGTGGGTCACAGGAGGTTTCCCTATGACCCATTTGCGAAAAATGATGCTGGAAGAGCTCCAGCGTCGTAATTATTCTGAAAATACCACACGATGCTACATTCGCACAGTCGAAGATTTTTGCTCGAAGATTTTGCTCGACGATTCAACTGTTCTCCGGATCGCTTAGGTCCTCGACACATTCGCGAATACCAAGCGGAACTATTTGAGAAGCGCAAGTTGTCAGCGGGTAGCGTCGCGGTCCGTCTGGCAGCCTTGCGGTTCTTTTACTGTAAGACGCTCAAGAGAGCCTGGAGCATCGCCGACACTCCCTATCCGAAAGGGGCCCATCACCTGCCAGCGATCCTCAGCCAGGAAGAAGTTGCTCAACTCATTCAGGCGGCCAGCACTTCCTTCCATCGCACTCTGCTGATGACGCTCTACGCCACCGGAGTACGACGCGCTGAATTGACACACCTGAAAGTCAGCGACATCGATAGCAAACGCATGGTGATTCATGTCCAGGGCGGCAAGGGACGCAAAGACCGGGATGTGATGCTCAGCCCAAAACTGCTCGAGGCACTGCGCGAGCACTGGCGCGGATTACAACGCAAGCCAAGCGCATGGCTGTTTCCAGGCAACCGCTGGCATACCGGTGATACGCCCATCGACACCAAGGTGGTGTGGAACGCCTGCAAGGAAGCCGCCCAGCGCGCTGGCCTCCAGAAAAGTGTTCATCCTCACACGCTTAGGCACTGTTTTGCGACGCATTTACTCGAGGATGGTGCTGACCTGCGCACCATTCAGATCCTGTTGGGTCATAACGATCCGAAAGAGACGGCTCACTATCTGCATCTCTCCCAACGTCACCTGCATGCGGCCGCGAGTCCATTGGATTCACTGCCGCTGAAAGGCGCTTCACCGCAGGAGGAATAGATGGCCCGGCCACCACTCGAGGTGGCCGATCTGGTCCGCGCCGCGGGAGATGCCTTCATCGAACGAAATCGCCACTGGCTCGGTTGGAAGCACATCAAAGTGTTGCTGGCCATTCGCCGGTGTCGTACCGCCGCACTCGGCGGTCATCTCGATGAGTGCACCCGCTGCGGACATCGTGCCCCCATCTCCTATAACAGCTGCCGCGATCGCCATTGCCCGAAGTGTCAGACCGCTGCTCGGGACCGCTGGATCGCTGCGCGTCAACGAGAACTTCTCCCGACCCGCTACCTACACGTGGTGTTCACACTGCCCCATCGGTTGGCCCCACTGGTGCTACAGAACAAGAAGGTCCTCTACGGTTTGCTGTTCCGCACCAGTGCGGAAACCCTTCTCGAAGTGGCACGCCATCCGAAACACCTCGGCGGGGAGATTGGTTTCTTCAGCGTGCTGCACACTTGGAGCCAAAAACTCAAAATTCATCCGCATGTTCATTGTGTCGTTCCTGCCGGTGGCCTCTCACTTGATCGCACCCGCTGGGTTCGCTCACGAGACAACTACTTTCTTCCCAAAGGGGTGCTGCGTGAAATCTTTCGCGGCAAGTTTGTCGATGCGCTCGAGCAGGCTTTTCAGAATGGCCAGCTCCGCTTCGAGGGAGATCTGAAACTCCTCGCTCAGCCCAAGATCTTTGCCGCCTGGTTGCGGCCGCTGTTTCGACAAGACTGGGTGGTCTACTTGAAACGTCCCTTCGGTGGCCCCGAATATGTGCTGCACTATCTGGGCCGCTACACTCACCGTGTGGCCATCTCCAACCATCGCCTAGTCTCCCTCACCGATGGCCAAGTCACTTTTCGTTGGCGTGATTCTGCTCAGCACAATGAACAGAAGTTGCTGTCCCTCTCGCTCGATGAATTCTTGTGCCGCTTCTTACTGCACATCCTTCCAAAAGGCTTCGTGCGCATCCGTAACTTCGGCTTTTTGGCCAACCGCAAACGCGCCACACTCCTACCCCTTTGCTTTCAGTTGTTGGGTTCGGCACAACAATCGCAAACCGAACAACACGGTTCCGGCACTGAAGACATCCCCGATTCTTGGCGCTGCCCTAAGTGCGGTGGACCGATGAAGGTCATCGAGCGACTCACCGCTGCCGAAATCCAACTTCGTTCTCCACCACGGATCAGCTCTGCGGCATGAGACTACTCTCTCCAACTCGAAAACTCTGGGTCCTTCCAGGCGCTCCGCATCTCTTTGTCTCGCCGTCAAACCGATCCCTTCTTCCACCTTCTTCGACTACAGTCTTTGCGATACTTTTTCGCCGTAGCCAATTTCCGCGCGCACGGTGTCATGTGTCGTGGCCTGCAGCACAGTCTCGGTACGGCTTAACGCCGCTCCTTCCCACGATTGAATTTGCATAGCGCCCGCGTCCACCGCAACCACGGGTGGCCACGTCCAAACGGCTTTACCGGACGCGCGCAGAACTCCCCGCCTCCGTTCACTCCTTAATCGAGAACGCGCATCCGTTAAAGCGCTAGCGTTAATCAGATGGGATGAGAAGGCCGGTCTCCAGCGGGATGCGTTACGCTCCCAATGATCGACGTGCTTTAAGCACAAAAAAGGAGACCGGCGATGAAGAAGATTAGCACTATGCAGGCATTTGGGAACGAAATTTTCAAGGAGCAAAAGCTGACGATCGGTGTGGATCTGGGAGATCGCTGGTCGTTCTACTGTGTTTTAGATGAAGCCGGCAAAATCATTCTGGAACAGAAATTGCCGACGACACCGGAAGCGATGAAGCAGACATTTGGAAAGATACCGCGAAGTCTCATCGCCCTGGAGACCGGAACACATTCGCCATGGGCAAGCCGGCTGTTAACGGAGCTGGAACACGAAGTGATCGTGGCGCACGCACAAAAGGTGCAATTGATCACCAAGAGCAATCGAAAAGATGATCGACACGATGCGCGGACACTGGCACGGCTGGCGCGAATCGATCCCGAGCTGTTGGGACCGGTGCGGCATCGCAGTGCCAAGGCGCAAATTCATCTGACGGTGATCCGCGCGCGCGCGGAACTGGTGAGTGCTCGAACGGCCTTGGTGAACGCAGCCCGCGGGTTGGCGAAGTCCTTTGGTCAACGACTGCCCAAGTGTGGCACACAACAGGTGAGCGGGAAGTTGGCCGAGGGATTGAGCGCGGAGTTGCGCGAGGTTCTGGAGCCGCTATTGCGAGAGGTCGAATCGCTGAACGAGCGCGTCAAGGAATACGACGAGCGGATGGAGAAAATCGCCAAGGAAGTGTACCCGGAAGTGTCCTTGCTCAAGCAGGTGAAGGGTGTAGGAACGCAGATCGCGCTGACGTATGTCCTGACGATAGAAGACCCACACCGGTTTCTGAAGAGTCGCGAGGTAGGTTGTTTTCTGGGATTGAAACCTGGCCGGAGGAACTCCGGGGAGAGCGAACCACAGAAGGGTATCAGCAAAGAAGGAGACCGCTATCTGCGAACGATGATGGTGCAGGGAGCGCATTACATTCTGGGGCCTTTTGGAGAAGACAGTGATCTGCGGAGATGGGGAATGAAGCTTGCAGAGCGAGGAGGAAAAAATGCCAAGAAACGAGCGGTGGTTGCCGTGGCTCGAAAGTTGGCGGTACTGCTGCATCGGTTGTGGGTAAGCGGAGAGGTGTACGAACCATTGCGCAATAGCCAGAAAGCGATGCGCGCAGTGGCTTAGAGAGTTTCGATCCAGACAGCCGAGCTTGACCGCCGAGTCCAGGTGACTGCGACTAACTCCTGGGGCCCAACTCCCACAGAAGTGGGGAGAGAGGTCGATAATCAGGTAGCAGCACCTACTGAACGAGAACACCCACCTTGCACCGGGCGAATATCGCTCACAAAGAGTGCGGATGGAAGGATGGCGACAGGGGCGGCTTGGCTGAATGGGAACTGACTCTAAGAAAGAAGAAAGTCAAAGTGTGCTTGACATCAACCGGCCTTCTCATGGAAGGAGTTAGCCCACAGACGATCTCTCTTCGTTGACTTGCTGGACAGCCCAACCTAAGATTGCGCCACTGCTTGCCCATGATTGGCCAAACCATCTCGCATTATCGGATCAGCGCGGAACTCGGCCGCGGAGGCATGGGCGTCGTCTACCGCGCTCACGATGAGCGCCTGCTCCGCTCCGTCGCCATCAAGATTCTCTCCGATGCATCCTGCGGCTCGGCCGAAACTCGCTCACGAGTGTTGGCAGAAGCCCGTGCTGCCTCGAGCCTGCATCATCCTGGAATCACGACGATTTATGAAGTGGGCGAGGATGGCGACAGCATTTTTCTCGTCATGGAGCTGGTCGAAGGCCGATCGCTCCGTTCCATGCTTTACGAGGGCCCGCTTGACCCAAAACGAATCGTCGAAATTGGCGCGCAGTTGGCCGAAGCTCTCGACGCCGCTCATTCGCGCCGCGTATTCCACGGTGACATCAAGCCCGAAAACATCATAGTGCAAGCAGATGGCCGCGCGAAGCTGCTTGACTTCGGCGTAGCGCGACACGGCGTCGAAGACTCGATCACGAAAACCGTTAGCGCAGTGCTCCAGGTCGATGTGACGCCAAGTATCCAGGGCACGATCGCCTATCTGGCGCCTGAGCAATTGCGCTGCGAGCCCGCCGATGGCCGCGCTGATCTCTACTCGCTCGGCGTCGCCTTCTACGAACTCGCCAGCGGCCGCCGCCCGTTCGCCGCGCCGAGCCTCGGCACACTGATCTCGCAGATCATTTCCGGTTCCACGCCTCGCTTGAAGGATGCTGCGCCCGGCGCTCCTCCTGGGTTGTGCGACATCGTCGAAAGGCTTCTCGAGAAAGAACCCGCCCGTCGCTTCCAAACCGCGCGAGATCTGCAGCGCGAACTGACCAACGTGTCGCGCGAACTCGAGCTCGCCGCATTCCTGCCCGCAGCTCTGGCAGGACAACGTTCCGTGGCGGTGCTCCCCTTCAAACTCCTCACGCCGAATCCCAACGACGAGTATCTGAGCATGGCCCTCGCCGATGCCGTCATCAATCACCTGAGCGCGAGCGGAGAATTGTTGGTGCGCCCCGGACAGTCGGTCTCGCGTTATGCCCAGCGCGAGACCGATCCCCTGTCGGCCGCCCGCGACCTGAATGTTCACATCGTCGTGGACGGCAGCATTCAGAAGGTTGGCACCAAGCTGCGCGTACACGTCCGGGCCTGGAGCGCGGCCGATGGCTCGGTCCTGCTCTCGGCCAAGCACGACGCCGAAGCCGCAGATTTATTCCATTTGCAGGATTCGATCACCGAGGGCATCGGAAAATCATTGGGCCTCAAGAACCAGCAAAACGACGATGAGCCGGCCGGCCCTCCCACCAAGAATCCAATCGCCTACGAACTTTACCTGCGCGCTGCCGATCGCCTGTTCCGCCTAAACAGTTGGGACAATCGTGCCGCGATCGACATGCTCGAAAACGCCACCAAACTTGATCCCAAGTTCGCAGAAGCTTGGGCGCGCCTTGCGGAAGCTCTCATGCTTGTTGGAACGACCTCAAGCGCATCGCCACACTGGGTGCGCGACGCCGAGAAAGCCCTACGCAAAGCCATCGCCCTAGATCCCGATAACGCGGAGGCTCACTGCGCGAAAGGCCGCATTCTCTGGTCTCCGGCAAGAAAATTTCAAAATGGCCTGGCTCTGCGCGCTCTCGCCAGGGCCCTCCGTCTCAATCCGGGCTGCCATCCCGCGCGCGTCTGGCAGGCTTTGATTTTCAATCACATTGGCATGTTGAAAGAAGCGAAGGAAGGTCTGCTCATAGCTCTCGCAGCCCGGCCCGACGACGCGTTCACGAACGTCTTCCTGGGCCACACCGCCCTGAGCATGTGGAACTTCGAAGAGGCCGAGGACTGTCTCCAACGCGCTCTTCGCCACGATCCGGTCAACATCTGGGCCAACGTATTTCAACCCACGGTTTTTATTTACTCTGGGAAGCTGAACGACGCCGAGTCGAGAATTCAGGCGGCCCAAAATGTGCTGCCGGATGACCCGTGGCTCCACTCGTGCGAGGCGCTCTTGTGGGCTCTGCGGGGCGAACGGACCAAAGCGGCGCATTTCGTGCATATCGCGCTGCATGGCAAGACCAAGCCGCTTCTGCATACGCACCACATGTGGCATACAGCCGCGGCGGCGCTCGCTCTTCTTGCGAAACCGGCGCCAGCCATCGAATTGCTCGAAAAGGCCGGCGGTTTCGGCTTGCCCAATTATGAATTGTTCCGCGACGACAAGTTTCTGAAGACTCTAAAGGGCAAACAACGGTACGAGCACCTGCTCGCGAAGCTGAAGCGCGAAGGCGAGGGTTACCGCCGCGAATTCGCTTGTGCCTCCTGAGGCGAACTGGAAGCGCGAAAGAAAGCAGACAAAGCATGCCAGGAACAAAAACACTCGCTGTATCGGCTATCTGGGCGCCCATCAAGGCGAGGAGGCGGCCGCCGAATTTCAGGAAATTCTATACAATCGAGGCCTGGTCTTGAATGAGCCGATCGGCGCGCTGGGCGCATTTGCAGCTCGGCCGCGCTCTTGTGATGTCCGGCGACGCGGTCAAGGCGAGCGCCGCATATCGGGATTTCCTGACGCTGTGGAAGAACGCCGATTTCGACATTCCAATTCTCATCGCTGCGAGAGCGGAATACGCAAAGCTCAATTGGTTTCGAGGCAGCCCATTCGGTCACCCGGTCAACTCTCGGCAAGTCGGGTTACCGGACAATGAGGCCACTTGTCCGGTTTGCGCTGCCAGCTCAACCGGTCGATGCAACACCATCTAATCAGTTGATCCGACGCTACTTCCACGGGAGAACCGATCTGTTTGGCTGTACCGGTCAAAACCTAGCCAGGGTAGCGTTCGGCTGATCTAATCTAGCGAGCGACTTTAACTTTTGTATGTTCGGTGTTTGAACTAGAGCCTGCATCATTGGCGACAGCTCTGCTACTTGACACCCTACTGATCTCGGTTTCTAATCACCCACATTCCTCTTCGCCAGCGTGCGCAATTCGGTCAGGTTGAAACCAAAAGAAATTGAATCAAGCCTTTCGGGAGATCTCATGAGGATGCACCTCAAGATGCCGCTGCTACTTGTTGGCTCACTGGTCCTCTCCTTGGGAGCTTGCAAGAAATCCCCTCCCAGGGCGACTGTCGCGGCTGGAGTCGATTGGACAATGTACGGAAGGACCACTGACGAGCAACGATTCAGCCCTTTGAGCCAGATCAACGAACAAAGCATTGGCCAACTCGGCCTGTTGTGGGATCGCGAACTCGGCACGACGCGAGGACTGGAAGCAACACCACTTGTCTCGAATGGGGTGATCTACACAACGGGCGAGTGGAGCGTTGCGTATGCGCTGGAGGCAAAGACTGGCGAAATTCTCTGGACCTTCGATCCCAAAGTACCTCGTGCGCGTGCCCGGACGATTTGCTGCGACGTTGTGAATCGAGGAGTTGCACTCTACAACGGCAAAGTTTATCTCGGTACGCTGGATGGACGGCTGATCGCACTGGATGCCAAGACCGGTAGACCCGTGTGGGATGTAATCACAGTTGATCAATCCAAACCATATGCGATTACTGGCGCTCCGCGAATCGCCAAAGGAAAAGTCCTCATCGGGAACGCTGGCTCAGAGTTTGGTGTCCGTGGTTTTATTTCCGCGTACGATGCGGAAACCGGAAAACTCATCTGGCGTACGTTCACAGTGCCGGGCGATCCGGCCCGCGGTTTCGAATCTAAAGCACTGGAAGCCGCCGCGAAAACCTGGAACGGACAGTGGTGGGTTGCAGGCGGCGGAGGCACGCCATGGGACACCATCGTCTACGACCCCGACCTCGATCTGGTTTACACCGGTACGGGCAACGGAATCTCCTGGTACCGAGATCTGCGCAGCCCGGGCGGGGGCGACAATCTGTACCTTGCGTCGATATTGGCGCTCCGAGTGAGCGACGGCGAACTGGTTTGGCACTATCAGGTAACGCCGGGAGACAACTGGGACTACGACGCCACGCAACCGCTGATGCTCGCGGATTTGCGGATCGGCGGCGTTATGCACAAGGTCATCATGCAGGCGTCGAAGAATGGATTTTTCTACGTGCTGGATCGCCAGACCGGACAATTCATCTCGGCAAAAGCGTTCATCAACGGGATCACGTGGGCCAATGGAGTCGATCCTAAAACTGGGCGCCCAGAGGAATCGGCGAGCGCGCACGATGGCTGGCAGGCCGTCCTCGTTTCCCCAGCACCAGGTGGAGGACACAACTGGTATCCCATGGCGTTTCATCCCACCACGGGCCTTGTTTATATACCGGCACGAGAAGGCTCAGTGAGGAAGGCAGCCTCTCGAACAGCGTTTTCCTTTTAAGGAAGGCGCTGGGCGATTCCACGGAAAACCCAAAATACATTGAAACCGTGCCTGGCCGTGGGTATCGTTTCATTGCCGAAATCATCGCAAACGGAACCGATACAGCGTCCGCGTTGACAAGCGTGGTAATGGCGCCTTCACTGGTGGTTCTCTCCGCGTCGGCGGCAAAACCCGCTGCTTCCACGAGCCGGAAACTCATGGCTTGGCTTTTCGCGACCGGAATCATTTGTGTCGGCTTGGCAGCATTCGCGTACGCGAAATTGCGTCATCGCACCGAGCCGGTACCGCTGAATGGCGTTCCTATTACCGCTCTTCCAGGTTGGGCCGATTCTCCGGCGATCTCTCCCGACGGCACGCGAGTCGTTTTCGAGTGGACGGGCGAGCAAGAATTCACGGCCTTCGACTTGTATGTCAAGACCCTCGGCAACGAAAACCTGCTGAGACTTACCAACGATCCGGCCGAGCACCTTGCGCCCGCGTGGTCACCGGACGGTACGCAGATCGCCTTTCATCGAGTCGCCAAGGATGGGGGAGGCATTTACGTCGTTCCAGCCCAAGGCGGAGCTGTCAGGAAGCTGCGTTCCACGAATGCTTCGTTCGATAGATCGATGCATGTAAGCTGGTCGCCCGACGGCAGAACTATCGCCTTCGCGGATTCCCCTTTTCGCGGTGGCCACAAGCGGCTACAGCTTCTTTCCCTCGAAACATTGCAGAGCACTCCAATCGAGCACGATGACAAATGCATTGAAGAAGTACTGCCGGCATTCTCGCCCGACGGAAAGCAGTTGGCCTTTGCGTGTTCTCTTTCTTCGCGTCAAGGTGAGTTCGGTTTGTCCGTCGCTACCGCGGATGGACGCGCGCCGCGGATCATCAAGGAGTCTTCCGGATGGTTGAAAGGATTGGAATGGCTGCCCGATAGCAAGACCTTGCTTTTCGCCGAGTGGCACACCGGCATGGAGCACGTGATGCTTCGCGAGCTCGACCTGGCGAACGGCTCCGTTCGGGATCGAATAGTCGGTGCAGACAGCCACTTTTCAGAGGCTTTTTCTGCGAACGGTGGCCGCTTGGCGTACGTGGTGAACTCCAGTGTCAAAAACAATATTTGGCGAGTAGACCTGCTGCATCCCAACGCTCCGCCCATAAAATTGATTTCCACGACGCGCGATCAGTTTTGTCCAAAGTATTCGCCGGACGGAAGGCACGTCACTTTTGCGTCCAATCGCGGTGGTCCTCCGGAAATCTGGATGAGCGATTCCGACGGCCAAAACGTCATCCAATTGTCGAATCTCAGAGGACTGGCTACAGGCAGTCCGGCTTGGTCGCCGGACAGCCGTAAGGTCGTGTTCGATTCCCGCAACAAGACAACCGAGGGGCAGATTCGGGCGGATGTCTATATCGTCGATATAGTTGAGAGGACGCCGAGGAAATTGATGACCAATACCCCGGGAGCATTCAATCCTAGCTGGTCGCATGACAGCAAGTGGATCTACTTCGTGGGTGGCAGCAACGACGCCGCGGGAGAAAGGATTTACCGCGTCTCGCCGGAAGGCGGCAAGTCCGAAGTGTTGACCAACGCCCGGGGTTATTGGCCGCTGGAATCCCCGGATGGACAAACACTCTATTTTACCGAGAACAGCGGAACTAGCTTCACGCTGCACACGGCGTCGCTCAATCCCACGGGCACGGAATCACGCGTGGACGGTGTGCCCCCGCTATCCTTCTTGATGAACTGGGACATTGTTCAAGGCGGTGTTTATTTCTTCCCGAGGAACGATATCCTGAAACTCAACTACTTCGACTTCTCCACTAGGAAAGCACGCCCGATATTCAAGATTAGCGGTGGCGGTGCGTTCCCTGGACTGTCGGTCTCCCCAGACGGCCGCTATATTCTCTATCCTGAACTCGACGACTACCGCAGCGACATCATGCTGGTCGAGAACTTCCACTAAGGGAAATCCACGATCGACTTTAACCATGGTCAATCCATTTGATCCTTCATCCCGGGAGAGAGGGCGCTTGCGTGCTATGAGTCCCGGGTGGTCGGCAACTCGGAAGTTAACCTCGGACCATGCGCCAAGTCCCGGTTAGTCGGATAATCGGACAAGTCCCGTAGAAGCTGTGAAGAAACTCTCCGAATTTCCGCGTTGTAAAATAAAAAGTCTGCCGTAAGCTCGCGGCATGAGCCAAGAAAATACCATCAGTAAACAGCCTTTGATCCGCTACGTGAACCGCCAACAGATGAGTTGGCGAGCCGTGGATGTGGAGCACCTCATCGGCGAGGACCACCCGGCGAGAGCTATTTGGGCACTGGTCGGGCGATTGAACTTGAGTGCCTTTTATCGAGCCATCGAGAGCAGCGTGGAAGAAGGCGGGCGGCCAGCGTTCGATCCGCAACTGCTGATCAGTTTGTGGGTGTATGCCTATAGCCGAGGAATTGGTTCGGCACGGGAGGTGGCCCGGCGCTGTGCATACGATCCTGCGTTCCAGTGGCTGACAGGGTTAGCGGAAGTGAACTACCACACGCTGGCGGATTTCCGCGTGGAGAAGCAGCAGGAGCTGGATGAACTCTTCACCCAGGTGTTGGCGGCGCTCAGCAAAGAAGGACTGATTACCCTGGACCAAGTGATGCAGGACGGCACGAAGATTAAGGCGCAGGCGAGCAGGAGGAGTTATCTCCAGGAGGAAACGATTCGCGAGCATCTGGAGCGGGCGCGACGGCGCGTAGCGGAGATGGGCGATCCCCGGAATGACGAGAGCAGCCCGAAAGCAAAGAAAGCCCAGGCCCGCGCACAGCGCGAGCAACAAGAGCGGTTGGAAGGTGCGCTGGAAGAGTTAGAGAAGTGGCAGGCACGCAAGAGCGGAGAAAACGCCAAGAGGGAGACACGGGTAAGCACCAGCGATCCGCAAGCGCGGGTAATGAAGCATCCTGATAAGGGATTCGTGCTCAGCTACAACGCGCAGATTTCCACGGATGCAGCGTATGGACTAATTGTGGGACTGGCGGTGACTCAGGAGGCCAACGACAGCGCGCAGCTACTACCGGCGGTGGATCGCGTGGAACAGCGACTCGAGAAAAAGCCGCAACAGATGGTGGCCGATAGCGGTTACACCACGCGAGAGAATATCGAGAAGATGGCCGGGCGAGAGGTCGATTTTCTGGGGACCATGCGGCAGGAAGATGTGCCGCGCGGCGCCAACCTGAAGAACCGGTTTCCGCCGAGCGCATTTCTCTATCAGCCGGAGAGGAACCGCTGTGTTTGCCCGGAGGGCAAAGTCCTGCTTCCGCAGGCACGACGCAAGGCGGGAGCAGGGATGATTTACCACCTCTACGAAGCCCGGTTTGAGGATTGCCGAAGCTGCCCTCGCAAACCGGAGTGTTGTCCGGACAACAAGAAGAACGGCCGTTCCGTAGCGCAACTCGAAGAAAGCCCCGTGGTGATGGCGTTTCGCAAGAAGATGGCCAGCGAGGAAGTCCAGGAGCGATATCGTCGCCGTGGACGAATCGTGGAATTTTGTCACGCATGGATCAAGAGCAAGCTGGGACTGCGGCAGTTCCATGTGCGGGGCCTGAAAAAGGTGCAGATGGAAATGTTGTGGGCTTGCCTGACCTACAACCTGCAGTTTTGGATCCGCCTAAGCAAGCAACGCACAACACCAGCAGTTACCTGAGAGAGTAAGAGAACATCGAAGAGGATCAAGACACTCGCCAAGTAGCAACTCACAAATTCAATAAACTGACGCTCAATCCTCAGTCCATTCCTAATTGAGTTTCCTCACAGCTTCCGTACCAGGACTCCACTCAATGGGATGGTCCTCCGCAGATCTCTAGAAGTTGTAGAGTGCGGGGCAAGGAGGCGTCTCATGAAACTACACGTGCTCGGAATCGATTTGGGTAAGACGGTCTTTCATTTGGTTGGGCTGGATTCAACTGGCAGAGCGGTGATCCGCAAGCGATGTTCTCGCAGGCAACTGTTGGCATTCACCGCGAACTTGGAAGTGCAGTTGATTGGGATGGAGGCCTGTAGTGGAGCGCACTTTCTGGGGCGGGCGCTGCGCGAACAAGGTCATGAAGTGCGATTGATGCCGGCGCAATACGTGAAGCCCTACGTGCAGACCAACAAGAGCGATTACCTGGATGCCGAAGCCATTGCGGAAGCGGTGCAGCGGCCGAGAATGCGATTTGTGCCGATCAAGACGGAGGAGCAGCTCGATTTGCAAGCGCTGCATCGCGTGCGCGAGCGTTGGGTGATGCGGCGCACCGCGGTGGTGAACCAGATTCGCAGTCTTCTTCTGGAGCGCGGGCTGACTCTGCCTAAGGGCCGAGGTCACCTGGATGAGCAATTGCCGCGTATCCTGGAAGACGCGGAGCTGCATCTGTCCGGCTCATTCCGTGTTCTGCTGGCTCAGCTCCAATTGGAACTGAAGCAACTCGCGGCACGCATTGAGGAGATGGATCGGGTCCTCCAGAAAATGGCGAAAGAGAATGAAGCCTGCCAACGACTCACGGAGATTCCCGGAGTCGGTCCGGTTACCGCGACAGCCCTGATCAGTGCGGTTGGCCATGGCAGCACTTTTCAAAAGGGACGAAATCTAGCGGCCTGGATGGGGATCGTTCCGGGAGAGTATTCCACCGGCGGCAAACAGAAGTTACTGGGCATCAGCAAACGCGCAATAAGTACTTACGAAGACTCTTTGTTCAAGGCGCACGCAGCGTACTGCAACAGCGACACAAACAAGCGCCCGGTCTGTTTTTTGAGCAGACTTATCCACTCACTTAAAAGAGTTTTTTCTTCCGCTTCCTTTAGTTGTCTTGCTTCTCGGCCTTGACGACTTCGGCTCGCTCGTAATCTAGCGGTCGGCTTCCGTCCGACCCATACATCTCTTCGATCATAAACTTCAGACCATGATTAGTTCTTCGAACTCCCTCTCGCGAGGGAGCGGGATGCCCCATCAAGTGGACGGCGCTTTACTGCACGCCATGTCCGGTACCGAGCTGTCCCGCGTACGAACCGAACTCCGGCTCCTTCCTCCTGAGCCTAACAACCAAAGACTGCTCGCGTCGAGAGGAGCCGACATTGTTATGCAATCAAGTGCCGTACTAAGACAAGCGTCGTCGCGGCAGCCGCCGTCTTCTCGTCGCGTTCTTACCCGGTCGGCGTCGAAACAGGTCAGTGTGAGTACATCCAGGGGTGTCGCTCCCAGTTTCGAGAGAGTTCCGCCGC
The DNA here is from genome assembly GCA_963832615.1 of uncultured Acidobacteriota bacterium. GTDB lineage: Bacteria > Acidobacteriota > Terriglobia > Acidiferrales > UBA7541 > Acidiferrum. The sequence continues at coordinate 74,115 of CAWHVA010000011.1, forward strand.
GTATTCTTGATCCTCCTGTTTTTCTTCCTGCTTCTTGCGCCATTTCGCGATAGCCGTGTAAATCAGCAGCCCGACCACGATTTCGACTACTGTGATCATCTCGCCCTCCCGGCTGAGGACCCATTCTCCCCACCAGGTAACTCTCGTGCCCACCTGTACGAACGGCCGGAGATGTCGTGGCGGTTACTCCCCCAGGTCAGACTTGGCCGTGTACAAGTTGGTCAGTCGATCGTGAAGATTTTGCGCCTCAGGAACGGCGGTACGAATTGCAGTTTTCAGGCTACCGTATAGCGCCCGATAGACCGGCTTAAATTTCTCCGAAACGACCGTAGTTCCTCCCCAGTTCAGGCGGTCACCAATAGCCAGCATGATTCGGTTCGCTTGCAGGGGAGTTATGTCTCCACGCAGACCGTGTTTAGCCCATTCTTGAAGAGTGCCGAGTTGCTCAATGGCAGCGTCTTTTTCCGAGTCGGTCGTTGTGCCACTGCTGATAATTTCAAGCACCGCGTGTTCGAGTGGTTTATCTATCGCCTCTCCTACGTTGATTGTAGCTTTTGATTCTGAAAGAACAGCTTCAAGTTTAAGCGTGTAATCGCTGATTTTACGGTGGATAACGGCCAGCTGCCCGCCAGCGGCTTGTGCCGCCTCGCTAGCGGACTTCCCTTGTTGTAGCGCGGTTCTGTAAACCTGGCAGTCCCCGGTTGCCATATTCCAAATAGCTTCGTCCACCATGGCCTTCGCCGAGTTTCCATAGGTAAGGTCGCGGACAGGGGATCTGACGGATGGATTGATCATTGCTCGTCCAACCTTTATATCCGCAAGACTGCGTGCAGCTTCCGACGAACCGGAGCCCTTCAGCTTTATGTCCACGACCTCCTGACTTTGGGTTCGATCCTCACGTTTTATCGGATTGTCGCAGTGGCCCGATTGAGCAGTTATGATGCGGACGTCCGGGCAATGATCGCGAGAGCGGCCCAGCTGTTTCGCGTGACTTTCACACACGTAAATCGGCTCACTCCCGGCTTCCTCCCAGCAAGTTATGACAGCGGTTCCGTAGTCGCAGTCGAGCCGGTAATGTGCAGAAAGGGCCTCCGCGGGCTTTCCAGTCTGCAGCCGCCACTCAGCGCGGCTTGTGCAATGGCGTTTCGACACGCGTTAATTATAGCGAACGCAAGATATTGGATGCCGCGAGCCGTGAGTTTCCGTGACGGAATATGTAACCCCGCTGCACAGAGAATAGTGCCATTTTTGCGGAGTGTAGATTGCGGGCTGAAGCGCGGAGGTCCGAGAAAAGTCTCAAGTCCTGGTAAGGTCGCGTAACCGGACATGTGCCTGACGCCGGTAAGCGTTTATCAGGCACAAGCACAACGGTCAATACTAAGCGGCATGGACCATTTCCTTCGCAGTTTCTGAGCTTTGGCTTTACCGTTCCTTCTTCAAGGTGATGTGCCGAAGTACCGTTTTGTCGCGGAGGGTGAACGTCCCTTGCATCTTGTCGCCATTTACAACAAGCACTATATCTCCGAGGGGCAGTTCGGTGGACAAAGTACGAGTGCTCGCGTCGAATCGCCATTCGCCGGAACCCATCACGACTTCTTTTCCGTCAACCACCTTTCCGCTGGAGACGTACACATGTCCGTGCTTGCCCGGAATAACTGAGACCCGGTAAACCGCGACCTCATCATGGCAAGCGGTGTTCTTCTGGGTGCAGATGGAACCTCCCCGCCATATTCGAGCGATACTGGATTCGTCTTCTGCGGCCTGAGTAACCGTTGAAAACAGAAAAGTCGTGAGCAGAATAAAGATACGAGTTTGTATGCTCATAGCCCATCAGACGTACGCGGGATGGAAAAGTAGTCCATCCAAGACGCCGTAACTGTGCCGGGTCAACGCTTGCCATGATGATCGCTTCGCCGATTTCACACATTTATAAAAGGGCGCCCCTTTTGGAGTAGGTTTTTGAGTGTTCGCTCGAACCAACCCCCAGAAAGGAGCACCCTGTATGGATAGCGTGAAGTATATCGGCATGGATGTTCACAAGGAAGCGATCTCCATCGCGGTCTTAAATTCGTCCGGCAAGCTGGTGATGGAATGCATCATCGAAACCAAGGCCAGCACCATTCTTCAGTTTTTCCAAGGGCTAAGCGGAAGTCTGCACGTCACCTTTGAAGAAGGCACTTGGGCCGCCTGGTTGTACGATCTGCTGAAGCCGCACGTCACGAATCTCGTGGTGTGCAATCCACGAAAGAATGCCTTGCTGAAAGAAGGCAGCAAGAGCGACCGCATCGATGCCAGGAAATTAGCCGAACTGCTGCGCAATGGAGCGCTTTCCGCGGTCTACCATGGAGAGAACGGCCTGCGCATGTTGAAGGAATTGTCCCGAAGCTATTTGACGATTAGCAAGGATCTGGTGCGGGTGATGAATCGGCTCAAGGCCTTGTATCGAAGCTGGGCTATTCCCTGTGCCGGGACGCAAGTTTACGCACCGCGTTACCGCTCGGAATGGTTGAGCAAGATCACGGAACCTGGCGTGCGCCGGCGGGCCGAGCTTTACTACCAACAACTCGACGCCCTGCGTTTTTTGCGCCAACAAGCCCGGAAAGAGCTGCTGGCTGAGGCTAGGAAGCACCGCGCAACGAAGTTGCTACGCCAAATTCCTGGTATTGGTTCGCTTCGCGCGGCTCACTTGGTGGCGTTGATGCAGACGCCCCACCGCTTCCGCACCAAGCGCCAACTGTGGACCTACAGCGGACTTGCGTTGGAGACTCACGACAGCGCGCAATACCGCTCTGTCCAGGGACAGCTGCAACGTTCCAAGAAACCACCGCAACTTCGTGGGCTGAATGCGAACCATAACCACGATCTCAAGGATGTCTTCAAGGGTGCGGCCATGAGGGCGAGCACCTGCGACGGACCGCTCCGCGATTTTTACCAGAACTTGCTCGCCAAAGGGATGCGACCAACGATGGCTCGTCTCACCTTGGCGCGGAAGATTGCCGCGATCACTCTGATCGTCTGGAAGAAAGGAGCAAGTTTCGACGCCAACTATTTAAAACAAGCAGCTTGAGCGCCTCTGACAGAGAGTCTGTTCCGTCGTGGGGATCATCCTTGGCGGTTGCTGTCGGATTCTTGAGACGCTTGGTTCGAGGGAGAGTATCAACCGTACAAGTCAGGCCACCGTGTTGTCAAAACACGAGAGTCTCCGATTCCACCCTATGCCCCCTCGGATAACCAAAGAAAGTCATAGGCCACGAGTCTCCGATAGGACCATGAGTTACCGCTTATCTGAGCGGATAACTGCTCAGCTTGTTTGATTCAAGAAACGAATGGCGCCGTCACAAAAGTGAAATGGAACCACAGGAAGGAAGAAGGATCTCAGCGTTTCGTGCGACGAAACGAAGCAACGACTCCCTGAGGAAGACCACTCGCCGATCACGAGTGCACGTTCAAACGATTGGGCTGAATGCCGAAACAAAAAAGTGTTGGCACCGAGCCAACGGAGAGATATGTCTCTTGACATTTCCTTTTATAGGACTTGTACGGTAACCGCTGCCGGCTCAGATGGTCAACGCAACACTGGCTTGCAGTTTACTCGCGGGAGTTGCGAAGCCTAAGGTTTTTCTGGGGCGTTGATTCAAGCGCAGCGCGACCTGGTCGAGTTGCGCTTGCGAATGGACGGACAGGTCGGTGCCTCGCGGGAAGTATTGCCGCAACAGGAGATGCGTGTTTTCGTTGGTGCCGCGTTGCCAGGGACTTTGCGGATCACAGAAGTAGACCTGCACATCCGTCGCTACCGTGAAGTCCTTGTGCTTGGCCATCTCTAGTCCGCGATCCCAGGTCAGCGAGCGTCGCAGGGTAGCGGGCAGTTTGCGAACATGTTGACTCAATGCGGCAACGACCACTTCCGTGTTTTTGATGATGCTGCATACACGCGCCGGACTATCCAGGTCGCGAACCGATGCGCGCAGGCTGGCCTGCACGTTGGCCATGAGCGGAGCGGCGGGAACGCCTTTGCCGGAGACATCGGCGATGCAGATGGCGAGCCGATTTTCGCCGAGCTTCAATACATCAAAGTAATCTCCGCCGACCGCGCGCGCGGGCTGCCAGGCGCTGGAACACTCGACCACAGGCAGCTGGGGGATATCCTTGGGCAGCAACGACATCTGAATCTCCCGCGCCCGCTGCAATTCCTCGTCCTGAATTTCCAGCCGCGCAGCACCTGCCCGGACCATGCTCTGCAGTTCGACGTTGCGGCGCTCGAGGCGCGCCTTACTCCTGTCGTGGAGAAAATTCATCAACCCGTAGACGATGGTGATCAGAAAGGGCATCTTCCAACCGGTGGTGATCAGGTGGCCAAGCGATTGCGGAGTAGGCGGGGCAATCAGCCAGACAATCACGGTGGAGAGCAAATAAACGGGGACGGTCACGATGCACAGCAAGACCACAAAGATTATCCAGTCATAGGGAGCCGGCTTTTCGTACAGGGCGTGCAGCCATTGCATGGGAGGAGAAAGGAAATTGCCGATGCACAGCGAGTACAGGAGGACAGTGAAAGGATTTATAGGGAGGCCGATGGACCAGAAAATGGCGCCGACCACGAGAGCAAGGCACAGGTAGATGCCCTGGTCGCGGAAGAAGGTCGTCAGGGATTTGGAATCGACCCTCATGGTTAGAGTGATTGCCAGGGGAGCGCCACTATTCCGTATCTCGCGTTGGGCTGTGAATTCTCTGCCGACGAGACATCCTGTTGTGACGATTCCCAATAGGCAACTCGCATCTATTCGGACCCAGACCGGAACCGGCCCTGCAGTCCAATTCATATCATTGCCCATCAGCTGATTGCGACTTGAATTGAGAACGCAGACTCGGCTATTTCAACGCAGCAAACTTTTCAGTTTGATTGCGAGGGCAGGCGCTACCCAACATCAGGTCATTTTTTCCTGTACTTAGGGGAATTGCGGAACGAGGGCAAGACACGCCTGTGGAAGTGTTCTATCGAACATTGCAACCACGTGGCTTTCGAAGGCCGTTCTAAAGGGAGCTAAAGACTCTCGCGACGACGGTGCGACGCGGCTAAGACAAGTGATTGTGGCGGACGGGAGATTGCTTCAACGGGACGCTGATTCGAGGGCAGTTGCGGCATTCGATGAGCGCGTTTACCAGGTACAAGGAACTTGCCTGCGATACCTTGAATCGCCGTTTCCATCAGGATGAACTGCGATGAACCGGGAAAACTGATGGTTTGAGACTTCGCTACTCATAAGGATTGAATACGATCGAGACCGTCGTCGTTGTCGCCGTTTGGGCGGACATATATTTCCACTTCTTAACGGCTGTGACCGCGGATTCAGCAAGGATGGGATTTCCTCCAAGCACTTTTGCGCTTTCGACAGTTCCTTGGGGCGTGATTGTCACTTCCAACCGCACGGTTCCCCCAATCTGCCGCATCCTCAACACGGGTGGATAGTCAGGCTCTACCCGGGTAGCAACCTTTCGATCGCTCTTGGAATCCTGCTGACCATGCGATGGTGGTGCGAAGGAAAAAGACACAATCGAGAAGCAAGCTAGAAGCCACAAAAAAGGATTTTTCATGCTCACGCGTCTCCCTGCGCGTATGGCGTTCACTGGTGCTGCGTTGAAGTCCGGCTTTGCCATCGTTCGCTTGTCGCAGCGCGGAATTACATGCGAGTCCTCTCGGTCCCCTTGTCCATACCCTCGGCTACGGCAAGTCAACTCGGAGTTCGTAAATTTCGCGGGTACTGGCTTCTTGAACAAAGAGTACCGAGCCGTCAGGCGCGCGGCCAGACCAAGGTCCAAATGGCCCAAGGTATCGCTCGATGCCTGTCTGGAGAAATACTTGTTCGTAGTGATTCTCTCCGACTTTCGCACGGCAGTAAGCCCCTTCTCCGCTCACGAGATCATCGAAGTAGATCGATTTGCTATCGGAGGACCATACCGGGTAGTTTACCGCTCCAGACTCCAACGTCTGCCACTCCGACCACTTTTTTGCTTGAGTGTCATACAACTTCAGCTCGGTGAGGTCTCCGGAGATAGCCGCTATGTAGCGGCCGTCTGGCGATACCCGTGGACTGAAAAGGCCCTCCGAGCCAGGAATGGTGGAAAGTTCGTGCGTCTTCAGATCGTAGGCCACGATGCTGAGACCTTCCGCAGTGTGCTGCGTGATGCGGCCAAAAATGATCTTGTCGCCGTCGTTTGACCAGTTCACGTCTATCTGCGTGAGTTTTTCTGATACCAGACGTTGGGACTCGCCGCCTTTCGCGGGCACAATAAAGATCGCCCAAGGTTGCCCCGGTTGTACATTCACATACGCGATCTGCTTTCCATCAGGAGACCATCGGGGGAGAGCGGCCCTTCCTGGCGAAAAAGTTAACTGCTGCTGTTGCGATCCATCAATACGACAACGCCAAAGCGTGCCTTCAGGAATAGAAACGTAAGTGACCCATTGACGGTCAGCGGAAAAGTCCAGATCGCTGGCAGAGATGCCAGATAGAAATGGCACATATTTATCGGACGTAAATTCATACTTCACCACTGCTCCACGAATATTTAGCCCGAGAGCCCAAAGTTTTTTGCTATCTGCGGCAGGCACCGGACGCGAGAATGAGATCGCGCCCTCGGTGAGTCTGACTGGCTTCTCATATCTCTTTCTCTCCAATGGGTCGGTAGACTCCGCGATCGCAAAAAGGTTTCCGCTGCTGCCCAGGGCGTTCTCGGTGGCCTGAAATATGTAATAGCGCCCATCGACAGTCCAAGTACCGCAACATTTGGATGAAACATCGTGCCAGTCCGGCAGCAACGCATGCAGACCCGAGCCGTCGCTGTTCACTTCCCAGATCGAAGATGTGTTCTGAGAGATATCCCCAACGCTGAAACGGACGCGCTGGCCATTGGGTGAAAATCGCGGGAAGTAGGGCGTTCCCTCCACTTTAACAAGCTCTTTGGCCGGCCCGCCATTCGCTGTGGCGATATATAGACCAGAACCTTTCACCAAAAGTACGTGCTGCCCATCGGGAGCCCACACGGCTTCCTGGCCAGTTAGATCGCCGAAGCGTTTAGCGGGGCCACCTTGCAACGGATACACCCAAAAGGGTTTCTCCGAGGACGGCCCCACCCTGTTTTCAGCTGCCAGCAAAGAAGAATGGGTCGTAGAGACATCGAGTAACTGGACACTCGGAAAAGTGCTGAGAAATTTGGAAACATCGCCACCCGTGATGGCAACTTTTGAAATAATTGAACTCTCTCCGGATATTTCCGTGAAATACAGAATCGAGCCATCAGAAGCCAAATTAGTTTTCACTAGTCCGTCGTGCGTGATTTGGCTGCGGCCGGATACGCTGGGGTGAGGCGGACGATTCAGCCACAGAAACCAGGAACCAACAGGAAGGATTAGAACTAAAATTGTCAAAACTGCGAAACCATTTTTTCGTGGCACGGGTGAGCTCCGATAATCTATATTTCGACTATCCTCCGGTCCACTGTCAATCGAAGTTCCCAATCGTTAATAACGAGACGGCATCATCTGCCATCGTGAAGACATGGATTTATCGGCATCGCGTTAGTCCTTGCCATTCATCGCTGTTGGGCGAACTACCGGGACAAGAAGCGGCACGGCGGATAGAGTAAAAAAAGAGACCCGGGGGTCGGAGTCCCGGGTCTGGGGTAATTCGAGAGAGGTAAAACAGTTGGCGAAGCGAGCTTGGCAAAAGCAAGAAACCGGAACAATAGGGTAAATACCTTGGCCAACCCGAGTGTGACGGTCCGAACCTCAGTTCCTGTTTTCCATCTCCGGCCTCATCATCTCCGTCCTTATGGGCGGCTCGCTTCTCCTCGCCGACAAGATCGGCTCCGGCCACAGCATGGCTCTCGGCTACACCATCATGGTGGCGTCGTTCCTGCTGATCTACTTCGGCATCCGCATCTACCGCGACAACACCCTCGCTGGCCAAATCTCCTTCGGACCGGACAATGAGGCCACTTGTCAGGTTTCCGCGTTATCTCTAACGAGGCCGGTCTTAAAGGGTTCTCGGAACCCTGTAAGCAACATTCTCGTAAAGGTGAAGAATTTGCGAAGCGCGCTTAAGCAAATCCGAGGGAGTGTCGCCAGGCTGGTAGTCCACCCATCCGGTCGTGTACGTGAGATTGATCCTCCGACCGAGGCAGGTCAGTTCCACAGGACCGAGGCGCCTTAAGACCAGCTCGACTTCGCCCAAGTTGCATTCCGGCAGTACCAACAGGAAATCGTCAGTGGCCCAGCGCACGGCAAAGTCGGAACCGCGGCACGCCTTCTTCAGGCGCCGCGCGAGTTCTTTTAACGCCGCATCCGTTGCCGAGAGACCATTACGCTCGCTGACCTCGTCGAACTCGTCGATGTGAATTGTGGCTAGGCTGAGCGAAGCGTTTTGCCGCTTGGCGCGGGCAATCTCCTTTCCAAGTCGCTGTTCAATGAAACCACGGGTGTACAAGCCGGTGGCCGGATCCAAACTGGTAGGGTCCAAGATTTGGCCGGCGTGCGATGCCGAACTGGCACTCTGCTCGGTCAGTTGTCTCCGTAGCCGCCGGAGCGACCAGTGCCGGTAGAGGAGCCAGCCGTTGAACAGCAGAAGCAAGCACATCACGCCCCAGCGAACCTGATCCGAACGCAGGTCGTAAAAATGACCGGTGCGCCGGAAGAGAGAGGCGAACGAGGAAAGCAAGAAGGCCACTGCGGAAAGCGTGGTCACTAGGAACGCCGACAGCCACAGCCACCACTCGCGCCGTCGGAGTTGACACAAGGCGGATTCCGCTTGCAGAGCGCGGATAACGGGAACTCCCTCAAGTGGCGAGGAGCGTGGCCTGGCATCGCTAAGGCCTAATATCGATTCCATGTTCCTTACCACCGGTTTCAGTCCGAACCAACCATTTCTGCGACCCGCGACTCGGCATACTCATGTGGCTGAGAATCTGAACGCCCAGGAGCGATAGCCTCGGCCATGCGGAACACCGCCGCGAGCACTTCCAGCGCGACGCGACAGTACAGAATCCACAAAGCGTATCCAACTAGTGCGCCGAGCAAGGCGAGCAAACCTTGAACCGGAGCCTGTTGAAAGGCCAGTGCGACCCAGGCAACTGCGGCGATCAGTCCTGCCAGTAGGTGTATCGCGTAAAGAAACTTCAGCATCCTCGGGTGGCATATCTACGGAAAGAAAAATCCATCAAGCCTTCCCACATCCCCGTCGCTTCAGACATTTTTACCTCCTCACGTCGCGTTAAATGCTTTAGAACGCCGATCGAACTAACGAACCTCGAAATGGACGATGTCCACCACCACGTTGGTTCTTCGGTTCAGCAGAACGATGTGTCCGCCTACCAGCACGTGGTCGCACTCAGGCGGCGGAGGAGGGAGCCGCCGTTCCAGGTTTTCGGGACAAGGTTGGAGCCGTTTTTGGAGGCCAGGCGGGAGCGTACCGCGTCGCACAAGTTGCTTTTCCAATCCGGGAGGTAGTTGATCTCTTTTGGCAAGACCGGGTGGAAGGTTGTTCTGGTGATCTTCGTACCAACCGCGCATGGATTCCCGATCGTGGTCGTTGTAGTAGTGTTCGTCGCGATCATCATCCTCGTCATGTTTCTCATGACCCTTTCCATGCCCGTTTCCATTACCCTGTGCCATCGCGCCATTGCCGGTGAACATGAAGACTCCAACCGCAAGGGCAAGGATCCATTTTGTCGAGCGCATTGTTCTCTCCGTGCTAAATGTTGCCAATTCATCGAATAGCCCGAATACGTTGTTGGGGGAACCTTGAGGGCTGGACTATTCCTTCAGAGATACAGGGTCGGACTCGTTCTTAGGGGAATCTCTATCCAATAAGGACACCAGCTCGCGGCCAGACGCTGGGACGCCGACCTTGCCTTCGCGCACAATCTCCTTGGCGCTGAGGTCGCGGCCATAGAGCTTCTTGTTGGCGCTGCCATCGGAACGAAGCGTGGAGCCCTCGAGCGAGATGCCGGCAAACAGGCCGCGGGAGCGAGAGTAACTGAGGACCTCCGCTCTCATCACAATGTCGGTATCCGCCGCTGCTGTGCGACCCTTGGGGCCAGCTGCGGCCGAAGCATCGGCACCAAGCTTCACTTTGCTGCTCATAATGGAGTTCGCACCTTTGGGGTTCATGACCAGGAGCACGAAATCGGTGGCCTGACCGCCCAACTGGAATCCGATGTTTGCGCCTTCGAGTGCAAACAGTGCAGGAGCGCTCCAGCGTCCCGTAAAGTGTTGGCCGCTGCGACAAGTAATGGCACCGCGACCAAAATCGCCTCCGACGCCAAACGCGAACTTCAAGACGGAGGGAATCACAATGACGCATTCGGCCTTGTTGAGCAGGTCCTTCGGAATCCCGTCGGGAATGTCCATAATTTCCTTGAAGACCTGGCCGCACGTTGCAAGGCGCTTCTGTTCCCTGCTTTCGACGCCGCGAAAGTGGGACACGTCAGGAAAACGGTGACGATAAGAACAGCAGCTTTTTTCATGGTATGGCCCCCAAGCTTTCCTATGATTCTTTGGCCACCATCGGTCGGCGACAACTGGCCTGGGGGACAGTGTTGTCCTAAGAAAAAAATGGAAATGTCTCCGGCCCGCTTTTTAAAGGCCTGTGTGTTCCTACAAAGGCCCGCAACGCCAGTTGACAGGCTCCCTAGAAAGTCCTAATTTAGGAAACTGCCCCCCCCAGTAATTCATGCGTCCATTTTCTATTTGATTGAACCCACGCTGCGCTGAGCAAACATGTACGAAAACTCTTTCGGATTTCGCGAGAATCCTTTCAACTTGACCTGCGATCCTCATTTTCTGCACCTGACACGACCGACGAACGAGACGTTGCAACAGCTGACACGCGGGATCCTGGACCGGAAGGGCCTGATCCTGCTGTTGGGGGAAGTCGGAACGGGCAAGACAACCCTTCTGTATGCTGCCCTGCATCTCTTGAAGATGAGTGCCAGGGCCAAGTATAAAATTGCAACAGCGCTCGTAGTGAACCCAACTTTGACGCGAGAGGAACTCCTGGAGGCCATCTTGGATGACTTCGAGGTGCCGTGTGGGGCAACGAGCAAGCCTCAACGTTTGGCCGCACTCCTTGAGATGTTGATCGACGTGCGGGATCATGGCGGCACTGCTGTGCTAATTGTGGATGAGGCCCATCTGCTCACTATAGGATTGCTCGCGGAAATTCGATCGTTATTAAGCCTGCCCGTCCGCAAAAACTTGCTACAGGTGGTCCTATCTGGACAACCACAAATTGAAGACAAACTCAGGCAAATCGAGTTGCGCGAACTCCTGCAGCACGTCACGGTCCGCTGCAAAACCGCGCCCCTAACGTTAAAGGACACTGACGATTACATCTGCCACCGGCTGAGAATCGCCGGCGCCAAATCTCAATCAATCTTTCCACGTGAAGCGGTGGAAGCGGTTCATCTCCATTCCAGAGGGATTCCACGCGTGATCAACCTTCTCTGTGATCATGCCCTTGTTCGCGCCGACCTTAAGCGGATTCAGCATATATCTCAAGTGCTGATCGAAGAAGCCGCTGCGGAGTTCCATTTCAACGACGTCAAACCCTGGGCTCAGTGTTTGGAGAGCTTCTATTCCAGCAGTCCTGCGATTGCCGAACTCACCGCCTCCGAGAAAGCGCCTACTTACGGCACAGCGCTCCAAACGGTCACACCTGGGTGTCTGCAGACCTCTGGACCATCCGCATCTCCAGTTGTCACTGCGATTCGCGTTACTCCCGCTCAGATCTCAATGTCGATTCGCATTTGGAGTCAGTCGTTGGGTCGTTGGTGGTCCATCACTTTCGCTCGGGCAAGAAATTGGACGCTTGCAGAAACGGGATTACTGGGAGCCGTCTTACTGACGGCAGCGCGAGGGATGAGGCCGAAAGTTCGACGGAATGGAAAGCTGTCGCGCCGAATCAGGAGCTTACGCGCGTGGCTCCAGGCACCCTGGTCGAAAGATCAAAATCTGGTCTGTCAGATCAGGCATCTAAGCGAGTGGCTTCAAGCACCTTGGTCGAATGCCTATCAGCCGACTGATAGGCAACCCCAAACGACATAGCTAGTCGGTTCAGCTACCACGAACGCCTCAGCCGCAAGATGACATGCTATTTCACTTCGACGTATAGCTCGGTTAATCGAACGTCAAACTTTCAAACGTTTGTTTGCAACCAAGATATTTCTCTGTGGTTCGCATTGATATTCGTCCCAACAAGAATTGAATCTGCTCCGATTCGAGAATCCGACGGCGTCGAAGAGGCGTTGGGCGAAGGTCAGAGCGCAGGCGAGGAAAATAGGGGCGTAGCTGGAGCCAAGGAAGGGCGAAGGAAGCATCGATTTCAAGGTTCCTTAGGGTCTAGGGATTGGCCCACCACTAAAATACCTGAGACTGAGTGCTACGCCCGAGAATCGGCGGGCTACGATGCGGCATAACCGTCGAAATCGATCTTTTGGGTAATGTAAAGGGATCCGGTTAAAGAGCTGGTCCGGGAAACGGGCCCGAGGCCATAAAGTGGTCTGCATACCGGCTGGCATTTGGGCGGACACGAAAAAAGGACTGCTTCCTAGAGTTCAGCAAGCCTGGACGGAAGTTCTTCGGATCGCGCTCTGAAAGAACCTGACGGTATTCCAGACGCCAGGATGGATCACAGTGGCGTTGGAACTGAAGCTTGTTGCCCGTGGCTCCGCATCCTCGAAAAATCTTTCCGTCTGATCGGATCACGAAAGGTTTGCCTACAGGTCACTTCTAGCATTACCATCCGTGCTAGGCAAGGACGCTGCTAGTCCTAGCCAAATTAATTAATAAGTATCGAAAATGGAAACCCTCCGAATCGTCGTAGCGGATGACCACCCGGTGATACGAGAGGGGCTTCGCAGTCTGCTCGAAGCGCGCCCAGGGTGGAGCGTAGTCGCGGAGGCATGCGACGGAACAGAAGCTGTGGAGAAAGTTTCGGCGACAAAACCACACGTCACGGTATTAGATATTCGAATGCCAGAACTTAGTGGATTGGAAGCCGCTCGGGAAATTATTCGGCGCGACAAAAATGCCAAGATTCTGATTCTGACCATAGATCGGTCAGATAGCCTGGTGCGCCAAGTGGTGGCTGCAGGCGCAAAAGGCTTCATGCTGAAGTCAGACACCGGACGCGATCTAATTAATGCAATCGAAGCCGTATCGCATAACAGGACATTTTTCACCTCGGATGTCGCGGACGCGATTTTGGATGGTTATTTGCGTAAAGCCGGAAATTCGAGCAAGAAACCAGATGCTAATCGTCTGACACCGCGTCAATTGGAGATTACTAAATTACTGGCGGAAGGCAAGCCAGGACACGAGATTGCCACAGCTCTTGGAATGAGCATCAAAACCTTTGAAACTCATCGGTCCAATATAATGAGGCGCTTGGACGTTCACTCGATTGCCGAACTGGTTCGATACGCGCTCCGAAATGAAATTGTCCAGTCCTGACTGAAATGGCCTCGGTACAGCAATCCCTGTGTTGTTTTGAATAGACGTGGGTAGGCATTATCCGGTACTTATGGCGTCCCCCGTAAGTGAACCCGCAGCCACGCGGATTAGGTTGCCCTCAATTTCTGTGCGAGAGCGGATTCTCGTCGCAGACGACAACGTGATCGCCCGATCTGTCGTTCGTGCGCTCATCGAAGCTGGAACGGACTTGGAGGTATGCGGCGAGGCCGTGGATGGACTCAACGCCATCCAGAAAGCAAAAGAACTGAAACCCGACTTAGTTCTATTGGATTTCAGGAGGCCTGGGCTAAGCGGGGTCGAAGCAGCCTCGATCATCAGGAAAGACTTGCCACAAGCGCGCATCGTTCTGTTCACCTTGTACGAGCAATCTGTGAGCAAGGCGATGACGACAGCTGCTGGAATAGACTTGGTGCTAAAGAAGGGGGACGGCCTCGATGGACTTCTGGAGTCAATTCAAGATCTGATGAAGTCTTGATCGAGAAGCTACCTGAAGCAGGCTAAACCGGCTTAATTGTGTTCATCGGGTTGATCTTCACGCGAACTTCCCGACGGTCCGTTCCGGCGTGTGCCTCAACAAGCATCATAGAACTCTCAGGTACTATTGAAGTTGTCGAACCCCTAGCTGATTCTGCCCTTACCTACCCAGCCATAACTCCTAGGAGGGAATATGTCTGGCAGAAACGGGACAGAAACCAGACGCAGCGGTCGCGTGACCCTACGTGTTCCTCTGAGAATCTTTGAGCCCGACTCTCACAAACGCTTTCTTGTCGAAGAGGCATATTCCATGAAGGTGAGCCTCTGGGGTGGACTTATCGCGCTGAAAGCGCCCGTAACTCGACACCAAAAACTACTGCTGGTCAATCAGGCTACCGGGGAAACCGCGGAGTCTCAAATTGTCTACCTCGGGCCCATGCAGCTCGGCGGAAGACGGCTAAGGCTGGTGGCCATAGAGTTCTTGAAACCGTCGCCTGGATTTTGGAGCATAGGTTTTCCCTCAGCTGTGCCATGCCGGGTACGGGCCGCGCACTACTCCAACTAGCTCCGCATTTCGAAAGACTCCTGTTCCCTCGATCCGTGGGCTCGATGTTCGCCTGAAACTACGAACTCAGAGAGGATGATGTCGATGCAGTGGGTCGCCTTGTCGATACCCCGCAGCCGTGCCAACCGATCGTCGAACAATGCGGAGGCAGCGATTACTCCGAAAGCTTCACGGATGCGCCAGTTGAGTTCCGCGATCAGAACGATACGCTGCTTCGCGTATCAAATCTCAAAACCCTACTCCCAAAGGGGCGCCCTTTTATATTGCGTCGGGTAACCGGACATCTGAAAACCACTTGTCTGGTTGGCACCTTAGCCTGGAAGGATCAGCCTTTTTATCATTGCCGCGAAACGTGCCTGATCTTCGGTGCGAACAGTCTTGAATTTGAGACCCAGTCCACTCCCAGCCTTGACGTACCGGACCGTGGCATCGGCCGTGATCTCTCCGTCCTCTACAAGAAAATGAAGTTCAACCGTCGCGTCGGCAGGGCATACCTTCAAAGTTTCGATAAACAGACCACCCACACTCAGATCTCTAACTCGCGACGTATCTTCATTTCGGCCGCATCGCCAGACGACCCACACGCCCTGAGGCGTTTCAACTCGCCCGTGTTTCCTTCTTGAATGAAGAACTTGTTTTTTCAAGATGCGCTCGCTCGTGCATGTGACTCCTGTCATGTGCGGGCCGGGAACAGGAATCGCTGGGTCGGTCCGCCAGGAACGCTATGCACGATTACACCCAAGAGTGACAGGGAGATGCTTACTCTCGCCAGCTTTTCATGAAGAACAGTTGACACGGAGTGCACAAACGGTGCTGAGGTTAACCCATAGGGTGCCGAGGTAGTCGTGTTCGCCCGCGATTCGGGCCTAACTCCCGGTTAGAGTCGGGTAATCGTACAAGTGGTTTTTGGGCCGATTTCACTTGCCCGGTTTTCGCGCTTACCAGGAGTTGAGTACCTCAATTGCTGCAAAAGTTCTCGAACACCGATGCCACAGAAGCGGGAAAGGGACGAGGTAAATTGAACCGGAGTTATATCATATCCAAGAAAGCCGTTCTGGTGAAAGGAGCAGCACCTTGCCGCGACGTTTTACCAGAGCGCGGTTGCGCTGCCACGCGGTCATCAGGCGGCTCGCAGTGAATGGCGTGACGTTCGCCGCGTTCGCCAACTCCTCGTTGGTAATACGGAGTGCGATACCACCTGGAGCGTTTTCTCCGACTGTGCGAGCCAGAGTAACGAGTACTTGAGCAACCCGCTGTCGCGCGGTATGGCAAGCTAAACCTATATGGGCCTCAGATGCCAAGCCAGATAGTCTGACGCAGTTACCAACGCGTTCTCCAGCAACCTGGGATGCTGTGCGATAAGGCCTCGGATTGTGGGACGCTCCCACACCAACACCGAGGTGTCCGTTACCGTTTCCGTACTGAAGAGATAAGAAGAATGGACCGACAAAACAGTCATACCGCCGAATAGATCTCGTGGTCCAAGCCACCGAAAGAGAAGCTTCCTGCCCTCATCTGTAATGAAGAAAAATCTGACGAGGCCTTTCGTTAGCAGGAAAAGATGGTCGGCAGAGTGGCCATGGTTTGTGACCACAGAATTAGCGCGGAATCTGCGCTGTGTTGCAGCTCCCAGGATTCGCTCGCAGGCAGATGGAGCCAATCCATCGAGAAAATGTGATCTCAGCTCGGTAGATACGATTGCAATTCCCGAAGCAGCCATTGTTGCGTCTCCGTGAAGTGAAAATAGGCCGAGTTCTAACCGGAATTTCCAAATTGGGCCTCTACTTCGCACATCGTATGCTTCTCTCGCTCTCAGGGCAATCGTGCCCGGAGTGCTTCTTCAACTCCTTCCATGAGAAGGCCGGTTGATGTCAAGCACACTTTGACTTTCTTCTTTCTTAGAGTCGGTTCCCATTCAGCCAAGCCGCCCCTGTCGCCATCGTTTCATCCGCACTCTTTGTGAGCGATATTCGCCCGGTGCAAGGTGGGTGTTCTCGTTCAGTAGGTGCTGCTACCTGATTATCGACCTCTCTCCCCACTTCTGTGGGAGTTGGGCCCCAGGAGTTAGTCGCAGTCACCTGGACTCGGCGGTCAAGCTCGGCTGTCTGGATCGAAACTCTCTAAGCCACTGCGCGCATCGCTTTCTGGCTATTGCGCAATGGTTCGTACACCTCTCCGCTTACCCACAACCGATGCAGCAGTACCGCCAACTTTCGAGCCACGGCAACCACCGCTCGTTTCTTGGCATTTTTTCCTCCTCGCTCTGCAAGCTTCATTCCCCATCTCCGCAGATCACTGTCTTCTCCAAAAGGCCCCAGAATGTAATGCGCTCCCTGCACCATCATCGTTCGCAGAAAGCGGTCTCCTTCTTTGCTGATACCCTTCTGTGGTTCGCTCTCCCCGGAGTTCCTCCGGCCAGGTTTCAATCCCAGAAAACAACCTACCTCGCGACTCTTCAGAAACCGGTGTGGGTCTTCTATCGTCAGGACATACGTCAGCGCGATCTGCGTTCCTACACCCTTCACCTGCTTGAGCAAGGACACTTCCGGGTACACTTCCTTGGCGATTTTCTCCATCCGCTCGTCGTATTCCTTGACGCGCTCGTTCAGCGATTCGACCTCTCGCAATAGCGGCTCCAGAACCTCGCGCAACTCCGCGCTCAATCCCTCGGCCAACTTCCCGCTCACCTGTTGTGTGCCACACTTGGGCAGTCGTTGACCAAAGGACTTCGCCAACCCGCGGGCTGCGTTCACCAAGGCCGTTC
This sequence comes from uncultured Acidobacteriota bacterium, assembly GCA_963832615.1. GTDB lineage: Bacteria > Acidobacteriota > Terriglobia > Acidiferrales > UBA7541 > Acidiferrum. The sequence continues at coordinate 91,446 of CAWHVA010000011.1, forward strand.
GAGCACTCACCAGTTCCGCGCGCGCGCGGATCACCGTCAGATGAATTTGCGCCTTGGCACTGCGATGCCGCACCGGTCCCAACAGCTCGGGATCGATTCGCGCCAGCCGTGCCAGTGTCCGCGCATCGTGTCGATCATCTTTTCGATTGCTCTTGGTGATCAATTGCACCTTTTGTGCGTGCGCCACGATCACTTCGTGTTCCAGCTCCGTTAACAGCCGGCTTGCCCATGGCGAATGTGTTCCGGTCTCCAGGGCGATGAGACTTCGCGGTATCTTTCCAAATGTCTGCTTCATCGCTTCCGGTGTCGTCGGCAATTTCTGTTCCAGAATGATTTTGCCGGCTTCATCTAAAACACAGTAGAACGACCAGCGATCTCCCAGATCCACACCGATCGTCAGCTTTTGCTCCTTGAAAATTTCGTTCCCAAATGCCTGCATAGTGCTAATCTTCTTCATCGCCGGTCTCCTTTTTTGTGCTTAAAGCACGTCGATCATTGGGAGCGTAACGCATCCCGCTGGAGACCGGCCTTCTCATCCCATCTGATTAGCCCAGACAGCGTCTTCGACGCGTCGCTAGTGCCAGGAACTTGTTTACACGGATTTGTTGATTTGAAAGGATTTATTCAACAAGTTCCTGGAGAGTCGCGTAATCGTACAAGTGGTTTTTGGGCTGATTTCACTTTTCCGGTAACCGCGTTCTATAAAGGGGAGAGTCAAGGGAAAAAATTCCCCGGCGACTGGAAGGAGCAAGGATTGTTGCCCAGCTCTCCAGCCCATGTAATGTTGGGGGGCTCTTGGGGTTCTCTTTTTTCGCAGAGTCATGTTGTTGTCGTGACGACGCCTTCGGTTTCTGAATCAACAAGCAGTACCGCTCAAAAAGTGCCAACCATGGTTCTATCTGAGACTCGAAGGCCTATAGCTTTTTCTGGTTATCCGAGGGGGCATATGGTTAATCGAGAGATGGTTGGTGCTTGAAACACAGTCTCCACTTAACGGTTATGGATACTCACCCTCGAACCAAGCGTCAGAAGAACCGACAGATGCCGCCAAACATGAATCCCGCGAGGAAAAGAGTTCCCACCAGGCGCTCAAGCTGCTTGTTTTAACTGTTCGGCGTCGAAACTAACTCCTTTCTTCCAGACGAGCAAAGTGATCGCCGCGATCTTCCGCGCCAAGGTCAGACGAGCCATCGTTGGTCTCATCCCATTGGCAATACAAGTTCGGTAAAAATTCTGGAGCGGCCCAGCGGTGGCAGCCGCTCATGGCCGCACCCTTAAAGATATTTTTCAGATCATGATTATGGTTCGTATTCAGCCCGCGAATGGTCGCAGCTTTCTTGGAACGTTTCAGCTGACCGCCAACAAAGCGATATTGCCCGCTGTCGTAGGTTCTCAGTGCAAGTCCGCAGTAGGCCCACAGTTGGCGCTTGGTACGGAAGCGATGGGGTGTCTGCATCAGAGCGATCAACAAAACGGCGCGGATCGGGCCAATCGAGGGAATCTGCCGCAGCAATCTCGTGGCGCGGATGCTTCCGGGATTCCGCCAATAGCTCTCGGCGCACTTCCTGGCGCAAAGCAGCTAAGGCATCGAACTGCTGGTAGTACAGTTCGGCGCGACGGCGCACGCCGGGTTCGGTGATCTTCGCGAGCCATTCGGCACGGTAGCGAGGTGCATACACTTGCTTGCCGGCACAAGCAATACCCCAACCTCGATAGATCGCCTTCAGCCGATTCATCACGCGCGTCAGATCCCTGGTGATCGTCAGATAACTACGTGCCAATTCCTTCAGCATGCGGATGCCGTTTCTCCATGATAGACCGGATGGAGCTTGTCCAGGCACAACAGTTCGGACAATTTCCGTGCATCCTCACGGTCGTTCTTGTTTCCAACTCTCAGCAGGGCATTTTTACGCGAATCGCAAACCAACACTTCGTAACGTGAGGCTTCAAAAGATCGTACAACCAAGCGGCACAAGTGCCTTCCTCAAAGCTCACGTGCAAACTTCCGCTCAGCCCATGGACAAACTCAAGAATAGTGCTCGGCTTTCGTTTCGAGTGTGGATTCCATCACCAGATTTCCGCTCGAATCCCGAACCGCCACCGAGATCGTTGCTGTATGCACATCCATCCCAATATACTTGGCATCATTCATGAGGGCGCTCCTTGTTGTAGGTGTTGATGCGAACAATCAAAACCTACTTCAAACGGGCGCCCTTTTATAATGGCGTTTACGAGGACTTGACCGATGCGGTTACCAGGCATCGGCGCCGTAGCTCGACCTCGCATTGCCCCAAGTTCAGCCTAGAACGGGCTTCAATCATTAGCTCAAAGTGGAGAAGACAGGACCGTTTTGCGTTTTCACCGTACACGTAGAGCGATTTTATTTCTACCAATGTGATGCTGGATACGTTAGCAGGTGACGCGGGGCACAGCAATTGTAGGAGCTGAATGCGAAAGTGTCGTGGGGAACGGAATGAACTTTCGATCCTGCGCTCTGTAGAGAAAACGGAGAGGATCAGCGGCATCGCTCCCCACGCTAAGAGAGGAAGGCTTATATGTTCGCACGTGAAGTCGTGTTGCAACTGAAGCCGAATGTAGTTAACGAACTTCCGGTCACGTTTGAAAAGGAAATCCTGCCCCTGCTTCGCAGGCAGAAGGGTTTTCTGGATGAGTTGTTGCTAGTGACCCCGGAAAAGAGGGAGCTGGAAGCAATCAGTTTGTGGGAGTCGAAGGAGTACGCGGAGCTCTACAATCGCGAAGTGTATCCACAGATCGAGAGGATCATGGCGCGGTTCATTGAGGGCATCCCGGTAGTGAAGAAATTTGAGGCGGAATACTCAACGTTCCACAAGGTGGCGTTTGCAACGACCCACTGAGTACCTAGTTTCCACACTCTAAGCGGGGGCGCAGTCAGCCCCCGCTTTTTTTTGGCTCGAATCTTGCCGGAGCCTTTTGGAAGACAACTCGCTTTCCGACTGCCGGTGAGCTGGATCGATTCGCGCAAGAGAAGAATTTGGTTCTTCTCCACCGCACTGACGCGTCTACAAGTACCAGGTGGTGTGGCAGCAGCCGGCCGAGTGATTGGGATAAGTCTGAGGCTGTGGCTCTGCACGCCGGCTGCTCGGTCGAAGTAATTCGGGAGCGAAACCAGCCAGCGGAGTAAATCCGCAACGACGTGGCACCCATGGTTCGCTCCGAAAAGAACTGCTACCGTACTAGACGGAAATTGCTGGGAGGTGATCATGTTTGTGCGCCGTGCCATTCTGTTTGGTGTTCTGATTCTGGGGGGCTGCGTCATAGGCGTTCAAGGTAAGCTGGCCGTCGCCAAAGGACCGACGCCGCGGACAATCGCCGCGTCTGGCAAGCAAACGTATATGCAATATTGCGCTTCGTGTCACGGTAGTGGCGCTCGGGGCGATGGACCGGCCGCGTTCGTGCTCAAAACGCCGCCGCCTGATCTGACCACGCTCGCCAAGCGCCATGGCGGGAAATTCCCCAACGAGTACGTCTCCGACGTGCTGCGCTTTGGTACGCGTATCCTTTCGCATGGCTCGTCCGACATGCCCATTTGGGGACCCATCTTCGGCTCCCTGGACAATTACAACGAACCTGCCGTACGAAAGCGCATCAAGGATCTCAGCGACTATCTGGCGTCTCTGCAGCAAAAGGAGTCGTAGCGCAGGCGACGCGCTGTCGTGAGATCGAAACCGAGCATTGGAGGGGAGCTAAACTCAATGGTACTGCTACACGAAATTGCGAGCTCCTGGTAAGCCGGGTAACCGAACACTAGGACATAACCCATCCATAAGATTGCGTCTCAATGTCGAACCCTGGTTGCTAGCGGGGCACATCTGCCCCTCCGGGCAGGTGTTTGTGTGTCTGCGCGTGTGCCACAGTTGGTGCCTGAGGCCGGAGGCACTACATGGCGCAAACAATCTGGATTCACAAGCTTACCGCGGCGAAAAAGGCAGAGGCGGATGGAATGGACTACATTTGCGAGCATCTGTTCCAGTCCTTGACGCAGACAGGCAAGCTTACAAAAGCAAGGGGTTGGAACCCGTTCCCGGAAGCCAGCGCAAAAGATGGCACCACCTACCGGGCACTGTTCTGCGATTCGTGTGGAAAGAACTACAACAATGGCAATGTGAGAACGGCGAAAGAGCCCGTATTGGTGTAAAGAAGCTGGGTTAACCGGAGAATTTAGATGAAGTGTTTTAGACATCCCCAAACAGGCGCCGTCGGAGCCTGTAAGCACTGCTTCAAAGGTACTTCCAGCGAATGTTCGAAGGACACTGGCGTCGGTATAGCGTGTAGTCCTCAATGCGAAGAAGAAGTGCGGTCGTTGAAGGCAATAATCGACAGGAACAACAAGCATTCGCCCTAGCCGCCAAGACGCACGGGAGAAATTCGGCGCTGCTAGTTTTATTCGGCGTAGCGTTCGTCACGTTCAGCGCAACTGAACGAACCGACCCATCTATGTTTCCACTCCTACTTTCGACCGGAGCAATTATGCTCATTGGAGCAATCTTCTCCTTTCTGACTGGACGCAGGTATTCAAAGCCTGCGGGGGCTCAGGCGTAACGCAACCCCGACTGGGGGTTCGGAGCCGAACAGCCTAACTCCTGGTAAGTTCAGGTAAACCGGACAAGTCCCGGAATCGCTGTTTTGGCCATCTGAAACCACAAACAGCTTGCGTGTCTCTGATCGAATCCCCTCCATCTCTGAGGATTTCTCTGGTGGTGGCCGTGGGGTTCGCGAGACGCTCTGGTTCGAGAGCGAGTCTCAGCCGGAAGTTAGGCGATCAATGTGCTTCGGCACCGAGTCTCCACGATTACTCTATGCCCCCTCGCTAACCCAAGAAAGCTATAGGCCATGAGTCTCCGATAAGGGTAATGCTCGTCAAACAGAGAGAGTTCGGTAGTATCGAGCGGGCAAGATTTTATCGACCGCCGCTCTTCACGGAGCTTGAAGTGGAACCGGTCCGCCAATACTCGTTAAAGCCAATGTAGTCCGAAGAAAGATTCGCCAAAATCGTCCGCCGCAATTCAAGAAAGTCTACGCTTCCGAGATTCTTATAGAGAATATTGCCATTTGGATCGAGCAGAACCGTGTAGGGGACTGCCGACTCCCACGTTGGGTCAAACGCCGCCTGTAGGGCCGCCGTGTCATTCGAAGCGAATAACAAGTTCCGGCTGGTGGCATGCTTTTTCTCAAGCATTCGGAGCACGCCGTCTTTTTCGTCCGGCATGTTCGCGGCCACCGTGATCAATTCGAAATCGCGAACCTTATACATCTGAAACGTATCTTGAAAGTCTGCGAATTCGTCGATGCAGGAACCGCACCATGTTGCCCAGAAACTAATCAACACCATGTGCTTGCCCGGATTTTGCCGAAGGCGTTTCAAGTCGTCAGCCGTTACCATGTCCAGTTTCACGGGCTGCTCCGCGATCTTTCGAAGCGCCTCCGCGCTGGAAGCGGACTTTTCCTTCCACTTGGTCGAACATCCAAAAACACCGGTGTGCTTGACCGTTACTTCGCGGTTCGCCAGCAGGGCATCGACGGCATTGCGAGCATCCTGAGTGTTCACCATTTCTTTGCGATAGCTGTTGTCCATGCGGCCTTCGTAGCGTAGCTTGCGGTCTTTGTCGAAGATGAAGACGTGAGGCGTAGCCTGTGGACCATAGGCCCGGGTGACCGATTGTGTTTCACCGTCGTAGAGGTACGGGTAGTGGAGGTGCTTGTATTCGAATCGAATTTTCATCTCCTCGAGGCTGTCGCTGATGTCCGATGAATCCAACTCGTCGATGCGAAGAGCTTTCGGGTCGTTTGGTTCGATGGCTACGACCGCGACTCCAAGATCGTGATAGTCGGTCTCGAGCTGCTGAATGCGCTGCTCGTACATTTGCGCGATCGGGCAGTGATTGCAGGTGAAAACGACGACCAAAATCGGAGCAGCGGCGTAGTCCGTGAGCCTGTGGGTCTTTCCATCGACGCCGGGCAGAGAAAAGTCAGGAGCGGGTGAGCCCAGCGCCAGAATCGGATGACCTGTCGGAGTCGCCGACGCAGCCGTCGAGATGTCGCGAGGGGCTTGCGCCTGAGGGAGCGCCAACAACAATGCGAAGAACAGTTGCCACATAAAACCTCCGACCTCCGTTTCGACAATCCCGAGCAAAACCTCTCGTCGATCGCGTCACTTACTTCCGCGATTCAGAAGCGGCGCGATCGCGTCCGAATCAATAATGGGTCGCTCATTCCCAACCTTTCCGGATTGAGCCGCGAGCGGTCGTGGTGTTACATCGGCATTCACAAGGCCCATCGCCCACTTGATTGCTTCCACGTACATTTTCTGAAAGCGAGGATCGTCCCAATTTTGCTCGACGTGGCCAAGTGTCGAGTAGTAGACGCGCCCTTTTCCGTACATTTTTGCCCACGTTACGGCGAAATCGCGGTCCTTTCGATGAACGTGCGGATTGTTCAGATCGAGTTTGCCAGCATCCAGGCGCATCAATACGCGAACCTTATCCCGCGAATAATCCTTCATCTGATAGATCTCGTCCTTCAGAACAAAGGAGGTCGGCCACTGTTGCATGCCAGGGAAGTTTGGATCCTCGACGATGATGGGTGCATCAAACGTGACCCAAGGATGCTCGTCGAAATATCCGCCGATCATTTCTCCATATTCGGGCCAGGAGGTGAACGTGATGGTCGCGCTGTGCACGCCGACGAAGCCCTTGCCGTCGTCGTGCACAAAGGAGAGAAGCGCCGCCTTCTGTTCCGGGTTGATCTCCAACTCGCCGCCGGTGTAGAAAAGAACGGCGTCGAAGTCATTCAGATTCTTGGCGTTGTATTCGAGCTTCTGCTTTGTGAGCACTTCGGTGTCCGTTCGAATCGTAGTCGTCCACAGGCCGGACTCGCGGCCCAGGTGTTCGATCGTGGCCATGGCGTGCGACACCGACTCATGTCGGTAGCCTTTTTCTTCGCCAAGTACGAGGAGATGTTTCACTGGTTGACTGCTAGTCTGTATTTGAGCCTGGCATCGGCCACTGAACACAAAGCAAAGAACAATCGCAGCCATTCGAATAATCGTCACTCAAAACCTCCGCCATGCCAGCCGCCGACGCAGTTAGTTCTTATTTCCGAGCCACAGGATCGCGTTCTCAAAAAGTTTGTTTTGGGTCGGGTCGCTGTAAACCATAGGTCCGTGACCCATGTTGATGTAAAGCATCCTGTATTTTGTATTCGTCCAGACGACGGGAAGATCGCCTTCGGTGATGATGTCCTTTTTTCCGATCGGATAGTTGGAAGGATCGAGCGTCACGAAAACACGGACGTCTTTGTTGAGACGCGGGCTCGGCTTCCAGAGATACCACTCATTTGCAGGGGCTTCGTAAATTGCAGGCAGACCCTTGGTCACAGGGTGTGTGGGATCATCGACGGTTAGTTTCGCCGGTAGCACAGGCCAGTTGTTCGTGTAAAACACGGCTCCGCCGAGGAATTGGACGAACCATGGCCAATGCGTATCTTTGTCATTGTATGCAGCGACGTGGAAGCCGATCCATCCGCCGCCGTGCTCCATGTACTTTTCGAATGCCGCTCGTTGTTCGGGAATTTGCGGGAAGTTGTTGAGCCACAGGATCAGATAGCTTAGTTTTCGTTGAGCTTCGTCCAGTCAGTGGTGGTATCCAATATAAAGTTATGTTTTGCCGCCAAGTCCTGATAGAAGAAGAGCGCGTCTTTGGCGGTTTTGACGTGATCCGGCTCAACATCGGTTGAATAGAACGCGAGGACCTTAAAGGCTGGGTCGTTGGCACGGGCGTGCCCGCTCGATAGAGTCATGAAAAGAGAAGCCGCAAGCAGTACGGGAATCGCTGCAAACAGAAAACCTCTGCCACGAACTTTCTTACAAACACGAGCCTGGATCATTTCTCGCGAGCCCCCTGTTGACCGGCAGCCCAAAAAATGGCGTTGCTGAAAATCTGTGTGAACGATGGGTTGTTGAAGTGCTCCGGACGATGCCCCATGAAAATGTAAACGTTTCTTGCTTTGACGTGCTGGTTTGTCCAAATCACGGGGTGATCGCCCATCTTCTTGTCGGTGGCCGGCGTATACGTCCTTTCATCCACGCTGGCGAGCACGTGGACATTCGGCCGCGGCGTGGTGTCATAGGTGTACCACTCTTCATTTTCGATGACGAAGAACGATGCGACGCCTTTCATCACCGGATGATTTGTGTCTTCGACAGTGACCGTACCGGTGACGAAACTTGCGATGTAATCTTTGAACCGGATGCCTCCCATGAACTGGTGAAACCATTGCCACATCTGGAAGCCGTCGAACTCTCCCAACAGCGTTGCATGGTGAAATCCGATCCAGCCGCCTTTGCCCTGTTCGATGTACTTGATGAATGCAGCCTGGGCCGTGTCGGTCCAGTTGTAGGGAGGATAGTTCAGCTGGATAAACAGGGCATATTTTGCGAGAAATGCGTCATCGATCTTTTGAGTGTCTTCGATGTAGTCGACCGTGAAATCGTTCTCGCTGGCCAGCTCTCCCAGCCACATCCTTGCCGCATCCACAAATGGCTTGTGGATGCCCCCGTGCTCGGCGAGGGCAAGCGCGTGGAATCGAACGGTCTTGTCCTGCGCCTCCGAGCAGTGATCTACAGAGCAAAACACCAGAGCCAGTGCGAGGAATCGTCCAAGCGCCCTAAGATACAAATTTCGACTGCGTCGAAACATATCAGTGAGTGTGCACCGCTCCTGGGATAGAAATTTCCTTCGCGGGCATCGCCGCGTCGAACTTCAAATTGAAAAATCCGACCATCATTTCATCCCAGCTTTGCTGGCCCCAAATAACCGACTTGGTAGGATCCGGGTTTTCGGGATTGTTTGGCGAATTGTCGAAATGAGCGGTGCATTCAATCTTTGTGCCTTGGGGAAGGTCAATGGGATCGACAAGGTTGTACCAAAGCTGCCAATGCCAGTTGTAGACCGGAACGCTCAGGATCGTTTCTGTTTTGCCATCTGGAAATGTCAACCGATATTCAAACGACTTTCCTCGCGAATGCATGTGCGGGTGCAGGCCGACCAACTTCACGGACTTTTGTACTTCGAACGACGCATTCACCTTGTAGTCCGGATCGCCTGGAGGAATCTTGAATGTTCCGTTCGAGGCGGAGAGCGTCAGGACACGCTCTTTCGGTGCTGCCTTCGCAAGAACGAGCCCAAGCTTGGTCTGATCCGTCGTGGCCTTTCCGTTTGGCGTGTAGTGTACTTCAAAGACGATGTCGGAGCCTGCCTTGATGAGCTTGCCTTCACCGGGGTGCAGGATTTCAGCGGGCTGTCCGGGTGCGTAGCCGACAAGGAAATCGCTGGGCAACGCGCTGGTGTCGGTCTTCTCGTCGGCTTTCGGAGGTGGCGCGATGAAGAATACACCCGGCTTTTGGTCCTTGAAGTAGTTGGAACCGGGTTCACGAAGGTACGCGATGATGTGATGCACTACGGCGCGATCGGTGGGGCGTACCTCAAGCGCTTCTACCCATTTATCCTCCTTAAAACCCGTCGGAACGATCACATACTGATAGTCCATGACTCCGGCGGTCGGAACCGAAAAAGGCTTGGGAAGTTGAAAGACGACGTCTGGCGTGGGAATACCCCAGCCTTCCACGAAATTCTTCGCGGGAGGAGGCATGTTTTCCGGCGCGCCTTTCTGCGATCCTCCATTGACCCACGCCACTAGAGTTCGAATCTCGTCCGCGGATAACGATCGTTCGTTCGCGAAATGCCCGTATTGGGGATCGGCAAACCAAGGCGGCATGATTTTCCTGGTCACCACCATCTTCATCGTGAGCGCCCAGGGCAGCGTATCTTCGTAAGTGAGCATGGAGAAGGGAGCCGCTTCACCTGGACGATGGCAGGTCTGGCAATGCTTTTGCAGAATAGGCACGACATCCTTCGTAAATGTCGGCGGCGGGTTACTTGGCTCTTGCGAACGCACGTGCGCTGCAAAACAGAACGTCGCGGTGAGGAAAATGGTGAAGCTTGCGATCGAGCGTTGCACTACTTCCATTTTTCTTCACCCTCCACAATGGTGACGTACCGGTCGATGGGAAGATTGCTGAAACGCTGTATCTCGCCGCCGGGCTGCGGCCACTTTATCTCCAGCGAGTCGATCGCCGTCCGTTTCCCCAATCCCAGAACCATGCGCGGGTCATGAGACGAGAGGTAGCTGCCTGCGCCGGTCTTTAGCCGAGTGCGCGTCAGGTCCCCGGCTTTGTAGGTGACCACGGCGCCGATGGCGTCCGGATTGGCCTTCTTTCCAATCAAATGAACTCCGAGCCAGTGGTTTTGGCGGGCCGCATTATTTCGAAGTAAGACCGGCGCACCGTTGTTCACAGAAATCAGAACGTCCACGGCGCCATCATTGTTGAAATCTCCGAGTGCCAATCCACGGTAGGACATATTCGCGGAGAAGACCGGCCCACTTTTTGCGCTGACATCTTCGAACGATTTCCCGTTTTTATGAAAGAGCAGCAGCGGCTCTTCGTAAGTAACCTCACTGTGGAGGGACCCGATAAGGTCATCTGGATTGCCGTTGGCAAGAAACAGATCAAGTTCGCCGTCATTGTCGTAATCGAAAAATTTCAAGCCCCAGCCGCTCATGAATTTTGTGGCCTTGGCAATCCCGGTGGGAATGGCCAGATCGTCGAACGTGTTGTCGCGGTTATTCTGATAGATAGCGAAGTTTTCGCGGTCAATGTTGGCGACGAAAAGATCCTGCCAGCCATCTTCGTTAAAATCAGCCGCATCCGCTCCCATTCCCGAGCGTGGGCGCCCATTGGCGCTGAACGCCACACCCGCTTCCGTGCCGATCTCCGTGAAGGTTCTTTTTCCACTATTCAGAAATAAAAAGTTGGCGACCGTATCGTTGGTGACGAATAAATCCATCCAGCCATCATTATTGATATCGGTCGCTACAACGCCCCAGGCTTTCCCTAAATGGTCAGCAACACCAGAGGCTTTGGAAACGTCGGTAAAGGTGCCGTTTCCATTGTTGCGGAACAGCCAGCTGGGCATCGGCTGGTAGATTTGAGGAATGCAATAGTGATGCTTTCCGTCGTCGTGAATGCCGCACGGCTTGTTCTCTTCTTTGTTGAAACGCACGAACTGCCCAACGAACAAATCCAGAAGGCCGTCATTGTCATAGTCGAACCACACAGCGCTGGAAGCCCAGCCGGGAGCGGCGACACCAGCTTTCTCGGTCACGTCGGTAAACGTGCCGTCTCCGTTGTTGTGGTACAAAATGCTGCGGCCGTATTGGGTCACGTAGAGATCGGGGAATCCGTCGCGATCGTAGTCGCCGACAGCAACGCCTTGGCCATATCCGCCCGCCGCGACGCCAGCCTTTTCGGTGACGTCCGTGAAGGTGCCGTCGCGGTTGTTTCGATATAAAGCGTTCCGCAGTGGAGGATCGGGCGCATAAAAATCGCACTTGCCGCTGTTGACGAGATAGATGTCCATCCAGCCGTCGTTGTCGTAATCCACGAACGCGCAGCCGGCCCCTGTAGTTTCGGGTAGATATTTCTCGGGAGACTTACCATTCACGTGAACCCACGAAATGCCGCTGGCCGAGGCAGGAATCCGTTCGAACGGGAATTCCGGCCCAGGCACGGTCGCCCTCAGAAGTCGCGGGCATGCCCCGAATACCGCCGTCGTGGCCAACGCTCCAAGCAATTGCCGCCGAGTCATCAATGGAGTTCCGTCATTCTTCGAGACGCTCAACAAAGATTCGCGCTCAAGCGTTACTGTGCGTTTCCTTCCGTCGGCGAGGGCTTCTGCGCCAATCGCCGATGTATGGCAAACTCCTTGTCTGCTTCTTCTTTTTGACCGGTTCGGCTCAGCGCCACTGCCAGGTTGTAGTGCGCCGATGGATTGCCTTGCTGTAACCGCACGGCGGCCCGCAAAGGGGGAATAGCTTCTTCGTAGCGCTTCAGGGTGACTAGGCAAAATCCCCAGCCCATAAAGGCATCTCCAAAGCTCGGATCCAGTTTGGCGGCTCGCGAAAAGTGCGAAATGGCTTCCTCAAGTTGCGATTCCTGTCGCGCCATCTCTCCCAAAATGTATTCGGCGCCCGCATTACGTGGATCAATCTGAATTTCTTTTTGGAATTCGTCCTTTGCGCGCTGCGCGGAATTGGCGTCAGGCTGAGGCCGCGAAAGTAAGAGTCTCCCGAGCAAATAATGCAAACTCGGCGCATCGGGTTCCTTCGCGATCATGTCCTCATACTCGCGCTGGGCCTCGTCCCATTTCCCTTGCATCTCCAGGGCTTCGGCGTTGAGTTTATGAGCTGGCAGTGACTGCGGCGCGGTGCTGGCGAGATTCTGCGCGACCCGCGTGGAAAGATCAGAGTATGCGTGGACCAGAACAAAAAGGATGTCGGGATCCTGAGGAAACTGGTGGTTCAGCAATCGCACGAAATCCAGTGCGGCGTCCGGGCTCTCCATGCTCATCGCACAGCGCAGCCCTACGATGCCGGCCTTTTTCTTGCCTTCCGCCGATCCTTGACCGCCTAAGGTTCGCTTAAGAGATGGAAGTGCTTCTTTACAATGGCCTTGCTCCGCAAGAGCAATAGCCTTTTCCTCGGTCACTCCTGCGCCGCTTCCCGCAGAAGGGCTAGGCTTCACCTCCTGAGCAACTAGGACCGAAGCGGGAAACCAAACACCAAACGCCAAGCTAGAGATGGCAACTGCGCACGAGACTCTGGTCATTTGCCCGTTATGTCGCTGTCCAGAAACACCTTCAGTTGGTACGGCTCGAAACAAAAACGAGGCAGGCGGTGTCCGCGCCTGCCTCATTGTATATCGTCAACGTCAGTAGTAGAGCTTCAAAGCAAACTGAATGTTTCTCGCCGGTTGTGAATAGCTAATCACGCCGGTTGTGGAGGTAGCCACCGTCGTATTTGGTGCCGCCAGGTTGACGCGGTTGAACGCGTTCAGGAAATCGCCGCGGAATTGCAGCTTGAACCGTTCCGTCAGGTGGAAGTTTTTCTGCAGGCTGAGATCCCAGTTGTAAAAACCAGGCCCGCGCAATTGACCGATCTGTGGTGCGCAAGTGCCGTAGCCTACCGCGTTGGAGTAGTTGCTGGGATCAAACCATAGGATGCCGCCGCCTTGAGCTGCGGTGGCGTTCTGTCGGCCGAAGACGGTGTTGGTGCCGTTGCAATCCGGCCGCAAGCCGCGCGAGGCGGTGCCTGTCAGGTCTTTACCGTTGTTGTAAAGGCTCATCGGGAAACCCGTGTGAAGGGTAACGATCGGGCTAACCGACCAACCACCCACGACGGCGTCAACGGCCTTGTTCATATCTCCGCCGAATTTCTTGCCCTTACCAAGCGGCAGCTCATAAACAGCGTAGGCGGTCAGGTTTTGAGTTTCATCGTAGTAGCAGGGTGACCATTCGGCCTTCGGGTCGTAAATGTTCTGCCAGTACGGCGAAGCGGTGTTGGAGGCCCTGGCATTTGACCAAGTGCCATAGTAACCGCTGTTGTTCGTCATGCATTTGCCGTACGTGTAGGCTACCTGATACTGCAAGCCGTGGCTCTGCGACTTCTGGAATACGGCCTGCAGCGCGTTGTACATCATCCTGCCGTTGGATTGCGTACCGGAAACGGTGCCACCACCAGTTGGGTCAATCGCCGCAATCAAGGCGGGCCCGTCGCCATTTGCAAAGAATGGGCTGGGTGCCGTGCATGGAGGCTTTCCGCACGAGCTGGCGGGTTCTGCCACCGGTTGGCCGTAGAAGAAGGGCACCATCAAGTGATAGGCCGTCTGTCCGACGTATCCGACCTGCAAGGTGGTGTCGCTCCCGAACTGGTGCTGGACGGTCAGATTCCACTGATCGTCGATTGCCGGCTGAACGTTTTGGTCCCAAAGACGGAAGATCTGCCCGTCAAAGCAAGTGAAATTAGGGCAGGCCGTCCCTGCGGGCGCCGCGGCAATGATGCCGTCCGACGCCGTCGTGGTCGGGAGGGCTTGCGAGAGATATTGAGTCTGGAATTCGCCCGCAGACGCCCCGCCATTGAATGGCGGATTGATGGGCAGGCGCAGGTTGGTACCCGTTCCTTCCAGATAGTCCGAGACAGTGAAAGCGCCACGAACGACCGTGTGGCCGTTAAAGCGCCCCGGCGTCCAGGCAAACCCAAGGCGCGGCTGGAAAGCCTTTCCGCCGTAGACGCCGTTGTAGAGCGAACGGCTGGCGCCCCCTTGGCCGGCAGTCTCCAGCTTACCGGTGACGGGATCGAAGTTGTCCTGCTGATTGTTTGCTTCAACCCACGGCGTATGGGCTTCGTAACGCAAGCCCAGAGTCAGGGTGAGGTGGTCCGAGACGCGCCAAGTATCTTGGCCGTAGCCGGAGATAACACTGGAGGTCTGTTGCCACCCGCCGCTGGTGAGGCCGCGCCCGAATGAGGTGGGGAAGCCAAGGAAGAAGTCGGCCATTCCTTCGCCCGTATTCTTCAACGGGGCGGTCGGACTGGAGGCAGTGAAGTTCGGGCCGAAGACCATGCCGCCCAATTCCCCGCTGTTCCCAGAGTAGAACACGGTAATCTTGTCGAACATGTATTCGCCACCAAATTTCAACGTGTGGTGGCCGCGGATCCAGGTAATTGAATCATCGCCCTGCCATACCTTACTGTCGAAGTTTTGCGTCACTAGGCTGTTGCCAATATTGGTTAGCGTGCCGTTGCCCGGGCTGGTCGGCGTCCCCCCACCAAAATCAAGGCCCAAAAGGCCGACCAACCCAGCCGGATTGGAGTTAGGAATTCCAATGGTTTGACCAAAAGCCCCAACTGACGTATCGAATGTCGATCCGGTGTTGAGAGTGATGTGGTTCCAGCCAAAGCGCGCATCGTTGATGAGGTCGCTGCGGAAGGTGCGAGTCCAGTCGCCCACAACGCTCCAGATCGGCGCGGTAGCTTGGCCATTGCCGAAAAGGAGTTGCGAGTTGGTTTAAGGATCGATCTGGTAGGCCCGTGTGAAGCGGCCTGAAATCATGTCCTTGCTTGAGAGCCGGTAGTCAACCTTGATGTCGCCCTGGTCGCTGTTAAAGGCCTGGGATTTCAGCTGAATGGCGTTGTTGGTCAGATTGTTGTTAATCGCCTTCGGATAAAGCGACGAGGCGAACAGGGCCGCCGCCACGGGGCTGATCATGCTAGCGGGAATAATATTACCCGGGAACGGCGTTCTAGTTGTGGCCGCGACGCAGGCCGTGCCATTCTGCCCAGTAGTCCCCTGACAGGGGTTGTAAAGCTGGATCGGAGTGGACGCGTTTAAGAGCGCCGAAAAATCACCGGCCTGTTCAGCGGGTGTGTACACAGAGATGAAGCTGCCCGCCGGCGGATGGTCGAACCGCTGTCCCTGGTAGTCGACGAAGAAGAAGAGCTTATTCTTGAGGATCGGACCGCCCAGGGTTCCGCCAAACATGTTCCAGCGCAGTGGCGCGCGAGGAATCTCCGGTGAGTTCGGATTGATCTTGTTTTCCCACTGGTTGGCATTGAGTTTGTCGTTGCGGAAGAATTCCCAGACATCGCCGTGAAAGCCGTTGGTGCCCGACTTAAGGGTCACGCTGACGATGCCGCCCATGAAGTTTCCGAACTCCGCGGGAGCATTATTGGTGATGGAGTTGAATTCCTGAATGGCGTCAGGCGACGGAGTGTAGCCAAGAAGGTTGTCTGAGACCTGATTGTTGTCCATGCCATCGAGGAGAAAGTTGTTCGCCTGCTCGCGATTGCCGTTAATGAACGGCCGCCCCCCGCTGGCTACGTTGTCGCCGTTGTTGAAGCTGCTGGGATCGGGATGAACAGCGCCGGGAGAAAGGAGCGTCAGTTCGACGTAGTTTCGCGTGGCGAGAGGAAGCGCATCGTTTGTCGCCGCGTCGATGATGGTATCGACCTGCGTGCTTTCTGTCTTGAGGATCGGCGCAGCGCCGCTCACCTCCACGGTTTCGCTGACCTGTCCGACCTTCATTTCAACGTCGATCCGGGCGACTTGGTTCAACGAGAGCGTAAAAGCTGGATACGCAACCGAAGAGAACCCCGCTTTTTCAACTCTCACTTCATAGGTACCGACCGGGAGCTGCGGAATGCGGTAGAGACCCACCTCATTGGTCGTCGCGGAATAAACGACCCCGCGTTCCACTGACTTGACGTTAACCACCGCCCCGACCACCGCTGCACCGCTGGAATCCGTAACCGTTCCGGTCACAGTAGCGGTTACTTCCTGTCCCACCACTTTCTGCGCTCCGCTGAAAGCAAGCGCCAAACTGACCGCCACCCAACAAACGACACGCAAACTGTTTTTCATTATTGCTCCCTCGAAAGAGGTTGCCACCCCACGGCGCCCGCAACGACTCTTCCTTCGTATTCGAGATAACGACAGAGCCCCTGATGGCGCATAGCTATATAGCGGAATGACTCTCTCGTCAAGAGAAAACCGCTCGCTGTGGAAATTTATTTGCACTCCGGCACGAAACTGCACTATAAGTGCTCTATATCACTTTTTTCGCTTGGGACGCGGTGTGGCGTCCCGGGAGGAAGTACCGGATTGCGGTTGGGGCTCTGAAACAGAGCGGTTTGCGGGAAATGTCATAAGAAAATCGTTATGGTCAGGGTGCGGGCCAAACTTTTTGCGTTCTTAATCGTCCTTTAGGTTCTGCGGCGAATTCTTCGGTCGGTGTGTAACTCATGGTGGAGTCGAGGAAAATTGAGATGTTGACGAAGACGGCGGACGGGATTCCTGCCTACAGGCGGATCCAGGGAGCAATACGGCGCGTCATCGAAGACGGCGAACTCAAGCCCGGGGATGTTGTGGCTTCAGAAAGGGAACTCGCTCGACTTCATAATGTCAGCCTTATGACGGCTCGCCACGCGCTGGCTTCACTTGAGCGCGAGGGAGTCGTTGAGCGTCGGCGCGGCGTGGGCACGTTTGTGGCTGCTCCGAAAATTCACTTCAACAAGCTAATGAGTTACACGGAGCAGATGGGAAGCCGTAGACTCGCGCCGATTTCGAAGACCCTGTTTGCGAAGATCATCGACAATGAAGAGGAGGCCACCGCGCGCCTGTCGCTCTCCCCGAAAAGTCGTGTTCTCAAGCTGGAGCGTTTGCGGCAGGCGGCAGGCGAGCCGTTTGCCCTGGAGACCTGCTACTTGTCTGCCGCTCAATTTTCCGGATTGCTTTCGGCTCAATTGCAGACAGGGTCTCTGTTCTCCACCTTGGAACGCGAGTACGGTATCGAACTAGGCTATTCCGACGAAGAAATCGATGTAACCGTTGCGGATCCCCGAACGGCCGAACTCCTGGGAGTCCCGAAACGTGAGCCGCTGCTCCGCATTCGCCAGGTGATCTTTTCCACGAAAGGGAGTGTAATTCTATACGTTTTAGGGCTATACCGCTCTGATCGTCACAATCTCGTGATTCGAAGATATCGATAGCTGCGCGTTCCGGCGAGTCTATGCGACGCGACGGTACGCAAAACTTCATGCGGTCCAAAGCATCGCGAACGTCGCAGAGCGCTGGAGCACGGAAGCGAGTGCCATCCAGGCTTTCGTCCCTGCGCGAATCACTTTCAGGCAGAAGAATTTCCTTTGTGCTGGTCGATCTCCTGTTCGCTTTCGTAATCCATACGAGCGCGCAAAATCAGACGCCGTCACCGGCTCAATTTGTGGATGTTACCGCGCCGGCTGGAATCAAGTTCGCGCATTTCAAAGGAAACAAGGGAATTTCCATCAATCTCGAGGAATTTGGTCCGGGGGTCTGTGTTTCCGACTTCAACCGCGACGGCTGGCAGGATATTTACTTCGTGAACGGGCGCGATCGTTACGAGCGGGGTATCGTCGTCAAGAACGCATTGTATCGAAACAACGGCGACGGCACATTCACGGACGTAACCGACAGAGCGGGCGTGCCGGGCACGGGCTACGGTCTCGGCTGTGCTTGGGGAGACTACGACAATGACGGTTTCCCCGATTTGTTCGTAACGCAGTTTGGCAGCAATGTGCTGTACCACAACAACGGCGACGGAACCTTCACCGACGTGACCGCAAAGGCTGGCGTCGCCGGCAAGGAGTCGGGTCCGATTCATTCCGGCGCCACTTTTTTCGACTATGACCGCGACGGCCGGGTCGATCTCTACGTCGGGAGTTACGTCGCGTTCGATGAAAATAGCAGGCGCTATTGCAACATCGGCGGCGCGCTTTCCAGTTGTCCGCCGAGCGCCTACCGCGGCAGTCCCAACGCGCTGTATCACAACAACGGCAACGGCACGTTCACCAACGTCTCGGCCGCGGCACATATCCTTCAGCCCGATGGAAAGAACTTGTCCGTCGGAGCGGCGGACTACGACAATGACGGCTGGCCTGACCTATTTGTTGCGAACGACGGATTACCCGCATACCTCTACCAAAACCTGCACAACGGAAAATTTCAAGAGAACGGCGAGACTGCGGGGATGGCCTTCACCATACGCGGTCAAACCATGGCCGCGATGTGCATTTCGTTGGGCGATTACGACAACGATGGCTGGCTCGACTTATATATTTCGGACTTTCAGAAAAGCTCCGACCATTTGTGGCACAACTCAGGTAAAGGCTACTTCGACGAGGTAAGCGACGAAGCGGGAATCACGATCCCGACGCGCGATGTCCTGAGCTTCGGCGGCGGATTCTTAGATTACGACAACGACGGATGGCTCGACCTCTTTATCGCCAACGGTCATGTCTATCCCGAAATCGAGCAAACTTCTCCGGAAACGCACTACAAACAACACAATTCATTGTTCCACAACGAGGGTGGCGGAAAATTCAAGGAGACGTCAGGGCTCGGAGGCTTGAGTGTTCTGGAAGCTCGCGCCGGCCGAGGCGTCGCCTTCGCCGATTTCGACAACGACGGCTGCACCGACGTTGTCGTGGCTAATAACGGCGATCCGCCGACGGTCTTGCGCAACGCGTGCTCTCACGAAAATCATTTCGTCAATTTCAAGCTGGTGGGAACGAAGAGCAATCGCGATGGCCTGGGAGCCCGCGTCCGTCTGGAGGCCGGGAAAATTTCGCAGATTCGGGAAATCGCCGCGGGCGGCAGTTACCTCTCCCAAAGCGATCTCCGAGCCAATTTTGGTCTTGGGAGCGCAACGATGGCATCGACGGTGGAAGTAACCTGGCCGAGCGGCACCCACCAGGTCTTTCACGACGTCAAGGGCGACCAATTCTACGTAATCCAGGAGGGCCGCCTGGAGTTGACCATCCAGGAATTTCGCTCGAAAACAGCGGACATTTCTCCTGTCACGGCGCCAAGCAAAGTCGCTCCATGATGCGTAAAGTGTTCTCCTTTCGCGTCGTGCAACATGATCATGGCGCGGGTGCGGCAGGCATCACAGGAACTATGAGCGCCGACGAGTGTTCGTCGTCATGGAGTATCGTGTTGATGGCTGAGACAAACTCGCGACTCGTCGCCTGCTCCGCGCCGGTGTTCAGGTTGCGATCAAAGCGCGGGAAATTGCTGCTGGATACTTCCAGGCGCATGATGTGGCCCTTCTTGAAAACATTGCTGGTGGCCCAAAGATCCAACGAGATTTTGTAGACTTGGTCCGGATTCATCAGCACCGGTTTCTCCTGAGAATCGCGATAGCGCATGCGGAGAATTCCATCGGTCAGATTCGTGGCAAAGCCGTCAGGTGAGACGTCCACGAGCTTGGCCGTAAAATCAGTGTCCACTGCAGACGATTTGGCCCACAGCTCCAGGTTGACCTGGCCGGTGACTTCCGTATCCTCGGCAAGTGGCTTGGTCGAATAAACGAGCACGTCGGGGCGATTTTCGGCGGCGCGCTGATCGCGCGGTCCCGGTTCGTAATGCTCGAGGTCGCAGCAGAGTGAGCCACCGATGGTAGGCACAGGATTCGCTGGATCGTAGGTAAATTTGTCGGCTGTCTCTTTTTTCGGCGGCGTGACGGAGAGACTGCCATCGCCTCGCAGAGAATTGGCCGATCCGCCGGAGTGCAGGAAGTAGCGAGTGGGTTTACCTTCCGGCGGAGGCCAATCCGACTCCTGGTGGTACTTGTTTTCGCCCATCACAAAAATGTGCACTGGTTTTCCGGCGGCAGCAGACCCTTCCGTGGCGAATTCGTTCTGCACACCTTTGAAGAGATAATCGTACCAGTTAAGTACGACACTGGTAGAAGGGAACTTGAGCGCCTCGTCGCCGAATTCAACGTCGCCGATGCGCCGCCCAAAGCCGGCATGTCCGCCGATTTGTACCAGGAGGCGCTGACCTTTGCGAGCAGCGTCCGTACCGCCGTGCGCCTTAATTCCCATGTAGTTCCTTAGCGTGCCATCTAGAAATATGTCGTACCAGCCGCCGATGTGCAGCGCGGGGACTTGAATATCTGAAAAGTGCTCCTCGATGGACCACTGCTTCCAATATGCGTCATAGGAAGGGTGCGCGAGCCAATCGAGATAATACGGCGCGATTTGAGCGGTGACGTCGGCGCCTGCTGGAAGCGCGGCGTAATTGAACGCTGGATACTGGGTAAGCGGAAGCGTGGGCGCGCCTAGCAACGCGTTCGTGCCTTTCGCGATCAATCGCCACAGGGTGTTGGTGGCCAGCTGGGTCGTCCAGTTTTGATCGAACCACTGTTCGAGCGCTCCGCCTTGATACGTCCAGTTATCGTGATAGTTGCTGGCCGTCACGACAGGGCAAATTCCCGCAAGATGCGGAGGATGGACAATCGCAGCAAGCATCTGTGTCGCACCGACGTACGAGCCTCCGATCATTCCGACTTTGCCGTTCGAAGATGGCAGTGCAGCAACCCATTCGACCGTGTCGTAGCCGTCGTCCGACTCGTGGCGGAATGGATAAA
Organism: uncultured Acidobacteriota bacterium; assembly: GCA_963832615.1. Taxonomy (GTDB): domain Bacteria; phylum Acidobacteriota; class Terriglobia; order Acidiferrales; family UBA7541; genus Acidiferrum. The sequence continues at coordinate 112,343 of CAWHVA010000011.1, forward strand.
ACTCGCCCTCCGAGGTGTATCGCCCGCGAACATCTTGCACGACGACGACGTAGCCATGCGCGGCAATTTGATACGCCGGCGAAGCGGCCCAGCCCACGCTCTTGTCATAGGGCGTGCGCATCAGGATGACCGGAAATTTCCCGTCGGCCTTGGGGCGATAGATGTCTGCACGGAGCGTCACGCCGTCACGAGTTTTCATTGGGACGCCATTCTGCGCGATCACTTCATAGCTCTGCTGTGCGCGAGCGCAATGCTGTGATAGCGCGATCGCAGCACAGATAGTGAGGATTGCCTGCAAAATTCTCCGCTGGAACAAGATTCCTCCTCCTTGCGCAACTCAAGATAAGCACCGATTCAAAAAAGTCAGCATTTATCCCGTGCGTACCGGCACAAGAAACTACGACAAGGTATCTCGAGATGCAATCGGCGTTTTCGACCGGCTATGTAGGGCGAACGCATTTTGGCACCTGCGTATGATGAAGCTCTCGCAGTATCTTTGGATTCGCCTGCGAAACCAGGGCCAACTTGACGACTTCGACTGGCTTGGCTTTTAGGGTGGCGAGTCTTTCTCGGGCAGATTCAATGGATTCGTGCTCAAACCTGCCGATTTCAATCGGACTGTTGAGCCCGTCCGTGATGGGCGCACGCATCTGCAATCTTGAGAGTCATTTTTGTGGGGTCTGTTTCGAAAATGGCAGAGATGTATGCCGTTCGCCAAACGGACGAGGAGATATCGCTCATAAAGCCTTCTTTCAGAGTTCCGGGTTCGGCTCAACCGTACGCCAATGTACAGCAAATAGATACTTGTAACAGGCCCCCCGTTTCCGTCCGTAAACCTTCAAAAAAATGGGCTTGAGCACACTAAAAAGTGTTCCGAACTGAACAGTTTGATTGCTGACCTTAATGGCATCCTCTTCGAATGAAAATCGGGGAACTAAATGCGTGCGTGCGGATTCTGAACAGCGATGGGCTAAGTCAACTGAACAGGCCCCTGGTGGGATCGCCGCTCCGAGTAACAAAAAAGTGAGACCGGAGGTCGGTTTCCGGTCTCGTAATTTAGGTGGTAACTGCGGAGTTGAAGCGAGATTGACCTACCCGCAGCCCGACGTAAATCAGGTAATTCTGGTATCAAACCTTAGAAGGCAAGCCTAGCAGAAAAAAGGGCGGCACGTCACGACCTAGCGCCCAGACGCACCGCCCTGCAAAACCGACCCGAGCACGGAAATTATAAACCCTCAGTCCACTAACTGAACAAGAGAACAAGTCTACTTGCAGATGGTATATTCCCCTCGCGTCATGTATTTTCACGACATCTTTGTAGGCTCTGTCGTCGCCAAGTTCAGCCTCGGAGCGATAGCGATTTTGATTGCGAAATTATTATCAGTGGAAGTTATGAAAAGATTTCCCGATAGTCTCGAGGCGATTATCGGAATCTACGTGGTAACGGCCGTCGTTGTCGTGCTGATTTTCGTACGTTTTGTAGGGCGTCGCGCTAACGGAACAGATTAAGTTAAGAATGCGAGGGACAGGCTCGGAGCCACATCGCTCAGTAGTTTCAATTCCAATTACAGCAAAATGCTGAATGAATTGGCGGAAGAAGCTCAAGAAAAGCGACCTGATTACCGTCGGGCGAGAAAGCCGGGGTCCCTTCAAACCCTGGCAGGGCGGCCAAGGGTACCGTTTCAACTGGGGAGAGCTGCGATTCTGCTGGTTTTCGGGACAGCCTCAAACTATCGCCGATCCAGAATTCCATGGCCTAAGATCAGCGGCGGGCGTAAGGTAGCTCCGTGGGCCGATGTTCAGGTTTCGGAATGCGTTAGCTGCGCCTAGTAAATGCCCAGTGCCGGAATGTTTCGGTTTTTCGTGCCGATGAGAAATGGGACTGAGCAGAGAATTTGTGGTTGCGTTCGTGGTGGGAACTTTGTTGCTGGCGTCCGCTACGTTGCCGCAGGGGCAGACCCCTTCAGTAAGCGCGAAGGCCAAAGCCGTTTCAGCAGGCTCGCGAGGCGCAGCGGAGAAGAAACTGTCAATTTCGCGCAGCGAGTATGTGAGCGATGAGGCGTGTGCCCGCTGCCACCAAGACAAAATCGATAGTTACGATAAGACTGCGCATCACATAACATCTCAAGTCGCCAACAAAAAGACCATTGTGGGGACCTTCAGCCCTGGTGCCAACACCATGCAGACGGCCAATCCGAATCTGACTTTCTGGATGGACTCGAAGGGTGACGAATTTTTTCAGACCGCGATTTGGGGAACACCACCAAATGAGCGAACTCACACGCAGCGGTTTGATCTGGTGATCGGGTCGGGAGGAAAGGGCCAGACGTACTTGTTTTGGGATGACAATCAATTGTTTCAGCTGCCTGTTGGCTATTCGACGGTGCTGAGACAGTGGATTAACAGCCCCGGTTATAAGGACGGCACGGCGAGTTTCGATCGGGGCATCATTCCGCGGTGCCTGGAGTGCCATGCCACATATTTCGAATCGGAATTCTCCGATCCGGAGTCAAATTTCTACGACACGAAGAATTTCGTTTTGGGTATCTCCTGCGAAAGGTGTCATGGGCCCGGACGCAGGCACATGGAAGGTTACACATCAAAGTCTACGGCTTATCCGGCGGGAACAATCGTAAATCCAGCAAAGCTCTCACCTGCAAGGCAGGAGGACGTATGCGCACAGTGCCATGGCGGCCAGGGCGAACGCTTTCTGCAACCTGCGTTTACGTACGTGCCCGGACAGCCGTTGGACAAGTACATCGATCTGGGGCCCATCGATTCGGCGAAGGATGCGGACGTACACGGCAAGCAGGGGAAGCTATTAATAAAGAGCCAGTGCTACCAGATGTCGAAGAACATGACCTGCTCGACGTGCCACGATGTGCACAAGAGGGAGCCGGACCTCGCGGCCATGTCGCAGCACTGCTTGAGTTGCCACAAGGTGGAAGCGTCGGTGACACACGCGAAGGTGGGCGAGGGGATCGCGAAGAATTGTATTGATTGCCACATGCCAAAGCTGGAGTCGAAAATCGTTTATTTGGATGTAGATGGGAAGAGAGTTCGGCCAAGGTTCCGGACTCACTGGATCAAGATTTATTCGGAAAATGAACGCCAATAGATCGAACCTGACATCGGCTGCAATTTCCCAGGGGATGCTTTTCAAAGTAAGAAATGAACATCTAATGCCGAGTTGGAGAGGCTGATTATTCATACCGTCGGCGAAGCGATTCCTGGAATCTCCGCAGTTTCAGACGCAAATAGTAGTGGCAAGGGTTTCAGTTCCATCGGTAACACGCTATGCGCGCCAGCCCTGAGCGCTCGGCCACACCACGCATTGTTTAGACATTGGCAGCGCTAGGGATCAAGAAAAGACTGCTATTGCGAGGCAAGCCACACGCGCTCATAATTGTGGTTTGGGAGTATCACCATGCAACACCGTGTCGATAATGCCTCTCTCCAGCAGTTGGACGACTGGGACGATTTTGTAGCCACCCGCTATCGTCAAGGCAAATCCGAAGAGGAATTCCGCAACTATAAGGCCGACGCCAACCCCACGGTAACGGAGTTTTACCGTCAGAACCACGCCCACCAGACGCTTGATTTTGTCCTGAGCAAGAAGGCGGAATATTGCAGTTTGAATCGGGACAAGAAAAGCATTTGGGAAATGGCCGAGTATTTGAACACCCTGGTGGACGACAGTGACCCCGATACCGATCTCACCCAGATCGAACACCTCCTTCAAACTGCCGAAGCAATTCGCAAGGATGGTCATCCGCGTTGGTTCATCGTCGCCGGCTTTGTGCACGATCTTGGAAAAGTGCTCTGCTTGTATGGGGAGCCCCAATGGGCAGTCGTGGGCGATACTTTCCCCGTCGGCTGTAGATACTCGGATCAGATCGTTTTCCCAGAATTCTTTGCCGCCAACCCGGATAGTGATATCCCCGACTACCAAAGCGAATATGGCATCTACGAACCGAAGTGTGGGCTCGACAAGGTCCACCTCTCGTTTGGACATGATGAATACATCTATCAGGCGACGCGAAGCTACCTGCCGGAAGAGGCTCAGTCCATGCTTCGGTATCATTCCTTTTATGCTGCGCACCGGCACGGTGCTTACCGGCACCTGATGAGCGAACAAGACGAACGGATGTTTGAGTGGGTTCGGAAATTCAATCTCTACGATCTGTACTCGAAAGGCCGCGAGCACCCCAAAACGCAACAGATTCTTCCCTACTACCAAGACCTCGTCTCAGACTTCTTTCCTGACAAAATTGCCTGGTGATTGATTAACGGCTCAGCAACGTACCCGGACTGCGTTTTGGAATCGTGAGAACTGCAAAATCTTCTTCATGGACGGAGACACGCTAAGCTCCGAGGGAGCCCTCTCTGCACGCGAAGAAACTGGCTGACTACTCATCGAGTGAGCCCATTCCCGAACCGACGGCAAGCCCCACTCCATCGGAATTGTCAGACAGCGAAATAATTCTTGAAGTAGTCGAAGAGAGCCTGCATATCACCGAACACTCGCTTGGCGAACCTGCGAGCGTCCTCTCGGGTCTTGTCTTGAACGAATTGGCTAGATTGGCTATCGGAATCGAACCGACACCTGAACCTTGGCAAGGTTAGGTTATAACACAAAAACGCTGGATTTGGCGGCATTTTCAACGTTTTTAGTTAACCTCAGTTGGAAAATGAATGGAAATTAAAGCTCAACGTCTCCCTGCTCTTCCGGCTCGCCAAGCTGCCGGTGTGTTACAGCGGAACCTTCAGCTAGGGACTAACCTTGTCGTTGACCGTGTGTGAGGAAAAATTACTCAAATCACCCTTGGCGCCACCAGTGACAGCCTTCAGTTCATCGATTGTCAGTTTTTCCGGCCTTTCCTTCTGGGCATCCTTCTCGATAGGCTTGTTTTTCGTCGCTCATTGTAGCCTCCGTTGTGCTAGCGCAGTGTCTGCCTCCAGATTGATTGCGTCAAGCGGCATTATTGATTCCCGCGCTAAGCCTACGCGGTAGTTCACGACTATTTCCTAAGATGCTTTTTGCAAATCTCAATGAAGATAAGCACGTTCAGGATGATTCCCTCAAGCTCTCATTCGTGGTTAAGTGTCTGGAGATGCATAAAGGAGTCGGTCTACAAACCATCGGACCTCCGCAAATGGCCCTTAACACTCCCTGTGGGTTGGGAACCACACCTGTTCTTTCGTAAGCCTTGAGCACGCCCGCAAACTCGCGCTGACACCTCCGTAGCGTTATGGCCCTGCTCAAAGGTTAGTGCGGATCGTCGGCAACCGAGCGATTCGCTCCGGAGTTGCCAGCGTTTCATGAGATGAGATAATCGTCCTCAGCCATGAAACGTGCAGTCCGCTTGCTTCTTTACGGTTCCCTCTGTTTGGCGGCAACTATTTCCGCTGCAGACAGGTTCAGTTTTTCCGGTTCGTACACGCTCACTGGCACTGAAGGCCCAAGATTCGAGAAAGGAACGGTTCAGAAACTCCGCGTGGTTCAGACCGATGCTTCCATTGAAGTCACGCAAACGATAGACAGGCATCCGTATACGAATGTCTATCCTTTCGACGGTAAGGAGGGCATATATGTAAGTCCCGCCGGAGTGAAGGGAACTTGCAAGGCGCAGTCCAAGAAAAATTACCTTATTTTGGAATCCGTAGTTACGACGCGTCCAGACGTCAACGACCCGCTCGTCCAAATTCACACCAAACAGAAATGGGAGCTGTCGCGCGACCTGAAGACGCTAACCATTCGCTTCGCCGTGGACTCTCCACAATCCGCGCTTAACTTTATCGAGCCCTGGACAGACATTTACAAACGCGACTGACGGTCGGCAGGATTTGCCACGTGCTCCAGAGATTTTTGCCCTGCAGTTTGGAAGCAGCCCGCCTAACGGTCGAGCACACAACCAGCTTTAGGATTCCACCAACTCACCGCAGCGCGTCCGAGAGTCAACGATGAAGGCAGCCCTGTATAAATAACTGCTACGTACCGTAACCAACTAACTATACACCGCGCTAGGTGAACCTCCGCATTGGGAGTAGACTCTTGGCCTGATCTCAGGGCCATCGGGAAAGAGGGAGTGGTATGACCCCCGCCTGGACAACTATCGTTACAGCTTTGATTACCGCGCTCATTGGCGGCATCGGAATCGCTGTAGTCACATACCTTTTGAACAGAAAACGTCTGGCAGCCGAGACCGCCAAGCTCATAGCTGAAACCGACAAAATCCGAGCGGAAATGCGTGCGTTAACGACCACTGTCGCAGCCAGCCTGCCGCAACCGACGACGTCTTACGTTTTTGACGGAAGAGGTCGAATCATCGAAGGATTTGATGTCAGCTTCAAAGAGGAATGCATCCATGATGCCAACGGCAAACCGGTTTCGGGGTGGGCTCGCGGGACTCTCTGGCGCGAAGCAGGGGGCATTCTAAACGTGCAGCGATCGAACACCGAAGGGAGGTTAGAATTGCTTCTGAAGAGCTATTCGTTCGGGAGGAAGTGGTATCCGCACATCCCACAAGACGCGACAATTGCCGGTAAACGGCGTCTCTTGGTGGAATGCGACGCCAAAACGATTGGCGCAGATCACACTCTACGATTTGTCGTAAAGGACCCAAAAGGCGGCAGCTGGCTCGCTGAATACAAAACTACCGTTAGCGGAAACTCTTGGATCCACCTGACGGGGTTGTTAGAAACTGATTCCACCATGGACTCCATACTATAAATTAACGACCTGGGTATTACAAAATCTCTAAGTCACATAAAAATTAACAATCTGGTTCTTATGGAGAGAAGAGAGGCGCCGCAGGAGAGCGTTCAGCCATAACAAATGCAGGTTGGTTGCTTATATTTCTTACCGAGGACAACGCGTCTATATTCTTCACATCTTGAGTCATATCGAGTACGGAAGGGATGGGTGGAAAGATGATTGCGACTGCGATTGAGAAATACACAATGAAAGATATCGGCGCTCCCAAGGTTATTACGTCGGAGACCCAACACGATCAATACGTATCGGTTTTACTCAGCCTGGATCGCAAAGACCACCTGACGCCAGAGGAAAAGAGTTTCTCCGAGCTGCTAGCTTTGCTGATTGAAAACTACGAAGATCATCACCATGCCATCAAAGCGGCCTCTCCGATAGACGTTCTGAAGGAGTTGATGGCCGCGAACGAATTGCGTCAAAAGGACTTGGCCCAGCAATTGGGTTCGGAGAGTATTGTTTCCGAAGTGCTGAGCGGAAAGCGCGAACTAAATAAGCATCACATCGATAGCTTGAGCAAGAGGTTTGGCGTTTCTCCCGAGGTTTTCTTTTAAAGCGGGACGCATCACTGTTCGAGCAGCGACACGCCCCTAATCACCAAGGAGAGTGAGACTCCAATGGCAACTCGTCAGAACGTACCACAGGCTCTTTCCGCCGAACAGGTGAAGGCCATTCTTAAGAAGCGCGCCAGCATTCCACGCGGGATTGGTGCTTGCTTCTACTCACGTTCCGCCATGCACTGAGAAGCCAAGAAGCGCGAATACTCAAGCCGGCCGACATTGATTTGGATAATTCCACCATCTCTATGGCGCGGGTTAAGGGCTCGCGCTCAGGTGTCCAGAGTCTTGACCGTCACCGGGGAGAGCCCATTCTCGACGAGGTTCTCGCGCTGCGCACCTGGCTCCGTGAACGCGTGGAGGACCGCTCCCGAGTCCTGTTTCTCTCACAAAAGGGTGGAGCCATGACCCGGATGCAGTTTCTTAGGCTGTTTCGCAACTACGCGGTGGCGGTGGGAGTCTCACCCGACCTTGCTCATCCTCATGTCTTGCGGCACTTTCTGTGTTCCACAATGGCGGCAAACCACGCGGACGTGTACGCGATTCAGCAACGAGCGGGCCACAAGAATATCTCCAACACGACGCACGTGAACGATGAGCAGGCCAGCGAATCGTGCCGCGAAGCCCTGATGATCGCATTCGGCTAACCGCCGTACTCCCTCTCGCCGTTCTCCTGCACGCTCCAGTAAACAGTTTGGTGGAGACGCTGCAAGTGTGGGCCTGAACGACCAACTTAGGCGGGCTCGTCGCTTGGGTCGCTAAAGTCACTTGATGTCCGGTTGGCGCTACGAGGCCACCGTCGAGCTTAGCCGCGAGCTCAGGCGGCAACTTGAGGATGCGGTCATTGCGGCGTATGAGGCCCATCGGCAGGCGGGGAGTGCGCGATGAGCACCACCGCAGAGCTAATCGCCGTTCGTGGGGACAAGGTAAAGAAACGCCCGGTGTATTGGGTTTGGACGAAACGCTTTCCGGCGGGGGCCGGGTGTCTATTGGGTGAAGGCGGAATTGGTAAAGCTGCCGACGAGACCTGCTGGATCACATCATTGCGCTAAATGAGCGCCATCTGAAACGGCTGCTCGCTGATGATGTCGGCCACTATCACGACGACCGCACGCATCTTGGACTCAGGAAGGGAGCACCTGACCACAGGACTCGTTCCGTAGCTGCGGGTCGCATCTTTTCTTACGAGCGACTCGGCGGGCTCCATCATCGTTACGATCGGGCGGCCTGATCCGGACTATCTTTTCACCCTCCTTATGCATGAGCACGTTCCCACCCAAGAGAATCTTCCCGCTCCTTAAAGCAATTCTTGGTCGAGTTCAGACTTTTCACGCTGCGACGGATGAGAATCGCGCCATTTTCGGCGTGGATAGAATTTTGGCGAGGGACAACCGTGAACGAAGAGCTTTCTGGCCGGGGAAAAGTGCTTGACTCCTTCCGAGAACGTTACTTTCATTAAACGCCTCCCGCGCTATTGGAAATCCGCGAAGGCGCATTTCACACCATCGGTGACGCAGTCTAGTATGAGTACAAGTTCACGATTGAAACGGAGCGCGAGCGATTGCACGGGCGAGGCATGACGATGTGCAGGAAGTCTGACGGACGCTGGAGGATGGCGAGCATGCATCATTCGCTGGTGCGGTCCGAGCCTGCAGATTCTCCCACTGCCAGCCACAGAAGATCAACGAGAACGATTCCATGCGCTAACTGATACCAGACGGGGCCGCGCGACCTGCAAACGACTCAGAAGTCTTGTTTCTCGCAGAAGGCAGTTTGTGATTTGGGAAGCTAAGCATGAAATTCAGCGGGGATGACGCAGTGGGGCCGTGCTTGGTAACTCGATCAAATGCGATACCTCCCGGATAATCGCCGACTTGGAAGCACTCCGGAAACGCAGTCTCGGACATCCACACAGGGATGAAATCTCGCCTCTACTGATTCGATCTAGGCTTGCGTGTGTTGCGCACGGGTCGTCTGAGTGCCGAGGAATCGTAGGATAGCTTGGTGTGCCGCTTCTGGTTGGTCGGTTTCGAAAATGTGGCTGGCGTGCCGAATTAGAACCAGTTTGGCGCCCGGAACACGATCGGCGATCAACTTGGCGTTGACCGGTGGAATGAGTCTGTCAGTTTCGCCGTGGATAACAAGTGTCGGTGCGGTGATCTTTTGGATCCGGCTGTAGGCTTCCCAGCCGAGGATGCCTTGTAGTTGGCTCGCATATCCCTGCCGCGTGGGATACCACTTCATGCGGATGGCCATATCCTCGTCGATGCGTTCCCGCGAGGTGGCAGGGTCATAGATGAACGGAATAATGGCCTCTTTGGATTCCTCGGGGGTCATGTCCTGGCGCATGAGAGTTTGGATGGCTGCGGGTTCGGCCTGTACGGCATGGGGACCGCCCGCAGTAGCGCAACCCAGAATCAGCGAGCGCACGCGCTTCGGATATTGAAGCGCAAATTCTTGTGCAATCATGCCCCCCATGGAGACACCAAACACGTGGGCGTTCTCAACGCCTGCAGCATCAAGAACGGCAGCCGCATCAGAAGCCATCAGAGCGATGGAATAAGTGCCGGGAGGCACATCGCTCTGCCCAATGCCGCGATTGTCGAAAGCAATGGTTCGATAGCACTCCCGGAGAATGGGTCGGCTACGATGCCACATATAGGAGGGATAACTGAGACCCATGATGAGCAAAAGGGGCTCGCCGGCCCCTTGCTCATCCCAATAGAGTCTGACTCCTTGATTTTCAGCGAAGGCCATCAAAGCTCCTCGGTCGCGCGCCTCGGCGAACGAAATCAGGTCCGCGAGGGAACGCTGTCACTATTCGTCCGCTACTTTCAGGATGAGTTTTCCAATGTTCTCGCCCGTGAAAAGCTTCAGCAAGGCGTCGGGAAATGTTTCGAGGCCCTCGACGATGTGTTCGCGCGATTTCAACCTGCCTGCGGCCATCCAGCCTGCCATTTCGCGCGCGGCTTCGCGATAGCGGCTGGCGTAGTCGAACACGACCATGCCTTTCATGCTCGCGCGATGGATCAGGAGCGACAGGTAGTTTGAGGGGCCCTTGATCTCCCCGGTGTTGTTGTACTGCGAGATGGCGCCACAGATGACGATGCGGGCGCCGCGGGCAAGCTGAGTCAGCACAGCATCGAGGATGTCGCCTCCCACGTTGTCAAAGTAAACGTCGACACCTTTGGAGCAGTGTTTCTGCAGCGCCTGCCGGACGTTCTCCGTCTTGTAGTCGATAGCGGCGTCGAAGCCGAGATCGTTCACGACGTAGCTGCATTTCTTGGGGCCTCCCGCAACGCCGACGACGTGACACCCTTTGATTTTCGCTATTTGCCCCACGACGGAGCCTACCGCACCGCCAGCGCCCGAAACGACGACAGTTTGGCTCGATTGAGGCTGACCGATATCGAGCAGGCCGAAATACGCGGTCATGCCTGGCATCCCAAGCGTGCCGAGATAAACGGGCAAAGGCGCGAGCGCAGGGTCGACCTTCGTGAGGCCGGTGCCATTGGTCAGCGTATACTCCTGTACGCCCAGCAATCCATAAACATGATCACCAACCGCAAACTTGACGTTCTTCGAGGCGACAACACGGCCCAGTGCGACTGCCCGCATTACTTCCCCGATGCCAACCCCCGGAACGTAGGACTTTCCCTCGTTCATCCAGCCACGCATTGCGGGATCCAGCGAAACGTACAGGATTCTTACCAGAAGCTCATCTTCGCTCGGTTCGCGGACCAGTTCTTCCACGTATTTCCAATCGCTTCGCTTGGGCATGCCCATCGGACGGGTGGCCAATTCGAACTTATGATTGAGAGTGTTCAAGAGCAGTCCTCCGCCCGCAAACTGTTTTTCACGTCTTCCATCCTGCGTTGAAATCTGACCTGACGGCAGAAAGCTGACACTTGCCGGAACAGCTTTCAAGAGTCCGGCTGGCGGCAAGATTAGATTCGGTCACGTGCTCAATCGGCTTCAAGCATCGCCGGGACTGGAACTCGATCCTATACTGATAGTCGCTCACACATGATAGTGACCAACGTAGCTCCGATTGTATATAATCGCGTCCGCTATGCCAAATCAGGAAACGTTGTACAGCGTGGCCGACCGGGTCGCCACCGTTACCTTGAACCGCCCGGATAAACTGAACGCCTGGACCGCAGTGATGGAGCGCGAGGTGCGCGTCGCGATGGAAGACGCGGAGCGTGACCAAAACGTTCGAGCAATCATCTTGACGGGCGCGGGCCGCGGATTTTGTGCGGGCGCGGATATGTCGCTCCTGAGCAACGTCGCCGAAAAGGGCTTGGGTGAACTGCGGCGAGCTCAGGCGTTGCACTCTTCCGACAGCGGCCGGGAAGCTGTGCGCGTGGATTTTCAGAAGAAATATTCGTACTTCCCGGCGATCACAAAACCCGTGATTGCGGCCATTCAGGGCCCCGTTGTGGGATTAGGGCTGGTGATCGCGCTATATTGCGATCTGCGATTTGCTTCCGATGCCGCGCGTTTCGGTACGGCTTTTGCGCGTCGAGGGCTAATCGCCGAGTATGGGATGGCGTGGATGCTGCCGCGTTTGGTGGGGCATGCCAACGCCCTGGATCTGCTGCTTTCAGCGCGAATGATCGATGCAGCGGAGGCGCTGAGGATGGGGTTAGTGAATCAAGTTTTTCCGCAAGACGTATTTCTGGGGAAGGTAAAGGACTACGCGCGAGAGTTGGCGGCCAATGTGAGCCCGCGGTCGCTGCGGGTTATCAAGCGGCAAGTGTATGAAGCGATGTTCCAGACGCTTGCCGAAGGATTTGAAGCGTCGGAGGGCGAGATGGTTGCTAGCTTACAGTGCGAAGACTTCAAAGAAGGTGTCGCGCACTTTCTGGAAAAACGAGCGCCCTCTTTTACCGGCAAGTAGACGAAACCTATGAACTTTGCGTTCAATGAAACAACGAAAGAACTGCAGCACAGGTTGCAGAGTTCATGGAGGAGCACGTCTAAGGTTGGGCGCATTTTAAGGACGCCGACGAAAGCCACGCGAAGTCCACGAGCATCGAACGCAGTCCCAACCCCTCTTCCGACGGTAAAAGCAGAACAAATCGAGCCGTGGCCTTGGATGTCGACAGAACGTTGAGCTGTTGCCGCAGCGCGAGATTCTCCAATACAAGTTTCCCACGGCCACGAAAAAGGCGAACGAGTACTCCGAACCAGAGCAAAAACAGGCTGTCCATGAGCCAGGGTTATAGCAGACGGCGCTCCGAAACAAGGCTGTAAGTCATTGATTCTTCGGCCAGCAAGCATTTTGGCGAATGACAGCCTCCTGGAAAGTCATTACACTCGTCCGTTTCGACAAACTCATCAATTTCGATCCTTCAGCTCGAGGCCTGGATCGACCGGCGATTCATGCATGCTGAGGATATACCAACGGTTGTCGGATCTGCGGCAGAGCATCATGCCCCGGCCTTCAGCGTGGACGGATGAAGATTCGATGGTGTAATCGTACAAGCTCCACACCACGTCACCTACGGCTCGCTGGTCGCTTATCGTGAGGGAAAGATGGCTGCGCGGGCTGGTGTCGAAATACTTTTGCCGAAAATGATTGGTGGCCTCGTTTCGCCCACGTAGTTCGCCGCCCGGAGAACTCAGGACGAAATCCGGATCGAAACAGGAAGCAAGCTTGTCGGCGTCTCTGTTGTTGAAAGCCTCCGAGCAGGAATGTAATGCTTTCTCCATGTCCGCGATAAGGGATAACTCCGAGGAACTTGCTGGCGTAATGCCGAGGCGCGCAACGCTGCGATTCAGATCGATCGTCACGCCCAATTGCTCCAAAAGGTCAACGCCGAGGATTCCGTCGACTGTGCCGCCGCAAGCATGGGCGATAGCGCTCAAGTCAATGGCTGGAAGCTTGACAGTTCGCAGGTGGTGACTGCCCAACGATAGTTCGCCGATCGAAACTTCGCGTGCGTTCAGGGCGGTTGTTTTATTCCAGGATTGGACGCGGATCTCTTTGGTAGATCCTCTGGGGAATGACTTCTCATTGAGCATGGATGTGGCAGCCGTGTCGATCAGGAAGCGTTTGTCGGTTTTGTCTACCTGGAGAATCACAATGGGCAGGCGATCGCAGTGCTGAAGAGGAATCTCGGTTGCGTTGGCCGGGGTCTGCGCTCGCGCGCTGCGCATGGTTACGGGGAGAACCAACCCTGCGAAGGCGCAAGCGAGCAAACTCAGACGTATTCGCATCACTGCCTCAATGGCATCGATTCTGTGGCCTGGTCGATGCGCTGCAGAATCGCGCCGCGGACCAGGCGGAAAGCGTTTTGATCGCGGAACAGGCGCGAACTCCAGTTCGCTCCCATCGCCAGCGCCTGAATTTCAAACGCAAGCTGGCGTACGTCCGCTTCTTTCTTGATTTCGCCGGCTAATTGGGCCTCGCGCGCCGCGTGCTCGAGACCTCCCAGCCACTTCTTCATCAATTCCACAATCTGACCGCGAACGCGGCCGGGCCGATCGTCGAACTCGAGCGATGCGGCGGAAAAGAAGCAGCCGCCAGGGAAGACTTTCCCCTCGCCGTACGACAGCCAGTTCTCGCAGAGAGCCCGAAGGCGCTTGAGTCCGCGGAATTCATACGCCGGGCGGACGACTTTCTCGACGAAGATCTCGCGGGCGGCATCGACCACGGCGCACTGCAAATCTTCTTTGGAACCGAAGTGGGCGAACAAACCGCTCTTACTGATTCGGAGAGCGGAAGCCAGCTTTCCGATGGTCAACCCCTCGAGACCTTCGAGTGAGGCGAGATTGACCGCCTTTCGCAGGATTGCTTGGCGGGTTTTCAGTCCGCGAGTCCGGCGGAGTGGGGCTTTCCGAGCTGAGCCAGAGCTTGGCTTTGGCCGATCGGAAACCCGGATGCGTTTTTGGCTTGGCTTCATTTTGGTGGCAGATAATAGCACGATCGTTCGTTTTATTACAATAGATCTTCCGGATTGCCCGGGAAGCGTGCGCAGCCTCAAAGCGACGACGGTTGCGATTTGAGATGACGGCAGAGAAGGCGGGCGAACGCGGTAGTCACTTACAGATGAAGGTGACTAATGCGGGCGCCGTTGTATATAATCCGCTTCACTATGCTAAATCGAGAGACCCTGCATGGCGCGGCTCGCCACAATCGGAGCTCCGGGCGCGGAGCTTACGCGACGGTGTGGCCCATTCTATTGAAAAGCGGGATGCACCCATCACGGGCAAATAAGAGAGACTGATGGACTTTGAACTCAGCGCGAAGACCAAGGAATTGCAGAAGCGCTTGCAAGCGTTCATGGACGATCACATCTATCCAAACGAGCATCGATTTGACGAGGATGTGGAGAGAGAGCGATGGAAGCCGGCACGGATTGTCGAAGAGTTGAAGTCGAAAGCGCGTGACGCGGGTTTGTGGAATCTGTTCTTGCCCGAAGATGAACACGGCGCGGGTCTCACAAATCTTGAGTACGCACCGATTTGCGAGATCATGGGCCGGAGTCACATGGCCCCGGAGGTGTTCAACTGTTCGGCACCCGACACCGGGAATATGGAAGTTCTGGCGCGTTATGGCACCGCGGAGCAGAAGAGGAAATGGTTGGAGCCGCTTCTGGCCGGGGAAATTCGCTCCTGCTTTGCCATGACCGAGCCGGATGTTGCGTCCTCGGACGCCACCAATATCAGAGCAGCGATCGTACGAGACGGCGACGAGTACGTCATCAACGGGCGGAAGTGGTGGACCTCCGGGGCGGGTGATCCTCGCTGCAGAATCGCAATTTTCATGGGTAAGACCGACCCTTCGGCACCGACGCACAGACAACAGTCAATGATCCTGGTTCCGCTCGATACGCCCGGAGTCAAGATCGTGAGAATGCTGAAAGTGTTCGGGTACGACCACGCGCCGCACGGTCACGGCGAAATTCAGTTCGAGAATGTGCGGGTTCCGAAAACCAACATATTGCTCGGCGAAGGCCGTGGATTCGAGATTGCTCAGGGCCGTCTGGGCCCCGGGCGGATTCATCATTGCATGAGATGTATCGGCTTGGCAGAGCGGGCGCTCGAAGCTATGTGCAAGCGAACGCAGGCGCGCGTGGCCTTTGGAAAAGCGCTTGCCGAGCAGGGGACGATTCGTGCGGATATTGCGGTGTCCCGTATGGAGATCGAGCAAGCGCGGCTGCTGACGCTGAAGGTCGCCCAAATGATGGACACGGTGGGGAACAAAGCGGCGCGCTTGGAAATTGCAATGATTAAGGTGGTCGCACCAAGTATGACACTGCGCGTACTGGATCGTGCGATGCAAGCTCACGGCGGCGCGGGAGTTTCGCAGGATACTTTTCTGGCTAGCGCCTGGGCGGCAGTTAGGACACTGCGTTTGGCGGATGGACCTGACGAAGTCCATATCGAATCGATCGCGAAGTGGGAGTTGGCCAAAGGCAACAAAATAGGGACACCTCCGGTTTCACACTGATCGAAAGAAACCAAGCAGCCGGTACACGCGGTTGGTACCTGGAGAAGTTTGTGCCGCCCTTCGTCGTCAAGAACGCGCAAGCATTAAGAGAGTTTGTGGGCAAGTATATTGGCCACACGGACTGGTTCTGTGTCACGCAAGAGAGAATCACGCAGTTTGCGGAGGCCACGGAGGACTCGCAGTGGATTCACGTGGACGCCGCACGGGCCCGCGACGAATCCCCGTACGGCGCTGCCATCGCGCATGGTTTTCTCACCCTCTCTTTGATCAGTCATTTCGTGAAGGAAGCGATCCAAATTCAAAGTGGCGTGCGACTTGCGGTCAACTATGGCTTGAATCGCGTGCGCTTTCCCGCGGCGGTGCGCGCCGGCTCCAGAATTCGTGCGAGCGTCGCACTTTTACGATTCGAAGAATTCACGGACGGCGTTACCGCAACATATTTGGTGACGATCGAGGTCGAGGATTTCGACAAACCATGTTGCGTCGCGGAATGGATTGTCCGCTATTATTGCTGACCATGCGACCATTTCGTGTCCCGTGTAGGGCTGCCATACTGAAATCTCATGTGGGAACTAGATGCGTCCCGTTTCTGCGGTGAGCCAACAGGCACGCAGGATCATTTTGATCCGTTCGGGAATCGCCGAAAATCGGTCATCTTTCGTTAAACCCTGCGAATAACGGTAATAAATCTGTTGGACGATCACAGCGAGTTTAAACCGGGCGAGCACGACATAAAATGCGATGTCTGAGACGTCGCGCCCCGTTTTCTGCGAGTAGAAGTGCACGACTTCTGACCGTGTAAAGCTTCCAGGGTGAGTCGTCGGCCCCCAACGCAGCTGCTGCATTTCCTCAGGATCGGTCGTATCAATCCAGTACGCGAGTGTCGTTCCCAGGTCGGCGAGTGAGTCGCCGATAGTACACATCTCCCAATCCAGAACTCCTACGATTGTTGTTGGGTCGGCCAAGTCGAGGACGATGTTGTCGTATTTGTAGTCGTTGTGGATCAGAGAAACGTCGCGAGTCAGACGGAATGCGTTCCTGCATCCAGGCGGCAATTTTTTCGACCTCGAGGTAGTCGTGGGTTTTCGAGCCATAGTAGCGCTCGGTCCAGCCGCATACCTGGCGCTCCAGATACCCCTGCGGTTTTCCGAGATCGGAGAGGCCGACAGCCGCGTAATCCACATTGTGAAGACGAATGAGATTTTCAATAAACGATTCGCTCAGCCTTCTTGCTTTCTCTGGATTCAATTCCAGACCCGGCGGCAGGTCCTTGCGAAGTATGACTCCGTGGATCGGTTCCATCACATAGAAGGGCGCGCCAAGGATGGAGTCGTCGTCGCAATAGAAAAGCACTTTGGGGGCCGGCGTATAGACAGAGTGAAGCTGTGACAGCACACGAAATTCACGGCCCATATCGTGCGCGGACTTCACTTTACTGCCGAAAGGCGGACGCCGAAGAACCATCTCTCTGGCGCCGAGATGCAGCGAGTAAGTTAAATTGGAATGGCCGCTTGGAAACTGGCGCACCTGGAGGGAGCCAGTGTCGTCAGGGAATCGTTGCCGCAAATGCGGCTCAAGCTTGCCCAAATCAAGCTCCTCGCCGGATCGAATCGAGGTTGGATGATCCAATAGGCCGCTCATTCAAGCACCTCCCTACCGGTAAGTGAGCATCGTGGGATCATCGATATGCCCATGGGCATTGAAAGCGCTGAGTGTAAAACGGTTGTCCGAATAGAGGAATTCGCTCCACGAAGAATTTCTGCGACATCCAACTCACTTGCAGAGTGCTTTCCGTAGAGAGTCGGAGCGCACGCTGCATAGCCACTGCGATCGGACCGCCCGAAGTAAATATTGCGACGCGTTCTCCTCGTCCGCCGGCGGATAAAAATGACATCAGAGCCCGAATTGACTCGGGAGCAAAATTCAGACCAAGGCTCAACGCCTTGCGGACAGATCAATCCGCACGCCCATTTGCTGATGACCGCCTCGAACAACTTTTGAAAAGTGGCGTGGCGGCCGGCGGCATCACCCGAGGCATAATGCGCCGCGTGGAGATCGCGAATTCTTGGGTCAGTTTCGAGCAATTCGGGCAGGCTCTTTTCCAAAACTGCTTCTCCGTGATACTCATCGAACTCCGGGAGGACCCGAAGCGCAGGAAACGGGGCGCCTTCGTTTCGGTACACCTCGCCAACCAGTTTGGCTGTGTCCTTCTGCCGCACACGCGGACCGGTACATGCCTGTTCAAAAACAATGCGGCGCACCGCCAAGTATTTCCCAAGAAGCCGTGCCTGGTTCTCCCCGAGCGCGGACAACTTGTCATAGTCGGGCTCGAGGAAGGAAGCCTGCGCGTGGCGAACGAGGAAAAGTTGTCCCATGGGCACCCAATTCGTAGCTGAAGTTTTCGCGGCGAAACGTGGCGCTGAAGCTGAGACTCGTACTACTGTCTAAGACTCCAGCGGCCTCAATTGGAGATTATCAGTTGGCGCTCTCGAACAAGGCCGCCGCGCGATTATTGTGAGGCATGAGGATCAAGCTGCGGCGCCGGCTTCCTTGCCAAAATCAGAGAAAGTTTTGCCCTGCTCGGCAAGTTCTTTCAGCAGCGGGGCAGGGCGCCAGTTTTCGCCGTGCTGTTTGTGAAATTCGCAAACACGCTCATAAACCTGCTTCAGGCCTACGGTGTCGGCGTACCACATCGGACCTCCGCGATGAGCGGGGAATCCGTAGCCGTTGAGATAAATAATGTCGATATCGGAAGCGCGCAGGGCGTAGCCCTCCTCCAAAATGCGCGCGCCTTCGTTCGCCAGTGCGTAGAGGCAACGGTCGGTGATTTCGCGAGCTGATATTTGCCGTTGCACTATGCCTGCTTCGTCGACCCATTTGCGAACGAGATCGGCAACGACTGGATCGGGGGTCGCGCGCCGCTGATCGTCATATTTGTACCAGCCCGCGCCGGTTTTCTGGCCATATCGACCTAATTCGCACAGACGATCCTCGGCGAACGGCTGACGAATACCAGGCATCTCCAGGTGGCGATATTCCTTGCGAATGCGCCAGCCAACATCGAGCCCGGCAAGGTCCCCTGTGGCCAATGGACCCATGGCCATTCCGAAATCGGAAAGCGCGCGGTCCACAGCTTCGATAGCAGCACCTTCTTCTACAAGAAACTGGGCCTCCCGGCGATAGGGGCCGAACATGCGATTACCAACGAAGCCTCTGCAGTTGCCCACCAGCACGCCCACCTTGCCAAGCGTTTTTGAAAGCTGCATGCACGTGGCGATCACTTCCTTGGAAGTAGCCTTGCCGCGGACGATTTCCAGCAGACGCATGACATTGGCGGGGCTGAAGAAATGGGTGCCGATAACGAACTCGGGCCGTGACGTGGAGGAAGCGATCTCATCGATGCTCAGCGTGGAGGTGTTGCTGGCAAGGATGGCGCCCGCTTTGCAAACACGATCCAATTGCTTGAAGACTTCTTTCTTCAGGGCCATGCCTTCGAAAACAGCTTCGATGACCAGGTCTGCTTTTGAGAAATCGTCATAGGTCAGCGTGGGTGTGATTTGCTTCAATCGTTCGTCGGCTACCTGCTGAGTGAAGCGGCCACGCTTGACGGAATTTGCGTAATTCGACTGGATCGTGGCGAGTCCGCGATCGAGCGCAGCCTGGTCCGCCTCTTTGAGAAGCACGGGAATGCCTGCATTGGCGAGCACCATGGCAATGCCACCGCCCATCGTGCCGGCCCCAACCACCGCGGCGGATTGCACGGGAATCACCGCGGTGTCTTTTGGAATGTCGGGAATTTTGCTCACCTCGCGCTCGGCGAAGAAAACGTGGATGAGCGATTTGGATTGGTCGGAAAAAAGGCAATCGATGAATAGTTTCTGCTCAAGCTTGCAGCCTTCGTCGAAGGGAAGTTTCGTCGCGGCCTCCAAAGCTTCGATGGCGGCGACAGGGGCGAGCAGGCCGCGTTGCTTCTTTGCGGCGTTCTCTCGCGCGGAGGAAAAGATTTGCGCGTTTTCCGCCGCGTTGCCAAGCTTTTCATTGCGCTCACAGGTCTTGGGAGCGGGCCGGCCGGCAACCTCCCGCAAATGCGGCCGCTCCGGAGAGCAGGTCGCCTTCGATGATTCGGTCAACAATGCCGTGTTTCAGCGCGTCTTCTGCTTTAACCGGATTGCCGGTGGTACACATTTCGACGGCCTTCGCCACCCCGGCGAGCCTGGGGAGACGCTGTGTGCCCGCCGCGCCGGGTATCAGACCGAGCTTCACTTCCGGCTGGCCGACCTGTGCGCTGGATACTGCCACTCGATAGTGGCCGGCCATCGCCAGTTCCAATCCACCGCCAAAGGCCGTCCCATGAATGGCTATCACCACAGGCTTGCTGCTGTCTTCGATCTTCAACAGCAGCGGGAGGAGTCCCGCGCCGCGCGGCTTACCTGAGGTCATCTTGCCGAATTCTTTTATGTCTGCGCCTGCGACGAAGGTCCGTCCGCCTCCGATTAGGACGGCCGCTTTGACGCTGTCATCTTTTGCGACTTGATCGAGCGCATCGGAAATACCCTCGGGAACGCCTGGACTCAACGCATTCACCGGCGGATTATTGATGGTAATCACGGCGATGCCATTGTCTTTCGTGAGCTGCACTAGATCGGTCATCGAGGTCGCTCTTTCGTTCAGGGATCGTGATTTACAGCTACGCGCTTTTCGCGGAAACACTGCCGCCGTCAATCACCAGAGAGGCGATGCGCTCGCGATGAAACGCGGCGTCGCCGAAGGCCGTTTCCGACGCCTTCGCGCGGCGATAGTAAAGATGAATATCGTTTTCCCAGGTGAAACCCATGCCGCCATGGATCTGGATGCCACGATTGCCCACGGTGCGTCCAGCGTCGCTGGCATACATCTTGGCGATGGAAACGGCGGTGGCTGCGTCCGGCGTGTTTTCTCAGAGCGCCCATCCGGCGTAGTACACAGCAGAACGCGAACTTTCCGTTTCCAGGTACATATCGGCGCACTGATGTTGCACGGCCTGAAACATTCCAATCGGCTTACCGAACTGTTTCCGGGTCTTCGCATATTCAACCGTAAGATCGAGAGTGCGCTGCATGCCTCCCACCAATTCGGCGGCTAACGCGGCCGTAGCAATGTCGAATGCTTTCGGCAGGTTTGTGTTGGAGCCGATTTCCTCCGCGGGCGTATTGCTAAATTCCAGGGCGTAGAGTTTCCGGGTAAGGTCCATTCCAGACATCGGAGAGATTTTCAGACCGGGGGCTTTCGAATCCACTGCAAATATGCCGTTGCGCGCAGCGACCAGAATAAAATCGGCAATCGCTGCATCCGAGACGAACAATTTTTCACCGGTGAGCTTACCTTTGTTAGCGCTCAGTTGCAGGTCACTAAGATTCCAACTCGCGCTGGACTCCAAAATGGCGACCGTTGAGCGCGCTTCTCCCCGGCAAATGAGCGCAAGATACTTTTTCTTATGCGCTTGCGTACAGACAGCTTCCAGAACGGAACCCGCCAGCACCACGGTCGAAAAAAACGGCCCAGGCAATAGCGCGCGCCCTGCTTCCTCCATCAGCAACATCAACTCGACTTTTCCAAGACCGACTCCGCCATACTCTTCAGGAAATATGATGCCCGTGTAGCCTTGGTCGGTGAGTTTCGACCAGAGGGCAGAGTCATATCCGGTCTCCGTTTCCATCAAGCGTCGCATTTCGG
>CAWHVA010000012.1:0-149681 GCA_963832615.1 uncultured Acidobacteriota bacterium
TCCCGGAATGCAGGTGCCGGAGCGCACCATCGGGCGCCGCAGGTCTTTACCCCAGGACCAGGTATTGCGGAACCAGACCGAAGGCAAGATTTTCAGCGGAGCGCTTTCCGGACCGCGGTTCACCGCCGTGATTTTGATGAGGATGTCTTCCACATCCGCTTTCGCATATTCCACGAACACGTCGAAATACCGGCTCTCCGCAAACACGCCCGTGTCCACCAACTCGTACTCGGGCGCCCCTTTGCCCCGCCTGCGGTTCTCTTCCACCAATTGTGCGTAGGGAAATGCCGCTTGCGGATATTTGTAAAGCATACGCATGTAGGTATGCGTGGGCGTCGAGTCCAGATAGAAGTAATATTCTTTGACGTCTTCGCCGTGATTGCCCTCGTTTCCGGTCAGTCCGAACAGGCGTTCTTTCAGAATGGCATCCTGGCCATTCCAAAGCGCCAATCCAAAGCAGATCAATTGATGACGGTCGCTGATTCCACCGATGCCGTCTTCGCCCCAACGATAAGCGCGCGAACGTGCATGGTCGTGCGGAAAGTATTCCCACGCGGTGCCGCCGGGGCTGTAGTCCTCCCGCACCGTTCCCCATTGCCGCTCGGAAAGATAAGGGCCCCAGCGCTTCCAATATTTCTTCCGTGTTTTCGTCTCTTCGAGCCGCCGGTCTTCGGTTGTCAGTAATCGCGCCATGGATCTATTCGCCCTTCAGCAAACTCAATCGTCGCATTTCCGGCCCGCACGGAACACCACCACATACAGACCCGGTGTCCCGCTCCGTACCTCCCTGCGATTGGTCGGTTCCCGAGTCTTGGATGCTCCGCACCATACGCGTTGCAAAATGAATCGCTCGTAAAATTTCGCTTGACAAGCTTTACTGTGTATCGTACAGTATGCGTCGTACAGTAGATGCAGATGCCACACAGTATATGACCATCGAACCCAACGTCCTCGAGAACCTTCGCTCCGAGCTTCGCCGCGGCTCTCTGATCCTGGCGGTCTTAGCCCAACTGCGGTCCGAGCAATACGGCTACACGCTCCGCAAAGCCCTGGGCGAGCACGGTATGGCCATTGACGAGGGCACTCTCTATCCCCTCCTGCGGCGTCTCGAGACGCAGGGCCTGCTGGTCAGTGAATGGCGCGAAGAAGACAAACGCAACAAACGATTCTATGTCCTGTCGTCCGAAGGCAAGCAAATCCTGCAACAACTGCTGGCGGAGTGGAAAAGCATCGATTCCTCTCTTACCGCCATTGTGAAAGGTTAGAACCATGCAACGAATTGATAACAATAGCTATGTTGCTCACTGCCACAGATTTCTGGCAAGCCAATCCCGAGATCGCGCGGAACACGCCCCCGTCGACGTCCCGGGGCGACTGCTGGTCCTTCTCTCATCCGGCCTGCTCATCACCGCCGGGCCGGACATCCTGAATACGATGGCTCAGGCAAGTCTCACCTCGGTCCGCATTCTCTTGGAGATTTGCCACTTCGGCTTGGTTGCATATCGGATCTTCGGAAGGTAAGGAGAGCACATGGAACTTCTCGATCAATATTTGAAATCGGTCCGGAGTTGCTTGCCAGCCGCGCAAAGAGACGACATTATCAACGAACTCTCGGAGAACCTTCGTGCGCAAGTAGAAGACAAAGAGGAAACGCTTGGCAGGCCGCTGAACGAGGGTGAAGTGGAAGCCATCCTGAAACAGCACGGTCATCCACTGGTCGTGGCGAGCCGCTACCGTCAGGACCAACGTAGCGTAGCCTTCGGCCCTCAAATTATCGGCCCGGTGCTGTTTCCCTTCTACATTCGGGTGCTGGAGTTCAATCTTGGGTTAAGCGGAATCGCGATCCTCATTGTGTTGACCGCACTGTTCGCAAGCGGCAAGTCCATCACCCTGGTCGACAGCTTGCCTGTTTTCCTCTACCAGTTTCTCATTCAGTTCGGGGTGATTACCGTGATTTTCGGTCTCGCGGAGCACCATTGGAGCAAGTTCCCGGATCACTGGGATCCGCGAGGCCTCAAGCATCCCTGGCACCCCGTGTTCGCCATGCAAACAGCCGGAGCCGCTGGGAAACAAGATTCGCGCCGTGTATCCCGATTCGATTCGATCGCGCAATTTGTGGCTTTAGGCATTTCCATCGGCTGGCTTCGCGTCGCGCAGCGCTTCCCGTTCATGATCTTTGGGCCCGCGGCTGCCTTCATCAAGCCGGCGCCCATCTGGCATCAATTTTACTGGCCTGTGGTTCTGTTGGCGCTGGCGGGAATGGTGCAGGCGGGCGTCAACCTGGTCCGACCGGACTGGGTGCGCCTGCCTGCCATCTACCGCCTGGTCAGCAATGTTGCGTGGATCACGATTCTGGTCTTCTTGCTGAAAGCCGGGAACTGGATCGTTCTGGCGGACATACCCGGCGCCTCTGCGGAAAGCTACCGGCGCACCGTCGAAATCCTGAACCATTCGCTCATTTACGCCCTGATCGGTCTCAGCGTGGTTGCTGCTTATGACATATTCCGCAACCTCCGCCGTCTCTTCCGCACCTCAAAAGACCAAGTCCCCGCTGCCGGCATGCGCGACAAGTAGCTGTGGCGCGGTCGAAACAGATGTCGCTACCCCTTGGAGTACGGCGGCTAGCTGCCGCCTTTCCCGCGTAGGCCCGGATAGAAAAGTGGCGGCACAGGTGCAACTCGCCGGCCGCCATTGGTCCATCCTGTTTCCCCCGCGCGCCCGGGCGGTATTTTTCCGCTGGTTGTAGTCTAATGAGAATCGCACCCTGCTTTTTCGGACCGACCATCCGAGGAGAACCCTGTTCATGCCTGCTTCAACGACTCGCTGCCGCTCCAAATTTCGACACGTCTCGATCACATTCGCATTTTGCAGCGCAGCAGTCTTCTGCAGCACTGAACCAGCAGCCGCCCAGAACCGTACCGAGGACAATACCCTTCGCAAGTTCAACGAGTCCGTGGATGCGCTGATCCGAAAAGTCTCACCCAGTGTGGTGCAGATTCTGGTCGCGGGCTATGGCCCCGTGGAAGAAGGCCGCGGCAACGCCAGCGTGGTGATTGGGAGGCAAAGAGCGATTGGTTCCGGGTTCGTGATCGATCCAACGGGCTACATCATCACCAATGCCCACGTCGTAACCGGCGCACAGGTCGTTCAAGTGGTATTACCCTCCGGCAATCCCGATGGCTCGCTGCAATCGCTGCTGTCCACCAAAACAAACATAGTGCCGGCACGCGTCGTCGGCCTGAGCCGCGAAATCGACCTGGCGCTGCTGAAAGTGGAAAACGTCAAGCTGGAAGCGCTGCCGATCGCGCCTTATCGGAATCTGCATCAAGGCGAAGTGGTTCTGGCCTTTGGGAGTCCCGAAGGATTGCGCAATACGGTCACCTTGGGCGTGGTTTCGTCGGTCGCGCGGCAGACCGATCCCGATTCGCCGATGGTTTACATTCAGACCGACGCGCCCATCAACCCGGGCAACTCCGGCGGGCCGCTGATCAACGTGGACGGCGCGGTCGTCGGCGTCAACACGTTCATCCTGTCGCAGTCCGGGGGTAACGAAGGACTCGGCTTCGCCATTCCCAGCAGCGTGGTCAGCGTAGCCTACCAGCAGCTTCGGAAATTCGGCCACCTGCATCGCATGCAAGTCGGCCTCGGACTGCAGACGATTACGCCGGTGCTCGCGGCCGCCATGAACTTGCCGCGAAGTTACGGAGTGATCGTGTCCGACGTTCTCCCCGACGGCCCGGCTCTCGCTGCCGGAGTTCGTATCGGCGATGTATTGCTTACCATCGATGGCCGCATGGCGGAGAGTATTCCGTATGTCTCCTTCCGGTTGATGTCCGTCAACGCCGGCGAAAAAGTGCATTTGGAAGTCTTGCGCGGGCAAGAACGGCTGGCTTTTGACGTGCCGGTGATCGAGCACACAGACAACATGGATCAGATTACTTCTCTCGCTGATCCGGAGAAGAGTCTGGTCCGCCCGCTCGGCATTCTGGGTATAGAAATCGACAAGAAGGTCGCCGAGATGGCATCCGATCTCCGCGATCCGTTCGGCATCATCGTGGCCGCGCGCGCCAATGGAACCGGCGCCGAAATTCCACTTAACACGGGAGATGTGATTCGCACTCTGAACGGTCAGCCGATGACCACGCTCGACCGCCTGCGCACCGCTCTGGCTGATCTCAAGCCCGGCTCGCCAGTGGTGCTGCAAATTCAGCGCGACGATCGGCTGCTGTACGTTTCTTTTACCCTGGAGCAACCTCTGTGACCGGGAAGCCATGCCGGTAAGCGAGACAGAACAACCAGCGCCGGGCTTAAGCCCGGCGCCTACACTCTGAACAGGAGACCATTATCCAGCCCCTGCGATTGAATCCGATCCTGAACACCGACAGCTACAAACTCAGCCATTGGTGGCAATACCCTCCCAATACGCGCTACATCTATTCTTACGTCTGCTCGCGCGGCGGCTTTTTCGACCACTCCGAAATGGCCGGCCTGCAATACATCTTGAAGGCAAATTTTGCGGGCAAAGTTTTTGACCTCCAGGACATCGAGGAGGCCGCGAAATTCGCGAGCCAGCATTTTTCCGGTAATCCCAATTGCTTCAACTACGAAGGTTGGAAAAGCCTCTATGCGAAATATGCCGGCGTTCTGCCTTTGCAGGTGAAAGCGGTCAAAGAAGGGTCGGTCGTCGGCGCGCAAAATGCGATCGTCACGGTGGTAAACACCGACCCGGAGTTTTACTGGCTCACGAACTGGGCGGAAACATTGCTGCTCCAGATCTGGTACCCCATCACGGTGGCGACCCTCAGCCGCGCCATCAAACAGATTCTCGGGGAAGCGCTGGTTCGTACCGGCGATCCGTCGGGAATCGCCTTCAAGTTGCATGATTTTGGATTTCGGGGTGTAAGCAGCCGCGAATCCGCGGCCATCGGCGGGGCCGCGCACTTGTTCAATTTTCTAGGCACCGACAATCTGCCGGCCATCGAACTGCTTCAGCAATACTACGGTGCGGATATGGCCGGCGTCAGCATTCCCGCCTCGGAGCACTCCACGATCACCGCGTGGGGCCGCGAGCATGAGTTGGAAGCCTATGAAAATATTCTGGATAACGTTCCCGAAGGCATCGTGGCATGCGTCAGCGATTCCTACGACATTTACAACGCGGTCCGCAGTATGTGGGGCGGGAAACTGCGCGACAAGGTGATGCAGCGCAACGGGACGCTGGTGATCCGCCCGGACAGCGGCGATGCGGTTTCCGTGCTCGAAGAGCTCTTCAAAATCGCGGCCGACAAATTCGGCTACGAGGTCAATCGCAAGGGCTGGAAGGTCATCGCACCACAGGTGCGTTTCATCCAGGGCGACGGCGTGAACTACTACACCATCCAGAACATGATCTCCCAGCTGACGCGGCGGGGCTGGTCCATGGATAACTGGAGCTTCGGAATGGGCGGCGCCCTGTTGCAACAGGTGAACCGCGACACGCTGCGTTTCGCGCTGAAATGCTCCGCGATCGACATCAATGGCCAGTGGCACGACGTCTACAAACAGCCGGTGACCGACCCCGGGAAGGATTCCCGCGCGGGACGCTTCGTGCTGTTGAAAGAGGGCAGCGAGTTCGTGACCATAACGCAAAATTCCGGCGCAGCAAGTCAACGGCGCGGATCAACTGGAAACAGTATTGGAAAACGGCCTGCTGCGCCGGGACCACACCCTGGAGGAAATTCGGGGAATCGCCGCGGGGTTTGACGACTACGCGAAAAATCCGCGAGAGAAACAAGAAAGACTCGACCCTTCAGCGCGAAAAACAAATTAAATTTAAATTTTAGATTTTAACAAATCGCGCCAGCCGACTTTGTCCGGCAGTTCATCCAGCTGTCGCGCCCGTGTAACAAAATGAGCTTACACATGTGGCGCGCGTAATCCGAACCTCCCACCCATCTGGTTGCGCGACACGTCCCTCGATGGAGGTTTTATAGATGCATTCGCGCCTGTCTCACTGGCGAGCTTACTTGCCGACCGTCAAGCAAGTTCTCGCCGCAGTCGTCGCAACACAACTGCTTGTAGCCACTCCCCTTCGCGCACAGACCGACACCGGCAGCAACGACGGGAAGACAACCTCACCGATCAAACATGTGATCATCATCATCGGAGAGAACCGCACGTTTCGATCACATCTTTGCCACCTACAAGCCCAAGAAGGGGCAACGGTCGACAATCTGCTTTCGAGAGGGATCATCAACGCCGGACGGCACGCCAGGTCCGAATTTTGCGCAGTCGGCAGCAATATTCTGCGCAGGACACCGACACGTTCCAGGAAAGTCCCGGATCGAAGGCGTTCGTATCCGACTCTCCCGCCGCCGCGGACCGTGGCGGCCCAAGTCGACGTCGTGCAAAGACAACGGTATCTGCACTCTGGCCGATGCGATGGCGTCGGAAAATGGATCTGCCTGCCGACTTACTATCCGTTCCTGCTGACCGGCGGGACCGGATCGGGCCAAATGAAAAAGACTGCGGACCAGCGCATCGCTGAACGTGAACAATCTGCCGCCGGGGCCGTTCCAACTGACCTCCAGCACTTTCCCTACGACTCCTACGCCGCGAGCCCGGTGCACCGCTTCTATCAGATGTGGCAGCAGATCGACTGCAACGTCGGCTATGCGCACCGCCAAGGATCCGGGCGGGTGCAAAAACGGACCTGTTTCCGTGGGTGGAAATGACGGTGGGTGCGGGAACGAATGGTATGCCGCACAGACCCTCGCGATTCAACGACGTCTCGACCGGGGAAGGCTCGACGGCGATGGGCTTTTACAACATGCAGAATGGTGATGCTCCCTACTACGAAATTCCTGGCTGACAACTACGCGATCGCGCGACAATTACCATCAGCCAGTGGCGGGCGGCACCGGCGCCAACCAGCATCATGCTGGGATTCGGCGATGCGATCTTTTTCAGCGACGCCAACGGCAACGCGGCTACGCCTCCTCACAACGAACCGGCGGAACCTTCGTGGGAACGCCAAATGCCGGCATCGTGGATGAAATCGAAAATCCCGATCCACAATCGGGCACGAACAACTGGTACACCGAGGATGGATACGGCGGCGGAGCGTTCGGCACGCCATCGTTTGGCGGCGGGAGCTACAGCAATTGCTCGGACTCCGACCAGCCCGGCGTTTCCGCGGTGCTGGGCTACCTGAGCACACTGCCCTAGCGAAGTGGATCCCAAGTGCGCGCCGGGCCACTACTACCTGCTGAACAACTACAACCCGGGCTACTTCGGAGACGGCAGCAACGCCTACACCGACCCCAACGTAGCCAACACGCCGTTCACGATTCCGCCGACGCAAACAGCGCACCATTGCTGACGTGTTGATGGAAAACAACGTGTCCTGGAAATACTATGGCGATCAGTGGAACGCCTATCTAGGCGACAAATACCAGATCAACTATCGGGACTGTTGGCGCGAAGAGCGACCAGTACTGCAACATTTGCAACCCGTTCCAGTACGCAAACACAGATCATGGCCAACGATGCGGTGCGTACCGCGCACCTCAAGGACACGACTGACTTCTACGCGGACATCAAGAGTGGCAATCTTCCGGCGGTTTCCTATCGTCAAGCCCAGCGGATGGGTTGACGGTCACCCGGCTTCTTCCAAGTGGAACCTGTTCGAAGGATTCATGAAGAAGATTGTCGATGCGGTGAAGGCCAACCCGAGCCTGTGGAAAGAGACGGCGATCTTCATCACAGTAGATGAAGGCGGCGGATACTACGACTCTGGCTACATGCAGCCGCTGGATTTCTTCGGCGACGGAACGCGCATTCCGCTCATCGTAGTTTCACCATATTCCATGGGCGGCCGCGTCAGGTCCACGTGTACTATGACCACGTCTCCATCCTGAAGTTCATCGAACGGAACTGGAGCGTGCCGACCGATCACCAAGCGCAGCCGGGACAATCTGCCGGAGGCCACAGCCCGCATCGAATCCGTATGTGCCAACAAACAGCCCGGCGATCGGCGACCTGTTCGGAATGTTCGACTTCTCATCCAATAACGTTACAACACCAAGGTCAGATTCCAGCGTAAATCAAGGCGCAGTGCGTCGCTGCGGCCAGTGGCGCAGCAGGTAGCTGCGCCACTGCGCTCCAGGATTCTTCACGATCGGCAGAGCGCTAGATACCGGCGTAGGTTTGGCGGCGCAGGAATTGGCCGCTGCCAGGGCGGCCCACAAACTGGCCGGCGTCGATGACCGCGCGGCCGCGGGACAGCACCGTTTTCGGAACGCCCTTGATCTGAATCCCTTCGAACATGGAATAGTCGACGCGCATGTGGTGCGTCTTGACGCTGATCACTTGCTCTTCGTTGGGATCGAAGATGACCAGATCGGCGTCAGACCCCACCGCAATCGTGCCCTTGCGCGGGAACAGGCCGAAGAGTTTTGCAGGCGCAGTCGAGACGACTTCCACAAAGCGGTTCGGCGAGAAACGCTTGCCGTGAACGCCTCCCGTGTAGATGAGGCTCAGGCGATGCTCAATGCCTGGACCACCGTTCGGAATCTTGGTGAAGTCATCGATGCCCAGCTCCTTTTGTTCCTTGAAGCAGAATGGGCAGTGATCGGTCGAGACGACCTGCAGCGTATCGTGCGTGAGACCCTGCCAGAGTTTTTCCTGATGCCATTTCTCGCGCAGCGGCGGAGTGAAAACGTACTTCGCGCCCTCAAAACCAGGGGCGTTCATGTTTTCCAGCGACAAATACAGATATTGCGGGCAAGTTTCCGCGTAAGCGGGCAACCCACGGTCGCGCGCCTCGCGAACTTTTTCGAGCGCCTCATTGCAGGAGAGATGAACGATGTACACGGGACATCCGGCCATCTCGGCCAGCGCGATCGCGCGAGAAGTGGCTTCGGCTTCGGCGGTGGTGGGACGCGTCAGCGCGTGATATTTCGGCGCGCGCTTCCCTTCCGCCAGCGCTTGCTGGACGATGACGTCGATGGCCCCGCCATTTTCGGCATGCATGCAGATCAATCCGGAGTGCTTGGCAGCCTGCCCCATGGCGCGGAAGATGGTGGCGTCGTCGAGCATGAAGACGCCGGGATAGGCCATGAAAAGTTTGAAACTGGTGACGCCTTCGCGGATGAGCTGGCCCATCTCTTCGAGTTGCGCGCTGCCAAGATCGGTGATGATGCAGTGGAAGGCGTAGTCGATGGTGGCTTTGTCATGCGCCTTCTTCATCCAGGTGTCGAAGGCGTGCCGCAGCGTTTGCCCTTTATACTGAATCGCGAAGTCGATCAGCGTCGTAGTGCCGCCAAAAGCCGCGGCAATCGTGCCGGTCTGGAAGTCGTCGGCGGACATGGTTCCGCCAAAAGGCATGTCGAGGTGAGTGTGAACGTCAATGCCGCCGGGAAGAAGCAGATGATTGGCTGGCGTCGATCGTCTGCGTAGCGTTTTCCGCCGACAATTGCGCCGCGATGGCGGAGATTTTGTCGCCGGAGATGCCGACGTCGGCCAACGTCGTGTCCATCGCGGTCACGATCGTAGCGTTCTTGATGATGGTATCGAAACGCATTGGTGTGGCGTGCCTCCGAGACTCTCGCGTGCGGGTGCGAATCTGATTTTGCGGGACTACATCGTGCTGAGTTGTAGGGGCGCAGCACTGCTGCGCCCCATCTCGGCAAGCTCTATCATGCGTGCGCGCGCATGTAGTTGGGCAACACGTCCCGGCCGTATATTTCCAGCGTTTTTTCTTCTTCCCCGCACATCAGATAAATGTTGAATTGCGTCACGCCGACGCTGCGCAGCTTCTCGAGCTTTTCGCGATGCTGCTCGATCGGGCCAACCAAACAGAAGCGGTCAATGACTTCGTCGGTCACGAAGTTGGCGTTGTCGCTGCCCACCTCGCAGTGGTGAAGGTAATCGTACTTGCCTCGATCCTTGACGAAAGAAGTCAGCGACGCAGGCAAATCTTCTGGTTTGTATTTGGAAATGAGATCCATCACGTGATTGGAGACCAGCGCCGGGAACCACCGGACTTTGTCGCGCGCGAGCGCAAGATCATGGGAAGCCCACACCGGCGCGGCAGCCATCACTTCAATCTTGCTGAAATCGCGGCCCGCTTCTTTTGCGCCTTCCCGGACGAAACCCAGGCACCACGAGATTAAATCGGGATCGGCAAATTGCAGGATCACCCCGTCGCCGATGCGTCCGGCTGTGCGAAGCGCTTTCGGTCCATAGCCAGCGACCCAGACGGGCGGAATTTTCCCATTGGCCCAGGGGAAGCGAGCGGTGACCCCGTCGTGATCGACAGACCTTCCTGCGTTCAGTTCGCGAAATGTCTTTACGAAATTTTCCAGGTCTTCGAGTGTCGTGGGCTTTTTGCCCAGTACCCGGCGGGAGCTGTCTCCGCGTCCGATGCCCATTTGCATGCGGCCATTGGAAATGACATTTAACGTGGCAAACAGGCTGGACGCGACGGTGACCTCGCGAACGGCGGGATTGGTGACGCAAGGACCGATGTGCATGTTTTTCGTGTTGGTGGCCATGAGCGTCATCAGCGGAAATGGCTCCATCCAGAGCACGTGTGAGTCGAAGATCCAGCCGTGCAGGAACCCGGCGGATTCGGCTTGCCGCGTCAGGCTGACGATGCGGTCCACGGTGAGATCAGGCTTGATGGTAATGCCGAATTCCATAAGGGGCTCCCTTAGTCCGCGGCCTGGGCGACGGGCTCGGCGGTGTGCATCAATGCGAAATAAACGAAGAAACTGACGATGAAGCCGACAAACCACGCGTAATTGTACAAGACCCGCAGCGGCGGGATGACCAGGCCGACGAACGCCACACCTGCCCCTGCGGCGAGTGCGGCCAGCGCCTGCCAATTCACCCCGCGCTGATATTCGTAGAGGCCGTTGCGTTGATAAAGATCCTGCACAACCAGGATTTTCTTGCGCACGATAAAGTAATCGCAGATCAGAACGCCCGCAATCGGTCCGAGAAATCCAGAATAACCGACCAGCCAGCCGAAAATATAGCTGCCGTAGTTGGCCATCAACTTCCAGGGCTGCATGGCAATGCCCATGAAGCACGTGATCAGGCCGCCGGTGCGAAAACTGATGCGCCGCGGCGAAAGATTGGAGAAGTCGTTGGCGGGCGAGACCACGTTGGCAGCGACGTTGACGTTCAGCGTGGCCATCAACAGCGCGAGCATCGCGAGAACCACCGCGAACGGATTGCCGAGGCGCGAAAGGACCGCCACCGGATCCCAGAGCGCCTGGCCAAAGATGATCAGCGTCGCGGAGGTGACCGCGATTCCGATGAAGGAGTAAAACGTCATCGTGGCCGGAAGGCCAAGAGCCTGCCCAAGGACTTGGTCGCGCTGGCTGCGGGCATAGCGCGTGAAATCCGGAATATTAAGGGACACCGTGGCCCAGAAACCTACGACTCCCGTAAGGGACGGAACAAAGAAACGGAAAAACTCGCCGAAGCCTTGAAATTTCGATGGCGTCGAGAGCATCGGGCCGAAGCCGCCAGCCTTGGAGCGCGCCCAAAGCAACAGCGCGAGGCCGATCAACAGTAAGAAAGGCGCGGAGATACCTTGCAAAAAGCGGATGGTCTCGATCCCCCGCAAAATGACCAGCACATTGAGCAGCCAGAAAAAAAGGAAGCAGAACGCGGCGCCATAAGCGAAATGCGCCCAGGCCGGAACCAGCGCGACGATCATCGCGTTGATGGCTTCCCCGCCGATCCACGTCTGAATGCCGAACCAGCCGCACGCGACCAACGCGCGAAGGATTGCGGGGACGTTTGCGCCCAGAACACCAAAGGACGCTCGCGCGAAAACGGGGAACGGTATGCCGTACTGGGCCCCGGCGTGGGCATTGAGCAACATGGGTATCAGCACCAGAACGTTGCCGAGAAAAACGGTGAACAGCGCCTGCTTCCAGTTCATACCGCCGGCAATCATGCCGCTGGCAAGCATGTACGTGGGAATGTTCACGCTCATCGAAATCCAAAGCGCCGCGTAATTGTAAGTGCGCCACGTGCGGCGGTCCGTCGAGATAGGAGCGAGGTCCTTATTATATAAGGCGCTGTCGCGAACGGTTTCCGCGGACAGCGAAGCGGAGTAGGCTTCCATCATGGGTGGCGAACCATCGTCGTTTCATTCACTTGCAGGAAAACAGCGTAACTCATAATAGAGGCGCGCAAACAAACTGCCCCGAGCGAACCTGCCAATCGAACCAGCTCGCCAAAATTGATTGGGAGAGTCTACTCCGCGACACCAAGCGCGACAAGGACTTGCGAGCCTCGGGGCGAGCAACCATTCAAGCCAGCCGCATCGATTATTCTTCTGGCTTTCTGGAGCGATTCGCGAGACAGTTTGCGGCACTTCCGGTGGCCGGCGAACAGCTGAATAGAACGCACCCGCGGGTGAAAAGTGATCCTGAACCACATTGACAAATCCCACCGGCTTCTCTACTTTCTCAGTGCTAGCAAACGATTACCGCCCACCACGGCCCGTTCAGGGGATGCTCGCGGCCAGGGAAAGGAACCCTATTGATGCTGCCACTGTTGGCGTACGTCTCCACCAGGCTCGTACAGCTCTCCGCAGTGGACGTCGTGATCATCGCCTTCTATTTCGCTCTGGTTCTGGGCATCGGCTTTTACCTCAGAGGGCGCGCCAACACCTCCGAAGACTTCTTCATGGCCGGCCGCGAAATGACCGCCTGGGTCGCCGGCCTGAGCTTCCTTTCCGCCAACCTCGGTGCCCTGGAATTGATGGGCTGGGCGGGCTCGGCATATCAGTACGGCATTCTCGCCACGCATTGGTACTGGATCGGCGCGATCCCCGCGATGCTCTTCCTCGCCCTGGTCATGATGCCGTTCTACTACATCTCCAAGACGCACTCCGTTCCCGGCTATTTGAAATTGCGCTTCGGAGAACCCGCCCGGGCACTCTCGGCCGTCTCGTTCGCATTCATGACCGTGCTCATGAGCGGCGTCAACATGTTCGCCATGGCCAAGGTCATGCAAATCGTCCTCGGCTGGGACATCAACTTCAGCATCTGGGTTTCTTCCCTGACTGTAGGCGTGTACGTCGCGCTGGGTGGCTTGAGATCCGCGATCTTTAACGAAGTGCTGCAATTTTTTCTCATCTGGGCCGGCGCCTTGCTGATACCGATTCTTGGTCTCTACGAGGCCGGCGGCTGGACCAATTTGAAACTGCAAATTGCCCAGAGAGCGTCGGACCAATATGTTCACCTCTGGTCCACCCTCGGCTCCTTCTCAAGCAATCCTATGGGCATCAACTGGGTTGGAATCGTGTTCGGGCTGGGCGCCGTCATCTCCATGGGCTACTGGACCACAGACTTCCTGGTCGTCCAGCGCATCCTGTCCGCCAAAGATATTCGCAGCGCGGAAATGGCCCCGATCATCGGCGCGGGATTCAAAATGTTAGTGCCGATCATCGTTATCCTGCCGGGCCTGCTCGGCTTGGCCGTGCTGCCCATGAAACTCACGGGCGAATCCGGCGCTGCAGCCGCCGGTCTGCACAGCTACAACGACGTGCTTCCGCTAATGCTCGCGCGCTATTGCGGTCCCGGTCTGCTCGGCCTCGGAATCACGGCGCTGATCGCCGGCTTCATGTCCGGCATGGCCGGCAACGTCAGCGCGTTCACCACCGTTTGGACGTATGACATCTATCGCCCGCTCATCAACAGCAAGGGCAGCGACCATCACTACCTGAACATGGGGCGCTGGACCACGGTGATCGGCGTATTGATCAGCATCGGCACCGCCTATCTGGTCATGCAGTTCGCTAGCATCATGGATTACGTCCAAGCGCTGTTCAGTTTCTTCATCGCTCCTCTCTTCGGCACCGTTGTTCTCGGAATGCTGTGGAAGCGCGCGACTGGGCCGGGCGGCTTCTGGGGATTGCTGCTGCGGCACGGTTTCTTCGATCAGCATGTGGGCTTGGGTGAAAGTCGATCCGTCGGCGCTCCGTTATGTGGCCCTTTCGCCGCACGCCAAGGCCCTCGCCCAGGATATGTTTCAGGCGCTGTGGTCCTTCTGCGTGTGTGTAATCGTCACGGTTGTCGTCAGCTATATGACGCAGCCCAGACCGGAAGCGGAATTGGTCGGCCTGGTCAGGGGATTGACCCCGATGCCCTCGGTCGGGGATCTGCCGTTCTATGAAAAGCCGACTTTCTGGGCCATCGTGGTCGCGATCATCTTCGTGATTCTGAATCTGATCTTCTGGTAAGGAAACCAGCGGTTAAAAACAGGTGGTGAACCATGCATAGTGAAGGCGGCGTTTCGATCTGGTTTTTTATCGGGATCTCACTGTTGGTGAATGGAGTGCTGATTACCGGCGCCGGGGTGTGGCAGGTGTTTCACCCACCCGCGAATCCGGTTGTGCTCTTCCACCTGCACGCCAATGTTTGGTGGGGGGCGATATTGCTGGTGATTGGCCTCGTATACTGTTTGCAGTTCGCGCCGGGACGCAAGAAAGTCTAGGCCTCAAGGCGGAAGTCTGGGCGTTTTTGGGCGCAGCAGTGCGGGGCCTCTACAAACCGCCCGGCAAAACAACTCGCGACTCTTGCGCCCTTATCGCGCCGGATAGTGCTTGGTGTTCTTTGTCCGGGAATTGAATACGTCAAAACTTCCATCGGTCTTCGCCGTCAACTCCAGATAATTTCCTGCATCGTCAGGCCCGTCGGGATTGGCGATAAATTCCGGGGCAACGTTGTAGGCGCTGCCTCCCTCTTCCGAAAAATGCAACTGCCACAGATCCTCCAGATGAGGCGACGACTTTACGATGTCCCACGCCGAAGGTGAGCCGCCCTTCTTTGCTCCGTTGTCCATAATGGCCACCCGAGGGGCAATCCCATGCACGAGCGCGGGACTCCCGCTCTGTTGCCAGCCGTGGTGCGACACAATATATATGTCCACTTTTCCAATCTTGTTGACCGGACACATCAAGTCCATCTCTTTGTCCCAGGTCAGATCGCCAAGATCGAGAATCTTTAGTTTCCCGAAGGTGAGCAGGGTTCCCAGCGAGCGCGGATTTTCCGTTTGGTCGCCGGCACGCTGCTCCGATTCCTTGCAACTTCCATTTTGCTGGCCCGCGCCCGGTAGGGGGCTGGCAATCAAAGCGCCGTCCGAACTGAGCACTGTGCCATCGAGGCCCTTCAACGGTAATTTGTCTCCGGGTTTCAGAGTGAGCCGCTTGTATTTCCCCGTGGCTAAAAGCTGTTGGTACGCTTGCCAGCCGCGAAGCGTTGCCGCGTCCCCTGCCTCGCGGTTGTCGCCATGGTCGATGAACGTTCCCACAGGAATCCGCGCGACCAATTGCGGCAACCCGCCCACATGATCGTCGTGGAAATGGGTGATCAGCACGTAGTCGATCTTGTTGATTCCGGCGTCTTTTGTGGCGGCTACGATGCGGTCCGCATCGCGCCCGTTGTTACCTGGCCAGCCCGTATCGATCAGCAGCGATTGGCCGGCAGGCGTAACAAACAGTGTCGCTTGCCCGCCTTCCACGTCCACGAAGTACACCTTCAACTCTTGGGTAGCTGGCATTCCCAGCGCGGAGGTAGTCTCCGCAGCTACGGCGAAGCATGCGCACAACAGAGTGCTCATCGCAGTGCGTATGAATTTTCTTTTCCTCTCCTTGCGCTCGAAGAGAACACAGAACAGAGATGCGGCCACGTGGAAGCCTCCTGATTATGCCGCCCTTCCGGTGAATCGATTCGACCGGTCTTTGCAATGCACCGCGGCACGGAGATCATCAATCGGATTCGTAGCGCAGGTCAAGAAAGGCAATCCCCCAACAGCCCTGAGCGAGGGCATGGTCCTGGTTACAAAGGATGCAAAGATTCGCGCCTGCAAACAACTACGAACGCTGTGGTAGGCGGAACGTGGTCCGTCGCCTACGCTTTAGAGAATTTTGGACGGAGCCGCTTCCTCACTTTTGTGCCCTCAAACTCCCGCGGGAGAGGAGTAAGCCTCGCAGTTGCCGGACGGCGTTGGGGATTTCCGTTGACCTCGTATTGCTAAATCCTAAAATCAATCCCTGGCGAACAGCTTTACCAAGATACGACGGCGAAAGAGGCCAGACCCAAAGCCTCTTTTGTGCACCGCTCGCGGCAACCTCCTGATCGCGGAATCCTCTGGGCAACGTGACAACGAGATGCATGCCGGCCTGCGCTCCCAGCACCTCGAGCGCGGATCCAAATTCTTTAGCGATGCCCTCGACCAGGGCAGTTCGCCTTTCACCATACAGTGTGCGCATCCTGCGAATGTGGCGCGCGAAATGTCCCTCGCGCATGAAGTCGTTCAGGACTGCCTGATAGAGGTGAGACGTGCTCAAATCCATTGCATGGCGAACCGCGGTGAACCGTTCGACGAGGTCAGGAGGAATGACAACGTAGCCGAGTCGCAGGGATGGGAACAAGGTCTTGCTGAACGTTCCGATGTAGATCACCCGAGAGTTGTGATCCAGACCTTGCAGAGACGCGATGGGCATGTTTTCGTAGCGATACTCGCTGTCGTAGTCATCCTCAATAATCCAGGAGCCGGAGCTTTGAGCCCAGTCCAACAACTGGAACCTGCGCGATGCGCTCATGGTTACTCCGAGCGGATATTGGTGAGATGGCGTTACATACGCAACCCGGGCATTGCGGCATAGCCGAATGCCCGCGGAAACGCTGAGTCCTTCCTTGTCGACGGGCACTGGGATCAGGCGGCAACCCGAAGCGGTGAGAACGTGGCGCGCCAACCAGTACCCAGGCTCTTCCAGCCACGCTGCATCTCCGGGGTCGAGCAGGACCCGCGCAGAGATCTCCAACGCGTGCTGAGAACCGGAGACAATCATGACCTGTTGAGGGTCGCACCGCACCGCGCGAGCCGTTCTGAGGTACGTGCAAATGGCATCGCGTAACGCTTCGAAACCCAGCGGGGAGCCGTAATGGAGCGCGCTTGCCTGGGGATTGCGGCTGTGGCGCACGACCAGGCTCGACCATATCTGGAATGGAAAGTGGTCATACGCCGCCTGGCTCACGCTGAACGGGCCCATGCCACGTAGCCAAGGCACAATCTCATAGCGCGGCAAAAGTAAAGCGCGTTTCGCGATGCGCCGAGCCCCGGAACGAACTTGATTCGACCGGCTGTTGCTGGTTTCACTAAACGTGAGTTGCTCCGGCAACGAAGCACATACAAAGGTTCCCGCTCCTACGCGACTCTCAAAATAACCTTCGGCCAACAGCTGACCGTAAGCAGTGAGCACTGGAATACGCGAGATTTTTAGTTCCGACGCGAGGGATCGTGTCGACGGAATTTGCTGGCCCGCTCCCAGGTTGCGGCTGACGATCATGGCGCGGAAGGCATCGTAAATTTGTTTGTGTAGCGGCTTCGCTGCCTTGCGATCGACCGCGATAACCGGCGACAACCCGCTGGAGACTCTCTTCATTTCCGCATTGTAGTGGTCATATCAGAATTCAATCAAGTGGATATTGCCTCAAACCACTTGAACTTCTACTTTGGTCCAAAGGGTAGTCCCAAAAATTCAGTCGGGGTGTGGAGGCAATAGCGATGAATTTAATGTGTACTTTTGTGCGCGGTGGTCAGGATATCGTTTTTGCAGTGAAGCGGTTCCGCTTGCGGTTTCTATTCATTCTATCCGTTGCTCTGATTGGTTTTTCTCTTTCAACTCTCGCTCAGGACGCCAGCATCGTCGGCACAGTTACCGATCCTTCCGGCGCGTCGGTTCCGAACGTGAGAATCACGGTTACAAATACGGAAACGGGTTCGACGCACACCGTGGTGAGCAATGACTCAGGCCAGTATGCAATTCCTGAACTGAAGATTGGTCACTACGATGCCAAGGCCGAAGCCACCGGATTTAAGGTGGCCGAGCAAAAAGGTCTTCAGTTGCAAGTAGGCGATCGCACTCGCGTTGATTTTCAAATGCAACTCGGCGGCGCTCAGGAAACGGTCACCGTCGAAGCCAATGCCGTGCGCGTTCAAACCGACTCCGGCGAACAAAGCAACGTCATCACCGGGCAACAGATTTCGCAAATCGCGGTGAGCGGTCGCAGCATGTACCAGCTTGCGGCTTTGACCCCCGGAGCGTCGAGTCAGATTGGCGCTGGCGGGATGAGCGCAGGTGTTGTTAACACTTCGGCCGGCGGCGACGCGAACGTGGAATTCAACGGCATGCGGCAAAACCACAACATCTATTTGCTCGACGGTGGCGAAGATGACGACCGCGGCGGCGCGGGCGGCATGAGTATCGCGCCCTCCTCGGATGCCATCGCGGAATTCCGCGCTCTCACCTCGAACTACAGCGCTGACTATGGCCTCTCTTCGGCCGGAACCATGACTATGGTTCTCAAGTCCGGATCGAGCACGCTCCATGCAGCGGCGTGGGAATTCAACCGCAATGACGCTTTCGACGCCCGCAACTTCTTCAATCCGGCTCCGCAACCCGTCGCGGAGTTGCGACTGAACACGTTCGGTTTCAACGTTGGCGGACCCGTCACTTTCGGCCGGCTCTACAATCGCGAACGCAAGAAGACCTTCTTCTTCTACAACATGGAATGGCGCAGGCTCATCCAAGGTATCGTCAACAACGGCCAGCCAGTGCCGCTCCCCTCCACGTATGGAGGCGACTTCGGCAGCACAGTCATCAACGTCCCGACGGCCGCGCAGGTTGCGCCTTCGATTCTAGCCAAGAATTGTCCCGGTGGTGTTCTGCCCGCCGGCATCGTCCAGGGTTCACCCTTTCCGGGAAACACGATCCCTGCATGCATGATCAGCCCCAATGCGACAGCTCTGTTGAGCGCCGGGATTTTCCCGGCGCCTACGTCAGGTGACCAGTTCACGGGCGCCGCCACCTCGCCTACCAATGTGAAGGAAGAGATCGTACGCATCGATCACAACTTCAGCAGCAAATTTTCGGTTTTTGGACACTTTATCGCCGAACAGGTGTCACAGGGCTACTCGACTAGCCAGTGGAGCGGTGCCAACGTTCCCACCGTCGGCGATACCTTCGGCAATCCCTCCTACAGTGCGGTAGTTCACGCAACCTACACGATTAATCCCAACCTTCTGAACGAGACCGCCTTCAACTACAACGGCAACCGTATCAACATCGTGCCTTTCGCGGGCGCTGGCTTGAGTAGCTTGGCAATCCCCGCAGGATTCGAAAGCAACCGGCTATTCACCGGCCCCAACAACGATGACCGCTTCCCCAACATCGATTTGAATGGCTCAACGGGTACCAAAGTTGAAATCTCCAGCTGGCCGTGGCACAACGTAGCCGACGACTACCAGATCCGCGATGACATCTCTTGGACCCACGGCGCTCACCAGTTCAAGTTCGGTGGGAGCTGGGCTCTCTACAAGAAGACCCAAGATCTGTTCGGTCAGACCCAGGGCGGCTTCAACTTTGACGGAACCTTCACCGGCAACGACTTTGCCGATTTCCTGCTGGGCGATGCCAAGAACTATCAGGAACTCGCCGTCCAGGACGCCGGCCAATGGAACAACGTTTCGTGGGCCGCCTACGTTCAGGACAACTGGCGCGTCAACCGCCGGCTGACCCTCAACCTCGGTCTGCGCTGGGATGGCGTTCC
Organism: uncultured Acidobacteriota bacterium; assembly: GCA_963832615.1. Taxonomy (GTDB): domain Bacteria; phylum Acidobacteriota; class Terriglobia; order Acidiferrales; family UBA7541; genus Acidiferrum. Next base: position 19,623 of record CAWHVA010000012.1, read on the forward strand.
GCACACCTACGAAGCCAACAACCGCATGGGCAACTTCTACCCATCGCTCTACAATCCGGCGAATGCAGCTCTTCTCAATCCCAATGGCAGCATCAATCCGGCCAGCCCGGGACTCGGCACCAGTCCGAATCCGATTCTGGCAGGTATTCCGCTGTACTTGAACGGAATCGGGATCCCTGGCCAGGACGGAGTTCCCAAGGGCTTGGTGAACAATCACTGGGCGGCATTTGGTCCCCGGCTGGGTTTTGCTTACGACGTGACGGGTGCTGGCAAGACCGTTGTCCGTGGCGGCTTCGGCATCATGTACGAGCGCATCCAAGGGAACGACATGTACAACGCCGGACCCAACCTCCCGTTCAGCTTGCAGGTCACCACACCAGGTCCGGTCGAATTCACCAACCCAACTCTCGCGCTGGCTACGGGCACGGCCACGGCACTGCCGATCAACGCTGCCAGCGTCACCGGGCTGGCCATCAACGACTATAACCTCCCGGTCAGCTACCAGTGGAGCGTCGGAGTTCAGCGTCAGTTAGGCGCTCGATCCGTGCTTGGCATTTCCTACGTCGGGAATCAAAACCGGCACCAGAACGATTACCGGGAAACGAATCTGCCAGACCAGAGCGCGCTTCCTGAGCTGATCGCCGGCGGCATCTATACCCTGGCGCCAGGTTTGCCCTATCCAGGCTTTCACTCGATCGATTTAAGCCAAAACGAGGCCAACTCGCACTACAACGCGTTACAGATCGATTTGACCTCTCAAGTCGGTCGCGACTTGACCCTGCGGGCCTACTACACGCTGTCGCGCACGATCGATCCGGTCACCGGCAACGGTGGCCAGGACCTGCAAAACGTCTCGAATCCCTACGCGGGATGGCAGTACGATAACGGACCGGGTGGCTACGATCGCACCCACAATGCGGCAGTTAACTTCATCTACGATCTGCCGATCTTCCGGCACACTGAAAACCGCTTGCTCAAGTCCACCCTCGGCGGCTGGGAGGTCTCCGGAATCGTCACGTTGACGTCTGGTCTCCCGCTCAATCCCCAACTGACGGGCGGACAGAGTAGCAACGGTCTTCCCAACGCCACCAATCGCCCGGACCAGATCGCTTCGGTCTCCTATCCACACACGGTTGCCGAATGGTTCAGCACGTCATCGTTCGTCAACCCAGCGGCGGGCTCCTTTGGCGACGCCGGACACAACTCACTCCGTGGCCCAGGCCGCGACAACTGGAACATCTCGCTGTTCAAGAGTTTCGTGCTCAGCGAAACTCGTGGCAGCAGGCTGGAACTCCGTGTGGAAAGTTTCAACACCTGGAATCACACCGAGTTCGACCAGGTCAGCAACGGCCTCGGTTCCAGCAATTTTGGCCAAGTCACTTCTGCCTTCGACCCGCGAGTCTTTCAACTCGGAGGCAAAATCTACTTCTAACAAGCTACTCACAACCGTTCACAACTTGCCCCGCTCGCGCCCGAGAGGCGCGGGCGGGGCTTTTTTGTGTGTATAAGAGAGGCCTGGATAGTCGCACCCATTGGTGACGTTCAGGGTTCGCAGGTACTCCAGGTCACCCTCTGTTGGGCCAGGTCCGAACTTTGGGATCGATAAAGGCCCTCAGGAGCGCTTTTGCAGCGCTCCCTTGAGGTGTAGGTCGGCGCTTGAGGCTACGCCGTTATGTCCATCCTGGGCGGTGGAGTGGTCTGGCGCAATATCCATTCAGGCTTATTCTACTATAACCACTTTATTTTCGATTCGGCGGCGCGTCCAGGAGCGCACAGGAGATTGAAGCGCGTCTAAGGTTCTCGATAGTGGTAATGGGAGAATTGAGGCAAGTGGCTATTGTCACCTGCTGCCTTCCCCCCGAGACTTAAGGGGCCGCCCATCTGCAGTGGCGCGCGATGGACCCAGACTTCTCCGTGGTTGTAGACTCGATTTTAGTTTCTTAGGAGAGGCACTGGGCGTTCTGGCCGTGACCAGCGGCGCACAAAACCAATGACCAGGGTGACTCACTTGAGAGTGTTCGCAATCTTGCTCGTGATTCTGTGCGCCGCGGCGGGCGACTACGGACGCGCTCCTGACGCGGCTGCCCCACCCGTTCTTGTCGAATTGTTCACTTCCGAGGGGTGTTCGAGTTGTCCTCCTGCCGATGAGCTTCTCGAGCGAATGGATGCCGCGCAGCCTGTTCCCGGTGTGCAGTTGATCGTGCTTAGCGAGCATGTGGATTATTGGAACCATGACGGTTGGAAAGACCCGTATTCCTCGGCTCAGCTGACGGAGCGTCAGAACGGGTACGTCCATAGCCTTGGACTGAATACGCCCTACACTCCGCAATTCATTGTGGATGGAGCGACCGAGTTGAAAGGCAGCGCTTCGGACTTGGCGCAAACCCTTCAGAAGGCTGCCACGGCGCCAAAGGTTGCGGTGCGCATTACCTCGCTAAGCGTGGACGCTGGGTCGCCGCCCCTCGTTCGAGGACACATCGACGCTGACGGTACGTCCCAGAAACGCAATTCCGAGATTTTCGTGGTGGTGGCACTGGACCATGCGGAGTCTCAGGTATTGAGGGGCGAGAATACCGGCAAGCACCTGACGCACGTCGCAGTCGCCCAAGATTTCATCAAGGTCGGAAAGCTGGAGAAGCAAAAGACCTTTAGCCAGGATTTCCAGGTCAAGCTTAAACCCGGCACCGATCCCGCAAATGTCCGCATTATCGCTTTCGTTCAAGACTCCGGCCTAGGAAAAGTGCTGGGAGCATCCCTGCTGAAAGTTAAGTAGCACAGACACTCTTGTCTGTGCTCTTCTCTGTGCTTGCCGCAACAGTCGTCACAGCGGGTTGATGCGCACAGCATTCCGAACCGATGTTGACACCGAGATTGGCCAAATTACCTATCAGCTCGTGTAAGTGTTCGCTCGCAACCAGCCAAATCGGTGACCCCAAATAAAAAATTAGTTATCCGCCCCTGCCCCCGTCGGCATCAGATACCTGAGCCGCTCGGACGGGCGGCGGCGCGCATAATCCTGCCATGGTTAACCTCAATGTATTGACGAAGGATTTTCGGATTTAGGAGGGATCGCATGAATGAACAACCGCAAAGAACCGCCGGCGAAAAGTCCTTGCAAGTCTCCCTATCTGGATTTGATCTGATCAATTCTCCGCGTCTCAATAAGGGCACTGCCTTCTCCGAACACGAACGCGACATATTTGACCTCCACGGTTTGCTTCCACCTCATGTGGGAACTCTTGACGAGCAGGTTGAGCGCCGGATGGAGGCGCTGGCCGGGCAGCCGACTTCCTTTAACAAGTACGCTTTTCTCCGGGACTTGCAGGATATCAACGAGACGCTGTTCTATGCGCTCGTGGTTCGCAGTGTGGAAAAGATGCTGCCACTGGTGTACACCCCAACCGTCGGCGAGGGTTGTCAGCGCTTCAGCGAGATATGGAGGAAGCCGCGGGGCTTGTTTATCAGCTATCCCGACAAAGATCGTATCGCTCAGATCCTGAATCATTCGCGCTATGACGGAGTGAAATGCATTGTGTTCAGCGACGGCGAAAGAATTCTCGGACTGGGTGATCAGGGCGCTGGCGGCATGGGTATCCCCATAGGAAAGATGGCTCTATACACTGCGCTTGGCGGCATTCATCCGGAGCACTGTCTCCCGATTTTGCTGGATGTGGGGACAAATAATGAGGATAGGCTGAAAGATCCCCTCTACATCGGATGGAGAAACCACCGGATCCGTGGCGAAGAGTACGATTCTTTCGTCGATACGTTTGTGCAAAGCGTGAAAAAACGCTGGCCGCATGTTTTGTTGCAATGGGAGGACTTTGCCGGTTCGAACGCCGCTCGATTTTTGGCCCGCTATCGAGATCAGCTGTGTACTTTCAACGATGACATCCAGGGCACGGCAGCGGTCGCGGCGGCAACTTTGGTCTCCGCGATCAACGTAACCGGCGTACCGCTGGAGCAGCAGAAAATCGTGGTCGTCGGCTTCGGAAGCGCAGGCATCGGCATTACCAACCTTCTCGCGCAGTTCATGCAGGACCGCGGCCTCTCCGCAGACGAAGCTCGCAGTCGCTTCTACGGTATCGACCGGCATGGCCTTATCACCGAAAAAACCAAGGATCTGCGGCCGGAGCAGCTAGCTTATGCGCGGAAGGAGCAGGAAGTGCTTGGTTGGAGGCAACCGAGCGGGGAAATTTCACTGCTCGATGTGGTCCGCAATGTTAAACCCACCGTGCTTATCGGGGTGTCTGGTCAGGGGGGAGCTTTTACTCAAGACGCGGTGCGCGAAATGGCCAAGCACACCGCTCGGCCTGTCATCTTTCCGCTCTCGAACCCGACGTCGCGAAGCGAGGCGACTCCCCAGGACCTGATGGATTGGACAGAAGGGCGAGCCCTGATTGGCACCGGCACGGCCTTCGATCCCGTGAATGTTGGTGGAAAGAAAGTTCACATCGCTCAGACCAATAACTCCTACATTTTTCCTGGACTCGCTCTGGGAATTGTCGCCTCAAAAGCCAAACGCGTCACCGATACCATGGTCAAGGCCGCCGCTCAGGAATTGATACGTCTCTTGCCCACACAGAACGATAAGAACGCGAGTCTTCTTCCCCCGATCTCGCAAGCGCGCGAGCTTGGTGGTCAGATCGGCCTGGCTGTCGGAAAACAAGCCATCAGAGATGGACAAGCGCAGGTTCCCGACGAAGCTGCTTTAATTCGCGAAGTCCAGGCGAATATCTGGGAACCCGTCTACGTTCCCTACGAGCGCAAACAGCAGTCTTTTCGGCAGGGTGTCTAGCCCGTCCCCGGAGCATGGGCTACTGCATGCTCTAACCCTTTAGAATCAACACTTACAAAACAATATCAAAACAAACGACTTTAACTCCCTTTGGAATGAACACTTACGAAAAGGCGGAGGGAGGGTCTTCGATTCCATCCAAGAACTCAACGAAACACTGAAGGAGGAATACGGCCATGAGCAACGCAAACATTCGGATCGAAAAAGACTCCCTGGGCGAAGTGGCAGTTCCCGCCGACAAACTCTGGGGTGCACAGACGCAGCGGTCGCTGGAACACTTCAGCATTGGGGCGGACCTGATCCCACGGGAGATGATCATTGCCTACGCCACCCTGAAAAAAGCCGCCGCCAACGCGAACCATGCAGGCGGACGACTCGACGACCAGCCTCACGGATTGATCGTTCGCGTGTGCGACGAGATTCTTGCGGGACAGCACCACGATATGTTTCCGCTGCATGTCTGGATGACCGGCAGCGGAACGCAATTCAATATGAACGTGAACGAGGTGATGTCGAACCGCCGCTGCCAGCTTGCGGGCACGCCGCTCGGCAGCAAGATGCCCGTTCATCCCAACGACCACGTAAACATGTCGCAGTCGTCCAACGACTCGTTCCCCTCGGCAATGAACATCGCGGCGGCCGTAAACGTGAAGCAGCGGCTGCTTCCTGCGGTGCAGCGCTTGCACGATGCGATCAGTGCGAAGGTCAACGAGTGGAAAGACATCGTCAAGATCGGACGCACGCACATGCAGGACGCCACTCCGCTGACGCTCGGTCAGGAATGGTCAGGTTATGCGGGCATGCTCGCCGACGATATCGAACGGATCGAGGACGCGCTGAAGGGCGTGTATCGCCTTGCGCTGGGTGGGACGGCGGTCGGCACGGGCATCAATTCGGCTCCGGGATTCGCCGAAGCGGTCGCGGCGGAAATTGCCAAGCTCACCGGTTTGCCTTTTGTGACCGCGCCGAACAAGTTTACGGTGCAGGGTGCCCACGATGCGCAAGTGCAGCTTTCCGGTTCGCTGCGAACACTGGCGGTGTCGCTCTATAAGATCGCCAACGACATCCGGCTGATGTCCTGCGGCCCGCGTGCGGGCTTTGCGGAACTGTTGATTCCGGAAAACGAGCCCGGCTCTTCGATCATGCCCGGCAAAGTAAACCCGACGCAAGCAGAAGCCCTCACGATGATTGCCGTGCAAGTCATGGCCAACGACGTCGCAGCAGGCTTCGGTGGTGCGGGCGGCTACTTGGAAATGAACGTCTACAAGCCGCTGATCATATTCAACATCACGCACTCGATCACGATCATGACCGACGGTTGCACAAATTTCCGCAAATTCCTGGTCGAAGGCACGAAACCAAACGTGAAGAAGATCAAGGAATATGTGGACCGCTCGTTGATGCTGGTGACCGCGCTCTCGCCGGTGATCGGATACGACAAAGCCTCCAAGATTGCGCACTATGCGATGGACAACGACCTCACGCTGAAGGCCGCGGCGCTAAACCTTGGCTTCGTTACCGAGGAAGAATTCGACCGCGTGGTCGATCCGGCCAAGATGGTCAAGCCATACGTGGCCGCGGCAGCGGGCGCCTAAACCATCTTATGACCTTGGAGGAGCGTTCCGATCTTGTTCTCGCGCTTGCCCGAGTTCTGTTCGTCAACGGCCAATCCACGGACCAGACTGTGGCTCCAGCCGAGCGGCTCGGCCAAACACTCGGACTACACGCGGAGATCATGCCACGCTGGGGAGAGTTGCAACTTGAAGCCCAAGACGGCGACACCAGACTGATCTCCGTCGTGGCGGCCGCTCCTACCGGCGTGGTCATGAACCGAGTGGTTTCCGCGATGCGTTTACTCGAGGACTTCAGCGCCGGCCAACTGGCGCCAGCCGCCGCAAAGGAAGCGATCAGTGTGATCTCACAAGCGCCGCCGTCATCGACGTGGCTGTTCACGTTCGCGGCGGGTGCGGGTGCCGCGGCGTTGGCAGTGATCTTCGGTGTCCAAAATCTGTCCGCAGCGGTTCTCATATTCGCAAGCGCGGCGGCCGGCGCCATCCTTCGCCGCGGCGTCGCGCACTACAGCGCGAACGTCTTTTTGCAGCCATTCTGTGCGGCTTTGCTGGCCGGCGCGATCGGCGCGGTGGCGACGCGCTACGACTTGAGCTCGTCACTGCGCCTGGTCGCGGTTTGCCCGTGCATGGTCCTGGTTCCGGGCCCACCTGTGCTCAACGGGGCGCTGGATCTGGTCAAAGGCCGTATGCATCTCGGCGCCGCCCGCCTGATGTTCGCGGGGCTTGTGATCGTGACGATTTCGATGGGACTACTGCTTGGACTCGCTGTTTTCGGAGTCTCCTTACCCGTAGACCAGGCTGGCAGAGCGGTGACCCTGTGGCGCGACATGCTCGCAGCTGGCGTCGCGGTTGCCGCCTACGGCGTTTTCTTCTCCATGCCGCTGTACATGTTGCCCTGGCCGGTCATGGTCGGCATGCTGGCCCATGCTCTGCGGTGGTGGTCACTTGCTGTGGCTGGCTGTAGCGCCGCGATGGGCGCGTTAGTCGCTTGTCTGTTTGTCGGGCTGGTCCTCACTCCGGTGGCACGTCGTTGGCATATGCCGTTCGCGGCGATCGGCTTCGCCTCGGTGGTGTCGATGATTCCGGGCGTCTACCTGTTCCGGATGGCAAGCGGCCTTGTACAACTTGCCGGCGGTTCGCATACGACGCTGGACCTCATCAGCGCGACCGCCGCCGACGGCATGACCGCCATAACCATAGTTTTAGCGATGAGCTTTGGTCTCATCGTTCCGAAGTTGGCCATTGATCGCATCAGTGAAAGATGGTTGCAGGCGAAATCTTGAGGGCGAAGGAATGTACCGCCGACAGCTGCGAATTTTATTTCTATCGTTTTTATTTCTATCGTGGTGCGGTCTTTGTTTGTTTGCCTTTCCTGCCCGTGCGCAAGAGGAACCGCCGCCCGGCCCGGACAGTCACGAAACGGGTCAGGGTCCCCACGGCCACCTTTTCGGGGACTGGGGCGGTGAATGGACGCGCCTGCTGGACGTTTTGCCGATGCTGCTGTTACAGCCGGTGATCCAGTACTACGCGAATGTGGGAGGGGGCGCGCAGCGTGCTGTTGTTTTTGGATTCAGGACACAGGTGGAGTTCTAGGGAGGCGAGGTCGAGGCGGGAAAAATCAAAATATAACGCAGAGTGCACAGAGAAGCGCTGAGAAGAAAGCGGGAATGGGAATTTATACAGAGGACACTGAGGTCGGGGCACCCTTCGAGGGCTCAAGGTAAACAGAGGACACAGAGTTGGCGGAGGCCAGGTGACTGTATAGTGCGCTGGGAATTTGAGCACGACAAATATCCAAAGAAGAAGAGCGGCGCCATGGCGAAGAGACCATACGGGGGGCATAATCGGTTCTTGCGAAGCGACGCGTCCAAGAATCTATAAGTAAGTATCGAGAGGTGTAAGAACACCAATGGCAGAAAGATTCGCAGGTAAGGTCGTGTTGATTGCGGGAGGCACGGGCGGGCTAGGCCGGGCGGTGAGCCTGGCGTTCCTGCAAGAGCTCGCCCAGGTGATCGTCACCTATCAGCGGGAGGACGAGTTTGTCGCTCTTAAGAGCGCCAGCGGTGCGCATGGCTCATCCCTCGAAGGCCATAAGGCAGATGTCACCGTTGAAGCTGCGGTCCGCCAGCTGGCTGCGAAGGTGCTTGCGGATCGCGGACGTCTCGACGTGTTGGTCAATGCCGTGGGCGGTTACGCGGGCGGTTCACCACTTTGGGAACTTGATTCCAAAGTCTTCGAGCAGATGCTCACACTTAATTTGCGCTGCATGTTCGTTTTGTCACGCGTGGTTGTGCCGGTGATGCTGAAACAGGGGAACGGCGCGGTACTCAATGTCGCCTCAAAGGCGGCGTTCGATCATGCTGCTGGAGCAGCCGCTTACGTTGCATCGAAGGCCGCGGCCGTGGCCATGATGGATTCGCTGGCGGCGGACCTTCGAGGGACGAACGTGCGAGCAAATTCCATACTTCCCAGCATTATCGATACGGAAGCGAATCGCAAAGCAATGCCGGGCGCGGACTTTGCAAAGTGGCCAAAACCCGAGGAGATTGCACGAGTCATCCTATTTTTGTGCTCCGAAGACGCGAAACTCGTTCATGGCGCGGCCGTGCCGGTATATGGAAATGCGTGAAGGACCTGGCGGACAAATGCTGGACGTCGTTGTCTGAGGATTCTGCGTAGGGGTGAGAGGTCTCTCAACTGAACTGGAGGCGAACATGTCAATCCGACCGATTAAGCGGGTCATAAAATCCAAGCCAACCCTCGAAGGGGCCGGCGTGCATCTCCGACGAGCGTTCGGTTTCGGAGCCACAAATGACTTCGACCCGTTCCTGCTGCTCGATGATTTCCGGAATGATGTTCCCGAGGACTATCTGGCAGGGTTTCCGTGGCATCCGCACCGGGGCATCGAGACTATCACTTATGTGCTCGCCGGAACGGTGGAGCATGGGGACAGCATGGGCAATCACGGGGTCATATCTTCGGGCGACGTGCAGTGGATGACCGCGGGAAGCGGAATCATTCATCAGGAGATGCCCAAGGGCGACCCAGGTGGGCGCATGCACGGGTTCCAGTTGTGGGCCAATCTTCCGTCGGCGCTCAAAATGACCGCGCCCCGCTACCAGGAAGTGAAAGAAACCAATATTCCACAGATCACCGATGACGACGGCACTCACGTCCGCGTCGTCTGCGGGAGTTTCTGGGGAAAGACTGGCCCGGTAGACGGGATCGCTGCCGATCCGATCTATCTGGATGTGTCGGTTTCTCCGGGTCGGAGGAAGACTCTTCCGGTTGAGACCACTCGTCATGCCTTCGCTTACGTTTTTGCAGGGAGCGGAAAATTCTGCAATGCGTCGGGTCCGCTCGCCGTACCGACTGAGGCGATTCAATGGGCGGACACGAATCCCCCGGTGGAGGCAGATAACCGCTCGCTCATACTGTTTGATCGGGGGGATGAAGTTACGGTGCAGGCGGGCGAGGAGGGAATTCGATTTCTGCTGGTGTCGGGAAAGCCGCTTGAGGAACCTGTGGCATGGTACGGTCCCATCGTGATGAACACACAGGAGCAGCTACAGCAGGCGTTCACCGAATTGAAAGAGGGCAATTTTCTGAAAGACAGGACATAGGTAGCGTTAACAAGTCCTTGATAGAAGGAGATGATAACGTCTGCGACCTGATAATTTTTGTTTCCAGTGGTTCCCGTCTGGAGGGAGAACTCGCGACAGCCAGCGCTAATTGTTTGGCTGGGAGGCCTGGACTTTCACTGCTGAGGTTCTGAATTTCCCAACGGAAATGTAAAAAATTAACCCTCGTGTTGTCAATATTTCCAGTACTCTCAATTTCGTTTTTCCAGTGTTATGGGGCTTTCTGCTGCGTGGAAAATCCTGCGCATCCTTAGAATCCTTAGAAACTTCGTGCGGAGGTTGGGAGGGTTTTGGAGCTTAAGAAGCGCCGCCAATAAGGCTCGGGTACCGCTTCTCGAACTCGTCGCCGGCCAGCTTGCTTATGTCCCGAATCTTGGACACCGACAGGAACATGACGTTGTCGAAATCCTCGTCCCGAATCCGCAACTGCACATCTGCACGTTTGCGAGAGAACCATCACATTCGATCGGTCAACGATGGCGGAGAAGGGGGGATTCTGTCCGAGCACCCTAAGAAATTCTCAGTGGTGATGGTAAAACGCAAGTCCAATAGAATCAATAGCCGATTTGATGAAAAACCATTTTGCCAGTGTCATTGGGAAATCTGAGGTCTGGAATTCTGTCCGAAGTCTTAGGAAAAGCTTAGGAAACCTGACGTTCAATCGCCCGACAATCGTAGCTTTCTTTGCGCGCTGCAACGGTTGTTTGAACCCGTTGAGCCTACCTACAACGGTCTGAAAAACCGTTGCTTACGAGTTCGTCCGCCTGTTGCGCCAAGATGGAGGACTTCGCTGTAGAGTCCCAGTTTTTCGCCGAGGTAATCATAGTGTCATGTAAAGGTGTAGGGCAGGATGAAGTTTCTATCTCCCCGCCAGCCCGATTGCAAACCTGACTCACGGCGCAGTAATGACGATTGCACTGCATGGTTTCTGACTGACTCTTCTATAGGAGTGTGGCAGCGAGGAATCGAAATAGATCGAGTCTCCCGATTCGAGAATGTGCTCTTCCGTCCCGATATGCAGCTCCAGCTTGCCGCGGAGGACCGACAAGAATTCCACTCCGGTGTGATGGTGCAGGCGAACCTTTCCAGGCTGGAGAGGCTGGAACTCAGCGTAGTAGGCGTTCAACTTGCGCTCCACTGCGGCGAAGTCCAGCGATTCGAAGTAGAAAGAAATATCACGCCCATCAGGCCTCTCTGGAAAACGCTTGCGCTGGGCCCGACGCACGATCCCGACGACGTGCCGCTTCTGGTCGTCATAGAAGAAGTACTCCAGTCCAACGCTAAACACCAAGGCGATGCGTAAGAGCGTGGGTAGCGTCGGGAAAAGCTTCCCGCGCTCGACTTTTGAAAGCATGGCAGCGGAAAGACCTGTGTGCCGGCCCAATTCCACGAGTCCCATCTTCTTTCTCAGGCGTAGCGCGCGCAGCTTTTCGCCAATGGCATAGTCGCTCAATCCCTTGGCCAGCGTCTCTGACAGCACGGATTCCCTCCGAATTTACTTGGGAAGTAAAAAACTCTCGAGAATTTAACTGCGAATCACTCGACTTTTAGTTTGGCGTGTATTTTCTTTGCTGTCAAATAATTTTGCTCTACAGTTAAAGATGCAGTCAGCAACAAACATAAAGCATGGAGGAAATGATCATGAAGAAATTGGACGTTCTCGCCGCCATCCTCGTGGTGGTCGGCGCGCTTAACTGGGGATTGGTCGCCGTGGCTCATTTCGACCTGGTGGCAGCGATCTTCGGTATGAGGTTCGGGGAAGTCTCGGTGCTCAGCGGAATTGTGTACGGGCTTGTCGCTCTGGCAGGCATCTACCAAGCCGCGAGTTTCAAATCCATTCAACGTCGGTGGCATGGTGAACCGGCTCTTCAGCGTTCGCGATAGCCGCGTTGGAGTTTCAGAAGAGTAGTGAAAGATGTAGGGATCAAGAGTCAGATTCGAAAGGTAAATGAAATTCAAGGAGAAGAAAAATGAAGGGGAATTTAAATAGAAGTGTCCGATTTGCATCTCTTGCGACGGCGGCGGGCCTCGTTTTGTCTCTAGCCATTGGGGCATACGCGCGTCCCAAAGCTGCGTCCGAGGACATCGTCGAAACCGCAGTCGCCGCAGGCTCATTCAAGACTCTGGCTGCAGCGCTTCAGGCAGCCGGTCTTGTGGATACTCTGAAAGGCAAGGGTCCGTTCACGGTCTTTGCTCCCACAGATGAGGCATTTGCAAAGTTGCCTCCGGGCACGGTGGAAGATCTGCTGAAGCCGGAGAACAAGGCAAAGCTTGTGGCCATCCTCACTTATCACGTTGTACCCGGGAAAGTTTTGGCGGATCAGGTCACGAAAATGAATTCGGCCAAGACGATAAACGGCGAGTCGCTCGCCATCAGCATTAACGGTGGCACGGTGATGGTCGACAACGCCAAACTCGTCAAGACCGACATCCTCTGCAGCAATGGCGTCATTCACGTCATTGACTCAGTTGTTCTGCCAAAGTAGGTCCTCAACGGGTGTTAGCGGGCCCTGTTCAGCATCTGAACAGGGCCCCTCTTCTTCGGAGATTGTATAGAGGTTCTCGTTGATGATCTTTGAAGGACAAGTGACAGGTAGTAGGAAAGAACTAAGGAAATGGCGGTTGAACGCCTGATTATGTCCGCCACGACTATAGGAATACCGCATTGAGCCCAGTTCCCGAAATTCGCATCAGGTCCGCCAACTCCTTGCCAGTCTTGCAGAGCAAGGATTTTGTCCTCTATTGGATGATTGGCTCCCGCAGGACGACCTGGAATTTTGCATTGGACCGAGCGGTGGAGTGGGCCGAGAAGCTGCAGAAACCATTGGTTATCTTCGAAGCATTGCGCTGCGGCTATCCGTGGGCGAGCGATCGGATGCACCGTTTCATGATTGATGGAATGGCGGAGAATGCCTGCCGGTTCGAGGGCGCAGATGTTCTCTACTATCCGTACCTGGAGCTCGCACCGAATGTAGGCAAAGGATTGCTCGCCGCTCTGGCATCGCGCGCCTGCATTGTGGTGACCGATGACTTCCCCTGCTTTTTCCTCCCGCGCATGGTCGCTTCCGCGGCTCGGCAGGTCCCGGTGCTCATGGAGGTAGTGGACTCGAATGGCCTGCTTCCGCTGCGGCAGGCAGAGCAAGCTCTTCCAACCGCCTACGCATTTCGCCGATTCTTACAAAGGGAGCTTCCACGACATTTGATGTGCTTTCCGAAGGCCGATGCGCTCTTGAACGCGAAGCTTCCGAAAGTAAAACACCTTCCCCGGGAGATCACAAAGCGCTGGCCGAAGGCTTCTCCTCGACTTCTGAATTCAGGAGTGGGTGTGCTGGCAGAAATTCCCTTGGATCACGGGATTCACCCGGTGGAGACTCGAGGGGGGAGCACGGCTGCTCAATCACTACTGACAAACTTTCTGCGAAATAGGCTACCGGCCTACGCTGAGGCGCGAAATGAACCAGCGCAGCAGGTCACGAGCGAACTCTCCCCGTACCTCCATTTCGGCCATATTTCGATGCATCAGATTTTTTCCGAAATCACAAGACAAGAAGGATGGTCTCCTGACCATTTGGCCGTGCGCGCAACGGGCAGCCGCAGCGGTTGGTGGGGTACAAGCCAGGCCACTGAGGCTTTCCTGGACCAAGTCATTACTTGGCGAGAGCTCGGCTTCAATTGTTGCCAGATGCGAAAAGACTACGACCAATTCGAATCGCTGCCAGCATGGGCTCTGAAGACTCTTCGATTACATACACGTGATCAACGATCCTACGTTTACACCATCGAGCAGTTTGAGCGTGCCAAGACGCACGACCCACTTTGGAATGCCGCGCAGACGCAACTGGTCCGCGAAGGGCGAATCCACAATTACCTTCGCATGCTGTGGGGAAAGAAAATCCTGGAATGGACGCGGTCTCCCGCAAAGGCACTCGAAATCATGGTGGAGTTGAACAACAAGTACGCACTTGATGGGCGAGATCCGAATTCTTACAGCGGGATCTTTTGGTGTTTGGGGCGCTATGATCGCCCCTGGGGCCCGGAGAGGCCTGTTTTGGGGACAGTGCGCTTCATGAGCTCCGAAAATACTGCCCGCAAGTTTAATGTCTGTGGGTACGTCCGGGAGTATGACTCTTCATATGAAGGCGTGACGCTTGAGAAATGATCTTAAATTGATTCTGCTGACGGGGGCGACGGGTTACGTCGGCGGGCGATTACTTCACGCGCTCGAAGCGGCTGGCTATCGCGTTCGCTGCCTGTCACGCCATCCCGAAGCTCTAAGTCAGCGCATCGCCCAGACAACTGAAGTCGTAAAGGGTGATGTCCTCGACGCGGATTCCCTTGCCCCCAGCATGGTCGGCGTGAACACCGCCTATTACCTGGTGCATTCGATGGCTTCGGCCAACTCGTTTGAAGTGGAAGACCGGCGTGCAGCGCAAGCGTTTGCAGTTGCGGCGCGCGATGCGGGCGTGCGGCGCATCGTCTATCTCAGTGGACTCGGCAGCGGCAGTGAACTGTCGGCGCACCTGAGGAGCCGCCAAGAAGTCGGGCGGATTCTGAGAGAGTCTGGGGTCCCGACCATTGAATTTAGGGCCGCGATCGTCGTCGGTTCGGGCAGCGCTTCCTTCGAGATGATCCGGGCGCTGGTCGAGAAGCTCCCGGTGATGATCACTCCACGATGGGTCAACACCAGCACGCAGCCAATTGCGGTCGAGGATGTGATTGCTTATCTGAAGCTAGCGCTGGATCTCGAATTGAACGGCAGCAGGATTATTGAGATCGGTGGAACTGACAAGGTCACCTACTTGGATCTCATGAAGGAATACGCCCGTCAGCGTGGACTAAAACGATGGATGATTCCCGTTCCGGTGCTCTCTCCGCGGCTCTCAAGCCTGTGGCTGGGTCTAGTGACACCGGTCTATGCGCGTGTGGGCCGTGAATTAGTGGACAGCTTGCGCAACGAAACGATTGTCCGAGATCGATCCGCGAATGATCTGTTCTCTATTCGACCTCTGGGATCTCGCGAAGCGCTGAAACGAGCACTTGCCAATGAGGATCGAGAGTTTGCCGAAACGCGCTGGTCCGACGCATTCTCTTCCCTCCGTATTGCACAGCAGTGGGGTGGAGCCACTTTTGGCCGACGCATCGTGGATTCGCGAACGGTGCACGTGTCTTTTTCTCCGCCCATGGCCTTTCGGCCCATCGAGCAGCTAGGGGGTAAGACAGGCTGGTACTACGGTGATTTGCTCTGGAGAGCTCGCGGTCTATTGGACCTGCTGTTCGGCGGTGCGGGCATGCGACGGGGGAGACGTGATCCTGACCGGTTACTAGCAGGTGATACGCTCGACTTCTGGCGCGTCGAAGCGATTCAAACGGACAGCTTGCTTCGATTAGCCGCAGAAATGCGTCTGCCTGGCAGGGCGTGGCTGCAATTCGAAGTCAAACCAGACGGCGCGGGGTCGGTCGTTCGCCAAACAGCGATTTTCGATCCTGCGGGAGTGCTGGGGCAGCTCTATTGGTATCTCTTATATCCTGTCCATCAATTTGTCTTTGCCGGAATGCTCAGAGGAATTGTGGGTGCGATGGGAGAATCGCGTTGACGGTGTTCCCGAAACCAAGAATTGTTGTGAGTAGATGCATCGGTTCTAATCCCTGCCGATAACCTGGCTGCCGTCATAAAAACGTAATGCCAATGGTGGCGAATATTACAATAAGTGAATCCACTGAACCGCGCGGTATTTTAGGAGGCTCACATGACACAAGCGAACCCACAGAATAATCTCGAACTCATGCGGACACTCGAAATCCGGATACTCCGTCAGCTTGCCGTCCTTCCAGCTCACGAGTCCCTTCGCGGTGCCAAGCCAAAGAGTCCCATCCCGCGCAGCCACGATGCTTCGAATATCGTTGCTCGGCAGATGCTTGCCGGCCGGCGGCTGCCAAGCAACAGTCCGCACGCCATCGAAGCGAACAAGCCCGGATTCGGTTGCCAGCCAGAGATAGCCGTCCTGTGTCTGCGCTATTTGGTGGATCGTGCCTGCAACGAAGCCTTCACGAATCTTCCACGCGGTGTGCGCGTATTGGCTGATGTCAAACGCCGGATCAAGCGCCCACGCACTGCGTCCCCAGAGCAACGCCGCGCACGCCAGAATAAACATGAAGTGGCGAGTGGCGAGTCGCCAGTCGCGAGAAACAGACGACACACGCGAGAGTGATCGCGGGCGCGGGCTGCTCATGGATGGCAACATTCTACTCCGTGCCACGTGCTCCATGACACGTTGCTCTGTCCTAGCACGAAAACGTCCCGTCAAAACCAATGCCAACTGCACTGACCTGGGCCCGCCAATATGGTACAGCGGATCGAACCCCGCGCGCCGTCTTGACCGGCCAGGCTGCTCACCAGAGTTTGCGTCGAACAACCGAACAGAGGGCTCGTCAGGCTGTTTGTGGGAGGGCCAGCGGGAGCGGGAGAAAACGCAGCGCTGTTGAAGATCTTGGCCGCCGAATATTCCGAGCCGAAAAGCTCCAGCGGCTGTGGTTCGCCAAAACTCTGGCCGACTTTGAAATCAATGACATAGCCGCCCTCCCGCCACTGTTCTGTTATAACTCCTAGCCATGTTGCGATTTATCGGCCTGTACCTCGGAACGCTGGTTCGCTTCTTGCGCGCGCGTCGGAGTCTCCTGCTGGAGAATCTCGCACTACGTCAACAACTCGCCGTACTGAAGCGTCGGCATCCGCGGCCAAGATTAGACCTCCTCGACAGGCTCTTCTGGGTCGCCGTTCGTCGATTTTGGTCCGGATGGCAACAATCCCTCATTGTGGTCACGCCGGAAACCGTGGTGCGTTGGCACAGGGCCGGATTCCGTTTGTACTGGAAGCTGATCTCCAAGGTCAGGAGGCCCGTCGGGAGACAACCGACGTCGAAGGAGGTTCAGGAATTAATCTTCCGAATGGTCGTTGAGAACTCCACGTGGGGAGCGCCACGCATCCATGGCGAGCTTCTCATGCTCGGCTTTGATGTCTCTGAGCGAACGATCTCTCGTTGGATGAAACGGGCGCCCAGAGATCCGGAGCCGGCTAGGCGCTGGCTTACCTTTCTCCGCAATCACCGGGAAGCGATTGCCGCGATGGACTTCTTCACTGTTCCGACGATCACCTTCAGCGCGCTCTATTGCTTTTTCGTCATCAGTCACGACCGTCGGCGTATCCTGCACTTCAATGTCACAAAGCATCCGACAAGCTCGTGGATCGTCCAGCAGTTGCGAGAAGCATTTCCATTTGGATCCGCTCCGAGGTTCGTCATCTTTGATCGTGATGCCAAGTATGGACTGGAAGTCCCCGCGGCGGTTCGATCCCTGAGGGTGAGTCCTGTCCGCACTTCGTTCGAAAGTCCTTGGCAGAATGGAGTCGCAGAGCGTTGGGTAGGGAGTTGCCGGCGTGATCTTCTGGATCACATCATCGCAGTTGACGAACGCCACCTGAAACGTAGCCTCTCGGAGTATATTCGCTACTACCACGAGGACCGCACACATCTCGGACTAGAGAAGGGAACACCAGACGGAAGAACTCGCACCATAGCCTCAGGTCACGTGCTTTCTCATGTGCGACTGGGAGGGCTGCACCACCGCTACGAACGGGCTGCCTAATCCGAACCAACGTAGCGTCGTGAAAACGTCCGAGTTCCTCCATCCTTATATATACAGGTATACGGCGCGGGTTCCCCGGGACAGATTCTTGGCGTTCGAGGGTGAAGGGATAACCTGGATGAGGCAGCCGTCGCGTCAGGGAATGGCGCTATTTTCAGTGCGCATAGAATTCTGGCGAAGGACAGCTCGAACGGCCTTGGTGAACGCAGCCCGCGGGTTGGCGAAGTCCTTTGGTCAACGACTGCCCAAGTGTGGCACACAACAGGTGAGCGGGAAGTTGGCCGAGGGATTGAGCGCGGAGTTGCGCGAGGTTCTGGAGCCGCTATTGCGAGAGGTCGAATCGCTGAACGAGCGCGTCAAGGAATACGACGAGCGGATGGAGAAAATCGCCAAGGAAGTGTACCCGGAAGTGTCCTTGCTCAAGCAGGTGAAGGGTGTAGGAACGCAGATCGCGCTGACGTATGTCCTGACGATAGAAGACCCACACCGGTTTCTGAAGAGTCGCGAGGTAGGTTGTTTTCTGGGATTGAAACCTGGCCGGAGGAACTCCGGGGAGAGCGAACCACAGAAGGGTATCAGCAAAGAAGGAGACCGCTATCTGCGAACGATGATGGTGCAGGGAGCGCATTACATTCTGGGGCCTTTTGGAGAAGACAGTGATCTGCGGAGATGGGGAATGAAGCTTGCAGAGCGAGGAGGAAAAAATGCCAAGAAACGAGCGGTGGTTGCCGTGGCTCGAAAGTTGGCGGTACTGCTGCATCGGTTGTGGGTAAGCGGAGAGGTGTACGAACCATTGCGCAATAGCCAGAAAGCGATGCGCGCAGTGGCTTAGAGAGTTTCGATCCAGACAGCCGAGCTTGACCGCCGAGTCCAGGTGACTGCGACTAACTCCTGGGGCCCAACTCCCACAGAAGTGGGGAGAGAGGTCGATAATCAGGTAGCAGCACCTACTGAACGAGAACACCCACCTTGCACCGGGCGAATATCGCTCACAAAGAGTGCGGATGGAAGGATGGCGACAGGGGCGGCTTGGCTGAATGGGAACTGACTCTAAGAAAGAAGAAAGTCAAAGTGTGCTTGACATCAACCGGCCTTCTCATGGAAGGAGTTGACCGGAGTTGCGGATGTATTCTTTTTCTGCTCCCATTCGGAGCACCGGAGAAGACGCCACATGTCCACACGAATACTGCTCGGAGTGATCCTTCTAACGTCAGCGACTTGGCAAGCAGCTCCGAATCAAAAGGCTGCTAAAGACCACTATCCTCAACTGATCCGAGCCGAGGTTCCGATGTATCCGCCCATTGCCCGGGCTGCACATATCACTGGAACTGTCGAAATTCAGGTCGTGGTAGAAAAAGGTGCTGTCACGGACGCTGAAGTCAAGTCTGTGGTCATCGAGTCCCACAACGGTTCGGCGCTCAATGACGAGGGCACGAAAAAAGTCGGAGCGTACCTATCTAATCCCTCCCTCGCAAACCTCAAGACATGGCAATTTCAGTCGGAAGATCGCGCTACTTTCGTGGTCACCTATATTTTCCAGATTGAGGGACAAGAGACATCGCTGCCGGAAAACCCAAAAGTCGAACTAGACTTACCACTTTTTGTGAAAATCACGGCAAGGCCTTTCAAACCTACATGCAGCGATTGTGTTTCTCAGTGACGGAAATCTCGACCGTCAGTTCTTAGGCGAATCGAAATATCTCAAGAAGTGGGTCTCAAGTCCTGGTAAACGCGGTTACCGTCCATGTGGATTTCAACTTTCCGATTACCTGACTTACCAGGCGCTTGCAGTCCATTTGCACTGGTAACGGGTATTACTACTTGTGCGTGCTAGTCCAGTTCGAGACGCGGCCTTATTCCGACCGTGCTGTATAACTCAGCTATGCCTAATTCTGAATCTTCCTTGGTCGCGGATGCGCCGGCCACCGGAATCATCGTTGAAACGGAAAAGCGCAGGCGTTGGTTGGAAGTTGCCCTTGTCTTGACTATTGCCTTTGGAAACTCGCTTCTGTACAGCCTGTACTATTTGCAAAACGGACCGCCACACGACCCCTCTGTTTCTTGGCTCAAGTACGCTGCACTAATTATTCAACAAACCTCGACATTGCTCTTACTTGGATACGTTTTGTCGCGCCGAGGCCTCAGTTTCAGGAGTATCGGCCTGCGATGGGCTCCAGTGGATGTGGGGGTTGGGACAATCCTGGCGATTACTTCGTACGTTGTGTATGGATTTGGTTATGCGTTCATTAACATGTTTCATCATGCGATGTTGGGAACGGACTCGACGGCCAGGAATGTCTTCGGACACCCTCCCGTCGTGTTCGCCATAGCGAATTGCTTTTTAAATCCGTTCTTTGAAGAACTAATTGTTAGGGCTTATTTGATGACCGAGGTCGTCGAACTGACGGGTTCTACCCTATCAGCGGTGATTCTTAGCGTGCTTGTTCAATTTTCCTACCATCTCTATTACGGTTGGGCTGGTGCCATTTCCTTGTCTTTTCAGTTTTTGATTTATGCCTTGTATTTTGCGCATTGGCGGCGCGCTGTTCCTATAATCGTTGCCCACGGCTTCTTCGACGTATACGGAATGCTTCGGCTTTTGGGGCGTTAAGCCAATCGGCAATGGCTAGGTCCTGATAAAACGCGGTTATCGGAAACTTGCAGTACTGGGACTGGACTTGTACGGTAATCGACTTACCAGGAGTTGGGCGAATCGGTGCTTTCGATGGCGCAAACCGGGAACATCTCTGCCTTCAACGGTGTCCTTGTTACGTATGAAAAACAAGGATCGATTTGTTGCCGCGCTTGTTGTTTTGATCATTCTTGGCGCGTGTGTCTTTCTGCGCTCCTATAACGCAGTCGGGTTGCTCACTCGAAACAGGGGCGCAACGATAGAAGTAAATGGCGCACGGGTGCAGGGTGAAATTCTGGATGGCAGGCTAACCGCTATTGTGACGAGACGCGATGCTAAGAAAGCGCATTCCTATCGTTTATTTTTCGAGGGGGACACCGACTCTAATGGAGACACGGGTTTCGTGATCGATTGTCATGAGTGGGTGGCCCCTCATTTGCCGTTTTTGCTTGAGGTAGCCAACTACCCGCCGTGCAACATACTTTCCGAAGATGTCTACAAAGATCGGCGCTGGCCGCTGGTCCGCAGAGGGCAATTCATCGAATTCCTTACGGAGGGCCTTTCCACTGTCCGAATCGGCGAGCGAACCAAATAGCACGTGATCAGTGCGGTTACGGGACAAACTCGGGTCCCGGTATGGTCAATGTCCGGTTATGCGACTTATCGGGAGTTGATATGTGCGGTGAACCTGCCCCGAAGGTCAGCTTCGCATCTGAGGGAGAAACGCTAGCATAGCTTTGCCGCACTTTCCGAAGGCGTCGCGGCCTAAAATGAAGAGGGGAAGTGAAGATGCAAAGCGACACAACGCGTGCGTGGTCGCCTCGTTCGGCAAAACTCGCCGTGTCACTCGCAACGGCGTGTGTAGGAGTTTCATGGTTTCTCTTGGCAGTCTTGCTCCTGCTGATGGTCGTAGTTTTTGTGGGCGTCTTGAGTGGAATATTGCCGACCCAAATGTGTGTATCAACTGCGACCCTTCACTTATTTTTGGGATGCATGGCCCTCTTCGTGTGTTGCGGTTCCGTAAATTTGGTCGTCGCGCTTAGACTTCATTGCCCACATTGCGGCTTTAAATTCTTGAAAAATCCAAAGGGACTCGGACCGGTCGGATTCGTGTACCACCCGAATTGCCCTAGGAAACCCGGCCTGAATCCGTGGGCTGTGCAGATTGGGCGATTTCTTGCTACTGGAAAGATTCGGTGCATCAACTGTGGCGAAGAAGTTTTTGGATGAGCGATGTGCAGCCGGTTTGCAGTGCTTTGAGAAAAGAAAAAGTGAAAAACACCGGCATTAGACTTCCGATGAATTGGCCATATGTCGTCGCGGTCGGCCTGGTCAGCACAACGGCAATTGGATTTATGGTTTGGCAGATAACAGCGCAGACTTATCGTCCGTGGGCTCATGGCATGCCAATTGGTCGTGGATGGAACTGGCCCATTGTAATCACGTGGGACGCGGTTTTGATTGGTTTGCTGTCGGCGTTGTTCTGGAAAATCTATTGTGATGCGCACACCGAACTAGGAATAGCGGAATTGTGCAGGCCAAGCATTCTCGGCATCCGACGAATCCTCTGGTCGGAAATTGTTTGGGTAGATAGAGTTGGTTTTGGCTATCACGTCTGCTCCAAGGACAAGAAAATTGTGCTGTATCCCTATGCCTACCGTGACCCGGACTCGGTAATTGCCATTCTCAGAACTCGGATTGAAAATGACAAGGGTAACGCTGCGGGTGACTCAAGTCCTTCCATGAGAAGGCCGGTTGATGTCAAGGCACACTTTGACTTTCTTCTTTCTTAGAGTCAGTTCCCATTCAGCCAAGCCGCCCCTGTCGCCATCCTTCCATCCGCACTCTTTGTGAGCGATATTCGCTCGGTGCAAGGTGGGTGTTCTCGTTTCAGTAGGTGCTGCTACCTGATAATCGACCTCTCTTCCCACCTCTTCGGTGGGAGTTGGGCCCCAGGACTTAGTCGCAGTCACCTGGACTCGGCGGTCAAGCTCGGCTGTCCGGATCGAAACTCTCTAAGCCACTGCGCGCATCGCTTTCTGGCTATTGCGCAATGGTTCGTACACCTCTCCGCTTACCCACAACCGATGCAGCAGTACCGCCAACTTTCGAGCCACGGCCACCACCGCTCGTTTCTTGGCATTTTTCCCTCCTCGCTCCGCAAGCTTCAGCCCCCATCTCCGCAGATCACTGTCTTCTCCAAAAGGCCCCAGAATGTAATGCGCTCCCTGCACCATCATCGTTCGCAGATACCGGTCTCCTTCTTTGCTGATGTGCTTCTGTGGTTCGCTCTCCCCGGAGTTCCTGCGGCCAGGTCGCAACCCCAGAAAACAACCTACCTCGCGACTCTTCAGAAACCGATGCGGGTCTTCTATCGTCAGGACATAGGTCAGCGCGATCTGCGTTCCTACACCCTTCACCTGCTTGAGCAAGGACACTTCCGGGTACACTTCCTTGGCGATTTTCTCCATCCGTTCGTCGTATTCCTGGATGCGCTCGTTCAGCGATTCGACTTCTCTCAACAGCGGCTCCAGAACCTCGCGCAACTCCGTGCTCAATCCCGCGGCCAGCTTCCCGGTTCACCTGCTGCGTGCCACACTTGGGCAGTCGTTCGCCATAAGACTTCACCAACCCGCGTGCTGCGTTCACCAAGGCCGTTCGCGCACTCACCAGTTCGGCTCGCGCCCGGATCACCGTCAGATGGATTTGCGCCTTGCGCACTGCGATGCCGCACCGGCCCCAACAGCTCGGGATCGATTCGCGCCAGTCGTGCCAGCGTCCGCGCATCGTGTCGATCATCTTTTCGATTGCTCTTGGTGATCAATTCCACTTTTTGTGCGTGCGCCACGATCACTTCGTGTCCCAGCTCCGTTAACAGCCGGCTTGACCCATGGCGAATGTGTTCCGGTCTCCAGGGCGATGAGACTTCGCGGTATCTTTCCAAATGTCTGCTTCATCGCTTCCGGTGTCGTCGGTAATTTCTGTTCCAGAATGATTTTGCCTGCTTCATCCAAAACACAGTAGAACGACCAGCGATCTCCCAGATCCACACCGATCGTTAGCTTTTGCTCCTTGAAAATTTCGTTCCCAAATACCTGCATAGTGCTAATCTTCTTCATCGCCGGTCTCCTTTTTTGTGCCTTCGAGCACGTCGATCATTGGGAGCGTATCGCATCCCGCTGGAGACCGGCCTTCTCATCCCATCTGATTAACGCATTATAAAAGGGCGCCCGTTTAGAGTAGGTTTCGATCGTTCGCATCAACGCCTACAACAAGGAGCGCCCTCATGAATGATGCCAAGTATATTGGGCTGGATGTTCATCAAGCAACGATTTCGGCGGCCGTTCGGGATTCGATCGGAAGTCTGGTGATGGAGGCCACACTAGAAACGAAGGCGGAAACCATTCTCCAGTTTATTTCCGGCCTGCGCGGCAGTTTGCACGTGACCTTTGAAGAAGGAACAAGCGCCGCCTGGTTGCATGATTTTCTCAAGCCCCACGTCACGGAGGTGTTGGTCTGTGATTCGCGCAAGAATGCTCTGTTGAAAGTTGGAAACAAAAACGACCGTGAAGATGCCCGCAAGCTAGCCGAACTGCTCTCTCTATCTCAACAAGCTCAACCGGGTCTATCACGGCGAAGCAGGAGTCCGCACTCTCAGAGAACTGGCACGCAGCTACCTGGCGATCACCCGTGATCTGACGCGGGTGATGAATCGCCTGAAAGCGATCTACCGAAGCTGGACTATTCCTTGCGCCGGCCAGCAAGTGTATGCACCCCGCTACCGCTCGAACTGGCTCGCAAAGATCAGGGAAGACGGCGTGCGCCGTCGCGCCGAACTCTACTATCAACAGTTCGATGCCTTGGCGGCATTGCGCCAGGAAGCGCGACGAGAGTTGTTGATCGAAGGTCGGAAACACTTGGCCATGAAATTACTGCGACAGATCCCCTCGATCGGCCCCATTCGCGCGTCTCTGTTGATTGCTCTGATGCAGACGCCGCATCGCTTTCGTACCAAGCGGCAGCTCTGGGCCTACTGCGGCCTGGCACTCAAGACGTACACCAGTGGGGAATACCGTTTCGTGAGAGGTCAACTCCAACGCTCCAAGAAAGTCCTGGCCATCCGTGGGCTGAACAAAAATCATAATCACGATCTGAAAAATATCTTCAAGGGCGCAGCCACTCGTGCTGCTGCTGTTAGCGGGCCTTTCCAGAAGTTCTACGAGGCTTGCGTGGCGAAAGGCATGAAACCCCCGATGGCGCGCCTCACCTTGGCGCGTAAGATCGCGGCGATCACTTTGCTGGTTTGGAAGAAAGGAGTCCGTTTCGACGCCGAACATCTAAAGCAACAAGCAGCTTGAGCGCCTGGTCGAGAACTCTTCCATCTCCGGATTCATTGCTGGCGGTGGTCTGACGGTTCTTCCGACGCTCTGGTTCGAGGGCGAGTATCCATAAGCGCGTTAGGCGAAGAGGTGCTTCGAGCACCGCGAGTCTCTTGATTAACTATATGCCCCCTCGGACAACCAGAAAAAGCTATAGGCCTTGAGCCTCAGATAGAACCATGGTTGGCACCTTCAACCGCACTGCTTGTTTGCGTCAGAAGCCAAAGGAGTCGTCACGACAGCAATATGAATCTGCAAGAAGAGAAAACCCCCAGAGCCTCTCAACATGACATGGGCTGGATAGCACAGCGAACAACTTCGCTCTCGCCAGTCGCCGGTGAAGTTTTTTTCTTGACTATCCCCTTTATAGAACGCGGTTACCGGAGAAGTTACTTTCGGCGTCAAGTTCCCACCTCGGCGATAAGTGGTGCTAGAATCACCATTTATGAATTGGGAAACGATTTTCGTTCTCACTGGAATGATTTGCGGCGCATATTGGGCCCTTACCCGCAAGTCGCGCCACTAGGCCCGATGCCCGCAAGCGGGAGCAATCTCCTGATTACGCGCCAATCGGAAATCTTGAAGTACTGGGACTGGACTTGTCCGGTAACCCGACTAATCGGGAGTTAGCGCGTCGCGGCTAGACGTGATGCTATTATTCTGTTGTGTGAGACCCGAACAACCAACTGTGAAAGATGAATAGATACGTACTCGCATGTTGTTTGCTAATTGCTGGAGCACCTACGCCAACGGTTCCAAGCAATCAACCTAGAGACATCAAGTTTGAAGTCATCTCCGTGAAGGTAATGTCCGACAAAGAAAGCACAAAGATTGCCGGACCTGATTTCATCGGTGTGGACGTCCTTGTGCGCCTACGTCTATCAGCAGCAAGCCAGGACATTTCCTTTTACGCGGTCAAATTCAATAAAGAACCAATCGGACACCGCACCAAGTGGTCCGCTGACGGCAAGATGCAGGTTTATCCGATAGGCTCGAAGGAAGCTAAAGAAGTCAGCCCCGGAGTCGATGATATGGGCCGCGTTGGGCTGCCAACCGCGTGGCTTCTTCTAGCTGGGGGAAAGACAGTTGAATGGGAAATACTTGACGGCACAGGAGATGCCGGGGAAAAGCATGGCACGAGTGTGTTTGTTAGGTTCCTACCCGATGAAACTCCTGTCGAGATTTTTACTGGCCCCTACGTAGTGCCAGCAGCTCCCCGAACAAAGCCATAAAAGTGTCAAGCTCAGCGGGCCGCCGGGAATCACCATGAGATCGTAATTTTGGTTCAGATACAGGGCGTGGTTAAGAAACTCGTAGAAGGCCCCCCTGAAATCGGTAATCTCCGCAATGGATTACCATTATTTCAGCCTCACCGCGCTTAACCTTGGACTCGAGGTGAAAAGTGGGCATAGAGGGACTCGTGCAATAAGGGCCGGGCTCGGGCCGTTCGTTACGTCAGCGGCTTGCCAACCTTGGGTTCCATCGGCTTCGCCACTGATTCCGTCTGCTTTCCGGTATTTACTCCTAGCTGCGCAAGGACAGTGGGAAGGTCGAGGCCGAGTGCCTGCAGCTGTTGGAGCAGGCCGAAAACGAGAGCGGGCCCCGTCCGGGCTACGCGGCCGATGCCACCGGTTCCGTCTCCATCTCCCCCATTCCCCTGCTCAATCACGACCACTTTGTCGATGTTTCCGAGCGGGGCGGCAACCGCTCCGAAAATGCCCGCGCAGGCTTGCAAAACACTCGGGAGCTTTTCAAGGATGGTCTGAAGCTTAGCGGCATCGTTGAATTGCTTCCACGCTTCCGCTTTTTTGAGGATGGCCTGCGCCTCGGCGACGCCTTGTGCCTCGATAGCGCGCGCCTGCGCCAATCCCATGGCCTCAATTTTGGCGGCTTCCGCACGTCCTTCGGCTTCGACTGCAGCGGCGCGTCCCATACCTTCCTGCCGCAGTTTTTCCTGCTGCGCTTCGGCTAGAGCTATCTGAGCAGACTTAGAGCCCTCCGCTTCGAGGATAGCCGATTGCTTAGCAGCCTCGGCGCGCAAAATGGCGGCCTGACGATCGGCTTCGGCAGACTTGATGACCGTGGCCTCGAGTTCTTTTTGCTTGCGCTGGACTTCTTGCTCTTGAACGGCGATCTGCTCCTGGGTGCGCATCCTCTCGATTCGCACTTCTTCGACCACCACTTGCTGTCTGGCCTTGGCCTGTGCGAGCGGCCCTGCTTGAGCGGCCATGGCCTTCTGAGTTTCGACTTCCGCTAGGAACTGGGCTTGCTTGATATTGAACTCGCGCTGCGCGCCGGCGATGTTGGCATCGGAATCGAACTTGGCTTTTTCGCCTTCTTGCATAGCCATTGCCGATTTGATCTTCGAGTCGCGCGTGGCTTCGGCCTCGCCGATGGTGCCGTCGCGTTTCACTTCGGCAGTCCGCTTTTTTCCAAGGGCGTCGAGGTATCCTTCTTCGTCGCTGATCTCCTGGACAGTAAGTACGTCTACACCGATGCCCATTCGTTCCAGGTCCTGTGCGGCCTCGGAGGTCAGTTTCTGTGCGAAACTTTGGCGGTCGCTGTTCACTTCCTCGACAGTCAGAGTCCCGAGGATGGCTCGCAAATGGCCTTCCAGCGTCTGAAAGATTACTTTCTGGATCTGATCGGACGGCATTCCGAGAAAGCGTTCGGCCGCCGCGCGGAGTGAGGTGTCGTCACTCTTGATCTTGACGTTTGCGACCGCCTTAACCGAGATCGGTACGCCCTTCAGCGTGTAGGCACGTTTAATCTCAAGGGGAATCGTAAATACGTTGAGCGAAAGATAATCCACTTGCTCGAGCAGGGGAAAACGGAACGTCGCCCCACCGTTCACCACACGGTAGCCCACGGTCTTTCCGTCCGCCGTCGTGCGCTTGCGCCCGCTCAGCACGGCTACGGCGTTCGGAGGCACTTTCAGATAGTTTCGGCTAAAAAGCGCAATGGCCACAAACAGCGAAAGCACCACCAGGATTACGATGACAGGAATAAAATACTGCGTAGGCATTTCTCCCACCCCTCCTCGAACTACAGACTAACCTGCGCGCCTAACCAGCAATGTTTCGCCTGCCACGGACTCGATCCTTACCGATGTGTTGGCAGGAATCCCTTCGCCATCCACTGTCCGCGCGAGTTTCTCCACAACGGTTTCACCTAGGGAACATCGAATCTGACCCAAGCCACCTTTGGGAATCGCAACACTTACCTCTGCGGTGCGCCCGATCAGATCCCCCACTAGAGTGCCACTAGAAGCCTGCTGGCTGTAAAGGAAACTTGCAAACAGATAAATAATTCCGCCGAATACGACGCCGCCTACCAGACCGATCAGCGTACTAATCTCGGTCCGATAGCCTAGGTGGACCCCGATAGCTCCAAACCCGCCGAACGCTGTGATGAACACACTCAGTACCCGCGCGTTGAAAAAGCTGATGCCGTGCATGTCTCCATGAACGTCCGCGGTGTGTCCCCCCAGATCGCTATGGCCGAAGAGTTCACCAAACAAGAAACTGACCACCAGAAACAGAAATCCGATCGCTGCAATAGCTAGGAAGACGGTGAATGCGGAAAAACCATCCAGAATGGACATGCTGCAAGCCTCCCCAAGCCAGAATCTGAAATTTATGCGCACAAAGTCAATATAAGATTGAGAATAGTCTCAGGGGAGCACCACTCTAGGACGCGGCCAGCCTGAAGTCAAGGTGACGGAGAAAAGCTTCGTCGGCGCCCCTCATTGCTCCACCTGTCATCCTGTATTCGCTGAGGGACGCTGGCGTAATTCCTCAGCTATGCTGTCAACACGCTAAGTCCCGATAAACGCTAGCGCTTTACCGGATGCGCGTTCTCGCTGAGGAGTGAACGGAGGCGGGGAGTTCTGCGCGCGTCCGGTAAAGCCGTTTGGACGTGGCCGTCCGTGGTTGCGGTGGACGCGGGCTCTATGCAAATTCAATCGTTGGAAGGAGCGGCGTTAAGCCGTGCCGAGACTGTGCTGCAGGGCACGACGCATGACATCCTGGGCGCGGAAATTGCGTACGGCGAAAAAGTATCGCGAAGACTGCGGTTGAAGAAGCTGGAAGAAGAAATCGGTTTGATGGCGAGGCACAGAGATACGGAGCGCCGGGAAGGGCGCAGAGTTTTCGAATTGGAGAGTGAATTCATGCTGCAGCGGTGACCGGCGGTGGAGAACGCAGTCGGATTTCGGCAGCGGTGAGCCGTTCGACGACCTTCATTGGGCCACCACACATGGGACAGCGCCAAAGACCAGGCGGGTCTTCCGTGGAAGCAACGTGTTGTTCAGTTTGCGGTTGCTGGGTTGAGCCGAGCAACTGAAAACAAAGTGGCAAAAGAGTGGCGCGCCACCGATTGGCCAGAAAGCCGAAGTGCCGGATGCGCACGAAGCCCTGCGGAAGGATGTGCAGCAAGAAGCGACACAGGAACTCGTCGATCGATAGAGACAACAACTTCTGTTTGTTGTGATCAGCGGAATCACGCCAGCGAAAGGTGACTTGGCCATCCGCGAAGGAGACCAGGCGATGGTTGGAGATGGCCACACGATGGGTGTAACGACCCAGGTATTGCAGCACGTACTCTGGGCCACCGAAGGGGCGCTTCAAGTAGACCACCCAATCTTGGCGGAACAGAGGGCGCAGCCAGGCAGTAAAAATCTTGGGCAGAGCGAGGAGTTTCAGATCTCCCTGGAAGTGGAGCTGGCCAGTCTGGAAGGCTTGCTCGAGAGCGTCGACGAACTTGCCGCGAAAAACTTTACGCAGCACTTCTTTGGGAAGAAAGTAGTTGTCTCGTGAGCGAACCCAGCGGGTGTGATCGGGCGAGAGGCCGCCGGCAGGAACGACACAATGAACGTGCGGATGAATTTTGAGCTTCTGACTCCACGTGTGTAACACACTGAAGAAACCAATCTCTGCGCCGAGATGTTTCGGATTGCAGGCCACTTCGAGAAGGGTTTCGGCACTGGTGCGGAACAAGAGATCGTAGAGAACTTTCTTGTTCTGCAGAACCAATGGCGCCAATCGGCCGGGGAGTGTGAAGACCACGTGCAGATAGCGGGTCGGGAGCAATTCACGGCGACGCGCGGCGATCCAGCGTTCCCGAGCAGCGATCTGACACTTCGGGCAGTGCCTATTTCGGCAGCTATTAAACGAGATGGCGCGATGCCCGCAGCGGGCGCACTCATCAAGATGACCGCCGAGTGCGGCGGTACGACACCGCGCAATGGCCAGTAGCACTTTGACATGCTTCCAACGGAGCCAGTGGCGGTTTCGTTCGATGAAAGCATCTCCCGCAGCGCGGACGATGTCGGCCACCTCGAGGGGTGGCCGGCCCATCTACTCCTCCTGCGGCGAATGGCCCTCGAACGGCAGTGAATCCAACGGACTGGGGGCCGCATGCAGGTGGCGCTGGGAAAGATGCACGTAGCGAATCGTTTCTTTCAGATCGTTATGGCCTAACAGGATCTGAATGGTGCGCAGGTCCGCACCAGCCTCGAATAGGTGGGTCGCAAAACAGTGACGAAGGGTGTGAGGATGAACACCTTTCTGGATTCCAGCTCGCTTGGCGGCTTGCTGGCACGCTTGCCAAACGGCTTTCGCAATGATCGGGTGATCGGCGCAATGGTCGTAGTTACCCGGGAAGATCCAGACTCTTGGTTTTCGGCGTAAGCGGTGCCAGTGCTCACGAAGTTCGTCAAGCAATTTAGGACTGAGCATCACGTCGCGGTCTTTGCGTCCTTTGCCGCCTTGGATGTGAACGACCATCCGTTGCTTGTCGACGTCGCTGAACTTTAGGTGTGTCAACTCGGCGTTCCGGACACCGGTGGCGTAGAGCGTCATCAGCAGGGTGCGATGGAAGGCAGTGCCGGCGGCCTGGATCAATCGGGCGACTTCTTCCCGGCTGAGGATCTCGGGAAGACGATGCTCCCTTTTCGGATAGGGAGTCTCGGCAATGTTCCAACCCTTCTTGAGCGTCTTGCAGTAAAAGAACCTCAAGGCTGCCAAACGGACCGCAACTGAGCCCGAGGATAACTTGCGTTTTTGAAACAGTTCGGCCTGGTATTCACGAATGTGCCGAGGACCTAAGCGATCCGGAGAACAGTTGAAGCGTCGAGAAAAATCTTCGACTGTGCGAATGTAGCAGCGTATGGTATTTTCAGAGTAATTACGACGTTGGAGTTCTTCCAACATCATTTTTCGCAAATGGGTCATAGGGAAACCTCCTATGACCCACACTTACATCACAACCATAGAGCAACCAACGCTGCACTACTTCACGCGAAGCGTCCGCCGCCGGGCGGCTACGTCCAAACGCGGAAATCGGAAACTTGAAGTACTGGGACTGGACTTGTCGGTAATCCGACTTACCAGGCACTTAACAAGCAGTTTGAGAGTATTCTTTTATTTCGAGCGTAACGCACGCTCCGGACCATAACCGCAACTACGCCCTTGCCGCTGTGAGGGAAGAAGATGGGAGAACGCAAATGGCGATACGAACGATTCCTATATTCGTCCTTGCTGTCGTCGCTGTCGTCGCGCAGTCTGCGTTCGCCGACGGCCGGTTTGTTCCAGAGCCCGCCGTGCCGTCAGATGCTGCAATTCGTCAAATACTCGTCGATCGAATCGACCTCCAGCGTCAGAGCGTCGGCATTGTTGTAGGTGTCATAGGGCCCGAGGAACGGAGCGTGATTGCCTATGGGCATCTAGAGAAGGGCGACACGCGCCCACTCAACGGCGACACGGTCTTCGAAATTGGCTCGGAAACCAAAGTGTTCACCTCATTGTTGCTTGCTGACATGGTTCAGCGCGGAGAGGTTGCGTTAGGCGATCCCGTAGTTAAGTACTTGCCGCCCGGCACTAAAATGCCGGAGCGGAATGGGCGTTCGATTACGCTCGTCGACCTCGCTACACACACATCCGGCTTGCCGCGATTACCTGCCAACATGTTCCCCAGGGATCCAGCAAATCCATATGCGGATTATTCGGTCGAACAACTTTATCAGTTTCTCTCTGGGTACCAGCTGATCCGAGACATTGGCTCTCAATATGAGTATTCGAATCTTGAGGGCGGACTGCTCGGGCATGTTCTCGCCCTCCGCGCTGGACGGAGCTACGAGTCTCTCGTCGAGTCGCGCATCTGCACTCCGTTAGGTATGAACAGCACCCGGATCACGCTTACCCCCGAAATGAAAGCGCGGCTCGCAGCGGGTCACGACGCCTCGCTGGACACGGTGGAGAACTGGGACCTGCCGACCCTTGCGGGAGCCGGCGCTCTGCGATCCACTGCGAACGACATGCTGACTTTCATCGCGGCAAATCTCGGTTACCGGAAATCGCCGCTTGCATCGGCTATGGCTACCATGCTGAAAAAGCGGCGGTCCACCGGACAGCCGGGACTCGAAATGGCTCTTGGGTGGCACATATTCACGACCGGCGGGAAAGAAATTATTTGGCACAACGGCGGTACTGGCGGATACCGGTCGTTCATGGGTTTCGACCCAAAGGCGCGGCTGGGCGTGGTTCTGATGTCAAACGCCGAAACGTCGGAGGGTGTTGATGACATTGGGCGCCACCTGCTTGATCCGAGCGTTCCGTTGTTGACGCCGCAGAAGGAGCATAAGCAGGTCACGGTCGACCCGAAGCTGTTCGACGGTTACGTCGGAAGATACCAACTGGCACCGAATTTCAATATCACTATTACGAAAGACGACGATCATCTCTTTGAGCAGGCCACTGGCCAGCCGAAATTCGAGATCTTTGCCGAGGGCGATCGCGACTATTTTTTGAAAGTTGTCGATGCCCAGATCACTTTCGTCACCGATAGCAAAGGACACGCGACAGAGTTGATCCTGCACCAAAACGGACGGGATGCTCATGGAAACCGAGTCGAAGGAGATGCTCCTCCGCCGAAAGAGCACAAACAGATCGTCGTTGCACCGAAGGTCTTCGACGGCTATGTCGGACGTTATCAACTCGCGCCGAACTTCATTTTGACGATTACGCGCGAAGGTGATCATTTCTTCGAGCAAGCGACCGGGCAGTCGAAAGCCGAGATTTTCGCCGAAAGCGATCACGATTATTTTCTCAAGATCGTTGATGCCCAGATCACCTTTGTTACGAACAGTATTGGCCACGCTACAGAGTTGATCCTGCACCAGGGTGGTCTCGACCAGCATGCAAAGCGTATTGAGTGAGAACCGCAGTTTCCGAAAACAGGAGCAGCTTCGACAAGTCCCGATAAACGTTAGTAGTCTATCGAGGGCGCGTTTCCAGAAAAGCGTGAAGTCCGGGCGAGGTGCTCGGCGCGCGTTCGATAGACCCGTTTGAAGGTGGGCGCTGGCGGTTGCGGCGGATGCGGGCTAGTGGCTGCACCGATCTAAGGGCTATGGGAATTGAATCTTTTTTCGTTTGCAGTCTATTGATTTTGCTTGGCTTAGGAAAATCAGAGAAAACCGAAAATCGCAGTTAAAAGTTCTAACTTGCAGCATGACGTGAGGAGCGTAGCACGCGAAGCGTCCGTCGCGCCAGCGACTACGTTCAAACGCGCTAATCGGAAACTTGAAGTACTGGGACTGGACTTGTCCGGTAACCCGACTAATCGGGACTTGCGCAGTCCGTTGGCAGACAAGAATCGAATACGAAAAGCGATCTATTCTATTTTCGAGTTTTAGACATTTTCTTCTTGCGGGCTTTGGCTTGGGCGAGGTTTGATTCAGCTAAAAAACGCAAAGTGGCCACTCCGGTCGGTTTGGTCCCTTCCGCTTCGAAGTTGTCCGCCATCGTCGCAACTTTTTTTGCGAATCGCCGCAATCGTTTGCGTGTTTTCTTGTTGAAACGCAAGGGGCTGCTCATGAGCCCAATAATAGCGCCGACACAGAAGCGCGGATGATTTTTCCTAGTAATGTGGTAGCTGGTTCACAAATAGCCACCGCTCGATAATTGCGAGAGTTCGTGCAGAAGACTAGGAGAAATCCTGGTAAACGCGGTTACCGGAGAAGTCCTATAAAAGGAAATGTCAAGAGACATATCTCTCCGTTGGCTCGGTGCCAACACTTTTTTGTTTCGGCATTCAGCCCAATCGTTTGAACGTGCACTCGTGATCGGCGAGTGGTCTTCCTCAGGGAGTCGTTGCTTCGTTTCGTCGCACGAAACGCTGAGATCCTTCTTCCTTCCTGTGGTTCCATTTCACTTTTGTGACGGCGCCATTCGTTTCTTGAATCAAACAAGCTAAGCAGTTATCCGCTCAGATAAGCGGTAACTCATGGTCCTATCGGAGACTCGTGGCCTATGACTTTCTTTGGTTATCCGAGGGGGCATAGGGTGGAATCGGAGACTCTCGTGTTTTGACAACACGGTGGCCTGACTTGTACGGTTGATACTCTCCCTCGAACCAAGCGTCTCAAGAATCCGACAGCAACCGCCAAGGATGATCCCCACGATGGAACAGACTCTCTGTCAGAGGCGCTCAAGCTGCTTGTTTTAAATAGTTGGCGTCGAAACTTGCTCCTTTCTTCCAGACGATCAGAGTGATCGCGGCAATCTTCCGCGCCAAGGTGAGACGAGCCATCGTTGGTCGCATCCCTTTGGCGAGCAAGTTCTGGTAAAAATCGCGGAGCGGTCCGTCGCAGGTGCTCGCCCTCATGGCCGCACCCTTGAAGACATCCTTGAGATCGTGGTTATGGTTCGCATTCAGCCCACGAAGTTGCGGTGGTTTCTTGGAACGTTGCAGCTGTCCCTGGACAGAGCGGTATTGCGCGCTGTCGTGAGTCTCCAACGCAAGTCCGCTGTAGGTCCACAGTTGGCGCTTGGTGCGGAAGCGGTGGGGCGTCTGCATCAACGCCACCAAGTGAGCCGCCCGAAGCGAACCAATACCAGGAATCTGGCGTAGCAACTTCGTTGCGCTGTGCTTCCTAGCCTCAGCCAGCAGCTCTTTCCGGGCTTGTTGGCGCAAAAAACGCAGGGCGTCGAGTTGTTGGTAGTAAAGCTCGGCCCGCCGGCGCACGCCAGGTTCCATGATCTTGCTCAACCATTCCGAGCGGTAACGCGGTGCGTAAACTTGCGTCCCGGCACAGGGAATAGCCCAGCTTCGATACAAGGCCTTGAGCCGATTCATCACCCGCACCAGATCCTTGCTAATCGTCAAATAGCTTCGGGACAATTCCTTCAACATGCGCAGGCCGTTCTCTCCATGGTAGACCGCGGAAAGCGCTCCATTGCGCAGCAGTTCGGCTAATTTCCTGGCATCGATGCGGTCGCTCTTGCTGCCTTCTTTCAGCAAGGCATTCTTTCGTGGATTGCACACCACGAGCTTCGTGACGTGCGGCTTCAGCAGATCGTACAACCAGGCGGCCCAAGTGCCTTCTTCAAAGGTGACGTGCAGACTTCCGCTTAGCCCTTGGAAAAACTGAAGAATGGTGCTGGCCTTGGTTTCGATGATGCATTCCATCACCAGCTTGCCGGAGGAATTTAAGACCGCGATGGAGATCGCTTCCTTGTGAACATCCATGCCGATATACTTCACGCTATCCATACAGGGTGCTCCTTTCTGGAGGTTGGTTCGAGCGAACACTCAAAAACCTACTCCAAAAGGGGCGCCCTTTTATAATGTGTGAAATCGGCCCAAAAACCACTTGTACGATTACCCGACTCTCTAAAAACTTGTTGAATAAATCCTTTCAAATCAACAAATCTGTGTAGACAAGTTCCTGGCACTAGCGACGCGTCGAAGACGCAGTCAGCGCTAATCAGATGGGATGAGAAGGCCGGTCTCCAGCGGGATGCGTTACGCTCCCAATGATCGACGTGCTTTAAGCACAAAAAAGGAGACCGGCGATGAAGAAGATTAGCACTATGCAGGCATTTGGGAACGAAATTTTCAAGGAGCAAAAGCTGACGATCGGTGTGGATCTGGGAGATCGCTGGTCGTTCTACTGTGTTTTAGATGAAGCCGGCAAAATCATTCTGGAACAGAAATTGCCGACGACACCGGAAGCGATGAAGCAGACATTTGGAAAGATACCGCGAAGTCGCATCGCCCTGGAGACCGGAACACATTCGCCATGGGCAAGCCGGCTGTTAACGGAGCTGGAACACGAAGTGATCGTGGCGCACGCACAAAAGGTGCAATTGATCACCAAGAGCAATCGAAAAGATGATCGACACGATGCGCGGACACTGGCACGGCTGGCGCGAATCGATCCCGAGCTGTTGGGACCGGTGCGGCATCGCAGTGCCAAGGCGCAAATTCATCTGACGGTGATCCGCGCGCGCGCGGAACTGGTGAGTGCTCGAACGGCCTTGGTGAACGCAGCCCGCGGGTTGGCGAAGTCCTTTGGTCAACGACTGCCCAAGTGTGGCACACAACAGGTGAGCGGGAAGTTGGCCGAGGGATTGAGCGCGGAGTTGCGCGAGGTTCTGGAGCCGCTATTGCGAGAGGTCGAATCGCTGAACGAGCGCGTCAAGGAATACGACGAGCGGATGGAGAAAATCGCCAAGGAAGTGTACCCGGAAGTGTCCTTGCTCAAGCAGGTGAAGGGTGTAGGAACGCAGATCGCGCTGACGTATGTCCTGACGATAGAAGACCCACACCGGTTTCTGAAGAGTCGCGAGGTAGGTTGTTTTCTGGGATTGAAACCTGGCCGGAGGAACTCCGGGGAGAGCGAACCACAGAAGGGTATCAGCAAAGAAGGAGACCGCTATCTGCGAACGATGATGGTGCAGGGAGCGCATTACATTCTGGGGCCTTTTGGAGAAGACAGTGATCTGCGGAGATGGGGAATGAAGCTTGCAGAGCGAGGAGGAAAAAATGCCAAGAAACGAGCGGTGGTTGCCGTGGCTCGAAAGTTGGCGGTACTGCTGCATCGGTTGTGGGTAAGCGGAGAGGTGTACGAACCATTGCGCAATAGCCAGAAAGCGATGCGCGCAGTGGCTTAGAGAGTTTCGATCCAGACAGCCGAGCTTGACCGCCGAGTCCAGGTGACTGCGACTAACTCCTGGGGCCCAACTCCCACAGAAGTGGGGAGAGAGGTCGATAATCAGGTAGCAGCACCTACTGAACGAGAACACCCACCTTGCACCGGGCGAATATCGCTCACAAAGAGTGCGGATGGAAGGATGGCGACAGGGGCGGCTTGGCTGAATGGGAACTGACTCTAAGAAAGAAGAAAGTCAAAGTGTGCTTGACATCAACCGGCCTTCTCATGGAAGGAGTTAGGCTGAATGCTGCCCCGTGACTTCATGGATTTCTGTCAAATCGGTTGGCGCGTCCTTCAAGTAGCTTAGATTTCGCAGTCTGCGAGAGGCCGAAAGCGCCCCAAAACAGTAAGCCACCGACGTGTAGAACGGCTGTGTGAAAGTAAGCTGGTCGTAACACCTATAGTCCGCCTGGCATCCCCACCCAAAGTAGTGAGACAGCGGACCTGTTTGAGGCGACAATGAGAAAGGACTAAAGGTCGGGATTGCGATGACGGCGTAAGCAAGCACGACACCGGGCAGAATCCACACCCAAAACATTGAATGATGGCCCCAACGACGGTGCAATTTAAATCCCAAGTATGCTGCCGTGGCAATTTGAATCGGAAAAAAAGGAGTATTAGACAGTATTAAATGTATTCCCCGCATGAAGGCGGAGTGAGTCCACGGTTCGTGCAGCTCCGCAATCGAGCCTCGGAGCAGAAGTGTGCCAACAATCGTGAGCCAAATCACGCCCTCAGTCGCGATGATTTGGTGCGTCACGAAGACGAGCGCGGACCTGACCCAATAACCGGCGCTTCTCTTGTTGCTGGTGGGAGCCACCCCGATATAGAACCCTACATGAGAATGCATATTCAAGCAGCAAATCAGAATCTCCACGAAACGTACGTGAATCGGTCTAGTCGCTTATTAACGCATTATAAAAGGGCGCCCGTTTAGAGTAGGTTTCGATCGTTCGCATCAACGCCTACAACAAGGAGCGCCCTCATGAATGATGCCAAGTATATTGGGCTGGATGTTCATCAAGCAACGATTTCGGCGGCCGTTCGGGATTCGATCGGAAGTCTGGTGATGGAGGCCACACTAGAAACGAAGGCGGAAACCATTCTCCAGTTTATTTCCGGCCTGCGCGGCAGTTTGCACGTGACCTTTGAAGAAGGAACAAGCGCCGCCTGGTTGCATGATTTTCTCAAGCCCCACGTCACGGAGGTGTTGGTCTGTGATTCGCGCAAGAATGCTCTGTTGAAAGTTGGAAACAAAAACGACCGTGAAGATGCCCGCAAGCTAGCCGAACTGCTCTCTCTATCTCAACAAGCTCAACCGGGTCTATCACGGCGAAGCAGGAGTCCGCACTCTCAGAGAACTGGCACGCAGCTACCTGGCGATCACCCGTGATCTGACGCGGGTGATGAATCGCCTGAAAGCGATCTACCGAAGCTGGGCTATTCCTTGCGCCGGCCAGCAAGTGTATGCACCCCGCTACCGCTCGAACTGGCTCGCAAAGATCAGGGAAGACGGCGTGCGCCGTCGCGCCGAACTCTACTATCAACAGTTCGATGCCTTGGCGGCATTGCGCCAGGAAGCGCGACGAGAGTTGTTGATCGAAGGTCGGAAACACTTGGCCATGAAATTACTGCGACAGATCCCCTCGATCGGCCCCATTCGCGCGTCTCTGTTGATTGCTCTGATGCAGACGCCGCATCGCTTTCGTACCAAGCGGCAGCTCTGGGCCTACTGCGGCCTGGCACTCAAGACGTACACCAGTGGGGAATACCGTTTCGTGAGAGGTCAACTCCAACGCTCCAAGAAAGTCCTGGCCATCCGTGGGCTGAACAAAAATCATAATCACGATCTGAAAAATATCTTCAAGGGCGCAGCCACTCGTGCTGCTGCTGTTAGCGGGCCTTTCCAGAAGTTCTACGAGGCTTGCGTGGCGAAAGGCATGAAACCCCCGATGGCGCGCCTCACCTTGGCGCGTAAGATCGCGGCGATCACTTTGCTGGTTTGGAAGAAAGGAGTCCGTTTCGACGCCGAACATCTAAAGCAACAAGCAGCTTGAGCGCCTGGTCGAGAACTCTTCCATCTCCGGATTCATTGCTGGCGGTGGTCTGACGGTTCTTCCGACGCTCTGGTTCGAGGGCGAGTATCCATAAGCGCGTTAGGCGAAGAGGTGCTTCGAGCACCGCGAGTCTCTTGATTAACTATATGCCCCCTCGGACAACCAGAAAAAGCTATAGGCCTTGAGCCTCAGATAGAACCATGGTTGGCACCTTCAACCGCACTGCTTGTTTGCGTCAGAAGCCAAAGGAGTCGTCACGACAGCAATATGAATCTGCAAGAAGAGAAAACCCCCAGAGCCTCCCAACATTACATGGGCTGGAGAGCACAGCGAACAACTTCGCTCTCGCCAGTCGCCGGGGAGTTTTTTCTCTTGACTCTCCCCTTTATAGAACGCGGTTACCGGGGAAAATTGAAATCGGCCCAAAAACCACATGTCCTGTTATCCGACTAATCGGGACTTAGGGCGGGGCCACAGCACACAAACATCGTTGAGGCCTGTAACCTTGCGATATATCCTTCGCTTATCTGACTAATCAGGAGCTAGGAGCTGTGAGTTCCGGTCTCGCAGGGGTCGGGATGCTGGAGTGTAGAGGGCGCAGGCACATCCCAACAGGCCTTGCGAGCGCTTTCCGCAATTGATTGCGTCCGTGGAATACTCTGCCCTTCACTGCGTGTACAGAAATTCCCAAAATCCGAGCGGTTTCTGTGCTGGACCGCTCTTCAAGCTCCCGGAGCTGGATTGCTGATCGTACCCTTGGAGTTAGTGCCTTCAAGGCCAGCAGTAGGATTCGCTTCCGTTCCTGCTCCTGATAAGTTACCTCCAGATTGTCTTTCGGATTCTGAATCTCCAGACATTCCAATGCGTTGCCATTCTCGCTTCCCTCAAAGGATACCTCGTGCCGTCTGTAGGTATTTCTCAAGATAAGCAAGGCCTCATTAATCGCAATCCGGGTCAGCCATGTTGAAAAGGAAGATTTCCCCTGGAACTTATGCAACCGGGAATATGCTTTTTGAAAGCACTGTTGTTTTGCATCCTCGGCGTCATGCCAATTGCGTGTAATACGCAATGCGATAATTAGAATCCGCTTCTCGTAACGCTTAACCAGTAGCTCAAACGAATTGTTCTGTCCGCCCCTGGCAGCAGCGATCATAGCCGCCTCATCTCCCGGTGGACGAAAGCGAAAATCTCTCCGAGTTTGTGGTCGGACCAGGTTTCCGAGAGGCTGCAGGCCCATGACTCCGTTCCTCCTTCTCCTTATCCTTCGCATTCACGTTCACGCTACATCCGTCTACTGCCCTTTGAGGAAGGTCTGCAAGTGTTCGGGAAGGTTGCCCGCCATCTGCTGACGGTTGCTCCTGCACAGATGATGAATATTGCAATGCTACTTTCTGATTTTTTGATTCAGAAAACGAACACCCTGTCAGCGGGACTATTTTTTCATCACACCGTGGGCATCGTATACGGTACTCAACGTTAGTTGATGCTTGGATTCGATCCGACAACAGTCTCGGCCCGCGGCCTGCCATCCGGTCAAGTCGCTGCAGAAGAACAACGGTGACAACCACGATTGTCACTAGCCCGAAAATCTCTAAGAACGCTTGCATTTGAATCCCATGGATAGCGGCGCTGAATAAAACTGAGAATGCTAAGCCAAACGCGTAACCAGCCGATGGGAAACCATGGTGAACAGGAGTGATGAATCTCGATCCTAGATAGATTCGAGGAAATGAGTGCATTCTACAACTGGCAAAACTAACAGGGTCGTATCAGTCGAGGTAAGGACTGCCTTAGATGGACTAGGTCCTGGTAAAACGCGGTTACCGGAAAAGTTCGAACCAGTTGACGAGCAGGTGTCGGCCAATGGAGATTTCGCCAAGCGTTGCCGAATTGTGTCGTTAGCGGACGCGCGTCTTGAAGTCAGGTGTTTAGCAGGCGGCAGGAGTCAGACTCTTCGTCGAAAGGTAGATCTGGCTCTTGGGGAACGGTTTCAGGGATCGTTGCCATGGGGCGCTCCTCCGCGGCTGGCTCGGGCGCTGGGGGCTCTGGGAGAGCCGGACTTCTTTCGTTGATGAGGGGCGTGAGCCACGGACTCTGCAGTGCGGCTAAGGCAAGCTCTTCTTCGAGGTCGTTGTAGAGCGAATCTGCCAACTCCTCTCGTGCTTTGTCCACGTAGTTTTCCCGATGCTTTCTTCGGAGTGACTCAAAGATGGACCGTGCGGTTGTTGCGCCCACCTTTGCTTCGATGAGGTTTCGGGGTTTGCCGGACTTGTAGGTCCTGAGTGCGTTACGGAACGTGAGCAGTGAATCGCCTTGGCGCTCATCGAGGCCTTCGGCAAGTGCTTGCACAAACTGCATTTGAAAATCGGATCGATCTTTGAGGTTCTGCTCGAGTTCCGCGAACTGTGCTGTCAGCGTTTCTTTCAGCTTCTTGAGATCGGCCGCATTGGAATCCCACAGTTTCTGGACGTCCTTGGCTAAAGCCCGCGCGTATTCGTTGCGTATTTGAACAGTGGCTCCGGCCGTAGCGGTTTTTGTCTGTTCGTCGATCATTTTCAGGCTGAATCTGACAACAAGGACAAACACGCCTGTCAGGATCAGTCCCATGATTCCCAGTGTCCACATTTGCGTGTTGAGGACTTTTTGGTAGTAAGACTCGTACTGCTTCTGCGTACGCGTGAGGTAGTCCTTTTCCATCACTGCGCTGCTTGCGGCTTTTTCGGCGGCATCGGCGCGCTCCTCGAGCTTCTTGAGGCGGTCTTCCTGGGTGGCGCGCGAAGCTTTTTGTGGCTGCTCAGATCGAAGGGCGGGGCTGAAAAAAGCGAGAACCGCAGCCAGAACCAGGATGCGTTGGCGTATGGTAGTCACGGGTCCAGCTCCTGTCTGAGCCTACCAATCTAGTTGCTGGGGGTTGTGGTGTCACTGTTTGGAGCCGGGAGCGGTGTCCGATGGGATACCGGCCGGAAGGGCTAGGCGTTTCGATTGGCGATGGCGTCGAGTGTTCTCAACTCCTGGTAAACGCGGTAATCGGAAAAGTGGATTCTGGCCGAACCCACACATTATAAAAGGGCGCCCCTTTTGGAGTAGGTTTTTGAGTGTTCGCTCGAACCAACCTCCAGAAAGGAGCACCCTGTATGGATAGCGTGAAGTATATCGGCATGGATGTTCACAAGGAAGCGATCTCCATCGCGGTCTTAAATTCCTCCGGCAAGCTGGTGATGGAATGCATCATCGAAACCAAGGCCAGCACCATTCTTCAGTTTTTCCAAGGGCTAAGCGGAAGTCTGCACGTCACCTTTGAAGAAGGCACTTGGGCCGCCTGGTTGTACGATCTGCTGAAGCCGCACGTCACGAAGCTCGTGGTGTGCAATCCACGAAAGAATGCCTTGCTGAAAGAAGGCAGCAAGAGCGACCGCATCGATGCCAGGAAATTAGCCGAACTGCTGCGCAATG
Source organism: uncultured Acidobacteriota bacterium (assembly GCA_963832615.1). Classification (GTDB taxonomy): domain Bacteria; phylum Acidobacteriota; class Terriglobia; order Acidiferrales; family UBA7541; genus Acidiferrum. The sequence continues at coordinate 61,790 of CAWHVA010000012.1, forward strand.
GAGCGCTTTCCGCGGTCTACCATGGAGAGAACGGCCTGCGCATGTTGAAGGAATTGTCCCGAAGCTATTTGACGATTAGCAAGGATCTGGTGCGGGTGATGAATCGGCTCAAGGCCTTGTATCGAAGCTGGGCTATTCCCTGTGCCGGGACGCAAGTTTACGCACCGCGTTACCGCTCGGAATGGTTGAGCAAGATCATGGAACCTGGCGTGCGCCGGCGGGCCGAGCTTTACTACCAACAACTCGACGCCCTGCGTTTTTTGCGCCAACAAGCCCGGAAAGAGCTGCTGGCTGAGGCTAGGAAGCACAGCGCAACGAAGTTGCTACGCCAGATTCCTGGTATTGGTTCGCTTCGGGCGGCTCACTTGGTGGCGTTGATGCAGACGCCCCACCGCTTCCGCACCAAGCGCCAACTGTGGACCTACAGCGGACTTGCGTTGGAGACTCACGACAGCGCGCAATACCGCTCTGTCCAGGGACAGCTGCAACGTTCCAAGAAACCACCGCAACTTCGTGGGCTGAATGCGAACCATAACCACGATCTCAAGGATGTCTTCAAGGGTGCGGCCATGAGGGCGAGCACCTGCGACGGACCGCTCCGCGATTTTTACCAGAACTTGCTCGCCAAAGGGATGCGACCAACGATGGCTCGTCTCACCTTGGCGCGGAAGATTGCCGCGATCACTCTGATCGTCTGGAAGAAAGGAGCAAGTTTCGACGCCAACTATTTAAAACAAGCAGCTTGAGCGCCTCTGACAGAGAGTCTGTTCCATCGTGGGGATCATCCTTGGCGGTTGCTGTCGGATTCTTGAGACGCTTGGTTCGAGGGAGAGTATCAACCGTACAAGTCAGGCCACCATGTTGTCAAAACACGAGAGTCTCCGATTCCACCCTATGCCCCCTCGGATAACCAAAGAAAGTCATAGGCCACGAGTCTCCGATAGGACCATGAGTTACCGCTTATCTGAGCGGATAACTGCTTAGCTTGTTTGATTCAAGAAACGAATGGCGCCGTCACAAAAGTGAAATGGAACCACAGGGAGGAAGAAGGATCTCAGCGTTTCGTGCGACGAAACGAAGCAACGACTCCCTGAGGAAGACCACTCGCCGATCACGAGTGCACGTTCAAACGATTGGGCTGAATGCCGAAACAAAAAAGTGTTGGCACCGAGCCAACGGAGAGATATGTCTCTTGACATTTCCTTTTATAGGACTTGTCCGATAACCGCGTTTACCAGATGGGATGAGAAGGCCGGTCTCCAGCGGGATGCGATACGCTCCCGATGAATGACGTGCTCGAGGCACAAGAAAAGGAGACCGGCGATGAAGAAGATTAGCACTGCACAGGCATTTGGGAACGAAATTTTCAAGGAGCAAAAGCTGACGATCGGATTGGATCTGGGAGATCGCTGGTCGTTCTACTGTGTTTTGGATGAAGCAGGCAAAATCATTCTGGAACAGAAAGTGCCGACGACACCGGAAGCGATGAAGCAGACATTTTCGAGGATGCCGCAAAGTCGCATCGCCCTGGAGACCGGAACACATTCGCCATGGGCAAGCCGGCTGTTAACGGAGCTGGAACACGAAGTGATCGTGGCGCACGCACAAAAAGTGCAATTGATCACCAAGAGCAATCGAAAAGATGATCGACATGATGCACGGACATTGGCACGACTGGCGCGAATCGATCCCGAGCTATTGGGGCCAGTGCGGCATCGCAGTGTGCAAGCGCAAATCCATCTGACAGTAATCCGGGCGCGAGCTGAACTGGTGAGTGTTCGAACGGCCTTGGTGAACGCAGCACGCGGGTTGGTGAAGTCTTACGGTGAACGACTGCCCAAGTGTGGCACGCAGCAGGTGAGCCGGGAGCTGGCCACTGCATTGAGCACCGAGTTGCGGGATGTTCTGGAGCCGTTGCTCAATGAAATCGAATCGCTGAACGAGCGCATCAAGGAATACGACGAGCGCATGGAGAAAATCGCCAAGGAAGTGTACCCGGAAGTGTCCTTGCTCAAGCAGGTGAAGGGTGTAGGAACGCAGATTGCGCTGACGTATGTGCTGACGATAGAAGATCCACACCGGTTTCTGAAGAGTCGCGAGGTAGGTTGTTTTTTGGGATTGAAACCTGGCCGGAGGAACTCCGGGGAGAGCGAGCCGCAGAAGAAAATCAGCAAAGCAGGAGACCGGTATCTGAGAACGATGATGGTGCAGGGAGCGCATTACATTCTGGGGCCTTTTGGAGAAGACAGTGATCTGCGGAGATGGGGACGGAAGCTTGCGGAGCGAGGAGGAAAAAATGCCAAGAAACGGGCGGTGGTTGCCGTGGCTCGAAAGCTAGCGGTACTGCTCCATCGGTTGTGGGTAAGCGGAGAGGTGTACGAACCACTACGCAATAGCCAGAGAGCGATGCAGGCAGCGGCCTAGAGAGTTGCGATCCGGACAGCTGAGCTCAACCGCCGAGTCCAGGTGACTGCGACTAAGTCCTGGCGCCCGACTCCCACAGAAACGGTGGGAAGAGAGGACGATTATCAGGTAGCAGCACCTACTGAAACGAGAACACCCACCTAGCACCGAGCGAATATCGCTCACAAAAGAGTGCGGATGGAAGGATGGCGACAGAGGCGGCTTGGCTGAATGGGAGCAGACTCACGGAAAGAAGAAAGCGAAGTATGCCTTGACATCAACCGGCCTTCTCATGGAAGGACTTGAGAATTACTTCCGGGTTGCCCGTCACTCGGGAACAAGGCCAAGGTGCCAGAATGGCCACGCGCCCGCATGCAGTGGAGCTGAAAACCCTGTGTCGCAGTTCGCAAGATCAAGATGAAGTCGCGCAGCGCGCCAGAAATAGCTAATCAGGGTATCTGAAAGTCGAGGGCATAAATCTCCTGGCTGCTGATGTCGCGCACCAGTAAAGGTGAGTCATCCGGTGCGAGCCCGCTCCACTCTGCAAAATCGCCCACGTACCGCCGAATGCCTTTCAGGCTAACCAGCCGCTCCAACTTGCGATCCGAAATGCGAATGCGGAAAAACGCAGGGTCGTCCGAAAAAGTGGTATCGAAATACAGATATTGGCCGTCGTGCGACCAACTGGGATACCCGATAAACGTCATGTTGGCCAGTTCCATCCAGCGCGCGGAGACGCGGTCGAACAGCATCAGCTTCTGTTCACCTCTGGTGATGGCGGCGATGTACTTCCCATCCGGAGACCAGCGTGGGGAGAAAAGATTTTCTGTGCCCGGCAGGTTAGATACTTTTTCGGTCTTTAAGTCCAGGATGGAAATTCCCCAGGCCGTCTCCCCAATATTATGCAACGACAGAGCGATGGACTCGCCGTCCGAGGACCAGGATGGGTCGAATCCAGCATTTGACCCTGGAATCAAGTCTCGCGGGGCACCGCCGCTGGGAGAAACAAGGTACGCGCGCCAGCTCGTGTTGGTTTTTCGGCCCATGAACACGATCTGCTTCCCATCAGGAGACCACCGCGGCAGGAGCGCCCACATCATAGACGTATTAGTTAACTGGAGCCGCTCGCTGCCGTCAACTTTGCTCCGCCAAAGAGTCTGGTCGGGAACGGAAATATAAGCGACCCACTGCCCATCAGGCGAAAACGCCAGGCCAATTGCTGAGATACCCCCAAGGTAAGGGACGAAGCCTGTTTTCCGATCGTAGCGGATCAGTTCTGCACGAGGCTGCAGGCCCAGGGTGAAGATTCTTTTTCCATCTCTGCTGGGTACGGGCTGGGTGAAATCCAGAGGGCCGTTGGTCAATTGCACTGGCTCGGCGTGGCCTCCAAACCAATGCGCACGCTCGGGCAAGACCCATATATTGTTTCTGCCCGCGCGAAAACTTGCGAACAGGAAGTACTTCCCATCGGGAGTCCAGTTGCCGCAACACTCTTGTGGTGACTCGTTCCAGCCAGGCAGCAGAGCATGCAGGCCGCTTCCGTCGCGATTAAGTTCCCAAAGTGAATAGGAATCAGTTTTCAAATCGTGGACAGTAAAGCGGAGCCGGTGACTATCAGGCGAAAAGCGAGGACCCCATACGTCGCCACTCCCCGTCGCCAGCTTGCGCGGGTTCCCTCCATCACTGTTCGCGATGAAGATCTCTTGGCGTCTCGAGAAAACAATTTCACTGGCATCGGGGGACCACGTCGCTGAATTGACGACCAAATCTCCCATCCGGCGCGGCGAGCCTGCGGGTAAAGGCAGTGCCCAGACTGAATGGCCTGCCGTACCTCTTGAAATTGAGACTAGAAGTGCTGAGCCGCTCGCAGTAATGTCTTCGATCGTAGAGTTAGGCAAAGACGTGGGCAGGATTGCAGTCTCGCCGCCGGAAATGGCAACCTCGCTGATTACAAAGCGGTCGAGTTCAATCTCCCCGATGTACAGCCGTTCGCCACCCACGACTAAAGCGCCAAATCCTTTGCTGCGTCCATCGTGGGTAATTTGGGTGTAACCCGTGATTCGGGGAGGCTGCGACGGATGCGACCAGAAAACGCCCGCGGCCACCAAGACCAGCACAGCGGTAAATGCCCAAGCGACGACCCGAAAATCTCGCGCGGAGACGGATAGCGATGGCCCCTCAGAAACGGGTGGTGCCGAGACCGATTCCGCTGAGCCAAGCGTGGGCGCCGACGGCGGTGAACTGCCATTCACCGGTCCGATAAACCGGTACCCCCGGCGATACAGTGTTTCAATGAACCGGGGATTCTCCGAGTCATCGCTCAGGGCTTGACGCAGTTTCTTGACCGCGCTGTTCAGACTGATGTCGAAATCAACGAACGTATCTTCCGGCCAGAGTCGTTTCTGCAACTCCTCCCGGGTCACGATCTCGCCGGGACGCTCCAAGAGCATGGCCAAGATTTGGAAAGGTTGGTCCTGCAGCTTGATCCTTACCCCAGATTTGCGCAGTTCACGCGCCGCCAAGTCGAGCTCGAAGAGCCCGAACCGCAGGGATCTCGGATTTACCGCTGGGTCATACATCTGACTTATTTTATTGCAAAAGAGTGTACACCAAACTTGGCCGTTGGAGACCCCGTTCTCTGTAAATCACATATTCACCGGACCCTTGCGTTTTCAGTGAATTAGCGGGTCACAATTGTTCCTCGCCGGGACCTCTCCCCGCCCATTGTCCTGCTCGCGTTCCCCAACCATAGTGCGCCCATGTTGCACAATTTGCGCATCGCGGCACAGGCTGTATTCCTCGCCTTCCAGTTGCATGCCGTCGCCAAGGCAGCGCCGCCTGATAGCGCTCCTCGGCAGCACTTCGTCTGCAACATCGGCTACACACTGCAACAATGCCAAGAAGCAATGGACGTGCTGCGGAAAGTCCTCGCCAAATACCCCACTGCCGACCTCGGCGAATGGACCTGGATTCTGGTGCGTTCGGAAGACTGGCGACGTATTCTCCGGGATCGGGGATTGAGTACGAACAATCCCGCGTTTAGTATTCTTCCGCACCGAAAGACGTTCCTCGAAGGGGCACTGGTAACGGGGGCATCTATTCGCGGCGCCCAACTGAGTCGCATCTGGAGCATGGCACTCGAGAACCTCCTCGATCTCGCGGTTCGCCATGAGTTGGGACACGCTCTCTGCAATGATCGGAATGAGGCCAAAGCCGATCGTATCGCGGCGATGCTACAACAGAAAAAACCTATCTCCTGCGACGTGCAGACGGCTGGTGCGAGACGCCTGCCAATCCTTCGCAGCGGCGCTCCCTAGGCTGGGCCCTAAGTCCCGGTAAGTCGGGTTACCGGACAAGTCCAGTCCCAGTACTTCAAGTTTCCGATAACCGCGTTCTATAAAGGGGAGAGTCAAGAGAAAAAACTCCCCGGCGACTGGAAGGAGCAACGATTTTTGCCCTCCTCTCCAGCCCCTGTAATGTTGGGAGGCTCTTGGGTTTTTCTTTTTTCGCCGAGTCATGTTGTTGTCGTGACGACGCCTTCGGTTTCTGATGCGACAAGCAGTGCGGTTGCAAAAATCGCCAACCATGGTTCTATCTGAGGCTCAAGGCCTATAGCTTTTTCTGGTTGTCCGAGGGGGCATATAGTTTATCGAGAGATGGTTGGTGCTCGAAGCACAGTCTCCACCTAACGCGGTTATGGATACTCACCCTCGAACCAGAGCGCCAGAAGAACCGACAGATCGCCGCCCGACATGAATCCAGCGAGGAAAAGAGTTCTCACCAGGCGCTCAAGCTGCTTGTTGCTTTAGCTGTTCAGCGTCGAAACGAACTCCTTTCTTCCAAACGAGCAAAGTGATGGCCGCGATCTTGCGCGCCAAGGTCAGGCGCGCCATCGGTGGTTTCATGCCGTTAGCGATACGAGCCTCGTAGAAATTCTGGAGAGGCCCAGCGGTGGCAGCCGCTCGGGTGGCAGCTCCCTTAAAGATATTTTTCAGATCATGATTGTGATTTTTGTTCAGTCCGCGGATGGTCACAGCTTTCTTAGAGCGTTTCAGTTGACCGCCAACGAAGCGATATTCCCCACTATCGTAGGTTCTCAGTGCCAGTCCGCAGTAGGCCCACAGCTGCCGCTTGGTACGGAAGCGATGGGGTGTCTGCATCAGAGCGATCAACAAGGCGCCGCGGAAGCTTCCCGGCGAACACAAGCTCCTCGTATTCTTTCTTGGCCGTGTCCTCCGCGCCGAACGACTCGGCCAACGCTCTGCCCTCCGCCGGCGTCACCGCGGCGAGTTTTTTCTCACGCCAGGTCTCCTGCTCCTCGTCGGTTCCCTCCGCGAAGACTCTCCAGTCTTCGTCCGAGATTTTGTAGAGCTTGCGCCAACGCGCGGCCGCGTCGTCGAACGCCTTGTCCATGGCCTCGCCGCCAAGGATTTGGCCCAGGCGGTTCAGGCGGCGGGCGATGTACACGCTCCGGCGCCACTCGCTGCTGCCGGTTTGTTGACAGACGAAGCAGTCGAAATCATGCTCGATACGCTCCGTCCACCAATAGGCGGCCAACCGCTCAAGCTCGTGGCGCGTGGCCACGAACTCCGGCACTTCCTCGCCGCGCGTGCCATTGATCTCGTCGACGGAACCGATCATGAACCGGCCGTCGGTCATGACGCCCAGGCCCTCCGTGTCGCGGTTCGAGCCCTTCGATTTGTCGAGCGCGTCGAGGTATGCCCCAGCTACGCTTTGCCGCTTTTGCTCGTCGTTCATGGTTTATTTCCTTCGCCTTCGGCCGCGTCCCGCACGCCGAATGATTCGGCCAATTCCCTGTTGCTTTTCTCCTTTGATTTCGCGGCCATCTCCAGGGCCCAGCGCGGAGCCTGGCCCGGCCTGTAGTAGTCGAGGACGCTGATTTCCCCCATGGCCTCGAGCGACTCGCGGCGATAATAAAGTTGCAGGCTGCCAATCTCGCCGTTGTCGAGCGATTCGTACTCCATCGTCAGGCTGATGCCTTTCGAGTACGCGAGCGTCGCGATCGCCCCGACCGGGGCGTTCCAGCGTGTGCGCACGGAAATGCGCCCGTTCTTTTCCAGGCGGGCGCCGTAGTAGTCGCCTGGCACGGGGTGCTGCCCGTGCACGGCGAGGTTGACGTCCTCGACTGTCAGCGTGCCGCCGTCGTGCGTTTCGATCCAGCTTTTCATCGTTTTGCTCATTTTTTCTCCTTGCGGGCCGAACACTATTCAATACCGCAAAATCGTTTAACCTATTTTTTCGCGCCGGCCCGCGGCGCCAGCTCCACCAGGATCTTCCTGGCGTCCTTCTCCGCGAGCCTGAAAATCTCCTTGATCTCGGCCAGGCCGTAGCCAAGATCGGAGGTTGTTGAGCACTGAAATAGGCGCGCCGCACCCGGGCATGGCGCATGTGTTACCGTCGCTCGCCATCACTTTTGCCCTTCTTTATTGCTGAAGCGGGCCACTGGGCCGTCGGGCGTCTCTTCGATCTCGACATCGGCCGCGAGTCCCCAGCGACCGTCGCGGTACTCGATCACGCCCTGGCGCTCGAGTTCGCGGAGGGCCGTGGCCAGCTGGGTCTTCTCCGCTTCGGTCAGGTCAGAACCTTCGACCCAATATTTGCGTTCGTTGTAGTTCATAGGCATTGCGTTCCCCTTCCTGATCCGCTCATGGAATCTCCTCTGTTACGCAGCCGTCGCTTCTGCTGTGCTCGTCAGTCCCGCATTCAGCGGGAGACCGTCGCCGAATTCCTTCGGCTAGGTTTCGCACTTAGTCCGCTGCCACTGCGGCAGCTTTCGCGATTTCGACCGTTGCGCCGGACTCCGCGAACTTCCCTACGATCCGTTCGGCTTCCGCGCGCGTAAGGCCCGCCGTCAGGGTCTGGCGCGATCCCGCCGCGTCGTCAACCAGGTCCTTCGCTTCCTTCAGGCCGAGGCCGATGGCTTCGCGGACGGCCTTGATGCAGCTGATCTTGTTCGGGCCGGACTCGACGAGAACGACCGCGAACTTCGAATCTTCCGCTCTCGGCGCCGGAATCGCGGGAATCACGCCGGCGTCCGACATCCTCGCGAACAGGTCCGCGACCGCTGTCGGGTTGAGGGTCTTCATCTCCCCGACAATCGACTCGATTTTGCCGTCGGTCTGCATCTCGGCCGCAGCGTCGGTCGCGAGGAACCGCAGGTCGATCGCGGTTTCGACCCCCGTGTCTACCCGCCGGAGCGCGCCGAAGAGCGCGTCGATCCCGAACTCGCCCGCGATGCCCTTCAGGCGATCGACGCCGTTGTCCCTGATCTGGCTGCGAACTTGAGCGAGACCCGCGCCGATGTCGGTCAACAACTCTTCGAGCGCCTCGACGAGGCGCGAACGCCGATCCGCGTTGAGACCCGCGAACGCCAAGATCTGCTTGACCTCGGCCGCTGCCGACTTGCGGACGGCTTCCGCCTCTTCCCTTGCTTCGATCACTACCTTCGAGTTCATTTCGTTCTCCCTATTCAGAATTTAACTGCCGTCAGCATTCGGCTTTCGCCTGCTCAGTCTCGCTGCCTGCTGCTTGCCGACTTCGTGCCCTTTCGTTCTCCCTAAACAATTTCAGCTTCCCTATCCTGTAGGCCCTGCTCGAACGCTGTTGTCCGGTCCTTCTTATTTATGCTCACCGGGCGCCTCCGTTCCCGTCTGGCCGAAAGCGCTGACGATCAGCTCCCGAAGTTGTGACGCACCCTGCTTCCGTAGGAACCGCAACCAGGCTTTGTAGTGGGCCTTGAAGGGCGTATGCCGCGAGATCCCGTGCACGGCGATGATTTCGCCGTCGCGCTCGAAGCGAATCGTCTGCGTAGCGAGTTCTTGCCTCAGCCTCGCAAGCTCCGCCTCTTTTTCCCGAACCAGGTTTTCGAGGCCGTCCTCCTCGACATTCCAGAGTTGGCCCAAGCCGCGAATCCTACCCTCACCTCGGGTCGCTTTGCGCCGGATGCCGGCCTTCCGCGACCACACGCTCACCTGGGCCATCGGTATGCCGTGGGCTTCCGCGATGTCCTTGTATGTCTTGTCGGGATTCTCACGAACCGCCTTAACTACGGCTTCTTTTATCGCTTCCGCTATTGCAGTTGTTCCCATGCTCTTTCCCCTTGCTCTTCTAGGCTGTGGGATCTGGCATTTCCTCCGTGCCGGCCCTCGATCGCCATCAGTTCCTTCCTTCTTCTTTATTGCTCAAGCGGGCCATCTGGTCGTCCGGCGTCTCCGCGATCTCAGCGCCGGCCGCGAGTTCCCAGCGGCCGTCGCGGAACTGAATCACGCCTCGGCTCTCGAGTTCGCGGAGATCCTTGGCCATTTGGATCTTCTCTACATCGGTCAGGTCAGAACCTTCGGCCCAATATTTGTGTTCGTTGTAGTCCATATGAACGGCCTTCCTTTCTTGACTGAGCTCACCACCGGGCCGCAGATAGTTAGCCGGCGGTGGATGGTCTCTTCAGGTGCCGCCCTCACGGCACGACCGAGCAGAGCTCGGTTTCGACCTTAGATATGTGCGCCTGCGGATCCGGTGTCGCTAACATGCCCGGGAACCGCGATCTGCTTAGCGTTCGCTGCGTCCAGCGTCTCTTCAATTGCCTCGAAGGCCGGATCCTTCTTTGCGCTCTTGCGTGCTTCCACCCTCGCAGCGATGAGAGCCTTTCGGTTGTTGCGCGATTCGGGCGGGTTCTTCGCAGCCTCCAGCTTTTTCCGCAAGTCGTCGAGAGTCCGCGCTTGCGAGGTGACCAGATTGTCCCGCTTGGTCAGCTCGGCTTGGAGTTTCTGGACGGTTTTCTTAAGCGAGGCGATTTCGTCCTTCGCTGCCTTGAGAGCCTTCTCGGCGTCGAGAGCCTTTCCGGCCTGCTTGTTCGTCTCGGCTTCCTGACCCCTGACCTGCGCTTCCAGCTTCTCGATTTTCTTCGGGGCGTCGGCAAGCTGCTTCTCGAAGTCCCGGATTTCCTCTTTGGCCGCTTTCAGGGCAGCCTTGAGTCCCTTGACTTGGTCCGACTCTTGCTTCGTTTTGCGAGGCGGCTTCGGAGTTTCCTCATCGTCGCCTTTGACCTCGTCGCCATCCTCGCCATCGGTCAGTTCGATGGTCGTGGTGTTGGCGAACCGCTGGTCCGTCTTGCCCATCTCGGCGAACATCGACCGGATGGTCCTACCGCTGATGCCAAGGTGCTTGTCGAAGTAGTCGTCCTGGTTCGAGCAGCCCCGGATGGTGACGCCTCGCGGCTTGTCCTCGAACATCTTTCTTACTGCCGCCGCAATCGGGACAAATTCTGCAAACGACTTCCGCCAGCGCCGACCGTAGTCTTCGAACTGGTCGAGCACCTTGTTTTGCTTGTCCGTCAACGGCATTTCCTTCGGGTGTTTCACGATGCTAATTCCCGCACGCATCCTCTGGATTGCCTGCATCCGGGTGCAACCCGTCGTTTCTTGGACGGACGCTATTGCCGCTTCCTCTGCCGGCGTCCAGCTTTTGGAGGCGGAAGAATTTCCGCCTTCCTTTTCCATTTCTTTCGCTTCCATCGGTGTTTCCCTTTCTGTCGTGCTTCTGGTCAAAAAAAAAAGCCCCGCCGAGTCGCTCCGTCACCATGAGCGATTCGACGAGGCTTGCTGAGTGCCTGTCTGCCAGTCGGTACTGTACGCCGCCGACTTGGATTTTATTTACTGCGCCGAGGGGTCTCCGGCTTGATGGTACCGACCCACTTGCCCCGGGCGGGGCATCGCGATTCCAAATATACGCCGCATGCCATACCCGTCAATGGTACTCTCTAGGAACAGCACCGGGTCGGAGACCACTGTCACGCTCGCTCGGCGGTTTCAATCCGTCACGGCCACTGGGCTTTCCATTTTCTCCCCCTGTTTCCCTTTGGCTCCCGTCATTACGCTCATCTCTTATCTTGGATTCCGACTTTCGCGGTTTCGCGTCAGAAAAAGATGTACCGGTACATCCGTACTACAACGAAAAGGGAACGTCGTCGCGGCTCCGACTGCGCCGGGTCGACGTTCCCTCCTCTACCCTTAATATGAGGATGAAATCAGCCGGCACTTGAGCCAGCCGCGACGGCCCCCCGGCCGAGTTAGCAATCGCCCTGAGTGCCCGTTTTGAGGTAATGAGTATCCTCTCGGTTTGCAGAGTCTCTAGCAGCCTTGCTCTGACTGTCCAACCAGGCCGCGTACGAACGTGTGACGTTGATGTCGTCGTGATGCCAGCAGTTCGGCGTATCCTGAGGTCAGACTCCTGTGGTGAGAATTCACGGGCCACGCACACGTCAGAATCAGAGAGAAGGCGTCCCCGTCACGACAACACCGACGCTGTCGTTGGGGATGACTTTTGCTGTCTTCGGAGAGGCTGGCTTGCTTGTGGTGGATTTTTCCTCTTCCTCCTGTTTGTTCATCTCCGCCATCTGGACTTGCTTTTCGGCTAAGGCGAGCTTGCCGGATGGCGCGGGTAGGGCCGCTGCTTGGTAACGGATGTCTTCCCTGTTGGCGTGCCTGCGAGCTGCCTCGCTCTGCGAATCGAGCCAAGCGCAATATTCCATGACCTGCTCGACAGTCTCATGCCCGAGCCATCGTTGCAGTGTCCTCACGTCCACACCGTCACGCAATTTGTTGACTGCAAAGGTGTCGCGGAAGCGGTGCATCTTGACCTTCCGTACGCCCGACTCCTTCACCGCGCTTTGAATCTCCCGCAGCATGTGACTTTCTACCCTGCCGTGCTTGTCGGGGAACAGAAGCCCCTTGCCGAGCGCCAGCAGTTCCGCGACCATGGCGTCGCTAATGGGAATCTCCCTCGTGCCCGCCGTGGTCTTTGGTTTCCACTTGTTGCCCCGCGCCCGGCAGTCCGCGCAGTCCTTGCACGGCTTCTCGTGGATGAGGATCGTCTTGGTGTGGATGTTGATGTCCTCACTGCGCAGGTGCGAGATTTCCTGCAAGCGACATCCCGTCGAACGGTACAGGCGGATGAGCAGGCTGTGCTTGCCGGTCGCTGTGCGCTCCATCGCGATGATTTCCTCGTCCGCGTACGGCTCGGGAGGATTCGCCGCAAGCTTGAGCCGGTCACCGCGATCCATGACAATGGGACGCTTGAGGTGGTGCTTGAAGAACGTCAGCACGAAGTCCATCTGCGTGTCGATGTACTTGTGCTCGTACCCGTTCGAGAGCAGGTTGTTGCGGAACGCAATCACGTCGTCGCGACCGTACTCATCCGTGTACTGCTTCTTCGCAAGGCCGGTGAATGCGTTCAGGAAGTTTCTGTTCATGCGCACGCTCTTCGCCGGTCGCTTCGCCGCGACGAGACCTTCGAGGTACCGCTCGATTTCCTCGCAGATGAGCTTACGACCGTTGCTCACCGCAGGGACCGGGCTCTCGCGCTGCTGCGGATTCTGGCTGAGGCGTTGGAACTCACGCTGCGCGTTCATTGCCATTAGCTTGCGCTGCGCATCGAGAGCATCATCACCGAGCGCAACCCACTGATTGTCGCTGAGCGTGAAGTATGACCCCTCCGCGTGCTTCTCTTCTACGTCGTTAACGAGGACGATGTTCGGCTTGACCTTCGCGTTGCTGTGGAACGCGGCTTTGCAGTAGCGCCATCCGCGCTCGGTCTTCACTGATTTGTAGAGGCTGAGTTTCTTCGGCATGTTTCCCTCGCAGTTTATTACTCGGTTTTGAGGGAAACTCGCGAACATCATTAGAAAGGACGTTAGAAAGGCAGGTAACCCATTGATTCTAAAAGATTGGCTGGGAGGCCTGGACTCGAACCAGGATAGCCAGAGTCAGAGTCTGGAGTCCTACCAATTGGACGACCTCCCAGCGGAGAGGAACAAAAAGGAATCGCGGCACGTCCGGATCTCCCGGCAGCCCCGATTCAACCTATCTAATTTAATAGGGAATGTGCGGGGCGTCAACCGAGCGGTGGGGATGGATTTTAGGGCGAGAGCTGAATTGCTGACGCCCGGGCAAGTTGGGGCACAGCGGTGCTGTGCCCCTCCCAGAGATTCTATGGCGCGGCGTCGGCGGGGGATTTTGCTGATGCCGGTTTCGCGACCGTCGGAACCATTTGGCCTTTTTCCATTTTGAATTGTTCGCCGCCCCAATGGATGCGGTTGGAGGCGAAGCTGGCTAGCCAGACGGCGAAATAGATGGCGTCGCGGAACGGCACGAGCCAGAGTTTCCGCCGGAGGACGTCGTCGCCGACGCCCCAAACGCCAACCGTCCACGCCATCACTAAGCGCAAGACCAGATAGGCCAGCAAATACGACGCTGCGATCCATTTTGCCGGCGCTATCAGTGCGGCGAGCATGGCCCACGGCAGACCGTGCGTGAAGATCAGGCCGGTGTATGAAAGCGGACGGCATAGTCGCACGGTGCGCGACCAGCGCACTTGATGGTTCCAGAATCCGCTGGGGCTCTGCGCCGGGTACATGGTCCACACGGATTCGCGCGAGAGCAGCACCTCGCCTCCCGCTTTCGCGATGCGGTGACCCAGTTCGTAGTCATCGGAGTGCATGTTGGCGATGGCTTCGAAGCCGCCGATCTTCTGTACCCACTGCTTCGTCGTGACGACGGACGCGCCCAGCGCGAATGTCATTCCTTCCATCCAATTGGCCACCAACACGCCCGCGAAAAAATCGCTGGATGCGCCGATGGCTTCGAGTTCAGCGCCAAGGCTTTTCTGCGTGATGCCGCGATAGAAGGAAGTAACGGCGCCGGTCTTCGCATCCGCAAAGGGTGCAACGACCTCGCGCAAATAGTTCGGGCCTACGCGCACGTCTCCGTCGGTCAGCACCAGAATGTCGTGGCGCGCTTCCCGGGCCAGCGCGATCAGGTTGTTCACTTTTTTGTTGGCGCCGATCTGCGGCGCGCCCGTAATCAAGCGAATGGGAATCGCCGGAAATTCCGCGGCCAGGCTTCGAATGAGCGGCACGGCTGGATCGCTTTCGTCATTTGTTGCGAAGAGAATTTCGTATTCAGGATAGTTCTGGTGGCAAAAACTGGAGAAATTTTTGGAGGAGCCAAAGTCCACGCCTTTGATGGGTTTCAACACGCTAACCGCTGGCGTATAAACCGGTAGCGTGCGACGTTCCCGCCCGAAGAAACGCAGCGCCGCGATCGTCGCGGTTATGTAATAAGCCAGCGGCGCCGCCGCCACAACAAGGACCGCATCTCGCCAACCTGCGTGCATTCGGCTCCAGACTATTTCTGAGCTTCGCTTTCCGGTAGATCTCTGCGCATCGCAATCCGGCCTTCGCCGACCAGTTCGTAGGGAATGTTGCGCCAAACTGTGCGTCGCCCCACATAGCTCGCGCACCACATAAAAAATCCCAGCAAATCCCGGATGAGGTATAACCACGATGCATCGCGGGCGCGCGGGTCTCGTGTCACACCCCACCCGATTACCAGGTCTTCGAGCAGGCGGTTCCCGATTGCGATGACGAGCAGACTGACGCCCAGCCAAATTCGCCCCAACGCGACGGCAGCCAAGAATCCGAGAATGCCATAGGGGATCGCGAAAATAAGGCCGGAGCCCAGGTGCCCCCAGGGTCGCGACCATCGCGTCGATTTGGCCCACCGCACTTCATGTTCCCAGACGCGGCGGAACGTCAGCGGCGAGACAACATGATCGATGACATGACGGGACAGCACGACGCGGTATCCGGCCTTCTCGATCAAGTTTCCGATGACAAAATCGTTCGCGAAATATTCTCCCAAGACGCTATAGCCACCAATCTTGTTCAGTGCGTCCCGCCGCACCACGATGGTCGGCCCGAGTCCAAACTTCATCCCTTCGAGCAGGTTGGCCGTCACCACGCCGGCGGTCATCTCGACCGACATGCCAATGGCGTGCACCGCCGACCAGAATCCGCCAACGTTTTTCCCACGGTAGACGCAGGTGAGCATGCCGACATCGGCTTCGAGCAGCGGTGGCACCACTTCCCGCAGATAATTGGGCTGTACCTCGACGTCGCTGTCGCTGGTAACCAGAATATCGTGCGCCGCAAGTTCCACCATTTTATAGAACGAATACGACGGCGGGTTTGGCCATGGCGGCCGCCCCGTCACGATCACCTGGGTGCGAATCTGGGGATGGCGCGCGCAAACTTCGCGGACGACGGGGAGCGCTTCGTTTTCTTCCGTGTCTGCCGCAAAAAGAATTTCGTATTCCGGATAGTCCTGGCGAAAAAAGCTCTCGAGGTTTTCTTTCAACCGGGCTTCGCGACCATGGACTGGCTTCAGCAAGGAGACCGGCGGTAGCCGAGTCGCTAAGGTCTGGGAAGCACGGAGCTGGCGCCGCGCGCCGCGATGAAACTTGGCCGCCCCGAGCATGGCCAGCGCTAGAAACACGCAGGAAGAAAGCGTGCCGGCAATCGCGATGACTAAAAGAATGTATGCGATCCACACGCTGGTCACTCTCCGCGCCGTGTTCGCTTACGGTTGGTTCGCGAAAGGAGCATTTCGATACATGGAATCATCAGGAAAATGATAGTCCATGGAACGATGCGGGTCGAGGGCGCGATGGGAAAGTGTTAAGCGATGGCAGCGCCGGTGCGCCGGCCGTCGCAATCCGTCGCACTCTGCTCGCCTGGTCTCTTACGACGCCAGTCGCACCTCGAGCGCCGGGCGCTAACTCCGCGGCCCGTGCTAAACTTTCTGCAGGATGCGTCGGAACTCGCAAACTCTGTGTCTTGCCCTCTTGAGGGTCCGCTGAAGGCATGAGCGCTTCCATCGGCCAGCGCCTCTGGCCTTCTCTTGCCGCAATCTTTTTTCTCTGGCTGGCGATTTTCGTGCCTGGCTCGCCGCATCCTTCTCTCTTTGACGACGCTGACGGGGCTCATGCGGAAGCGGGTCGTGAGATGCTCACGCTCCACGACTGGGTGACGCTTCATGAAAACGGTATTCGCTATCTCGAAAAGGCGCCGCTTCCCTATTGGGCTATGGCGGTCAGCTTTCGCCTGTTTGGCGTGAGCGAATCATCGGCTCGGCTTGCGCAAGGGCTCGGTGTCCTGCTGCTGGCGTTCCTGCTGGTACAGATGGGCCGCCGGTTTCTTTACGCCGAAGCCGGACTCTGGGCTGGAGTCGTTTGCGTCACGTCGTTCGGGCCTTACCTTTTTACACGCATCCTGATCCCCGACTTGCTGGTGGGCTTGTGGATCGGCCTGGGACTCTATTTTTTCCTGCAAGGGTGGCAAGAGCAGCGGCCGTCGCGGTGGTCCTGTTGGGGGCTCGTGGCAACCGTTGCGCTCAACGTGCTCACCAAAGGGTTGATCGGCCTTGTTTTTCCCTGCGCGATCATTTTTGTGTTTTTGTTGCTGGTCGGTGACCTCCGCTATCTCTTGAAGATGCGGCTCATCTCCAGCACATTCGTCTTTCTTCTCGTCGCCGTGCCTTGGCATATTCTCGCGGCTCTGCGCAATCCGCCCGCGGGTCAAGCGAAGGGATTTCTGTGGTTTTATTTCGTCAACGAACACTTTTTACGCTATATCGGCAAGCGCTATCCGGTCGATTACGGCACGTTTCCACTGGTGCTGTTCTGGGGCATGATCCTTGTTTGGTTGTTACCTTGGAGCGCGTTTCTGCCGCAAGCCATCCGGCAGGTCAGGTTGCGCTTGCTCCGAACGGCGGAAACTCGCAAGTCGCCTGAGGCTGCGTTGCTCCTCTTCTTCGTGTGGGCCATCGTCATTCTTCTCTTCTTCAGCTTTTCGACGCGCCAGGAGTATTACCTTGCGCCCGCTTTGCCGGCGCTAGCGTTGATTTTGGGGGGCTGGCTTGCCCGTGAATCGGAGTCCGCTTACGGGAGCGATCTGGCGCGGTCAGGCCGAGTCTCCGCCACGGTTTTTCTTGTTGTCGGGCTGCTCATATCCGTGGTCACGTTAACGCTCGCGCTGATTTCGCACGCGCCGCAGCCGGGCATGGAACTCGCCGACCTGCTCAGCAAGAATACCGACGCTTACGTATTGTCGCTCGGCCACTTCCTGGATCTCACCGGGAGCGCGATGAGCCTTTTCCGCGGACCGCTCATCGGCACCGCGATCGCATTTCTCTTCGGCAGCGGCCTGAGCTGGCTATTGCGCCGCCGGGGCTCGCCCCGCGCGGCAAACCGGGCGCTGGCGCTGATGATGATTGTGTTCATCGAGTGCGCTCACGTAGCGCTCGGTGTGTTCGCTCCGGTGCTCGGCTCGAAACCGCTGGCCATGGCCATTCAGCACGATCTTCAGCCCAGCGACCAAATTGTTTGTGACGGCGAGTATGCCAACGCGTCATCGGTGAACTTCTACACCGGGCGACAAATGCTGATCTTCAACGGGCGCATCAACGGATTGTGGTACGGCTCACTATTTCCCGACGCCGCCCCGATCTTCATCGAAGATAAGCAGCTTGCCGAGGCGTGGACCGGACCGAACAGAATTTACTTCGTGACCGGAGGCGATGATCGGCATGCCTATCTCGAAAAGCTTGGTCCCACCTACGAACTGGCAAGGGCCGGGGGGAAGTTCGTCTTCACCAACCGGGCCAACTGGATCGGTAGCAGTAAACCCTAGCGTCGAAGCTTCTGGGGAAATCCACTCAGCCTAGTTTGGCGACACACACCGGAGCGTCTGTGCTACCGGCTTCCCGCCATCTGCGGGCCAGTGTCAACTCAGCGCGACGAGCGCCACGCCTGCGCAGACTAGCGCGACGCCGGCCCAGCGGCCCGCGCTGATCTTCTCCCCGAGAAAATACTTGGCGGCTAACGTGCCGAAGACATAGGGATTTAGTGCCGAGGCTGGAATCACCAAGGTGATGGGCTCCCAGGAAAGCAGCAACAACAAAAGATAGAACGAGGCAGCGAGGAGCGGTATGCCGGTCCAGAACCAGGCATTGCGGAGTGCGCGCCCAAGAAAGATCAGCACTTCGCGGGGACGCAACTTGGCAGGCTCGCCGACGATTTTCATGGCGTGCGTGATGATGATCTCGCCGCCCGTGCTGCATAGGATGAACAGTGTGAACAGCACGACGCTGCGCATTACGCCGCTACCTGCTGAGGTACGACATCGGTGGTGCGCGGCTTGGTGAGGCCGACGACCAGTACTCCGACGCAGATCAAGAACACACCGATCCAACGCCTGGGCGAAACGCTCTCGTGGAGAAACACGACCGCTAGGAACGTGAGCAGCGCGTAGCCGAAGGCGCCCGCGGGCATCACGTAGCTGTAGTCCGCCCAGCTCATCAACATCATGTAGCTGGCGGTGAAACCAATGAGGAAGAAGATCGCCAGCCAGATCGTTGGGCTGGCCACGGTGAGTAGGAAGGCGTGCCGTAGACCGGCCCAGGAAAGTTGTACCGCGCCGATCTGGGTCATGCCGCGTTTGAGCATCAGATCGCCCGCGTTGGCGCACCCGACCATTACCAGGATCATGAGGAACGTTTTGATCCGGAGACGGAAGTCTCGCTTCATCTGCTGTTTGACGCTCAAGAACACAGCCAGGAATGGCTGTGCCACGGTTGAGATGGATAGGCCACGGTTTAAAAGTCTTGGAGTTGCTCTTCGACTTGCTTAGTCGTTGCCGGAAGCTGACGACGTGCCCGGTACGGCGATCATGGGCTTGTCGATGTCGCCGCCCTGGCGAACCCACTTCCATCGCTCCGATCGCAGCTTCAGAAAGGACGTGGCTTCCTGATAGAGACGCTTACGCTCGTGGGAATCCCACAGCGCTTCCCGCACGATACGCCACACCACCTTCGGACGGAAGTAGTACTCGTCGTAGAAGCGGTTCACGCCGCCCATCATCTCGGCCTTCGATAGATGTGGGTACTCGATGTGCGGCAACTGGTGGCCGCCGGAGTCGGCTAAAGCTTCCACCTTCAGGAACCCTTGTTGAGCCATCGAGTCATGCAATTCGGTGCCGGGCATGGCGTGCGCCAGCGACACTTGAATCGTCTCGCAATCGAGTTCCTTCGCGAACTCGATGGTCTTCTCGATGGTTTCCTTCGTTTCGCCGGGCAGGCCAATGATGAAGTCGCCGTGCACCTTGATGCCGACCTTGCGGCAATTCTTCATAAAGGTGCGCGCCATCTCGACGGTGGCACCCTTCTTGATGTTCTTCAGAATCTGTGGATCCCCGGACTCGAAGCCTACGATGAACAGACGCGCGCCACCGTCGGCCATGGCCTTCAAGGTTTCGTAGTCGCTGTGCACGCGGGCCGTGGAAGACCAGCGGAACTTCAGCTTCTTGAATTTGGCGGACAGGTCCAGCACGCGATCTTTGCGGATGTTGAAGGTATCGTCATCGAAGAAAATTTCCTTCATCTGCGGGAAGTATTCGATCGCTTGCGCCACTTCGCGGGCTACGTTTTCGGTCGAGCGCGTGCGCCACGCATGTCCCGAAATCGTCTGCGGCCACATGCAGAAAGTGCACAAAGCCGGACATCCGCGCGTGGTGTAAAACGACACGTACGGTTGCAACAGGAACGGCACGTTGTACTTTTCGATGTTCAGGTCGCGCTTGTAGATATCGGTGGCAAACGGCAACGCGTCCAGTTCTTCGGTATGAAGTTGCGGCGCGGACGCATTGTGAACAATCTTGCCGTCCTTGCGGTAGCTGACGCCGCGAATTTCGCTGAGCGGCTTCCCCTTTGCGTATTCGACCACGGAGTGATCGAACTCGCCGCGCGTCACAAAATCGATGTCCTCGCTGGCCATCAGCGTCTCGTCGGGCTTGATGTGTCCGTGTGGGCCAACGAACGCGATCTTCATGCTCGGGTTGGCTTCTTTGATCTTGCGGATCAGCTTGACGTCGCTCATAAACCCGACCGTAGAGGTAAACAGGACTAAAAATTCGTAGTTCTTGCAGATGTCAACCGTTTCCTTCCAGTTGACCTTGTGCGGTGAGGCATCCAGCAAGCGGCTGCCGGGTATCATCCCAGCCGGGTAGGTCAGCCACACCGGGTACCAGTAGGACTCAATCTCGCGCGTCGCGGGCCACCGCGAGCTTGCTCCGCCGTCGAAGTTGTCAAAACTCGGCGGGTTCAACAACAACGTCTTCATGAAATCCGGCATTCTTCACCCTCAGTTTTAAAAGCGGAATGAGCTATGTGCAAAACTTTTCCGTTTTGCGTGTACGCTCCGCAGCTAGACGGCTGCGTCCTCCAGCGTGCCCCGAGCCCTGTAGTCTAGAGTATAGTTTACCGAACTTGGTTGCATCCCTCCACGGCTTTCTGCGAATGGCGCCTATCCCGCATCGAACGGGTAAATACTGCATTAAGTGGGAGTTCCAGGGCGGCGGGCTTGAGGTGGAAGCATCCGTAACCTTAATCTCAAACCCCCGTCTTAGCGCAGCAGGGGCTCCCCAGCGGCCTTTTGGATGAGTTCCCAGATGCGGTCGATCCAGTCCAGGTGCTCGGGCTTCATGAGCACGGATCGCAGCGCGGTCACCGTTTCGCGGTCCTTTACGTCAGACTCGAGGCCGGGAAAGAACGCGACCGGTAGTTCGGCAAGGGCCAGATGCAAGTCCTGCTCGGCGGCCGCGGCAAATATCTTGCGCGACACGGCGGAAGTCGCAGTGAGGCTGGAAGCTCGCGGTGCGAACACCACGATGTCCAGTTCGGGTGGAAATGCCGGCACGAAGGCGGGGCTCGACTGAATTTTCTGGTACAGCGCTAACGCTGCTTCCCTGCCGCGCTCCAGGCCCTTGGCAAATTCTCCTCCTGGTTTCAGGGGGAGGAGCTTTTGCGTTGCCCACAGAGCGGCCGCCGCGGCGCCGGGTCGCGAGCACTCCAGGCTGATTTCACCCAGGTGGAGTTCCCCGGAGCTGAAGTAGGTGTACGGGGAATCGTGCTTGTAGAAGCGTCCTATGGCAGGGTCGCGAAACAGGACGCAGCCACAGCCGTATGGTTGCAGGCCGTGCTTGTGGGGGTCGATCACGATGGAATCGGCTTCTGTGATTCGCTCGAACGCAGCCTTTGTGTCGGCGGGCAGATTTTGTGCCAGTGTGAAGTATCCGCCGTAGGCAGCGTCCGCATGGACTCGGAAGCCATATCGATCGCGAAGAGCGAGGATTTCCGGAAGCGGGTCGACGGAGCCCGTGGCCGTGGTGCCCATCGTCGCGACGACTGTGCCAACGTCACCGCGAGCTATGCGCTTCTTCAGGGCGTCGATATCCATGCGCGCGCGCGAGTCCACCGGTACCGGCTCGAACTCCTGTTGCAGGACGCTGCTGATTCGATTGTGTGTGTAGTGGGCCTGCTCGCTGGCTAGGATTTTCTTTTTCAATTGAAGCTGACCGGCGACCCACAGGGCTTCGAGATTTGCCATTGTCCCGCCGCCGCAGAGGTGGCCCAGAAAATCTTTCCAGCCAAACATTACGGCGATTTCGGCCACCGCCTCTTTTTCCATTGCGGAGGTCGCGCGCCCGCCGTCGAGCGCGTGATTGTTGGGATTGATCCACATTGCGAGGGCGTATGCCAGGCGCGCTACCGGGTGGGGTGGCTTTAGCATTTGGCCGGCGTACAGCGGATGAAAGTAGGGGTAGTTGTCGTGCAGACGGACGGCAGTGGCGTTCAATACTTCGGCGAGTCGGTCGGCGCCCGGAGCATTCAGATCGTGCAAGGGTAGGTTGGCGAATCCGGAGTCGAGTTTGGTGGCTGCGGCCAGAAATACCTGGAGACTTTTTTGATCGATCTGCATGTGTGGCGCCCACTGGAGCGCGGAAACTTTTCGTGAACTGTTTGCGCGAGTTGAGTCCGGCGACGGCCTTAGGTCCAGAGCGGCTGGTCGCCTTCTATATCCTGTTCGCCAGAGTTGCCGGAGACGCATTGAACCGGCGCCCCTACATTTTCCGCAATCAGGTTCGGATCATTCGTTACTTCAGCGCGATTCATTGCCAGACTTTGTCGAGCTGGCCCGCGGTTTGCAGCAGGTCGAGCTGGGCTTGCTGGCGTTGAAAATTGGCGTCGAGGTAGAGCATCCACTTTTCATTTTCTGCGAGGCGGGCGCGCTCGACGTCGCGCAGGTTGATTTTGCCCTCGTCCAACTGCGATTGCAGAACGGCTACATCCTGCTGGGCTAGCTGTAGTTCCAGGCGGGCGACTTCTTTCGCGGCGTCTCGCTCGCGCAGGCGGCGGGTTTTCTGGCGGACCGCGGCGCTTACTTCGTTTTTCTTGTTGGACAGGTTGGCTTGCGCGATGCGCAGATTTACTTCAGCCAGCGCGATGTTCGCCTTTGTCTGCGCGCTAAAGATCGGCACCTGCACTTGCACGCCGACGTTAAGATTGTTGCGCTGAAATGATTTGAAGTACTGATCGTAGTTGTTGAACTTGCCAAGCACGCTGTAGATGCCGACAAGTTCGAGTGTGGGATAATAGCCGTGCTTTTCGCCGGCCAGGCGAAACTGCTTTGCGCGGACTTCGGCTTCGTCCACCTGCAACGCTTTATTGCTCTGCATGGCCATGGCGACCAGGTTCGCGCCTTCCTGTTCGGCTTCGCCGGGTAAATCTTCGGGCGTCACTTCGAGTGGCGTATTCTCCGCCAGGCCTGTCTGGCTTCGCAGGAAAACTTCCAGTTCGTCCTGACGCCCTTCGAGCTGCAAGATGCGTTGCACGACGCGAGCCTTCGTGAGCTGTGAGCGGGTGACTTCTACCGGCAACTCAAAGCTTTCCTTCTCGCGTTGCTGCGTTACTTCGAGAATCTTGTCCGCGCTGGCTTGTTCTTTTCGCAGGAGATCGAGCGAGTGACGGACCATAACCAGTTCCAAATAGGCCGCGGCAGTGCGCGCGATGACGGTATTCTTCGTGTCTTCGAGGAGAATTCGTTGCGACCTTGCTTGTTCCTGAAGTTCTTTTGCCTGGCCACGCAGTGGTTCGTTGAAGACTTGCTCCTGATACGTAACGCTGAAAATCGCCGGCGCGCGCCCACCTGGGGTTTCTGGGATTCCATAAGTGTAGCCGGCGCCTGATCCAGCGTAGAGATTCGGTAGAAACTGGGATTTGGTGATGATGGCTGAACGATCCGCAAGGCTGGCTTGGAGCTTGGCGACTTGTATATCTTTGCTGTTCTGAAGCGCGAGTTCGATGGCGTGCTTTAGAGTCAGCGCCACGGGCGCACCAGGACTGGCGCTGACGCTCGACTCCTGCGATGGAGCTTCCTGGGCGCGCAGCTCGACGCTCGATGCCGTCAGCAGAAAGGCGACGGCCAGACTGCACGTGCACTTCTTTGTCTTGCGGCGATTGAAGCGCGCTTTTTTCATGCTTACCTCGCAATCGCTTTGCGTGATTCTCAAATTACTCATACCGCAGTGATTCGACCGGCTGCATTCTCGCCGCCTGGTTCGCGGGTATGTAGCCGAAAAGCAAACCCGTCGAACACGAAACCACGAAAGCAGCCAGCACGCTGAGGGACGAAACCGGCACCCGCAAATTTCCCGGGAGCAGCGGCTGAACGGCAACCGGAATGGCCAGCCCGATCAGGATTCCCAGCACCGCGCCGCCTCCGCTGATCAAGAACGCCTCAAACAGAAATTGGTACATGATCTCGCGGTGTGCAGCGCCAACCGCTTTGCGGATGCCGATCTCTCGCGTGCGCTCTTTTACCGTGACCAGCATGATATTCATGATCCCGATGCCGCTGATCAACAACGCGATGAAGGCGATGAGCAGAAGAACGATCGTAAGCGCGAGGGAGATATTTTTTGCGGCGCTGAGAATGGCCGTGAGTGTTTGGACGTCATATTCCGCTGCGGGCGGATGCCGACTGTGGAGGACCCGCGCCATCTGGCGCTCGACGGTGGGGACGTTCTCGGCGCTATCCGATTGCGCGTACAACACACGGAGTACGTCGACGCCGGTGTAATACTTCATCAGCGTCAGGGGAATGATCACCGATTCGTCTTTAATCTCGGAGAGGCCGAAGGTGGCGACGCGTTCGCGAAAGACTCCAATCACCGTGAAGGTGAGTTCACCCATGCGGATCGTTCCGCCGAGCGGATTATCGAAGCCGAACACGCGATCCGCAACCTGTTTGGTGATCAGGCAGACTTTGCTGCGGTTTTCCATGTCGGAGGAATCGAAATAGCGGCCCTTGAGGATGACTAAGCGCCGGATCGCTTGATATCCCCCGGTCACTCCGATCAGATTGACAGGGCGTTCGCGCCCGCCGACAACGACGGCCATGGGCAACTCGCGCGTGCCGGCAACTTCGGCTACCCCGGGCACGGTGGCCATCACGGCATTCATATCATCGACGGTGAGTTCGTAGCTTAACGGCTGGCCCTTGCTGCCCGCGTTGACCAGCTCGACCCAGACGAGATTCGAGCCGACCGCTTCAATCTGGCCAATCACAAATTTTTGGCTGGTCAGCGCGATGGTGACGACCAGCACAATTGAGGCACTGCCGATGATCACGCCCAGCGACGTCAGAATCGCGCGCAATTTGTTGGCGCGGAGAGCGTCGATGGCAACTGAAAGAGTCTCCCGAACAGCCATCATGGCGACACGCGGCTCCAACTAAATCGCTGCGATGTATGCTCTGATGGCACGGCGGCTTCCCGCGGCCTGGTTTCGCGCCGGGTCATCACTCCCTCTTCAACTTCTTTAGCGCTTCGCTGGCGCTTTTATTTTTCGGATCCAACTTCAGCGCGGCTTCATATTCGCCGATCGCGGCCTGCGTCTTGCCCTGATTCTCGTACAGACGCCCAAGCCACTCATGCGCTTCCCGCGGGCGTGGGTAGCCGCTGCGCACCGGGGCGCGCTGCAAATATTCGCGCAGCAATGATTCGGCGTCGCTGCCACTACTGTTCGTGATGACCATGGCCACCGCGCGGTAAAACTTTCCGCGCGGGTCTGCGGGAGCTACCTTCTCGCCTTCGTTCGCGACGAGAATCAGGCGCTCCGGCTGATAGTGTTTCACCGCGTAGTCGCCGATGTCGTAGATCAGATCGGCCGCCTTCGGGTGATTGTCCAGCGCTTTGGTGAACTCCGCGTCCGCCGTCGCAAAGTCTTTCTTCTGACGACGGCAATTGCCCGCTGCATAGTGCCCTTCGGCTGCGTCGAGCTGGGCGAGTTTCTCGATTTGCGGGCGGGCTTTGTCTTCGCCGCCACCCGCGATGCCTGGGGCGCTGCAGTCGTATTCGATGAGCGCTTGCCGCGCCGAGAAATTCATTTCGTCCAGGTGCACCGCAGTTTCAAATTCTTTGCGCGTTTTCTTTGCCAGCGACAGGCCCGAAAACATCCCTGCGCGCTCGGCTTTTCCGCCATAGGCCCTGCCAAGCCATTCGTGGTAGACCGAATTTTGCGGATCGAGCGCAACAGCTTTTTCCGCGCTCGCAATCGCCGCATCGTGTTGCTGCGTCTCGCTGTAAGTCTTTGCCAGCAACAGATAGATTTCGCCGTTTTGCGGAGTCTTGGCCGCGGCCTGCTGTAGAAGCTCCGCGGCCTTGACATAGTCGCTGGCCTCGTAGGCCTGCCTGCCCGCCTCGAACCCTTCGCCTTGCTTCCTGCTCGCGGCGGCAGCGGAAGCGCAAACCTCTGCTCCCGCTACTAAAATCAACGCCAAAGCCAACCGGTTCATCCTGATTGACCTATTGGGCATCCTGCCGGCCTCGCATCGAACTCGCGTCGGTGTTCATGATCCTTACCGCCATGCCGTCCTTCAAATCGATGTCGCCCGGCAGGGCGACCATCTCGCCTGGTTGCAGACCGCTGGTGACTTCGTAGTTCGTCGAGTCGGCTATCCCCACGTGGATCTCGCGCTTTTCCAGTTTAGTCTTCGCAAAGTCGCCTTGCTTTACGACGTATACGAATCGCTTATTCCCCTCAGCTTCCACCGCGCCACGCGGCACCGCCAGCACATTGTCGCGTTCCCTGGAATTGATGCGGACATTGACGTTGATGTTGGGCAGAAGCTCCAGTTTGTCGTTATCCACGGTGCACAGCAACTCGCCGACGCTGCGGGCGCCGCGCGCCACCACTTGCTTGGGAATGGTTTCGGTCTTGCCGATCCAGACGCGGTTGGGCAGCGCATCCCAGGTGATTCTCACCGGCTCGTTGGGCTCCAATGCTCCTAGTTCGGGCTCGTCGATAAAGGCGCGCACCCGTACCTGGTGCAAATTCGCCATTTCCGCCAGCAGGTCCCCGACCCGCACGTAGTCGCCGGTTTTCACGGGCAAGGAGTAGAGTGTGCCGTCGGATGGCGCGGTGATGTGGCCGTTGCGCACTTTTTCTTCGAGCGCGGCGACTTCACTTTGCGCTTGCTGCACCAGCAGCGGCGTCTGATTCGCGTCCAGGCTGACGCCGCGGTCGAACTCCTGCTTCGCGGCGGTCAGGCGAGTGACCTCGGATTGAGCTTTCGTCAACTCAAGGTCGTTGGCGGCGAGTTCATCCTTCGTGGCGGCGTGTTGGTCGATCAGCCGCAGCAGAGCATCGTGGCTGCGTTGCAGACGGTCGCGTTGCGCCATCGCCGTAGCCAGAGCTCCCGCGACCTGCGCCGCGGCATCAGGTTTTCCTCCGCCCTTCGCCACGCGTAGATCGTTTTGCGCCCGCAGCAATTTCGACCGCGCCTGAGCCAGTTGCGCTTCGGCATCCTTCACGTTGAGCTCCAGAAGCGGCTGTCCCTTCTTGACGGCTTGCCCTTCCACCACGCGGATGCGCTCGACAAACGTATCCAACTGCGCGCGCATGACGAAAGGCGAGATGGGCTCAACCTTTCCGTTGCTGGCGATCGACGCGATGATGTTTTCGCGAATCGGCGTGACCGCCGAGATTTTTGCCAGCGGCTGCCGGCCACTTACCTTGATCAATATCAGCGCGCTCACGCCCGCCAGCAGCAGGAAGATCAGTATGCGATTTCGCAGTCGGCGATCCATGTTTTGCGATGCGTTGCTTTGCCCTTCTCGCGCAGCGGTGCACAAACACACTTGCGCCGCGTGGCCTTGCGTCCCATATGCGTGGCTTGCTGGCCCCCCGTCCGGGGAGCCTCAAAGAGGTTGATTGTAGCAATAGGGCTGCGGCTTTCCCTAGCGACGTTGTGCGCGATCCGGGTTCTCTCGGATGGATGCGCGGTCGGCGTCGCGGGATGCCGAGTGCTGCCAAGTCGTGAGAAGCACGCGTGTTAGGCGCGAGGGTCTCAGCTCGTACTGGTTCAGGCGGCGGCAGCCGAGTAAGTGCCGCGGTGCAATACCCACGGCGCTCGATCTTGCAAGCAGGCATCATTTGGTTCGCGGTATGGAACCTGCGATTGGCTTTGGCATCACACGGTGGTGACGTTTTCCAGTAACATTTTATGTGGAGCCGCGCGCTAACCAGCGAAGCGCGGTTCCTCTCTTGCGAAAAATCCGGGAAGGCCCCTCGATGATTGAAGTTCGCAATCTGTCTAAGTATTTCCGGGACAAAAAGCGCGGCGAGATTCGCGCGGCAGATGATATTAGTTTCCGCTGCCTTCCGGGACAGATTTACGGGTTACTTGGGGCGAATGGCGCTGGCAAGACCACGACATTGCGCATGCTGGCCACCATCCTGGAGCCGACCAGTGGCACCGCTATCGTCTGTGGCCACGACATCGTCGAGCATCCTGAAAAAGTACGCGCCTGCGTCGGTTTCCTCTCCACGGCGACCGCGCTTTATCCCCGGCTTACCGCAAGAGAACTGGTTCAATACTTCGGGCGCCTGAACGGGCTGGGCGACGACGTCCTGAAAACGCGCGTAGACAAGATATTTGACCGTCTGGACATGAATGGTTTTCGCGACCGCCGCTGCGACAAGCTGTCCACCGGTATGAAGCAGAAGACTTCGATCGCGCGCACGCTGGTCCACGATCCCGCAGTGATGATCTTCGACGAACCCACTCTCGGCCTCGACATCATGACGGCTCGCACCATCACCGCGTTCATCCGCGAATGCCGCGACCTCGGCAAAACCGTGATTTTCTCCACGCATATTATGAGTGAAGTCGAAAAGCTATGCGACGTGATTGGCATCATCGCAAACGGGAAACTACTGGCGGAGGGTACGCTGCAGCAGCTTCGCGAAAAGTACGGCGAACAGGACCTCGAAGAAATTTTTGTCAAAGTCGTTGCGCCTCACTATGTTTCCTCGGAGGATCACTAGCATGTCGCTGCGCAACGTTGGTATCGTTTACCGCAAGGAGCTTACCGAGGCGCTGCGCGACCGCCGCACCCTGGTCTCCTCGATTCTGATTCCTCTGTTTCTTTTTCCGATCCTTACTGTGGTGGTGGGTTACGCGTTCGTGGAGATTGCCGATGAAGCTAAGCGCGAACCCTCTAAGATCATGGTTCTGGGCGGCAATGATTCTTCCGACGTGATGGAGCAATTGAAGCATTGCGCGCGATCTCCGCATCGTGCCCAGCTCCCCCGATTACGTCGATCTCATTTCGAACAAAAGGATCCGCGCCGCCGTCGACCTACCCCCCAGTTTTCAGGCAGCCGTCGCACGCGGCGAACACCCCGACGTGAAGATTTATATTTTCTCAGGTGACTTGAAATCCATGCTCGGCGCCAATCGAATCGAAAAATCGTTCACGGAGTATCGCGACGCAATGGTGCGAGATCGACTGGCGTCTACGAACCTTCCCGAGAGCCTGATGAAGCCCTTCGATATCGAGCAGCAAAACGTCGTTTCCGATGACAAGGTGGCTGGCGAGTCTTATGGCGGCTTGATCACCTATCTGGTGATCTTGATGTGCATGACCGGCGCGATGTATCCCGCGATGGACTTGACTGCTGGCGAAAAAGAGCGGGGCACAATGGAAACAATTCTTTCGAGCCCCATCCAGCGGACGCACCTAGTTTTTGGGAAATTCCTGGTAGTACTTACCGCGTCGCTGGCCACCGCCACGCTCTCAGTCATGTCTATGGCCGGTTCGTTCACTTTGTTTTCGAGGGTGAGCAAAGCTCAAGGAATAGCCGAGGGGTTTCCTGTGCTGACCATGCACCCGAAAACCGTGATCGCCGTGTTCGTCATGGCGGTGCCGGTGGCGGTCCTGTTCTCCGCCGTGCTGATGACCATTTCTCTCTTCGCCAAAACGTTCAAGGAAGCGCAGAGTTACCTGACGCCAATGACGTTCGTAGTCATCGTGCCTGCCATCGCCGCGGTTTTGCCCGGCATCGAGCTGACATCGAAGCTCGCGCTGGTTCCTATTCTCAACGTCAGCCTGCTTTGCAAGGAACTCGTCACCGGCACGTATCACTGGAACTACATAGCACTGATCTTTTTCTGCACCTGCCTGTATGCCGGGATCGCGCTGTTCCTGGCAGTCAAGATGTTTCAGCGAGAGTCTGTCCTGTTTTCTTCATAGGCTCAAGCGCGGGCCCTGGTCGACCCGGGGCACTGACGACCCTGCCTGTGTAGGCGCTGGGCTTCAGTCCGGCGCGTGAACTCCGGCTTTGTCAGGGCACACGGTTTCGTCAGGGCACGGTTTTCGCCAGGGCACGCCTTCAGCCGTGCCGTAACTGAAGCCGAATCAACAAGGCTTTAGCCGCTGAGGGCTTCTTCTCTCAGTTCCCACACGGACTCTTCAGCCCGGCGCGTCCCAATCCGTACCGCCAGAAAGCAACCGTGCTTCAGCCCGGCGACAAGGAACCTCCGCGGGATTCTTGACGTATCTTCTTAGTGAGAATGCGTCGCCTAGCCTGCTTCCTGCTGAAGCTCCTGATTTTCCCTCCGCTCATCGCCGCGGCCGCAGGCTGGATCGTCGCGCCGTGGTTCCTGCATCCCGTACGCCGTCCGCTCACACCTGACCTCGTTCAGCAAGCGGACATCGCCTTTTCGCAAAAGCAAACGCACCGCGAAGAGTTCGACGTGCGCGCTTCCGATGGCAGCATTCTTCGCGGGTGGAAAGTGCACTCAGCGGACCCCAGCGGCGACTGGGTTCTGCTGTTTCACGGCGTCGCCGACAATCGCATGGGCGTGCTCGAACACGCTCTTGTGTTGCTGGCCGCCGGCTACAACGTTGTAATGATGGATGCTCGTGCGCACGGCTCGAGCGACGGCGCGATGGCCACTTACGGCTGGCTCGAACGCAGCGATACGCGCGCCATCGTCGACGCACTGGAAGCGACCGAGCACCCACGACATCTATTTGCTTTGGGAGAATCGATGGGCGCGGGCATCGCGCTGCAATCGGCCGCGGTCGATGGACGTATCGAAGCCGTCGCGGCCGAGGCTTCTTTCGCAAACCTGCGCGAGGCCTCCTATGACTACGCCGGCCTCCGGCGCTATCCGTGGCTGGGAAAGACGCTTTTCGCTCCAGGCACCTGGACTATGATCTACCACGCGGAATTGCTGGCCAACCTTCCCGCGGCGGAGGTGTCGCCAGAAAAAGCGGTCGCCGCGAGAGCCTTTCCGGTTCTCCTCATCTGCGACGCCGCCGATGTCGCGCTTCCCTGCCGTCACACCCAACGGATTTACGATGCCGCGCGAGGCCCGAAACAAATGTGGATCGTCCCAGGCGCATTCCACACCGCCGCCCTGGGCTACGAGCCGGTCGAATTCCGCCGGCGCGTGCTGATCTTTTTCGATTCCGTGCGGGGAGCTCGCCCGGAAAGTGAGGCTGTAGCGGCCGCCTTCCGAGGCGGGCCAAAAGTCCCGCTCCCTGCGAACCTAACCCCCGTAAAATGAACACTTGTAAAAGTGCATCAAAACAAGCCACTTTAACTATCTTTAGAATGAACACTTACACAAAAACGGGGAGGGGGTCCCTTGAATGAATGATCCAGTCCCAAAATGGGAAAAAGGCAGCAAGGCCGCAATTTGCGAATTCTAATGTTGGGCGAACTCGATTACGTCACCTTCAAGACCAGCAGGACCCGGTCGTCTTCGTGAATGCCCCCGCGCGAGTGCAGATCGACCTCCGCCAGGATGCAGCGTAAAATCTCTTCCGGCTTCTGCGTGCGGCACTTTGCCACCGATTCGGCTAGCCTCTCGCGGCTGTATTCGTTGCCGTCCGCGTCCATGGCTTCGGTAATGCCGTCGGTGCAGGCGATCAGCAGATCGTCTTTTCCGAGGGCCACGGAGCCGCAATCGTAGCGCGCGTCCGGGAGCAGCCCCACGACCATTCCGCCGGTCTCCAGCCATTCCTGGCGGCCGTCGGCGCGAATCACCACTGGCGGAACATGTCCGGCGTTGACGTAACGCAGCGCCCGCCCTTCGTTCTCGACAAAGGCCATGAACATCGTCAGGTACTTGGTGTTGCGGCCGGCCGCTTGCGAGCCGCGGGCACCTTCGAGAATTTTCTGGTTGATGGTCGCCGGCAGTTTGTCGAGCGGCTCGGCGTGATCCGCCAGCGCGTGCAGCGTGGCTTGCACGTTGGCCATCACCAGCGCCGACGCTGCGCCTTTTCCTTCCACGTCCGCTACCACAACCAGCAGCGCTTCTTTACCTCCGGAGCTCACTGGAAGGAAATCGTAATAGTCGCCGCCCACCATCTGCGACGCGCGGTGCGACACACAGATCTCGATGCCCTTCCAGACCGGCGGCGCTTCCGGCAAAAAGCCCGCTTGAATCTCGCGCGCGAGCGCCAGGTCACGCTGCATCTTTTCCTTCTCGATGCGCTCGCGGTGGAGCTGCGCTTTCTCAAGCGCCAGCGCCACATGTGCTGAAAGCGCGTCGAGGAACGCCTCATCTTCCGCGGTAAAGGATTCGGCTTTGTTCAGCAGCTCGAGCACACCGATGATCACTCCGGACTCATTGCGGATCGGCAGACCCATCACGCGTCGAGTGGTAAAACCCAGCCGCTTGTCGAACTCCGACTCGAAGCGCGCGTCATCGTAAGCATTCTCAAGGCGAACGGGCATTCCGTTGCGCGCTACCCATCCGGCGATACCGCGGTCGGCCGCAAACCGGATGACGTGCTGCTCGAGACCCAGTCCGACCAGCGACCACAACTCGTTGCGCTCGCGATCCGTGAGAAACACCGTGCCGCGCTCCGCGCCGGTCTGACGCGTGGCAATTTGCAGGATAATGTGAATCAGCTCGCCGAGATCGAGCGTGGAATTCAGCCGCTTGGTGGCCTCCACGATGGAAGAAAGCTCTTCCATCGCTCCGCGGCGTTCCGCCAGCGCCAGAACGACAGCCGCGAAGCGCGCCAGGAGCTCAAGCTGGGCGCGCGCAGCATCCATCAGCGGCGCGGTTCCGCGCACTTCCAGGATGCGCACGCGGAAGTCATCGCTGCCCAGCGCGCCGGTCCACAAAGTCGCATCCGTAGCAGCATCGCGCAACGATCCCGCCGCGGGGCCGCCGTCGCCTGCCGGCGGCATGCTTCCCGCTTCCGCCCAAACTTCCGCGACGCCTTTTTCGATGCGCCAAAGACGCGCCCCGCCGACATCGGGCTGCAGCATCGCGGCATTCACAATACGCGCGGCAATCTCCTTGGTGGGAAAGCGCCCTTCCAGCTGAGACACCCCTTGAAACAGCTCGGGGAAGAGCTCTGTAGTGGCACGGCGAGCAGAGGTTTCGCTCATCAGGAGGTTGCGCTCGCACCGAGGACACGGCGCTGGTGGGTAAGCCTAGCAGGAGTACTGCCGGCTTGGAAAGGGCGTGTGCACTGCTTGCCGGTGCGGAGAACGGAAGGAAGGTTAGTGTGCGACCGGCGACTGGGCAGACCTTTGCGGCATACGATTGCGCGATTCCCAGTCTTGACTCAGCCGGTGCACGGTTTCACGTAGTCGCACCGCCAGCGCCGCAATCGTCTCCAGCCTTTGTTGCCAGATGCCCTCCAGGTACTGACTGTCCAGCGATTGCAGCCATGCGGCATCCCCGCTCTGCCATGACAGAGCGCGTCGCTGGTTTGCTTGTGGCTGTATCGGTGCGCTGATGTCCGACACCGATTCCGGCGCACTGACCCGCTTTGCGATCAGCCTGGCGCGCGGCGCAGGACTGGATATCCCGGTGGCCTCATCGCGCGCGCGTAACACTGCAAACGCGGCGCCAAGCCCATCGCCTTCGGTGCCGGTGTCGGTGCAGCTCTCAACCAGGCGCGCCAGAGCCGCATCACTCGGGCCGGCACTCGCCAGTTCTTCGAGAAACCAGTTCGTCACGGAAATGTCGGCCTGTTGCTGCCGAGCCCGCCGGCGCTCGTCGTCCAGTTCAACCGCCAGCGCCAGTTCCGCCGACACCGACTCCAGCAGTTGGACAGGCAGCACCCCATGTTTCTTACGCAAGCCCGCGAACAACACGCCGCGCAAACGTCCGGCGCTCCCGACCGGCACCCATACCACCCTCCGGATCTCAAGCAGTGCTCCGAGAATCGTCTGGTCCGGCGCGTCACCCAGATCCTGCTCCACGCTTTTTCCGGCGTGCAAGAGTTCCACCGGAAGCGGAGGTTCCGGCGACAGCCTCTCCCATTCCGATGGAGTTGCTTCGCCATCGCGGTCCGCGACCATCCCGCGAAATCCGACGAACCTGCGCCCCAGCACCTGTTCGGTCTCCGTGCTTTCCATCCAAACGCCAACGCGATCCGCATTGGTGCTAGCCAGAAGGAACCGAATGGCCTGCATCAGATCGCGTCGCGCAAATCGTGCGACGGCAGCGCGTGCCACTCCTCGTGCTTTAGTACCGTCTCCGTTTTGTCGTGCCGTAAACCTCATGCAGCCCCAGAGTCCACCCTCAGAATCCTCAACTCAATAGACACTTCAGAATGTCGCCCCAGGTCGCTCGAAGCGCTGCTGCGAACGGGCGGGCCACGGCGGGTGACGTGTACGCCAACGTACGAAGCGTTTTGCCAGCATGTCCCTTGCACTGGCAGGACCAATCCAATCACCCGATTATCCTGTCCATAATCAGTAACTTAAAAGAATAGGTAGAGTCGGAACCGATATTCGTATTCCATGTCGAAACTCGATTTTACTGGACCCGCTGAGATTTGTAGCGCAGCTTCACGGTTTGTGGGCGGAAAGATTGGTAAAAAGGGCTTGACATATTCTCATATGGGAATATATTTAGAGCATGGCAAGGGCGGCGACAACCTCGGACGCGTTCAATGCCGTGGCGGAACCTCGGCGGCGCGACATTCTGAACTATCTAGCGATGCAGGAGAGGTCGGTCAACGAGATCGTGGACGCAATGGAGATGGAGCAGCCGTCGATTTCGAAGCACCTGAAGGTCTTGAAAGATGTTGGCCTGGTGGAAGCCCGGAGGGAAGGCCGGCAGATGCTTTACAGGGTGAATCCTATGGCGATCCGGCCGTTGCACGAATGGACGAGCACGTTCGAGCGGCTGTGGAAACACCAGTTGCTGCGAATCAAGGAACGGGCCGAGGCAAAGAAAGAATGAAGAGAAAAAATAGGTTCGTAAAAAACACAATGAGGGGGAAATCGTGAGTTCACCCGCACTATCACTGGAAGCGACAACGATCCATATCGCGCAGGAGATTGAAGTGCGCGCGTCGATCGAGGTGACGTTTGCCGCGCTATCAGCTTGGGCCGTACAACGAGACTCAAGTGGACAAGCCAATCCCGATGAAGCTAGAAGCATGGCCGGGCAGCCGATGGTATCGCGACCTGGGAGACAACAACGGCCATCACTGGGGAACGGTGCAGGCGATCAAGAAGCCGACGCTGCTGGAAATTTGCGGCCCGCTATTTATGTCCAATCCGGTGATATCGAATCTTCAATATCGGCTAAAGGAATCGGGCGGTGTGACGCTGATCACGTTTCGGCACCAATCGTTTGGATTGATTCTTGAGGAATATCGAAACGCGAAGAATGGCTGGGCGCACTTGCACGAACTTATGCGGCAGCGCGCGGAAGCGCCGCGGCCCCACTAAGGCGGGGCGAGTTAGAAGTTCAGAAAAGGCAAAGATGTGTCCAGCATGCTTCTCGCAAGCGCCGCGGCGATGACCGACGGGAGCCGTTCGATATCCAGTTCTGTTCAGTAAGGAAAGGCAGTCGTTACAAACGGGAAGAATTGTTGGGACAAACGAAAGGAGAATCGCAATGTCGATGGCCCAGAGTATTTTGAAGGAATTCGAAGAACAAGCGCCGATCACCCGGAGATTTCTGGAGCGCTTGCCGGAAGACCGGCTGACCTGGAAACCGCATGAAAGATCACTGTCGGCTGGACAACTTGCGTTTCATCTCGCCTTCGTGCCTGGTGGCGTAGCGCGTCTTGCGCAAAATAGTCCCAGGCAGGTGACGGAATTCATCTTTCCACAACCTGCAACCGGAAAAGAGATCTTGAAGACCTTCGAAGAGAGTATTGCAACCGTCAGAAGTGTGCTGCCTGAGTACGACGACAAAAAGATGCAAGAAATCTGGCGGCTGGTTCAGGGAGACAAGGAATTATTGGCCATGCCCCGCGGGCAGTTTCTTCGCAACATCATGCTGAATCACTGGTACCAACACCGCGGCCAGTTCAGCGTTTATTTGAGGATGTTGAATGTGCCAGTGCCGGCGAGCTGGGGACCTAGCGCCGATGAGCCACCGACTTTCGTGCAAACAGCCCAATCGGCATAGTGGTTCTTCAGGGAGAAACTTATGTGCCCAGTATGCATCGCAAGCGCGGCAATGACGGCCGCCGGAGCGGGATCCACGGGAGGAATTCTGGTGGTGTGGATCGGCAAGTTCAGAAAAGTTTTTAGCGCGAGTGGTCTCCGTCTGTTTCAGAAAACAAAGGAGAAACAACATGGCAATAAGGAAGGAGAGAGACATGGAAAACCGGAAAGAGGATCTCGCAATAAACGCACCACCAATCGTGTCAGCGCAGGAGTGGGAGGCTGCGCGCCAGCAGTTGCTCGTGAAGGAGAAGGCCTTGACCCGTTCTCGTGACGCGCTGGCCGCCGAGCGCCGGCGCATGCCATGGCTGGTCGTGGAGAAGAAGTACGAGTTCGAGGGGCCTAAGGGCAAGGCGAGCCTGCTCGACTTGTTCGACGGCCGCCGTCAACTGGTCGTCTACCGCGCCTTCTTCGAGCCCGGCGTGTTCGGCTGGCCCGACCATGCCTGCCGCGGTTGCTCCTTCTGTTCCGACCAGGTCGCCCACCTCGCCCATCTGAACGCGCGCGACACCACGCTGGCGTTCGCGTCGCGTGCGCCGCAGGCTGACATCCAGCGCCTGAAGGCACGAATGGACTGGGAGATGCCGTGGTACACCATCACGGACAGCTTCGACGCCGACTTCGGAGTGAACGAGTGGCATGGCACGAACGCTTTCATCCATGACGGCGACAAGGTGTTTCGAACCTACTTCATCAACAACCGCGGCGACGAGGCGATGGGGAGCACCTGGAGCTACCTTGACATGACTGCGCTCGGGCGCCAGGAGAAATGGGAGGACTCGCCGGAGGGCTACCCCCAGACTCCGCCGTACAAGTGGTGGAACTGGCACGACGAATACGCCGCCGACGCCTCGGTTGACCCTCGATGGAACAAAGTGCTGGACAACGCAAAGGTGACGCTTAACCTCAACGACTAGCACGGTGATATATGCGATCCCTCGCGTCGGAGGCCTGCCAGTAGAGGAGACCCTGCTACGGTTGGTTGGTTAGCGGGGTGGGCACCGTTGGCTGCAAATTCTCGCTGGTGTTCTCGACTGAGAGTGCGGCACCACCGGCTTTACGTCACGAAAAGGAATTTGAGACGCGTGATTAGTGCGCTCCGTAACTTGACCCGTGAGCTCGAAGTGGATCATTCGCTGGGCGAGCTGCATAGGTTTCGCGAGCGTATCGAAGCGATGGACCGACTGGACGCTTATCCCTTGGAGAGGCAGTTTTCGGCTCTCGATTCCGAGTCTGTCGAGGCGAGGCTCTATCGCCGAGCAAGAGCCCTCTATGCCAAGCTGGAAGCCGCCAATCTGAAGTTCTATGACACGATCCGTGATGAGATTCAGCGGGGTGCCAATCCGAACCAGTTATATCAATGGATAAGCAAATCGAGCAACGTTGGAGACTTGAGCAGCCTCGCTGCCGGCGAAAGCTACGATTATCTCGATGAACTGGTAAGCGGAGTTTTGCGATTCGCGAAGCCCGATGCCCACATCGTCCAGTTGCCGGCCGACATGGTGTGCTATCAGCCCACGCCGGCGCGCCACATCTTCGATCTAATTGCCCACACGCAGCTCACTGAGCGGGACGTGCTTATCGACCTTGGCTCTGGGCTGGGTCACGTTCCATTGTTGTCGTCTATCTGCACGGGTGCGCGCAGCATCGGGATCGAGATCGAGGCAGCTTATGTGAATTGTGCGCGGCAAAGTGCGTATGAGCTAAACCTGAACAACGTAACATTCATCGAGCAAGACGCGCGAGAGACGGATTTGTCCAGTGGCACGGTATTTTATCTGTACACGCCGTTTCTTGGCACGATTCTGCGCGCCGTGATGGACTTGCTGCGGCGGGAAGCAGCCAGCCGCGAGATTCGCATCTGCACGTTTGGCCCGTGCACGCCAACCGTTGGAGAAGAGAGGTGGCTGGAGCCCATTGAGACACTAGAAGCGGGCCGGATCGCGGTATTTCGCTCCGGCAGTGGAGGTCCTTGGGCCCCGGTTCGTCGCTGATGCAATAAGACGAATGGACTCATGTTGATCTTCGTTGATGCGAAGATCCAATTCGCACTCAGGCAAGAATTCTATCCAAGCTCTCTCAGCTCTGGGTGGATCGTCTACAATCCGGAAGCTGAACCACAGCCCGTGGGTGTGTGGGTTATGCCTGCTGCATCGGAGCGGAGTCCCATCGCGCAATCTACATTCCTGGCTTCGAAGATTTCATTGCTCCGCCGGCTCCATCGTGATATTGCTTCAGCTTGCGATATAGCGTGGTCTTTCCAATTCCCAGAATCCGCGCGGCCGCCAGCTTGTCCCCGGTGGTCTGGCGCAGTGTGCGCAGGATCGCCCGGCGCTCCAGTTCCTCGAGCGGCAGCAACTCATCTCTTTCCGGCACGCGCTCGCTGCTCGGATATTGCAGGCTCGACGGCAGATCCGCTACGTGCAGGATCGGACCCGAACCCAGCGCCACCGCGCGCTCGATGGCATTTTCCAGTTCGCGAACGTTCCCCGGCCAATCGTACGAAATCAATCGCCGCATGGCGTCCTCGGAGATCGTCCGCGCCGGCCGATGAGGATCGGAAAATTTATCCAGGAACGAAGTGACCAGCAGAGGAATATCACTTTTACGCTCGCGCAGCGCAGGAATCTTGATTTGCACGACATCCAGGCGGAAATAAAGGTCCTGGCGAAACGACCCGTTCTTGATGCCGGCATCGAGATCGCGATTGGTCGCCGCGATAATCCGCACATCAATCTTTCGCCGTTCGGTCGAGCCCACAGGTTTCACCTCGCGCTCTTGCAGCACACGCAGGAGCTTGGACTGCAAATCCACCGGCATTTCGCCGATTTCGTCCAGAAACAGCGTGCCGCCGTGCGCCGTTTCCAAGAGGCCCTGCTTTCCGTGCAGCGCCCCGGTGAAAGCGCCCTTTACATATCCGAACCGTTCGGACTCGATCAGCGTGGGCACCAGCGACGAACAGTCCACCGGCACGAAGGTGCGATCCTTGCGCGCCCCGGAGTAATGCACGCTCCGCGCCACTAGCTCCTTTCCCGTGCCGCTCTCTCCCAAAATCAGAACCGGGTACTCGTGCTGGCTTACCTTCTGAATCGTTTTGTAGACCCGCTGCATCCTCTCGGACAAACCGATGAGGCCGCCGAACCCCGGCCGCGTGCGCAACTGCTCGCGCAATAGTTGATTTTCCTGCTGCAGTTCGACGGCCCGCGAAGCTCGCTCCAGGCGCGCGCGCAACTCTTCGATGCGAAAAGGCTTTGTGACGTAGTCGATCGCTCCCATGCGTGTGGCCGCCACCGCCGAGTCAATCGTTCCGTATTGCGTCAACACGATGACCGGAAGGTTCGGATGCGTATCGTGAACACGCTTGAGCAGTTCCAGCCCGCTAGTATGCGGCAACATCAGATCGGTCAGCACAATGTCGACCGCGGTGTTCTCCAGAATTTCAATGGCCTCCTCCGCCGTGGCCACCATGGTCGCGTTCATGCCGGTCAGCTGCGCTACCTCTCCGCAAGCCTCGCGGATGGTGGGCTCATCATCGACGATCAGGATATTCATAGGCGCTGTTTCGCGCAGGACCACCGCTTCTTCGCTCATCATGGCTTTGTCATCCTCCGTGTCGATGTCGAACCACCGTATGCCTGCATCCCCAGTTCCATTTCAGGAACGCGCGCTATTCCTTAATAAGTAAGTATATTACCTATATTATACTAGATATGCATCTACCGTTTTGGGAATGGTGCATGCTCGATTTCTTCGCCACATCGTTCTAACGTTCCAGCCCTGAGTCGCTTGCCAGAACGGGACGGAGCTCTCGCCTCCAAGTTCATTTTGGTCCGCAATTCACCTCGACCTTCGTCATACCAAAAAGAAAACGGGCCCTTCGAGGTGTACCTCGAAGGGCCCGTCAGGACTGATTCGGTTATGGTGCCGGACCCGCGCTACCCACCGCCGCGATTCGCGACCGCGAGTTGCGAGCCCCGGGTTACCCGTTTAGTACGTCGCACCTTCCGGAACGAAGATGAATTCGACGCGGCGGTTTTCTTTCTCCGTGCCCTTCTCCGTGGAGGCTTGGCCCGTCCGCGTCGTGCTGCGTGACGCGTCGATGCCCTTCTCTCCCAGGTAGGCTTTGGCTAGGTCCGCGCGGCTCTGCGCCAACTTCGCGGACTTAGGCTCCTTCGGATCGGCGTAGCCAATGATGACCACTTTGGCGTTGGGGTCATTCTTCAAGCGCAAGGCCACGTCATCTCCGACGCGCTTGCAGAGGTTGTCGAAGCGCGCGACGCCGGCCTTGGTGTAGCCGCACTCGCCGACCTTGGTCGCCTGCGGAGGCGGTGGCGGCTGCTGCACGTCGACGTTCGCTTGTGCATCGGCCTTGTCGCCGCGGGAGTCGGTTACCGAGCAATTTACTTTGTAACTGCCCGGTTGCAGACCCGTCGAGTCATACGTCGCGGTCGGACCGTTGCCGGTGACCTGGCCTCCGGTTGCCGAGTAGCTGTAGGTCAGATCCAGATTGTCCGGGCTGCTAGCCGTCGAGGTAATCGTCGACTTCTCGCCAGGAGCGATCGAGCTGGGGTTCGCCGAGCACGAAATGCTCGGCGGGTGATGCGGCTTCTCTTGCACCTGAATGTCCGCGGTGCAGGAGGTTGTGCCGCCCTTCCCATCGTCAACCTTCGCGGTAACCGTATAGGTACCCACGGCCAATCCCGAAGAGTTCCAGCGCGCGTCCGGCCCGGTGCCTTCCACCGTGCCGCCCGTCGCAGTGTAGCTGTAGTTCAGCGGTAGACTCGCCGGGCTGCTGGCGGTCACATGAATTGCGGAAGGATCGTTCGAACCCTGGTACACGGACGCCGGACTTGCGGAGCACGAAGCCGTCGGTGGTCCCGCTGGCGGTGGTGGTGGTGGCGGCGGGAAGCCCCAGCGAATCACCAAGCCAGTTCCTGCGCGGAAACTGTTCTGACGCCCACTGGGATTCAGATATATCCCGTTTGCGTTGGACATCAGGTAATCAAGCTGTGCGAATCGCCACGCGATGTGCTTGGTGAAGACCACATCTACGCCGCCGCCCGCCGCAAGAGCGAAGGAGCTCTGGTGGGGACCGCCGGTGACCTGCCCGTCGGCACGGAAATCGCCGATCAGAAATTCAAGGAAAGGAACAAAATACTTCCGGCGCAGGTTGAGTCGCGGCCCGAACAGAAAGGTCTGGAAGCCGCCCTCAGGTTTCCCCACGCCCGGGACACTTCTGGAGAACCCGTACGCGCCAGCTTCAGCCGTCAGCCCGAGCCACTTATTCGCGTTGTAGGTAAATGATCCTGTTCCGCCGTTGCTGTTGAAGTTATTGAAGCCGCTACCCGGATTAAAATTGACAAAGCTGTACATGGCCGCTAGTTCAAACTTTGGCACCAACGATCCCGGCCCGCCTTCGTCACTGCTCGCGGACGCTGCCGGGCCCGGAAACGGTGTCGCTCGCGGCACGTCCGGAATGGCAAAACTGCTACGTGAAGCCGCCGGAACTGCAT
The DNA here is from genome assembly GCA_963832615.1 of uncultured Acidobacteriota bacterium. Classification (GTDB taxonomy): domain Bacteria; phylum Acidobacteriota; class Terriglobia; order Acidiferrales; family UBA7541; genus Acidiferrum. The sequence goes on from CAWHVA010000012.1 coordinate 103,185, forward strand.
TGGTGGACTCCGCCGTATTCGCCGCCGCCGTGGCGTCCACCGCGGTCTTTGCCGCGTCACGGGTGCTATCCCCCTGCTGGGCCCAGACCGGCAGAGCCAGCATCGCACTAATCCCCACTGTCAGACACAACCTGCGCATCGTATCCTCCCAAAAGACTTATTACGAATTCATTAAATTATTCACGCGCCCATCGAGACTAACCACTAATCCCGGTGAACTGCGTCAGACGCATTTCAGCCTGTACTTGTCCTTCGCTTCCTTCTTGGACCCGGCGGCACCACTCCCCAGATCTCCTTGAAACATCACCTCAGGGGTTTACTTCACGAGAAGCAACAAGATTGGTGACATAGGGTATTCCACAGGTCACCATTTCTGCAAGAGTTTCCTCTAGCTCGCCCGTTTTTCCCCTCTGGTAATTTTTGCCTATTGAGACGTCTGTTTGGCCCCTTCGAGGTACACGACAACCCGCGCCTTCGACTCGTCAGGAGTCAAAGGCGTTCCGAAACCCAACGCCTTCGCGCAGCCTTGCGCACTTCGTCACCGCACATCTAACGGCCTTTATTGCTCACCAACATGGTTCAAAGGCTCGCTGCGCTTCTGGAATTTCTTGTTCTTCACCGCGAAGCTGAACTCTTGCTCGCGCCTTGACTTACGTCCGCGTTGAACACCGTCACTTCCACGCGACGATTCTTCTCCCGGTCATTCCGCGTCTTCTGATCGTTTATCGGCTTATCTTTGCCCAGACCCACGATCTGTATCCGGAAAACGGGCACATTGTGCTGCGCCACCAGATACGTTTGTACCGCTTCGGCGCGCCGCCGGCTTAGGTTCAAATTATGTTCTGCAGACCCGATCCTGTCCGTGAATCCCTGGATCGCAATGAAATACCGCTTCAGGCTTCCTACTTCGCCGGTCACCAGTTGGTCTAGTTGCTGTTTGCCCTCGCTGGTGAGTTCCGCGGAGTTAAACTTGAACAGCACCGTGACGTCTCCGGCGGATTTATAATCATCCAGATTCGCAATCCGGTCGTTCAACTCGCCGCGCAACTCGTCCTTGACCTGATCGGATTTCTTGGAAGCCGCGTCAGCCCTGCCAATCGCGTCCCCTGCCCGCGCGTCGGCTGATGTGGCCTTTTCATCCGCGGCGCTGATTTTGGTCTCCGCTTCATCCAACTGCTTCTGCGTGTTTTGTTGCCTTTGATCGACCTCGCCGACTTTCGCATTGACCGGGTCCACGCGGTCCGCTACATAGCGCTTCGTTGCGCAACCTCCCAACAACATGACGCCAGCCAGAATCGTGAACTCTATTCTCCTCATGGGTCCTCCCTTCCGATCCTATTCAAGCCTCGCGGTACAAGGCGAGGCCGACGTGGGCTGGTCACACGTACGCCCCCTAGGGCGCGCTCAAAACTTAGATGAAATGACTCGCCACTTGGGTGGCAACTCTTTGAACTAAATTGGGCTATCTCGGTGGCTTCCCAGGGGTCCTGCCGGCGACCACCACAGCGTCGGCTTGCGTACCTTGCCCTCCTCAACAGCATCTTATCTCCACCAGCTTGGACCGAGGCTCTCGCGCTTCCCCGCACGTGGAGTTGCTGCGGGCCGCCGTCATTTACACCACAGTGACGTAGCTCCGGCAGCTATCGACCCCGCGGCTGCCGCTGCAGCCGAAATCTTCAGGAGAGGAAACCATGAAACTCGCAATTGGCGTTACGCTGCTCATGCTGGCCATAGGCGCACCCACCTATGCCCTTCAAGAACCCGACAAGGACAAAGAGAAGCCGCCGAAGCAGGAAGAACCCCGGAAACAAGAACCCGAGCGCCAGCAACCTCCTGAAAAAGAAAAGCCGCCACAGGAAAAGCCACAGGAAAAACAGCCACAGCGGGACACGCAGAAACCGGACAAGGAACAAACCGACCGTGCCCGCCAGGCGGAGAAGCAGCAACAACAGAACGAAAAGCAACAGCAACAAACCGTCAAGCAAGAACAGCAAACTGAAAAAGATCGCGCGACCCAGGAGCAATCGCAACGCGACGCGCACAATAATGTGCAGCCAGCGCAGCGCGACGCCGGCAATCGCAACGTCCGCCGTATTCCCGACCAGGATTTCCGCACTCACTTCGGACGGGAACACGCTTTCCGCGTCGCGCGTCGCGACGATCGCCGCTTCAATTACGGCGGCTACTGGTTTGAGTACAGCCAGCCGTGGCCCGCAGGCTGGAGTTATGACGACAACGTCTATGTAGATGACATCGACGGCGAGTATTACCTGATCGATCTCGTCCATCCTGGGCTTCGATTGTTGCTGATCGTCGCGAGCTGATCTCGCGCTACGCAATGGCCGAAGAGCTTCGGCCCTTCGATTGCAGCCCTTCGTTTTGCAGTGGACGAGTGGCAATTAACACGGCACAGTCGCGACAGCGACGGCGCACCAAGATCGAGAGTTAAATTTTGCTAATTCTAATCATGTCGCAATTCTTCGCGACTAAAATTGCAGGAGCCTGTATGTCGTTCTCACGCGACTCGACCGGAAGAAACTTCAGCGCACGTATGGTCAGGACTCTAAGTTTGTGCTCGGCCGTTCTGGTCTTCGCAATTTGTTTGGGTTGCAACAGCAACGATCCCGATCAGCGCGCGCGCGATGAAAAAACGCGCGACGAAGTCGCCAAAGCCACCGAGCGAGCCAAACCGGCCATCGAAGACGCCGGAAGAAAACTCGGGGAGGCCGCCCACGACGCGGCCGACGAAGCTCGCGCGGCCGCAGAGGGCGTCCGCGACGGCTGGAACAACGGGCAGCATCCGCTCGTCGATCTCAACTCCGCTTCCGAAAGCCAACTGCTGGATCTCCCGGGCATCAACCGGCCCGCCGCCCACCGTATCATCGCCGGCCGCCCTTATCGCGATAAACATGACTTGATCGACAAAGGCATTCTCTCTGGCGCGGCCTACCAACAAATACGCGATCGGGTGACCGCGAAGTAGCGGGCCCCATCCAATGCTCGCGCGCGGCCCCTTCGACAACGAGAGCTTCGCAGATGTCAGAGGCGGACTTCGGCGCCATTCCTCGCAGTCGTTGGCGAGCGCTAGTTCGCCGCTTTTGACGATCCCAGCGGGTATAACGGCTTCATGGTATGGACGCGCGGGGATTCCTGCGGCATGATGTTCGTGGTATAAATTCCGCAAGCGTCACCAGCCGCGAAACCTCTCGCAAGGATGTTGATCGAAGAATGCCACTAAGACCATTCAACGTTTGGGACTACCTTCTCTGCGCCGTCGCCTATTTCCTGATCGGCATCGCAGCGGTGCCCAAGTTTGCTTCGCTGCTCGTTGGCCGCTAGTCGAGCTCATCCATAGGTGACACAGGACTCCTGCCTGCGCTTCCGCGGCCGCAATTTTCGCCAACAGCGATGCTCGATCCCGGATCACGCCCAACTGCTATCGTTTCGCCCGGCGGTGGCGCGGGAAGGTCCGGTTGTGCTCTGATATTCAGCACGTAATCCGAAACATAAAGGAACTGCAGTGATCGAATTTCCCAAATTTGACCTTACCGGGAAGGTGGCTCTGGTCACGGGCGCCGCACGTGGGCTGGGCCGCGCCATTTCTCTCGCGCTTGCTCACGCGGGAGCCAACGTCGCGCTCGGTTTGCGCGACATCAGCTCCGGAAGCGATCTCGCACGCGAAATCGAATCCATGGGCCGCCGCGCGCTTCCCTTGCAAATGGATGTTACCAACTTGGATCAAATTTCCCGGAGTGTTGTCGGCGCCGCTGCGCATTTCGGCAAGCTGGACATTCTTGTCAACAACGCCGGCGGTGGCTTCACGAATCTCGCCATCGACGTCCCGGAAGAAGAATTCGACGCGACGCTCGCAATCAACGTGAAGGCAACGTTCTTTGCCGCTCAAGCTGCCGCGAAAATCATGATTCGCCAGGAAGGCGGACGCATCATCAACATGAGCTCGCAAGCCGGATTCGCCGCGCTGCCCACGGAATCCGTCTATTGCGCCAGCAAAGCCGCGGTCTCGCACCTCACCAAATGCCTGGCGGTCGAATGGGGCAAGTACAACATCACGGTAAACGCCGTCGCGCCAACCTTTATCTCCACGCCGGGCACCGACGAAGCTCTCTCTGATCAGACGTTTCGCGCTGACGTCATCGAGCGCATTGCCGGCCTGCATCGCATTGGCGAACCCATGGACGTCGCTGGCGCCGTCGTGTTCCTTGCCTCCCCCGCCGCGTCTCTCATCACCGGTCACACCATTCTGATCGACGGAGGATGGACAGCGCGATGATTCGCTCCATAATTCAATAGCGTCGGCGATTCCGTAAGCCGGGAGACCCCGCAAAGACCAGCCATGAACAAAATCACCGTACTCGACATGAATTGGGTCGGGCATCCGAAATCCATTGCCGCCGCGTTACTCGAATCCGAAAATCATTGCGCCATCCTCGATCCCGGCCCCGAATCCACGCTCGCCACGCTTCGTGAGCGACTCCGCGCTCAGGGCCTCGCGATCGCCGATCTCAACGCCATCCTTCTTACGCACATCCATCTCGACCACGCTGGCGCCACCGGAGCGCTCGTGCGCGAGAATCCCAGGCTTACCGTTTACGTCCACACGAGCGGCGCGCGTCACCTGGCCGACCCGACAAAACTTCTCGCCAGCGCCACGCGCCTGTGGGGCAACGAACTCCCGATTCTGTTCGGCGAAACGCTGCCGGTCCCGGCCGGAAATATCCACATCCTGGAGGGCCCTGAAACGCTCGCGCTCGGCGCCCGCAAACTCGACGTTGTCTATACCCCCGGCCACGCCTCGCATCACGTCAGCTACTTCGACGACGACGCCGGCGTAGCCTTTGTCGGAGACACCACCGGAGTCCGCATCGATAATGGCCCGTACATTCTTCCCGCCACGCCGCCACCCGACATCGATCTCCCCCGCTGGGACCAATCCTTCGCAGCCATTCTCGCGCGTCGCCCAACGCGCCTGTTTCTCACGCACTACGGCTACGCCGAGAATCCTGCCGCACACATCGCCGAATTCAGTGAGCGCCTGCACCACTGGGCGGACGTTGCCGAAAAAGCCCTGGCCGCAGTTGCCGATGGTCCCACCGCACAAGATCCTGATGCATGCCATGCCGCGGCGATGAACGCTTTTGTAAAGAGAGCCCGCGCCGAAATGGATGAGAAGCTGGGACTCGTCGAGGCCGAGCACCACGCCTTCACGGCCGCCCTCAACCTTAGTTTCCTGGGGCTCGCGCGGTACATCCGCAAACGCACGCCTGCGCCGGGTGCGCCGTAAGGAACAGGAACGTATTGGGCTGCGAAAAGAAAAAGTCGCAAGCGGAAAGAGGAACGGGCTTAGGTATTCAACTGCGCGGACGGACGCGGATCAGGATTCCCGCGGCGGAGCTTCCGGAGCATTGTCCGTCGCAGCAACGGCCTCGTCAGATGTGGGTGTGACCGCTGCATTTTCGGATGCGCGCGCGGCACCAGCCCCTTCATTGGCCGCTTCGGCGGACGCGTCCGGTGTGGCGATCGCGGCGCTTTCCTCGGGTGCGGGCCTCGCGGTCGGATCGTCAGGCACAGGCGCTGACGGCGATTCCAGGCGAGTCGACAAGACATCGACGATAAGGTCGACGATTCTTTTGGCATTCGCGCCGTCGGGGTCTTTGTCAGGATTGTACTGGGCCACGTCAAGCCCCAGCAGATTATTATTGCGGGCGAATTCCCTTAGGGCGGCGCGCACCTCGGCGAGACTCAACCCGCCGCTTGCCGGAACATTCACCGGTGGAAAGTCTTCCTGACGGAGGACATCCAGATCGATGTGGAGGACGAACTCGCGAGTGTCGGCGTGCATGAGATTTAATGCTTCGGTTGCGGCGACGCTTGCGCCTTTTGCGGCGATAGCCTCGGCGGAAACTTGTCGCAAAGGGGACTTGCTGAGGAATTCCTGCTCAGGCGGATCGAGTCTGGTGATTCCGAACAGCGTGACGTCGGGCTCGCGCACCAGCGGCGTTTCGCCCCAGAAGCGCACGAGTTCCGGCGCGCCACGGCCGATGATGTGGGCAACGACCATGCCATCGATGCGGCCGGACGGCGTGGACGCAGGCGTGTTCAAATCGGCGTCGCGATCGAACCACAGCAAATTGATGTGCTTGTAATAGCGGCGCGCTCCAGTCAGCAAGCCGATGGATTGCGCACAGTCGCCGCCGAGCACCAGCACGAGGGCGCCGCTTTTCATCGCAACTTCGGTGTGAACCTTCAGATCGTTGAGGCCGGCGACGATCGCGGGGAGATTGCGTGCGCGACGGTGTTCTTCGTCGTCGGCGAACAGGCGGGGAGCACAATCGCCATAGTCGGTTACCTCGAATCCTGCGCTCCGGAGGCGCTCGACGATTCCCGCGGCGCGCAGGGCGGCTGGAGCTTTCTCGGAACCGGGCAGAAATGCGGCGGCACTCGACGGGGCACCGATCAAGGCAATCTTCTTCGGCTGACGGGCGATTTTGACCGCCAAAGTTTGGCTCCTTGTATTGTGTTTCCCCAGCGCGGGGCTGGGCTACGGCTTACGCATTGGTTCGCTCGTTTATTGCAGCGCGAGCGGGTCTATCACTGGCCCCTGGTCCCGCCAACAGTCTGAGACGACAACAAAACGCCTTGCGAAACACATTGCCCGGCTTTGGCGCACTACCTTCGCCGGGCCAGCCCAACGCCTACATCGGTGCCCAGATCTACCTGCGCGGGGCCGCGGCGATGGTGGCCAGCTCCGGTGGTAGCGTGAAGCGCACGTCTTCGCGGATCAGATCTAGGTCGCGCTGATCCGTGAATCCGATTTCGGCTAGACGGCTGCTCACTTGCTCGACGAGCACTTCGGGTGCGGACGCTCCAGCCGTCAGGCCGACGCGTTCGATCCCTTCCAGCCATTGCGGATCGATGTCCTTGGCGGAGTCGATGAGCTGCGCTTTGACGCCGCTGCGCTGGGCTACTTCCACAAGACGGTTGGAATTCGAGCTGTTCGGCGAACCAACGACGAGAATGAAGTCTACGTCCTTGGCGACTTGTTCCACCGCTTCCTGGCGATTTTGTGTGGCGTAGCAGATGTCGTCACTTGCGGGTCCTTTTATGGCCGGGAATCTTTGGCGAAGTCGCGCGACGATTTCTTGCGTATCGTACAGACTGAGTGTCGTTTGCGTGAGGAAAGAAAGCTTGTCGGGCTCGTCTACTTCCAAGGCGTCCACGGCGGCGACGGAATCCACGACGATGGTGCGGTCAGGGGCTTCGCCGGAGGTCCCCACGATTTCCTGGTGATCGCGGTGGCCTATCAGAATAATGGTGCGCTTTTCGCGGGCGAATTTGAGGGCTTCTAAGTGAACTTTGGTGACCAGCGGGCAGGTGGCGTCGATCACTTTGAGCGAGCGTTCCTTGGCCTCGTCGCGAACCGTGGGAGGCACTCCGTGGGCGCTGAAGACCAGCACAGCGCCATGGGGCACGTCTCCGATGGCTTCCACGAAAATGGCGCCGCGGCGGCGCAACTGCTCGACTACATAGGTGTTATGCACGATTTCGTGGTGTACGTAGACGGGCGCGCCATAAGCCTCCAGCGCGAGTTCCACGATGTCCACGGCGCGCACGACACCCGCGCAGAAGCCACGCGGTCTGATTCGCAGTAGTACTTTTCCATTCTTCTCGATCGGCATCGTCATCCTAAGGTATTGTTTCTCAAGAATCTATCATACCTCACTCTCCGGCCAGCGCCACTTTTGTATGCAGCAAAGTCGACACGGGTGTGAAGGGGAACCTACAATCAGAAGCCGCGCTACCCGGTCCAAAGCTGGGCCGAATGTCGGAAATGCCTACGGAGGAAAAGGATGGCTACGCCTGTGCAGAATCAGGGTCCGCAACCCTCGGAGCAGTTGATGCAACTCGCCACCGGCTACATGGTGTCGGCGGCGCTGTATTCCGTAACTGAGCTGGGTATACCCGATTTCCTGAAGCATGGGCCGAAGTCCACGCGGGAATTGGCCGCGGCGTGCGAAGCGAACGAGGATGCGGTGTATCGAGTTCTGCGGGCGCTGGCCAGCGTGGGCGTGGTGACCGAAAGCTCGTCGCGGACTTTTGCGCTGACGGCGATTGGAGATTGCCTGCGCTCGGACTGCGACGACTCCATGCGGGACATGGTGCTGTGGATGGCGAACAAGTTTCACTATCAGACCTACCCGGAAATGATGCATTCGCTGAATACCGGGGAGACCGTGGTGGAGAAAATGTTCGGTGAATCTTGCTTCGGTTATTTGCAAAAGGATAAAAAAGTTGGCGACGTCTTTAACGCGGCGATGACGACGTTCAGCAAGATGCTGACGCCACAGGTGTTGGAGGCTTACGACTTTTCAGGGCTGAACGGGAAGACGCTGGTGGATGTCGGCGGCGGACACGGCTATCTGCTGACGACGATTCTGAAAAAGTACCCGGACGTCCACGGCGTCGTTTTCGATCTTGAGCATGTGGTGGCGGGAGCGCCGGCGAATATCGAAGCAGCCGGTGCGACCGGGCGGTGTCGAGCAGCGTCGGGGGATTTCTTTGCGGACGTGCCGGCTGGCGATGCCTACATCATGAAGCACATTATTCACGACTGGAGCGATGAGAAGGCGCTGAACATCTTGCGAAACTGTCACCGGGCAGGAAACGGCAAAGCGAAAGTGATCCTGGTGGAATCCGTGGTCAAGCCGGGCAATGAGCCGCACTTAGCAAAATGGATCGACTTGGAAATGCTATTGCTGCCTGGGGGACGCGAACGGACGGAAGAGGAGTTCGCTAGGTTGTTCGAGCGGGCAGGGTTCCGGTTGACGCGAGTGGTACAAACGAAGTCGCCGGTCAGTGTGCTCGAAGCTGAAAAGCAGAATTAGCGGCGGGCATGGCGCCGTGCAAATGATGAGAGCAAGCTCGTCCATTTTGGCGCTGGTCTAGTTGCGTGAGGAAACGCAGACTGGCGGCATGACTCCGAAACAAATGAAAGTTGAGCCGGTAGTGCTGGAGGGCATGTACGTGCGGCTGGAGCCGTTGTCACAGACGCATCATCCGGGATTGAGCGAAGTGGGACTCGAGGAAGAGCTTTGGCGATGGATTCCCACTCCCGTGCGGACGGCGGCCGACATGGCGGCGTACGTTGAATTGGCGCTGAAGGAACAGGCCGACGGCGTGTCGCTCCCGTTCGCTCAGATCGAGAGGGCCACGGGCCGGGTGATTGGCAGCACGCGATACATGAATATCGAGAGGACGCATCATCGCGCGGAAATCGGATGCACATGGATCGGGCGCGCGTGGCAGCGGTCAGCGGTGAATACCGAGGCAAAATACCTCTTGCTGCGGCACGCGTTCGAAACGCTGGGATGCATGCGCGTGGAATTGAAGACCGATTCACTGAACGAAAAATCGCGAGCAGCGATCCTGCGCATCGGGGCGAAGGAAGAGGGAATATTTCGGAATCATATGATCACCTCCCCTGGGCGAATCCGGCATACCGTGTACTTCAGCGTCGTGGATTCGGAATGGCCCGAGGTGAAGTCGCGGTTAGAACGATGGCTGAACGGCTGAAGATAAGAGACACAAATAGGCCAAAACAAGGGATTTGAGCCGTAGATTTGGCCGGCATTCAGGCGCGCCGGAGCCTTGCTTGGAATCCCAACCAGCGCCCTTCACCGCCTCTTGCGATATGATTCTTCGGATAGTCTGCGAATAAGATCGACGGCGGAGAGCCTTCTTTGGAAAACCCGGGTACTCCGGAAAAGCGGCGAAGTGAGCGCGTTAAGCTCAGTGTGCCTGTCATCGTGATGACAGAAACTTCCGAGCGTGAAAGAGTACAGGAAGTGACTCATACCATCACGGTGAATGCCCACGGCGGGATCTTCAAGTTGAAGATGGAAGTCCTCCCAGGCCAGCCCATGATCCTCACAAACATGCAGACAAAGCTGGAACAACGTTGCCGGGTGGTGCGCGTGGAACACTTGCCGCGCGCAGAGTTTGGCGTCGCATTTGAGTTCGAGAGGCCCGCGCCTGAGTTTTGGTCCGTGGAACTTCCTCCTGCCGATTGGAATGCGGTTCCGTCAGAGTCGTAACTTCCTAAGAAGAACGCCGGAGCTTCGGAGATTTCTTGTGTTCTGCTATGCTCCCGGTCCATGTCATCCGTTGAAAATGAAGAGCAGAGGCTGACGCAAGCGTGGTGGTTTTTTCCCGCGGTGATTGCAGCAGTCTATTTTGCCGCGCACATGGCGACGGCGACGCGCTACGGGTATTTCCGCGATGCGCTGTATTACCTGGCTTGTTCGGAGCATCTCGATTGGGGATACGTGGACCAGCCGCCGCTGATCGCGCTACTTGCGTGGATCGCCCGGCACACTTTGGGGACGTCGCTGCGGGCGCTGCTGGTATGGCCGGCGCTGGCGGGTTGCGGGCGGATTCTGGTGACGGCGGCATTCGCCCGCGAGTTGGGAGCGCGGCAATTCGGCTCGGCGCTGGCGGCCACGCTCGCCGCGACGCCCGCCGTCTGGTACGTACTCGATCACCAGTTTGCGATGAACGCGCTGGAGCCTGTTCTCTGGACCGGATGCGCTTACGCGCTGCTGCGGATGATCAACACCGGGAACGTCAGATTGTGGCTGACGTTTGGCGCAATCGGCGGGCTTGGGCTGGAAAATAAATACTCGATTGGATTTTTTGCGCTGGCACTGATCGCCGGATTGTTGCTGACGCCGCAGCGCAAGTTGCTGTTTACCCTCTGGCTGCTGGCGGGCGGCGGCGTGGCACTGCTGATTTTTCTGCCGAATCTTCTGTGGAATATTCATCACCACTGGCCATTTCTCGAGCTCATGCACAATATTCGAGCCTCCGGACGAGACATCGCGCTTCCGCCGCTCGCGTTCATCAAGCAGCAGATTTTGATGATGAGCCCGCAGACACTTCCCTTCTGGCTTGCCGGGTTGTTCTTTTATTTTTTCGCGCGCGAGGCCAAGGCTTACCGCGCGTTCGGGTGGGCGTTCGTGATTACCATCGGATTTTTTATGATGGCTCACGGGAAGAACTACTACTCGGCGCCGGTGTATCCATTGGTGATTGCGGCTGGCGGGGTAGTCGCGGAACTCTTCCTGTTCTCGCGACGCGTCCAAGCACGGCCGCGATTGCGCTTCGTATTGGAATGCTCGGCTTTCGTTTGGCTGATCGCCCTCAAACTGGCTCTGCTTCCGATATCCCTGCCGGTGCTGCCGATCGACACCTTTTTGCGATTTCAGCAGCATCTGGGACTCGAGCCTTCGCGGACCGAACACAGTCAGGTGAATGTGGCCCTGCCGCAGTATTACGCCGATGAATTCGGATGGCCGGAAATGGTCGCGGCGGTCGCGCGGGTCTATCATTCGTTACCACCGGAAGAACAGCGCAAGGCTGCGATCTATGCGGACAACTACGGAGAAGCCGGCGCGATCGACTTTTTTGGGCCGCGTTACGGACTGCCAAAAGTGATTTGCACGCATCAAAACTATTTCTTGTGGGGGCCGCGCGAATATACCGGCGAGATTGTGATATTGGTGGGTTCCAACGACATTGAGGAGGCTCGATCGCATTTTGCGTCGGTCGAGCCAGTAGCCGAAATCTACAACCCCTACGCGATGCCTTACGAGCACCGGCCGATCCTTCTGGCTCGCGGTTTGAAGGGAAATCTGTGGCAACTTTGGCCGCAGTTGAAGAACTGGGATTAGCGAAGACCGATCGTGTTCGATCTCACGCAGCGTATCAACAATCACCCGGTGTATCGCGCCGTTGGCCAAAAACCCGTGAAGCGCGATGCGTTCTCTCTGACGCAGGACGAAATCAACGGGCTCGTGAATCACCTGCTCAAGGATCTGAAACCCAAAAAGTAACGTAACCGAGCTCGATTGCACGATCTGAAAAAGGGAACAAGCATCGTCGCTTGCTCCTTTTTTTTCCGCCGCGCGGCTACGGCAACAGCCCGAAGGCGGCCACGCTGTTCTGCGTGCCGACATAGACTTTGCCGTTGACGATCATTGGGGTGATGAATTTGTTGCCGGAGAATTGGTCGCGGCTATTCGCGGCTTGATTCGAGTTATACAACTCGGTGGCCAGGTTGGTGGCGTCGTAAGCGTGCAGCACACCGGTGCCGCCGTTTTCCACGACCCAGACAATGCCATTACTCGAACCATTCGCCGAGATCGCGGGTGTGGCGCCGGGATAGCCGAACGTATGCGTGCTGTGGGATGAAGGAGAAGCCGCCAGCTTTCCGCCGGAGATGGGAAACGCCTTGATCGAATCACCCACGGAGCCATAGTAGACTGTGCCGTTGAAGTAGCCGGGTTTCGACCACACCCCGCCGGAGATCTGACCACTGATCTGTTGATAGATATTGTCCTGGCTGGCGTTGAATTTGCCCATGTTGTCGCGATCGACGACGTAAATGATGGAGTCTTTTCCGGATCCTACTGCCAGGTGCCGGGTTGTGCCGTTGGAATCGACAACGTCGGGCAAGAGTAGCGGCCCCCCGGAGCCGAAGTCGGTGTCGGCGTTGGATTCCGACACGGTGTTCAACGGCGTGAAGTAATCGAGCAGCGTCAACGGGGCGGACGAAGAAATCTTGGCGAAGCAATTGCCGCAATTCTTGTTCGCCGGGAAGCCGTTGGAGTCGAGCGTGGTTCCGAAATCCCCATTTCCGATGATGAAATAAATGTTGCCGGCAGCATCCGCCGCAGGCGCTGTGCCCGCCATCCAGATGCCACCCTCGTTGCCGTTCGGAACCATGTTTAATACGTTGGTTTGCGCCAGGGTATCGGCGCTGTACGCCATCACCCACGAAGTGTAGGGACCACCGTCGCAATGCGAGCCCCAAGTGGTGTAGATCGTGCCACCGACTTCCAGCAGCCCAGGCCGCTCGTTGTATTGCGCGGGATCGAAGACCACGTTTCCGTTCGAGCTGTTCGCGCCGGTTCCTGGGTAAGTCGCGGTGATCGTGGTCGGACCTCCGAACAGTTCCGCGCCGGTCGTCAGGTTGAGCGCGTGGATGCGGTGAATATAGTTGCCGCCAGAAGTTTTCGACACGGCGATCAAGTAAATGGCGTTGCGCGTCCGGTCGATGACCGGCGTGGAAGTAATGCCGATCTCGGGAGTAACCTGGCCGCAGCCGCGATCATCGCTGGAAGTCTCTCCCGAGGCCAGCACGGATTTTTGCCAGAGGATCGTACTCGTGCCGCCGTTGACGCTGTCGGCGTCAAAGGCATACACGCTATCGTGCTCGGTAACGACGTACAGAACGTTTTTCGTTCCGTTATTTGGGATGGCGAGGTTAGCAAGATAGAGCGGCTGAGCGTCCACGTGGCCATCCACGGCAAACGAGCCGATCTTCCCGAATTTGGTCTGATTCACGTTGGCGGGAGTGAGCACTGTCTCGTTGACGTTTTGGCCGGTACGCAGGTTGTCGTAGTGATAGGTCGTCACGTCCACCCCGGAGGGCGGCGTGGTGACTGGATTCACAGTGAGCGTCGCAGAAGTGCTGGTGACGCTACCTGCGGAATTCGTGACCACGACATCAAATGTAGATCCAGTGTCGCCGGCGACGGTGGCTGGAGTCGAATAACTCGCGGCGACGGCCCCGCTGATATTGGCCCCATTCTTCTGCCATTGGTAAGTGGGTGTGGGCGCGCCGGTGGCAACCACGTTGAATGTCGCAGCTTGTCCGACGGCTACAGTCTGATTCGCAGGCTGGGTACTGATCTTGGGAGCCGCGGTAGTTGTGGAGGAAACGGTTAGCGTCGCCGGATTGCTGGTTGTGTTGCCTGCCGAGTTTGTGACCACCACGCGGAACTGCGAACCGTTGTCCGTAGTGGTCGCGGCGGGGGTCGTATAGGTAGACGAAGTGGCTCCGGAGATATTTGCAGTGTTCTTCTGCCACTGGTAAGTAAGCGGCGTCGCTCCCGTAGCAGTAACACTAAATGTCGCGGTTTGCCCCGGCGTTACAGCTTTGCTCGCCGGCTGAGCGGTGATCGCTGGAGCCGCGCTCGCAGCGTTGACGGTGAGCGTCGCGGCAGCGCTCGTTACCGTTCCAGCGGAATTGCTCACCACCACGCTGAATTTTGACCCATTGTCCGTCATCGTGGTCGCGGGCGTCGTATAACTTGCGGCCGCCGCGTGAGCGATGTTCGCGCCATTCTTCTGCCACTGAAAGGTCAGCGGAGCGGTACCCGTAGCGACGACGGCAAACGTCGCGGCCTGTCCCATCGTAACGGTCTGGGCCGCAGGTTGCGTCGTGATCGACGCTGCCGTGGGGGTACTGGAATTGTTTCCGGCATTATTGGAGTTCACCGCACCGGCGCAACCTGCGAGCGCAAACCCGGCAAGGATGGTCGCAAGGAATGTTGTGATCTGGTTGGCACAGGCTGATCGACGCACGCGTAAGCCCCCGTGGAATTCGCCGCATCCGTTTTGCGTCTGCGGGTTCGACAAGGATCGGAAACGTGGCGCACAAACCAGTGCGACGCGACCCTGGATGACTCAGGTTAGGCGTCGGATGCGCAATTTACATCTGGCCCGGGGGACAGTTGTAGGCCATTGTCCTTTACATATCTTTGGGATTAGGCCATTCGCCTGGCCCGCGACCAGGAAGTCCAACCTCACCGCTAAGCCGCCCCTGCCCCCGCCTGCATTGCACGCTCCACGTCTTGCCAGCGTTTGGCCTTCCCTCTATCCTCAGTTGCTATGCTCCTGGAAAATAAGATCGCACTGGTCACGGGTTCCGGGCGTGGCATTGGCCGGGCGGTCGCCCGCCTGTTTGCAAAGGAGGGTGCGGCGGTCTTTCTCACCGCGCGTACCGAAATGGAACTGGCCTCCACGGTCGCGGAGATCAATGCCGCAACCCACAATCGCGAGGCGGCAGCGTTCGTTACGGCCGACCTTAGGCACGAAGCGGACTGCGCCCGTGTAGTTGCCGCGGCACTGGAAAAATTTGGCCGCGTCGATATTCTGATCAACAACGCGGGGCACTACGGTCCGGTCGTTCCGGTAGAGGAGTATCCGCTGGCTGAATTCGACGGCGTGATCGCCGTGCATCTTCGCGCGGCCTTTCTGCTAAGCAAGCTGGTGCTGCCGGATATGTACGATCGGGGCTCCGGCGTAATCCTCAATATCTCCAGCCTGTCGGCAAAATCGGCCTTTGCATGGGGCTCCGCCTATGCGGCGGCCAAGGCGGGCATGCTGGGGCTAACACGCGTAACCGCAGCCGAAGCGGCTCGAAAAGGAGTTCGCGTGAATGCGCTCTGCCCGGGACCCGTCACCGAGACCCTGATGTCCAAGGAACTCGGCGCCACCCTCGCACGGAAGCTGGGCGTCAGTCCGGAAGAGCAATTGGCGGGATTTTTGAGCACTTTGCTGCAAGGGCGAGGACAGACCGCGGATGAAATCGCACGCGCAGCGCTGTTTCTGTGCTCCGACCAATCCAGCACCATTACCGGCCAATCGATCAACGTGGACGGTGGCGCGGCCTTCTTCTAGCGGCTCGCCAGGCGGCTTCCAAGCCCTTGCATTTCGTTGACTTGCTCGCCCTGTAACCCTAGAATTCTGTCAACGCGCTGCTGAAATTACCATGTTGGGCCAAACCATTTCGCACTACCGGGTTACCCAAAAATTGGGTGCCGGAGGCATGGGCGTAGTCTACAAAGCTGTGGACCTGAAGCTTGAGCGCACCGTCGCGCTCAAGTTCCTTCCTCCCGATATTGCCGTCAGCAGCACAGACCGCGAACGCCTCGTACGCGAAGCCCGTTCCGCGTCGACCCTTGATCACCCCAACATTGGCGTCATTCACGGGCTCGAAGAGTCCGCCGACCATCAGTTCTTCATCGTCATGGGCTACTACGAAGGTGAAACGCTTTCCAAAAAGCTCACCCAGGGCGTGGTTCCGGCCAAGGAAGCGCTTGATCTCGCCATTCAAATCGCCAAAGGCCTCAGCGCAGCGCACGCCCACAACATCGTTCATCGCGACATCAAGCCTTCGAACATCATCATCACCAACGATGGCCTCGTGAAGATTGTCGACTTTGGCCTGGCACGCGTGGTCGCCTCGGCCAGCGCCACGCAATCCATCTCCTTGACGGGCACGCTTCCCTACATGGCTCCAGAGCAAATCCTCGGCGAACCGGTCGACCAGCGCTCTGACGTATGGGCACTCGGCGTGATTCTCGTGCAGATGCTTACCGGAAGTCACCCATTCGTGCGCCCCAATACCGCAGCGATGACTTTCGCCATCCTGAACCAACCGCCCGCGGCTCTGGACGCGGTGCCGGAAGTCGCGCGACCGGTGATCTACCAGACCCTTTCCAAGAAGCCCGCACACCGACAGGCCAACGCCGCGGAATTGCTGAAGGATCTCGAATCGGCCCGCGCCTTGATCACCTCCACGCCTCCACCCCGGGAAGAACCGACCGTGACGCGCAGCCTCAGCCCACGCGAATTAAAGAAATTTGTCGAGAATGCTTCGACACCGCGCTGGAGTCACGGTCCCGCACGATGGATGACGCGGGCGGCGCTGGTCGCGTTGGCGCTCGTCATCCTTTTGGCGGGCATTCTGTTCTTGCCGCCCGTGCGTGAACAGCTCGCCGGACTGGTTTACGCCAGCACGGAAAAACACATCGCCGTCCTGCCCTTTGAAAGTGTGGGCAACGATCCGGATTTCGGCCTGGTCGCCAGTGGTTTCAGCGATTCGCTGACCAACGAACTCTCGAATCTGGACGCGGCGCAAAAGTCTTTGTGGGTTGTTCCGGCTAGTGAAGTGCGGAGCCACAAGATCGCCGACGCGCCATCCGCGTATCGCGTACTTGGCGCCACCATGGTCGTCCAAGGAAATGTTCAGCGAAGAGGGCAAGCGGTGTACGCCACCGCTGTGCTGATTGATTCAAAACGGCTCCGCCAAATCGGATCGGTTCAGGTTGAAAACGACGCCGGTGATCTTGCCGCTCTGGAAAACGACGCGGTCGTCCATCTGGCAAGAATGATGAAGATTAAGGTCTCGGAAGGGACCATCCTAAGAACCGGAAGTGGCCCGCCGGATTCTTATGAGTCCTACCTGAAAGCTCTGGGCTACATGCAGCGTTACGACAAGCCCGGGAATATCGATCAGGCAATATCCACGCTGAGCGCGGCGGTGCAGAAGAATCCAGGATTCGCGCTGGGGTACGCCACGCTCGGCGAAGCGTATCGGCTCAAATTCCAGATGGATCATCATCCCGCGTGGATCGCGGAGGCCACCGCCAGTTGCGAACGGGCCATCCAATTTGACGACCGGTTACCTATGGCGCACGTCACCTTAGGCCGCCTGAATGCCACTCTCGGTAAGGACGATATCGCGCTGCGCGAATTCCAGAAGGCGCTCGATATCGATCCACGCAATGCCGACGCCATGATCGGAATGGCCACCGTTTCTGAGCACGCCGGACGAATCGCCGACGCCGAAGCAACCTATAAGCGCGCGATCAGTCTTCGGCCGGATTACTGGGATGGCTACAATGTTCTGGCCGATTTCTATGATCGTCAGAAACGCCCGCAAGACGCCATCGCGCAATACCGGCGCATCCTCGAACTGACTCCCGACAATCCCTCGGCATACAGCGATTTGGGGGTCGTGTACATGGAAATGCCCGACCCTAAGTCCGCGGCGGCCGCGGAAGCAGCCTTTCAGAAATCACTTCAACTCGCTCCCAACTACCAGGCATATGCAAATCTGGGGTGGCTTTATATCGGCCAGAAGCGTTACGCCGAGGGCGCTGCAGCGACACAAAAAGCTCTCGACCTGAACGACAAAGACTGGCGTGTGTGGGCCAATCTGCTGCTTGCCTACACCTGGCTCAATGACAAAGAGAAAATCCGCACGGTCCGTGCCAAAACCATCAGCTCGCTGGAACAGTATGCCCTTCTCGATTCAAAAGAAGCGGCGGTGCAGTCCATGCTGAGCACGTTCTATGGGGAAGATAAGCTTCGCGAGAAGGCCATCTCGCACGCAAACGCTGCACTCGCGCTGGCTCCCAAAGACCCGTCCATTCTCGCGGATGTCGCCGAGGCCTATGACTTTCTTGGCGAGCGGCGGCGCGCGATCCAATATGCGCAAGACAGCCTCAAACACGGTTACACCGTAGATGATCTCAAAGAGCGGCCTGCGCTCCTGCCCTTGCTGGCAGACCCCGATTTCCGTTCGCACGGAACGTAGTCAAATTCGAAAAGGAGAACCAGCCATGCCCGCAAGTTCAGCCGCAAAAGCCAAAATCAAGTTCCCGGGAAAGTCTGCAACGATCAAGATACACGATCAGTACCCCGATCCCGCTGGTGAGGTGCTGGTGCTAGCGGGCGGAAAGATTCACTTCAAGAATGAAGACGGCAAGGAATATCGCGTACTGGTCTGGAGGAAGCGTACCGAAGCGAAGCTCGGCATTGAGTTCCTGCTATCGGGCCACGCCGTTGTCACACTCGTCGCCCTGCCCGATGAAGAGCTTCACTATACGGTGTTCGACAAAACCGGCACTGTGGCGACTGGACACGGAGGCGGACCGATTAAGTCTGTCGTGGAATCGATTGAGATTGGGCACGGGGGCGGCCCGATCAAGTAAGACTTGGAGGTCCGAACTTGCGACCAGCACCGCTCGCTCTGCTTGCAGACCCGGATTTTTGTTTTCCGCGGAAAGTAATCGATTCGAAAGGAGAATCAGCCATGGCTTCACCAGCGGTAGCAAAGGCCAAAGTGAAAAACCTGCCGAAATCCGCAACCATAACGATCAAGCATCAAGACGCCAACTCCTCCCGGTGAAGTGGAAGTGATGCCGGACGTCGGCCGAGTCCATTTCAAGAATAAAGATCAGCAGGAATACAGTATACGTCTGTGGAGGGTAAATGCACGACCGCGACTCATGGCATTGAGCTGGCGCTCGCACCCCACGGAAAGGTCACCATCGTCATCCACAAGGATGATGAGTTCAATTATTCGATGTTGAATAAGAACGACCCAATGGACAACGGACATGGGGGCGGTCCAATCAAGAATTGAATTTACTCGATATCCCGGAGATAGCGGGCTCGGCCCCAGATTTCGAAAAAGAACGCCCCTGCTAAGGGTCGGGCCTTTCTATTCTTGAAGCTTTTGGCTGGCGCCACCGAGTTCCAAGCAACTCGGGGCTCCTGGCTATATATGCTTGATAGTGTGCCTGCGTGGCTGCTAGCCGCCGCTCTAGTAGCCACGTTGTAATCGGATGTTTCCCGCTGCGACCTAATGCATGTCGTTCTTGTAAACCGTTCCGCCCTTCATCACGAACTTCACACGCTCCACTTCGGCGATGTCCTTCAGTGGGTCGCCGCTCACAGCCACAATGTCCGCCCACTTCCCTGCCTCGACTGTTCCCATTTTGTCGCTCCAACCCAGCAGTTCTGCAGGCACCACCGTTCCCGAGCGAATCGCCTGCATCGGGGTCATGCCGTACTCCACGTAATATTCGAACTCCTTCGCTTGGTTCAATTCCTTCCAGTCGAAGCCGCCCGCATCCGTACCCAGCGCAATCTTGACGCCCTTCTTCAGCGATTTCTGAAACGCCACTTTTTCCAGGTCCACCATTTTTGTCCAATTTCCGCCGCGTCCCGGCGCCACATACGCCCCCACGGTAATCGTCGGAACCCAGTACACGCCCTTCTTCACAACTTCGTCGATCAACGCGTCAGTTAGCCCGTCGCCGTGCTCAATCGTGTCCACGCCCGCGCGTAGTCCCGCGGCGATCCCATCGCTACCGATACAGTGCGCCGCCACTTTCTTGCCCAGACGGTGCGTCTCGTCCACGATAGCCTTCGCTTCCTCATCCGTGAAATTCACCATGCTGTGCAGCACGCCATCCGCTTCAAAATGATATTTCCGGTCGGAGTAATACTTGATCCAGTCCGCGCCGTACATGATCTGTTCACGCACAGCCTTGCGCGCCCCCTCCACGCCGTCCACATACTCAACGCCGGTCGGCACCTTCAATTCCCACGAGTAGCCCAGCAACGGATACATCCCCGTCGGCGTCATCGCGCGCGTAGCCACCTGCATTCGCGGCCCCGGCACTTCCCCGTTCGCGATCGCAGTCTTCACGTCCACATCGGCATACATCGCCCCTTCAGTTTCCAGGTCGCGGATTGTAGTGAATCCGTGGTCCAGGGCGATCTGCGCGTTGCGTGCGCCCAGAATCGCCCGATACGGGATCGACTGCTTCAGCAACTGCGCGTCGTAATCTTCAGCGGTGATATCCCCGTTCAACATCACGTGTGTGTGTACATCCACAAATCCAGGCAGCACCGTCGCTTTCGAAAGGTCGATGACCTCCACACCCGCGGGCGCAGTCCCACCCGGCGTCACCGAAACGATCTTGTCTCCCTCAATCACGATCAACGCATTGGTCACCGGCGCGTCGCTCTTGCCGTCAATCAAGCGACCAGCACGTATGGCGATCTTCTTCGTCGCCACTTGTTTTTCCTTGGTTTGCCCGAACGCGCCCGGCACCATCGTTCCGGCACCAACCACCAGCCCAGCGACCAAACCAGCCATCAGCACGAACGAAATTCGCCACATTTTCATCCCATCCCCCCAAACGGCCGCAAAGCGTAACACAAAGTAGCACAGGCACTCTTGCCTGTGCTCCGCCGACCTCCACTCACCGACAAGCCACCCAGCGTTGACGGACCGAGGCCCAAAATACAGCAATCCTCCGGGGCACCCATCGAGAAATTCCCGCATTCTTCACGCAGAAATTATTCGCTCAGCGTATAATCCCGCGTCATGCGCAAGTCTATTTGCCTAGTCGTGCTTCTTGTTGTCACGTTTACGGCCGTTGCAGCAACTCCACGCCCGGACTCTTTCACTCCGCTAGTCGTCTCCCCGCTTAACCTCCCACGCGTTGCCCTTCCCAGGCACCGACGGCCGAACGCACATCGTCTACGAGCTGGTCCTCACCAACGCCAACGTGACACCAGCCACGCTGGAAAGCATAGAAGTTATCGACGCGTCCAATCCGTCGAAAGCCTTGGGCACCTATCAAGGTCAAGATCTACTCTCCCATCTGCGAACGACAGGCAGCTCGCCCGCGGACAATGCAACCATCGAGTTCAACAACACGCGATTGCTGCTGATCGATCTCGACCTCGATCCACAAACAAAAATCCCCGGAAAATTGCTGCACCGCGTAAAACTGCTTGGCGCGACCGCCCCCGCTCGTCAACCCATGACCCCGGTCAGCATGAGCTACACCGTAGCCCCTCTTGAAATTGCCAACAAGCTTCCCCACATCGGACCACCTCTCGAAGGCAAAGGCTGGGTGGCCATCAACGGCTGCTGCGGTGGAACCGCGGTGCATCGGGCAAGCAGCCTGTCGTGCAATGGAGGGATCTACTTCGCCCAGCGATTTGCGATCGACTGGATGCAGTTGGATAGCGGGGGAAGACTGATGAACGGAGACGTTGGCGACGTCCACAGCTATCCCGACTATGGCGCGAAGGTTTTGGCGGTTGCCGACGGTACCGTGGTTGACATGCTGAATGACTTGAATGATCAAAAGCCAGGAGACTTGCCGGACCCAAAAACCATCACGCTCGAAAATGTGGATGGCAATCACATCGTGCTTGATCTTGGCAACGGGGTGTATGCATTTTACGCGCACCTACAGAAGGGCTCGGTAAACGTAAACGTGGGCGATCGCGTGAAACGTGGGCAGGTTCTCGCCAAGCTCGGAAATACCGGCAACACCTCCGGGCCCCATCTCCATTTTCACTTGATGGAAGGCTCTTCGGTCCTGTGTTCGAACGGCATGCCCTATGCCATCGACTCTTTCAAATTCGCGGGCCAGGTTCCTTACGACGATTTTGCCAAGGCGACCGGAGTGGAGGGCGATTTCAGCAAAGGCCTTCGTCCGGCCGCCGCGCGCCATGAACAATATCCAATGGACCTGGACATCATCAATTTCGAGCCGGCTCGGTAGCCTTCGCTTTCCGGAATGGTGTTCGTTCGCCCGGACCTAATGAGACCTAAATGAAAAGGGCCAACCGGTCTCAAGTCCGGTTGGCCCTTTGTTTCATGTTTTGTTTCCATTATGTTTGTGTTGCCACAGATTCGAGGCAATTTCACCCCGGTCCGTGTGTGCCCTGCAAACCTACAAAACCTCGATCAAGTCGCTCGTCGGTACTGCCGAACTTAGTGCGCAGCCGCGGAACCCGGACGCCGCAACGGCCGCCGAGCCAGATCTTCCACCGCGGACACGCTCCGCTTCGCCATACTCACCACCGGATGCCCGCTCTCCGCGACGCGTTCCACACCGACGGCCCACGCCTTCTGCAACATATACAAGGTGGCGATCACAACACCGAAAACCGCAAAGACCGCCGCGAACAGCGCGAATGCCGCCAGCAGCTCCCTGACAAAGTACAGCTGCAGTGCTCCCCCAACCCCTAGGAACCACCACATCCACGTCCTGCTGTTGTCTTTGGTCTTCATCTCTTGGCCTCGCTCCCCTTAACCCCTAACAACTCGCCGGTGGTTCGTGACCCCTGTTCCCTGATCTCCGGCTTCTTTGGATGCGCTGACCTGTCCACTGGTCTTGGTCATCGCCGTACCTGTACCATTTGACACGAGTGGGGGGGCAAACGCGATGGTACACAAGGCACATTTTCGCCTTTAAACGAGCGGCCTAGTACGTTGTCGTTTCAATCTGAGACAGTGTAAGCAATTGAATAGAAAAGCTTTAGATGGATTATAAGCTTTCGCCACGATCTTCGTCAAGGATTCGCCTGACCCTGCCTGTGGAGAACTGACCCAACGGACAGGGAGAGCGGCAGGCCGTAGCCGCTTTGCACGACCGTCCGAAACCACCTTGTTCCAAAACGGGAACGCCACTCGGAAGCCCGCAAGAGTCTCTAGGCCAGCTACGAGCGATTCCGGGCGATTCCCAGGTCGGAGCCACTCGACATAGGGACCAGGGCTAAGCAGGATTTCTCTTCCCGCCATGTAGAGCGCGATTCGAAGCAGGAAATTGCCCGAAAGCGTATTGAAAAATATACGGTTAGTGCTCAACTGGAGATTCGGAGGTTGGAAAGGACTGCCGACAGCTCTAAACGCCTGGTTCTCAGTTTCCCTTAAGAGCGTAGCCCACATCAAACGGCAGCTTACCATCCACCCGCAGCACCTTCACCGAGCTGTTGATCGCGTAAACGTCCACGATTCCCACGGCTCCTGGCGTCTCTTCCACGGTGCGCAGCAAATCCGCATCGTTGTCCACGATCTTGATCAGTGTCCGGGTTTCATTCAGCTTTCCCAGCGCGGCCTTCAAATCCGCCGGGGCCATACCAAATAGCTTCTGGATCGCAGGATGCATCTCCGGCGCGCCAGGATCAGTCATCACCAATGTGAAGCTCTTTCCATCCACCCAGGTCTTCTGTGTGCCCTTGCACAATTTCATCAACTCCGACAACTGCACGTCCTGCAGCTTGGCTCCGGCCGACATGATCACAGCGATGTTCTTTGCCGCGGGAAACGACGGCAACGCCAGCATCAATGTCAAAAACAAAGCGGCGAGAGCGCTGAGCCGCTGGCCCCATGTCTTTCCGTTCATCGTTCCCACATCACCTTTCGGGAGAGTTACCTGAGTATCCCGACCTTGGCCTGAGCCGCACAAGTGCCCTTTTCGCACACTGTGTCCAACCGTGCGCGTGCCCGGGTTTTGTGGCTAATCCATCAATCGCTTTACCAAAGCGCACACCTGTCCGTGAGGCCAGTATCGGCTGCTGGCGCGCGCGAACGATACGGTGGCTACTGGGCTCATTGAAGCTTCGTAATCTTTAGATCAGGAGCGTTTTCATGAATCGCTTTGCCGTGCGCTATCTATTGCTCATTTTCCCATCGCTGTTTGCCGCGCACGCTTGGGCGCAGCAGCCTCCCGCCGCCCACGTGGAAGAAACCGGCCGCAAAGAAGCCGTGCCCGCCACCCCTGCCAGCCCCCATCGCGCCCATCGGCCCGATCGCCCAACGCCAGCTCTTCGGCACTCTTCCCGTGGCCACCAAGTCCGACGACGCCCGCAAGCTCCTGGAAAAGGCCATCGACCAGTACGAAAACGTGCTTCTGGACATGTCCGTATCCAACGCTCATCAAGCCGCTACAAAAGATCCGCACTTCGCCCTCGCCTACGCCGTGTGGTCCTATGCAGCGAATCGCAGCCAGCCCAATGCGGAAGCTCTCAAGCACGCCAAAATGCTGGCCGCTAAGGCTACGCCGGACGAGCAACTCCTCGTGAACTGGCTAGTCGACGTGCAGCAGGGTGATAATCTCGCCGGCCATCGGCGCCATGAACGATCTTCTGGCGCGCTTCCCGAACGACAAGCATGTCCTATACCTCACATCCGAATGGCTTTACATGCAGCAGGACTACGGCCGCGCCCGCAAGATGATGGAGAAGATTCTCGACATCGATCCCAATTTCCCGCCTGCCCTCAACATGTTGGGATACTCCTACATTGAAACCGGCGACCCCGATCCGGCTAAAGCCGTCAGCTTTCTGAAACGCTACGCCACACTGGAACCCAATCAACCCAATCCTGAGGACTCTCTGGGCGAAGTCTTACGCTTTGCGGGCGACGATCAAGGCTCCCTCGAACACTACACCGCAGCGCTAAGAATCATCACGAATTTCTACAGCTCGCAACTCGGCATCGGCGACACCCGCACGCTGATGGGCGACTACCCAGGCGCCCGCTCCGCGTACGACAAGGTTGCCGCGTCAGCCACTAACTCGCGCGATCGCCTACACGCGCAATTTCAGAAAGCGATGGTCTCCTTCTGGGAAGGGCAGCCGGAACAGGGCCGCAAGTCGCTGGATTCGCTCCTGGACCACTCTCGCCGCCTGAAGGATCCCTACGCGCAATTCGAAATCGGATTCGGCCGCGCGGAGCTCTCGGCAGACCCCGCCAGCGAACTTGACCAACTGCGCGCCGTCGAAATCTCCCTGCAAAAGCCTATCGTGGGCATGAGCGAGCCAGACCGCAATGTTTTCCTGGCCTCGGTGCTACGTGAAGAGGCCCGCATCTCAGCCGCCGGAGGCCATCCCGACGTCGCCCAGGAAGCGATTACCAAGCTCGAACGCTGCGCGGCCATCACCCGCGATCTGATAGTCGAGAACAATTACGAATCCGCGAGAGGCTATTCCCTATTCGCGCAGGGTGACCTCGCTGACGCCGCCGACGAGCTTGCTTCCGATCCTCACTCTCCGCTGGCGTTACAGCAACTCGCGATCGCCCAGGAAAAGCTGGGCAACGCCTCAGCCGCCGAATCCACGCGCACACGCCTGAAATACCAGCGCGCCCCCACCGTAGAGTGGTATCTAACAATTCACGCACCAGCACCAGTCACAGCCGAAGCCCAGTAACCAAGCATGACAGGGGGTGCCGGCGACCTGCTTCGCCCGCACCCAGACTCTCCGTGACCTCTGCGCTCCGGCCCCCGCGCCCTCTGCGTTAAATCTTTTGCCGTTTGCCGGTTGCCGGTTGCCGTTTACCTAAAACTTCGCCTTACCAAACGTCACCCGCAAACCGCTCGACAAAATCTGATCATTTCCCTTAAGCCCCGTAAGCGGATTGCTGATATACCTATCGCTGTAAGTCACCTGCCAGCTCAGCCACGCCTTCAGCTTGGTCGCTGCGGTCGCATCAAACTGGAACCGGTACTCCCCCCTATCGCTCAAGTTGGGAAAGAACGACGCTTTCTCGCTGAAGGTCGTTCGACCATTTAACTTCACGTCGTACTCCTCTCCCACCACCACTTCCCCCGTCTTCCGGGTCGTATTTGTCAAAGTGGTTGGCGGATTCGGCGAAAAATATTCCTGCTGAAAGTCCGCGCCACCGAATACATCGAACGTGCTGTGGGCCGTCTTAAGCACGTGGTATCCGAGGCCGCCGCCCAGCACATTTCTTAGGTCCAGGTGTTGGAACTCGTCGTACTCAAAATCCGTAAAGCCGAACACAAACACCCGAGGATTCAGATTGAAATCGCCGCGAATACCGCCAATGATGTTATGCGCGGTCGTATGACTTGGCGGAGTTGTGTCGTCGGTGGCATACACCGCCGTCGTGTATACCGTAATTTTGTCCTTCGCTGTCTCGCGCACCGCCTTCGCCGCCAGGTTATAGCTCAGCGTCGCGGAGTTCCCCCGTGTCAGGCTCAACCCCGTATCCACCAAGCCGCTCCAGAAATCCAACAAGTGTGGATTCTTCAGCCGGTCGACCTCCGCGTCGTACGCCTTTTGCTCGGCTTCGTTGCGCACCGTCACCACGGTATCCTTCGGCGCCGCAACTTCTCCGGTGGTCGCGGTGGTCACATCGAATTTCCCGTCCACTGTGGTCACCGGCCCCACTACGGTCTGCCCATCCTTCAAAGTCAGGTGCAGCGCTTCCGGCGCCACGATGGCGGTCACCGCATCCCATTGCACCGTTACGTCTCCGGCAAATTCCGTTTTGATCAGCAACTCCGTTTTGGTTTTGTCGTCGGCCTTAACATCGACCTTCACGATGGTGCCCGTGATGCGATCCCCATTCTTCAAAGTCACTTGATCGGCTCGCGCACACACTCCCAGTAAGCACAGAACCATCCCCAGAAAGACACTTCGGCGCACAGTAGTTCTCCTTAATGTGAATCAATCGTCGGACGTCCCCCGAACCTACAGGCTGAGCGGATTGTTAGCTGCGAAATCCTCGAGAATTACTACGAACACCCCAAAATTCGCCGTAGCGGCCGCTTTCGGAAGCGGGCGCTGTTTGCCCCTACCCGCTTTGCGCAGACGGACAACCGGCGAAGAAACGGCACCTAAGCTTACAGAATTCCGCGCACCGGTCCAACGTATTCCGTCAGAATTCTGCTTGCCCCATACGTGTTAAAGTTCTCGGACGCCTTCAGGTATACTTGGCGGTTTGCGGCACAAGACCATCAAATTTCGGCCCATTTCGATACCGCTTCTTCGGAGAATTGACCTTGCGGACTCGCCTGCTCGCGCTTTCTGTACTCACTCTCGTCCTTTTCTGCTCAGCCTGCCAGCAACAACCCGCTCCAAAGGAATCTCCAGCCACACCTCAAACCGCCTCCCCTTCCCGCCCCACCATCGTCTTCATGACCGACTTCGGCACCGCCAATGACGCCGTCGCTATCTGCCGCGCCGTGATCTACGGCATCGCCCCAGAGGCCCGCCTCACCGACATCACCCACCAGGTCACCCCCTTCTCCATCGAGGAAGCCTCGCGCTTTCTCTACGGCGTCACCCCGTACTACCCCGCCAACACGGTCTTCTTGATCGTTGTCGATCCCGGCGTAGGCACCTCCCGCAAAGCCATCGTCGCCAAATCGAAAAAAGGCCAATACTTCGTGGCCCCGGACAACGGCGTCCTCACCCCCACCCTCGACCGCGACGGCTTCGACTCCGCCCGCGAAATCACTAACCAAAACTGGATGATCCAAGCCGCCGTCTCCTCCACCTTTCACGGCCGCGACATCTTCTCCCCCACAGCCGCCCATTTAGCCGCAGGCTGGGACTACAATTTAGTCGGCCCTGCACTCGCCGAACTGGTCCGCCTGACGACAAGAACCGCAACCATGACCGACAAGGGCATCGCTGGTGACCTGATCGGCCTCGACGACCCCTTCGGCTCCCTGATCACCGATATCCCTCGCGAAGACTTCCAAAAACTAGGCTACGTAGTGGGCGACAGAGTCCCAGTCCGAATCAACAAGAAGCCCGTAACCCTCAAGTACGGCAAAACCTTCATGGACGTCCCGGTAGGCGACTCCCTCCTCTACATCGACTCTCGCGGCCGCGTATCCATAGCCATCAACCAAGGCAACTACGCCAAAAAATTCAACATAGAAATCCCCGGCACCATCTTCATCCCCACCAAACACACTCCAATCATCACCAAAAAGCGCTGATCGGGACTATGTAGGTGCCGGGCTTTAGCCCGGCGCTCCCCCAACCAAAATGATTCGCGCGCCAGTCCCTCCAAGCCCCCTGCCTGCTGCCCAGCCCCCAACGAAAACGCATGGCGATCAGGAAAGACGGGTGTACGATGGTGCTGCTTTTGGAGCCAAATAGGGGATCCCGGGCCAAATCCTCTGCTCGTGTGAGATACACATGACAGCGCCCGATGGGTTTACGGCTTCCGCCGCCACTGCCGCCCCAAGCGTTTCGTCTCTTCCACCGTTCTCGAGCGCGTCGCCGCAGGAACACGCCCCGGCGATCGCCCCTGTCCGCCTCGACGAACGAATTTCCGCGCTCGACACTATTCGCGGATTCGGTCTGCTGGGCATCCTCTTGATGAACATCTGCGGGTTCGGTCTACCTCTATCCGCTTATGCCAATCCCGTACCAGCTGGGGGCGCTACCGGTCTGAATCTCTTCACGTGGTGCTTTATGAACGTCGCCGCGGACGGCAAAATGCGCGCCATCTTTTCGGTGGCTTTCGGCGCCAGCGTCTACCTATTGATCGATCGCCTCTCCCGCAAAGGCGCTGCCGCCGACGCCGCGGACATTCATTACCGTCGCATGCTGTGGCTCATGCTCTTCGGCTTGATGCACTCCTATTTGATCTGGGATGGCGATATCCTTTTTCCTTATTCTCTGATGGGTCTCGTTCTGTACCCGTTGCGCAAGCTTTCCCCGCGAGCCCTGCTGATCACCGCCGGAATCATGGTGTTGGGCATGGCCGGTAATGGCGCTTACACCTATGTGCATCTCGAGAATCTGCACCGCGCGGATTTCCAGATTCAAGCCGATGAAAAAGCCGGCAAAAAGCTGACATCCGATCAGGAAGACCAGAAGAAAGAGTGGGAAGACGCCGTTAAGGAGTTCAGTCCACCCCCGGAAGCCTTGAAGAAGGAAACGGATGCGCACCTCGGCGGATACTTCAGACTTCTCGCCTATCGTGCCAAGGACGTCTACCGCTTTCATAGTGCGCCCATTTACGGTTTTTCGCGATTCGACATCCTGGCCATGATGCTGATCGGCCTGGCGTTGATGAAGCTCGGCGTGCTCACCGGCAGCTATTCCACAAAATTTTATGTCTGGATGGCGCTGCTGTCCTTTGCCATTGGCGTGCCTTCGGACACCTGGGCCGCCTGGTTGGCCGTCACGCAACACTTCAGTATCGGTCCTTGGTACCTCACCGGCGTTGAGTATGAATTTGGGCGCTTCACGGCCTTCGGCTACATCGCCGTGATTCTTCTGGTGATCAAGTCCGGCGCATTGCAGTCCGCTACCAGAACTCTCGCCTACGCCGGCCGGATGGCTTTTTCCAACTACATTCTCACGTCGCTGATCTGCACTACGCTCTTCGAAGGCTACGGTTTTGGCCTTTTCGGTAAGCTCCAGCGTTACCAGCTTTACGGAATCGTCGTTGCGGTGTGGGTTGTGATTCTCGTCATCAGTCCCATCTGGCTGCGCCACTTCCGCTTCGGCCCCCTCGAATGGGCGTGGCGCTCTCTTACCTATTGGAAAAAACAGCCATTCCGTATCCAGCCGAGTGACGTTACTCCCAGCGCCAACCCTCAACCTTTACAACCACTCGCAGACCACAACTAGCCGCGCAGCCCTGCCTTACCCGACCTAAGCGGCGCCTTCCATCGCGGGCATCTACTATCGAGCGGCGGCCTTCCCACCGTTGCAGCCCCAAATCGCCATCATCCAGGCATTACGCTCCGAGTGAATGCAAAGGTTCCCGACTAACGAGCAACCCGGAATAAGGGTCGATGGGCGGACTTATGAGGACTGATCAGCGAGAATACAAAAGCAGGAAAAGAATGCAGGAGGCGCCCTGTCTTTGACGATGTGTCCTAAGCCGTTGGCGATCGCCGCTCGACTGTTCTCCGGGGACCAGCCCGAGATAGCGGCATGCAGCTTACTGGGCTCTGTTTTCCACTAGCGCCGCTTGAATCGCCTTCTCCGCCAGGGACGCCATGATCTTATACCCCGCATCCGTCGGGTGCACCCCATCGTCGGCTAGAGCGCGCTTCAGCATGCCTCGCTCGTCTACCACGGCGCTGAAGTAGTCGAGATACACGAATTGGTTTTTAGCGCAGTAGTCTTTGAGCCATTTGTTCAGCGCCAAAATTCTATCGCGCGGACGCAGCGCAAATGACTCCTCAGCATCGTGCGTGTAATTGTGAACGGGTAGGACGGACGCAAACACCATCCGGATATGGTGCGCGCGCGCCAGCTCGGCCATCGAAGCATAGTTGGCCTCGATGTCCTCGTCAGACGTGCGCCCAGTGACGCCGGCGATGTCGTTGGTTCCCGCGAGTAAAACTAACACCCTGGGGTGCAACGCAATCACATCCTGCCGGAAACGCACCAGCATCTCGGGCGTGGTCTGCCCATCGATGCCGCGGTTGATATAAGGCTTGCCAGGAAAATAATCCGGCAACTTCCAGTAGTCGGTGATGGAGTCGCCAAGAAATACGACTCGGTTTTCGCCCGCCGCAGGCGGCGCGAGCGCGGCGTTGGCCTCCCGATACCGTGCCAGTTGCCCGAAATCGTCCGTATAGATTGAAATCCGCGACGCCCGGTACTCATCCAGCCCGGCGTAGCCCGTGGAAGGGATGCCCGTGGGAGAGATCGGAGCAGCGCGCTGTTGGGCCAAGGCTGGCAGCGCGAGAAGGATTGCAAATAGCGTTTGCGATAGTGTGCGGATGATTGGCTGCAGGCTCATGTTGTCCTCGAAAAACAGGATAGACTAGCACAGCACATCATTCACATTGACGTTCATCCAGAGTCCCAGCAACACCCATTGCTGGGCTGCGGACCTCCGCCATCGGAGGTTGGATTTCCATTCGGGCGCCCAAAACCATGAGCCGAACGCAAATCCTTCCGCATCGAACTCCGGTAGGAGGAAGTGTTTCTGAAGGCCGCAGTCGTTCCCCAAGGCTATGAACAAGGAGACAAATCCGCATGAACAGCACGACCAATACTTCATCGGCCCAGTCCAATAAGAACACGCAGCCGGAAGATTTTGATCTGGTGATTCTAGGTGGCGGCACGGGCTCGACCGTCGCTGCGTGGACGTTTGCAGGCGAAGGCAAGCGCGTCGCAGTCGTCGACCGCAAGTATATTGGCGGCTCTTGCCCTAATATTGCGTGCCTTCCCAGCAAGAACGTTATCCATAGCGCGAAAGTTGTGGACTACGTTCGCCGAAGCAAAGAGTTTGGCATTGCTCACGACGGCTTCACGATTGACATGTCCGGCGTCCGAGAACGCAAACGCAAGATGGTGCGCGGCCTGAACGAAATGTACATGGAAAATTACCGGCAGACCGGCGCCGAGTTCATTTTGGCCACCGGCCGCTTCGTTGCTCCGAGAACAGTGGAGGCCGCCCTTCCCGACGGGACCACTCGTCAACTCCGCGGTACCAATGTGATCGTCAGCACCGGCACACGGGCCACATTGGAGGCAATTCCTGGTCTTGCGGAAGCACAACCGCTCACGCACATCGAGGCGCTCGAATTAGGCCAAGTTCCCGAACACCTGCTCGTCATCGGCGGTGGCTACATAGGAGTGGAGCTTTCCCAGGCCATGCGGCGATTCGGAAGCAAAGTCACTCTGATTGATCGCAATGGACGATTGATGTCCAAAGAAGACCCGGACGTATGCGAGGCTCTTGGCAGCCTGCTCGCAGATGAAGGCGTCGACGTGCTCCTGAATGCCCAGATCAAGCAAGTGTCCGGCAAATCTGGCGACTCGGTGAGCGTCGTCATCGAGCAGAACGGAATGGAGAAAGCCCTAAAGGGTACTCATATATTGGTCGCCACAGGCCGCCATCCCAACACCGAAGGACTCGGCCTGGAACTCACCGGCGTCCAACTCACCGACCGAGGATATATCAAGGTCAACGACCGCCTGCAGACCACCGCGCCCGGCGTCTGGGCCATCGGCGAGGTCGCCGGTAGCCCGCAGTTCACGCACATCAGCATCGACGATTTCCGGGTAGTCCACGCCAATTTAACCGCCGGTAATCGTGTGACCACCGGCAGGCAAGTCCCCTATTGTCTGTTCACCGACCCCGAACTCGCCCATATCGGTCTAAGTGAAACAGAAGCGCAGGCTCAAGGGGTAGCGTATCGCCTGTTTAAAGTCCCCATGGAAGCTAACCTGCGTGCACGCACGTTTTCGGAAACTCGCGGGTTCGTAAAAGCCCTCGTGGAGACTGATAGCGATCGCATCCTCGGCTTCACGGCCTTCGGTGTCGGCGCAGGAGAGGTCTTGGCTGCCGTCCAGGTTGCCATGATCGCAGCACTGCCCTATACCGCGCTACGTGATGCGGTCCTAACTCACCCAACGCTAGCCGAAGGCCTCATATCTCTATTCTCGTCCGCAGCTTCAACACACAAAGTCGTCGAAACAAAACGAGCCACCTCCGCCGCATAAGGCGAAATGCACCCGCAAGGATGGCCCCTGACTTCCGCAATGCCTTACTCGTATCGCTGTGCGACTAAAGGGTCGCGCCTACTGCTCGTAATGTTCCTTGGAGCAAAAGCGACCCCTCAGCTGTCAAGCCGGACTATGACGCGATGTTTTTCCCGGTAGCACAGACACTCCTGTCTGTGTCCCCTTCCAAAATGGCAACCATGTGATCCACCGCCGGCAGGCAGTTTCTCCGGCGGTGATACGACAAAAATCTGTAAGTGCTGCTGACCGACGTGTCGTCCACCATCGTTCTCAATTGACAGTCACTGACACGGCGGCAGATACTGCTCCCGGCGCATGTAGGGTGCATCGGCGCGTCGCCGAAGGGCAATGCCCACCTACGATCCCATCGTGGAGGCCTGCATGCCCAATCTAGAAAACCTCAAAAAGCAAGCTAAGCTCATACTGCGTTGGCATCGTGAACGCCACTATCCCGTCGCCGCGCAGATTCGCGGGCTTATGCCTCGTTTCCTGAATATGCCCGATTCGGAGATTCTTGCGGCCACCTTTAAGCTCTGCGATGCGCAAGAAATGGTCGCAAGACAGCACGGCTTCGATAGTTGGCAAGCCCTGAAAGCTGGGCTTTCCACCGCGTCGCGCAAAGTGAAATCGTCGCCATCCAAAGCGACGATTGTCTGCGCAGAGCCACAGTTGCTCGTCACCGACATCAAGAGATCATCCCAATTCTTCCATGAGAAGTTAGGCTTTTCGCTCGTATTCAGTTACGGTGACCCTCCCTACTACGCACAGATGGGTCGCGACGCGGCGCATCTCAACCTTCGGTGCTTCGAGGGGCGCGTAATCGAGTCGAAGGTCCGTGATCGTGAGGAACTGCTGTCGGTATCCATGACCGTCGCTACTGCGGACGAGATCAAGCTATTGTTTCTTGAATTTCGGTCCGCTGGGGTTACCTTTCACCAGACACTGAAAAAGCAGCCTTGGGGCGCCAGGAATTTCATCGTCAAAGATCCGGATGGGAATCTGCTGTTGTTCGCCGGGCCCGCAAACTAGCCCCCACCGAGCCGAAGTGCTGTTGATCGAGTACCCATCGTCGGGCAACCGACAATGAGAACCCTGCGTCTTCCTCCGCAGTACCGATTTTTATACTTGACCTTCCGCTTATCATCAGCTACACTGTCTCCATCAAGAAGTACGCCTAGCCGTAATCCAAATCATCAAAAATCCAAATTCTCTCTGAGGAGACTTCCATGTCCACGACTCCGTTCGAGGGCCGCGCCCTGGTCTGTTCCTTCGCCTACGCCAACGGCCACCACTGCCGCATGCCCCGCAAAACTTCCCATCCCTACCTCTGCACCTACCACGCCCGCAAAGAAGCGCAAGCCGAAGCCGCCGACCAGGTAGGCCGCGACCTCGCCACCCGCTTCTCCGCAAACTATCTCTCCGGCTCCGACCTAAGCTCCGCGCTGGCTCATATCATGTCCGCCGTTGCCCAAGGCCACCTCAAACCACGGGCCGCCTCCACCCTGGCCTACCTAAGCCAAACCCTCCTCCAGGCCATTCACCTGTCCCAACACGAATACATCAACGCCTTCGGCACGACCTCCTGGCGCGAAGAAATCCGCGCAGCCTTCACCCAAGCCAACCCCGACCATCCGTGTGAAGCCCCCCAACCAGAACCCCATGCCCAAGAACCCGATATGCAGCAATCTATACAGAAATCCGAGCCCCTACCGCACGATCCAGTAACCTACGTAAAATCAATACTTACACAAGTCTATCAAAACAAATGACTTTATCTCCGTTTAGAATGAACACTTACAAAAACCCAGGGGAGGGATTACGCAAAAGGTCAACAGTGCCTGCCCCCCCGCCGCTACCTCTGCGGAACCTCTGCGCCCCTCAGCGTCTCTGCGTTGTCTTTTTTCCCCTCTCCCGCCGAATCCCTTCGACCTTCAATGCCTCATTACTTCTTTACCTCATTACTTCGCTCTTTCCCTGTAACCTTTCTCCCGTCCCTCGGTATTCATCCATGCAAAGGCAATCACCGCCGATGCAGAAACGACAGCCACCGAATGAAGTCGGTTTCTGACGAGGACGTTATGCTCCAAGTGCGCAACGGAGAAGTCGAGATGCTGGGTGTGTTGTTCGACCGCTACCAAGCCCCGCTCTTCAACTTCTACTCCAAGATGACTCAAGACCACACCGTCAGCGAAGACTTGGTCCAGGAAGTCTTCCTCCGCATCCTCCGCTATCGCCAAACCTACCGTCCCGGCACCAACTTCCGCACTTGGATGTACCAAATCGCCCGCAACACTCGCC
Source organism: uncultured Acidobacteriota bacterium (assembly GCA_963832615.1). Lineage (GTDB taxonomy): Bacteria > Acidobacteriota > Terriglobia > Acidiferrales > UBA7541 > Acidiferrum. The sequence continues at coordinate 137,997 of CAWHVA010000012.1, forward strand.
TGGATCAGGTTCGCAAAGTTCGACCCGAATCCCCGTTTACTTCCGAGCCTGTCGCTCCACCAGTCCTCGCGGATTCCGCGCAACAACTCCAGGAAGCCGCGATGCTCCAAACCGCCCTCATGCACTTACCCGAAGACAAGCGCGAAATCCTGATTCTCAGCCGCTTTCAGGAACTCAAGTACGACGACATCGCCCTCCTGCTGGGCTGCGAAGTCGGCGCCGTCAAAGTCCGCGTCCACCGTGCCCTCCAGCAGCTACGCGAAATTTTCCTGCAGCTGGAAAGTGGCCCAAGACCAATCGACTCGCGTCGCGCTCCGGGAGATTCCGCCACTCCCACAAGCCCCACTCCCACAAGGAGACTGCAATGAACTGCGAACAGATCGCCGAACTCCTGCCTGACTACCTGCAAGGCAGCCTCGCGCGCGAGCAAGTGAGCCAGGTAGAGCAACACTGCGAGCATTGCGCGACCTGCGCCCAAGACGTCGTCATGTGGAAGAAGCTCGCGCTTCTGCCACCCGATCAACCCAGTCCCGACTCCCGCGCCCGCTTCGACGCCATGCTACATGCCTATCCCACAATCAGCAGCGATAGAAGCATTGAAGTTAGTAGCGGCCGCCTTCCGAGGCGGGCGTTTTCTCCCGAGATCGCAACGCCAAACGTCACCGATTCCAGCGAGCGCGCAGCGCCATGGAGCTTCTTTGCGTGGCTACGCTCGCCGCTCGGAGCCATTGCTTGGAGTGCTGTTCTTCTGATCTTGGGCGTATTCATCGGCACGCGCGTCCATATCGGACCAGTTCAGGCGCCTCCCAACGAAATTGCCGCCATGCACGCCGAGCTGACCAGCATGCGCCAGCTGGTCGCGCTCTCCCTGCTGCAACAACAGTCCGCCAGCGAGCGCCTGCAAGGCGTGAGCTGGAGCGGCCTCGAAGCGCATCTCGATCCGCAAATTCAATCAGCCCTGTTGCATACGTTGCGCTATGACGGCAGCGTCGACGTCCGTCTTGCCGCGCTCGATGCGCTCAGCCGCCACGCCAGTCAGCCACAGGTTCGCAAAGGTATCGGCGACGCGCTCCAGGAGCAGCAATCCCCGCTGGTGCAGGTCGCGCTGATTGATCAGCTCGCCGAGTGGCGTGATCCCGACGCTGCCCAGCGCCTGCGCAATTTTCAGCAAACACCAAATCTAAACCCCGCCGTCCGCCAGCGCGCGGAGTGGGCCATCAGCAAATTGCAGTAGGTAAGTTGTAGGGGCGCAGCACTGCTTTACCCTGAGCGGCGAAGGGCGGGCGCCATCTTGGCAACCAGCTAAGTAAGGAGGAATCGTGCGAGTAACACCGTTCAATCGAATTCTCGCGATCTACGCAGCGGCGCTGCTGACGCTGACGATCTGGTTCGTCGCGCGCCGTCCGATCGCGCGCTCGGCCGAAAGTGTCGTGAGGTATCTAGCCCGCGCGATTCAGATCAAGCATGCCTACGCCGCTCTCCGCGATGATTCCGACACCAGCTTTCCCGTGCAGGACCACGAGGTCATCCAGAAATCCTTCTCGCTTGCCGGCGCCGCCCGAAAATCCATCGACATCGACAACATTTGGGGCTCGATCGAAGTCGTTGGCGGAACTTCCGATCAGGTCGAACTGGTCGTCGACAAGACGATTCGCGCTGAGTCGAAGGACGCCCTTGCGCTCGCCCACAAAGAAGTCACGCTCGCTATCACGCAACCCGATGGTGGCCTGAAGCTCTACGTTGACGGCCCGTTCCGCTGCCAGTGTGAAGATGGCTGCCGCAGCTCCCGCCGCCGCGACGACGACGGCTATATCGTCAAAATGGATTTTGTGCTCCACGTCCCCAGCAATGTCGATATCAAGTTGAAAACCGTGAATGAAGGCCGCGTCCTCGTCCACAACGTCACCGGCAATTTCATCGCGCGCAACGTGAACGGTGACATCGAGCTCGATGGCATGGCCGGCTCCGGCCTGGCGCACACCGTCAATGGCCCCGTCAAAGTCAGCTTTCGCGAAAACCCGCGCGAGAATTCCAGCTTTCAGTCGGTCAACGGCAACATCGATCTCTTCTTTGCACGAGGCCTCTCCGCCGACTTCCGCTTCAAGACCTTCAACGGCGGCGTTTACAGCGATTTTCCGGTCACTACCGCGTCTCTGCACGCGCCGCAAGAAGAGCACCGTGGCAACAAAGTGGTCTATCACACCGACCGTTTTACCGCTGGCCGCGTCAGCGCCGGCGGCCCTGAAATCAAGATCGAAAATCTAAATGGAGATATCCGTATCCTTGAAAACCATGAATAACCATACTCGCCGTTTCCCATACATCTTTGCAGCAGCCGTCGCCTTCGCAGGCTTCGCGCTGGGCGCATCGCAAATGCAAGCCCGCGCCGAAGAACAGGCGTCAACACAGACGCAATCGGGCGCCGATCGCGTCTCGGTAACGCTCAGCGATCCCGCGCGCCCCGCGCTCGTAAAGGCAAGCCTCATCGACGGCGGTATTACCGTAAAGGCCTACGAAGGAAAAGAAGTCATCGTGGAAGCACGTGTCCGCAACCACGAAAGCGCACACCAGGAATCCGGACCGAAGCGCATCTCCATCGTCACTACCGGCCTTACTGTCGAAGAGGAAAATAATCAGGTCAAGATCAACACCGAGTCTTTTGCGCGCACTATTGATCTGAGCATCTCGGTGCCCGTCCACACCTCCCTACACCTGCGCGCGGTAAATGATGGTGACATCGTGGTCACCGGCGTAGATGGCGAAATGGATGTCGACAACGTGAACGGATCCGTTACTCTCAACAACATCGCTGGCAGCGCCGTGGCCCACGCGCTCAATGGCCGCCTGCTCGTCACCTTTACACGCATCAACCAGAAACCCATGGCCTTCAGCTCCCTCAACGGCGACATTGACGTAACCTTCCCCGCAGACCTGAAAGCCAATGTCAGCCTGCGCTCCGACCGCGGCGACGTCTTCAGCGATTTCGACGTGCAAATGCAAGCCTCGTCGGCGCAACCCATCGTCGAAGACGGCCGCGACCATGGCGGCAAATACCGCGTAAAAATCGACAAGACCGTAAGAGGCTCGATCAACGGCGGCGGCCCAGAACTCCAATTCACCAACTTCAACGGCCAAATCTACATCCGCAAAGCCGGCGCCCCACGGTAAGCATGATTCCCTTTGTTGCGATTTCATTGTAGGGGCGCAGCACTGCTGCGCCCCGGTTGCCCAGGCATTCAAAACCTATCGGCGATTTGGCTTTTTCCGGGCACAGCAAAATCTTGCGTCATCTCTTCAAGCCAGCCATCTCGACCTGCCTGGCCAGCCTGTAGCACCATTGTTTGTGACCATCGATCAGTTCGAACTGGTCGTCGTTTGCTTGTGTTTGTGGTGTTTGCCTTTCGTCGATTTCTTCGTCGACTTTTTGGGGGCCTTGAGCTTTTCGTTCTCGCTCGCGAGCGCGGAATTTTCCTTGGCCAGACCATCGACCTTGCTGCTGAGATCCGCGTTTTCCTTCTGCAGTTCCGCTAACTGCGCCTTCAGTTGGTCATTCTCCTGCCGAGCCTTCGTGTCCTGGCAGCCAACCAGCGGCAAACCCAGCACCACTACCAAAAACAGACTAGCAATCACACTCTTGCGCATTCTCTCTCCCCTGAATGTTGCAGCTAACACCGTCGCACACGTTCTTCTCACGTATAGACCTTTCCTCCACGCGAAACAAGAGGCGCCTTTCGGACACGCATAACAGCCATTGCCTGGAAGTTGCTTTATCATTACCGGAGTTGAACAATGAAGAGGTTACTTTCTGTTTCGCGAGGTCGTTATGCCTGAAGCCGTGATTGTTTCCGCTATCCGCACTCCGGTTGGCCGCGCCTACAAGGGTTCGCTACGTTCCACGCGCCCTGACGATCTGGCGGCGCTGGCAATCAAGGAAGCGCTGGCGAGGGTCCCCGGTTTGGATGCCAAGGAAATCGACGACGTGATCCTCGGGTGCGCGATGCCCGAGGGCGAACAGGGTATGAACGTCGCACGCATCGCCGCTCTGCGAGCCGGGCTACCGGTGGAAACCTCCGCAATGACCATCAACCGATTCTGCTCTTCGGGATTGCAGGCGATTGCGCTGGCGGCCGAGCGCATACGCGGCGGTTCGGCGGAAGTCATTGTGGCGGGCGGAACCGAATCGATGTCGCTGGTGCCCATGGGCGGTAACAAAGTCTCGCCGAATCCCTGGCTGGTCGATCACTATCCGGACGCGTACATCAACATGGGCTTGGGGACGGAAAACATCGCGCGCAAATTTGGCATCACGCGTGAGCAGGCGGATCAGTTTTCCGCGGACTCCCACAAAAAGGCGCTCGTCGCGATCGCTGCCGGCAACTTCAAGGACGAGACGATTCCGGTCGAAGTGAAGATCACGGCGGTGCCTACGAATGGCAACGGCGCGTCCTCGTCGCATTCCTCGCGCGGTGGCGCGAAGGCGGCCGTCAAAGCAGCCACGCAGACATTTACGTTCGACACCGACGAACTGCCTCGCGCGGACACCTCGCTTGAAATTCTTGCGAAGCTAAAGCCTGCATTTCACGTGAAGGGTATGGTCACCGCGGGAAACAGCTCGCCGATGAGTGATGGCGCCGCGGCCTGCGTGATTATGAGCGACACGCGGGCAAAGTCGCTCGGGCTCAAACCGCTCGCCCGCTTCGTCGCCTACGCCACCGCGGGGTGCCCACCTGAGGAGTTTGGCATCGGTCCGGTCTTCGCGATTCCGAAGGCGCTTAAGTTGGCGGGCCTTTCGCTCGGCGATATCGCGGTGATCGAGCTCAACGAAGCGTTCGCGGCGCAATCGCTGTCGGTGATTCAGCAAGCGGGGCTTGACGCATCCCGCGTGAATCCAAACGGCGGCGCGATCGCCCTGGGCCACCCGCTGGGCTGCACTGGGGCGAAACTTACGGCTACGTTGATCCGCGATTTACAGCGCAAAAACGCGCGATACGGCATGGTCACCATGTGCATCGGCGGCGGCATGGGCGCGGCCGGGATATTTGAGCGCATCTGAGGCGTACACAGCCAGGAATGGCTGTGCCACTGCGGGCCGCTGGCGGCTCAACGTTACGCTTCTTTTCTTTCACCATTCGCATACTCTGAAGCATCGAACTGACGGCCAACCGCCTGAAGATGACTCCGTCGTGGCACACAGGAAAATTCCAACTTGGACGGAACAGTCGTTCGGGGCCACGACGCGAAAGTTTTCCAATGGGATCATCGGTAGTAGGGATTCGTTGAGGGGAATGGGTGAATACCGTTGAGTTTACGGCACTGATTGGGATTGGTTCGCTGTTGGCGGGATTTCTTGGAGCGCTGACGGGGTTGGGCGGTGGCGTGGTGGTCGTGCCGCTGCTGGCGCTGGTGTTTCACGTGGATCTCAAATATGCGATTGGGGCGGCGCTGGTGTCGGTGATTGCGACCTCGAGCGGCGCGGCGGCAGCTTATGTGCGAGAGGGTTACTCCAATATCCGTGTCGGAATGTTCCTGGAAATTGCGACTACGATCGGGGCGCTGGGCGGCGCCGCGTTGGCGTTGTATCTCCACGCTTCTGTCATTGCCGTAATTTTTGGGCTGGTGCTGATCTATTCGGCGATTGTCTCGTTCCGCGAGAAGCCTCATGCAACACAGGATCAGGGACCGGACCGGATTGCGACCTGGCTGCGGATGGACGGCACGTTTCCGGGCGAGCATGGGTTGGAGAGTTACCATGTGCGCGGTGTGCCATTGGGATTTGGACTGATGTTCGTTGCCGGCGTGCTTTCCGGACTCTTGGGGATTGGGTCGGGCGCGGTGAAGGTTTTGGCGATGGACAGGGCCATGAAGCTGCCGTTCAAGGTTTCGACGACGACGTCGAACTTCATGATTGGGGTGACGGCGGCGGCTAGTGCGGGGATTTACTTGAGCCGTGGATACATCGATCCCGGGTTGGCGATGCCCGTGATGCTGGGAGTTTTGCTGGGATCGCTGGCTGGGGCGCGGGTTCTGGCGGGAGCGAATGTGAAAGTGCTGCGATATGTGTTTAGCGGGGTGATTGGGGTTTTGGCGATTGAGATGATTTATAGCGGGTTGACTGGACGGCTTTGAGGAAAAGCGAAGTAATGACGTAATGAGGTAAAGTAACGATAAAGAAGGATTTCAACACAGAGTTCACAGAGGGACACGGAGAAGGAGAAGAAGCTATGGTGAGGCTACGGTTCACCGGTCGGATCAGCGGATGGACGAGATTATGGGTGGGTTGCTGCGGACGGGCGTGGTGTTGGCGGCGGCGATCGTGCTTGTGGGCGGCGTGGTGTATTTGACGCGGCATCGGGTGCCGGTGACGGACTATCGGGTGTTTCAGGGGGAGCCGGGGGACTTGCGGACCGTTTCGGGGATTTTCCATGAGGCTTTGGCGTTTCATGGGCGAGGGTTGATTCAGTTGGGATTGCTGGTTTTGATTGCTACGCCGGTGGCGCGGGTGGCGTTTTCGTTTTTTGCGTTCTTGTATGAGCGGGATTGGACTTACGTTTTTGTGACCTTGTTTGTGCTGGGACTTTTGGTCTATAGCCTTTTCGGCGGGCATCCTGGATAAAGAAAGAACAGGGATTTAACGCAGAGTTCACAGAGGCCGGAGCGCAGAGGTCACGGAGCAGAGACGTTATCGTGACAATTGGGACTGCCAGGTCGGTGCGATTGCTGGGATGCGCTGGCGGGCGTAAGATGATATTCCGCTGGTTCCCTGGGCCCTCCATTTCTGGCCGCTGACACGAAGGAGCATATCGATGGCTACCGCAACCTTGAACAAGCCTGCTGCAAAGGGTGGAAGTTTTCTGCTGGAGTCGGCGTTGCCGCAGGATGTGTTTACCCCGGCGGACCTTACCGACGACCAGAAACTGATCGGGCAGACCGCGGAAGAGTTTGTGACCAAGGAAGTCTTGCCGCTGGTGAAGGACCTGGAGAACAAGAAGCCCGGGTTGATGGCGGAGATGGTGCGGAAGGGCGCGGAGCTGGGGATCATGAGCGGGGGCATCCCGGAGGAGTACGGCGGGGCGGGGTTGGACAAGATTGCCACGACGGTATTGACCGAGAAGCTTTCGATTTATGGCGGGTTTGCGGTTACGCACGGGGCGCACGCGGGGATTGGCACCTTGCCGATCGTTTATTTCGGGACCGAGGAGCAGAAGAAGAAATATCTGCCGAAGCTGGCTTCGGCGGAGATGATCGGGGCGTATTGTTTGTCGGAGCCGCAAGCGGGTTCGGATGCGCAGAATTCATTGACGCGCGCGGAATTGAATCCGGAAGGTACGCACTACATTTTGAACGGGCAGAAGATGTGGATCACGAACGGCGGGTTCGCGGATTTGTATGTGGTGTTCGCGAAAGTTGATGGCGAGAAATTTACCGCGTTCATTGTGGAGCGAGCATTTCCGGGATGCAAGCCTGGGAATGAAGAGCACAAGATGGGGATTCATGGAAGCTCGACGACCCCGGTGTTTCTGGAAAATTGCAAAGTGCCAAAGGAAAACGTGCTGCACGAAATCGGGCGCGGGCACATTGTGGCGTTCAACATTTTGAATGCGGGGCGGTTCACGCTGGGAGCTTCGGCGGTCGGCGGATCAAAGTATGTGCTGATGACGGCGTCGAAATATACGAAGGAACGGAAAGCGTTTGGGAAGCAGATTGGCGAGTTCGGGTTGATGAAAGAAAAACTGGCGGAGATGGCGATCCAGATCTTCGCGGTGGAGTCGATGGTGTACCGGAGTTCGGGGAATATCGAGTCGGCCATGGCGGCGGCCGCGGCTTCGGGTGGCGACCCCTCGCAGATCGGGGCAAGTAAAATTCAGAGCACGATGAAGGTGTTGGAGGAATACGCGATCGAGAGCTCGATCGCGAAGGTGTATGGCAGCGAGATGCTGGATTTTGTGGTGGATGAGGGCGTGCAGATTTTCGGCGGATATGGATTCCACGAGGATTATCCGGTGTGCCGGGCTTACCGGGATTCGCGCATCAACCGGATTTTTGAGGGCACCAACGAAATCAACCGGATGCTGATTATTCAGATGTTGATGAAGCGGGCGATGGGCGGGCAGCTGGCGTTGATTCCGGCGGCGATGAAGCTGGCGGATGAGATTTTGGCTGGGCCGTCGTTTGAGGAGGCGCCGGAAGGCGTGCTTGCGGAAGAATCGCGCGTGGTGGCGAATGCCAAGAAGATGTTTTTGCAGGCTGCGGGCGGCGCGGTGCAGAAATTCCGCGAGAAGCTGGCCGACGAGCAGGAATTGATTGGCGCGCTGTCGAATATCGTGATGGAAGTGTATGCGATGGAGTCGTGTTTGCTGCGGGCGCAGAAGGCTGCGGCGGCGAAGGGCGAGGCGGCGTCTGGCGTGATGATCGATGCGGCGCGCGTGTTTATCGCGGATGCGGCGGAGCGTCTGGAACATGAGGCGAAGAGGGCGATCGCCGCGGTGCATGAAGGCGATATGCTGACCACGCAGATGGCGGTGCTGAAGCGGTTTGGCAAGCGTGGGGCGGTGGATACGATTGGGCTGCGGCGGAAAGTGGCTGCGGCGGTGCAGGCGCAGGACCGGTATCCGTTCGAGGGCCGATAGGACATTTATTGGATGTTCGGATAAGAATGGGGAGTTGAGAGTCGCTGTAGAACCGCGCTATTTCCTCAGGGGCTAAAGCCCTTTTCTCAGTGACACACTAATGTCGGAGCTAAAGCTCCGACCCCCACCGGAATGTCCATCGGAATGTCGTTGAAGCGAAACAAAGGCGCCCGCTTCGGAAAGCGGCCGCTACAAAGACTACTCGGCGAAGGTCATGCGGGCTAGTTCTTCTTGAAGGCGTTTGCGTTCGGCGGGGTCTTTGGTTTCGGCTAGCTTGTCGGTGATTTCGAAGAAACGTTGATGCTGGGCTTCTTTGGCTTGCAGGCCGGTTTCGATCAGGTCGACGAGGACGCGGCTGGCGCTGGTCTTTTTGTTTTCCGCGAGGGCGAGCACGCGTTTGGCTATACGGGCCGGGAGCGAGACGCTTTGGCGGACGGAATTGTGAATGGTTGTCACGGTTCTATTTTGCCGCAGAACTTTGACGCGTGGATGGACTGGTAGACCAAGAGTAACGTCGGCTTGAGGACCCCTGCGATACGCGTCGCACATTCCCGGCTGATCCTCGATTCCCTTCTGGTGACTGGCCTAACGTACAGGTTCGTGGAGGGTTAGGCTTGCGCATCGCGAGTGAAGCTGCGCGCGTTTCGCCGCGAAATATGCACTAAAATTGATGATTGACATATTTGTCGTATGAGAACGAAGGAGCACTGGGGATGTCCTGGAAGCTGCCCATCGTGGCGCTTTTTGTCGTTGGACTGCAGGTCGGTGAAATCCTGATTCTGGGGACGTCGCCGGCCGGCTCGTTTACGGCAAACTCGCTGCAACTGGTGGCGTGCGCGATCGGGGCGGCGATGGCGTTCGGGGCTTCGATGCGGGGACGCGGGCTGAGCCGGCCGTTTTGGCGATTGATCGGGCTGGGACTGGCGACCTGGGGTGTGGCCAATCTCGGATGGATGTATTACGAGAACTATCTGCACACGCAGCCGCCGCCGATTTCGATCGTGCGCATGCTGTTTGATTCGCAAGGCGTGTTCTTTGCGATTGCGCTGTTCCTGGACAAAGAGAAAGATTCGCCGCGCTTCGACGCGGAAACGCTGCTGGATTCCCTCCAGATCGCGATCGTGTTTTTCTCAGGATTTTTCGGGTTGTACTACGTGCAGGTATTGAGCGGGGTAAGCGGACCGGGCTCCGAACTGCTGATGACGTGGACCTTCCAGGCCATCAATGTGGCGTTAACGTTGGCCGCGGTGATCGCGACGTTAAGCGTGCGCACCAAGCGGCTACGCTCGCTCTACGGAGGGCTCACGGTTTTCCTGCTGATCAACGCGATTTCGTCGGGGATTGCGGACTACATGCAGAGCGTACGCAACGCGCCAACGGGAACGTGGTGTGACATCGGGTGGTCGTTGCCATTTCTGGCGTGTGCGATCTGGGCGTCGCGGTGGCGGGAGCCGGCTGAGGAGGAAACGGCACAATCGCGAAGCAAGACGCTGGGTGCACTGGCGATGAAGAACTTCATGCTGGCCCTCGCTCCCTTGATTGTGCTGGTGGTGGTAGCGCAGCTTGCGGCGGAATGGCGTTGGATAGGGCTTCTGTTGCTCGGCGCGTCGATTACCTGTTATGCGGTGCGGCTGGGCGTCAGTCAATACCGCGAGGCGACGGCGGCCGAAGTAGTGCGGCGCGACACGCTGGCGATGGACTCGGCGATGGATGGAATGGCAATTGTGTCGCGGCATGGTGAATACAGCTACGTAAACGCGGCGTTCGCACGAATGATGGGGCATGCCAACCCGGAGACGATGATTGGCAAGTCGTGGATGGAGATGCATGCGGCGCGGGACGTAAGACCGGTGAGCGCGAAATTCGGGAAGCGTTGAAGCGGGACGGCAAATGGTTCGGGCCGCTAACGATTCATCGCGACGGCCAGCCCTTACCGATGGAAATGAGCGTTACGCTGCTGCCGGATCGCGGCGTCGTGACGGTGGGCCGGGATATTTCGGACCGTTACCGCGCGGAGAAATTTCGTGAAGAGGCGGAAGCGAAATATCGGACGCTGGTCGAACAGGTTGCCGCGATCAGTTATATCGCGGAACTGGGCGTCGAGGGCAGCGGTTGTACGTGAGCCCGCAAGTGGAAACGATGTTCGGGATCAGCGTGGACGATTGGCTGGCGGATTCGCGGAAGTGGATGCGCCACGTGCATGCGGAAGATCACGCGGTTGTCGAGGCGGCGGAGGACGCCAGCAAGCGAGGAGAGAGGTTTCAGGCGGAGTACCGGGTGATTCGTCAGGATGGACGGGTGATTTGGGTGAGCGATACGGCGGTGGTCGTGCCGGGCAGCGATTCCCATCCGCTAATGGAAGGGATCATCGTCGATATCACCGAGCGGAAACAGTTTGAAGCGCAGCTGCAGCAGGCCCGGCGCATGGAAGCAGTTGGACGGTTGGCCGGGGGGATCGCGCATGACTTCAACAATTTGCTGACGATCATCAAGGGATATACGGAACTGGCGCTGATGCGCGCGAAGGGGTTGCCGGAGCTGAAGACGGACATCGAACGGATCGAGGATGCTTCGGAGCGGGCGTCGGGGTTGGTGCGGCAGCTACTGGCGTTCAGCCGGCGGCAGGTATTGCAGCCAAGGTGCTGGATCTGAACAGCATCGTGATTGGGCTGGACAAATTGCTGCGGCGATTGATGGACGAGGATATTGAGATGTTGACGGTCGCGGACGCGCCTGTGGGAGCGATCAAGGCGGATCCTGGGCAGATCGAACAAGTGATCATGAATTTGGTGGTGAATGCGCGCGATGCGATGCCGGATGGCGGACGGTTGATTGTCGAGACGGCGAACGTGGAGTTGGATGCGAGCTATGCGCGGGATCATGCTACGGTGCGGCCGGGGCGGTACGTGATGCTGGCTGTAAGCGATACCGGCACGGGGATGAGCGCGGAGACCGTGGCACACATCTTCGAGCCCTTCTATACGACGAAGGAGAATGGGCGAGGGACCGGCCTGGGATTGTCCACGGTGTACGGCATTGTGAAACAGAGCGGCGGATA
>CAWHVA010000013.1:0-143205 GCA_963832615.1 uncultured Acidobacteriota bacterium
AAGATGCTGCAGCGCCTCATTGCTGGAATGGATTCCAGTCAATTCGAAAACGAAGTGATTTCCCTGACGAACTTAGGGTCAATGGCTCAAAAGCTCCAGGCCAGTGGCGCGCGCGTTCGCGCGTTAGGCATGAAGCGGGGTAGCGCCAACCCGTTCTACCTGCTCCGACTTGCCGCCTGGCTGCGGAAATCGCGGCCTCAAGTGGTCCAGACCTGGATGTATCACGCCGATCTGGTCGGCGGGTTCGCTGCCAAGTTGGCAGGGCTCTCCACAGTGGTCTGGAACATACGCCATAGTGAATTGCATCCCGAAACCGACAAACGTCACACCATCTGGACCGCTCGAGCGTGCGCCCGGCTCTCGCGTCGCCTGCCGAAGCGAATCGTCTGCTGCTCGGAAACATCGAGGACGTTCCATGCAAACCTAGGGTACGCGTCGGATCGTATGCAGGTCATTCCGAATGGCTTCGACCTGGATCGTTTCAAATCCGATTTCGCGCAGCGCAGAGAGACCCGTGAGGCATTAGGGATTTCACAGTCGGTGCCGGTGATCGGCTTGATCGCTCGCAAACACCCAATCAAGGACCACCGAAATTTCATGCAGGCGGCTGGTCTTCTGCATCAAGAATTCCCCGAAGTCAGGTTCGTGCTGTGCGGCGAGGGCGTCACGCCCGATGATCCGGAGATCATGGCCTGGGTTCAATCCGCAGGAATTCAAGAGGTGTGCCATCTGCTGGGCCAGCGCGAGGATATTCCGCAGATTCTCAACGCGTTGGACATCGCCACTTCCGCGTCCACCGGCGAAGCGTTCCCGAACGCCATTGCCGAAGCAATGGCATGCGGAATCCCATGCGTAGCGACCGACGTTGGCGATTCGCGGTTTATCGTGGGTGAAACGGGCCGCATCGTGGCCCCCAAGGCTCCCACCGCCTTGGCACAAGCATGGAAGCAGTTGTTAGATGCGGGTCGCGAGACTCGAAGGCGGCTGGGATTGGCGGCGCGTGAACGAATCGAACAGAACTTCGGCCTGGCGGCGATCATCACCCGGTATCAGAACCTGTATACGCAGATCGCCGACGAAACGTCAGCCAAGCGATCCGCGCAGCCCGCTGAAAACGGGCGTTCGAAGCAGACTCATACCGTACTGCACCGAAATTCTTTGAATCCTCAAGTTAGGATCTTGTTCGTCGACAATGACGTGAACTCGTTCTATTCCTACCGCATTGAAATGGCGAGAGCCGCTCGGGATGCCGGCTTCGATGTTCACATCGCTGCTCCCGAAGGCAAAGCAGAAGAAACTCTTCGGAACGAGGGTTTTCGATTCCACCCGGTGCCGATGACACGCAGCGGCTTGCATCCGTGGAAAGAACTGGCAACCATCGCGGCGCTCTTCCGATTGTATCGAAAGCTCCAGCCCGACCTCGTGCACCACCTTCGGCTGAAGCCCGTTCTCTACGGGGGCTTAGCCGCCTATGGCGCACGGGTTCCCGCCGTTGTGGGACTACTCACAGGTTTGGGTTACGTATTCATCGCCGAGACCCGCAAAGCCGCGGTGATTCGGAAACTGGTGACGCTAAGCTGCAAGGTCGCGTTCCGTCACGGCAATCAACGCATCATTTTCCAAAACCCGGATGACCAGTTTGTCTTCATTCAAAACAAGATTCTTGCGGCGCGCCAGACGGCGCTGATCAAGGGCTCCGGCGTGGATGTAAATACATACGTCCCCACTCCCGAACGCGACGGAGTTCCGGTGGTAGTGCTTGCTTCCAGGATGCTCCGCGACAAAGGCGTGGACGAGTTCGTGGACGCGGCGCGAAGCCTTCGCGACGCGGGCGTCCCCGCGCGCTTCGTTCTCGTCGGGGAAACCGACGCTGGCAATCCAACGGCAATCACCGCCGCGCAATTGCGCCAATGGGCGGACTCCGGCGTCGTCGAATGGTGGGGTCATCAAGCCAACATGCGGGACGTCCTGGCGCAGGCTCACATCGTGTGCCTCCCTTCCCTCCGTGAAGGCGTACCCAAGGTTTTGATCGAAGCGGCCGCTTGTGGCCGCGCAATCGTCACCACCGATGCTCCAGGCTGCCGCGAGATCGTGCGCAACGGCGAAAATGGTCTGCTCGTGCCGGTGCGCGACAGCCGGGCCCTGGCCGAAGCCTTGCGCTTGCTGATCGAGAACCCGGCACTCCGCGCGGGCATGGGTTTGAAGGGCCGCGATATCGCGGTACAGGAATTTTCGATCGAACGTGTGGTCAGCGAGACCCTTGGAGTCTATCGCGAACTGCTGGCGGCTGGGCCAAAGAGCTCGCGCGAATTCAACATCGTGGAGCAACAAGCAAGATGAACCCGCAAGCGCATGGCATCTCGGAGTTGATCAAACGCAGCTTCGACTTCGTGGTCGCGCTGGTTGCCCTGCTGCTGCTGTCCCCGATCCTGCTCGTGGTAGCTCTGATCATCAAGATTGGCTCGCCGGGTCCAGTCTTCTATCGCGGCGTCCGCATCGGGTTCCGCGGAGCGCCTTTCCGCATCTACAAATTTCGAACCATGGTGATCAACGCCGAAAATCTGGGTGGCTCAGCAACCGCCGAAGACGATCCGCGGATCACTCCCATCGGCAAATTCCTCCGGCGCCACAAACTCGACGAGTTTCCCCAGTTTCTGAATGTTCTCGTCGGCGATATGAGCTTGGTGGGCCCCCGCCCGGAAGTTCAGAAGTACGTGGACATGTATTCCGATGAAGAGCGCGCGATTCTGGAGCTTCGGCCAGGGATCACCGACTGGGCATCAATCTGGAATTCGAATGAAGCAGCAGTGCTGGAAGGCAGCAAAGATCCGGAAAAAACCTACGAAGAACTGATTCGTCCAACGAAGCTTGCGCTTCAGCTATTTTACGCGCGCAATCATTCGTTGAGCGCCGACATCAAGATTCTGTTCCACACTTTCTGCAAGCTGGTTTTTGAGGACTGGACGCCGCGCGAACTCGTGCCCTACGGCAAAGTCCGGCAGTACAAAATGATTTCGCAGCTTCCGACGCAGTAGCTCAAACGTCCTAGCAACTCAGCATCAATATCCGGCAGAAATTTGCGGGAAGCCCCCATCCGCGATTTTCTGCACCTACATCAAAGGAGAACTCATGTCACCGAGTGAAAGACTGGGAGAGAATGACCTGCCTGCAATTCATGGAGGTCGCCCTCTCTTCTCTCAGCGCTTCCGCTTCATCCGGCCTAGTCTTCCATCACTCAACACCGTGATGGCAACCTATGGCGCGGCCTACGAAAACGGCTTGATTACCAACGCCGACATCGTAGGAAGGTTCGAAGCGGCGGTCGCCGAGCGACTGCAAGTGAAGCACTGCGTGGCCGTTTCCAGCTGCACCAGCGGCCTGATGATGACCCTTCGCGCCCTGGGAGTTACAGGCGAAGTCATCATTCCAAGCTTCACTTTCTTTGCCACCGGGCACGCCGCTCGCTGGAACAGTTTGACCCCGGTCTTCGCCGACTGCCTGCCGGATACCTGGAATGTCGATCCGGCGGACATCGAGCGCAAAATCACCGAGCGCACCAAAGCGCTGCTGATCGTGCACCTGTACGGCAATCCCGCCGATGTCGAGGCGCTGTCCAAGATCGCGACACGCCACAACCTCAAGCTCATTTTCGACGGCGCGCACGCCTTCGGCAGCCAATATCGAGGGCGTCCCATCGGTCAGTTTGGCGACGCCGAAGTCTTCTCGCTCTCCCCGACCAAGCTGCTGGTCGCCGGAGAAGGCGGCCTGGTCACCACCAATGACGCCACCCTGGCGAAAGCTATCCGCGCCATGCGCAACTACGGCGACACCGGTTCCTACGACCCGGAATGGCTGGGAATGAACGCACGCATGTCCGAATTCAACGCCGCGCTGGCCCTGACCGGCCTCGCGGACATCGATGAGCGCGTCCGCCGCAGAAACCAAATCGCCCGGATGTATACCGATCAGCTTGCCTCCCTTCCGGGACTTCGCTTCCAGTCCGTGCATCCAAATGACGTGAACACCTACAAGGACTACTCGATCCACGTCACGCCCAGCCAGTTCGGCATGACCCGCGACGAACTCGCCGAAGGCCTCCTGGCGGAAAACATCGAGACCAAGAAATACTTCTATCCGCCGATGCATATGCAAAAGCTCTACAAGTCCTTTCACGACGCCGCACGCAACGATCTCAAAACCACAGAAGAAGTCACCGGTGGAATTCTCAGCTTGCCAATCTATGAATCGCTTCCGGACTCAACGATCGAAACCGTTTCGCGCGCGATTCACCGGCTGGCCCACTCAGCCACCACACGCAAGGAAGTATCACTCTCGGGGAGGCAGTAAATGTTAACGTCGGTTCGAAATTTCAAGACATCGCAAGCTCTGCCGCGCATGCTGGCCGATTTCGCGCTGGTCCAGATCTGCATGATCATGGCGCTCGGCATTCCGGTGGTCTTCCTGCTTTCGCGCGGGGACTCCACCGCCGCCACCGCGCGGCTGGTGGAAGCGCTCTCTTACTACGTTCCTTACTTCCTCTGCATCTCGGTCGTGTTTCCTCTGGTGTTCCTGCTGAACGGCTTTTACACGCGCTCTCGCGCCTACAGCGGCCGCTATAAAATGGTCGTTGTAATGCGCGGCGCGGGAGTGGGCATCCTCACGCTCCTCGCGGTCAACTACCTCTTCTTCCGCGGCAACCTCGTGCCCCGCCTGGCACTCCTGTTCTTCGCCGTCCTCACCGTGCTCGCTCTCTCGCTGACCCGGCTGGCAAAGGCCTTGCTCACCGAGCGCTACGAAATCCGCGCCCGCGACAACCAAAACTCCGAAGGCACAGTTCTCGTCCTCGGCGGCGCCGGATATATCGGGTCGAGCCTCGTGCGAAAACTTCTGGAATCAGGGCGCAAGGTTCGCGTCGTCGATAGCCTCGT
Organism: uncultured Acidobacteriota bacterium; assembly: GCA_963832615.1. GTDB lineage: Bacteria > Acidobacteriota > Terriglobia > Acidiferrales > UBA7541 > Acidiferrum. Next base: position 4,929 of record CAWHVA010000013.1, read on the forward strand.
CTACGGAGACGAACCGCTCCGGGGCGTTTTCGGCCATCCCAACTTGGAGATGCGCATTGGCGACTGCCGCAACATTCAAGACATGGTAGCGGCCGTCCGCGGAGTCGATTCTATTATCGACCTCGCTGCCATCGTCGGCGATCCTGCCTGCGAGCAAGACAAGCAGACCGCGCTGGAGATCAACTACGCCGCCACGCGCATGCTGATCGAAGTAGCAAAAGGCCACGGCATCCAGCGCTTCATTTTCGCCTCCAGCTGCAGCGTCTATGGCGCTACCGACGTGATGATGGACGAAAACTCCGCCGTCCGTCCCATCTCGCTGTACGGCCAGACCAAGCTGGACTCCGAACACGCCCTGCTGCAAGCACGGTCCGAAACCTTCCACCCGACGATTCTCCGCTTGGCAACGGTTTTCGGGCTCTCCTATCGTCCGCGCTTTGACTTGGTAGTGAATCTTTTGATGGCCAAAGCCTACAACGAAGGCGTCATCACCATTTTCAACGGCGAACAATGGCGCCCGTTCATCCACGTTCACGACGTGGCCGCGGGCATCATCCGCACCCTGAATGCGCCTCTACCGATCGTAAGTGGTCAGATCTTCAACCTGGGCGATACTCGCCTCAACTACACGCTGACGCAACTTTCGCAAATGATTCTCAAGATGTTCCCCAACACGCGCGTGCAGCACATTGAGGACACCGATCGCCGCAACTATCGCGTCTCCTTTGACAAAATCCAGACCCAGCTCGGCTTCACCGCTTCCTGGCAACTGGAAGACGGCATGCGCCAGCTTCGTCAGGCCTTCGAAGATAAAGAAATCACGGACTACACCGACACGCGGTATTACAACCAGAAATTCCTCAAGATCGCGGGCAGCCCGTCACGCAACTTGCTCGACGAGCACCTGATGGCCGCTTTTGCCAGCGCTCCAAGGGGTCCCGTTCCGTCGGAAAAGATCGTCGTAAACAAACCCAACGGGCACACCGAAACCATCCATCTCACAAAGAGAGCTGCCGGAGACTGAACTCGGCATCTCAGCTAGCTTCAGAACCGGTAAGCGTAGTCGGTGTCGAGATAGCTCAACGGCCACAGCTCCGGGACCGGTCTCGCCCGTCTTCCTGCTGGCGATGATATGCAACGGCCGTCGCCGCGGCGCAGCCAGAAACTTCTTGCTGCGGAGCAGTTCGATCACAGACTGATCGAGACGCGACACCACAAAGGACAGCAAGAATCCCTTATTGTCATAGACACGCCGGATGACGCTGGAAACGAGCATTTCCCTCTCCTTCTCAGCTCCTTCGCGCGACCACAAAGCGAAGCGCCAGAAGTCCGGCGAATCCCTGTGCCTCCAGATCAGCGCCGCGGCGCGCGGTTCGGCTCCGTTCGCAATGGTGCAGGTCTCGGAGACTACGAACGGGCAATCGCCGATCTGCCACTGAATGTACTCGAAATCGTAGCGCGAATGGATCTCGCCGCGTTGAGCAGGCTCCAATAAATCTCCCAAGGCTTTGGAGACTCCAGGCTCAAACATCACCGACTCCATCCCTGCCGGACGGCGCGGAATCCGCAAGGGCAGCTGATTGACGAATTCGAGAACGTCGACTGGAAGTCTCGGAAACTTGCGCCGGGCCACGCGCAGCATCGCTCCCAAGCGGAGCGGAAGATGGAACACGATTCCGGCGTCGTTGACCGTCTTTGAAGAAAGCCGCGAAATGATGCGCTGCGTCGCTTCGTTTCCTCCCAGCTGCGTCAGGAACTCATATTTATCCTGCGCCTGCCGGATCAGCAAAATCCCGATTCCTCGGGCCGTCGGGTCTTGCACCGACCAATCGCAGGTCCACGCCGCATCAGCCACGCGGTCCCCGACGACCACTTGAAAAGGGATCAGGCCGAGAAAACCACCAATCTTTCCGTCTTTGACCCACGCGTAGCCGCGCTCGCGATTGCGGTTGAAACGCGAATCAAAATACTTCCAGCGCACCGCTTCCGCAGCGTGGCCTTCCCGGCCGAGATACTCAACGAGCGAATCTGGATCAAGCGCGCTCAACGGCTGGAAGCCCGACGCCATATCCCAGAACTTATACTAGGAACGTAACTCTTTCAAACCACTATGCCTCAAACGACCGTCAACCCCTCTCTCGACGACGTCCAGCTCGAATCGCAAACCACCGCGCGCCCGCGGATCGCTCCGCGCAGCCCAGCCAGCCCTCCAGAACAAGGTGGATCCTTCCCACCGCGCTTTGCCTGTTGTTCGTAGCGCAATGCGCATGGTTCATCAACACCCAATCGCTCAGCAACGACGAACCTCTCCACATGGTCGCCGGCCTGGATGCGTGGCGCTACCATCGTTTTGAGCGCTGGAACGACCATCCGCCGCTGGTCTTTCTCTTGTGCACTTTGCCACTGCTGCTGAATCACACCGAACTCGATATTCAGCCTGACGCCAAATATTTTGACGCCATCAAGCCCAGCCCCGAGGCAGTGGCTTGGACCGCTCGGCCGGTCATTGTGCTGTTGGGAGTCCTCCTCGGCGTCTTGTTATGGATAACCGCAAGGCGCCTTTTCTCCGAAGGTGCCGCAAATTTCGCCCTTGCATTGTTCGCGTTTTCACCCTCGCTGATCGCCAATTTTTCCATCACCTGCAACGATGGCGCGGTAGCGCTGATCACCTTCGTGACCGCCATGCAGGTCGTCTATTGGAAGCGCACTCAGTCCTGGGGCCGAACCATCGCGCTAGGCTTGATCCTGGGCGCTCTGCTGGCCACCAAGTTCAGCACCCCCGTGATGTTTGCGCTTGCCTTGGCCCTGGTGCTGATCCTGAAGCCCGGTGGCGTGTCCTGGAAACCACAGGAATGGAACTGGCGCAAAGCGATCGCCATGATCGCCATCGCCTTTGTCTTCGTGTGGGGAACCTATTTTTTCCACTGGACCAAAGTCAGTGTGAAGGATGGCTTCGTCACGGTTAGTTCTCCGAATCGCACCAAAGCCGCCACCGGAGACATGCACCGGCACTTGAATCTGACCATGTATTTACCCGCGGGTGAATACGTCGAAGGCATGGGCCGCGTAGCCAATCACTTAAACCTCGGGCATCCCACTTTCTTTCTCGGCCAAGTCTCCGTCGGCAAAGGCTGGAAGTCGTACTTCCCTGTCGTGGTGCTCCTGAAGTGGCCCACCGTCGTTCTTGCTATCTTCTTGACGGCAGTTGTTCTCGGGTTCCTCAAGCGCATCCAGTTTCCCCCCGACCTGCTCATCTTTTCCCTTTTTCCAGCGCTCTACTTTCTGTTGGCCATTTTCTCGAAGGTAGACCTCGGAGAGCGCCACATCCTGCTCGTCTACCCGTTTGCGCTCCTCTATGCCGCGGCGTTGTGGCATTACGCTCGGCAGCGTCGCGCAGTACTCGCTCTGCTGGTCGCGTTGGTGGTCGCGAACGCAGCCGACACCTTGCGCTACGCTCCAGCCTATCTTTCTTACTTCAACATCTTCGTCAACCCGGCCACTAGCTACAAATTACTCAGCGACAGCAATCTCGACTGGGGTCAGGGCTTGCTCGCGCTCCGCAAATACCAGGCCGAACACCCCAGCGAAACAATGCATCTCGCCTATTTCGGAACCGTGGACCCTTCCCTCTATGGCATCCGTTACACGCCTCTGGCTCCTAACGAACGCGTCACCGGAACCGTGGTCGTCAGCGCAACGCACCTCTCCGGGCAACTCCTCGACGATCCAAACGGCTACCATTGGGCTTTGCAATATCCGCAAACGGAAATCCTCGATCATGCCTTGCACGTATTCCACGTCCCCGACCAGAAACAATAGAAAGCCGCTTGCGCAGTACGGGCGGCACGACTCTCGGAAGCAATCACCGGAAACAAATTCGAATTCCTGTAAACATCGGAATGCCTAAACTCTCTCGTTATATCGTGCTTCCCTACGTGGGCTTCTTCCTGCTGCTCTCGGCCTACGCCGTCTTGCAGCCAGAGTACTCCTGGGATTTGCTTGGCTACATAGGCTCCGCGGTAGATAGCACCGATGCTCGCACGATTCACGACGTCGCGTTCGACGCCATCCGCCCTGTCGCCGCAAAAAAGGACATTCAGGTTGACAACCCCTATCGCGTGGATGTCGCGGCGAACGCCTACCACTTCGCCGAACAAATGCCCTTCTATTCCATTAAACCCGTCTACGTAGCACTGATAAAGGGCGAGCACCGCCTGGGAATACCCCTTCCGAGAGCGGCGGTCGCCATCTCCGCAGTATCCAATTTCCTGCTGGCTCTGCTCGTATGGCGCTGGCTTTCCCCTTATCTTGCTGGTCTCCCACTCGCCGCGTCGTGTACGCTCATCATGCTCTCCCCCAATATTTTGGAGCTGTCCAGATGGGCGACTCCCGACAGCCTTGCCACGCTTGTGGCCGCACTCGGCATCTACCTCATACTCGAGCGAAATCTCTATTTCTGGGGATGTTCCTTTTTAGTTTTCGACATCTGGGTTCGCACCGACGTATTGGTTTTGGCCGGAATCGTCTTCCTGGTTCTCTTGCTCCGCGGCAAGCTCGATTTCGCCCAGTTTGCCTCGCTCTGCGTGCTTAGTCTGGGCAGCTACTTCGCGATCAATTATTTTGCGGGTAACTACGGGTGGCCCGCCCTTTTCTACAACTCCTTCATGGGCGGGCTGACCACTCCCGGCGAGACGCTCATCCACTTCTCGCGCTCCGCCTATCTTCACCAATTCGTCCGCGGCGCCTATCTTTGGCTGATCTCCGGCAGTTTTGCGCTTTACCTTCTGCTTGGCGGACTGGCGATCTGGCTCAACCGATCCTCACTGTATACCGATATGGTCGCGGCAGTTCTGACCTCCCGTGTGGTCAGCTACGTCCTTTACCCGAACGGCGATCAGCGCTACACCGCGGTCCTCTTTGTGCTCATTCCCGTAGCCCTGGTAATCGCCGTTCGCTTATCTATGCTGCGGGGTTCAACCTCACCTCAGGAGAGACAATCCAACGAAGCTTCGGCCAGCGAATTGTCTACCGGCTTCGCCCCAGTCCTTCGATAAGTGGCGCGATTGCGCGCTAAGACAAGCTGTTTGGACCTGCCATGCATTCTGAAGCCAAGAGTCCTGCTGCGACGTATCGATACACGTTTACGGTCTTTACGCCTAGCTATAACCGTGCCCGAACGCTATCCCGGGTCTATGAGAGCCTTCTGCTTCAGACCTATCGCAATTTCGAATGGCTGATTGTGGATGATGGGTCGAGCGATGATACCAGGCAGTTGGTAGAAGGCTGGCAAGGGGAGTCAAAGTTTCCCATCCGTTACATCTATCAGGAGAATCAAGGCAAACCGAGTGCCATGAATCGGGGTGTCCAAGAAGCCAAGGGAGAGTTGTTTCTCACGGTCGATTCTGACGACGCTTTCGAATCGAACGCCTTGGAGCGATTTCAGTATCATTGGGACGCTATCCCCGCTAGCGAGAAGGGGCGATTTTCCGCGGTCACAGCCTTGTGCCGGTACGAGAATGGCAAGCTCGTAGGCAATAAATTCCCGCGCGATATCCTGGATTCAGACACGATCGAGGTCACTCTAAAATATAAGGTTACGGGCGATAAGTGGGGCTTCCAGCGGACTGACGTCTTAAAACAATTCCCGTTCGTCGTCGGCCGAGACGGGAAGTTTGTTCCCGAAAGTCTGACTTGGTACGCGCTCTCCCGCAAATATAAAACTCGATACATCAATGAGATATTGCTGATTGTCTATTTCGATGAAGCCAGCGGCGCACATTTGTCCTCGCTTAATCCGTCTACTTTGTCGGGCCGGCTCATTTTTCACAGATATGTATTAAATGAGTTAATTTCGTGGTTACGTGTTTCACCGACTAGCATCTTACGGTCAGCGATTAACTTCAGCCGATACTCATTTGGATTGGGCGTAGGCGCTTGGTCCCAACTCAAGGAACTCGACTCGACAACCGCGAGGCTCTTGGTCGCGATCTCAATGCCCGTTGGTTTCTTGATGTCGCTTAGAGACAGGCTAAAGGCTTAATTGGCCTCGTTCCGTCAGTGGCGGATGACCATGTTTGTCTCGCTGTCCGTTAAGGTAGTTTGCTCGTGGTTTGGAGGGACCATCTTATACACGCTTGGATCGGTTGTGCCGAGTCCTTTTAGTGTCTTCCACTCGTCCGAGATCCCGTCGTGCAGTGATCCCTGGGCAGGCTGTGAAGTTCGTTGCCGGATTGGCTTGCCAGTTGCTCGCTAAGGGGTGCGATTACGATAGCATCGCGCGTCACAAACTGCTCAAGGATCCCATGGACGATAGATATCTGTTCACAGTACTTACCCCGACGTACAACCGTGCACGAACTCTGCCTCGCGTTTATGAAAGCCTTCAGCGGCAGACCTTTCGCGATTTCGAATGGCTCATCATGGACGATGGCTCGACGGACAACACGCGAGCACTCATTGCCCGCTGGCAAGCCGAATCTAACTTCCCGATTCGCTATATCTTCCAGGCGAACCAGGGCAAACCGGCGGCCTTCAACCGCGGTGTGCAGGAAGCTCGCGGTGAACTGCTTTTAACCCTCGATTCCGATGACGGGTGCGTTCCCGAAGCGCTGGAACGCTTCAAATACCATTGGGACAGCATCCCCGCGCAGGACAAAGATAAGTTCTCCGCCGTAACGGTATTGTGCAAAGACCAGAACGGAAACCTTGTCGGCGACAAGTTTCCTCGAGATGTGATGGACTCGGACACCATCGAGGTGACTTTCAAGCACAGCGTCACTGGCGAAAAGTGGGGGTTCCAGCGAACCGATGTGCTCAAGGAGTTTCCGTTTCCCACCGTTCCCAATGCGAAGTTTATTTCCGAGAGCGTCGTTTGGTATGCGCTATCGCGACAATACAAGACGCGATATGTCAACGAAGCACTCCGGATCTACCACGTGCACGACGGAGCCGAAGATCATTTGTCGACTCTGAGCTCGTCCGTGCTGTCGGGACGTGCTTATCTTCACCGTTATGTCCTGAACGAACTGATCGATTGGCTGTTTCGCGCCCCGCGCAGCTTGTTTCGCTCCGCGATCAATTTCAGCCGCTACTCTTTCGGGTTGGGAATAAGTCCATCGTCCCAACTCAAGGAGCTCCGCTCGACTACGGCAAGGCTTTTGGTCGCGGCGTCAATGCCGGTTGGTTTCTTGATGTCGCTTGGAGACAAGCGAAAAGTCTGACCGCGGCATCGATCGCTCAGCAACAGTTCCGGGGAAATGAGCGAAGCTCATTTCCCCGGAAGTACTGGCTAGTCCGTCTTACTGGCCGTTGAGGTAGTTCTCCAGCCAGGTGTAGCCGTTCGGAGCAACCGTCTTATACAAATTGGGATCCGTCGTGCTGAGCCCTTTCAGCGTCTTCCACTGGTCCGGAATCCCGTCGTGCAGCGATTCCTGACAAGCGCTGAAGTTGGTCACTGGATTGTCTTGCCAGTTGCTGGTCGGCGACGGAATGCTCGGCTGGCCGGTATACGTCACTCCATTCGGCCAGAAGCCGCCGCTTCCGCCGTTCTGATATTGTGCGACGATTCGCGAGTCCGCTGCGTCTCGGTGCGACACCCATTTGCCATTGCAATCGACGTGTTGGGAATTCCCCACCGTCCCTAGCAAAATGCTATCCAGATTTTCCGCTGGGTCCGGAACGATCGGAAACGAATTGCTGGGATCCATCGGGCCGCTACGTTGCCAACTGCTGGGGATCGGACCGGTCTCGTCGCCATTCTCACCGGTGATGTTCGCCACCAGCGTGCCGTACTGGTCGGAAGCCGCGCTATTGGCTCCTGCGCTTCCGAAGATATTCCCGGCCACATAGGTCGACGGCGCCCCGCTCATCTCCGGGCTGTTCGTCGTGAAGTGGATGGGATGCGCCTGGGCCTGGCCGTTCAGGTTTCCCTGGATGAACTTATTGTTGATGTCGTCGATGATCTCCGCTCCCAGCCATTCGTTGGCATAGAAGCTCCAGTTGTAAATGATGTTGTTGATCCAGCGCGTTGATCCGTTGGAGTTTTCCGGGATGCGATGGTCAACGTTGACGAACATGTTGTGGTGGAAATCGATGTCGGTCTCGTAGACAGAGAGACACGACGGGTTGGTGCGCGTCCCCACGCAGCTTTCGTCGGTCGCGGTTCCGTAGCCCACCGGATGCCCTTCGTGCGGCTCGTAGTCCAGCGTCCACTGCACGGTAATCGAGTGGTTCGGTCCCGTGCCGTTGCCGTTGCCATTGACCGCGGGCGTGAAGTTCGAAGTGGTTATCCAGCTCTTGTTGCCCGACCACCGGGTCGTGACGTGATCGGTGATGATGTTGTAGCAGCCGCCACCGCTCAGCGTGCCATCCCCGGCGCAGTTCACAATCGTGATGCCCACCGTGCCGGTGTCGGGGCCCGACACGGTGTTGACGTTGTCCGGGCTGAACGTGCAATAGCGCACGACCACATCATGTGTGGAGATGCGCAATGACGCTCCGTTCGAATTCGGCCCGCCGATAATGACCTCGCCAGGAGCACTCTGACACGCGATCGTTAGAAACGGGTTAACCGCGCTGTTATCTCCCGACGTGATGTTGAACACGCCGGCCACGCGGAACACGCAAGTGCGCGGTCCACTAGCTTCCACGCAAGCGCGTAGAGATCCGGTTCCCGAATCATTTGTGTTCGTCACTTCGATTACCGCGCCGCCGCGTCCACCGGCAGAGCCGGCTCCCCCGCCTGCCGCACCCGGAAATGCCGGGCAATTTGAGCCCGCGCACGACACGCTGGAAGATGGGCTAGGCGGTGCCGGCGTTGGAGGCGGCGGTGCCGCCGACGCAGTGACGGTCACTGTTGCAGACGCCGATTTGCTCGTATCAGCGTTGCTGGTCGCCGTAACCGTGTCGCTACCCGCCTTAGCAGGCGCCGTGTAAATGCCGGACGAGTTGATCGTTCCCAGCGCAGCCGTCCACGTTACAGATTTGTCGGTGACCGTCCCTTGTACCGATGCCGTAAACTGCAGCGAGGTCCCCGTAGTGGCTTTGGCTGTGCTTGGTGAAACCGAAATGGAGCTCACCACCGGAGTCGCGCCGGGTGCCGTTACCGTCACGCTCGCAGATCCAGACTTCGTGCCGTCGGCAAGGCTGGTTGCCGTAACCGTGTCGCTGCCGGCCTTTGCCGGCGCCGTATAGTTGCCGGTTGGCGTGATCGTACCTAACTGGGCCTTCCAGGCCACGGCCGTGTTTATGTTTGAGGTCGCGCCCGCAACGGTGGCCTTAAATTGCAGAGTGCCGCCCGTTACCGACGATGCGGTCGCTGGAGTTACCGTCACCCCTGTCACACCCGAACTCGACGGCTGCGAAGAAGCCCCTGCCACGGACACTGTAGCGCTCGCTGACTTGGTCGGGTCTGCGACGCTGGTCGCGGTAATCTTGCCAACGCCCCCGGCAGGCGGCGCCGTAAACACGCCGGCAGCGGTAATCGTCCCAATCGATGCCGTCCAAGTTACTGAATCATTTGTGGTTGCTCCTTGTATCGCAACCGTGAACTGTACCGTGGCGCGCGGAGCGGGCGTCGCCACTGCCGGTAGCACCACTATCGACGAGACTTCCGGATCCAGCGACGAGCCCGTTCCCTTTAATGGAAGCATCGCCGGGCGGTGTTGCGAGTCGGTCACGAACTCTACGTTCCCGTTGACGACTCCAACCTTGGTTGCCGCAAATTTGACGGTGAAACTCGCACTAGTTCCGCCAGGGAGGGTCAAAGGCATCGCCAGGCCGCTCAGACTGAAGCCGGTGCCCGACAGCATCGCTTGTGTCACGCTCACGGGCGTCGCACCCGTATTCGTCAGTGTCACCGGCAGCGAACTCGTTGAGCCCACCTTAGCGCTCACTGTGAGGGCATCGGGAGCAACGGCCAGCGAAGGCATGGGTTCAGCCATCCCAGCGCACCCGGCCCCGATCAAACATGAAAACGCCAATGCAAGAGGTACTAGAACTAGTTTCCTACGAAGGGGATTCATTTCTCTTGCTCTCCGTTTTTCCGAAACCCAAGTTTTCCCAAGCGTTTACAATCAGTTCCGACCTCCTGGCAGGAGGGTCGCCAGGCTGGAGCCATGCTAGTTAGCGGGGCAGGAAGGCCACAATTTGGTCGTGGTTCAGAAGAAGGGTGGGCGTTCGCTGGAATTTAGTACTGGTACTATCCTGTACGCCATCTGTACTTCTGTACATCGAGGGGCCAGGTAAAGTTCTATTTGCTCTTTGGCCAACGCCATCGCCAGAAAAAAATTGCAAGCAACTCCGGCTTCACGGAATCGCCGGCAGTGAATTTATTTTTATTGGCGATTACTTATGAGCTCACAGGCCGCAGGAATTTATAGCGGGAGGAAACAAACCAACGATGGACACCTTCGATAGATCTCAAATCGAAATCTTTTCGACAACGCCGCAGTCAAAAGACTTCCCTCGCGAAACTTACGTGCAGCAGGTCATCGACGTCGCGACATGGAGCGAACAAGCCGGATGCACAGCCATTCTCGTGTACACCGACAATTCCATCGTGGATCCCTGGCTGGTCTCGAATATCATTCTTCAGAACACCAAAAAATTGTGCCCGCTGGTTGCCATTCAACCGGTCTACATGCATCCCTATTCCGTCGCGAAAATGGTCGCCAGTTTCGGCCATTTGTACGGCCGGCGAATGTTTCTCAACATGGTCGCCGGCGGTTTCAAAAACGATCTGATCGCACTCAACGACATCACGCCACACGATGAGCGCTACACGCGATTGATCGAATACACCACGATCATCAAGTTACTTTTGTCGAGTCCCGCGCCGGTCACCTTCGAAGGCAAGTTCTATAAAGTGGAAAATCTTAAAATGACTCCGCCGCTTGCACCCGAGCTTTTTCCCGGCATTCTGATGTCGGGTTCGTCGGAAGCAGGTTTAGCGGCCGCCCGCGCCGTCGGTGCGACTGCCGTCAAATACCCCAAACCCGCGAAGGATTGCGAGCCTGGCGCACCGCTCGACGGCGACAAATCCGGAGTTCGCGTAGGGGTCATCGCCCGCCCCAACAGCGCCGATGCCTGGAATGTGGCAAATCAGCGATTCCCAGGCGACCGAAAGGGGCAGCTCGCACATCAAATGGCTATGCGTGTCTCAGACTCGGTCTGGCACAAGCAACTCTCAGAGATGATCAAGGAAGTGGGCGAGGTGCAAGGCGTGTATTGGATGTGGCCCTTTCAGAATTATCAGACGTTCTGTCCCTATCTTGTTGGCAGCTATGAAGAAGTTGCCGATGAGATTTCCCGTTACATGCGTGGCGGCTTCAAGTCCTTTATCCTGGACATACCGCCGACCCGGGAAGAACTGACACACACCCAAGCCGTCTTTGACTACGCCCTCAAGGGCGTGGCTTCTTGAATCTATTAACAACCGAGCGAATATCGGACACAATGCAAGTCCCCGCGCCGTCGGCCATCGGTCTCGCGGGTCAGTTTCTAAGGGATCGCTGGGCCTTAGTGCTGGTGATCTCCGGTCTGATGCTGATTCCCTGCTTCTGGCACCGTCGCATTGAAGCGGGCGACCTGGGTAGCCACACCTACAACGCGTGGCTGGCCTTCCTGGTAAAGCAAGGCCGCGTTCCGGGTCTTTATCTCGCCCATCAGTGGAACAATATAATCGTCGATTCTGCTCTGACGTGGCTCGGTGCTCGTCTCGGTTTCATCACCGCAGAGAGAATTGTAGTTTCACTCTGCGTCCTCACCTTTTTCTGGGGGGCTTTCGCGTTCATTTCAGCAGCGGCCCTGCGTCCGCCGTGGTATCTGACTCCGGCGATCGCCATGGTTGCGTACGGGTACACCTTTTACGTCGGCTTCATGAATTTTTATCTCTCCGTCGGACTGGCGCTCTTCGCCGCCGCCGTTTTCTGGAGAGGAACACGCACCGATTGGATCGTTGGCGTTCTGCTGGCAGTCCTGACGCTGATGGCCCATCCGATGGGCTTTGGGCTGCTCTTGGCGGTGGTCACTTACGTTCGTCTGGCGGAATCCGTACGCGGGTGGTATCGCTGGGCGGTGTTCGCCTCAGGTTTCTTGGCCCTTATCGGTTTGCACTTTGCTCTGCACCACTTTCGGACCGAAGGAGGCTTCGGTCCGCGTTTCGTGTTTATGAACGGCGCCGACCAGCTCGTCTTATTCGGCGAGCGTTACCGGTTGTTTGCGGAATACCTGCTCATCCTTGGATGTTGCGCTTTCATCGCTGGAACGATTCGCGACAGAAATCGCCTTCCGCTGCCGCAGTGGTTTCGGACGCCTTTGGAACTCTGGGTGATTTTCGTTTTCGCCGTGGCGGTCTTGCCGGGAACCATCTGGTTTCCTCAGTACACCGCGGCCGTGAGTTCCATCAACAGCCGCTTGACGGCGGTCACCGCCATTCTCGGATTATCCGTTTTGGCCTCCGTTCATCCGCGAAAATGGATTCTCGGCGGGCTCGCTGTTTTCGCGGCGGTCTTTTTTACCATGCAATATCGCGACACCACCATCCTGAACGACATGGAGCAGCAAGTTGAAACCCTCGTCAGCCAATTGCCCATCGGCTCGCGAGTTGCCTACACCATCGACTTCGGGAACGACAGTAGAATCAACTCCCGTCACATGGTCGACCGCGCCTGCATCGAAAGATGCTTTGCGTATTCAAACTACGAGCCGGCAACTGGCCAGTTTCGTCTTCGCGTTTCTCCCGGCGGCAGCCCCATCATCTCGACCTCCGGCCTCGATCTGGAACACGGCGACTACGTTGTGCGCCCGGAAGACTTGCCTTTAGCACAGATCTACCAATCCGATGAATCCGACCTCACCAGGCTGGCCATCCGGAGCCTGTCGGCCGGCGAGAAAAACGGCCGCATCGGTCATCACGCCCCGGTTTCGGCCGGTCAGTCACGGTAATTTCATTAAACTCGGCCCGACGCATTTATAGATTAACTTTAAAATTAAAATACAGCCCCACGCCCTTCCTGACTTACTCCGGGCGCGCCTTTTCGAGGGAAACGACTTCATGAACCGATTGCTCCAGAGCTGGGTCACTCAACAAGCGGAAACCCGTCCTGATGAGACCGCCATCGTAATGGGCAGCGATGTGCTCACCTACGCCGAACTCGAAGCGTCCAGCAACCGTCTGGCGCATGTACTCCGCGACGCCGGCTGCAAGAGGGGCGACCGCGTCTGCATCCTCATGCCGAAATCCCCGGCCGCCATTGTCAGCATGATTGGCATCCTCAAAGCCGGCTGCATGCACGTGCCGATCGACTCCGCCACTCCCGCGGTGCGCATACGCCACATCTTCGATTCCTGCGAAAATCGTTGGACTCTCGCCGCCGGCGGCGTCAGCCCGCTCTTGGACGAGTTGTTAGCGGATGAACCACTGCGCGCCCGCACCTCCGTCGGTTGGCTCGATGCGCAGTCGCCCTCCGCAACAAATTTCTCGCCCGCCTTTTCCTCCGCGGATTTGGACGCCGCGGACTCCGGAGCCATTCCACAGCAGTACACCGCCGACGAAGGTTCCCACATCCTCTTCACTTCTGGCTCCACAGGTGTGCCGAAAGGTGTGGTCATCACCCATTCCAACGTCGCCACTTTCGTAGCTTGGGCCCTGAAGCATTACGAAATCGATCACACCGATCGCTTTTCCGGTCACACGCCTTTTCACTTTGATCTGTCTACCTTCGACATTTTTGGTGCCATTACCGCCGGCGCCCAGCTGCACCTGGTGCCCCCGGAGACCGCGCTGTTACCGCCCAAGCTCGCGGAATTTATTCGCGACTCCGAACTCACGCAGTGGTTCTCCGTTCCTTCGGTCTTGAATTATCTCGCCAAATTCAACGCCGTACGCCAGAACGACTTCCCTTCACTTCGCAGAGTGCTTTGGTGTGGCGAAGTTTTACCAACACCCGCGCTCATGTACTGGATGGAACGCCTCCCGAATGTGCGCTTCTCGAATCTCTACGGGCCCACCGAGGCGACCATCGCCAGCAGCTACTATGACGTCGTCGTTTGTCCCACCGATCCCAAGGCCGCCATCCCCATCGGTACCGCCTGCGATGGCGAAAGACTCTCGGTGCTCGACGACAAACTTCAACCCGTGCCCGTTCGCGAAATTGGCGACCTCTATATTTCTGGCGTGGGTCTCAGCCCCGGCTACTGGCGGGATCCACAGAAAACCAGCGCGGCGTTCATCCACAATCCCCACAGCCCCGATTCCCAAAGTTCCGACCCCGCGAACCGCCTGTATCGTACGGGTGATCTCGCGTGGCAAGACGAACAGGGACTCGTCTACTTCGTGGGTCGCGCCGATTCTCAAATCAAAGTCCGCGGATATCGCATTGAGCTCGGCGAGATCGAAACCGCGCTCAACTCCATGGGCAAGCTGCAGGAATGTGCCGTCGTCGCCATTCCTACTGACAATTTCGGTGGCTGGATGATTTGCTGTGCCTACGTCCTCCGCCCCGGCGAAGAAGTCAGTCTAATTGCCATACGCGAGCATCTAAAGAAAACAGTTCCAAGCTACATGTTTCCTGCGCGCTGGATGGCCTACGACGTGCTCCCCAAGAACCCCAATGGGAAGATCGACCGCCCACGCCTCAAGGAACGTTTCACACAGGGTGAAGCTCCGGCCGAGACCCCGCAACCTGCCCAAACGAATGGGGTTATTACCCTCGGAGGCTCTGCCGCTACGGACGAATCTTTTCCGCTCACCGACCGGCACGCTTCACAGGTATAATTATTTGTGAATAGTAGCGATGCAATTCTTTTTTGCAGAAATCGCTCGTACGGTTACATGGTATGTTTTCAGCGCATCAAAGGTAGTGATAACGCTGGCCCGGCCCCATTGAGTAACGAATGCCCACGTATCTCTATGTTTTGCTGCTAACCGCCTCCGTCGCCCTCTCGGCGCTCCTCACCTATTGGGTGCGCTCGACTGCGGTAGCTTGGGGTCTGAAGGCCACTCCGGTCTACGGCCGCCACTTGCATACCAAGCCGTTGCCTCGATTGGGCGGTATCGCCATTTGTGTCACCTTCATGACCGCTGCCCTGGCCTACATTCCCATTTCTCAGACTCTGCATCTGGGCGTTTCCACCAAAAGCTACCTTGGTATTCTCATCCCCGTACTGCTCATTTTCCTCATGGGCGCTTATGACGACATCAAACCTCTCAAGCCCAAATCGAAGATCGCCGTCCAGGCTTCCGCGGCAATTCTTCTCTATCTCGCGGGATTTGGAATTCACTACTTCGGTGCCATCTTCCGTTCCGTCTCCGCTGGACATCCCATCGGCGCCGCCATCGATCTTCTGCTCACCATATTCTGGGTCTTGCTCATTACCAATGCGTTTAACCTGATCGACGGGCTCGACGGCCTGGCCGCTGGCTCCGCCCTGATTTCCGTGGTCGCTATCTTGGCGGTTTGCCTCCTGGGCCACAACGCTCTGATTACCTATCTCGTTGTCGTGCTCCTGGGCGCAATCCTCGGGTTTTTGCCCTTCAACTTCTACCCGGCTAGTATTTTCATGGGCGACTCCGGCAGCCTGTTCATCGGATTTCTGCTGAGCGCTCTCGCCATGGCTGCCGCCCAAGAAATCACTCCCACATCGGGAATCGCCATTCCGATATTGGCTTTCGGTCTCCCTATTCTTGATGTCACCCTGGCGGTCATGCGCCGGCTTCTCCGCGGGCATCCAGTCTTCCGCGGCGATACCGACCACATACATCACAAGCTGCTGCGCCTCGGCCTATCTCATCGTCAAGCGGTTTTCGTTCTATATACCGTCACATCCGCATTTGTGGTGGCCAGCCTCGCGCTCGTGCTGGACGAGAAATTCCTTCTACCCATTCTATTTGCGGTAGTCGTTGGGGTCTTCGTCGGCGTCCAGCAGCTTCATTACCCGGAGTTTTCCAGACTTTTCCGGCCCGGCGGACGCCGCCGCCAGATCGTGACCGACGCGCCAAATCTACGCCGCGCTACCGACGCGCTCGCTGCCTGCTCGGACTTTCGCTCGATTTGCCAGGTTTTGCAGGAAACCCTGCAACCCGATGGATTCGAGGGGCTTCGCCTCAAGAATCTGGGCAAAGATGGTTTTCCCATCGCTCTCTTTCAAACCCTTCATTACGACTGGGAAGGCAAATGGTTTCTCGAATGGTCCGAGCGAAAGACGGACGACACCGCGTGGGAACACTCATTTCAATTGATCAAAAACCCTCAGCCCACGCTGGGATATGCCTCGTTTTTCCACATGTCGCCTAGCGAAGATTTCCGCCTCAATGCGGATCTACTGGCCGCCGATTTCAGGATCGCTCTCTCGGACGCCGTCACGCGAGCCGTCACCCGCACCGAAGCCTTGCACCAAACGGAGCAAAACGCAGAGCTGAACCTCGTGCGCGCCGCCTGCCGCGCCGCTGACTAGCCCCTTCCTGCACGCCCCCTCGATTTTGTTTTGCCCTCCCTCGCCTTGTTGTCCGTATTCCCGCCTTTGTTCTACGCATTCTCGCCTGTTGCGCGCATTCTCGCCTTCGCTCTGCGCACCGTCGCATGTTGTGGGCATTCTCGCCTTTGTAGGGGCGGGGCTTGCCCCGCCCGGCCGATGTGTCTTGGCACGATGCGCTCCAATCCCGCGACATGCAAAGCAAATGGATCCATGAAGACTTCAAATGTTAGAAGGACGAAGGCCGGACAGAGGGTCCGCCTTCAGCATGCCGCTGGTAGGAACTACGGATCGAAATGGGTTAAGCAACGCTCGGTAAGAACTGCGGATTCAATAGATTGACTCGTTGAAACGGCACGAGCCGCTCGGCCAAGCGCTGTTAGATGCCCGCGCCGGCAGGCAGTATGCTGCCGCGGTCGGTCTGCCGCTGTTCCGCGCCGCCCTGCGCGCTCATCGCCAGGTTCCACAATCCTCGCACCGTCGAGAACTGATTGGGATCCGCAACGGAAAGATCAATCTTCGCCGCCATCTTCGATTCAATGTGTACGATCAAATCAAGAAAATCGAACGAATCCAACAGCCCCGATCCCAAAAGCTCGGTATCCGGCGAGATCTGCAGATTCGCTGAAAACTGCTTATTCGCCCGAAGCCAGTTGGTAAGCAACTCCATGAATTGGTCCTGAGTCATCTGTTTATGCATATCCTGTGGTTGATGTTCTCGCGAGTCCGCGGGAGTCCCGAGACCCTGGAATCTCTTACGATGCGACCGTAATCTCTTCGCGGGCAACCTCTTCCTGTCGCAAACACGACAGGACCAGCTCCACTCGATTGGAGACGCCCAACTTATCAAACACGCGGAACAAATAATTCTTCACGGTATGCTCGGTCAAACCCAACTCCCGGGCAATCTCGCGATTCGACAAGCCCTCAACCGCCAGTCGCACGACGTCGCCTTCGCGCTTGGTCATGCGGTTCTCAACCGTCGGATCCACCTTGCGCTGCTTCGGCGCCCGCGTAAATTCGTTCATAACATAGCGCAATTCCGTGGCATTCGCCCAAATCTGTCCCTGCGACAGCGCATCCACCGACTTGCACAGCAGCTCGAACGGGCTCTTTCTGCAGAACACTCCGTCCGCTCCAAATCGGAAGGCCTCAATCACGAGTTCCTTGTCCGACGAACCCATCGCCACCAAAATCCTGGTTTCCGGATTCGCGCGCCGCACTTCCGGCAATATTCGCAGTCCAGCAAGCGGCCCTTCCTCAAGATTATCGCTGATAATCGCAACCTGCGGCCGATGCTGCCGCACCAGCGCTAACACTTCGGAGGTCTTGGACGCGCACGCCACCACCTGAAAACGTTCAGGTACCGCCAAGAATGCCATTTTCAAGAGGTCGCAATACATCATGCTGGCCTCGGAGATCAGCACGCTCGTGCGAGTTCCCACACGCGATATTTGGTCCGCAGCCTGGGTTGTCATGCTGGTAAGGGCCTCGCTGCCTTCTTTTCAGAGGCCAGGGACAGGACAGGAATCGGGCCCACCGAACGAAACTCCCGAAAATCCCGCACAATTCGTCGATCCCTAGTACTACCACTGGACAGAGAGCATGTTCGATGCCAAGTCGATCTTGCTCCAGTTTCCCGTAACTGCATTAAGAATGTGCCACTTACGGATGACCAACCATAGACTCCTATGTCCCCGGGGCCAAGTGTCTCCAAGTAGGGACATCCGGGTTCCGCAAGTGTGCAAATCTCAAGACGATAGCGTGGGTCGTTCACAGTCACCTTTCGGCTACGCGGAGCGATCAATCGACGACAGATCGCGTGGCAGGAGGGAGGGGGGGACGTCCCGCATCCAGGTTTTCTATTCGCTACTATTAGAGAGTCCCGCGGGGACTCGGACAATACAGCATACCATTTAGACCCTGCGGGTTCTCCGGGTAGTGAGCCATTAACCTCTTCTGTTTGCAGCAGTCGCGGGTCTTAGCACCCTTGTACGTCCAAACACATTCCGAGCGGTTTCGTTGCATAGAACAATGCAGCAAAGGATACAAGATTGGTAGAAAGCTGACGGTACGGCACGGAGATGTCGCAAAATATTAGGTACCGAAATTGCACCTTGGAGACAGCTTCCGCAGTTTTATGGCAGCGATGGTGCGCTTTGGCTCCGGCCACAGCGTAACGAGCTAGGGAGACCCGGGATCATGGCGAAAGTGCTGGGCATAAGTGGGTTTGAAAATTCCATTCCGTTCAAGAAGGCGCACTGGCCCGGCCTCGAGGAACGCGAGTATCGCATTTCGCAGGGACACGATTCCGCGGCCGTCTTGCTGGTTGATGGCGAAGTTGTGGCTGGCGCCGCCGAGGAACGCTTCAGCCGCAAAAAGCATACCGGCGACTTCCCGATCGGCGCGATTCAGTATTGCCTCGACGCAGCCGGAATCACCGCAGATGAGATCGACGAGATCGCCCACGGCTTTGACTACTCGCCTTATCGCGCAGCTTTCCTTCTCGACGCCACCAGCGCGGAACAATACGACCAGGTATTCTCGCGAGAAAAATTACTCGCAGAGGTCCAGCAGCACCTCCCCGGTTTTCGCGCCGACAAAGTTCATCAGGTAAATCATCACCTGGCGCACGCGGCTAGCGCGTTCTACACGTCTGGCTGGGACGAATGCCTGGTCGTGGTCATTGACGGCATGGGCGAAGCTCACAGCGCCACCGCATACCATGCGCACGGCAACCAGATCGACAAGCTGCACGAAATCACCGCAAAAGATTCGATCGGCATCCTGTATTCCGTCATCACGTTGCACCTGGGCTTCGATTTCAATTCCGACGAATACAAGATCATGGGTCTGGCGCCCTATGGAAATCCCGCGCGCTATCGCCATTTCTTCGAGCAAGCCGTCGAACTCCTCGACAACGGCACCATCAAGATTCCCATCCTGCGCCTCAACGAACAGCGCGAAGACCGGGAGACCTACGGAGCTACGCGCCGCTACCTGGAAGAGCACCTGATTCCGAAGCGCGCTCCTGACTCTGAGATCACCGACGATCATCGCGACGTCGCCGCTGCTCTTCAGGAGTGCCTCGACAAAGTAATGCTCCACATTTGCGGGCACTTCGGCCGGGCGACCGGCCTGCGAAAGCTCGCAATGGCAGGCGGCGTCGCCCTGAACTGCACGGCCAATGGCAGGCTGCTGCAATCAGGAATTTTCGACGAAATCTACGTGCAGCCGGCAGCCGGCGATGACGGCACGGCGCTTGGGGCGGCCCTGTGGCGAGCTTCCCGCAACGGCGGCGTCCGGAACTACCGGTTCCCTGTTCCCTTCTATGGCCCCGCGGCGACACAGGCCGAAATCGACGCCGCCATCGAACAGACCGGCAACCGCATCGAGATCACCCGCTTCGCGAGTCTCCAAGACGCCTGCGCCGAAGCCGCCAAGCTCATCAAAGATGGCCGGGTCCTTGGCTGGTATCGCGGCCGCATGGAGTTCGGACCCCGCGCGCTGGGCCATCGCAGCATCCTCGCCGATCCGGGCCACGTGGAAATGCGCGACCGCATCAACGCGATGGTCAAGATGCGCGAAGCCTTCCGCCCCTTCGCCCCAGCCGTTTCCCTGGAGCAAGTCCAAGACTGGTTCGAGGTCCCGCGCGGCATGGAATTGCCGTACATGATCATGACCGCCGACGTCCGCCCGCAATTCCGCGCCGCGCTACCAGCCATCACCCACGTAAACGGCTCGGCGCGCGTGCAAACCGTCTCTGCAAAAGACAACTGCGAATTCCACGAACTCCTCAAAGCCGTCGGCAAAGTAACCGGCCGCGAAATGGTCCTGAACACCAGCTTCAACGTAAAGGGCCAGCCCATCGTGAACACGCCGCGCGAAGCGATCGACACTTTCCTGGGCACCGGCATCGAATACCTGTTCCTCGAGAACACGCTCGTGCGCCGCGCCTCGCGCAAATAATTGTTCTGCTGAAGCCTCCGCGTACCGGGGTCCGTCTGCGTTGCGGCCACTAGCGGGTCTTCTTCGATCTGAAAGGCGATGACGCCATTGAAATCGTCGCCGTCCGTCATCGCAAAGAAGCCTACCGCTGACCCCTCCCCCCTCCTTTTTTTGTAAGTGCGGATTCTAAAGCACTTCAAGTGCTGTGTTTTTGGATCTGCGGATTGTAAAAGAGTTACAGGCGTATTTTTCGGATCTGCGGATTCTACAGGGGTTAGGGTTGGAATGGAATTTGGCTGAAGGAATTGCGAAGCGACCGACCGAGTGCGATGCGTTCGAATTAATAGTTAAGATAATATACATAAGAGTAACCCGTTAGTAACTAGGTGTTAAGAACCATTTTGGGAATGGCGTGTCAGGACATAAGTGCGTGAAGCTAGTCGGGTTTGGACGGACGTGGAGGAGTCAGAGGACCAGTCAACCCGCAAGACCCAGGTTCAAAAACCGAACCTGGGGCACCCTCCTCGTTACAGTGACGGTCAAGAGCAGAAGACTTTCTGGCCCGATCGGCACTCAGGTTGAGATGATGAGTTTGTTGTCCGGGGCACCCGGCAATTCCCATGCAGACTGGATCGTTCGTCAAAACAGTCCGCTCTCCGTTGTAACTTTAATCCCCAGATCCACGACGAATACACGACACATTGTTTACGTCTGATTCCGTTACTTGGCTCTGAAAAATGCGTCTCATCATGTGTACACGTTTTGAGAATGAATTTTGCTATGCGTCCTTTGCGGAATAAACAGCTCGGTGCGGCAGTCATTAACAGTGACGCTCAAAGAAAGGAGGTACGGTCCATGAGGAAACCTAGCCCGGGTCATGCAGATCGAGCCATTCAACGAGTACTCGAACTGTCAGCGGACGCCCAAATAACAAGACGCCAAACACCCAAAAACTCGCCGACGTTCTACAGTTTGACGGGAGCGATAGCAGCCTACGGCAAAGCACTGGCCCTTCTCACAGCACTTCAGCAGCGGGAAGAGTTCTACAGAATAATCTCTCAAAGTGAATTGTCCGAACACGCAGTCACGGTCAGCTGAAGGACAAAAGGCATAGCAGTGCGGGCATTCTTAGTCGTCGAACACACGGCGTACTAATGGTCCGAGGCAGTTTCTTAAATTGTTCAATACGTTTGTAAACATTCAAAGGAGAAATGATGAAAAAGCAGTACTTGCGTATTCTAATGGCGGTGGTCGGCCTCGCTGGGTTAGGTTTTACGGCCAACGCAGAGGTTATAGACCAAATCGTTGTGACAATACCGTTCGAATTTGTCGTCGCTGGCAAGACACTTCCGGCAGGCACATATAAGGTGAATCGTCTTTCGGCCGATAGCTCGGAAGGGCTAGTCCTCAGTAGCTTTGAGAATAGTACGGGAGCGATCCTTCACGTATCTCACGTCGAAATCTCTCACGTGGACAAATCTGAAGTCAGCTTCGAAAATGCTGGGGACCAGCACTTCCTGAGCAAGATTGAAACAGCCAACCACATATTCACCATTCCGGTGTCCTCTGTGGCGATCCAAGAAGCCTCTGCAAGATCGCACACCGGCACGACGCCAGGACTTTCCTCAGTAAGTAAGTAGGAATTTCATATCAGGACGGGCGGCCTTCAGGTCGCCCTTTTTGTTTCCACGAGGCGCGGCGGGTGACCCGGACCAAATTTTGTTGACATGACGAACTTCGAGAGAACATCACTGCGATACGTCTCGCGAAAGTATAGAGACACGGAGGGTGCCCCGGGTTCGGTTTTTGAACCTGGGCCATCAGCCGCTGTGGTCCCATTCATGGGTCGATTGACTCTTCACGGACAGCTTCACTAAGATGCCTCCACAATTCGATCTTCGATTCCAGATTTCAGATCAGGCGGCCACGTCAGAAGGAGTTCGCGATGGCGGCGCGAAGTTACGACATCATTACGGTAGGGGGCGGGATCGCTGCGTCCTCATTGGCCAAAGCGATGGCCGAGCGAGGCGCCAGGGTCCTGGTGTTGGAGCGGGAGGAGCAATTTAAAGACCGTGTGCGCGGAGAGGCGGTTGTGTCTTGGGGTGTGGCCGAAGCGAATGAACTCGGAATTTGCCGCCTGCTTAGGGAAAAGTGCGCCCATGATGTGTCTTACGTTGAGGCTGGTTCGGGGTTACGAGACCTCAGAGCGACGACGCTGCAGCAGTTACCTCTACTTTCCTTCCCACACCAGGTGATGCAGGAAATACTGCTTGCGGCTGCGGAAAACACCGGCGCGGAAGTGCGCCGCGGGGTTAGCGTTCAGCAAGTCGAGTGCGGGGCCGAGCCAACCGTGGTTGTGGATGGCCACGGCCACGAGCGGATCTCAGCGCGCCTCGTGGTTGTCGCCGATGGTCGCGGCTCCGCAGCACGAAAATGGACTGGTTTTCCGATTTGCGAACAAAGCAACGGCTACTACATGGCCGGTGTGCTGCTGACAAATGTACACATGTCCACGGAGATTTTTTATGCTGTGTTCAACCCTGAGCTTGGCACGTGGACAGGTTTGATTCCCCAGGCGGGCGGCCAATTTCGGGCCTACTTTGTTTATCCCAAGACGACGGGCTACCGTCTACAGGGCGAGTCTATGCTCAGTCTTTTCGTTCGTGAGTCCGCGAAAGGTTACCCTCCGATAGCCGATTACTGCGCCGACGCGAACAGTATTGGACCACTAGCGAGTTTTGATGCCAGCGACAACTGGGTGGAACACCCGTATCGCGATGGCGTGGTGCTGCTCGGCGATGCCGCGGCCACCAGCGACCCCACCTACGGCCAGGGGCTTTCTTTTGCTCTGCGTGGTGCGCGAGTGCTTCGCGACGAACTTACGGTCAATTCCGATTGGGACGCTGCAGGACACCGCTACGCCGAACAGCATCAGCGGAGTTTTCACGCCTGCCACACGGTGGAGAGATGGGTACGCACCCTGTTTCAGGATCCCTCGCCGGAAGCAGCGGCATTGCGGGCGAGAGCCCTGCCACTGATTGCCGAGGATCCTACACGCGTTCCTGATCACATTTTCAGCGGCCCTGACCTGCCACTAAACGAACAAGTGCGTGCGCGATTTTTTGGCGAATGCTGATTCCATTTCCCCTCCGAGATCAGCGATCTTTCCTGGCGCCGTCTTCGTTGGCCTAGCATCCAAGTCCTGCACTCGAATAAGAGGGAGAACTCCCCATGCGAATAAACACATTGTTGCTCGCGATCCGGCTCCTGGTTGCGCTGAATTTTCTTCCCGCCATCTTTTTTAAGTTCATCGGTGCCCCGCTCTCCGTTGCGCTGTTTACCGCCATGTCGAATGCGTTCCACGGACTGGTTTCGCAGCCTGTATTTCGGCTCGGCTCAGGAATCGTTGAAACTGTATTAGTACTGTCGTTGCTGATTCCGAGCACGGCCAGACTTGGGGCCGCCCTGATCGCGGTTTGGACGGTCGGCGCCATTCTGAGCCACATCTTTGTGCTGGGCTATGGCTTGTTTTTTGTTAGTGCTCTGGCGACCTTTTTTCTTTCGTGTCTGTACTTCTTCCTTAGCCGCAGGCAGTCAAACTCTGCTGCTTCCGATGGCTCGGCCGCACAGGTCAACTAGCGAACCTGGGGTACCACGCTTCAGGGGCTAAAGCCCAATTGATGGCACGCGGCTTCCGTCGGGACTGAAGCCCCGACCTCCTAGGAACGAGACGTCAGAACTTGCGCCCTTAAATGTCCTTAAACGCGAAGGATGCGACGGCCCGCTTAGGAAAGCGGCCGCTACAATGATTCGCAAAGGGGCTCGTCAGGGAAAGTCAAAATCCTCATCCTTAAAAGCGAAGGGTGCGGCACCCGGCTACATGGCACGGCACTTCGATCCTCTTAGTGAACTGAACGCGCGCCCTGACACCGCGTACCGGAGAGACCGAAGCGTGCGCGACGTTTCAAAGCGATCTCCCACATAAGCGCCCCGATCGCGCATCGCATTACACAGACAAGAGTGTCTGTGCTACTTACCCCCACTCCTCTCCCAAGCACAAACTGGGGAGTGGTGCGGCAACGACATAGAACAGTAGGGTAAATTGCAGTATCCACGGGAGGACGCAATGAGAGAGTTTAAAGGCAAAGTCGCGGTGATTACTGGCGCGGCCAGCGGCATCGGACGGGGGATAGCCGAACGGTGTGTTCGTGAGGGTATGAGAGTAGTCCTTGCCGACATCGATGAAGTGAATCTCTCCAAGGCAGAAACTGAACTGAAAACCCAGGGCGGAACGGTGCTTGGCGTGAGGACGGACGTCTCGAAACGGAGTGACGTCGAAGTGCTAGCTCGGCAAGCGCTTGATGCGTTCGGCCAGGTGCACCTGCTGTTCAACAACGCCGGGGTCGCTGCTGGTGGGGCACCGTGGGAGGCAACCTGGAATGACTGGGAGTGGGTAATCGGCGTTAATTTATGGGGCGCGATCCATGGGGTCAAGGTGTTCACGCCGCTGATGCTGGCGCAGAATACGGAGTGCCATATCATCAACACGTCCTCGACCGCTGGGCTCGTCGTGGGTGGCGGCTCCGCTTCTTACGCGGTGACGAAGCATGCGGTGGTAGCGCTCTCCGAAAGCCTGTACTTATCGCTCCAGCAACGGAACTCGCTCGTCAAAGTATCGGTTCTCTGCCCAGGGATTGTGCGGACGAATATCGCGAACGCGGAGCGTAACCGGCCCGCGGAGCTGCGTAATGAACCGGTCCCGATGACCCCGGAAATGCAGGCTGGTCTAGCCGCGTTTAAGGCTGCCATGGAGGCAGGCATGGATCCTCTGCAAGTCGCCGAGGTGGTCTTCGATGCAATTCAGAAAGAGCAGTTCTATATTCTTCCGCATCCCGAATGGGTCGACGTGATTCAACTCCGAACGGACAGACTGCTGCGAATGGAAAATCCGCAAAACCCTACGGCCACGATTTTGAAGCTTATGAATGTGCGCAAGTGAAGGACGGTGTGCGACTCAAGACCCAACGTGGAATTTCCGAAGTGGAGGCCACACAGCGGTTCGCTCTTCGGAAAGCGGCCGCTACAATGGTTCGCAAGGCTTGCAGGGAAAAGTCAAAACCCGCACCCTTTAGAATGTCTAGTCCCAAGACATGCTTTACAGTTTGTCCCTAGACATCCTTTAGAACCGAAGGGTGCGGCACCCAGCGGCAAAACAACGGAACGGGCGTCAGCGCGGCGGCTCGAGAACTAACTTTTGTACGCGCCAGTTCAGGATTTCGGCGACGTAGAGGTCGTTTTCGGTCGGGCATGCGATTTGGTGAATCCAGCCGAATTGGCCTGGTTGCTTGCCGGCTTTGCCGAACATTCCGAGGATTTTTCCGTCGAGGCTGAGCTTGTAGATGCGGCCGGGGAAGGCGTCGGAGGTGTAGAGCACCTGGTTTGGACCGGGCGTGATGCAGACCGTCCACGGAGCGCCGGGCGACATCGTGCCGGTGGCTTGCGTGGGCTTGTCGCCGATGGCAGGACGCGCGTCTAGGGGAGCCGGGACGTTGATGGTGATCTCGCGCAGCGGTTTACCGTCGGTGTCGAAGACCTGGATGCGGTGGTTGCCGCGGTCGGCGACGTAGACGTTTCCTGCGGCGTCGAGCGCGATGCTGTGGGGGACGTTGAATTGTCCGGGGCCACTGCCGGGTTCGCCCCAGGACATGAGCCAGTTGCCATCTTTGTCGACTTTGGCGATGCGCGAGTTGATGTAGCCGTCGCTGATGTAGGTGTTGCCGGCGGCGTCCCAGGCCATGTCGGTGACTTGGCGGAACAAGCCGTCGACTGCAGGCAACGGCGGATGCGCATGTTTAAGCGGGCCGGTGCCCTCGTCGGAGGCTTCCTGCTTGCGGCCAAAAACCATGGCAACGCGGCCGTCGGGGGTGAACTTGATGACCATGTCGGAGCCCTTGTCGGCGACCCAGATGTTGTCCTGGCGGTCGATCTTGACGGAGTGCGCGTAGGACCAGGCGTAGAGATTGTGGCCGATTTCGCGAATGAAACTGCCGTCGGGCGCGAACTCGAGGAGTTGCGCGCCGGCCGCGGCGTAAGCGGGACCCGTGGTGTTGCCGCGCGAGAAAACGAAGATGTGTCCTTTGGAGTTGACGGCTACGCCGGCGGCTTCGCCGAAGTAAAGATCGGGTGGGAGCTTCAGGAAGTCGGGGACGGAGTGGTAGCGGATTTCCGGCGGCTGTTGAGCGAGCAGCGTTGCTGGCAGAAGGCTGGAGAGGACAAGAATCAAGACAGAGATTGCGGGCTTCATCGGAATCTCCTTGTGGGCGCGAAAACGCCGATGAGTGTACACGATCTTGTCGCGTGTGATGGAGGTGCTGACGCGGTCCACAGTGTGAGCGGGCACTGCTCCAATTGGAGTTGCTCGAGTGATCAGGCTGGGCGTTTGGGCGCAGCGTGCTGCGCCCCTACAAGTTTGGAGACGTTACGATTTGACCGTCCGCTGGGACTTGCGATCCGCTAATTTACGGTCAGCGAGACTGTGGCTGAACTCGTGATGGTTCCGGACGTGCCTGTTACCGTCACGGTGCTGGTGCCTTTGGGGGTGCCACCCGTTGGCGTATGGCCGCCGCCGCAGCCTGCTAATGCTAAGAAGCCTGCCATTGCCGCGGCCATGCTTAGCCGTATGGCGAATCTCTGCCTGCGAGCCAAGAAGAGCAGCAGCGAAAACACCGAGAACAAAGGCACGGTTCGCCACAGGAACATGCGTGTGTCCGGCGTCGAGGATGGCGGAGTAACGACGGCTGGACTTGTGGTAACAACCGTCACCATGGCGCTGACTGGGGTTACGCCATCGGACGGCGTCACCGACGTTGGGGCGGCGGTGCAGGTCGAATTGGCCGGTAGGCCGGTGCAAGCCAGGGCGACGGCTTGGTTGAAGCCGCCTGTCGGCGTCACGGTTACCTTAAAGGTGCCGCTGGCTCCCTGAGCGACGGTCAACGTGGTTGGTGAAGCTGAGAGGGTGAAACTTCCCGCGGTGCTGGTGCCGGTGCCGCTCAAGGTCACGGTTTGAGGGCTGGTTGAAGCGGCATCGGTCAGGACGAGGTTTGCGGTCTCGGCGGCGGCGACGGACGGCTTGAAAATTACGCTGACCGTGCAGGAGCTGTTTGCTGCGATGCTCGTGCCGCACGTGTTGGTGGATGTGAAGTCGGTGTTGGCTGCTGCAGGAACGCCTCCGGAGATGGCTGCGCTCGTGAAGGCGATTGCGGCGCTGGTGCTATTGGTCAGCGTCACCATTTTCGCGGCGGTCGGGGTGCCAATCGGCTGTGAGCCGAAGGCCAAACTTGTGGGGGCGACCGTAAAAGTACCGCCGGCGCTGCTGGTGCCTGTTCCCGTCAGGGTTACCGTTTGCGGACTGGTTGAGTCGGCATCGGTGATGACCAGGTTGGCGGTTTCTACGGCTGCGACCGAGGGCGTAAAGACGACGCTGATGGTGCAGGAGGCGCCCGCTGCGATGCTGCTTCCGCAGGTGTTCGCGGTCGGCGCGAAATCGGTGTTGGCCGCTGCCGGTGAGCCGCCGGAGACGGCTACGCTCGTGAACGCGACTGCCGTGATGTTGTTGTTCATCAGCGTCACCATTTGCGCGGCGGTAGGTGTGCCAACTAGCTGCGGTCCGAACGTAAGGGTCAGAGGGGAAACCGTCAACGTGGGCTGGAATGTCAGCTCCGCGATGAAAGCATCGGACGTGCCGTTGAGCGCCGGCTGGAAGGCGCCGGGATTCGGAAACACTGGAAATGTGGCGGCTGTGGAGGCCGTGACACCTGTGATGTAGCCGTTGTTGGTGAGCGGGTTGACGGCAATCGCATCGACCTCGTCGAAATTAGGCCCGTTCCCGCTTCCTCCGAAGTACGTCGAATAGACCAAGTCAGCAGCACCCGTTCCCGCTGGATTCAACTTGGTGACAAAACCTTCGCCCTGCGAGTTAGTGGCGGGAGCGAGTTGAAATGCGCCCTTGGTTACCGGGAAATCTGCCCCCTGAGTTGCCCCGGCAATGTAGGCGTTCCCTGCGGTATCGGCGGCGATGCCGAACGCGCTATTTGTCTGGGAGCCGCCGACGAATGTCGAGTACTTGAGGGAAGCACTGCCGGTCAGGCTGGTATCCACCAAGGTGATGAACGCGATGCCTACGGTATTACCCTTTGTTTGGAATGCTCCGGAGGTCGCCGGAAAAAGAAGCGAGCTTGTCAAACCCGTAACGTACGCCAGGTTCGAGGGACCCAGCGCGATGGCGCCGCCAAAGTCGGCGGTGTCGCCTCCGAGGTACGTCGAATAGAGTAAGGATGCCGCCCCGACTTTGGTGGTATCGAACCGAGAGACGAACGCGGTGCTTCCCGTATTACCGGCCGGCGTGGTTTGCTGAAATGCGGTCAGGGTCGTGGGGAAGTTTGTCGAGGCGGTCGTGCCGGCCACGTAAGTGTTCCCGGTAGAATCCTCGGCGACGCCAAAGGCAGCATCGCCAAAGCCAGGCCCCAGCGTAGTCCCTGCGTCCACACCGTTGCCGCCCAAGTAGGTGGAATAGATCAAAGACGCGGCGCCTGTCTTGGTGGTATCGAGCTTGGTGAGAAATCCCGTTCCAGTCAAGTTGGCGGGATCCGGTGTGGCTTGAAACGCGGTGGACGCCGTGACCGGAAAGTTCGCGAGGGCCGCACCGGGCTGAGAGGCGGTCAGCCCGACGACGTAGACCAGGCCGTTCGGGTCGGTCGCGATGCCATTTCCAAATTCGGTTACGGTGCTCTGCGTCCCTCCGAGATAGGACGAATAGACCAGGGAGGATGCTCCCAACAGCGTCGGATTAATTTTGAAGACGAAGCTGGTGCCGTTGGCATTGCCCGCATTCGGGCCCGGCTTCAAAGCGTTTGCAGTCGTAGGGAAATCGGTCGAAGAAGTTTCTCCGGTGACGCAAATATTACCGGAACCGTCGATGGCAACGCCGAGCCCGGAATCTCCTCCGGAGCCGCCTACATACGAGGAATAGAGAAGACTGGTTCCGGCGGGATTCATCTTGGTCACGAAAACTACGCCGTTCGCGTTGCTGGCGAGCGGGCTTGGCGTGAATGCTCCGGTGGTCGTGGGAAATTGCAAGGAGAGGGTAGTACCGGCGACGACAGCGTCGCCGAGGGAATCCACCGCGATCGCCTGCCCGGTGTCGTCGAGTTCGCCTCCCAGGTAGGTTGAATACACCAACACAGGGTCGACAACCAGCGGCTTGCTGGAATCGTATTTCGCGACCGCGAAAGTTACCTGGTGATCGCCGGTGATGGCATAGCTTCCGGCAATTTCGCGGCGCTCACCGCTAATCTGCTGGTACACCAATGGCTTTTGGAATTGCACCTCCCCGCCGGAAACGGTTACCAGCAAATCGCCGTGCGAGTTCACACGCAGCTTCCGCGATCCTTCCACATTCAGCGCGATCGCTTTCGGATCGGCTCCGGGAGCGACGATGAAGTCATATTCCAACCGCCGCTGACTGCCATAAAAGACGAGATCCACACCTGGATAAACATCCGCGTACTTCACGCGAGCGTAGGAAGGGATATTGGTCCGCCAGTTCGACGGATCTTGGCCGAGGAAGTAGTCCACCCTGCCGGGCAACGGATCGATTCCGGCAATCCTGGTAGCCTTGTTGGCATTGGCGAGTCGCATTCGAAGCACAGCGGTCTTTGTGGCCCTCCGAGCTTCGCGTTGTGCTTTAAAGTAGGCGGTTCGATGCGTGGGAGACAGATCCAAGCGCCGCGCAGGGTGCAGCGCCAGCACGGCCTCCTGGGGGGTCAAGAAGAGCTCGTATCCGCCCCCGTGAGAAACAAAGCGGACTTCGCGGGCCGTCTGACCCTGATTTTCCTCGAACCGTAGCGGCGAGTTGGAGTCAGTCGCACGGCGAGCAGGAACGTCAGCCGCAGGATTGGTCCGAGTGCTGACACCCGAGCGAGTTAGGGTCGTTGCGAGCCAGTGCTTAGCTCCGGGGCAAGAGGCCAGAAGAATGACGGCGGAAACAAGGACGGCCAAACCTGAATAGAACGCGATCCGAGCGTTTCGAGATTGCGTCGTCATGGCTACAACCCTCCTGGAGGCTCGAGCGCGGATGGCCCACGGAACGAGTTGATCGGAAGACAAGGGCTGTTCTTACCGTGTGCCGTGGCTCGAGGGTTGGGATCGAGGGCGCAGCACAGAGTCTACCTGTCAACGACGACCACTGAGTTACCGGTGCGAGGATTACACGTGCAAAAGGATGCTAGCACACTGTTTCAATATGGGAGGGGCTGTTGCGAATTTAATCGAGTTTTTTGTACCGGATCAAGTAACGGGTCGACGGCACCAGCTCAAAGGCAGTACACGCTATGATTTCTGAGTCCCAAAGTCGGACTGGACTATGCGGCAGAGATCTCCAATGCGACCCGGGTCGTCACTGGGATGCACCGTGCGCACGGGGACGCTGGAGATCAAACGGCTGAGAAGGTCAAATTCCTCTCCGCGCATCGTACGGTCAATCAAGTTCGTCGCGTAGGTATTGGCTACCAAAGTCAGAAGCGCTTCGCGATCAGCGACGTCGGTCACCGATGGATCAGTGTCTGGGCGCCGTGCTCCCAAGATGTAGATCCCCTTTAGAGGAAGAGTGCGCTCCTCGAAACGGGTGCCATTTTCGCCGAGAGCGAGCTGGCGTTTTTCCCAATCGTGAACTAAAAGCGGGAGCGCGTCCGGGGAGCCGTAGAGCATGTCCACGGATTCCGGCCAGAGGCAAAGATGCGGATAGGCCGGTAGAACATAGAAGCTACCGTGTTGCTCGACAAGCCCAACAATGTCGTCGGAAACGATGCCGTAGCCTTGCCGCGCAAACGCTGCGGCGGTCGTCGATTTTCCTGCTCCAGCCGAACCCACAAATGCCACGCAACTATCGTCAAACGCCACTGCGCTTGCGTGCAGGCAAACGATTCCCCGCAACCGCAATACGAGCCCCAACACCGGGCCCAGTAAATAGGAGACGGCGTTCTCTAGCGATGATCGCTCGGACCACGCGGCCCAGATCGCAGTGCCTTTTCGATCCAACCAAAACTGGGTGCCATCGCTGTATGTCAGATGCAACAAAACGCCGTCGGCGGTCTCCGACGCGCGCAACGCGGGCTCCCCGGCTTCGTCGGTATAAGAGCTGATGTATATCGATTTGGTCAGGCCGCGCGCAGCGTCAGAACGAAGATCAGGATCGGGGAAAATGCCCAAGTGGAGTTGGACTGTAGGACCATCGTTTGGAGCATTTGAACAAGGAAGTCCTGGGATGGAAAGATTGGAACACAGCGATAATCCAAAAACTGGGTAGCGAAAACATTTCACAGTAGGCGCTTGCACTCTAAACGTTGGTTCTGTTGTGCCTTCGGGTCCTCGGAGGATTGTCTCTCTTGCCCCGCGTTCCCTGATGCAAGGTCAATTCGCGCACCGTTCCGTAGACCGTCACTTTGGGTGGAATATACGGTTTCTTGCGTTCCGGTTTGACAGGCTTATCCATTACCTAGTCTCCACACGCGACGTACTTCGGGGGCTCCGAGAAGATTGCAGCCAAAAGCTAAGGCAGTGTGGCCGGGCGCCGAGAATTACCTGCTCGGGAGCCATATTACCATGCAACTTCAAAAGCGCTGAACGATTGATATAGCTATCCAACTCTTCACTGAGAGGAGTTTGATTGATCCAATTTATCTGGTGCCTCCGAAAATTTGCCAGCAGCGGATCGCCTTGAAACGGGGTCTTTGGTCTGATGCGCACGCGTTCCGGGAGTTTGCCCGCCATCGCTTTGCGCAAAAGCATCTTTTGGAAGAACCACGGGAACGGCGGAAGGGCGAGTAAGTAGTCGACGAGCCTTAGATCGAGGAAGGGATAACGCACCTCGACGGGATAACGGGTCACGCTGGGGTTTTCGTTTTCGAACATGCTGGTCCAATGGGGCAGGGCGAGCGAAGCGTGCGCTTTTGGGCGAACTGGATGCGGCGGCGAGGGCATGCGTAGCTCGCTGCATTCACGCCAGCGATCTTTCAGATTCAGGCGACGGGCGAAATCGGGCGCGATCCAGGGGGGAAACGGATCGGAGCCGGAAGTTCGGCCGAACATGCTTGCCAAACGTGCGCGAATTCCCCGCCACGGGAAGGGCCGAATCCACAGATAGCGGAGCGCTTCGCTCGACAGACGCGACCACTGTTTGTTGCGGCGCAAATACTGCACGTACGGCCACATCTGGAAGTACATCAGGTTGTCGTTGCCCTCGCCCGAAAACAGCACGCGGCAATCTTCCGCAACCGCACGGAACTGATTGAAGAGTGCGCTGAAGAATGGATTGTCTGGCGGCTCGGGCAGCCTGCAGTTGGGATCGTCCGGCCACACAAACGGTCGCAAGTCGTCCATGGGGATACGGCGGTTTGGAAGACCGAGAAATTTTGCCGCGTCGCCGGCGAAGTCGATTTCGCGATCGGGAATCAGGGACTCGTAAAGGGCCGTATACGTATGGATGTGGGGAATGCCGCCGTTGTTCGCGGAGATTTCTTTCGTGGTTGCGGCGAGGGATGTTGAATCCAGCCCGCCGCTTAGGAGGATGCCGACGTGATCGGTGCGCAGACGGTCGTTCACGGCAGATTGCAGCAGAGTCTGGAAATGCTGTACGTATTCCGCGTCGCGGCGGTAGCGAATGCGTCCGTTCGTAGGTGGTGCCCAGTATTGCCGTAACTCCAGGCTGCCGCGCGACACGGTCATGGAATGAGCGGGAGGCAGGCGCTGAACATCGTGAAACGTGGTCGTAGCTTCGTTATAGTTCAGCCCGAACAGCAAGAAGTCGGCGATGGCGGAATCGTTGAGTTCGCCGGAAACATCGGGATGGGCTCTGACACAATTGAGCGTGTTGCTAAACAAAAAAAGATTCTTTGTTGCGCGTAGTAGAACGGTTTGACGCCGAAGTGATCGCGGGCGCAGAACAGCAACTCGTTGGGCGCGTCCCAAATGGCGAACGCGAAATCGCCGCGAAGATGGTCAACGCAGTTCGCGCCCCAAGCGGCATAACTTCTCAGGATCAATTCGGAATCGGGCGCGGACTCGCTAAGTTCGCCATCCGCCCCCCTGAGCTCTCGGATCAACGCAGCTCGGTCATCGAGTCGAGCGTCAGCGGTCAGCCACAGCCGATCGTCAAGCGTGCAAACAGAAATGCGCCCGCCTCGGAAGGCGGCCGCTACATGGTTTGAAGCCTGGGGCGGGGCGCAGTTCGGGGCTGGCTGCCGCTCTCCGGCTAGCTCCAACGTTGTCTGCAGCAGCGTGTGCCCGAGGCCAACTTCGCCGCGGTGCCATATTTCGCTCGCATCAGGCCCGCGGTACGACATGTGGTCGGTGAGCGCTTGCAGGAGCCGCGGATCGACCGGCGCGCCGTCTTGGCGGAACATTCCGACAATGCCGCTCAATGAGTCGGTGCCTCCCAGGGAAGCCCGCATTGTGGAAACGCGGGTAGCCCTTAGGATGCTACTTGGTCGCGGCTGCGTTTCACAACCGACCGCGGTCAGCGCTGTAGGACCCACAAGGAGATGGCGTCGTTTTCGCGAGCGGGAACGAACAGGCGTTGCGTCTTGCGATCCAGCGTCATCGTCTTCGAGCCCTGTACCGTCGGGATCACATCCAAGGCGGTGTATTTGTCGGCGGAGTCTTGATGGAAAGCGAAAACGTTTCCGTCACCGGTGGAATTGAAGACGACTTTTGCGGCAGGGTCGAAGGCCGAAGCGTCCACATGGTCGCCGATGGGATAGGTGGCGATCACTTTGCCGTTGTCGGCATCGAGCACCGCCATTACCTTGCTACGGCAACCCAGGAACAGGCGGCGATTCTCGGCGTCAAACGCAAGGCTCGAAGGAGCTTTGCAGGGAGCGACCGGCCAGCGATTCATCACCTCGACCCTTCTGGTATCAACCCGTAGGAGCTCACTTCGGTCTTCGAGGTTGACGAAAACGTTGCCCTTTCCGTCCGCGACCGTGAATTCCGGTCCGCCCCCGAGATCCACCGTTTTTATGGCCCTATTTTCCGCCGCTTCAATCACCGTGGCGCTTCCGCTGTCGCCGTTCATCGCGACGACGCGTTTCGCGGATGGGTCGTAAACAATCGCGTCGGGCTTCTTCCCGACCTTGATCTCGCTAACCTTTGCAAGGGTTTTGAGATCGAAAACCACCACCGCATCCATTTGCCCGGCAGTGATATAGCCGTAACCAAACTCCGGGGCAACTGCGATGCCGTGAACTCCCGACAAATCGGAGATCTTTCCCACGATCTCCAACGAGTCGGCATCGAGGACGACGACTTGCGTCGCGTGAGAGACGTACAACCGGCGCGCCGCCTCGTCCACGGTGAGGTAGTCCCAGCCGCCGGCGCCGGGCAGCGCGACCTTTTTGAATATGTGATAGCCCGTGGAGTTCGCGCCTAGAGTTGCGAGAGCGAGCACTGCTGCCAGGATGATTTTTCCGCGTTGCATTTTTCTTTTTCCTCCGTCGCAATTGAATCGGCGAACGCTGAACTGAAACGGTCAACCGGGTGCGTCGTGATGCGGTTGCCCATGGATGATCTGAACGCGCCGTCTCGGAGACGGCCACTACAGTGAGGGGCCCTAGATCAATGACAGCTCCCGGTGCCTGAATCGGTGAATGCCTTGCCCGCTTCGGGAATGAATTGCCAGTCATAGGCTCCGAGCCGCAGGGTCAGTTTCAACACGCCGAAGGTGTCGGCATTGCGGACTTCGCTGTTCGCGTGAGGCGGGGCAAAGGGACGGTGACTCTTTCCACCTGTGCCCACGACAAATTCGCGAATCCCGCGCGCGGCATCCGGCTTCGCCAAAGGAGTCTGTGGCGCAAATCGCTCGTAGTCGTGATCGTGCCCGCCCACCACCACGTCCGCGTTCGCGTCGTACAAAGCCTGCCAGATCGGCATGATCTCGGGGTCGTCGCCGTGCGCACCACCCGAACTGAACAGGGGCTTGTGAAAGTAGGCCAACGTACACGCGACGGGGTGCGCGGCCAGATCGGCACGGAGCCACTTTTCTTCCGCGGAGCCCGCGTTGCAGCCGCCGATGTCGACGCACTCGCTGTTAAGAACGATGATGTGCCAAGAGCCGAGTTCGTAGCTGTAGTAGCCGTCCTTGGGATCTCCGGCCGCTTGCCCAAAGTAAGAGAAGTAGTACGTCGCGCCTTGCGTGTGGAATTCGTGATTGCCGGGCGATGGCCGGGTGCGCGATTTTACGCGGCCCCACGTACGGTCATAACACTCGAAATTCTCCTTGGTGCCGTCGGGATAAGCGAGGTCTCCGACAGCCATAACGGTGCCCGGAATTTTTTCGAGCAGTTTGGCGGTGGCCTCGGCGCCCGCGAGATCTCTGCAGTCGGCGATGTCGCCCGCGCCGACCAGAATCGCAGGTAGTTCGTTTTGCGCGGGAGGTAGCGGCGATTTTGCACCGCCCCGCCGTAGGCCACCCAGCAGAAGCAAGCAGAGGAACAGGATTGTGGTCGGAACTATCTTCATTTTCTCCATCGCGCTTAGGACTCGATTCGCCGCGCCCTGGGCCAGACAGAACTCGCGTCAATCGAGTCTGTCTTGATCAGGTTAGAACTGTAAGACAAACCGCCGGGAAGAATGGCCGGAGCATCGAGAACAGGGGTGGTGCTGCTCCGGCCTGGCGAGTCGCTGGTCTCCGCGACCCGAACTCAAAACACGGCTATTTTTCGTGCACAGGCGACCAGCGGAAGCCCGCAGCAATTGTGGGGCTGTAATATTCGCGCTGAATCATGTACGGCGTGCTGCCCTGATAGAAACCGAACACTTCGTTGGTCAGGTTCAGACCGTAGGCAATGAAACTCAGTCCATGAGCCAGGCGGACGCTGCCCTGCGCGTCAACTTGAAGGTGAGAATAGAAGTAAATGTCGCCGAACGGCCCTTTCACGCCGCCGGGCGTCGGTGTCGTTCCGTCCGTGCCGTCCTGATAGTTGTAACTGTAGATATTCGCCTGATTGTAGGACAGGCCCACACGAACGGAGAAGCGGCCGCGGTCGTAGGTGGGACTGATGTTCCAAGTATTCGGCGCATTACGCAAAAGTCGTGGGTGATCGGAACGCCCTGGCAATCCGCTGGCGCGCGAGTCGGTATTGCCATAGTTCGCCGAGATGCCGAGGCCGCCGAGCGCCCCGGGAAGGAACGTAAGGTGCTGGAGATAAGCCGCTTCAAATCCGGCGATCCAAGCACTTCCCGCATTGATCGGCTGGGTGACGGTGTACGTTCCAATCGGTGCGACTGGTGAGGGCTGGAAATTCATTAGAACAAAACTCTGCGTCACAATTGGGTCGTATAGGTTCTTGTAGAAGAATCCAGCGGTGATCATTCCAAAAGGGTTCAGGTAGTGTTCCACAAGAACATCAACGTTATCGGCCGTTTCGGCTTTGAGATTGGGGTTCCCCAAGGAAGCCGTGTTTTTGATCGACCCCGGGCTGCCAGTCGTCGTGAAGGTCACCGCCTGCGCAATGTCCTGAGGGTCTGGCCGTGAAAGACCCCGCCCATAAACGAGGCGAAGGTTCGTGTTGCTGTTGAAGGCGTAGCGCAGCGAGGCGCTGGGCAGAACTTTGATGTAGGAGCCACTCGCCTTGTCGGTCAGCGTATTCGTCGTGGTGTCAAAAGAAAGTGTGTCTAGATTCGTGCCTTCAAAGCGTACGCCTGCCACGAGGCGAACACGGCTGCTGAGATCAACGGTGTTCATTACGTAGCCCGACGAGACTTTTTCCACCAGGCTGTAATTGGCAGGATCTGCCCCGAAAGTGCTGACGCTGGTAAAGTCGCCGGGATTGGCAAACAGAAAATTGCGAATGGTCTGATAGTTGGGATTGTAGCCCAGCTTGTAAGTCCCGCCGTAGTAGTTGTCGTTCGTGAAGCCGTTGGGAAACTGGCTCAGCAGTATCGTGCCGGTGGGCGTATACCCGATGTTGTAGGTGTTGTCGAACTTGTGGACATTACGGAATTTACCACCAATCTCGACGGTGGCCAAGTGCGAACCAATGTGGTAGCGCTTGCCCATGGCGCCCGCGCCCTGGAGGTTCAATTGAGCGCTTTTTCCGTGAGAAATCTGAATGTCACTCATGGCCATGGTCGTCGGGGCGTATGCTTCCGCGAAACAGACCGGGGTAAACTGCGGGCGGTAAATATCTGTGGTCGCCGAAGGGCTATATTGGCAAGCACTGCTGCCCAAGGTGCTGGAGAAACTAGCTTGACCAGGGGAGGAGTTGAGATCACGTGAACGGGAAACCGAAACGTCCCAGGAATACCAGGTGCTGGTGAGCACGTGCCTGCCACCGACGACGAGGCTGGCGATAGCGATGTCTGGACGACGATCTTGGGTGTTAAACGAAGGCGTGCCGCCGTTGGATCCGAGCAAGCCGGCGTTTTGCGTATTGTCGTTCAGAGAGTAGACCCAGCGGTCACCGTAGTTTTGGAAATCGGAGTACAGGAAGCGAGCATAAACGTTCGAATCGTTGCCCAGTTTGTAATCAGAGCTGCCAGCGAGCCCCCAGCGAGTGCGGTAGTACCGATATTCGCGGACGTCCATGGCGTCGATGAATCGTGGCTGCCCCGGAAGAGCCGTGGCGATGTCTGATACTGGTTCGATGTCGTCGATTCCGCGTCCATTCCAATCGTACGAACCCCCAACCAGCAGACCGAAGCGCTTGCTGGCGCCAAACCGTTGGCCGATCGTGCCCGTTGTTTCGACCAGACTGCGGCCTCCCAGAATTGGGGTATAACCGCTCATTCCACTGAGCGCGACGGTGGGCCGCTCGCCCGCCGTCTTGGTGACGAGGTTGATGGAGCCGCCGATGCCATCCCCATCCATGTTGGCTTGCAGCGTCTTATTGATTTCGACGGACTCCACGATGTCCGCGGGAATGGCGTCAAACTTGATCTGGCGAACGCCGGTTTCGGGAGACGGAACGTTGACCCCGTCGATCGTCGTGTTCGTGAGGCGCGGTTCGGTGCCGCGCACTTGTACATACTTGCCTTCGCCTTCGTCGCGTTCCAGCGTCACACTGGGCAGACGGCCCAGAGCGTCCGCCAGGTTGGCGTTGGGAAGGCTGCGAATCACATCGTCGGGGAGCACCTGCAGAATGTTGTCGGCCGTCCGCTGGCGGTTGATGGCCTCCGCTTCGGCGGAGACACGGTCGGCGGTCACAAGAACCTCTAAATTCTGCGCTTCAACGGCGAGATTCGCGTCTACGCTGACAGTCTGGCCGGCGGCCACATCCACAGTTTTCGTAAAGGTCTTGAAGCCGACGTAGCTGACCGTGATTGTGTATTTCCCGGGGTTCAGATCGTTTACATAAAACTGACCCAGAACGTCCGACACAACGCTTATGTCGCTGGGCTCCATCTGAATCTGCGCGCCTTGCAAGACGCCCTCGGACGTATCTGCGACTTTGCCGGTGATCGTTCCCTTTGCGCTTTGACCCATAACTCCAACCGCAGATACCAAGGAGACAAAGATCGCCAGGATGCTTAACTGCCATGGTTTTCTGGAAGTACTCAAACTCATAGATTGAATCCTCTTCTCGCGATCACAATAGAATGGCCGTCGGGCCTGTTTGCGAACCGACTTCGGGTCTCACTTCCCGCGTCGTTGGGTGGAAACTTGGTGTGTTTCTACCTGCCGGTTAGGTCACCGGCGGTGAACAACCGTTAATGGAGTGTTTAAAAGAAGCTGAATTTTTTTCAGTCAAGAGGGCTGGTACTAGATCCGGGTCAAACCGCCTGTCCGGCAGGTAGGGAAACCCGGAAAACCGAGCCTGCGCCGGGTGTACTTTCGACCGCGATCATCCCGCCGTGCAACTCCGTAATCCAGCGCGCGATGGCCAGGCCCAATCCCGCTCCGCCGGTGTTCTTGGATCGCGCGCGGTCCGCGCGGTAAAACCTGTCGAAGATACTCTTGAGATCGTCTTGGGCGATGCCGATACCCGAATCGCGAACGGTGATCCGTGCTTCGCTTTGATCCTGAGAAAGCGCGATTTCACAACGTCCACCCGCCGGGGTGTACTTGACGGCGTTGTCCAGCAAAATCAAAAGCAATCGATCGATGGCAATCGCGTCGGCCGTGACCCAAACGGGATTGGCTGGGGCTTTGAGGGTCACGTCCACATTTTTTTCGGCCGATAGCAATGCCGCCCGCTCCTGGGCCTTGCGCACGTGCGCGCCGAGATCGACGCGATGCATGTCCATTCCCAGCGCGCCCGCGTCCGCCCGGGCGAGAGTCAAGAGGTTTTCCAGAAGCTCCGAGGTCTCAACGGAGGTGGCCAGAATCTTGGACAATGCATTGCGATACTCGGCGATTGTCCTCGGCCTTCGCAACGCAATCTCCGCCGTCGTTCGCATGACGGCGACGGGCGTGCGCAGATCG
The DNA here is from genome assembly GCA_963832615.1 of uncultured Acidobacteriota bacterium. Classification (GTDB taxonomy): domain Bacteria; phylum Acidobacteriota; class Terriglobia; order Acidiferrales; family UBA7541; genus Acidiferrum. The sequence goes on from CAWHVA010000013.1 coordinate 44,824, forward strand.
TGCGAGGCGTCCGCAGTGAATTGCGTGATCTTATTGAAGGATGTCTCGATACGATGCAGCATGGCATTGAGAGTCTGCGTCAGCCTGCGCAATTCATCGCGGGCCTTGGGGACTTCCAGACGGCGCGACAGATTCTGCGCGCCAATAGACTCGGCGGTCTCGATGATGCGCTTAACAGGAGCCAGGGACCATCCGCTCAACCAGTAGCCCAGCAGCGAAGCGAGCAAAACCAGGAGAGGCAAGGCCTCTTTTTCGATCAGCCGGAAATGATCCAATGCTTGATCGAACGGCTCGGTGGGAACCGCGGCGTGGATTTCATACGTCTTGCCGGCCGTGTGCACGTGCTGGAGCGCGATGCGATACTGCAGGAAATCAAGATTGGTTGTGAAGAATGCAACGCCCGAATTGCGAATGACGGGCAAAGCCGGGCGAGCAAGCGCGAAGCGCGGAGAGCGGAAAATCCAGTTTCCGCTGGCGTCCGCTACTTCAAAAAGCGCGCCGTTGGCCCATAAATCCGAAAGTTCCGCGAGATCGTATGGAAGCTTGTCGTCGCCCACGCTTGCCCTGCGCGCCAGGAGCCGCTGTATGGTCTCGAGATTGGTGCGCGAGGCATCATCGACGGTGGCTTCAATGCTGCGCTGGAAGCCGATATCACTGATCCAGAAGAAGGCGGCGAACGACAAAGCGAGAACGACGCAGTACAACGCAGTGAGGCGTGCGCGGATTGGGAGATCGAAGTTCAGTTCAATACCCCAACGGAATATCCGAAGCCGCGATGGGTGTGAATGAGTTTCGCCCGCGTCCCGTCGTCTAATTTCCTTCTCAACAAGCGGATGAACGCATCAATGGTGTTCTCTCCGATGTCGCGCCGGCTGCCCCACAGCGTCTCCAGTATCGCGTGGCGCGACACAACCGCACCGCGGTTCCGGATGAGCAGTTCGAGAAGGCGAAACTCCGTCAGCGACAGGTGGATCTCGTGGCCCGCACGAAAGGTGCGGTAGGTCGTGGTGTCCAGGACCACGTCTTCGACTTCCAACACGTTTCTTGGCCTCTCCGCGCGCCGCCGACCCAAAGCCCGAATACGTGCGAGAAGCTCGACGAAAGAGAACGGCTTTGTCATGTAGTCATCCGCTCCGGCGTCAAGACCTTTGACAATGTCGGAAAGTGCATCGCGCGCAGTGAGCATGAGCACCGGCACTTGGTCGCGGCGCAAGCGTAACTGTTTTGCAACCTTCAGCCCGTCCATCCCGGGCAGCATGACATCGAGCAGAATGACGTCGAAAGCGCTGTTCTTGGAAAGTGTTAGAGCGGCCCTGCCGTCACGCGCCAGATCCACTTCGTGGGATTCCTCCCGCAGACCGCGCACTAATAGCTCCGCCATCTCCTCATCATCTTCTACGACCAAAACATTCATGGATATTTCCCCAGCGGATTCTAGGCCAGGGCTTGTGAACGTCGTGTGAATCGGGTATTACGGCGGGGTTTCTTCTACAGCGTCGCGGTCCTTCTCGATTGCAGGAAAAACTGGATGGCCGGCGTGAAGATCAGCGATAGGACCATCGAGCTCAGAAGTCCGCCGATGACCGCGATGGCCAGCGGCTGTAGCATCTGCGAACCCGCACCGATGGCAAAGGCCAGCGGCAGCATTCCTGCCACGGTTGCGAGCGCGGTCATGGCGATGGGCCGCAACCTTCGGCGCCCCGCTTGCACGAGCGCCTCTTCCAGTGGAGCGCCCAGGGCGCGAAAGCGATTCTCTGCATCGAGCAACAGGATGCCGTTCTTCGCCACGATGCCGATGACCATGATCATGCCCATGAACGACGCCACATTGAACGTGGTCCGCGTGATAAGCAGTGCGAAGAAAGTTCCGAAGGTGGAAAGTAGAGCGGAAGCCAGAATGGCCAATGGTGCTGAAAAGGTTCGAAACTCGAATAGCAGCACGATAAAGAGGAGCAGCAAGGCAAGAACGAGGACCATCGAGAGGTCGCGAAACGACCTTTGTTGTTCCTGGTAGGTGCCGCCGTATTCGAGGCGGATCGCTGGGGGCAAATGCAAGTCATTAACTGCCTTCTGAACCCCGGCGATTCCCTTCCCCAAATCGACGCCCTCCAGGCGCCCGGTCACTTGGACCAATCTTTGCAAATTCTCGCGCGTGATCTCTGTTTGTCCCGGCTCGGATGCCATCGCCGCCAGCGAGCCTAACGTCGCTGATTTTCCCGACGCGCTCGTGAGCAGCGTGTTGCTCATGCGGTCCAGCGAAGAGCGATTGGCTTCCGGAAAACGCACTCGGATCGGATAGACGCGGTCATTCAACACCATCGGAGTCGCTGCCGGCGCGCCTTCCAGGATCGCGGCCGCATCCACGCTTACCTCTTCAGGAGTGAATCCCGCGCGCGCCGCTACAATGGGGTTTACCTGAAACGTCACTGCCGGCCCGCTGATCGTATTTTCAATTCCGTTCAGAACATCCACGACACCAGGGACCTTCTGTATGGCCTCCGCCACCCGTGGCGCGTTCTGCATCAGTACCTTCGGATCCTGGCAAAACATCTTGATCACAATCGGCTCGGGCTCATTGGACAAATCGCCAATCATGTCCTGCAATACCTGCACGAATTCCACTTTCGCGGAAGGCTCGCTTTGTTCCACCTGGCCCCGGACATCCTCGATGATCTCGTCGATGTCGCGACTTCGTTTACGTTTCAGTCTCACGGTGAAGTCGCCGCGATTCGCTTCCGTGACGGCCGCCAAGCCAAGCTGCAGTCCGGTTCGTCGCGATGTGTTCTCCACTTCGGGAACGGATCGAAGGATCTCTTCGATGTGTCGCAGGATTCGGTCAGACTCCGTCAAGGAGCTGCCCGCCGGCGTGTAGTAATCCAGAATGAATCCGCCTTCGTCCATGGCCGGCAAAAGATCGGTGCCGAGAAAGCGGTAGCATCCGTAGGACAGGACCATGATCACGACCGAACTCGCCAGCAAAACCCACGGCCTGTGCAGCACTCTCCTCAAGACACCGCCGTAAAACTCCACGATTCGTCCGAAGAATCCCGAAAGATGCTTCTCCTCGGCAGCATGAATAGCGGCCGTATCTGGACGGGCGTGCTCGTCGGACCCGCCCTCTGCCTTCGTAGAGCCGACTTTGCGCATTACGAAATACTGGCTGAGCGTCGGTGTCCATGTCAGTGCCAGCAGCAGTGAGCTGAACAGCGACACCGTCATGGTCACTGCGAGTGCCCGAAAGAACGATCCCGTCACTCCCGTGATGGCGACGAGAGGAAGAAAGACGACGATGGGGGTCACCGTCGAGCCAATCAGCGGCACGGTCATCTCGCGCAGCGCACTCTGGATCGCCTGTAGACGTCCCTCGCCCGAGTCCCGGTGCAGGACGATGTTTTCCAGTACCACGATGGCATCGTCAATCACCAGGCCAACAGCCGCTGCGAGACCTCCAAGTGTCATGAGATTGAAGCTTTGCCCCGTAAATTTCAGAACGATGAAGGTGAGCAACAGGGTGGCGGGAATCACCAGGGCCGCTACGATCGATGTGCCCCAATCCCGTAAGAAGAGCACCAGAATCGCCGACGACAACAGCAATCCCAGAAGCACCGCGTCCCGCACACTGGAAATCGAGTCATGCACGATCGTCGATTGGTCGTAGAAGGGCTTCAGGTCAATTCCTGGCGGGAGGGACGCGCTCAATTCCACAATCTGCGCGTGCACTTCGTCAGCCACTGCCACCGTGTTGCTGTAGGGCTGCCGGTTCACACTGACCAGTACCGCGGGCTTTCCGTTCGCCGTTACGATCGTGTAGACGGGCTGGACCGAGGGGCTGACTTTCGCCACGTCTCCCACGCGCACTGGGATGCCCGCTGTCGTCGTCTTCACGACAACTTGACCGATATCGTCGGGCGAGTGCACCTGTCCGCTCACCAGTCCCAGGACAAGATGGTGGTCGTGCTCGATCAACCCTGGCGAATCAATGAGATTGGTGCGACGCACCGCGTCCAGCAAATCCGTCACGGTCACGCCGGACGATAACAATTGCGCGGGTTCGGGCGTGATCTGAAATTCCGGCACGCGGCCACCTTGCACCAAGACCGTCGCCACGCCGTCCAACCGGTTCAAACGCGGCTTGATATCGTAGGTGGCGATTTCCCACAATTTCGCTTGCGGCACTGTTTCTGACGTCAAGCTGTATCCAATGATTGGGAATGTCGCGAACGTCAGGCGGTGCGTTTCGACTTTTGCCGTCGGCGGGAGTTCGCTTTCTGTTCTGGCCACCACGGCGTCCACAAACTGCAACGTCTGGATCATGTTGACGTTCCAGTCGAAGAACAAATCCACTTCGGCTGACCCGCGGCTAGTGATCGATTTCACTTTCTGCAAGCCGGGTACGCTATTCACGGCTTCTTCGAGTGGGCGCGTGATTGTCACCAGCATCTGGTCGATCGGCATTACGCCGTTGTCAACGCCGATCACGATGCGCGGGAAATCTGTGCTTGGGAATACTGAGACAGGAATGGAAAACGCGAGATAAGCCCCGACCAGCGCCAGACTTATCGTCAGGAAAAAAATCGGACGAGACATCCGTTGAAACCACGGAAGCTCGTTTTTTTTATTTTCGAACGACTGATCCGCGGCAGGGCTCGCGTGCGAATCCGGCGGCATCGGGTTCACTCCTTACCCGGAGTTTCCGGCTTCGCCGAATCGCCCGCGCGATCCGCTTTGTCGTCGCGGGCGTCTTTCGAGGGTGCCGCTTCTTGCACCTTGATTTGCGTCTTGTCCGGCAGTCCGTACCCGCCGGAAACAATAACTTTCTCGGCAGCGTCCAGCCCGCTTACGATTTGAACTTGGTCGCCATTTCGGATTCCCACCTTTACGACCTTCTGACGTGCGTGCTCGTCCGAGCCCGCCACCATTATGTAGTCCGCCCCTTCCGCGTCTTTAAATACGGCTGCCGCGGGCACTAGGAGAGCGTCCTTCACGGTTTTCGCCACCATGGAGACTTGCGCGGTCATTCCCGGCTTGAGCCTAGCGTCCGGCTTCGCAACCTCCACCCAAACCTCAACCGTCGTGCTGCCCGGATCGAGCGCCGGACTCACCAAGCTGACTCGCCCGTGAATGGGTTCATCCGATTCTGCCGTCCGCACCTCCGCCGCATCTCCGACCTTCAAGGTCGCCGCTTCCGCTCGCGAGATGTGCGCCTTGGCGATGAGTTTCGAAAGGTCCATCAGGGTCATCAGAGGTTGATTCGCGGCCGCAAGTTCTCCCGCGTATTGAGGACGATCGGTCACTACGCCATCAAGCGGGCTCCGGATTTCGGAATAGCTGAGAGCCGCTGTCGACCCCAGCAATTTTCCTTTTGCCGCGCCCAGTTGTCCTTTCGCGGACTTTAGTGCTTGCTGCTCGCCGAGCCGCTTTAAATCTGCGAGTTGCCGCTCCGCTACATCGGACTGGGTTTTCGCCTGCGCCAGCGCAACTTGCGCGGCATCCAAGTCCCGGCGTGGCAGTGCCCCCTGTTGGAATAAATCTTTGCGACTGTCGTACACCTTTTGCGTCGCTTCGTATGCGGCTTTGGCCGCCGCCGCGTCCAGTTCGGCCTTCTGCATTTGCTGCGGAACTCCAGCCTCGACCGTTGTCGCGTAACTCGCCTCGGCCTGTTCGAACTCACCTTTGCTCTGCTCCGCCGCCGCCGCGAGATCTGCATTTTCGAGAACCGCGAGGAGTTGTCCCTTGTGGACTCGGCTGCCGCGTTGCACCTTGAACTCACGTATCGTTGATGTGATCTTCGGAGTGATCACGGATTGCTGCACCGCAAACACCACCGCTTCCGCCGTGACCACTTCCGAAATTGCGGCGCGTTCCGCCGGCGCCGCTTCCACGGTAACCACCGGCTCCTTTTCCTTCTCGCTTGCGCTGCAACCCGCTACGCCTATCGCAACGAATAGCATCAGCGACCCCGCGAACAGTGCAATCGCCAGCGATCCTCGCCTTCGCACACAGATCCAACTGGCCGTCATTGCGTCTTCAACACTCCTGTCAACGTCTGCAAATTTGCGAGCGCTACCTGATATCTCACCGCTCCGTCTTGGTATGCCGCATTTGCTTGCGCGTTCACGGCCTGTGCATCACTGACCTCCAGAATCGTTCCTTCCGAGTTCCGGTAGCGAAGTGTCGTCAATTTCAGACTCTCTGCGGCAAGCTCCACCGAGCGCCGCAGTCCGCTCAACTCGTTTAACGCCGCCTCAGCCTCCGCATAGAGCGATTGAATTTCAGCCAGCAGTTTCCGCTGCGTCAAAGACAGCTCGCGCTTGGCCTGCGTCCTTCGCAGTTCCGCTTGCCGCACGCGGCTCTGCGTCGCTCCCCAATTCCAAATCGGGATACTCAGAGTGGCGACGGCTGACGAGCCGAGGTTGTTCACTCCATCGGTCTTCGTGGCAAAACGCACTGCGTCAATCCCGTAAAAATAATCAACGCTCAGAGACGGCAAGTACCCTCCCCGCTCGCCATTCACTTCCGCGTTGGTAACCTGCACGGCTTCCAACGCCGCGCGTACGTCCGGATTATTTTGGGCCGCCTGCTGTTGAAATTCTGGGAACAACGGCAGCGGTATGTCGCGGTGCAAATCATCAGTCAGCTCGAAGTCATCGCGAAGATTGGGAAAAACCAGCACGGCAAAATCCAGCCGCGCGTTCACTAACGCCAATTGCGCCTCGCGCAGTTGCCGTCGCCGGTCGTTGGCCAGCAACTCTGCCTTGATCTCATCGGCGTGCGCGACCTCGCCGCCATGTTCCAGGTCCTGCGTCAGCTTCAGAAACTTCTCCCCCTCGTCAGCCGCCCGGGCCGCGGCATCCAGTTTCTCTTTTGCAGCTTCCACTCCGTAGTAGCTCTGCACCACCGTGACAATCAATCCGCGCGACGCAATCTCCGCTCGCGCTTTCGCCACAGCCGCTGCCGCCGAGGCCTTCCGGTAGTTCATCAACGTTGCAGCGTCCAGTGCTTCATGAACGTCGCCCTGGCTGATATATTCGTGCACCGCATTGTTGGCGATGAAGATGACTCCGGTCGGCCCGTGATTGGCCTGCGTATAAATTGCGCTGTTGTTGTAATCAACGCCCGGAAGCAACACGTCGCGCGCTTGGACGCGGTCTTCCTTCGCGATGCCGGCATCGGTCAGCGCGGACTGAAATTGCGGGTCGTTTCGGCGGGCTCTTTCGATCGCATCCTGCAGGCTCAAGCGTTCCAGGTTCGCCTTCGATGCGCTATCTGGCGCACTCTGCTGCGAACTTTGCTGAGCAAGGCTTGGGATTACCGTCAGCAAAAGGGCCGCAAAAATACAAGTCCCCGATGCGATGAAAGCACCGCCATTCACACGACGGAAAACCTTGGATCGTCTTTCAGGCAGGCGCATAGCTCCAGTTCCGAGCGTATGCGGCGGAAGATAAACGGGGGATTAACCGCGGGAAATCGGCAAAAACGCCGTAAAAACGCTGCCTTTGGCACCAGAACTGGTCAACTCCAAACTCCCTCCGTGCACTTCGACGATCCATCGAGCGATCGACAATCCCAATCCGGCCCCGCCCTTGTCTCCATCCTCGCGGGACCTGGCGGTATCCGCGCGAAAAAATCGATCGAATATGCGGGCCTGGAGTTCGGCTGGGATTCCAGGGCCGGAGTCGGAAATCATCAGCTCATAGCGATTGCCGGCTGCACGGCAGGTCACGGTGACGGTTCCCTTGCGCGGTGTGTACTTGATGGCGTTGCTGATCAGATTCATGACCATCCGCCGGAGGAGTCCCTCGTCACCAAGAAACAAACACTCCTGCGAGGTCTCGCACAGCAGCGCGATCTCTTTTTCCAGGGCTAGGGCCCGCGCCGAGTGCACGGCCTCCGCGACAAGCTCATCCAGGTAGAACTCGCGCTTCACCAGTGGGTGCTGGCCTGCATCCGCGCGCGCCAGCGTGAACAAGTCTTCCACGATTTGTGCCAGCCTCCCCGCCTCGGCTCGCACAATCGCCAGCGATTCCTGATAGTCTTCTGGCGATCGCGCTTCTTGCGACAGCGACACTTCCGCTTCGCCTCGCAAGATCGCCACCGGCGTTCTCAATTCGTGCGATGCGTCGGCCATAAATCGATGCTGCTGCTCGAACGAGGCATCCAGCCGGTCCAGCAGCTCGTTGAAGGACTTCGCCAAGTGTCCCAGCTCGTCGGTCTCGTTCCGGATCTTCAGGCGGTCGTGGAGGTTCGAAGCACTGATTTTTCCGGCCTGTGTGCTCATGGCCACAACGGGCGCCAGGCTTTTCTTCGCAAGAAAATATCCCCCCGCCGTCGCCAGCACCACCGCGAAGGGTATGACCACCGCAAACGTCCGCACGATTTCTTGGAGCGCCTCCTGCTGTCGGTGGAGCGACTGCAAAACCACCAGCGTGAATTCCCCGCTACCAACGGCAAAACTCCGAACCACCCCGCGATATCCGCTTCTTCTTCCCGCCACATTTCCAAAGGTGCGCGTCCTCTGACCGGTGGAGCGGGCCAACTTTTGAAACGATTCCGAAGTAAAAACTTCGCGGGGGAATTCGCGTCGAGCTCCGGCGTCGCCCGGCAAGTCTTCGGAGGTGATGACGATTTTGCCGTCTGGATCGAGCACGACAAACGCGTCATCTCGAAACCTGTGCTCCGCGATAGCCTCTTGCGCCGCCTGTATCAATCCCGGCACGCTCGTGTCACTTTCCAGTTCCGCATCCACGGTAGTCAAAAACGCGTCCGCTAACTCCGACAGGTTGCTGTCGGTACTGCGCATGGCATTCCGTGCCAACAACAAATACATCGCGCCGGCCAGCGCCAACAGCACCAACGCCAGCACCACGGAATACCACAGCGTCAGCCGGACGCGGACGGAATCAAGCACGGTCTTTACCAGCCGCCCTAGGCGCGGTATTCCGCGTCGGCTCTTGCTTTCCCATCTCGGCGCGATGCGCCTCGGCGGCATCGCCCAGGATGTAACCCGCCCCGCGTCGTGTTTGCAGCAAGGGTGTGGCGCGGCCCGCGTCAATCTTGCGGCGCAGTCGATTCACGTAAACCTCGATCAAGTTCGAGAACGGGTCGAAGGTCTCCTCCCAAACGTGCTCCGCAATTTCCGCGCGACCGACCACACGCCCCACGTTCCGTGCCAGATACTCAAGAAGTGCGTATTCTTTGGTCGTCATCGGTACATTTGTTCCCCCTCGCGACACGCTCCGGGCGCCGGTGTCCAGCACCAGATCCGCCACTGCGATGCGCGCCGGCCGCAACTCACCCGAACGTCGCAGCAGCGCCCGCAAACGCGCCAGCAACTCGCGAAACTCAAAAGGTTTGGTGAGGTAGTCGTCGGCGCCGAAATCGAGACCCGCGATGCGGTCCTCGACGGCATCCTTTGCCGTAAGCATCAGGATCGGAATCTTCTGGCCAGACGCTCGCAACTCGCGACAGACCGCAAATCCGTCGCGGCCGGGAATCATGACATCGAGCACGATCAAGTCATAGGTATTGATCGCTGCCTGATACAACGCATCGTCGCCGTTCGTAGCGACATCCACAGCATACGACTGCTCGCGCAATCCCTTGGCCACAAATCGCGCAATCCGCGCCTCATCCTCGACTAGCAGCAATCGCATGCACGCATCATAAGCCAAGCCGCCGCAAACCCGCCGCGGTTCTTTCGGTACTACTCCTAGGGCTCTCGGTTTTACGGCGTAGGACCACTTGCGCCCCAGCCAGCCTGGGCCATAACGCGATCAGGTTTTCCTCCGCACGGCGCTCCGCACAGTGTCCCTGACAAATTTTTCACCCGGAACGGAGTTCACTCGAACAGGAAGCTGTCCTGCTGGGCCGGCGAAGGCATGACGACTGGCTTCGGCTTCCCGATTTCCAAGCCTTCGATGGCCTTCCACAGCTTGCGGAACTGCTCAACCGAATCTGGCGCATGGCCGCTGTAATGGTTATTCGCATAGGCGAACACTTTCACACCGCGTTTCACGATTGGATAACAATACTTCACCCATTCGCTCATCTCTTGGGTCCGGTCAACAATAGTCTTATCCCAGTTCAAAGTTTGCCGTTCGATGTCCTTGCGGTCGCCCAGCCACCGGATGTAAGCAAAATCCGCGGTAATAGGATCAAACTTAAGCTCCATGGGCTTCGGCATGTACGACAGGTCTTGGAGAACCAACGCAACCCTGTATTCGCGTAGCAGGTCCGCAAGTTCGGCATTCAGCCATTCTTTGTTGCGAATCTCGATCGCAAATCGGTGCTCGCTGGGTAGTTTCTTTAGAAACGGAATCAACCGGTCGGTAAATTCATGCCGGTCTTTGATCTTCCATTTGTCGAAGATGGGAAACTGCAGAACCACGGGCCCGAGTTTCTCTCCGAGGATTCTCATCACGCTTAGAAATTCCTCGACCTCAGCGCCGCAGTCCACCAGAGCCTTGTCATGCGTGATGCTCTGCGGAACTTTCACCGAGAAAACAAACCCAGCGGGCGTCTTCGCGGCCCAGTTGCTCACTGTCCGCGCGGAAGGGCAACCATAAAACGTCGAATCCACTTCGACCGTCTCAAAGTGGTCGGCATAGAAGCTCAGGTAGTCCGCAGCCTTCAGCCCAGCAGGGTAAAACGATCCACCCCAGCCCGCTGCGGTAAATCCGGAAGTCCCCAGAAATACAGACGGCTTGCTCACGGGCAGAATTATACCCCCGGCATCCAGCTGCGAACGAAATGAGCCGCGTCAGGCCGCAACACAAATCTTGTACACCTGCGTTACATCCGCTCGGATAGACAACTTGCCGCAGCACATTTCGGGGGAAAAATTCTGGCGGAGGCGTGTGGAAGTCGAATCCACCATTCGACCCGCGAAGGGCCGAATCGCCGGCTTTGAAGGCCGGGAAGATCACCGGACCCTTTTCGCCTCCGTCGCTGCAAGACCATCACAATACAGAGCTTACTGAAGGTAAGCAACCTTCGCGGCGACCGCGATCTGCTCCGGTGCTACTGTGGTGCCGGTTGCGATCCGGGAAACTGCCTCGTGCAAGTTGGCAATCGAGAGATGCGCGTAGCGTCTGGACATGGCTAGTGTCTTGTGCCCGAGCAACTCCGCGATGTTGCCGAGAGGCGTCCCCGATTGGCGTAATCTACTGGCGAACGTGTGTCGGCAATCGTGCCAACGGAAGTCCGTGATGCCCGCCGCTCGCACTGCATCCGGGAACCAATGCGCGTTCACCATCAGCGTCTCCCCGGCCGCATTTGGCGTTTCTGAAGGGCGATGCGCCCAAGATGGCGCAGTTGGCCTCGGCCGCGACGGGAAAGCCGGGCGCAGAAGACCTGCTGCTGACCGCCCAATCGGATACAGAAGGCTGGTACGGCAAACTGAAAAACGCGCACGAGCTGACCCGACTAGCGATGGATTCAGCTCGACACAACGACGCCAAAGAGAGTGCCGCATCCTATCAAGCAGCAGCGGCGCTACGCGAAGTGGAATCAGGCAACCAGGAGCAGGCACGCGCCGACGCGAATGCTGCGTTGAAGCTGGCACCCCCATATCAGCCTCCTGTTAGGTTGATTCGGTTAGGGGCGCGTCGCTGTTGAAGCAGCGGCGCGTCCCGTTCTTATTTCGCTTTGAATCCGAGAGACCGCCGGACAAACTCACTCACCGAGAGCCCGGACTTCCTGGCTAACCGTTCGAGCTTCTTATGTTCGGCGGGGGTCAATCGTAACGCGATTAGGTGACTCTGGCGCTCATTCGCTGGAATCCTCGGTCTGCCCATTCGCATATTAAATGTATAACAGAAAGTCTGGTACATGTCAAGCAAAATGGCACGGATTGCAGGAAAACAGCCCTTTTCATTGCGGCGTACTGGCTTTTGTTTGGGCCGACCGAAGGCCCGCCGTGCCGGAACGGTGTGGCGATGACTTAGGGCTTAGGGAAGTTACGGTCTAGAGGGCATGCCCGGTGGTGGTCGCCCCCAGGCCCCCCTCAAGGGACGGGCCGGTAGTTACCTGGCAATCTCAATCGCGTGCCTGGTGTTTCCTACGTCCGAGATCCGAATTGGCACCAGCGTATTCACAGCTTACGGGACATCCGGAAATCACATGTCCTGTACCGGTACTCCATTTGTCCGGTTACCGGACTTCACGGCCACTAGGAGCGCCGTGGAGAGAGAGGGATAGGCGGAGCGCCGCAGCGGGAGCTCACGCGGGCAGCGCGATAGCCTGTCATGGAGTCGATTTCAATGCAGTAAAACAGCGGCGGAATGAGATCATCGCCAGATTTGACCCGGCGAGTGGCAAAGGCAGTTTGCCACCACAGCGAACGCGTTTCCAGGAGCTTCCGTGCATGGTCGCACTCCTCGGCATATGGGGGCAGGGCGGGCAGTTCGCGGTAGCGGCCGTAAAGGACCACACTCGTCCACTGAAAGTGGTTCGTAATTTCATCAATCTCAACGCAGACTTTTGGATTCGTGCGCATCCATTCAATCTTTTGGCCGTCGGTGGCAAATCCATAGAGATGGTCAGGCTCATACACGAAGTAGATCGGCACGACATAAGGCTGGTCCTCGCGCGAACACCCGAGTCTTCCAAGGGAGATACGCGTTAGAATCTCCCGGCAGTCCGTTGCGGTCATTTCCCCAATTCGCATGGTCAACCTCTTCCCTGGAACACCACGCAGAGATGCGCTGTGTGACACAACGCCGTGTTCAGGTTAAATCACACCTGCGTCAGCTATGTATTCTCCCACCAACTCTAAGGCGCGGTACTTCGCGGGGGCAAGTACGTACATACTCTCTGTGCCATGCAGGGTGACCTCATAGAGATTCATATGCTCCCTCCGCCGTAGGTAAAGTGAAACGCGTTCGCCCGCGATCAACGCGCGCGTTTGATCGTCACGTAGCCACGTCCGATATACAGCCGGTAGGCTCCCGCCTCAGGCGCCGCGACCACTTGCAGCGGCGTGGCGCGCTTGAGTTCAGCATCGCGCTCGCCCGCGATTTCCAGCAGGTTGTTGCCACCCACATCGCTGATGATAAACTTCGAGCCCGCCACGAAACCTATGCCGTAGGCCCCGGGCTTGAGCGATTGGCCGTTAATCTCGACCGGCACCTCTGTGAGGAAGTATCCCTGGTATTTTTCCTTCAGGCCGCTGGCATAGCCGGCCGTGTCCACCAAGCCGGCCAGCACGTAAGGACCGTCCGCAAAATGAATGCCGCCCGTATTGCGCATCTGTACGGGGCCAATCTGGCCGCCGTAAAACACCTTCTCCGGAAAAATCTTCGGCGTGATGTCTGCAGCCTTTAGGACCGCGTCCTTCTTTGCTTCACCTTGACGGGCAGAACGCCCAGCCATCACCTGGCAAAGAGGAATGGTGAGGAGAACCAGCGGGACCAACACGATCAAGAGCTTGCGGGCAAGCATACACCCCCCTTCTGTTCGGTCGAATTCTACAAGGGAACAACCGCAATCAAACCGTTGCCGCGAAGGCAATCTTGTGGAACGTGGAGTATTCCGCCTCGAACTTCTTCACCACCGGGATGCCCTCAATGAACCTGGCCACGATCTTCTCGATCTGTGGATAGAGTTCTCGATTGTAGGCCTCCGCATACTCCTTGGTTTCCCACAGACTGATTGCCACCACTTCCCTCTTTTCCGGTGTGACGAGCAGCAGCTCATCCAGAAATCCCTTCTGCTTACGAAGCAGGGGCAGGATTTCCTTTTCAAACGTTACCGGAAACTCTTCGGCCACATTGGGCTTCAGTTGCAACATCACGTGACGTGCAAACATATTAGCCTTCCTCTCTTTTCACTTGGAGGGCGATGCCACTGATTCCCTTGCGTTCTCTCCAGAGAGCCGTAGGATCGAGAGTTCATTCGGTCCCCCTTTTAGCTCCAATCTTTTCCGCATTGCAGTATCCTGCGTCACCTCTCGTCGTGTCCTGCGTCACTCGCCGCTCCGCTCCTCCTCCAAATTTCAATGGTCGTCAAGCCGCGATACTTGAGTTTCCGGCGGCGGCCCGCAACTTCGGCCTTGTCCGGGCGCCGCCATTTTCTTTGCGCTTTCTGCGCCCTCTGCGGCAAATCTTTGTTCTTCTGATTTCTGACCTCTCTCAACTCCGTGCCCTCTGTGTTAAATCTTATTCTTTCCCTTCCAGTCACACTACCTTGCCGGACATCTGCTCGGCTGCTTTCGGGGGCTATTCCATTTGCCCGGTTTGTGCGTGATACGTCCAGTAACCCAGCCCAACCACGCGGGCTGAATCAGGCCGATCTATTCCCAGTCACATGGAGCCGTGATCTCCATCACAGACAGTCACATGCAGCCAGCAGCAATTATTTTTCGAGCCGATCTGAGTCAACCAAGAAGAAGTGAGGCGCTGGTGCTGTGTATAGTGTGTTCAAGCAACTTGAGAACGGCGAACTCGAACACGTAGCATACCGCGACGAGCTTGAACAGGCCTTGCAACTCGTGGAAACGCTCTGCGCACACTGGCCCGGAGAATATGTAGTGCGGGATTCGGAAGGAAACGATGTGGACCCTGCAGAATAACGAGTCAGCCCAACCTTTGCCACATTCTGGCAGGCCCTGCTTTGCGTAGCAAAGTAGTGCTACTGTGGTGTCGGTTGGCTTTTCGTTTTGCCTCGCCGTCGTGCGCGGTGCTGCATGGAACGAATCCCCGGAAGCTGCGTAAATACAGGCGATTTTCGCTGTGCTGCGTTTTGGTGCAGTTACGTGCAGAGTGCTCGGGACGGCTTTGAAGGCCGGGAAGATCACCGGACCCTTTTCGCCCCCGGTGCCAAAACATCATAGCAAACCTTGAAATCCCACACCGATTCCAACCTATTCTCAAGAACATCCCATTCCCACGTTTCCGCCCCATTTTGAGGACGTTCACTCTTTTCCATGCCTGCGTTGGATCCCCGAATTGGCTCCGTTTTTCACCTTCCGCGCCGGAGCTCTTGTGATGCCCGTCACCACGCTGAGTAACTGGCGTCACGGCAAACCTGCGCCTCCTGCGGCGAGACTTATGCAAGTACCGAGGTCACGGAAATGGCCACCAATCTAACGACAGCAACACCTCAACTGGCAGCCAAGCCAAACTTTATCGAAATCCAGGCTCCTCGCACCGCGACTCGTGCGACGACCGCCAACGCTGCAGTACCGCGCAGAAACAACTTGTTTTCCGAAGCCTTACTGGAGATGAGTTCGACTCGCCCCCAACGCCGCGCGCAGGACTTGGTTATATCGGTCGTCTTTCATGCGGCTGTCCTGATTGCGCTGATCCTGCCGTCACTCTATTTCACGGATACGATTGACCTGAAGAGGTTCGCACAAACGTTACTTGTCGCGCCCCCTCCACCTCCGCCACCAGCCCCAATGGCGCAAAGCGTAGCGAAGGTCGCGCCTGCTCCGCGGCGAGTCTTCCTGTCGGACGGCAAACTGCTCGCGCCAAAGTCAATCCCACAAAAGATCGCGATGCTCAAAGAGCAGCCTTTGGAACCCGATATCGTCAGTGCAGGGGGCGTGCCCGGTGGCGTTCCCGGCGGACAGATGGGTGGGGTAATCGGAGGCGTTATTTCCGGGGCATCGCGCGCGTATATTCCGCCGCCCGTGACTAAAGCCCCTCAGCCGACCGCGCCGCTTCGTGTGGGCGGACACGTTAAAGCTCCGCGACTCATCGTGCGGCACGACCCGACCTATCCAATTTTGGCCAGGCAAGCACACCTACAAGGCACGGTGTCGATTGACGCCGTGATCGATTCCACCGGCAACGTGGTGGAGATGCAGGTGGTTTCGGGCCCGCCACTCTTGATTGACGCCGCACTGAGCGCAGTACGCGAATGGAAGTACGAGCCAACCTACCTGAACGACCAGCCGGTCCCGGTGCGCTTAATCGTAATCGTAGTGTTTAGGCTCGGCCAATAAGCCGTTAGCATCGTAGGAGGAATTATGACACTGACAACTTATTTTCTGATTCCAGCGGGAACTCTAATCGCAACGTATGGCATTTATCGACTCGCGCTGGCCTTTGACGTGTACCGTACGTTTCGAGGAAAGAGAATTGTCTCGTGCCCCGAGAATCACTGCCCTGCCGCGGTAGAAGTGGACGCAAGGAAGGCAGCCTTGAACACGACTGTGGGAACGCCGAAACTCCAACTGCGTGCGTGCTCCCGTTGGCCCGAACGCCAAAACTGCCCGCAAGGATGCCTGGCGCAGATTGACGAAGCGCCCGAGGCCTGCCTGGTTGAGACCATCGCCAACGGCTGGTATCACGGTCAGAAATGCGTGTTTTGTCAAAAACCCTTCGGCGAAATCAACTGGCACAGCCACCCACCTGCTCTGTTGAATGAGGAGAGGAAGAGCGTGCTGTGGAACGAAATTCCTGGCGAGTTCTTGCAGGATGCCATGAAGACCCATCGCCCGATCTGCTGGAGTTGCCACATCGCCGAAACCTTTAGGCGAGAGCACCCCGAATTGGTCGTGGACCGCCCCGAAAGCCCATTACGCATGAACCTCTACCACTAGGCTAGGAGGTCAGCCATGGCAAACGATGATCGCGACCTCTTGACGGTGCTCAAGGAAGAACTTGAATTCCTGGAGAAAGGCGGATACCAACACTCTCCAGACGCGCCGTGGAGGTCGCGATTCATCTTCGAGGACTCGCCGACGTGCCTGAATCACGGCAAAACGCAAAACCCCCGACCCTGCAGCGAGTGCGTCTTGATCAGTCTCGTTCCCGTGGATTGCCGTGGTGAGCAGATTCCTTGCCGGCATATTGCCCTAAACGCGGCAGGATTCACCATCGATACGTACTACCGCCTGGGAACTCAAGAGGAAGTGGAAGTGGCCATGGCGGCTTGGCTGCGCAAGACCATCAAGGAACTGGAGCTGGCCCGCGAGCGACTATCAAAGAACGATGTTGGCGCCCCCGCTGCGGGCGCGATTCCCGGCATTCCCTGAGCAAAGTCGGGGAGAAAAAAGAGGATGGAGCGGGTCCGCCCGTTCGTCAGCCTGCCTAGGCATGGTCAGAGTTCTCGCGGTACGGTCCGAAAGCAGTGCCTGCCTTACCTCAGAAAACGAACTCGTGCCCTTCAGAATTTCCGCGATGCCTATCGTTTAGCTCTCGCTTGGATCGGCGTCGTGGATGGATCGCAACTTTGATCACGCCGTCCACGTCGTTCTCCGAAGAGCTTGCAGGCAGCGGAGATTCCGGTCGAAGCGATGACACTAGTCACAGCAGTTCGTGAGGGGCATTACTCTGTTGAGGGCATCTCTTAAGTTAGAGCCCGCATGTAAGTGGGTTACGACGACGGACCTCTGGTCGATTTCTCGACAAGAGGTCCGTATGTTTAGCTACTAACTTGGTCTTAATCTGACTACGCGTTCGGAATCATGTCCCAAAAGAATCGGAGCAGAGTTCCGTAGTACACAACGACGATCCCCAGACTCACCAAAAAGGTGCTGCGGCCCTTCCCGAGTCCCGAATATTCCTTCATCCAGTGTCTGCCGCAGAGAACGATCATCAGCACTGCAAGCAGTGCCGTCGCCGCCGCCACCGCGCCGACCAGATTGGCAGTCATTGTGGCGGTTCTCAGTTGTGAGAACTGCCGCACCGCGCTGCCCAGAATTCCAGACTCATAAGCGAGACCCAGCCACACAACTGAAGCCAACATTCCGATCATGTACGCCCACCGATCTTCCATATAGAACAACATCACCAGAATCGCGATGTACAAGATCGATTGATAAAGGTGAATCAGGAAAAAGTTGGGCTCCAGATGAGTGAGCAAAAAGGAAACAGGCGATCTGCGCACTCGCCAGCGTTGCGATATCTCGATATGGCCTCATAGTACCTCCTTCATTCATTCGCTTGAGGAACCTGGCGCCAGCTTAGAGGCCTCTTTAGCGGGCGTATGTGAGGGCCGTCACGACCCTGAGTACTTCGGGTCACACCCCGCGCGACGGGAACCCTAACCTCATACGTACTAAGTAAAAGCGGGTATTTCGCACTGGCCGCAGTACGGGGTATACAAGCGGGATGACTACCGGACGGCGGCTTTGCGAATTCTAATCATCGACGACTCGGAAACTACCAGGCGAATCCTGCGGGCCATCGTGCACTCTCGCAATTGGAACGTCTGCGGGGAAGCGGAGACCGGCCGGAGCGGTATCGCGAAGTTTCAAGAACTCAAGCCAGATTTGGTGCTGATCGATCTCGCGATGCCAGACATCAACGGAATCGAAGCCGCAAAACGCATGTCCACATTGAATCCCCTGGTGCCCTTAGTTCTGTTCACCGTCCTGGATCTAGACGGATTGGAAAAAGCAGCACGTGACGCCGGGATTTGCGCCATCGTTTCGAAGGCTCAAGCGTGGGATTTGATCAAGACGATCGAAACTGCCGTCACCGCCTACGGCGGAGCGGCGTAAGGCTCCCGCGTCACCGAGAAAGCCCTTCCGCTGGGCATACCTCTGCAGCGGGGGCTGACCTATTGCCTCGCGGCAAAGTGCGCCGCCTGCGACCAGCCATCGACCGGATTGGCGGGGATGGAAACCTCCACCAACGTGCCGGGGTTGGCATTGCGCAAACGAACCTCCCCGCCGAATTCCTTGACTCGTTGTCGCATGCCTCCGATTCCAATTCCGACGCTGCCCGGTCGAAATTCGATGATATTTTCGTCGATGCCTTTACCATCGTCACGCACGGTGATGGCAATCTGGTCATGATCTTTGCCGATGGTGACCCAGGCTTTGTGCGCTCCGGAGTGGCGGAAGACGTTCGTAAGCGCCTCCTGAATAATCCGAAAAATCGCGGTTTCTAGTTCCGGTTTGAACCGCGGGAAATCACCGGCTGCGGCCTCGATCCGGGCATCGATGCCGCTGCGTTTTGTGAAACCTTCCAGATATTGTTCGAGAGCGGAGCTCAAACCGACTTCATCCAGCAACGGTGGGTGCAGAAGATGAGACATGCTGCGAACCTGCTGAATCGCACGATCGATCAGCGCACTGCTCTCGGCGGCCGCTTTCTCTTTCCATTGCATCGATAAATCGGGTCTGACAATCCCATCCAGCATCATCTTCGCGCCGCTGAGTTCCTGTCCCAGACCGTCATGCAATTCGCGCGCGATGCGACGGCGCTCATTGTCCTGCGAAGTGAGTAGTGCGCTGGACAAACGACGCAGCTCGTGATTGAGCGCCTCCAACTGCCGCGTCTTTCGATGCAGCTCCGCAAAAACGCTGACTTTCGCCCGCAACAGTTCGGGAATGACCGGGACCGAAATGTAGTCCACGGCGCCACGCTGGTAGCCCTGAAGGCGGTCCAAATCCGTCAAGTGCACGGCGGATATGAAAATGATGGCTACGTGTTGAAAGCGAGGATGCTGGCGGATCATGCCAGCAAGCTCGAATCCATCAAGCTCGGGCATGCTGACATCCATCAGAACGACGGCCACGTCATTCTTCAACAAGACGTCGAGGGCCTCCGTTCCGGAATTTGCCTTGATGAGGTTCTCACCCAATTCGCCGAGAATGACCTCATAGCTCAGCAGCTTCCCCGGCTGGTCATCGACCATCAGGATGTTCACTTTTTCTTGTGCACTCATCGTCTGATTCTCAATTGAGTCCTCGTAAAGTTAGCGATGCAGCCACATTCGTAAAGTCGAGAGAAGCTGTTCGGTGTTCACGGGCTTCGCGAGATATTCCGAAGCGCCGGCTTCGAGGCACTTTTCGCGGTCGCCCTTCATGGCTTTGGCCGTGAGCGCAACGATCGGCAAGCGGCGAAAATCAGGATTCTGCCGCATCACTTGCATGGTTTCGTAGCCATCCATCTCCGGCATCATGATGTCCATCAGAACAATGGCGATGCCGGGCGTGGATTCGAGGGTGGTGATGGCTTCGCGGCCGGTGCCGGCGGTGAGCACGACCATTCCACGGCGCTCGAGAACGCTGCTGAGCGCGAAGATGTTACGCACGTCATCGTCGACGACCAAAACCTTCTTTCCAATTAAGGCGTCATCGGAGCGATGCAGGCGATCGAGCATCTTCTGCTTTTCGGCCGGAAGGTCCGAGACGACGCGGTGAAGAAAGAGTGCGGTCTCATCGAGCAAACGTTCGGGAGATTCCACGCCTTTCACGACAACGCTGCGAGCCAGCGAATGCAAGCGCGTGTCCTCCTCGGACGATAGGTCTTTGCCGGTGAAAACAACCACCGGCAAATCGTTCAGCGAAGGTGTGTCCCTCAGGCGTTCCAAAACGTCGAAGCCCGACATGTCTGGTAAGCGCAGGTCCAACACCATGCAATCGTAAGGCTCTTCGGTGATGGCGGCGAGTGCTTCCGCTCCGGTCGCGGCGACGGAAACCTGGATGTCGTGGTACCCCAGCAACTCCCGGATGCTGAGTTGCTCCGCCGGATTGTCCTCCACCACAAGCAGGCGCTTCAGACGCGGCGACGAATATTCCTTTATGCGAGAGAACGCCGCATTGAGACCCTCGCGGGTGGTCGGTTTCGTCACGAAGGAAAACGCGCCCCGCGACAATCCATGTTGGCGATCTTCGTCCATGGTGAGGATCTGGACGGGAATGTGACGTGTGGCCGGATCCTGTTTGAGGTGGTTGAGAACCGTCCAGCCCAGCATGTCGGGCAAAAAGACGTCGAGCGATACGGCGCTCGGATGAAATTCGCGCACCAAGCTGAGAGCTTCACTGCCACGTGCCGCGACCAGAACCTTGAAGCCCTTGTCGCGTGCCAAATCGCACAGGACACGCGCGTAATGAGGATCATCTTCGACGATCAACAGCACCGCATCGTCAGGCTCAAGATTTTCGCGGTCGTCAGGCACCTGCTCGGGCGCGCGTTCTACGACACTCGCAGCGGCGAGCTGCGCCGAAGTCGGCTGCAAGGCCCGGCGATCGGAAATGTTGACGCCGGTGGATGGACCAACGTAAGTCTGAGGCAGGTACAACGTGAACGTGCTGCCAACGCCAGGGATGCTTCGCAATTGGATTTCGCCGCCGAGAAGGTTGGCCAACTCGCGGCTAATGGCGAGTCCGAGACCCGTGCCGCCGTACTTCCGGCTGGTGCCGGCGTCGGCCTGTTGGAAAGCCTCAAAAATAATGCGTTGCTTCTCGGTGGGGATGCCGATACCCGTGTCGGTAACCTCGAAGGTAATCACGGAGGCAGCGCGATCAAGGACCGGGTGGCCATCGCTCCATCCCGAGGCGGTAACGGAAACTGAGAGGCGAACGCTACCGTGTTCGGTGAATTTAAAGGCGTTGGATAGCAGGTTTTTCAGGACCTGCTGCAAGCGTTTGGAGTCCGTGATGATACTGCGCATTAGTTTGGGATCAGTCTCGATCTCGAAAGCCAGGCGACGATGTTCGGCCTCGTGGCGGAACGGACGAGCAATCATTTCGAGAAGGCTCGCGAAGAAGACTTCCTCGGCCTCCACCGAGACGGTGCCGGATTCGATCTTGGAAAGGTCAAGAATGTCGCTGATCAAGTTGAGCAAGTCGGTGCCGGCACCGTGAATGGTGCGCGCGAACTCTACCTGCTTCGGCGTCAGGTTGCCATCGGGGTTGTCCGTGAGCTGCTGGCCAAGAACGAGGATGCTGTTCAGCGGCGTGCGCAGCTCGTGAGACATGTTCGCCAGGAATTCGGATTTGTATTTCGAGGTCAGCGCGAGTTCCTTGGCTTTTTCTTCGACCGCGCGGCGCGCTTGCTCGATTTCCTGGTTCTTGCGTTCCACTTCGACGTTTTGTTCGGCAAGCTGCTGCGCTTTTTGCGCGAGCTGTTCGTTGGTCTGCTGCAATTCGGTTTGCTGTGCTTGCAGCTCGGCGGCCAATTGCTGCGACTGCTTCAGCAGCCCTTCGGTCTGCATCGTGGCTTCAATGCTGTTCAGCACGATGCCGATCGACGCCGTCAGTTGTTCGAGGAACGAGAGATGCGATGCCGTGAACGCGCCCAACGAGGCGAGCTCGATGACGGCTTTGACGCGATCCTCAAACAGAATTGGCAGCACGATGATGTTGCGCGGCACGGCCTGGAACAAGCCGGAGCGGATCGGGACTGCGTTTGCCGGAAGATCGGTGATGAGCATGCGGCGCTTCTCGGCGGCGCACTGCCCTACCAGGCCTTCTCCCACGCGCAGCTCATGACGGTGACCGTTATCCGCAGCGTCCGCAAACGCCGAGAGCAGCACCATCTCCGACGATTCTTCCGAAGCCATCTGGTACATCACACCCTGCTGTGCGTTCACCAGCGGCGCCAATTCGGAAAGCAACATGCGGCCGACGGTAGTGAGGTCGCGCTGGCCCTGAAGCATTCCTGTGAAGCGCGCGAGGTTGGTCTTCAGCCAGTCCTGCTCGTTGTTGCGGTCGGTGGTGAGCCGCAGGTTGTCGATCATGGTGTTGATGTAGTCTTTGAGCTCGGCGACTTCGCCGCTGGCCTCCACCTGAATCGAACGCGTCAAGTCGCCCTTGGTAACGGCCGTGGTGACTTCGGCGATGGCGCGGACCTGGTTGGTCAGGTTGTCCGCAAGTAAGTTCACGTTGCCGGTAAGGTCTTTCCACGTGCCTGCGGCGCCTGGTACGTTGGCTTGACCGCCGAGGCGGCCTTCCACGCCGACTTCGCGCGCGACCGTGGTGACCTGGTCGGCGAACGTAGCGAGCGTGTCGGTCATGTTGTTGATGGTCTCGGCGAGGGCGGCTACTTCGCCCTTTGCGTTGACGGTGAGCTTCTGCGTGAGTTCGCCGTTCGCAACGGCCGTGACGACCTTCACGATGCCGCGCACCTGCTCGGTGAGGTTGGCGGCCATCACGTTGACGTTGTCGGTAAGGTCCTTCCAGGTTCCGGCAACGCCCGGAACTTTGGCCTGGCCTCCCAGTTTCCCGTCCGTTCCGACTTCACGCGCCACGCGGGTCACTTCGGCGGCGAAGGCGTTCAGTTGGTCCACCATCGTGTTAATGGTGTTCTTCAGCTCAAGGATTTCGCCCTTCACGTCCACCGTGATCTTGCGCGAGAGGTCGCCGCGCGCCACCGCCGTGGTGACTTCGGCGATGTTGCGTACTTGCGCGGTAAGGTTGCCGGCCATCGCGTTGACCGAGTCCGTGAGGTCCTTCCACGTGCCCGCGACGCCGGGCACGTTGGCTTGACCGCCGAGCCGTCCTTCGCTGCCCACTTCGCGCGCCACACGGGTGACTTCGGCGGCGAACGATCGCAACTGCTCCACCATCGTGTTCAGCGTTTCTTTCAACTGCAAAATCTCGCCGCGGACATCGACGGTGATCTTGCGCGAAAGGTCGCCGCTCGCGATCGCGGTAGCTACTTCTGCGATGTTGCGAACCTGGCCAGTCAAGTTGCTGGCCATGAAGTTCACGTTGTCGGTGAGGTCTTTCCACGTGCCTCCGACGCCTGGCACCTGCGCCTGGCCACCCAACTTCCCTTCCGTTCCAACTTCACGCGCCACGCGAGTCACCTCGCCGGCAAACGCGTTGAGCTGGTCTACCATCGTGTTAATGGTGTTCTTCAACTCAAGAATTTCGCCCTTCACATCGACGGTGATCTTGCGTGAAAGGTCGCCGCGCGCCACCGCCGTCGTCACTTCAGCGATGTTGCGCACCTGCGCGGTCAGGTTCCCCGCCATCGAGTTCACGGAGTCGGTGAGATCCTTCCAGGTGCCCGCAACACCCGGCACGTTAGCCTGACCGCCAAGCCGCCCTTCGCTACCCACTTCGCGCGCCACGCGTGTAACTTCCCCCGCAAACGCGTTCAGCTGGTCAACGGTGGTGTTGATCGTTTCCTTCAGCAGCAGAATTTCGCCGCTGACGTTCACCGTAATTTTCTTTGAAAGATCGCCGCTGGCAATCGCCGTCGATACCTCGGCGATATTGCGAACTTGACCAGTCAGGTTGCTGGCCATGGAGTTTACGGAGTCCGTGAGGTCTTTCCACGTGCCCGCAACACCTGGCACAACCGCCTGCCCGCCCAGTTTGCCGTCCGTTCCGACCTCGCGCGCCACGCGCGTCACTTCGGACGCGAACGACCGCAACTGATCCACCATCGTGTTCAGCGTATCTTTCAGCTCCAGGATTTCGCCCTTCACATCGACGGTAATCTTCTTCGAAAGGTCGCCGCGTGCCACAGCCGTTGCCACTTCAGCGATATTGCGAACCTGGCCGGTCAGGTTGCTGGCCATGAAGTTCACGTTATCGGTCAAATCCTTCCACGTTCCGGCGCCAGGCACCTGTGCTTGGCCTCCGAGCTTGCCTTCGGTACCGACTTCGCGCGCCACGCGTGTAACTTCCCCCGCAAACGCGTTCAGCTGGTCTACCATCGTGTTAATGGTGTTCTTCAGTTCGAGAATTTCGCCCTTCACGTCCACAGTAATCTTGCGCGAAAGGTCTCCGCGCGCCACCGCCGTGGTGACTTCGGCAATGTTACGGACTTGCCCGGTCAGGTTGCCGGCCATAGCGTTGACCGAGTCCGTAAGGTCCTTCCACGTGCCGGCGACGCCGGGCACGTTGGCCTGACCGCCGAGCCGGCCTTCGCTGCCCACTTCGCGCGCTACACGGGTGACTTCGCCGGCGAAGCGGTTGAGCTGATCGACCATGGTGTTGAGCGTTTCTTTCAGCTGCAAGATTTCTCCCCGTACATCGACGGTGATCTTGCGCGAAAGGTCGCCGCTCGCGATCGCGGTAGCAACTTCAGCGATGTTGCGAACCTGACCGGTCAAGTTGCTGGCCATGAAGTTCACGTTGTCAGTCAAATCTTTCCAGGTCCCGCCAACGCCGGGCACCTGCGCCTGCCCTCCCAGCTTCCCTTCCGTGCCGACTTCGCGCGCCACGCGCGTCACCTCACCGGCGAATGCATTGAGCTGGTCCACCATGGTGTTGATGGTGTCTTTCAGCTCGAGAATCTCGCCCTTCACGTCGACAGTGATCTTGCGCGAAAGGTCGCCACGCGCCACCGCCGTCGTCACTTCAGCGATGTTGCGCACCTGCGCGGTGAGGTTCCCGGCCATCGAGTTCACGGAGTCGGTGAGATCCTTCCAAGTGCCGGCCACGCCCGGGACGACCGCCTGCCCACCCAGCTTTCCATCGGTGCCAACCTCGCGCGCCACGCGTGTCACTTCCGAGGCGAACGAGCGCAACTGATCGACCATCGTGTTAATGGCTTCTTTGAGCTGCAATATTTCGCCGCGCACATCCACGGTAATCTTGCGCGAAAGGTCTCCGCTCGCGACGGCCGTGGCGACCTCAGCGATGTTGCGAACCTGACCAGTAAGATTGCTGGCCATGGAGTTGACGGAGTCGGTGAGATCTTTCCAGGTCCCCGCCACACCAGGCACTTGAGCCTGCCCGCCCAGCTTGCCGTCGGTGCCCACTTCCCGCGCCACACGCGTGACTTCCGAGGTGAACACACCAAGCTGCTGAATCATGGTGTTAACGATGGTGGCCGAGCGCAGAAACTCGCCCTCCAGCGGGCGGCCATCGACGTCCAGGCGCACGGTTTGGGTGAGGTTACCCTGAGCGACGCCGGCGATGGCCCGGGTTACTTCGGTGGTCGGCCGCAGGAGATCGTCCACCAGTGTGTTTACCGAGACTTCCATCTCTCCCCAGGCGCCTTTTGACTGATGAAAACGGGCGCGCTCGCGCGTGCGCCCCTCTTTCCCTACCACCTGCCCAATACGCTTTAGTTCCTGCGCAATTTGTTGGTTGGAGGAAGCGATGTCATTGAACGTGTCCGCAAGCTTGCCTGCCAAGCCGGTCCAAGAACCGGGCAGCCGCACCGAGAAGTCGCCATCGGACATGGTCTGAAGGCTGGCCAGGATCACGCTCAGATCGGGCTGCGAGACCTCCGTTACCGCCGTGGCAAGCCCACCGCCACTGGAGTCGCTTCTCGCGCGAGTCCTGCCATCAGTAGGCGATGTGTTCTGGCCATTTCTCTTCATTTAACTCTCCCGATGATGTACAGACGCTCATGCACTCCTGGTTGACACAACTCTTGAGACTAGTTTGATGAACACGCTTAACGGCGATCGCAATGCGCGGCGAAAATAGACCTCCTACCGCACGGCCACATTTAGACAATGGAACGACTCACGACCTCGTTCGAATGGACAGTCATGGAAGCAATACCACGATCGAAGTAGGAAGGCGCTACAGTGTTTTCTGTATGCCGGGGTTAGGGGTAACATCGAAGGCACATGCAAAGAAACCGTTAATAGTTGAAACGGGCTGTGGCGGGATCGTCTAAGCTCGAATCTTTGTTTGACGCGGGCTCCGCCAAGTGATTTACACTACTGGACTTATGAAAACACTCACACGCCGCCAGTTCACCCAGACCGTTGCTGCAACTGCAGCAACCGCTTTCGCCAGCGCTTCCCTGCCGCGGATCGCGCTCGCCCAAATGTCGAACGCCACTTTGCTCCGATTCCCCGCCGACTTTAAGTGGGGTTGCGCCACCGCCTCTTACCAGATTGAAGGGGCTGCAAACGAAGACGGGCGGAAGCCGTCGGTCTGGGACACCTTCTCGCATACGCCGGGGAAAACTTTTCAGGGAGACACCGGCGATGTCGCCGACGATTCCTATCATCTCTATAAAGAAGATGTGCAGCTGCTCAAGAATTTGGGCGCGAAGGTCTACCGCTTCTCGATCTCCTGGTCGCGCATCTTCCCCGACGGCACCGGCCAGCCAAACGAAAAAGGCCTCGCCTATTATCAACGCGTGGTTGACGAACTTTTGGCAAACGATATTCAGCCATACATCACGCTCTTTCACTGGGATCTGCCTCAGGCCTTGCCTGGCGGATGGGAATCACGCGACACCTCAAAGGCTTTTGCCGACTACGCGGCGTATGTCTCGAAGCATCTGTCCGATCGCGTCAATCACTTTTTCACCACCAACGAATTTGTGTGCTTCACCGATCTGAGCTACAAGACCGGCCAGTTTGCGCCGGGCAAAAAGCTCCCTCCCGCACAAGTCAACCAGGTCCGCCACCACGCAATACTTGCCCACGGGCTGGCGGTGCAAGCCATCCGCGCCAGCGCGAAGAGCGGAACGCTGGTGGGCCTCGCCGAAAATTCCAACGTCTACGTCCCGGTCATCGAAACCCACGAGCACATCGAAGCCGCCCGGCGTGCCACTCGCGAAGGCAACGCTCCGTTCCTCACCGCCCTCATGGAAGGAAAGTACACCGACGGGTATCTCCAGCGCGAAGGAGCGAACGCTCCCAAGGTCGAGCCCGGCGACTTTAAGGCCATCGGCAGCCCGCTCGATTTTATCGGTCTCAACGTCTATACCCCGGACTATGTTCGCGCGGACGGTTCGCCGGCGGGCTATGCAATCGAGCCTCGGCCGGCTTCGTATCCGCACATGGCCTCGCCGTGGATCAACATCGGTCCGGAAGTGCTGTACTGGGCCATCCGCAATCCCAGCGACATCTGGAAGCCGAAGGAGCTATACATCACAGAGAACGGCTGTTCGTCCGACGACGTGATCGCCGCCAACGGGCACATCGAAGACACCGACCGCGTGATGTACCTTCGCAATCACCTAACGCACCTGCACCGCGCCGCCTCCGAGGACTACCCGATCAAGGGCTACTTCCTCTGGAGCCTGCTGGACAACTTCGAATGGGCCGACGGCTACAGCAAGCGCTTCGGCATTCACTACGTGGACTTCAAGACCCAAAAGCGCACTCCCAAGCTGAGCGCGGAGTGGTACCGCGAAGTAATCAAGCGCAACGCCGTGGTGTGACGTCCAGCCGCAGTCGCCCGCACAGGGATACAGTGCAGGCGCACTCGCTCCGATCGAAAATGCCGCAGTGCGTGAACTCTCGCCGCGCCCTTCTGCCTGATAACAAAATCTGCTTCGCTGCGTCCGAAATATAGAAGCGGTGGAACCTTGGACTCCGGCATCCTGAGCGCGCAGCTCCTGACCGATCCTCCGGGCGTGATCGAAGCACCGGCCTCGTCCGATCACCACGCTGTCTCAATACTTCGGCCATGACCAACACAATGCGTGCAGCTCTGCTCGGCGGAGGCGTAGCCGCACTCCTGGACGGCATCTCAGCGACCGTTAGTTTCGCGATGCGTGGCGTTTCCTTCACTCGGTTGTGGCAAGGCGTCGCCAGCGGCCTGTTGGGCCCGGCCAGTTTTCGTCAAGGCGCGACATCAGCGGCGCTCGGGTTGTTTTGTCACATCTTGATCGCGATGGTTGCGGCGCTGATCTTCAATCTTGCCATCCGCTACCTGCCAGCGCTGGCCGAACACTACCTGTTGTCGGGTGCATTTTACGGCGTCCTCGTGTTCTTTTTCATGAATTTGGTCGTAATTCCCCTGTCAGCACTCCCGAAGAGGCACTTTACTCTGAGCGGTACGCTTGTTCCCATCATCGTGCACATTTTCTGCGTAGGTCTCCCGATTTCCGTGGCCGCACGGTTATTTCCAAACAAATAGAACGCCGGCGAGAAGCGGAGAGGGGTCAAACGCGCGAGGTTTCCAGCGCCGCACTTTGCGTGCGGATCAGGGCGGCCACCAAATCGTAGAGAGCGCCGCTTGTGCAGACTTCGTAATAGGGATGGCTCGATGCGATGCCGATCGCCCCGTCGGGACGCAGCTCCCGCGCAAGCCCTTTGCGTAGAACCAACAACTCCACGGAATCCCCCATCGGCACTTCGCCGTAGTGCAAGATCACATTTTCCTTGCCCCACGGCATATCCAGTTTGGTCTCGATCGAGTCCAGCGAAATCTCCTCGGATAATTTCTGAAAGCCTTCTTCGTTCAATTCAATCCCGTTCATGTTAAAGCGCACCAGGAATTCGTCCAACTCCTCCGCAGACGCTCCTTCCATGGCGGTCAGAAATTGAAATACCGAGAAATGCGTCTTCTGCCCCGTCATCAAGCGCTTGGCGATCTTCGCGCATCCCGACAGCCGGTCCGACAAATTGAGCGCCTTGGAGATCATGATGCGAGAGTCGCCGTCGGTCCAGTACGTTGGCGCCGATCCCTGAAACGCCACGCCAATGCCGAGTTCCAATGCCGGCAGGTCCGTGGTCGCGGCGCGATCGTTATAAGAGTTGCAAACCGCCAGAATCTGCCGCGACAAGATGCACGCCTTCGCAACAGCTCGCGCATAGGCGCGGTTCGATTCCGTTTCGAAAATCGCCAGGATGATGGCGTCTCCCTCGATGAATACTTTCTTTGCCGCATAGCGATCCAGCAGCTTTTTCACCGGTTCGTGCAGGTTCAAGCTGAAATGGGATGCGGGGCTGAGACCCCGCGATAACAGGTCTTGCGTCATCCTGGTCGAGCCGCGGACGTCAGCCTTGATGATCACGTGCGACACCACCTGATCCTGGTTAGGCTTGGCCTCCTCTTGCAGCACGCACTCGTACAAACGATTGTTCATTCGCGAAAGCTCGCGCGCTTGTTCGGTGGTGACCAGGTTGATCCGCTCCATGCAGGTGGTCAGGTGCTCGGCATTGCGCACGTCCCGCCGCAGCCGCAGGAAATCCCCAGCAAAGCGAACCACGAAACTCAATTTTTCTTCTCGAGAGAAACGCCGGATCTTGCGCGACAGATCTTCGATCGGCTTTAGAGACAACTGCCGCGCAGGCACATGCTTCAATACGCCCTCGACACGCTTCATCTCTTCTTTCGAAACCAGAGCCTTGCGGAGTTGCTGCAAGTGAACCGGGGGACTGTATTCCGAGGAGATTGCGCGAATCTCGTAACTCGCCAGCACGTGATAAATGATTTCCTGCTGCTCCAGCCGCTCCAGCAGTTCCGACAGCAGTTTTCCGCGAGGCGAGCTGTCGCCCGCGTTTACGGATGTCTGATCGAAGAGCCTCTTGGCGTTTTCCGGATCGTTGAGATAATCGCCCAGGCGGCCTTTGTAGTCTTTCGTTAAAAACTCCAGCTTTTGTTTGGAAGCTTCAATTTGCGGGCCGAACTCCTCCAGCTTCACTTCCTGATGCTTCAACCGGGCTTCAATATCGCTCAGCGACGCTTTCAAATCCGAAGGGTCGCCTGAATTCAAAAACTTGTTCAAGAAGCTGTCGCCGCGCTCCAGCTTTTTCTGCAGGCTCTCGCGTTGCTCTTCCAGGTTGGCGATCTCGTTGCGCATTCCCTGTGCCGCTTCCATCAGAGCTCTGTGGCTTTGACTGGCTTCGGTATACGCGGAATCCTGGCTGATCGCTAACCCCGCGTCACGCAGGAAATCCTGAAACAACTCGTCCATGGCCTCAAAGCGGTCGGGATCGCGGACGTAGTTTCCAAGCAGGACGTAGTGCTCCAGAAAGAAGACATCGTCCTTGCCGCCATCCAGAAACACCAGCCGGTTTTTCAGCAGATCGTAGTACGCGGCGAAATCTTCCCCGAACAGCGCGCGCCGCGCCTTCGAGACCACATTGTCTTCGGCGTCGGCCACCATCTGTGCGATCTGCTGTCCCACCCCTCGTACCACCACGCGCCGCGATGACTGCAACTCCGACAACCGCGATTTAATGACATGCGCCTGCTGGCTGCGCTCGAAATGCTCGCCTCGCTGACGAATCCACTCCTTGCCTTCCAGGATCAAATTTGCAAATTGGTTGCCGATCTCGAGGGTCAGAAATTTCAGCAGCGCCAGCCGGAAAAGCAAGTCGATCTCGATATTTTTCTGAAATTTGGCCTGCGTCAGGGCGCTCTGCAGAAGATCGGTAAGTAGCTTCCGGTAGGCGGCGTTGTCCGGAGCTTTGACGGTGCGCAGCTCGATCCCGGAAAAATACGTCGCCTTGGTACTCTGGCGAATCAGGTCGAACAAATAGTCGCGCGAGGCCTGGACGAACTTCGGGCTCAGGAACACATCGTGGTGGATGTTATCCACACCAATGGCCAGCGATCCCATCGGGATCGTGGTGTTGTAGCTCTTAAGCTCGATCCGGGCCTCTTCGGTCGCGATAGGGGTAAGAATCTCGTAAGCCATGTAATCTCGCCAGAAGGGCTTTTTCCAAGCTAGCAGTGGCGACAGGAGCGAGCAATAGCCACCCGTACCATCGTTGGCGAGACAGTTAGCCAAGCCCGGTAGCACAGACGCTCCTGTTTCCCCGGAAGCCTCGAAGCCGCTGGCACGTCAGCTAATAGCAACAAGCGGTGCCTAAGACAATGTGACAACGTCAGGGCAGGGCTTCGCTGGCGGGCAGAATCTCTCTCATGGGGTCGGAAGCTAGCTGTTCAAGCCCGAGCTCTAGCTCGTTGGGGGTCGGGGCTGTAGCTCGTTGGGGGTTGGAGCTTTAGCTCCGACATAAAGCGCTTGCTCTCAATGGGCTTCAGCCCCTGAGGAAAGCCTCTTATCCGTTGTTGCTTTCTCCGCAGGCTACACAGCCATGCCACAAGCGCGCCTCAACCCACCAAAATCCGCCGCGAATCCCCTCCCACATGCTCCAGCCGCACCCGAACCTGCGGCCAAGGCGACTCCAAGGGAAACTTCTCCGACCATTCCAAAATCATCACTGCCGGCACAGCAAAAACATCCTCCAACCCCAAAGTCTCAAAATCATGAAAACTCTCAATCCGGTAAAGGTCCCCGTGATAAACCTTCGTCGCCCCCCCATAGACATGCACCAACGTAAACGTCGGGCTGGTCACCTCATCCTCACCCGCCGCCCCCAGGCCCGCAACAATCCCCTTCGTCAACGTAGTCTTCCCGCTCCCCAGCTCGCCGGTCAGCAACACGAGAACGGGCGCCTTCAGCCGCCCCGCGAATTCCCTGCCCCACGCAATCGTCTCTTCCGCCGATCGCGTAATCACCTCTTCACCCACGCCGCTGCAGCTCCCGCAGAAGTCTCAGCCGCGCCGCCGGCACCGCCCGAGCCACGTCGCCAGCCACGAGCCCCGACAGGTCCGTGCCCGTCGTCGCAACCTCCGCAGCCGCCCCATGCAAATAAACCCCCAGCGCCAAAACTCGCAGCCAATCGTCGGTCTTAAACTGCCCAGTCATCGCCGCAAGCACCCCGGTCAACACATCTCCAGAGCCGCCCTTTGCTAGCCCCGCATTCCCGGTCGTGTTGACGAAGGTCCGCCCATCGGGCGCAGCCACAACGGTATGCGACCCCTTCAAAATAACGTGCGCGTTCCATTTCTTCGCCGCCTCTTGCGCCGTTTTCACGCGATCGACCTGTACATCCTTCACCGAGCTGTTCAGCAAACGCGCCATCTCTCCCGGATGCGGCGTAATCGCCAGGAATTTCGCCTTTCGGTCGCGCAAATCGTCGGCGCGACGCGCGAAGGCATTCAATCCATCGGCGTCAAGAATTACAGGTACCTCACTCCCCTTTACAATTGTTCGAATAAATTCCTGCGTCTCGTGATGAGTACCAAGCCCCGGACCCACAGCAAGAACCGTCTTACCAGCCTGGACAACGGCGAACCGGATCCGATGTCCCTTCATAAACGTATCGATCTCTTGCGGATCGGCCGATTGAGGTAGCGGCGGGCCATCGGCGAGATTTCGCATAGAGGCAGTGCCCGCCTCGGTCGACACCAGCGCCTCAGTCATGTATTCCGGATGCGCCGCAGCCACAATCGGAAGCACCACATCCGGCGTCGCGACGGTTACCAGCCCCGCCCCAGCAAACAACGCCGCGCTCCCCGACATGACCGCCGCCCCACTCTTCCCCTGCGAGCCCGCCACAACCAATATGTGCCCGTACAAACCCTTGTGCCCGTCCGTAGTCCGCACCAGCGGCAACTCCGCGAACTCCCCCGGCTCGCTCCACCGCAGCAATCCCTTGCCAACCTCTTCCACCAGCGCAACCGGCGATCCTATATTCACCACGCGCAACGACCCCGCAGCCTCACAATCCCGCGACACCAACTGCCCAACCTTCGGCGCCGTAAACGTCACCGTATGATGCGCCCGCAGAACCGGCCCCTCAGCCGCTCCTCCATCCGAAGGCAACCCCGACGGCGTATCCACCGCAAAAATCGCCGCAGGCCGCGCCGCCGTCGCATCCCGCGACATCCGGTTGATGTCCGCAATCGCCTGCCCCACAGCCCCCGATGCCACCCCGCGAAATCCAGTCCCGAATATCGCGTCAACAATCACATCGGCGCTACCGACCTCAACCCGCACCGCTTCCCATGCCTTCTCGTCGGGAACGGAAATGATGTCGCCGCCCAAATTGCGCCACCGATGAAAATTCGTCGCAGCATCGCCTCGCAAATCGTCCAATCCGGCAAACAAATACACGCGCACGCGTCCCGCCGCCGGGTATAAATGCCGCGCCACAACGAACCCGTCTCCGCCGTTATTTCCCTTGCCGCAAAGCACCGCAATCGTCGGCGTATGCAATCCAGCATCGCGCATCCACGTGGCAAGACAGTTCGCCGCGAGACTCCCCGCGGTCTCCATCAATTGCAAGCTGGCAATTCCGAGGCGCTCGGTAGTCAGGCGGTCAACTTCACGCATCTCTTCCGAAGTAAGGGCTTTCATAGCAGGTTTGAAAAACGAGCGAAGCAGGCGTGATTGGTAGCGCCGGCTTGCCCTGAGTCTCGAAGGGCATCCTGCCGGCTCCGTGCGAGCCAAATCCACCGACCCGCGACCACCCCGCCTGCCCCGAAATACGGGAACTTGTAGCCGCCCTCTCCGAGAGGGCGGGGTTTAGATGACGCGCCACCAAAACCCAACAGGTTAAACGCAAGCGTCGAAGCGTGGCCTTTGCACAGCTCCGGCAGAATCGACATGTCCCACAATCTCAAAGCATCCAGCCGCCGCTGACATTCACGACTTGACCGGTCACATACTCAGCTTCTTCCGAAGCAAAAAACGCCACAGTATTCGCCACATCCTCAACAGTAGGCGGCCGCCCAATCGGAAATCGCGCATCCCGAATCCGCCGCGCCTCATTCAAAGTCAATTCATTCTCATCAATGCTCGAAGGGTTCACCACGTTGACGGTAATCCCATTCTTCGCCTCTTCCAGCGCCAAAGACCTCGACAAAGCCACCACTGCCGCCTTCGCCGCCGCATAAGCCGAAATCTTGGCCTGACCGAAAGCCCTCTCCGCCCCCACCGCACCCAAATTAATGATCCGTCCCCACCGCCCCCGCCGCAAATGCGGAAGCGCCGCCCGGCTAACATAAAGCACCGTCATCAGGTTCGATGAAACCACGTTCCGCCAATCTTCCAGCGAAGACTCCGCCAGTGTCCCCCACCGAAAATCCCCCACATTGTTCACCACGATATCGATCCGCCCGAAGCGATCCACGACGGTGCGCAGCAAATCCTCCGAGCGCGCCGCATCATTAATATCGGTCTCCACCGCCACGCAGTCCGCGCCCTTCTCCTGCAACAACCGCAAAGTCTGCTGCGCCGCCACTTTATTCGAGCGATACGCAATCGCCACCCGCGCACCATCCTGCGCAAGCTTCACCGCAATCCCGCGCCCGATCCCGCGGCTCCCACCAGTAACCAAAGCCACCCGATTTTGAAGCGACATTCCTCTCCCCGCACCAACGTCGTAAAGGCGATTCAGTATAGCCCAGCCGACAGCACTCCAGCATTCCGACTCCATCTTCGACACCAGGTCAGCTTCCGATAACCCGTTAACCAGGAGTCCGCATTCAGAACGGCAAACTTGTGATGACTCAAACGATCAGTGCATGATTCGTTCTAACGATTCAGACGATCTGCGCGCCGATGTAATGTTTCAACTTTCAGGTGAGATGCAGTGGATCAAACAAAAGATTTAGACGCAGCTCTGAAGTTCGTAATTGGTCGGATTGAGGAACAAGCCTCGCAATCAGGCAAGCCGCTCAATCACGAGCAGCGGCTTTTGCTGAGTTATCTCCCCAGCTCCATTTCCACGATCGTATTTGCCTCGGATCCAACATTTCTGGTCCCTGTTCCAAGGGATATCAACTACGAGACGGTCCGTGCGCTCGGGAAGGCAGCGTACCTAAAAGATTTAGGGCAAAGTCGGGTAACGCTCGAATGGGAGTTTGCATCCGCCGTCTTCAAACTGAATCGCCATCCTATGTGGAGTCTGTTGCAACAAGCAGGTGTGAGAGATCGAAGGCCGTGGTGGGACCAATTTCTTGTCGTTAT
Source organism: uncultured Acidobacteriota bacterium (assembly GCA_963832615.1). Classification (GTDB taxonomy): domain Bacteria; phylum Acidobacteriota; class Terriglobia; order Acidiferrales; family UBA7541; genus Acidiferrum. The sequence continues at coordinate 79,932 of CAWHVA010000013.1, forward strand.
CGCGGCTCTTCTATTCATAGGAATAGCGATGGCTATCGCGCTCCTCCTTGGGTTCAAACCTTGGACCACGGTCAAATGGGTAGAATTCGGCTTTGCATATATGCCTCTCGCGTTCCTAATGTACCTAGGTTCGCGACGAATCGAACGGTGGCAGTTGGAGAAAGAAATTGAGCGATGTAGAAGTGAACCTCGGCTCACCTCCCGATAAGTCGTACAAGTGGAATTTGACCAAAATCTGTTGGCTAGGAAAGCCGAGGCCGCCTCCACCAACTTCAGCCAAAGCGAGACTCAATCCCGCAAAGCCCGCGCCGGATCCGTCCGAGTAGCCCGCCAAGCGGGCCAGAAACACGCCGCCAGCGAAGCAACGGCCATCACCACCAGCGCGGAACCAAACGCCGCCGGGTCACGCGGACTCACCCGGTACAACAAGTTCCCCAGTAGCCGAGTCGTTCCGAGCGCCGCCACAACGCCAAGAAGCACGCCTACCCCAGTCAAAGCCAAGCCACGTGACAACACCTGCCGCAACAAAGTCCACGCCCCCGCACCCAGCGCCATGCGCAATCCGAATTCGCGAGTGCCCTGCGAGATCGTATACGACATCACCGCGTACAGCCCCACCGTCGCCAGCAATAACGCCAATCCGCCAAGGATTCCCAGTAGTGTCACCGCAACGCGCTGCGGGGACGTCGACCGATCCATCTGCTCTTGCAGGCTGATGACTTCGTACGGCGCCAGATTCGCATCGAGAGTATGCACTTCCCGCGCCAGCTCCGTGGCTATTGTTTCCGCAGGCACACGCGTTCGAATATTCAACGCCGCTCCGACCGAGAAATCCTGCCGCAGCGGAACATAGAAAAACGGCTTCGGATTTTCGCGAACACTCTGGTATTTCGAAACCTTGGCCACACCGACGACCTGCAGCCATTGCCCCTTAACCTGCAAGCGTTTCCCCACAGGATCCCCACCGCGCCAATACCGAGCGGCCATGACATCATTCACCACCGCGACCAGCGCAGCAGTTTCGTTGTCGCCCCGCGTAAACTCCCGCCCAGAAAGCACCGGAATCCCCATCGTCGCGAAATAGCCCGGCCCGACTTGGTTGTATTCCACCTCAGGCTGCTCCTCGGGCGGCGCCTGATAACCATCAACAGCAATCGCCGATGAAGAAAAGCTCCCATAACTCAGCGGTGTGGCTCGCGCAAGCGCTGCCGACTCCACCCCTGGCAAGGCTTGAACCCGCTCAATCAGCTCATCGTCAAAAGTCTTCGCGCGTATCGCGCATCGTATCCAGCACCTCGCAGGTCCACAGCGGTAAAGAGCACGCCTCGAGTCGTAAAACCAGGGTCAAGGTTGCGAATTCGCTGCAAGCTGAGCATTAAAAGACCTGCTCCAACCAGCAAAAGGAAACTGAGCGAAACCTGAAGCACAACAAGACTCGACCGAAGCCACGACTTCCCCCGGCTACCTCCAACCACACCCGACATTTCCGATTTCATCGCCCCGGCAAGATCGATCTTTCCAGTCTGCATCGCCGGAACCAACCCCAGCAGTAAAGTGGTGATGAGGCAAACGCCAGCGCTCAGCGCGAGCACCCGCCAATCGATCTCGCCCGGCAGCGTCATGGCCACGCCCCCGCGCGCCGGAAACAGCAGAACCAGCGCATGCCGGCACCAGTGCGCGAACAGCAACCCACCCGTCGCCGCCGCCGCCGACAGAATCAGCCCCTCGGTAACCAGCTGCTGCAACAACCGGCCACGGTTCGCCCCGACCGCCACCCGCACCGTCATTTCGTGCCGCCGCGTAAAGGCCCGTACAAGAAGCAAATTCCCGACATTCGCGCAGGCGATCAACAAAACAAAAACCACTACGGCAAGCATGATCCCCAGGGTCGGGAGCAAAGTACCTGCATTATTGAATGGCGTTTGCCACAACGGCCACAGCTTGATGCCGCGCCCCCGGTTCGTCGCCGGGAAATCAGATTCCAATCGCGCAGCAACAGCGGACATCTCCTGCTGAGCCTGTCCAATGGTCACGCCAGGCTTGAGACGCACATAAGCCTCAATCCAACGCGCGTCACGATCTTCCAGCTTGTACGAGCCACCTTCGAATGTTTCCTCCATCGACGCCGGAACCCAAAACTGCATCCCCCAGCCCACAAACGTCCCCAGGAATCCCTCGGGCGCCACACCCACGATCGTGTGCGCAATGCCGTTCAAGCGCTGCGTCTTGCCAATGATTGCGGGATCGCCTTTGAAGCGGCTCTGCCACAGCTGATAACTGATCACCGTTACAGGGTGCGCGTTGCTGCCCACATCTTCCCCGCGCGCAAAACCCCGCCCAAGAATCGGATGAACTCCGATCGCGTCAAAATAATTCGCCGATACAATGCTTCCGATCGTACGCTCGGCGCGATCGCCAAGGCTCAGCGTGGTGCCCATGATCTTGGTCACGATGAACGAATCGACCAGCGTGCAACTCTTCTGCAGATCGAGAAAATCGGGCCACGAAATAGGGGTCGCGCCAGTCTCGCCGCGCGCCGTTCCCGCCAGCGCAACAAGCCTCTCCTGATGCTCCACCAGCGGATACGGCCGGAACAGTATTCCCTCGATCCAACTGAACACCGCGGCATTCGCCCCGATCCCCAGCGTTAAGCAAAGGATCGCCAGCATCGAAAATCCCAAACTCCGCCGCAGCATCCGCAAACCAAAGCGCAGATCTTGAACGAAGTTCTCAATCACAGGCACACCTCTCTGGTTAATTTAGGCGGGTGGCCCGGATTGAAATTACTGATACGGGCTACCATGATTGGTATCTCCAATTACAGTATAGAGACACGGAGGGTGCCCCAGGTTCGCTTTTTGAACCTGGGTCTTGGGTTGCCGTTTCTTCCTTGCGAAACTTTCGATCTTCCTCTGCGAACCTCAGCGCCCTCTGCGCCTCAGCGTTATCTTTTATCTTCTATCTTCGACCTTACTCTGAGCTATCTCTCCGCCCGCCACACTACTGCAGCCGCGCCACGATCACCGTCATATCGTCCGCCTGCTCCGGCGTCCCGGCCCACTCTTCCGCCGCGTTCATCAACGCCTCCGCCACCACGCGCGGCGACGACGCCTGGACGTAGACCGCCGCCTGCTGCAGCCTCTTGATCCCAAACTCCTCGCCATACACATTCTCCGGTTCCACCAATCCGTCGCTGTATCCCACCAAAAGCGAATCCCGAGGCACCGATACCCGGCCCTCGTCATAACAGCAGTCTTCGTCAACTCCCAGCACCATCCCACCGATATCCAGATGCAACGCCGCATCCTTCGAAATTAGGAACGAAGGCAAGTGCCCCGCATTCGTGTACCGCAAAGTTCGCGTAGCGCTGTCGTACACCGCGATAAAAAACGTCGCAAATCGATCGTCCCCCGTATTCCGCACCAGATGCTTGTTCAGCCGCGACACCAGCTCCGCTGTGCTCATGCTCTCGCTGCCGGGAGCCAGCATCTGGCTCCGCAGCGCCGCCTGCAAGCTGGCCATCAGCAGCGCCGCCGAAATTCCCTTCCCCGATATGTCCGCCACCGCAATCGCCAGATGCGTCGGGCTCAGCTGAATAAAATCGTAGTAGTCCCCGCTAACCGACCGCGCCGCCTTGCAGATCGCCTCCAGTTCCACCCCAGGCACCACCGGCATTTTCTGCGGGAACAGCTGGTTCTGCACCTCCCGCGCGATGGAAATCTCATTCTCCAGCCGCTGCCGCTTCTTTTGCTCCTCGATCAATCCGCTGATCGACCCGGTCATCAGGTTGAACGACTCCGCAAGGACGCCCAGCTGATCCCGCCGCTCGATGCGCACCCGGTGCGTCAAATCCCCACCCTGCACGTATTGCGTCGCGTGATAAAGGTCCGCTACCGCCTTCGTAATCTGTCGCGTCAGCACCACCCCGGTGATAAACGCGGCGATCCAGATAATCAGAAAAAATGTCCCCAGCACCGCAAACAAGATCAGATAGGAGTCGCGCAGTTCCCCCAGCGTGCTGAACATCCTCCCGCTCAAGCTCGACGGCCGCGCGCTGAACACCGCAAACACTGGCCTGGGCTTGCCCACCGTGCCGTCCCGTGCCACAAATACCGCGTCCTCCAGTCTCGACACTACGTTCACCGATGGCTCCAGCCAGAATGCAGCCGGCTGAAGCGTGCGGTTGCTCGCGACGATGGGTTTAGCCGTCTCATACTGCACTCCCGCCGTGGTGTAGATCACCCCTTTCGGCGTACCCCCGTTGTATGGCCGCGTTACGTTCAATTGGATCTCGCCCAGGTCCGGCGCGATCGTCGCAAGGAAGTCCGGCGTCAACGGAAGCCGCAACCGCACGACTCGCCTGCCCATCGGCGGGTCCAGCTCTCGGAGGCTCACCATTGCCAGGCCGCCCTCATCTTGCAGCAACCCCGCGAAAAACACCCGCCCGGGCGCCAGGTTCCGCAACAGGCTCACGTCATTCGAAAACTCGATGCTCAACCCTGGCAATTCGCGATCGTGAACTACGTGCGATTGCGCCGCCAAAACTCGCTCGGAATCCTGCTCGCTTATCCCAGGCGGCAGAAAGTCATGGGCCGCTGCGATATGGTGCGAAATGTCCGTGATCATCTCGATGCGCCGGTGCAGATCCTCGTAAAGCAGAAACGCACCGAGCTGGGAGTACAAAAACCTCCCGGCCAGCACCACAAACGTCATGATCAGCAGGATCGGCACAACCGCGATAAACAAGTACGCGACGATCAAACGGTTGCGCAGGCTCCAAAGCAGCCGGCTCCGCCCCCACCCGATCACCCGGTAAATGAGATAGCATCCAGAAAGAATCGCCAGAAACTTGACGAAGCTCAGAATCCCACTGTGCAGGTCCACAGCCGAAGCCGTCACACCCGCCAGCAGCACGAACAGCTGCAGCCAGATCCAGCCGCGACAACGCCGCCAGAATCCCACAACATGAGTCCAGCAGAGAAGCTCATCAGTTCCCGGACAATCCAACAGAAGCACTACTCTACCTGAAGACCACTCCCACGCCGAACCAAAGCACCCGACGGCAACCCAGAACCAAAGCACTCGACGCAACCCCGAACCAAAACACTCGACCGCAACCCCGATCCACCGCCCGCGCGATTCCTTTGTACGCGATTCCTTCATACGCGATTCCCTTGTACGCGATTCCTTTGTAGCGCGATTCCCTTTGTAGGGGAGGGGCTTGCCCCTCCCGGTGCAACGTAGTGGCCGATCTTTAGATCGGTCCCGCCCACAAAATCAAGTGGACAGTCAAGACCGCTCAGCCTGCGCCCCAAATTCAAGTTGACGGACGCTATTTCAAAGTGATATAAGTACTTCATTGATTACTACGTCCGCGCAACTTTCAACCCGCGCAGGGCGCACGAGCCAAGCAAAAACCAACAACACTAACTCCTCTAGAATCAATACTTACAAAAGTCTATCAAAACAAACCACTTTAACCACCCTTAGAATGAACACTTACAAAAAACCAGGGGTAGGGTACTCAGGAAGTTAACGTTCAGAGGGCTCAATACTTGAATCGCCCAGACAGGAGATTTCCTTCTCTCCCATTCACGTGCAACCGGACGCGAGACCATCCGTTGGATCGTCCGCCTCTACTTAGCGAGCAAGGTTCCGAACCCGGCTATGATGCTGGCTATACGTGAAATACACCACCAACCCGATGACCAGCCAGATGATCAACCGCGCCCAATTGACCCAACCCAGCTTGTACATCATGTAGCCGTTGAACAAGGATTCCCAGGATCGGCACCACCGGCACCCATGGCGTCCGGAACGGTCGCGGCTGCTCCGGGTTCGTATTGCCGCAGCACCATCACCGCAATGCACACGATCACAAACGCCAGCAGCGTCCCGATATTCACCATGCGCCCGATATCGTCGATCGGCGTAATGCTGCCCACAATCGCCGCAAGCAAACCCACCGCCATGGTGTTCTTGTAAGGAGTCCGCCACTTCGGATGCACCGCCGCAAAGAATTTCCTCGGCAATAACCCATCGTTGGCCATCGAATACAACACACGCGTTTGCCCCAGCAACATCACCAGCATCACGCTGGTCAGCCCGGCAAGCGCGCCCAAAGTAATAATGTGTGATGCCAGCGGCAGCCCGCGATCCAGGAAAGCTCTCGCCACCGGCGCCTCGATATTGATGTCCTGCCAGCGCACCATGCCGGTCAGCACGCCCGCCACCATGATGTACAAAGCGGTGCAAACCAGCAGCGACACGATGATTCCAATCGGCAAGTCCCGCTGCGGATTCTTCGCTTCCTGCGCCGTCGTCGAAACCGCATCAAACCCAATGTAAGCAAAGAATATGTAAGCCGCGCCGGCCCCAATTCCCGAAAATCCATAAGGCGCAAAGCTGTGCCAGTCCGTTCCCCAGTTCGCCGTAGAGATGTATCGCGCCCCCAACCCGATCACGAACAAGACCACCGAAACCTTGATCACCACAATCGTCGCGTTAAAGCTGGCGCTCTCTTTGATCCCGATGCACAAGATAAACGTGATCACCAGCGCGATGATAAATGCCGGCAGGTTAAACCCGATCTCCACTCCGAAAATCCTGGGAGCCGCCATCAAGTCGTGCGCCCGTTGCACCAATTCCGGCGAATGCGCCGACATGATCATCATCACGCGATCCAGAAACGCCTGCGTCCCAGGCACCAGCGTTCGGATCAAACGCCTGCGCCATCTGCCGCGCCACCAGGTTTTCCGCCGTGCGCAGCGCCGTCCAGTGGTCGTAAGCCAGCCACAACGGCATCTTGATGTGAAAAATATTCAGCAATTCAATGAAGTGGTTCGACCAGCCTGACGATACCGTGCTGGCGCCCATGGCATACTCCAGCGTCAAGTCCCAGCCGATAATCCAGGCAAAAATCTCGCCCAGCGTCGCGTAAGCATAGGTGTAAGCGCTGCCCGCCAGCGGAATCATGGCCGCAAACTCCGCATAACACAGCGCCGCAAACGCGCAACCCAGGCCCGACAGCACGAACGACAGCATCAGTCCCGGCCCAGCGTAGTGCGCCCCAAGCCCCGACAAGCACGAAAATTCCCGCGCCGATCACCGCGCCAACGCCCAAGGCCGTCAGTTGAAACGGCCCCAGCGTGCGCTTCAGACTGTGCGCGCCAGTCTCTCTCGCTTCCTCCATCAACGCGCTGATCGGCTTCTTGGCAAACAGCGAATCGTCGCCGATGCGCTGGCTTCTCCCGGGATCGCGGTTGTCAGGTCATTTGGCCTGCTCGTCATGAAGCACCTCGCTCACAGGGTACACTGCGACTGCACCCTGCACCGTCTTAAGTCTAAACGCGCGCGCTTCCCGCCGAAGATCGGCGTGACCAAAGCAGATATACCGGCACGCCGCACAACACAATCACCAAACCCGGCCAAGCCGTCTGGGTTCTGTACAACAACAGCACAAACATGATCGCCAGCGCCGCCACTATATACATCAGCGGGTACGAAAGGGTAGCCAAACGCCCGATACGGCCGTTCCAGATTCGGCCGCTTCATGCGCAAGACAAAAATCCCCGCGATGGTCAGCGCGTAAAAAATCAAAACCGAAAACACCACGTAGTCGAGCAGATCGCTATAAAGATTGCCGTAGGTGATCAAGCCCGTCGGGCCAACGCGCTGCGTGCGCAGCAAAATCAGCACAATGATCCACACGCCCTGGTAGAGCAGCGCGCTGGCTGGGACACCCTTCTTGTTCAACGTGCCCGTCGAACGGAAGAACAGGCCATCCTTCGCCATCGCGTAGGAAACGCGCGCGCCCGCCAGAATCAACCCGTTGTTGCACCCAAACGTGGAAATGACAATGGCCGCCGCCATGATCAGCGCGCCAGGCGGGACCGAAAATCGCGCTCAGCGCCGCGGTCGCCACGCGATCGTCAGGCGCATTCTGAATCTGCGAAAGAGGCAGCGCGCACAAATAAGCGAGGTTGGCGAGGCAATATAGCGTGATGACGATCATGCGTGCCGAAGGCCATCGACAGCGCCACATCGCGCTTGGGATTCTTGACCTCCGCGGCGGTAAACCCGATGTTGTTCCAGGCGTCGGCGGAAAACAGCGAACCGACCTGCGCCACGCCGAAGGCCACGAACAGCCAAACGCGCCGCTCGCCGCGGTCACCGTCGGAATCCACGAGCGCAAAAAATTCGCGCCGGGCTCGATCGGTTGCGCACCGCGAATCGCCCAGAGATGGCTGAAATTGTCGGAAATCGCCGCGGCATTCCGCGCCACAAACACACAAAGAAAAATCAGTCCCAGCAGAGACAAGCGTCTTCGCGCTGGTAAAGACATTTTGAATCAGCTTGCCCAGCCGCACGCCCTGCAGTATTCAGAAACGTCAGAAACACAATCATCAACACGCCGACCAACTGCTGCACCGACAGGCTGATCGCATACTTGGAACCCAGCGCAATCGGCCGCACCATCCAGGTATTGCCAGAAATCGCGGGAACAGATCACGCCCAGATAGCGCGCGAATCCCACCGCCACCGCCGCGATCGTGCCGGTCTGAATGACCAGAAACAGCGTCCAGCCGTAGAGAAATCCCCACAGCGGCGAATACGCTTCCCGCAAATAAATGTATTGTCCGCCGGCATGCGGAAACAGCGCCGCCAATTCTCCGTACGAAAGCGCCGCTGCAATCGTCAGCAGTCCGGTGATGATCCAGGTGAGCAGCAACCCACCCGACGATCCGGTCTGCCGCGAAATATCCGCCGCCACAATGAAAATCCCCGAGCCGATCATCGACCCGACAACGATCATCGTCCCGTCGAACAACCCAATCGCGCGCACAAACCCCGGCGCCTGCGCAGACGCCGTGCTGCGTTGCCTGTGAACCGGGTTTGTCGTCCTATCTGCCATGCGCAACTGAGCTCTCAGGCCTCGTCGCGGCGGGTGATTCGCGCGCGCCCAAGGTTTCCAGATATTGCCTCGCTCGCCAGCCGCGATCCGGCGCCCGCAAAATATCGCTGATCACGGCAACGCAGTCGGCGCCAGCCTGGATCGACCGCAAGCCGCATTTTCCAGCGTGATTCCGCCGATGGCCACAATCGGCTTATCGCTCATAGTCGCGGACCCGGCGAATAAACTCCGTGCCAATCACCGGATCGGGATTCGCTTTCGAGGTAGTCGCAAACACAGGTCCCACGGCGATGTAGTCCGCCGAAGTCGCTGCCGCCGCTCGAAACTGGTCGAGGTTGTGAGTGGACACACCAACCAACTTTTCTTTCCCCACCAGCGCGCGCGCCTGCTCCGCTTCCAAATCGTCTTGCCCGACGTGCACGCCGCTGGCTCCAGCCAACACGGCGACATCCGCCCGATCATTCACTATGAAGGTAATTCCTTGAGGAGTGAGAAGCGAGGCGAGGCTTCGTGACGAATGCAACAAGTCCCGCGCCGGGCGCGGTTTTGTCCCGGTATTGCAGCAAGCGGACGCCCGCGTCCGCTAATTCCTGGGCGCAATCTTGTACAGGAATGGTCAGCAATGCTGAGTCTAGTATCACATACAGCCTGGGCAGAACAAGCCGCATCGACACCTATTTTCCGTTTGTTCCCAGCAATTTTTCGATGAAGTGAGTATCGAACTTTCCGGCCGCAAAATCAGGGTCGGCGAGAATGCGCCGGTGCAGCGGAATCGAGGTCTTGATCCCCTCGATCACGAACATTTCCAGCGCACGCTTCATGCGGCCAATGGCTTCGGCACGGTCGCGGCCCTTCACGATGAGTTTCGCGATCATCGAATCGTAGTACGGCGGAATGACCGCATCGGCGTAGGCCGCGGAATCCACGCGCACGCCGGTGCCTCCCGGCGCTTGAAACGTGGTGATGCGCCCCGCCGAAGGAACGAATGTGTCGGGGTCCTCGGCATTGATCCGGCATTCGATCGCGTGCCCGGAAAATGTCATCTCTCCGACAGCGTCCTCGAGCCGTTCCCCTGCCGCGATGCGAATTTGCGCTTTGACCAGGTCCACGCCGGTAACATCTCCGTGACCGGATGCTCCACCTGAATGCGCGTATTCATTTCGATGAAGTAGATCGAGCCGTCTTCGTCCATCAGAAATTCGACGGTGCCGGCGTTGGTGTATCCGATCTTCTCCAGCGCTCGCACCACTTTGGCCCCAAGTTCCTTGCGGCGCTTGGGATCCATGGCCGGCGAGGGAGACTCTTCCAGCAGCTTCTGGTGCCGCCGCTGAATGGTGCATTCGCGTTCGCCCAGATGGATGACCTTGCCATGCTGGTCGCCCAGCACCTGAAACTCGATATGCCGCGGATGCTCGATGAATTTCTCCGCGTAAACGTCCGGCGTTCCAAAAGCCTGCTGCGCTTCGCTGCGGGCGGTCTGATACATCGCCAGCAACTCGTCCTGCTTGCGAACGATGCGCATGCCGCGTCCGCCGCCGCCCGCGACGGCTTTCAGAATCAGCGGATACCCAATTTTCGCGGCTTCCTTCGCCAGCTGATCCTCGCCCTCGACAATTCCGTCGCTTCCGGGAACCGTCGGCAGCCCGGCGGCCTTAACCTCTCGCCGCGCGCGGTCTTTCTCTCCCATGATCTCGATCACTTCAGCGGTCGGCCCGATGAAGGTGATCTCCGACGCTTCGCAAACCTTGGCAAAATTGGCGTTCTCGGAGAGAAATCCGTATCCGGGATGGATCGCGTCCACATTGGTAATTTCCGCGGCGCTGATTACCTGCGGGATATTCAGATAGCTTTCGCTGCTCCGCGGCGGGCCGATGCAAACGGCTTCATCCGCAAAGCGCACGTGCAACGAATTGCGGTCCGCCTCCGAATAGACGGCGACTGTCGAGATCCCCAGCTCTTTGCACGCACAGATGATCCGCAGGGCAATTTCCCCGCGGTTGGCGACTAGGATTTTCTGGAACATAGGCAGGCGGGGCTACTTCTTCCGGCTCGGACGGATGCCGAACAGCGGCTGCCCATACTCCACGGGCTGTCCGTTTTCGACGAAGGTGCGCAGCACTTCGCCGCTGATGTCGGATTCAATCTCGTTCATAAGCTTCATGGCTTCCACGATGCACAGGGTCTGCCCGGTTTCGACGTAGCCGCCGATCTTCACGAAGGGCTCGGCGCCGGGACTGGGCGATCCGTAGTACGTTCCCACGATCGGCGACTTCACCAGATGCAAGTCTTCCGCGGAGCGTCCTTCGGGAGCCTGCGCCGGGGGCGCTGCCGGAGGATTTGGAGGCGATTGCGCTGCCCCGCCGCTGGCGATAATGATCTCGGGCGCAGCCATGTGCCGCGGAACACCAATCACGGTCCCAGCCGACGGCTTCTTCAGCCGAATCTTCAGATCGCCGTGCGAGTACTCGAATTCCTCGAGGTTGTGCTCGCTCATGTAGCGAAGCAATTGCTCGATAATGCTGGAGTTCAGGGTTCCCTATCGCGGGGCTAGCAGTCGGTTTCGAGGGCTGTTTGCGTTTCATGCCTTTTATTAAATCTCAATGAGATCCCGTGGAATACGGGTGAGTACTTCGGTGTTCGATGCGTGCACGGCGACGTCGTCTTCGATGCGGATGCCCCCAACGCCCGGGACGTAAACACCCGGCTCAATGGTGATCACATTCCCCGGCTCCAAGGTCTGCTTCTGTCCCTTGGCCACCCGGGGATCCTCGTGCACTTCCAGCCCAAGTCCGTGCCCGGTGCTGTGCACGAAATAGCGATCGAGGCGATGTCGTGCCAAAACCGTTCTGGCCGCCGCGTCCACTTCCCCGCAGCTAGCTCCGGCCTTTACCGCTCCTATGGCCGCCGCCTGCGCTTCCTGGACCGCCTTGTGCCACTGGCGAATTTTTGTTGACGCTCGCCCAACCACCACGGTGCGCGTAATGTCGCTGCAATAGTGCGCGAGTATAGCACCCAGGTCCAGCACGACCAATTCATTTTTCCTCAATCGTTTGGCGGTAGCGCGCGCATGCGGATATGCGGAACGCTCGCCAAAAGCCACGATCGTTTCGAAGGCCGGACCGGAAGCGCCGAGATGGCGCATCTGGTACTCGATATCCGCGGCGATTTCCAGCTCGCGAACTCCGGGCTTGAGCAACTTCAAGCGCACCTTCCAGAACCTTGCCCGCCAGGATGGCCGCCCGGCGCATCTTGGCGAGTTCCTGCGGGTCTTTCCGGCTGCGCAACGCCTCCACGTGACCCGCCGAGGCGACCCAGCGCACGCGGCGCCCACCAGCCCTTCTGCATGGCCGCAAGCTGCCCGACGGTGATCTGCGAGGCGATCAAAGCCAACGCTTGCCCCGCCAGCACCTTTCAGAAACTCTCCGACGGCCGCCACTAAAGATCGGCTTTGCTGGACGATGCGAACTCCGGAGGTTTCCTCGCGAGCCTGCGAGGTAAAGCGACCGTCGGTGATCAGCGCCGTCCCACGCCGCGAAACGACCAGGGCGCCTGATTCGCCGGTGAAGCCGGTCAGGTAATACCAGCTCGCCGGCTGGGTGACCAACAAGGCAGCCGAGCTGACTCTTGCTTAGGCGTGATAGAAGCGCCCGTCTGCGTTGCGCGAAAGGAGTGTTCATAAAGGAATCGAGGAGACCGTAGTCTCCTCGATGTGGCCCTCGATGTGCCTGAAAGTCCGCTGATCGGAGACGTGCGCCGTTCTTAAGCCGCCGGAATGATGCGCGGCGTCAGGAAGAAGAGCAGTTCGCCGGTATTGACGCTGGTGTTGTTGCGCCTGAACAGGTTTCCGATCAACGGCAGGCTGCCCAGGATGGGCACCTGCGTGATGTTGACCTGCGCTGAGGTGATGATCACGCCGCCGACCACGATGGTCGCGCCATCGGCAACGGTAATTTTGCTTTCCGCGGATTGCGTGTCCAGCGCGGGAACGCCCTGAATGCGGGGGATACCGTTGATCGATCTGGGTGTTTTCGACGAGCACATCCATGTAGATCGTGCCTTCCGCGGTGATCTGCGGAGTGACCTCCAGCTTGAGCACGGCGTCGATGTATTGCACGGAAATGGTGTTGTTGATGGTCGTCTGGATCGGAATCTTGACACCCTGCTTGACGGTGGCCTTTTCGTTGTTCTGGGTCACGATGCGGGGTTTGGAGAGCAGCTTACCAACGCCCTTGGACTCCGCGGCGGTGATAAAGAAGTCCACCGCAAAGTTCGGGGACCGGTGAGAGAAGCCGAAACCGCTGGTCGGCACGCCCGCACCGAGGTTAACGTTCAGCGGGATACCGGCAGTCGCGCCGTTGCCGGTGGTTTGCCCGGCGGCAATCGTCACGGGCGATGGCGGGAGTCCCCGGTCCGGTGGTTACGTCGCTTCCGCCCACTGCGGGAGAGCCGCTAAACAGCGATCGACCGCCGGTGGTGGTGCCCGCAAAGCCCAATTCCGTACCAATGTCCTGCGCAAAAGCGCGGGTAGCGGATACGACTCGTGCTTCGATTTCCACTTGCTGCGATTTGCGATCGAGCTGGTGGATCAGGTTGTCGATGGCCGGAATGACCGCCGGAATATCGCGGACGATGAGCTGGTTGGAGCGCGTGTCGGAAAGAATATCGCCGCGGGTGGTCAAAAACTTTTTCAGCGTATCTTTGAGAGAGTCGGCCTTTGCGTAGCTGAGCACGCGGGTCACGGTGATCATTTCCTGCGCGTCGTTTTCCGCTTTCCGCACGTCTCGGGCGGTTTCCGCTTCCTTCTTGATGGTGTCCAGGGTCGCGATGCGCAAAACGTTGCCGTGCAATTGCTTGTCGAGACCATTGTTCTGCAGCACGATGTCGAGCGCCTGATCCCAGGGAACTTCGTCGAGAACGATGGTGAGGGTTCCCTTTACCTGCGGGTCCAGGACGACGTTGAGGCCGCTGATCTCGTGAATCAAGCGGAAGAAATCGCGCAAATCCACGTCCTTGAGGTTGACGGAAATGGGTTCTCCGCTGTATCGCGACGGAGCCGCAGCGCTGCTGCCTGCGGCGCGGCGCCAACGGTTGCCGCAGCATTGCCGGCCTGCGCCATCGCCTGTTGAGCCGCTTCCTGCGCGGCGATCGGACGTGCGGGTTCGTCTTTCCCGCTGAACGATGCCAGAACGAATGAGGGCTGGGTCAGTTCGCCAGGCAACGCGAAACGAGGAACTCGGTTGGAGACTTTCTTGGACGCCCGTACGGGTATCACCCGCGGCGCGGACAGGTCGTAATGAAAGTTGGGGCGTGGCTTGACGGCGTCTTGCGACGCGATCGTGGTGGTGGCCACCGGTGCATCCACGGGCGATTCCGGCTGCATGTCGAACGAAATCACCACCGTCGGGCCTTCACGCAAAATCTGGTAGGGTGCCGCGGCAGTCAAATCGACCACCACGCGTGCCACATCGGGCCGGAACTGGCCCAGGCGCACGCCGCGCACGGGCGCCGCAACGCCGGGAATAACGGATTTCTGTACCGCCAGGCGGGTGGCGCTGAAGTCCAAGACCAGGCGTTCGGGATTCTGCATCCGCGACGCGCGAACCTCCAAGGGACCCGTGCCTTCGACACGCACGCTGGAGTGCTGCGAAGCCTGGGTGACCGCCACGTTGGAGATCACTCCCGCGGTCGCGGTGGCGCCGGCGGACTCCTGGGTCTGGGCGGACGACGGAGTCATGGTCATGGTTGTCGCCGCGAGTATCAGGCAGCCAATTCGAAAGGCCGGCCGGTTCGTCTTCATTGCTGTTCTCCTGCACTGGCGTAGATTCTCTTATTTACCTGGCGTTCCACGGGCTTGCCAAAAGCGTCCTTGCCCAATTCGTGGAAGGAAACTCCATCCATGGCAATCTTCTCCACGCGACCGTCGTACAGCTGGTCGCCCTCGCGAAGGAAGTAGGTTCGCGCCTGCGGATTGGAAACCACCGCGATCATGCCGTTCGACGAGCGCACGATCCCGTCCAGCCGCAGCGTGCTTACCTGCAGGCCGGCTTTTCCGGGCGGCAGATTTTTTGCACCGGTATCTTTGTTGCGGTTGACGAGGGACTCAAAGGGATCGCGCCGCGCGAGTCTTGTCGCCCTCGCTCGAAGCTTGCACCTCGGCGGGCGATGCCGCACTTTCCACGGGCTTTTTCGCAGCCGATTTAGCCTTAGGTTTGGCGGTAGTCTTCGCAGCATGGGGCGTCGCCTTTGCCGCCGGCGGCGCTACCGCTGCCGCGCCCGCGGAATTGGCTTGCGCCAACAAGCTGGAGGAGCTGACCGCCAGCAAAATCGCTACTACGAGAGTGTTCACAGAACGCATAGTTCACTCATTCGGTCACAGTTTTCCAGCCGGCTGTGACTTCGCGCCCGCAGCTGCGGGTGCGGCGCCTGTATCAGCCGGCTTGGTGAAAAATGTCGTTGCGGTAAAGGTCCCAGAAACCGACGTGCCCGGACGAAACGGATATTTTCCGGCCTTGCTGCCAGTGGCATCCTCGAAGTCCAAGTCGCCTACGTTGATAATTCTCGACAAGCGGCTGAGGCGCCCGAAAAAGTCCAGGATGTTGAAATAGGGACCGTCTGCTTGCACCTCGAAGGGCATGTCGTAGTGGTATTCGCGCGCGACCACCGGCTGGGCGGTCAGGCGCCGAATCTGAACGTTGGAAGCAGTGGCCGCACCCTGCACCAGGCGGATGAATTCGTCGACGTCCTTTTCGTCCGGCACAATGGTCTTCAGGGTCTCCAACTGTTTGGACAGCGCGTCCATCTGGGACTTCAATTCGCCGTAGCGCTGGCGGTAAACCTGAAGCTGGGTAACTTCCTGATTGAGCTGCGACCGCTGGCGGACCGCTTTGTCGACTTCATCGCGCTCTTGCGCGACCGGGGACAGCGGCACGTACACGCCGACGACCACCAGCACGACGGTGATGGCGACCGCCAGGAGGCCCTGCATGATCACGGACATATCGCGAAGTGGATTGGCCATGTCTTTACCCTACCTTCGGCTTAGCCGCGGTGGCTGGCGCGGGCTGCGTCAGGGGCGCTGGCCGGCTTGGCTTGCGCATGCGGTGCAGGCACGCCCGCAGGCGGTGGAGTGATTTCGGCGGAGACCTCGAACATGAACGTTTGTACCGCGGTGTTCTTGTCGTCCTGCTTTGATTCCTTGATCTCGATCTTGGAGAAATATCCGGAACGCTTCAGCGCGGTAATGAAATTGGCGACGCCGTTTACGGAAGCGGAGGCGCCGTCGATGGTCAGAGCATTGCCTTTGCGAATCATCGAAGTGAGCCACAAATTCTCGGTACGCGCGACGGTGCTGGCGATTTCGTCGAGGAGTTCCTGGCCACCGGTGCGATCCCGTTGCAACTGTTCGATGGTGGAGACGCGCTGCTGCAAAACCGTTTTCTGCTTCTCGAAAGCTTCGACCTGCTGTTTGACCTGTTCGAGGTCGGTCTTCTGCGCCTGGAGTTGCTTGATGCGCGTAGTTCTCATCGTTCAACTGGCGCTGCCAGGAGTAATAGAGGTAACCGAGGATCAGGGCGCCGAACAGAACGCCGGCGCCGACAAATAGCGCCGGGAGAGCGGCCCCGGTATCGACCGGCCGGCGAGAGGCCTTCGGTTTGGCTTGTCCGAGAAGATTTATTCGGATCATGGCTAGTCAAAGCTCCTCAGCGCCAGCCCGACGGCAATCGCCAGCCGCGGCGCCATTTCGCGAATGGTGTCGTCGCTGTGCCTGCCCGGATTCACCAGCACTTTACGGAACGGATTCAGTTCTTCGACCGGCATCGCGAATTCTTCGCGGAGCAGATCGACCAGCCCGGGAACGCGGGCGGTGCCGCCGGCCACGACGATGCGCTGAATGTTTTCGCCGCTCGCGGTGGCGCGGAAGAAGTCAAAGGTCTTCTGAATTTCCAGAGTCAAAATGTCGGAAACGCTGCGCAGAATCTGCTGCTTTTGCTCGTCCGTTACGCTGGGAAGGGTTTCGCCCTTCTTCAGGCGCTCGGCGTCTTCGTAGCTCAAATCGAGCTCTTTTTGCAGCGCGTCGGTAAATTGATTGCCGCCGACACTGACGTCGCGGGTAAACAGCGGGATACCGCCGCGCACAATGTTGATGTTCATGACGCTGGCGCCAATGTTCAGCAGCGCTACCGTCTGACCCGCATCGGGTTCGTAGTTCATTTCAAAGCAGTTCTGCAGGCCGAAGGCGTCGATATCGACAACCACAGGAGTTTTTCCAGCCTGAGCGAGCACGTTGGTGTGGTTCAGAATCTTGTCTTTCTTGACGGCTACCAGCAG
Organism: uncultured Acidobacteriota bacterium; assembly: GCA_963832615.1. Classification (GTDB taxonomy): domain Bacteria; phylum Acidobacteriota; class Terriglobia; order Acidiferrales; family UBA7541; genus Acidiferrum. The sequence continues at coordinate 97,174 of CAWHVA010000013.1, forward strand.
CACGTCCATCTGCGCGTCCATCGATTCCAGGAGTTGGTAGCTGAGGTTCACGTCCGCGATGTCGAAGGGGATGTGCTGGCTGGCTTCCGACGGGATGCGGTCGTAAAGCTCTTCTTCGGTCATCAGCGGCAGAGGAACGCGTTTCACGATGACGGAGTGCCCGGAAACGGAGGTGGCCACATTCTTGGTCTTGATCTTTTCCGCGTCGAAAATTTTGCTGATGGCGTTGGCCACCTGGGGCGCGTCCATGATCGCGCCATCGACGACGGTGTCCTGCGCCAGAGGCTCCATGCCGAAACTCACCAGTTCATACCCGGCTTTAGTGGAACGCAGCTCCACCGCTTTGATCGAACTGGAACCGATGTCCAGGCCAACCAGTTGCTTGTTCTTCCGTCCGCCCAGTAACCACATATTCGCGGCCTCTTTCCCTGTCGCCTCGCCCGATTAGCGGCGCCGTACGTGCGCCTGGCTCATCTTGCGTTCCATCCAGCGATCCAGGATGGTCTTGCGTAGTTTCCAACGATTGCCGAGTTTGAATGCGGGAATCTCGCCTTCGGTGATGTAACGGTACAGCGTATCCGGGGAGATACCCAGATACTGCGACGCTTGCCGCACATTCATCACTTCACGCGATTCATTCACTAGGAACGCTACCCCGGCGCCCGAACACGCCCGAACTGCAACCCACTGGTGCACCCCACCCGACACAGCGGAACCACGAGGGTGCGCCCTCTGCTAGCGTTTATGACATCGCAGTGTTGCGGGGGTCAAAGGGATTTTGTGCGTGAGTTGTCCTATGTATATGGGTTCTTTCCGGTAGTTGTTGGGTATTTATGGTATGGGGCGCTATATATAGCGTAGCTAAACTCTCAGTACCGCAAGATATTGAACTTTTGGCGGCTTCCAACCTGTTCCATGGGACGGTTATCGTTTGCGATCATGGGTTCCGCGCGCGCAGGCGCCAGGCATACGATTTCTTCCAATTCTCCGCAATTTGCCGGATCTGCGCCGCGCTGATTTCCGTGAATTCGAAACCATAGAGTAGCCCGAGTTTGTGCCGCACTCTGGCCTGAACGGGGGCACCCGCTACCGGATAGAGTTCCGCAGCGTCGCCCACCTGTAGTAACCCGTTCACCATCGTGGACATGCCGCCTTGGCTGATTTCGACGCTGATTCCGGTCATGAGCGTATCGCCTGGGCACTGGACGGCCATCGCTTCGCTGAAGCGATAACGAGGGCTGCGTCTGCGCTCGGTGCCGTGTTGAGTGTCCGCCTTAAGAACTGGGAAGCCATGCTGACCGTTCATCGTCGAACCTCACGCCGTACGTATCGGCAGGATTTGGATTTGCTTGAGTGTCGGTGGCTGCTTTGCGGCTTTTGTGGAATATCTGTTAGGCCTTCGGAGACGCAAGATAAACGACTTGCTGAGTCGGGAACGTATCGGGCTTATTTTAGGCTGACACAGACAGGAGTGTCTGTGCTACTGGGGGGCTATAAGCCTAGCGTTTTCCAAAGGGCGGCGACGCGCGCCTTTGTCGCTTCGTCCATGAGGATTTCGTCGGGCCACGGGCGCGTGAATCCCTCGGTTGCCCATTTTCGCGTGGCATCGATGCCCATTTTCGAGCCGTAGTCCTGCATGCGCTGCGCGTGATCCAGGGTGTCCGCCGGACCCAGTACGAACTGCACGTCGCGCTCGGGATCGATGGCACACAGCGCTTTCCAAACGACTTCGCGGTAGTTGTGCACATCCACGTCGTGATCCACCACCACGATCACCTTCGTAAACATGGCCTGACCCAGCGACCAAATCGCATTCATGATTTTGCGCGCGTGGCCTGGGTACGACTTGCGGATCGCTACAATCATCAGATTGTGAAAAATGCCTTCGGCGGGCATGGCTACATCGGCGATTTCCGGATACTGCATCTTCATTACCGGCAGAAACACGCGTTCCACGGCGTAACCCATGAAATAGTCTTCCTGCGGCGGGGGTCCCACGACGGTCGTCAAATAGATCGGATCCTTGCGGTGCGTGATGCACTCCACGTGGAACACGGGGAACTCCCCTTCCAGCGAATAAAATCCGGTGTGATCGCCGAACGGGCCTTCGGTGCGCATCTCGTTCAGACTTACGTAGCCTTCGAGGATGATCTCCGCATTCGCGGGGACTTCCAGATCGTTGGTCTCGCACTTGACCATCTCTACCGGCTCGCGCCGTAAAAATCCCGCGAACATCATTTCGTCCAGGTCCGGGGGAATTGGCAGCATGCCGGCCAGGGCTGTCGCCGGATCGGCGCCGATGGCCACCGAAACCGGAATGCGGCCGTCGGGATTGGCCGCGCGCGCACGCCGGAAATGTTCCGCGCCATGCTTTTGCGTCTGCCAATGCATGCCCGTGGTGCGTTCGTCGTAGACCTGCATGCGATACATGCCCACGTTGCGCTTGCCTGATTTCCGGATTTCGCGTAAACACCAACGGGAAAGTGATGAATCGCCCGCCGTCCTGCGGCCAGCATTTCAAAATCGGAAAATCGAACAAGTTGATGTCCGCGCCGGTGCGCACGACTTCCTTGCAGTCGCCGTCTTTCACGCTTTTCGGAAAGAAGGATCCCAACTCGGCGAGTTTCGGCAACATCTTGATCTTGTCGAACAAGCCCTGCGGCGACTCCATGGCCAGGAAACCCTTGATGCGGTCCGCAACCTCTTCCAGGTGTCCCACTTCAAACGCCAATTCCATGCGCCGCACACTGCCGAATGTATTCACCAGCAGCGGCACGCGGGAACCTTTCGGCTTCTCGAAAAGCAACGCGGGTCCAACGCTATTTGCTTTGCGCTTGGCGTCGCGAGCGACCCGTTGGGTAATTTCCGCAATCTCGAGGACCGGGTCCACCTCGGTTCGCACCCGCGTAAGTTCGCCCTCTTTCTCCAGCTTGCGCACAAACTCCCGCAAATCCCGATAGGCCACTCTCTCCTCCTGAACGCATGCAAACGGCGGGCACCTGAAATCAAAACTGTAGCATGAACGCTTACGGGTCAGTCCGGGCAGGCGTCTGCACTGAAATGGGCAGCGATGAGAGGTACGGCCGGCCGGGTGTTTGGGTCGCACCGTGGTGCGCCCCTACAGGAGTTTCCGAACCCGACTGCAGGTGAAGTTCCTCATCGCTTCTTTTTCCCTAACCGAGCCGACCTACCTGGCATCCAATGCGCGTATTCCTTAAATCGAAATTGGCCAGGAAGAGCGCGATGCCGAAAATGAAGATTGCCGTAGTGCCTAAACCCGGGGCCGATTTCGAACTCCAGGAACGTGAAATACCTACTCCCGGCGTGGGACAGGTTCGCATCAAGGTCCTAGCCTGCGGAGTGTGCTTCAGCGATCACATCGTGAAAGACAACTTGTTCCCGGGCATAGTCTACCCGCGCTCACCCGGGCACGAGATCGCGGGCATTATCGACGAAGTGGGCCCGCAGGTGACCGCGTGGAAAAAAGGACAGCGAGTGGGAGTCGGTTGGCACGGCGGGCACGATTTCACTTGTCTGCAGTGCCGTCGCGGCGATTTTATCAATTGCGTCAACGAAAAGTGGACGGGCATCAGCTATGACGGCGGCTACGCGGAATATATGGTTGCGCCGTGGGAAGCGGTGGCGTCCATGCCGGACTCGCTGGATCCCGTCGAAGCCGCGCCACTGCTTTGCGCCGGCATCACTACCTTCAACGCGCTGCGTCATAGCGGCGCGCAAGCCGGAGACCTGGTCGCGGTTCTCGGCGTGGGCGGGCTGGGGCACTTGGGAATTCAATTCGCGAACAAATTGGGCTATCAAGTGGTTGGCATCAGCCGCGGTAAAGAGAGTGAAGCCCTGGCCAAGAAACTCGGCGCCCACTTTTACATCGATAGCTCTGCAACCGACGCCGCCGCTGAACTGAAAAAACTCGGGGGTGCGAGAGTCATTCTCTCCACCGCACCCAGCGGCAAGGCCATGGCCTCGCTCATCAACGGCCTCGGCGCAAACGGCACCATGATGGTCCTCGGCGCAGGCCCCGATCCCATCGAAGTGCAGACCAGCACGCTTATCTTTGGCAACAAAGAATTAAAGGGCTGGGCCTCCGGGATCGCCCCCGACTCCGAAGATACTCTGCGCTTCGCCGGATATACCGGCGTGCGCCCCATGATCGAAAAATTCCCGCTGGACAAGGTCAACGAAGCATACAACCGCATGACCAGCGGCAAGGCCCAATTCCGCGTGGTCCTAACAATGTAGATAATCGAGTTCTTGCAAGAACGGCGAGAACGGAAGGATAACAATCACATGAATTCCTTACGGAAGGTGTTGGAGGAAGCGCAACAGAGCGGTCTGGCGATCGGTCATTTTAACATTTCTGATCTGGTTCTATTGAAGGCAGTGTTTGCCGCTGCCCGGGAACTGAACGTGCCCGTCTTGGTTGGTTTGTCCGAGGGCGAGCGTGAGTTTGTGGGAGTTCGTCAGAGTGCGGCACTGGTGCGAAGTTTGCGCGAAGAATTCGACTTCCCTATTTTTCTTAACGCAGATCATACGCACTCCCTCGCGAAAGCGTTGGAGGCGGCAAAAGCCGGGTTTGACTCGGTCGTCTTTGACCTGTCGGCCTTGCCTTTCGAAGAAAATGTGCGCCAAACCAAGCAGGCGGTAGAGGCGCTGAAGGCAATCAATCCTTCCATGCTGGTCGAGGGAGAAATCGGAGACATCGGAACGGGCTCCGAAATACACGAAACAGCCCCCGACCTGTTGAAGGGGCTTTCCAAGCCGGAGGAAGCCAAACAATTTGTAGACAGCACCGGAGTGGATATCCTGGCTCCTGCGGTGGGCAATATGCATGGGATGCTGCGGAGCATGGTAAAGGGAGAAACGAAGAAGCGCCTGGATATCAAGCGAATAGCTGCCATCAAGCAAGCGACGGGAGCGTTGCTGACGCTCCACGGCGGCTCGGGAACCGATGATGAAGACTTGCACGAAGCGATCGCGGCGGGGATCAATATTGTCCACATCAATACGGAACTTCGGGTCGCGTGGAGACGCGGTTTGGAAGCTGGTTTAGCCAAACAACCAGACGAAGTCGTGCCGTACAAGATTCTGCCCTCAGCAGTGGATTCCGTGAAAGAAGTGGTCATCTCGCGCTTGCGGCTGTTTAGCGGCAAGCGGAACTTTGCCCAAGGAACATAGCGCCAGTTCACGGCGCACTCTCTATACCTACGGCCATGCCGCTTCGTCGCAACGCAATGCAGAGCTATCGCTGGCGGTCCAAGCGGAACGCCGCCGCTTGATAGTCGCCACGCAAATCGAGTTGTAGGCCGTGGTGCATCCACCAATCGCCAGACGCGGTCTCCGGAGTTCCCGGTGGCGCCTTGCCGTCGATCCATCCCAACTTGTATTCGCCGTCTGGGTCCAGTCCGCGCAGCTGCAGTAGAGGAAACCCGCGCCCTGTCGTCGTCGCATTGGCGAACGCAAACACCACTGCCTGATTCTTGTCCGCCGATACCGTCTCTGTGGCGGAAAACTCGCTGGCATCGCGCGGGCTGATCAGGCGAAACAAATCGCCCTGCACGATCGTTCTCTGCACCGCGTGATAAGCGGCAATCAACCGCTTTGCCGTAGCAAAGTCTTCCGGCGCCCATTTATTCAAATTCGCTCCAATGCCCAGTGAGCCCTGCATCGAGCTGAGCATGCGGTAAGTGAGCGAAGTGGAACGGTGGTTGAGCCAATGCGGCGAGTCGGTGACCCAGGCCATCATGATTTGCGGCGTGTAGGCGTAGGTGAAACCGTCCTGCATCGAGAGACGATCATAGGGATCGGTATTGTCCGACGGCCAGACTTCGTCGGTGTAGCGCAGGATGCCAAGATCCACGCGGCCCCCGCCACCCGAACAACTCTCGATCTCGATCTTGGGATGGTTCTTGCGCAGGTCCGCGAGAATCGCATACAGGTTGCGGATGAACTCGACGTACACACGCTTTTGCTCATCGACGGGAACGGCATCCCAGCCTGGCTCCGACCAGTTGCGGTTGTAGTCCCACTTTAGAAAGGCAATATCGTTTTCCGTCAGCAGCTTGTCGAGAAATCCTTCGACGTAGTCACGCACATCCGGGCGGGCCAGATTCAGGATCAGCTGGTTGCGCGACTCCGAGCGTGGCCGCCCGGGAAAATTCAAAACCCAGTCGGGATGTTTGCGATACAAATCCGAATCCGGATTCACCATCTCAGGCTCGACCCACAAACCAAAATCCATCCCAAGCGAATGCACTTTGTCGATCAGGGGCTTCAGGCCGCGGGGGAATTTCTCGGAGTTCACATACCAATCGCCTAACCCGGCGTGATCATCTTTCCGCTGACCAAACCAGCCGTCGTCCATGACAAATCGGTCTACGCCGATCGATGCTGCTTTCTCTGCGATGGCCATCTGCCCGGCTTCATCGACTCGAAATTCTGTGGCCTCCCATGAGTTATAAATTACCGGCCGTGGTTTCGGATTCGGAGCCTGCGGCAAGATGTGTGCGTTTTCAAATTTGTGCAGTAGTCGTGACGCCCCGCCCAGCCCATGATTCGAATAACCGCCATAAAAAATCGGCGTCTCCAAGCGTTCGTTTGGTTTCAACTTGTAGCCGAAATCGAACGGATTGAATCCGCCGGTCACGCGGATCGCGTCGAGTTGCGTCTTTTCCACCGTAATCCGCCATGAACCCGACCACGCCAGGGCGCCGAACCAAACTTCGCCGTGCTCTTCGCCGGCAACAATCGGGGATGTGGGCCGTTGGCCGCTATCGCGCGAAAGCGCAAACCATGGGTTCGCCTGATGCCCGGTCGTCCCTCGGCGGCTTTCGATCACGCGCCCTCCGCCCTGGACGGGTTCCTGATTCAGTGTCCACTCTCCAGCCCACCGGCCGGTTAGATAACTCAACGTGTAGCGCGCCGGAGGCAACGTCCATTGCGCTGCGGCGGCCTGCTCGATCACCACCGGTTGTTTCTCGCGATTTTCGATAACGGCGGAGCGCGCCAGAATTCCGCTCTCCGCATCGATCGAATAGCGCAATGTCACGTAAATTTCCCGCGAAACATCCTTCAGCATCACGTCGAACGCCCCGGCGCCGGCGGGCTTGCGGCTAACAAAATGCAAGACCAAATCGCGATTTCCATCAGCAAATGTCACTTTCAGGGCTGGCTCTGTAAACAGGCCTGCCCCCCAACTGGCGTACTCCTGCGGCGTAGTGGTGTACGGCGAATCGAATGAAGCCATCTCGGGAAGTGAATGCGCCGTGGGAACGGCATCGTGGGCGCCCAAGCGCCCACCCCAGTAAAGGGACTGCAATTCCCCGCGCTCATTCACGCCAAAGACGTAAGTGGAGTCGCCGCCGTCCAGGCGAAAGGCCTGACCGCTCTGGCCCATACAGGAGCCAGCGGCAAGCAAGCTGAGCAAAGTAAAAGCAGACAGAGTCGTCAGGATCGAGGAAGCGCGTGCGAGCAAAGAGTTTTTCATGGCGACGGTATCCTAGCACTCACCGTACGCTATTGTTTTTGATTTCGCGGTGATCCGGAACCGGATGCCGTCCTAGATTTTTGGGCAGGACGGACTCTCGAGACGCAGGCTAGAAGTCCGCTATCTGGGAAGTTGCGATGGTCTCAACGACGGTCAGTGCCCGATTAGCGTCTTAGCGGAAACTTGGGCACCAGAACGCACTCTACGGGTAAGCAGTTGCTGAATAGGACCTCGTGAGCGAGAACATTTTCCGACAATTGTAGCTGTTTCTGGGCGCTTGTTAGGATGCTCTCGGCATGGTTTCGAGCGACCGCCCGACCAAGATGCTTGAATCTCGAGAAAGTTGTTGCAAGGCCACTATAAAACTGGTACCTTTCCATGTGATCTATGGCGCGCTCCCGCAGCCGTGGACTGGTTTCCGGCCCGAGAGACTTGCGCGGAGGTCCCCATGAAGCTCATCAATCCGAAATTCGCGGCCACCACGTGTCTTTTTGCTTTGCTGGCAACGCCCGCTGCCGTATTCGCTGAACACCATGGCGACGACGGAAAAGGGAAAGACTGGTACAAAGACCGCAAAGCCTCCACGCAGTTCCTGAGCCCAGCACGTTAGCTATGACCCTCGCCGGAATGGGCCTCGTTCTCGGGCTAGCTATCGTAGGGCTTCGCCGCAATCGCAGCCGTAGCGTCGCCGCTTAATACCTCTCCGGGCGGTCGTGTGTGAGCGTCCGGCGCCTTGGAAATGCGCCGAACTGCGCCCTCCCGTCTGAGCTCTTAGCTGCAAGATCATCCTCGCGCCTTTAGTTGAACCGGGAAGGTACCTCCAAAAAGGACTTCGAAGATTTCCGGACCCTTTGGGTGAATGATCTCCAGATGCGTGAGGCGCATCTTTCGACGCGCGGCAATCGGATTATCGTACCTGACAGCGGCCACATGATTCCTTATGAGCGGCCCGACACAATCGTCAGTGCGGTTCGCGACGTGTGCGCCGCGGTTAGATCGCCGGTGGCCGCCGCGCTACCCTCCCCGGCGAAATGAACATAACGGCGAGGTGCCAGGTGGTTCGCCGACCGTCAGTGCGGGATACCGGACGCATTATACCGGTTGATGTCATAACGACGCCGGCCTCGCGACGGCCCGAGTAGACTGTTTCGGTGTTCACCAGGCGGAGATGCGGTCTCAATAAAAATTATTTGATGCATGTACCAAACGAACGCACGGCGTCATTTTCCAAAGCGGTGCTGGGAAAGCACGGCTCACTTCACGTGAGCGTCAAAGACGCCGGTCTCGACGCGACCGGCGCGCTTGATCTGCACAAAAATGCGATAGTCGCCGGGCTGTGGGAACCCATAGGGGAATCGGACTTCGGGTGGAAGCGGACCGGACGGAGGCATTGGCATGGACATCATCGCGTCTGGCGCGGAGGGCGCGGCGTTCGCGAGTCCGGCTTGCGCAAGCTCCAACGCGGCCATGGAAACCGATCCGGCCGGATGTAGGTGAGCGAAAACGCTCAAATCGGAGCGCACAAACTCGGCGTGTCCCGCCATGCCCATGTAGGGCTGCATATCTTGTGCGGGCTTGCCGTCTTTATCTTGCACGATAAATATAAATTCCAGGGGAACGTTGGCTTTCAAGTCGCCTGCCGGGCGTTGCCAAACGATGCGGCCGCCGTCTGGGAGCGGCGAAGTCGTGGAATCCTCGGCGAGCGCCAACAGCGGTGCGCCGGACCATGTGGAGTCGTCACCCGCGAGAGGATTGCCGGCAATTTGCGGAAGGTCGATGCTCCCGACCAATGTCCATGGATAACCGCGTGGGTCGACAACGTCGGCGAAGACTTTATAGTGACCAGCGGGAAGATCGGGCAAATCCACCGCGAACCCGCCTCCTTTGGTGGGGTCCGGATGAAGGTGCCACATGCGGTCCAATTCCGGAACACGGAGCAGAAACAAGTGCATCAGGTGACCGTGATCGGGAAGGACGTCTCCCAGACGGATGTAGGCGGGCGATTTGATGTCTGTGCGTTGCGCGCGAATCTCGAGGCGGTGGCCATCAACGAGCTGTAGCGCGGCGACTGGAGGCTTGAAGAAATCCACCCGGCGTTGAAACTCCGTCGCGTCGGAACCCCACCAGGCTTTGCCAAGATAAAGGATGGCGCCGACGAAAATTGCGGTTGCGAGCATGACCACGTAGGCGCGGCGCTTATGGGACCGATCCGGGATTTCGCCTGCCTCCAGGTTGCCTTCGCGCGCGATGGCGCCGACGATGCAGACCACCCCGACAGCCAGAAATAACATGAGCGCAAGTAGTAGTCCGGCGAGGGGTTTCTCCATTGGGAGAGTGCGCTGCGCGGAGGCGGGCACCGGAACGGAGAGCTCCCCTCGTCCTTGGACTCCGTCCACCAGGACGCGCACCTGCAATGCCCCGGACTCCATCAGCCAAAGACTAGCGGTGAAGAATTGTGGATCGTCGTTGGACCGCTGGGCGAGGTCAGGTGTGGGAGGTAGGTTGGAGCCTGGACCTGCGAGGCGCAAGGGAACGACTCGAATCGCGCGAACATCACCTGATTCGCAACGAATCTGAATTTCGGCCACGCCAGGAATGACTTGAGGCACACGTACGGTGACAACAAGACGGTATGGACCGGCGCTGCCTTCGTAAAAGACGTCCGGGCTTCCGACATGCGCGCTCACAGGGAGAACGGCGGCCAGGAGAAAGGTTAAGAATGCGAAGAGTTGTGTGCGTGATCGCATCAAGTTTTGAGAAAGAACGGTTTCGAGCGCCGATTCGCAGGAATTCGCACTCAAACTAGGGCTCTGTCTATTTGTCCTTACGGTTCACCTGCGAATCCGCCGCATCCATTCGCCCCAGCCGAAGCCGACTTTGGTCATGACGATCGCTATGACCAGCGCGATGCCCATGCGCATCCAGAATGCGGCAAGGGTTGGTTCCGTGGGAACGAAGATGTTGAGTGCCCAGGGAGACCCGGGACGTACGAAATAAGGAAAGTTGTTGGTTGCGAAAATCCAGTTGCGTGAAGCCGGCGACATCAGAAAATTCGCGAATGGCCACTGCACCGCGAGAAAACTGGCAAGGAACGCCGCGCCGAGCGCCGCTGCTTTGGCCCATCTGTTCCACTCTCCAACTCGGCGGCGGACCAGATCGAAAACGATCGCGGGTACGATCAGAAGCAACGGAAAATCCGGCGGGACGAGATGCGTGATTTTTTGATAGACCGGGCCGAGCTTGGGCTCCGCCGGTGAAAGAGGCAGCAGCCAAGTGAGGCAAAGATGCATGGCGGTATACATGGTCGTCATGATGGTCGCGGCCCAGGGATGCTTTGAAGCAGCCGCTACGGCGGCCATCCAAATCGGCGCCACAAGCGCGACCACCAAGTAGAACGTTGCTCCGTGCATGAGGAATCGGAAGGTGTACTCCTGTGCGATGCCGATCGTCATGCCCATCATGAAAATGAACGCCAAAAACACCAGGCGCTCGAGCTTGGCGCGGTACTCACCCTGAGCGCGGTTCATCTCTGACAGAATCATGACCAGCGTGCCGAAACGGATGGCAGTCATGCCCAGCGCCAGCAAAACGTGCGGCAGGCTGAGGATCTTGACGTCCAGACCGTAGGCCGCGTGCCACCAGTTATCGAATGGCGCCGAGGTGATCATGGCCACGCCGCCCCACGCGCACATAAACGCGCCCATGGGCCCGCGGAAACCCCATAGCGAAATGGAGTGATCGCGCAAAGGCGAATTCTTCTGAAAGGTGGTCGAGAGAATCAGATAGCCGCACGAAATGCCGGACAAGACGCCGCACAACTGGATGAGAATGTGCGGCGTGGTCCAAAAGGTGTCGCGGCCGACGCTCTCGTGCCAGGAAATGTCCCATGCGCCGCCGATTACGCTACAGATCACCGCGATGAGGCAGGACCAGATGTACCAGGGGATCGATTCCGTGCCCGCAATAGCTTGGGCGGCCGTCCGAGTCTGCGACTTGAGACGCTAGAGGAATTGAGTGTGCCATGGCGCTTCTTTCGCGAGGGTGCCTTCAACTTCAGTACGCACAAAGCTGTCGGAAGTTGCAGTCTACACTAGCTCCGACTGGGAGGCGCCTCGGGCCGAAGACGGATCGCACCATCCATGCCTGTAGGCGTCGAGTAGCCGTTCGCGGGAGTGACGCCTTTGGGCTAACTCAGCGGCTGACTTCCGTGCGGCCGCTGCGAATCAGCTCTCGCCCAAACGAGAAATACTCAAAATCAAGCTCCTGCATGTGCGCGGGTGAGCACAGGTTGCGTCCATCAATTACGAGGCGGCGAGCCATGAGCTTGCCTGCGCGCTCCCAATCGAGCTCACGAAATTCTTCCCATTCTGTGCAGATCAGGACTGCTTCGGCGTCGCGCAGAGCGTCGTAGGGGTCGTGGTGGTAGGTAATTTGCGGCAGGATGGCTTGCGCTCGCGAGATGGCTTCGGGGTCGGTGGCGTGAACGTCAGCACCTTCCGCGTGCATCCGCCTGGCGACCTCCAGAGCGGGCGAGAAGCGAACGTCGTCGGTGTTGGCTTTGAACGCGAGGCCGAGGATGGCAACACGCTTCCCTTTCACAACCCACAAAGCCTGGTGGACCTTTTCGAGGAAGCGGTCGATGCGCTGTTTGTTGACGCGCTCGGCAGCTTTGAGGATTTCGAAATCGACGCCGACGGTTCCTGCGAGATGCACGAAGGCCTGGAGATCTTTCGGGAAGCAGAAGCCGCCGAAGCCCAGGCCGGCACGAAGGAACTGGCCGCCAATGCGGGGATCGAGCCCCATGGCTTGCGTGACTTCCTCCACATCCGCGCCGATTTTTTCGCAGAGGTCGGCGATGACGTTGGCGTAGCTGATTTTCAGGGCGAGGAACGAATTGGAGGCATGCTTGATCAGCTCCGCGCTGTTGATGGTGGTGACCAGGAGGTGGGCTGCAGGGCCATCCGGGCAAGAATGTTCGTGAACCGGGCAGCGGAACTTGCGCTCGAGAATCGGGCGATAGATTTCGCGCATCTGAGCAGCGGCGGATTCGTCTTCCACGCCTACGACGATGCGGTCAGGATGAAAGAAATCCCCGACGGCGGTGCCTTCGCGAAGGAACTCCGGATTGGAGACGACGCGAAAGGTCAAGCCGCTATTGCGCGAGTACGCGTTCAGCGCGCGGCGCAACTCCAAACCGGTGCGAGCGGGAACCGTGCTCTTTTCGATGACGAGTTTCGGGGAGCGCGCTTCCGTGGCGATCTGGCGGGCAACGTTGTCGATGGCGGAAAGATCGGCGTCGCCGTTTTCCTTCGGCGGCGTGCCAACGCAGATGAAAATGGCATCGCTACCGCGGATCGCTTCGCCGGCATCGGCGGTGAAGGAGATTTTTCCGGATTTTCGCGCGGAGTCGAGGACTTTGTCCAGATGCTGCTCGTAAATGGGCACCTTACCGGCCTGGAGTTGCGCAATGCGCCCGGTATCGACGTCCGTGCAGACGACGTTGTGGCCAGCCTCGGCAAGACATGCTCCCGTTACGAGACCTACGTAACCGCAACCAATCACAGCGAGATTCAAGGTGTTTCTCCTAAGATGCTGAAGGGTGTCTATTTTGACTGAATTAGTGTTTCAAGCAAAGCGGTTGCTGAAGATCGAGGAGCGTTTCGCCCACCCTCACGTCCGAGATCATTCAAGCCGCTCCGGCCCATCGCGCATCAGCGCGGCCCATGTCTGGTAAAATGAAAAGCAACGCGTTGTCGCCGCGACCGTGAGCTTATCCAATTTGTTGCGCGACATTCCGTAGGGCCACAGGATTCGCGAGATTATTTGCTACGAGTCACGACTTCGGCTCGCTCGTAATCTAGCGGTCGGCTTCCGTCCGACCCATACATCTCTTCGATCATAAACTTCAGACCATGATTAGTTCTTCGAACTCCCTCTCGCGAGGGAGCGGGATGCCCCATCAAGTGGACGGCGCTTTCGTGCACGCGCCATGTCCGGTACCGAGCTGTCCCGCGTGCGAACCGAATTCCGGCTCCGTCTTCCCGAGCCTATCAACAAGAGCCCACTCGAGTCGAGGAGGGCCGGCATTTGTTATGCAATCAAGTGGAAATTTCAAGGCAAAATTTCAGTTCTGCGAGTGGGGGTAGACTGTTCAAGTGCGCGGTACTGTCGCGGGATCGTGCGAAGGGATCGGAACCGAGCGCGAAACCCTCGCTCCTCCTCTCATACAGAGTTAGGGCTATTGACATAGTTAACCTATGACCCTTCCTAGACGGCAGTGCGACTATTTGGGTTGTTCGTCGTGTCCAAAGGGAGTAGAGTTCCAGCCGCTTCGGGAGGACTCTATGAATCCACTTCGCCTGCGGTCGCGAGGACTGGTTCTGGCGGTGCTATGTCTGACCGGCCCAATCATTGCATTTGCGACGGATGACCCCAGCCTGACAAAGGATCAGATTAAGCAGTTCCTACTCACCGCTAAGGTAGTCGGTAGGAGGGAAGCCAAAAAAGGCATCACTCACACCTCGCGACTGACGCTCTCTGATGGAACCGTGACTCATGATGCGTCCTTCCAACCGATTGACGAGCACAAAGCCACGAAAGAACTTTCGAACGGCGTCGAACTTAACTTCGTGGATTCCTACAAGTACAACGTCGCCGCATATGGCTTGGCCGAATTGCTTGGCTTAGAAGACATGATGCCCGTGTATGTCGAACGCAAGATCGAGGGTAAGCTGGGCTCGCTGAGTTGGTGGCTGCCTGTGAAGATGGACGAAGAGACGCGCTATACCAAAAAGATTACTCCGCCGGATCTGGACGCCTGGAACAATCAGATGTACAGAGTTCGAGTTTTCGATCAATTAGTTTCCGATTCTGACCCTAATTTGACCAATGTGCTAATCAGTCAGGATTGGCATATTTGGAGGATCGATTTCACTCGCGCATTTCGGCTCAATAAAGACCCCAAGGACCCCAAGGAACTCACGCGTTGCGACCGGCAGTTGTTTGCGCACCTAAAGGCGCTTGACGCGAACGCGTTGGCAGAAAAAACGAAAGGTTATCTTACTAAAGATGAAATGAAGGCTGTAATGGCGCGGCGCGAGAAAATCGTAGCGCAGTTTCAAAAGATGATCGTTGAAAAAGGCGAGAACGCGGTATTGTATTCAATTCGTGGTTCGTGATTGCAGGGTGCTCTAGTAAAATGTAACCGGCTCTACCCAACCCCGCCCGGCAGTTTGGTCTCGCCAACTTAGGTGCTTTTCCAAAGACGCTTTCGGCACCTCAGGTTGTTGAATTGTTAGATTCGGAAAGCCTAGCATCCAATTCGATCGAGGACACCCTGCGGAATCTCCACGATCTCTCCGAAACCAAGCGGACTTTGACCGTAAGAAGAACTCGGAAGATCGTTCGACTCGTGGCCGATGCGTTTTCCGGCTACGTGTGTGCTTCTTTGTTGCCTATCCTGATGGCTGTGGGACTAGTGCGGGCTCAACCAGCAAAGCTTCCACCGAACCGACCTGATGCTATTGTGGCGATTGCCGACGTCCATGGTGACTTTGACGATTTCGTTGCGATCCTGCAACGTGCCGGCCTGACGGATAAGGAAAACCATTGGGCTGGTGGGAAGACAACGTTTGTTCAGGTCGGGGATCTGTTGGATCGTGGTCCCAACTCTCGGAAGGTTATGGACCTCATGATGACGCTTGACCAGGAAGCAGGGCAAGGAGGCGGTAGGGTCGTAAGCCTGCTAGGCAATCACGAGATGATGAACATCATGGGTGACCTGCGCTACGTCACCGCGGCGGACTTTGCCAGCTACGCTGACACGGATTCCGAGGAGCGTCGCAAAACTGCATACGCCACGTACGTGAAGTGGAGAGACAGCCACGCAGCTTTGCTAGCCGAACTCCCCCAGCCCATGGAACTGACCGAACCCGAATGGATGGCACGTCATCCTCTCGGTTTACTCGAACAGCGAGAAGCATTCGCCCCTGGTGGGAAATACGGCGAGTGGCTTCGAGGTCATTCGGCGGTTGCAGAAATTCAAGGAACTATCTTTTTGCACGGTGGAATTCAACCCGGTCTTGCCAAGACGACCCTCGCCTCAATGGATAGCAAGATTCACGATGAGATCAAAGAATTCGACTCAACGAAACAATATCTACAGGATGAAAATCTGATCCTTTCATTTTTTAATTTGCAGGAAATTGCAAATGTGCTTCAGGCGGAAATCATCGCCGAGCAGAAGTCACGCGTGCCGGTGAACGCTCCTCGGCAAGTCAGGATTCTGAACTTCTTAAAGTTCCAAGACTGGTTGAGTGTAAGGGTCGACGGCCCATTGTGGTTCCGAGGTTACGACCAGTGGAACGAGGAAGACGGCGCGGTGCAGATCACCACGATCCTCAAAGCCTACAAAGCAACACATATAGTGGTGGGACATACGGTACAAAAGGGCGGTCGCATCCGGCCGCGCTTTGACGACAGAGTGTTTCTGATCGACACGGGCATGCTGAGCAGCTACTACCCTGGCGGCAGGGCGTCCGCTTTGAAAATTTGTGGTGATACCAAATTCACCGCGATCTATCGCGACCAGAGTGTTGACCTTATAAATTCGGCCGCGGCCTCGACGACAAACGGACTTATCGCGGGAAACCAAGCGATTCGAAATGGGGAGCCGATTTCGAATCATGCAGTCGCCCCACCGATCGACGGTGTATGCTCCGCAACAGCTTCCGCACCGAAATAGTACAGATATGACGAAAGAGGTCTCAGCGGATGAAACGCTGGATCGAGCGCGTTCTGAACGTTGAGTCCGGAGATCTAGGGCGCGGCCTGCTTCTGACTTCTTGTCTCTTTCTGATCATCAGTAGCGTCGTGATCGGCAAGGTGGCACGTGATGCGCTGTTCCTCGCACGTTTCCAGGCGGTGCGACTCCCGTACGCAGACATTGCTAGCGGACTCCTTGGAGGTCTCGTAGTCGCCGGCTACCTCCGCTTGGTACGCAGGTATCCCCTCCGAAACTTGCTCATCGGCAGCCAGATTTTTTTCGCTTCGAACTGCGCCGTGTTTTGGCTGCTCGCCGATCTTTATCGCCCGGTTTGGTTGTATCCCCTCTTCTACGTTTGGGTGAGCATTTTCGGAGTGTTGGCTCCGACGCAAATTTGGACGTTGGCGAGCTATTTAATGACGACGCGGGAAGCAAAGGGCATATTCGGAATGGTTGGCGGGGGCGCAATTCTTGGCTCGATATTCGCTGGCTTCATCACAGGGCGCGTCGCCCACGCGTACGGCACAGAGAGACTCCTGCTGGTGATGGTCGCACTTTTATTGGCGTCTTCGGTTTCGATCTACGCCGCCTGGCGGACAGCCAGGTTCAAGTTTACCGTCGGAAACAGGCCGAATTCCGATGAGCCCGAAATCAAGCAGGAAAACATTCAGCGGGGGCTCCGGCTGATATTTTCATCGACGTATCTGCGGGCGGTAGCCGCGATTATCTGCATTTCGTCTTTTGTTACGACGGTCACTGGATGGCAATTCAAAGCGATTGCACAGGAGTCTTACGCGCACACAGACCACCTCGCTGTTTTCTTCGGCGACTTCTATCTTTACACCGGGATCTTGGCGCTGATCTTTCAACTCCTGCTCACCACGCGGTTACTTCGGCGTTTCGGGATTGGAACGATGCTATTCGTACTTCCCGTCGCCATTTTTATCGGTTCGAGTGGTTTGCTGATTTGGGGAGGCTTAGTCGCGGTCGTTCTGTTGAAGAGCAGCGATCAGATCCTGCGTTTCTCGCTTGATAAGTCCACCGTGGAACTACTCTATATGCCATTGGCTCATCGTGTGAAATTGGAGGCCAAATGGTTCATAGACACAGTTATTTGGCGGCTTGGAGACGGTCTCGCGGGCGTGGTCGTTCTCGTTTTTGTGGCCTACCTGCACTTTACTGCGCGAGAACTTAGCTCCATTGTTTTGCTGCTGGCTGCAGCTTGGCTTGTCGCGGTTTATGTCGGTGGCAAGAACTACCTCTATCTCTTAAAGGAATCGATCAACCACCATCGTCTGAAGGCTGAATACGTCTCCGCCCTGGAACTCGACTGGTCCACATCCGAATTGCTGGCGAATAAACTCCAAGTCTCAAACTCCAATGAGATTCTCTACGCTCTCACCTTTTACGAGCCCGGCTCTGGCCGTGCTCCGCACCCAGTGATTCGAAATCTGCTCCAAAACCCATCCAGCGAAGTTCGGCAGAAGGCACTCGCAATTCTCTCGGCTTCGCGAGACACATCGATCCTGCTGACGGTAGAGGGAATGCTCAAGGATCCTGACATCGCCGTGCGCACGGAGGCGATGCTTTTTCTGGTTCATCATGCTCATATCGATCCATTGATGCTTCTCCATGAAATGAGCGAAGTCGAGAACTTTTCGGTTCGTTCCGCGGTGGCCGCGTACTTGGCTCGTCCCGGAGAGGCGCACAATCACGAAACCGCAAGGAAACTCTTGGAGGGCATGGCGCGCGAAGAAGGGGAGACTGGCGAAAGAACGCGCCAGGAAGTCGCCCGGCTCCTGGGGGAACTTCCTGACGCTTTCGATCCCTTGCTCTCGCAATTGCTGGAAGACCCCTCCAGTGAGGTTGTGCGAGAAGCGATTCATTCCGTTGGGCAACTTCGCAAGGAAGGTTTCGCTCCCAAATTACTGCAACAGTTTCACGGTCCCTGGCAACACGACGCCGCCACAGAGGCACTCGTGAATTATGGAGACTCGATTGTCGGACTATTAGGCGATCGTTTGGGAAATCCGGAAACCCCGACGGAAGAACGCAGGCAAATTCCTTCCGTCCTGATGGGAATTGGAACACCGGGCGCGGCCGAAGTGTTGCTCTCAAACATCATGGAAGGCGATACGGCTTTGCGTTTCAGAATCATCAGCGCACTGAACAAGTTGCACCGCGACCACCCCGAAGTTCCGCTTGATCTCCAAATGCTCGAGGCCGTGCTGGCGGCGGAAATCCTGGGACATTACCGCACGTATCAAATCCTCGAGGCAATTTCGGAACCCACGGATACGGAAGATGCCGTGAGAAGAGCGCTTGCAGATTCACTTCAGCAGGAGCGAGAGCGCATCTTTCGCTTGCTCGGACTGTTATATCCACGCGTCGATTTGCACGCCGTTTACCTCGGATTGCAGTCAAAGGACAGAACCGTCTACGACAACGCGTTGGAGTTCCTGGAAAGCATTCTGAAATCGTCGCTTCGCACCACGCTTGTACCGCTACTCGACGGCCGGGTGACTCAGAAACAACGCGCGGTGTTGGCCAATCAGCTTGTGCGGACGAAGTTAGAAAGCCTAGAGCAGGCCGTTAACCTGCTCGTTTCCAGTGACGATCCTTGGCTGAAGTCGTGCGGCGCGTACGCAATTGGATCCTTCCGGATAAAATCCTTGGCGACTGAGCTAGACCGTTGTTTGAGCCACGCAGACCCCCTACTGCGGGAAACCGCTCGAGTCGCAAAACTTCGCTTAGAAGAGGGAGGTTGAGGGCAACAGTCGCTGCACGTGTTCCCTCAGCGTCAAGGCAAGCTCATATAGATGGCCAACACAAAGCACTGCCGACCATCTTTCCCTGCTGACGAAAGGCCTCGTCAGATTTTCATGCGGAAAGGATTCCGTCGGTGAAAATTCTTGATTATATATGTCGGGTCAACCTCTTACGCGATCCGCGTGTTCATTAGATCTGATCCGTTGATCCCCGTTTTGAGCCGAGAACTATGACACTTTTATGACGCTAACTCGCGGTTGACGGCAAGGAGGCACTTCTTCGGTCGCGAGGCCAAATCCCAGGCATGGTCATCCGCCCCATGGGCTCGATAGGCCGGCTGGCCACCGTGCCGAGAAATCTCCCGGCTCACCGTCGAGGCCGCTCGATCCAGCGTCTGGCGATCTCCCGAAGCGGCGAGCCGGAAGCAATCCCTCGTGAGATATCCTCTCGCTCAGCCAGCGTAAGGGCTAGAACAGAGCGCCGGCTATTGGGTCAGGTCCGCGCTCGTCTTCGTGATTAAGACCCGATTGCTCTTTGTACGGTACAAGTGTGCTCAACCGGTCGATGCAACACCATCGAATCAGTTGATCCGACGCTACTTCTCCTGGAGAACCGATCTGTTTGGCTGTACCCGGTCAAAACCCAGCCAGGGTAGCGTTCCGGCTGATCTAATCTAGCGAGCGATTTTAGCTTTTGTTTTCAATACAAGGTGGGTTCGAGCTGAGTGTTGCGTCGACCCATTGAGACCACCGCGCTTACCAAACAAGTGAAGTCCTGGTGCGGCACTTGATTGCATAACAGTGTCGGCTCCCTCGACCCGGGTAGACTTTGGTTGCTTGACGACCAGAGGCTCGGGAGGAAGGAGCCGAACATGTTGATAGGCGTGGATTATCACCCGGGCTTTCACATCTAACCAGGATGGGTTCCGTTTGAATCAACGCTCGTCGAACGATCCTTAGCTGCTGGAAGCACCGCGCGTGGGCTTCGAACAGGTGTTGCGTCGACCCATTGGGACCGCAGATGTTTTTGGGCACTTGCGCCGGCCGGGCAAGCATCACCACTCGTCCAAAATTTTTCGCCGGCAGCGAGGATGCGAGAGCGGTCAATCCAGCTGTCTTCTCCAAAACATACGCCGCGAAAAAGAAGTCCTAACCGCTCGAAGCCATAGGCTTCGCCGGTGTGCGTTGAATCTTTGCGATCTCGGTCAGGAGAAACAGATCCGTGAGGAGCGCACGCAGATGAATGGAAGCGTTCAGGTTGTCGATCAACGGAGAGCCGATGGCGGGTTGCGCCAGGACCAGCTCGATGGCGGCCAGCGAATCGCTCGCGTCGCGTTGGAGCACCGCGAAGAATGCGCGATATTTTTCCGCCGGATCGAGGCGTTCTTGTTTCACTGCGGTCGCACAGCTATCGGCCAGACCAGAGATGGCTTTCACGGCGCGGCCCAGATATTCGCGAATTTGTCCGCCGGACCGGCTTCCTTCATCGCTGGGAAGCCCTTGCGCCGCATAAGCCAGCATGAACTCGTAACATTCTTCGATCGTGTCGGAGCGTTCCGAGAGGTCAGCCAGCATCTCTTAATCCCTCTGGGGCTTCTCCCCGGGATGCCGGCGATGAAGTGGGAGATTCGACCGGCCAGCGCTGCGGATCGTGTTCCTTCAGATAGAAGTCGCGGCTCATCCAGCCGAAGATCATGGATTTCGTGATCGCGCGCTTTTCCGGACGAAGCCCAAAATAGACATGCACCATGATCAAGGCGATCAGTCCCACGCCAGCCAGGCCGTGCAGCACATACATCATGCCCCAAGTCATGTCGCGGAATAGATAGGGATTGCGGGGGAAAAAGATTGTTCGCACGCGAAACATCATGAACACACCGGTTACGATTGCAGAGAGACCAGCGGCCATGATCGCGCCGTGATAGAGCTTGTTCTCGAGGGGATACTTGGCAAATTTATCCGGCGGCGGCGCAGACTTGCCCAGGAAACGCAGTGTTCTTCTGTATGCGTCGCGCAGATCAATTTTGTCTGGCCAGATCGACCAGAAGTCCATGAAGAAGGAGGCGTGGATGATATGGAAGAGGATAGAGACGGTCAGGACGGAGCCAGCTATCCAGTGGTAAGTGACCCAGTCGAACGGCATGCCCACCTTGGGGAGAAAAGCGGTAAATAGCAGGGTGAACATGGAGGCTGCCATGATCCAGTGAAAGAACCGCGCGGTCAGCGAATGTCTGGGCACGTGCTCGGGTATGCGCGCGGCGATCAGAGGCGATCCGCTGCTCGCAAACTCCTTGGGTTTGGCGAAATATCGAAGGTACGTGGCGTGAACGATAAAAAACAGAAATCCAGCAATAACTGCGACCCAAATCAGGAACCAAGCAATGTGAATCGGGACACGCTGTCCCCACGGACTGATGGCCCACTTCAGGAA
The DNA here is from genome assembly GCA_963832615.1 of uncultured Acidobacteriota bacterium. Taxonomy (GTDB): domain Bacteria; phylum Acidobacteriota; class Terriglobia; order Acidiferrales; family UBA7541; genus Acidiferrum. The sequence goes on from CAWHVA010000013.1 coordinate 118,638, forward strand.
GTCCATGTAGCCTCCTCGACTCCTCCGATGGCGCGCTTCACCAGATTCCGCATCAGCGGGATCTTGTACGCGTTGAACTGCAAGGGGACAGCGCCTTGCACGGCCAGTTTCCCAGCCATTTCGCCAGTTGCGGCGTTTGCCGGTCTGCTGCGGACGGCGTCCTCGACGGCTTTTAATCGCAGGGGACGAGCCGCTGCGCCGTTTACGGCGATGCGGATGCGTTCGATATTGTTACCCGAGACGACCATCGCTGATGCCACGTTCAAAAGGGGAAAGTCCCACACATTGCGGTCACGCACTTTTTCAAAATAGAAATGCGCGCCGGCCCATGTAGACGGGATGCGAACGGCCGTCAGGAGGTCTCCGGGTTGCAAGATATGCAAGCTCGTGATGTCGATGTCCGGACCGATGAAATAGTCTTCGGCGTCGATGACGCGCTCACCTTTGTGAGTGCGGATCACGAATTTGGCGTCGAGTGCGATGAGGGCCGGGGCGGTGTCCGAGGGATTCACGGCCACGCATCGTTCCGCATGCAGAATCGCGTGCTCGCGGTTGCGGCCTTCCGGTGTGTCGGCATAGCAGATGTTTCCCCCGGCGCGGTAGCAAGGCCAGCCGGCGCGGTAATACCAGCAGCGCGCGTCCTGCGAAACATTGCCGCCGATGGTGCCCTGGTTTCTGATCTGCGGCGAGGCAACCAGTTCCGCGCTATCCGCCAGCAGCTTGTACTTCTCTTTGATGAGGGGATGCTCGACTACTTCCGTAAGCGTGGTCATCGCGCCGATCTCGATGCCGTCAGCTGTGTTGCGAATTCCCTTGAGCTCGGCGATTCCGCTTAAATCGACCACGACCTTGGGTTTTTTGATGCGGTCCTTGAGCCAGTCGAAGCTATCCATGCCTCCGGCGAGCACCCAGCCGTCGCTACCCTGCTGCTGGAGCAATTTTTGCGCATCCGCAATCGAGTCCGGCTGAAGCAAATCAAAAGCCGGCATGACGTCTCGGATTACAGCCATGAGTTCTCCTTTCGCGTCTCGCATTAAATGTGCGCCATCAGGGGATGCTGCATGGGCCGTCCCGCCTCCAACGAGGTTAGAATCGTGTCCGCGTTGACGGGCGCCCGCCTGAAGACTTCATCGCCGAGAGCGTCCGAGAGCGCGTTTAAGATAGAGGCGCATCCTCCTCCTACGGGCGGTTCGCCTACACCGCGAGCGCCGACCGGCGTTTCCGGATCGGGAATGTCGAGCGCCGACCACTGCATATTGACGGGCACATCCAGAATCGTTGGCGGTTTGCTCTGACTGAACCTAGTCGAGAGCATGGCGCCATAGCGAGGGTCGAACACCCACTTCTGTCCAATCGCATGCCCGATGCCCAGAACGGAGCGGCCCAGCACTTGGCCTCCAAGTGCGCGGGGATGAATCACGGAGCCTACATCTGCGGAAGCGAGGAAATCCACGATGCGGTACTTGCCGGTCTCGACGTCGACCTCGACTTCGGCAAAACTGGCAACATAGGAAAATGTCGCGCCGTCACGCGGGTATTTGTCCTTGGCAGCGCCTATAAGACCTTGGCCCGCGATCGCGGCGACGGAAGCCTTCGTCACTTTATTGAGGTCAGGGGAAACTTCGTGGCCATCGTAGATGCCACCCACTTGAATGGCGTAGTTCGCGGCTTGCGCCAAAGTCATACCTGCGCCCCCGCCTTTGCGAAATACGCGTTCGTTGGCAACGTCATAATTCTCCGGCTTTCCGCCGAGCTTTTTGGCGGCGAGCTCCTGCAATTTTTTCCGCGCGTCCATCGCGGTGGCGTGCGCCGCGCGCGTCATGGCATGGGTCGTTTGGCTTCCGCCCGAAACGCAGGTGAAGGGAAGGTTCTTCGACGAGTCGCCCCAGGTAATGTCGCACTTCTCCCACGGCACTCCCAGCACCTCGGCAGCCACTCGATGAACGTCGATCACGGACTCCGTTCCCAAGTTGCCTATTCCGGAGAGGATGGACACTCGTCCATCAGGCTTGATGATCAGGATCCCATCGAAACCGATCGTGCCACCGGCGTAGCAACTGAGCGAAACGCCGACGCCGCGCACCTTGGAACCAATGCGCTTCGGCGTCCGCGAAACCCGTTCGCTCCATTTGAACTGTTCCGCACCGCGGTCGAGCGCTTCCTTGAGGAACGCACTCGTCGCGTACGGACGTTTGCCCTGCGCCGCCGGTCCGAAGGGCGCTTTGCCCTCGGGACAGTTGATGCGGCGGATGGCCACCTGGTCGAGCCCGAGTTTGCGCGCAGCTTTGGCGATGACCGGCTCCATAATCACAATCCCCTGCATGCCGCCGGGCGAGCTTTGCGCACTTCTCGGCGGCGTATTCGTCAGCAGTGTGGCTCCGCGCCAGCGCATGGCTTGTGGTTGGTAGAGAAGAGATACGATGCGGCCTGAGGAGGGGGAATCGCCGACCGCGTCATAAGGACCGTTGTTCGCAATCACAAACATATCTAGCGCGATGATCCGGCCATCCTTGGAAAACCCGGCTTTCATCCGCCCGAGCATACTGGGCCGCGCACGGCCGATGAAGGTTTCTTCCTCGCGGCTAATCCGCATCATCACCGGCGCATTCGCCTTCTTCGATAAGAGCGCCGGAATAACCAACGTAACGCCGCCGGTGATCTTGCTGCCGAACCCACCCCCCGTGTATTCGCTGATGAGCACGACTTTGCCCGGGTCAATGTTCAGCCAGCGTCCGATTGCAGGCACGGTCTGCGCAGTGCTCTGCGTGCCCGTGTGGACAAAGACCTTTCCGTTTTGCCAGTAAGCCATCGCAGTGCGGGTCTCGAGCGTCTGGTGGCTCGTATCTGGCGTGACGAACGTTTCATCGAGGACTAGCGCGGCACTTTGAAAGCCCGCTTGAAGATCACCGTAAGACCAATCGTCGGGAGTCTTTCCCGTAGGCAGACGCCCTTTTTTTTCGTCGGCGAAGTCCGCCTCGGTCCACTTGAGTACTCCGATCGTCGGAGGTGGCGGAGCCGCAGGCCGGGCTCCCACCGCGGTCGCCGGGGCCGGATGCTGCACCCAGATGTTCCCTTCCGCTCTTGGGTTGGGCCCGCCAGGTCGCAAGGTATCGAGCGGGTCGATAACGAAGGGGAGCGGTTCAAAGTCGATGCGAATTTTTTCGATGGCTTCCGCGGCAGTGAATTCATCGACGGCGGCGACGGCGAGAATCGGCTCACCTTGGTAAAGCGGCTCCATGGTGAGCGCCTTCTCGCTCTTTGGGTTGGCATGAATCACCGTGCCATTGTCGGTCAGGGTATCAGCCGGAGGCGGAAGTTCGTCGGCGGTGAGAATCGCCTTCACGCCAGGCATGGCGAGCGCTTGGCGAACGTCAAGATGCTTCACGCGGGCGTGTGGCAAGGGGCTGAGCAGCAGTTTGCAGTAGAGCATGCCGTCGGCGTGATAATCCTCGGCGTACTTTGCCAGTCCCGTGACCTTGGCATAGAGGTCAGCGGTTTCGTAGTCCTTGCCAATCAGTTTATGTCCGGCCCCATACACACGCGGTGTTAGCTTCGCCAGCTCCTGCATCGTTCTTAGGCATGGCTCGCCCTCCTCATGTTCTCCGCTCCGCGCATGATCGCAGTCAGTATTTTGTCGTAGTCCTGGCACCGGCACAGGTTACCCGAGAGGCCCTGCGCGAGTTCGCTTCGGGTGGGATTGGGATTTGTCTTCAGGAATCCTACCGAGGCCATGATGAACCCCGGCATGCAGAAGGCACATTGGAAGCCTTGCTCGTCGATGACACCCTGCTGAACGGGATGCAACTTTCCTTCGGGGCTCGCCAGGCCTTCGATGGTCAGAACCTTGCGGTCGCGCACGGTGTGTGTCAGAACCGAACAGGCGTAGTACGGCACGTCGTCGATCAACACGGTGCAAGAGCCGCATTCGGCGCGGTCGCAGCCCAGCTTTGTGCCGGTCAGGCCAAGTTTGTGGCGCAGAGTCCAGGCGAGCGTCTCTTGCCGCATAACGTCGGCTCGCCGCAACTGGCCGTTTACATTGATGGTGAGAAGTCTTTCACCCGCGCCGCGAGTAGGCTGGCCTAGCAGAGTGGAAGCGCGGAAAAGATAGCTTGCGGAGGAGACTGCCACGCCACCTGCAATCACTCCCTTGATCAAGTCGCGTCTCGAGAGCTTGTTCGGCAAGGCCGCGTTCAACTCTTTATCGTCGGTGTTACCCATCTCCTGCTTCCTCCTCTAGTTGCAGCTCCAGTTCGACAGCCGACAGCTGTACGCGGCGAAGAATTCGCTCGAGCTGGAGCCGGACGTCCATGCTCGCATTGTCGATGAACTCTTACCCATGAGCAACAAAACGTTTCACGAGCTTGCGGGGTTCACGGGCGAATCGGCAGACCGATTCCCTTTCGATTTTGGCGTACGTAGGAAATGGCCTTTCTCGTTCTTGAAGCGCATCCGAAAGTACCCGTAGTAGGTGACGCCGAAAGCGGTCGACAACGACATCGGTGGTGGCCAGTTCACGGATTTATTCTGGATTGGCCAGATCTGAATTAGTGTTTCAAGCAAAGCGGTTACTGAAGATCGAAGAGCGTTTCGGCCACCCTCACGTCCGAACGGGAAGTTTCGCTCTGTGGCAGTGAGTTTTCAGAGCGTGAAGCACGAAGTGCAGATCATTCAAAGCCGCTCCGGCCCATCGAGCATCAGCGCGGCCTATGTCTGGTAAAACTGAAAGCGCCGCGTTGTCGTCGCGACCGTGAGGTTATCCAATTCGTTGCGCGACATTTCGTACTGCGCTTTACAACTTCCTTCGCAGCAAATCTTCCCGGCTCTTTCACTCGAGTTTGTTTCCAAAGGTAGCGCGGCAAATTGCGCGGCAATATTTGGATTAGTCGAGCAAATCTGGTTGTTCGCGCGTGATCATCTCCCACAGTGGCTGGAACTGGAACCAGCCTGTTTCATGGGTCCCGACTTGTTGCCGGGTTGCCAGCGCACACTCGCGATTGATGAGTATCGGTTGCCCCGCGGCTTCCGCCAAGAGCTGCGCATGGCAGCTTCGGTCCATGGTGATGAACCACCAAGCCGCTTCATCGACGGTATGACCTACGGTTAGCAGCCCGTGGTTTCGCAGGATAGCTGCCTTATGATTGCTGAGCGCCTTCGCAATTCGCTCCCCCTCGCTCGTTTCGTACACGACCCCGGTAAAATCGTCGAAGACAACATGGTCCTCATAGAACGCGCACGCATCCTGCGTAATGGGATCTAACGGCCGGCCGAGCGATGCCCACGCCTTGCCGTATAGCGAATGCGAATGCGCCGCGGCAATTACGTCCGCCCGGGCATGGTGAATGCTCGAATGGATCGCGAACGCGGCAATGTTCACCGGGTGCTTGCCTTCGACGACTTCGCCTTTAGCATTCACCAGGATCAGGTCAGCGACGCGGATATGTCGGAAATGCAAGCCGAAGGGATTGACCCAGAAATGATCCGGTCGTTCCGGATCTCGCGCGGTAATGTGCCCGGCTACGCCTTCATCAAAACCAAACTTGGCAAAAAGACGGAAGGCCGCGGCCAGGCGCTCTTTGCGGTGTCGTCGTTCCTCTTCCACGGTTGCGAACTTAGGAATCGAGGGGATTTTGAAAATACTTGCGGGTGCGGCGCCCATGCATCACCTCATACCAAAATCAGCGGGATTATAGCACCACGCCGCCTGGTCGGTCAGAGGACAGCGTGACTGGGCAAACTACGGCCAGCGAAATCGCTATCTACTTGAATCTGAGTGAGATAGCCGAGTTCGTTTCGTAATTTTGCCTTCTGAGGCTGCCCGAGCCATCTGCCCCGAGCACCATTGGTAGATGAGGCCAGACGACTACGCGTTGTCGTCATTGCTGTGTTTGAACGACTGAAAAGCTCAGCGTCTATTCAGAGGACTGCCTTGCGGTATAGATCACCGGATCCCAATGAACTCGGAAAGCGGATACCGGCTGGGTCGCTCACGGCGTGATTGGCTTCAGTTATCAGTATTTTGGTCATCGGAGTCGCTACCAGCGAGCCGATCTTGTTTCTCAGGGCAGCCACGTGACCACTAACGGCGAATGTCAGAACTAAAAATGGGCCCCGCTCCACTCCCTAGTTCTTTAATTTTTCAGATGGGGTCCCAAGCGAAACGGGTCCCATCCAAACTAAAGTTTTAGACTCTCCGCGGCCATCTATTGCTCATAGTTTGGGATGAGCGGCGAAAAAGTTCCAAAGAATCTCGGTGGTGGTTATGCCCGTTGCGGAATTGAAATCCGGATTGAATGGGACCTGACCGGCGACGTTCATAGGGATCGTGTACCAGGTGTGAATTCCTCCGACGAGCCTATAAAACTTTACCTCCGTTTTCCCGCTGCAATTAGTTGCATCTTTCTCGACGACCGAGGTGATGTTTCCCTGGCTGTCGCACAGCGGTGCCGTGGTGTCAAAGGTCAAACAACTGTCCGCCGACGTTCCAGTCCAGTAGCCAAAAGTTTGATCTTGGGATGCGGCACTCGTATAGCCACAGCATGGGATGGTTGCATCCCGATCCCCGTGAAGGATCAAAACTGAGGTTGGCGCGACCGCTGGCGGAACGGGTGGTGAATTAACAGACGCGTTGTCAAACAGCGCACCTTCGACGACGCCGATCCCCGCTACCAAATCGGCGAGCTGCACACCCAGGCGGTGGGACATCAGAGCTCCAGAAGAAAGGCCGGTAACGTAGATTTTCTTGGGGTCGGGCTGAACTCTAGATCGTAGCGCATCGATGAGCTGGCGAAAAAATCCTACGTCGTCTGTGAAATCATTGAAGAAATAGGCCCAGTTCGTTTGTCCATCGTTCGATTCGAACAAGCCGTCCGGATAGACAACTGCGAACCCATCCTTGTCGGCGAGGCGGCTGAATCCGGTCCCGATTTCCATTCCAAACCCATTGCCACCCGATCCGTGCAGAGCGATAACGAGAGCGCCGTAATTTTTCTGAAAGGTGGAAGGAACATGGAGCAAGTACGTTCGCCTGTCGCCGTTGACGATCAAGGACTGACATGTAGTTCCGTGCTGTGCGTTGCAGGCTGGACCGGATCCGTTTCCGCCACCACCACAAGAGCACGTCGCGATGGAAATTGAGGTGACCAGTACGCTGCGAAGGACTTTCTTCATTTCAATCTTCGGGGTTACTAATTGCACTGAATCCGGGAATAAGCTGAAAGCCGTCTTTTTTCAATACCAAATGGTACCTTAGGACATGTGAAATTCCTCGCTCTTGGCTGAATGTGTGCGTTGTTCTCACCCCGAGCCAAAAAAGTCATCACTCAGAGCTAGCGGAGAGCGCCAAAAAAGTCTCCGATTTCAGCGAACGACGCCCAGTGCCTGTCCTGACGTACTATTGAGGATTCCCGAGCTCGTGTTAATTCTAGCCTGTTGCATTCCAACCCGTAACTACTCCAGGGAGTCAGCTATGCCCGGCAGAAACGGCGCAGGAATCAGGCGCAGCAGTCGCGTGACGCTACGGGTACCGCTGAAAATCTATGAGCCGGGCACGAACAAGCGGTTTCTGGTCGAAGAGGCATCTGCTCTGAAGGTCAGCCTATGGGGCGGGCTTGTCTGTCTCAAGGCGCCTGTGAATCGAGACCAAAAACTGTTTCTGGTCAACCAGGCTACGGGAGAAGCCGCGGACTCCAAGGTAGCCTATCTGGGGCCGATGCAGCTGGGTGGAAGACGGCTAAGACTAGTGGCCATAGAGTTCTTGAGACCGTCTCCTAATTTTTGGGGCCTGGGCTTTCCTACCGTCGATCCACACCAATCTCACTTAATACATTATGCGCATTAGGCTCTAGTCTTCGACAAAAATCTCCTTCTAGGTCAGCTATTCTTACATAAGCGACTTGCGACTGTCGGGATACAAATCCTGATTTGGAATTGAACATCGGCTGCCCGGAGGTGTTCGTGTTCTGAATTGGAGCAAGCACGCTTGCGCCCGGCACAGCGCCCGGCTGGGCCAAAGCAACCACCCGACCAAAATACTCGCCGCCAATCAAGAACTAACCGACATTTTCCCGCAACTGCTCGGACCTAAACCCGAACTAGCCGAATCAACACTCGTGATGTTCAATTGAAATTCCCAAAACGGCTTCTCGCAATGGTAAGGTGGCTAAGGGAGCCGACGGAGCTAAGTCTTACGCTTCACCCAACATCAACGGTGGGTTTATGGGAAAAATTAGAAATGATTCCTCCAAGCCGAAGCCGGAAGAACCAAAGGACAAGGTGCGGAAATTTATGATCGTCGTGGGAGTTGGCCGAATCGCGATGAAGAAGCCCGACACCAAATCGCCTTCGCAATAACAACATCCTGGGTCGGCTGACTGCCAGCCATGTGCCCTCTATCCAGTTCCCAGAAGCAACCACTCTAGCGACCGTCCATATTCGCGACTGATCTTAAGCAAGATTTCAATCCCGACTTCTTTTTCTTCACGCTCCATAGAGGCTCAAGGCGCACGTTCCGGGCTCTTTGCGTCAGAACAGAGAATTAGGCGCCCTGTAAGAGTTATCAGGATCCCGACGGCTGGCTCTCGGCGCGCCAAGTCTGCTACCGGCGGCTTAGGGTCGCTGCTATTGGCTTTTTGCAGTTCGGCGCGAGCTCGGGTCGACGGTTCCTTCTCGACGGCCTCTTCGAGGGTAAACCCCCGCCATCGCGGATCGATGGCTCTCGCGACTCCCATCGCGACGGCGATTTCTTTGCCCGAAATAACCCCGCTAAAAAGACAACGAAATAGTCGTCCTATCCCTCGATTATTTCCTCGTTTCTTGACGGTCAATTCAAAACTCCCGTCGTTCCCCGCGTACACCGTTTGCTCCCCTACCTTCCCACGGAATCTTCCAGGCAATCAAACTCCCGTGAGCAATTCTTCAACCCTCGCAACCGTCGCCAGACGCAACGAGACGCGGAATGTGGATTCCGCGGTGAACTCGAAAATCGTTGCGTGATTGACTCAATTTTGTCTGTGCGACAAGCGATCAATAGACCATGTCTTTGGGCACGGTTTAGAGGGCTGATTCCTGCATTGGGACCTCCAGAGCCCCCAGGGGATTAAATGTTTCTGGTATATATGAGCGAGCAGGCTCATTGCCTGATGAGGAGATTACCGGACATGGAATGTCATTTACCCCGCGACTTTTTCGCTTGCCGCAACAAAACTGTTGGCGTAGCTTCTCGGCATGCGGGTGGAGATTGTCGCCGAGATCGCCAGCCTCAAGGACGGGCTTCTGCCGGGCAGAGGCGAGGCTTTTGAGAAAGGCAGCGAGTGTCAGGTTCTGGCAGATCTTCGCGCAGCGCTCAGCGGGAAAGATTCTTTCCTCCAGTTGCAAGATTCCGTCGCGGGATTTCCAGGACATTCAGGCGAGGCGCATGGAGCTTGCGTTGGCCAGCTTATAATTAACTTTCGGCGCCTAGATCTAAATGGCGACCGCAATTTGTATCTCATTCTGTCGCAAACGCTTCAGGAGCTGCTGAAAAAGACTAGTTCTTCGGATGCACTCTTTGCGACGATGTGTGTGACGGCACCGGCAACAGAAAAGGCACACGCCCGCGAGCCCTCCTTAGTTTTGCAATTGGAGGCGATTGGAAGTACGCCCGAGGAAGCAGAGCTGCGCTGGTGTTCTGGACTCGAACACGTCCGGGAGGTGCTTCTCTCTGCGTCGCACCTGTTGAGGCAACACCTGGCGAAGACAGGTGTATGACATCGAGCCCTTCCCTCTCCCTGCGTGGCACTCCTTGGTGGACGATATGTTTGAAGTTCGTGCCTCTGCGGCTTGTCGCGCTCTGATACTCGACATTCAGGTCTTAGCGTTGTGCGATCTTTAATGGAGCAACACATCAAAATCAGAGATTCTCAGGTCTTCTTCCGGGAGCAGGGCAAATTTCTTGGTCATTTTTCGCCGGGGTGTCGGCAACGTCTCCCACTGCGTTTTGCGCACGACTTCCGGCTCGAATCCAGCTTCGCAAAAGAGCCGCAGGAGTTCCGAGTACCGCAGGCGGTTCGTGTAGAAACGAGAGTTCGCCATAAGTGGAGACTCCCAGATCCCCTCGCGGAATCGCAGGTCATTCAGCTTCCCGCCGATAATGTCTTTGATCGGAACGCTGTGCCAAGCGACGCCGTTCTGGCGCTGAATACGCCGCAGTTCCCGCAAGGTGGGAACAAACTCGCTGCGCCGCACATAAGGCAAAACGGCATTGGACCACACGAAATCCACGGACGCGGACGGGATTCGTCGTAGTGAGGTCAGCCCCCCGGTCAGATATTCCGCCCCGCACGTCTCGGACACGTCATCCATGGTTTTGCAATGATCAAGGTTGGGAGGATACATGCCCAGCTGGCGGAGGTGGGATTCCATCTGGCGGTAAACCCTGAGGTCCGTCGACGCGTAGGACTCGACATCCACCAAGAAGGTCTTTGAAGCTCCAAGCGTTTTTGCGATCAACGCCGAACACAGCGAATCACCAGGGCCCAACTCCAAACCCACAAAGCCATCTGCTTTTCCCACCAAACCGGCCGCGTCAAAGTGCCGGCGGAATATCCGCAAGGCGTATTCGGGACGATCCATCCCGCCCTGCTTGAAGAGGCCGATTTTCTCCCAGAAATGATACGGGAGAGGTAGCCGTGCCAGCACGATCTTGGCAGCGATCTTCACCTGCCAAGGAACACTCTGCATGTGACGCATACTATCGCCTCTGACCCGGGGCGCGCTTTGGTCAAAACGAAGCGTGTCGCGCAAATTATACTCGAGCGCAGGAATGGCATTAAATGGACCGGAAGCACCAAAGATTTGGTACCCGCGTAGTAGAACTACCAGCAAGCAGGTCTTTTGTCGCAAAGACCCTGGCAGCTGGCGCACATTCGGGGCAACGACGCATGCGGCTGAACGACGGCCCTGCGCTTCCCAACTATGTGCACCAGGGCCCTTACCGACGAGCACCTGCCGACGAAAATCGGAAATCCTCAGGACAATAGAGCAACTGCCCAGAACAGGACTTCTGGCCCGAGAATTAACCTGCGGCTTGCCCGACACTCGGGCATAATCCTGTGTTCACACCGCCGTGCGGTACAATTGCTGCAAACTTTATGCCCCTCGCTCCCGGAATTCGGTTGGGGCCTTTCGAGATTCTCGCGCCCATCGGTGCGGGTGGCATGGGCGAGGTGTACCGCGCCAAAGACACCAAGCTGAAGCGGGACGTGGCGCTCAAAGTGTTACCGGAAGCCTTTGCCCGAGACTCGGAGCGCATGGCTCGCTTTCAGCGTGAGGCCGAGGTGCTGGCATCACTGAATCATCCCAACATCGCAACGATCCACGGGCTGGACGAGTCCGGGGGATCGTGTTGTCTCGTAATGGAACTGGTGCCCGGTCAGACGCTCGCTGAGCGGCTAACTGGCGGCGCTCTCCCGGTTAAGGACGCTCTTCGGATTTGCAGCCAGATCGCGGAAGCGCTCGGAGCGGCGCATCAGAAAGGCATTACGCACCGGGACATCAAACCAGCGAATATCAAAGTCACGCCCGAAGGACGCGTAAAGGTCTTAGATTTTGGACTAGCCAAAGCGACACCCGAATCGCAGAACGATGCCCACGCCGACCCAGCGACTCTGACGATGATGACGCAAGCCGGGGTGATACTTGGAACGCCCGCGTACATGAGCCCTGAGCAGCTACGCGGCGAACCGGTGGATAGGCGTGCGGACATTTGGGCGTTCGGTTGCGTGCTGTACGAGCTGCTCATGGGACAGAGGCTCTTTCGCGGCACGAGCATCGCAGAAATTATCGCCTCTGTGCTGAGGACGAAGCCTGGCTGGCAGGCATTGCCCGCCGACACTCCGGCGCAGATACGGGATCTGCTGCCGCATTGCCTCCAAAAAGATCTCACCACGCGTTTGTCGGACATTGGCGATGCGCGGAAGGATATCGAGGAGGCGTTGCGGGTCCCAGCGACCGGAAGACCGCCAGTGCCGAATCGCGAGGTCGATTCGCTGGCGGTCCTGCCCTTTGCCAACACCAGCGGCGATCCACAAATGGAATACCTTAGCGACGGCCTTACCGAGAGCATCATACTCAGCCTTTCCCAGTTGCCGCAGCTCCACGTAATGTCTCGAAGCGCAGTCTTCCGGTACAAGCATCGCAGCGAGGAGGCGCAAGATGTCGGCCATGCGCTTGGCGTCGGGGCGGTGTTGACCGGAAAAGTTCTGCAGCGGGGTGAGACGCTGCTGATCAGCGCCGAGCTCGTGGATGTCGAAAATGGTTGGCAACGATGGGGTGCGCAGTACCGGAGGAAGGTCGAGGACATCTTTGCGATGCAGGAGGAGATCGCGAAAGAGATCTCGGAGAATTTGCGCCTGAAGCTTACGCCCGAAAAGAAGAACCTGCTCGCCAAACGCTACACCGACAACGTCGAAGCCTATCATCTTTACTTGAAGGGCCGATTCTACTGGGCAAAGAGAACCGAGGAAGGTCTTTACAAAGGCATTCAGTATTTCCGTCAGGCCATCGAATTGGACCCCACCTACGCGTTGGCCTACGCGGGCCTTGCCGAAGGCTATATTCCGCTGGCTGTCTACTGCCACCTTGCTCCTAAAGATGCCTGTCCCAAGGCCAGGGCTGCGGCGCGCGCGGCGCTTGAGATCGACGCCAAGCTTCCCGAAGCGCGAACAGTGCTGGGCGGGGTCATGAGTTACTACGACTGGGATCTGGAGAACGGGGAAAAAGAACTCCGCCAGGCCACGGCGTTAGATCCAAAATACCCGAGGGCCCACCAAACACTCGCTGAAAATCTCACTATAAGCGGCCGTTTTGAGGAAGCCGCGGTTGAGGCCAGGCGCGCGCTGGAATTGGATCCTCTCGCTTTGAGCCTGAACGCGTTCATGGCGATGACGCACTACTTCGGGCGGGAGTACGACAAAGCGATCGAGCACGGGTTGAGGACGGTTGAGATGGATGCGAATTTCTTCCCGGGGTACTTTTATCTGGGCTTGGCTTATCAAGTAGGTGGGCAGTTCGCTGACGCGGCCGCGGCGCTACAACAAGCAAAGGTGCTTTCCAACAACAGCACACTTATGGTGGCGTCTCTTGGAGGGGTCTTGGCCGCATGGGGGAAACAAGAGGAAGCGCGGAACATCCTGCATGAACTGGAACAGATGGCCCACAGGAAGTATGTATCTCAGGTATTCGTCGCCGCCATTCAGGCCGGTCTTGGCGAGATCGATCAAGCCCTCGCGTGCCTCGAAACTGCATACGAAGACCGGTGCACTTGGTTGCCGCGTTGTCTCGCGGCGGATGCTAGACTCGACAGATTGCGTAGCGAGGTACGTTTGCAAGATCTTATACGCCGAATGGGTATTTCGCACGGACGTAGGGAATAGCAATGAAGCTCGAGACCTATCGCTTTCAAATGGGATGCTTTTCGTGCGTCGCCATCCAGGATGATGCTCCGTCTTACCCGATTGGAATGTTTCTGACCAACCTCGCCAAGGAGCAGTACGAACCTTGGCTGCGCCAGCGCGGAGAGGACCCCCAGCAGGTCGAACTTCCTTACACCTGTCTTTTGATTGATACCGGGCGACACCGGGTGTTGGTAGATACGGGTATAGGAGTGGATCGTTCGAAGCCAAATCAGGGGAAACTGCTACCGCTTCTTCGCGCCGAAGGGATTGAGCCTCACGAGATCGGCACGGTCGTTCTCTCCCACGGGCATTCGGACCATGTTGGCGGAAGCCTGAACGAGGCCGGGCAACCTGCCTTTCGCAACGCCCGTTACGTAATGTTTCGGAAGGAGTGGGATTATTGGATGTCGAATCCGAGCCTTGCGGAATTGCCGGTTGACGAGAGCTTCAAGAAGGGCATGCTGGCCTCGGCACAAAAAAACTTGCCAGGGATTCAAGCACAACTCGATCTCGTGGATCCGGATACGGAGATCGTACCCGGGATAGTGGCCATTGCGGCGTTCGGGCACTCGCCCGGCCAGATGGGACTCGAGATTTCGTCGGCTGACCAGAGACTCCTCTTCGTTGCAGACGCTGTCGTTCTTCCCCTTCATCTTGAATATCCGGAAACCATTGGCGTGACCGACCACCTTCCCAGCGAGATGGTGCCAACCAGGATCCGCCTACTAGAAAAGGCCACAAGGGAGAAGTCTCTTGTGTCGACCTCTCATTTCTCTTTTCCGGGTTTGGGGCACGTGGTGCCCAAGGGAGATCGGTGGGAGTGGAGAGCGTTGGCTCGTAGGGGTGAAGCCCGCGGCCAAACGCCTTCCGCCGCGGCGTAGCGCCCGGACTTCGGCGCCCCGAAAACTATCCAGAAACGCTAGTGCTACTCTTTCAATTTCAGCGAATCCAAAGGACTCGCTGTAGCGTGAAGATGGCGCTGCGAAAGATGCAGGTAGATGGTGGTCTCTTTGAGATCGCGATGACCTAACAGGATCTGAATCGTGCGCAGATCCGCGCCCGCTTCCAGCAGATGCGTGGCGAAACAGTGGCGCAGCGTATGTGGGTAGATGACTTTCTGGAGGGCGGCCCGCTGCGCGGCTCTTTTGCAGGCATAGTAGATCGCCTTGGGAGTGATGGGGCGGTCACTGGCGTCAGTATGTCTGCTAGGAAACAGCCAGGCACTGGCCTTTCGGCGCAACCGGTGCCAGTGTTGCCGGAGTTCGTCCAACAACTTTGGACTGAGCAACACATCCCGATCTTTGCGGCCTTTGCCGCCTCGGACGTGAATCACCATGCGCTGACTGTCGATGTCGCTGACTTTCAGACGCGCGAGTTCGGCACGCCGAAGTCCCGTGGCGTAGAGCGCCATCAGCAGAGTGCGATGCAAGGGCGGCCGAGCCGCATCGATGAGCCGCGCAACCTCTTCCTGGCTGAGAATTGTTGGCAGGTGAACAGCCTTCTTCGGGTAGGGAGTCTCTTCGATGCTCCAGGCCTTCTTGAGAGTCTTAGTGTAGAAAAATCGCAGAGCTGCCAATCGTTGCGCCACCGTGTTCGGGGAGAACTTTCGCTGTTGGAACAACTCGGCTTGGTATTCACGAATATGTCGGGGGCCTAAGCGATCGGGAGAACAGTGGAAGTGTCGAGAAAAATCTTCGACGGTGCGAAGGTAGCAATCGATGGTAGTCTCGGCGTAATTACGACGCTGGAGTTCTTCCAGCATCATTTTTCTGAGATGGGTCACAGGGACCTCCTTGTGACCCAAACTTATCTCAGCCGGTAAGCAACCAACCCTCCGTTCACCTCACGCGAAGCGTCCGCCGCCGGGCGGCTTCGTTCAAACGGGGTTCGAGGAGATCAGGAACACATTTCCTCCAACCGGACTTCTGGCCCAGGTAGCTTCCGGTTAGCCCGTGATACACCCACGATCAGTGAACACTACGCGACTGATCGTTACCGAACAGCAATTCGGCTAGGGTCTATGCTCGTGCTCCCAGCGCAACGAGCATTCGTTTGAGAGCGACCAGCCGGTAGCTGGCGTTTACAAGCTCCTCGACGACGGTCCAGTCAAACGTCGCATCAACCCGGAGACTTAGCCATTGGCCGCGACCATACGGCGTCGCAAAGAATAGAGGATTACCAGAAAGCCGCTCGATATTGTCGCGATCCAACCGGAACGCAATCGAGGGCCGCCCGTTGAATTGCTCAAACGTTACAAATGTCTTTTTACCCGCTACAAAATTCGGATGGCCAAAGGAGTTTCGTTCCATAGTTTCAGGCAGAGAAAGGCACAGGGTCCGCAGCTCTTGGAGAATTCCCTCCGCTGAAGACGTTAGCTTCCTCCTCTTTCGGTGCTCGCGCGGGTGCTGCTGATGCCTCTTTACTCTCATATCAGACCGCCAGTGACCCTCGACCTAGACATTCAAGCCTACCAAGAATGTCAGATTACTTCTGGGTTGCCGTCATCCGCTAGGAGTCGCAGTTGGAGGAGCATAAATCCGTTGCAAGAGTAGGATCCATGAAGGGTCCGCCAACGGATCGGAAGGCACGTCAAAGTCGATGCTCCGATGACGTAGGTCCGCTATAAGATATCCATAGTCCGATCAAGAGTTGAGATTGTCAGGCCTCGATTGCTCAAAGCGGACATAAACTGGCAAGCGAGATCGGCCGTCAGGTCGAAGATGACCCAACTCGGACCTGGCGCCCGCGCTGAGGCGCGGCTACAATGGCTAAGGGAGAATTGAGGTACTCTCGGCTGTACTGGTTGCCATATAAACGAGGCCACCATGTTCACGAAAGAGCAGCAAAAAAGAACCAACTACACCGTCAAAAATGTCGAGACCGTTGTGGCCGGGAAGGACGTTCAGGCGCGCCTCTTTACGCTAGCGCCCGGTGAGGTCATTCCTTGGCACTCCCACAGCGAGATCGCGGACCACTTCTTTGTATTGGACGGCGAGCTGACGGTCGAAACACGTGCGCCTGATGATTATCGTACCCTTGCCATCGGCGAGCGTTACCAGATAAATGCAGGACACGCCCACCAGACTTCAAATCGCGGAACAAGAGATTGTCGATTTCTGATTGTCCAGGGCGTGGGGAGATACGACTTTCTCAGGTCCCCGCTATAGGCCGTGACGCTAAGCAGACATTGATCCCGGTCGCTGTCACCACCCTTGGTATCGCGCTCCACACGACTGACCTGTGATGTCCGATTTTAGGTGGATTGTGTTGCAAAACTCTTCTGCAGCGGGAGAGGCAACTTTCTAATGGCCGCTGAAGCGTTCGATGTTTTCGGACGCGGAGGACCACGTCAACCGAATAACATAATCAAGATCAGCCGCGAGGTGCCAGAGCGAACTCATCACCGCTGCTCATTGGGGTATCGCACCGATTCAGAGTGTATGGTCGGCTAACCGGACATTGAGGATCGGGTCGATTTCACTTCTCCCGTAATGGCGTTAAACAGGCGTTGGGTTCCTGTGACTCTCGACCGAAAGCCAACCTACTTTTGGACCATCTCAATCCACGCGCCACAAGACAGTTCTGCTGGGAGCAAAAAGCTATTGCCGTAAAATCCAGCGTACGGCGCAATTGCTCGCTTTGTGTTCTTCTCGATCAGCACGCGTGCCTTTGCAAGATCGCCGACTTCGAGACTAATGCCCATGACGCCTTCGCCGCGATCGCGCGTGAATCGAGCTGCAGGTCCGTCAGGCGCGCTCGCTTGCAGCAGGACAACCTTTCCTCGACCTACTTCGAATTCTCGTCCCCGTGCCCCCAGAACTTGGGATTCGAGAGATCGAGCGGAGCGAAATCCAAGGCTCTCTGCATCGTTGCTGGCTTTGCTCAAATCTTTGACCACAATCCAAACTCCGAGGATGCCTTGCGCCGTGTTGGTATTTACCGCCGTTGGCAAACTCCTCCGTCTTTCAAGGCTTTCTTGTGGGTATTCGAGGAAGAAGATCGCGCCATCCGCGAAGTTGACTAACTTAGGAGTCACAAGATGGATTGGCTTGTCGCCGGGTCGGGACCCAACGAGGTCGTAGATCGTCACATCGATGCCGCTCGACTGCAAACGGTCCGATACTCGCTTTGCTGATGGCACCAAGACTCCCACGGAATGTGCGCCTTGGTGATCTTGCAGAAAATTTACGATCCACGGCCGTGCGCTCAGAAGCTTTTCACGGTCGGCGATTCCGACAAGTTCTACGTAGGTGCCGTCCGCGAGACGGGCGGCGTTGTGAGCCGAACCTTCCTGATAGACAAGTGCCTCAGCGCGGCTTAGATCGAACCCCAACGTATTTCGGTAAACGTCTTGACAAGCTCCCATATCGTGAACGAGCACGCGTACATGGTCAATGGTCCCGGCGTCGGATTGTCCGAACGCACAAGCTGCGGCTGACAAGAGTCCAAATAGAGTAACTAAGACTTTGTGCCACAAACAAGGCGAGCGGCTGTGGTGCACGGCTCTCCTCCTGAAGAAGCGCTCTGTGCCATGACATTATCATTACAGGTACGTCGGTCGTCCAGCGGCTTGGTGCTGATATGCCTGTCGTTACCCGACAAGTAGACTGCGGTCTAGAGCGGTTTTGTAGGACGCGAAAGATGATTTCCGGGCGTATCGTCGGCAAGTCGGAAGTAATGCGGTTACTTCCTGTTAGCCCGTGATCCGCCCGGAACCGGCATTTGAGCGACAGAGAGCACTTTACATTCGTCTCCGGCAACGATACTTTTCGATTCGTGAAAGCGACAAATTGGGAGTTCACGAACAGAGCGCTGCTCTTCGGACTGATCTTTGCATTCTCGTTTCCGCTCTACTTCTTGGATCACCAGAATTCAACCGCCGCATTGGCTAGCTGGCTTGGATCCAGGCTGCTAAGGGATCCGGATCTCGTCGCTCGTCTCCTGTTTGCTTTGGCCGCTGTTTTGCTGATTGCAGCCGCTCTCCTCCGCACCTGGGCCTCATCGTACCTACGTGCCGGTGTGGTGTATGCGGCCGAAGTAAAGACTGAGTCGCTGGTTGCCGATGGTCCTTACCGGCAGGTGCGCAATCCGCTGTATCTCGCCAATGTGTTAATGGTGATGGCCATGGGCGCCATGATGAGCCGCCTTGGATTTTTCGTGGCGGTAGTGGCAATGCTGGTCTTCTGCTACCGGTTGATCCTGCGGGAAGAGGCCGAACTGCAGGCGGATCAGGGCGCAAAATACGAGGGCTACCGAAAAGCGGTGCCGCGTCTCTGGCCAGCTCTGTGGCCGCGCATTGCTTCCGCCGGCCGCCAAGCCAAGTGGGCCGACGGATTCAAGGCAGAATCCTGGTATTGGGGATTCGCAGCGGCACTTTTAGCCTTTGCCATAACTCTAAAACTCATGCTGTTTTTCGGGATTCTGGCGGCAAGCCTGGTCTTGTTCTGGGTGTCCTCAGTGGTTCTTCGAAAGAAGTCAAACTCGCAAGCCTGACCCTTGTACCCGTAGACGTATTGTCGGCAATCCTTCCACAACCGCGCACGCGGCTCAAGGATTCGGCTCGATACCGATATGGTCATTGACCGCTGATCGAATCCGCTGCTTGCCGCCAAGATATCGTTCGGTCGTTTGAACTGAGACATGCCCCAAGAGGAATTGGATCTGCTCCAACTCGCCTCCCGAAGCATGGCAGAGCCGAGCACAGGTACGTCGCAGATCGTGCGGCGCCAACTGCGCCACGCCGATGCGCTTGGCGGATTCCTTCACAATGTGCCAAACCGCCTTCACCGTCATGCCATCTCCCCATGTCCTTCCAACTTTGTTGACCCGGCGGAAGAGCTTTCCTCGATCAATTGCGGCTGCGGCGAGCCAATCGTCCAGTTCGGTTCTCACCCAATCAGGAACTGGAACCGTTCGGACGTGGCCTCCCTTGCCGACCAGATCAACAATGGCCCAATGCTCTTCGCGCTGCTGGAGGTGATCCAATCTCAACGCCACGGCTTCATGCCGCCTCAAGCCGCACGCGAGCAGCAATGCGAGCAATGCTCGGTCGCGTTTTCCTTTCAGTCGTTGATGATCGGGTGCTTGCCAAAGTGCTTGGCCCTGCTCCGCAGTCAGCCAATTGCCGAGGCGCACTCCCAACTTCTTCACGCCCTTAACGCGGCGAATACCAGCCGCCAAATCGGCGCTGAGGAGACCGCAGTCGGCGGCCTCGTATGCAAGCCGGCGCACGGCACCGAGACGTAGGTTGACGGTGCCAGGTGCAAGTTGACGGGATTCGAGATGGGACCGATAGCGCAGCACCACAATTCTGTTGAGAGCCAAGCGAGGTTCCGAACAATACCAATCAACGAATTCATCGATGGCGTGACGATAACCCCGTTGGGCGTCCAGGCTGGTGAGGCTATTCAAGACTGCGGCTTTGGCGTGCTCGAGGTCTGGCAGGCGCAGGACAGATTTTGTGGTGGTGCGTTTTCTTCGTGAGTACGGTTTCCGCTTCATGACCGATGGCCTCCATGCCACCGATCAATGATCGGGTGATGTCGCGGGGGTAGGGTCAGAGTTGCCCGTCACCCAGCAAATTTCCAGACTCCTACTTCCTCTGCAGCTTGCTCTCCGCCAGTTTCTCGGCTGTTTCTAGCGCTTCTGCTACCTTCACCTTCACGTCGGGCTTCACGCCGGTCCCTTCCCAATCGGTTTTTGAGTAGGGATTGATCGCCCTCGTCTCAGGAATTCCCATTCCGAAGTGATCATCAATCCGATAAAAAACGCCCGCGTGTGCGCTACCACGTGTCGTCTCGCCTACAAGCGTCACACGTTTCAGCATCTTCAAGTCGTAACAGAACTGCTCCGCAGCGGAGATCGTTGAGGCTGAAGTCAGCACATATACCGGCTTGTCCGCCAGCCTGCTTCCGGCAACAGGCGAAGGCGTCCAAGACTGCTGCGTAGGACTCTCGCGGGGATCGTACATGTACTCCGGATGGTCAAAGAGGTAGGCGGAAATTAGCGAGACCATGCCCGAGAAACCGCCTCGGTTGTCTCGCAAATCGAAGATGATCGCATCCGAGTTGTTCAAAGAAGCCATCGCAGCCATTGCCGTGGCCCGGCATACGGAAGGATCGGGAAATCCATTGAGCTTCAGGTAGCCGATGTTGTGCGGCAGGATTTCGACCTTCTTGAACGTACAGTTGTCCTTCTCTAGCACCTTTCGATAACGCGCAAGTTCTTCAGCTGTCGGTTCCGGCAGGAGATCAGGCAAAGGTTCCTGGCTATAGACCACCTCCAAGTGCATGTCGTGGCTCACCTCTCTTATCTGCTTGGTCAGCAGATCGGCAAAGGCTCCGCCATCCCTCACCTTGTCGTCATCGCCGTTCTTCTCATGCGCCAACAACGCATCCGCCGTCTTCCGCGCAACCTCCGGATCAACGTAGTGCTTCTTTAAATTATCGATCACCGCGTTCACCAAACGTTTCCGTTCCGCGGCATCCTGCAGTTGCAGACGCAGCCCCTCGCGGAATCGGGAGCTATCCGGTGGGAGGAGCGCCTTCGATTGCGAATCGTTTGGCTTGGCTTCGTCCGGCTTCATGCGGCTTGGGTTGATAATGACGTCTTCCGCATCGCCGGGGGCCTGCCCCGTCGCATGCTCCAAGGCGGACGGACGTGAATCGGTCGCATGTCCCCGTTGAAAGGCTGAAGCACTCTGTAAGCGGTGGTTTCCGGCATAGCCGAGTAATATCGAGAACAAACTTAAGGCAATCATCGAGAGCGCACATCCAAAAATCAGTGCTGCGGGACGGGTGATTCATCTACGAGTACAAAAAAGGCAGGTGCGCCCTCCAAGCGCTGCTGGACTACGGCGCCGCTGAGCGCCGGTCGGACATAGCGGTACTGGCGTGGGACCGAGATTGCTAAATCGGCCAGCAGGTCAAGCCAGAGACGAACGCGCAGGAAGAATCCTTTTTCGTCGCGGACGCGATCGCGGAAAAGTTGCAGCGCTTCATCGCCGTAATCCTCGCGAAAATGGGAAGGAAACAGACGCAACAGGCAGGCGTATATCTTTTCAGACATAGTCCCCCCTTAAGATCTTCTTGGCCCGGGCGACGCGCAGCAAATCAGCAAGCCGCTCGGCCTCGGACCGTGCCACTTTGCGTCCACCCGAAGTCAGCCGGTAATAACGGCGCCGCTCCTGGCCGAGTTTTGCATCCTCACGCTGGTCCAGCTCTTCGATAAGTTTGGCTTCGAGTAGAGTCTGGATGGAGCTGTATAGGGTTCCGGGGCCCAGTCGCATGCGGCCTTCAGTCTGCTCCGCCACTTGCCGCATAATCCCGTAACCATGCAGATCTTCACCGGCTAGAGCGAGAAGAATCTGAAACGCAGCCGACGGCAATGGGTTGAGTTTTCGTTTTGGCATACCTACTCGATAATCGATATATCGATAATCGACTATATTCAAGGTCAGTCTAGCTTGTCAATATTTCTTTCCGGCTCACTTCAGATTGCAAAGCAGTGTGGGTAAGTTGGCTAACTCCTGGATTGTCGGCCAACCGGAATGTATGGTCCGCCGCTTCGCCGCAAGCGAAATGTGAGGATGTCACAGGTTGGTCTGCGCAAATGTATACGGCCTTTGTTGGAGTGAATCACTCCTGGCCAGGATGGAATGCGCTGCGCTCTTTTCCCCATTAGTAATTCAGTCTCGAGAGACTTCTTCCGGTTACGGGTTTAAAGAGCGCCGGGTTCGACCGTTGTGCCATCTCCTCATTCGCCAGCAGACCTGGTAAGAAATCATGTTCTCCGCAGTCGTCGCTAAGCTGCAGCTACATCGGCCACCACTGAGGGTCGATATTGTTCATTCTTAGCGAGCACGGCCCAGGCGATTCGGGCAAGTTTATTAGCTAACGCTACGGCGGCGACGTTGCGGTGCGTGCGCGATGTGAGTTGTGCCAACCACGCACTCAGACCGGAAGACTGCTTCGTGCGCTGTTGCAGGACCGCACGTGCGCCTTGCACGAAAAGTCTTCGCAAGTAAGAGTTCCCACGTTTGCTGATACCGAGCAGCTTCTGCTTGCCACCGGTGGAGTGTTCGCGAGGAACCACACCCCATCCAAG
Source organism: uncultured Acidobacteriota bacterium (assembly GCA_963832615.1). Classification (GTDB taxonomy): domain Bacteria; phylum Acidobacteriota; class Terriglobia; order Acidiferrales; family UBA7541; genus Acidiferrum. Next base: position 141,173 of record CAWHVA010000013.1, read on the forward strand.
CTGCGAACTCCCGCCCCTTGTGGAAGGCCCCTCCGTTGCCGATCGCCGCGATGAGTGCGGTGGCCGTGACGGGTCCGATGCCAGGGATGGCCACGAGCCGCCGGCAGGCTTCGTTTTCATGAGCGGTCTTCTCGATCACCGCATCGGCTTCGTCAATCCGCACGACAACTGATCAAGATCCAGCTTCAGTTGGGCCAGCAGCAGGCGCAAGGCGCCCGATAGATTAGCGTCGGCGTCTTCCAGGATCAGCGGTAAAGCGGCATCCACGTGGTGCCGCCCCTTCCGCAGAGTGATGCCTCGTTCGAGCAGCAATCCACGAATTTGGTTGATGACTGCCGTGCGACGCATCACCCAACGCTCGCGCACGCGATGCAGGGACTGCATATCCAGCTGGTCATCAGTCTTGATCGGCACGAAACGCATCGTCGGCCGTGCGACAGCCTCAGCGATCGCCTCGGCATCGATGTAGTCGCTCTTGTTCGTCTTCACGTACGGCTTCACATACTGCGCCGGAATCAGTCGCACTTCGTGTCTCTGTTCCCGCAGTGCTCGGCCAAGAAAATGCGAACCTCCGCAGGCTTCCATGCCAATCAACCCGACGTGTACGTTGGCGGTGAAGCGCAGCAGCTGGGTACGCGAGAACTTCTTGCGCACCACGACCTCGCCGCGCAGGTTAAGCCCGACCAGATGAAAAACTGTCTTACCAAGATCAATGCCGATCGTGTGTAGTTCCATGGGACGCCTCCTCCGCAGCCTCTCACACACCGGCTCGCTGGCTCGGTAGAAGCGGCGGACCATCCCATTAGTAATGGGGCGAATCGGGTCTGCTGGGATTACTTCCGGCTTGCCCGTGATCCAGGAGGAATCTATGTCCGGCCTCGCTCGCTCGCACGTCGTGGGCAGCTTGAGCAACTCCTTCAGCCCTCGTTCACCAGCTCGTTGTGGTATTCCCCGCTTGTGGAATAAGATGTCGCATGCCAACCCGCAAAAAATCGCACGCTCCCAAATCCGCGCATCTAATGCAATCCCATTTCGCAAACGTCAACGGCGTGCGCCTCCACTATCTAGCCGCCGGTAAAGGCAGCCTAGTAGTCCTTCTGCATGGTTACGCCGAAACCAGCCACATGTGGCGCCCCTTGATTACCGAGCTTGCTGGCACCCACACTGTAATCGCGCCGGATTTGCGAGGAGCCGGCAAATCCTCACATCCCGCCGATGGTTATACCAAAACCGAACTGGCGCAGGACATTCATGCGCTCGTTCACAAACTTGGTTTCGAGCACATTGGAATTGTCGGGCACGATATCGGACTGATGGTCGCTTACGCCTATGCGGCGCAATATCCTAACGAAGTCGATCGCATTGCGCTGATGGATGCCTTCCTACCCGGCGTGGGAAAATGGCGCGACGTTTGGCTCATGCGCGATCTTTGGCATTTCCATTTCTACGGCAAGACGCCGCTCGCTCTCGTTCACGGCCGTGAGCGGATTTATTTCGAGCATTTTTGGAACGATTTCGCCGCCAATCCCGCCCATTCCGTTCCGGAACGCGACCGCCGATTTTACGCTAAGAGAGTATGCCCGCCCGGGCGGGATGCGCTCTGGCTTCGAGTACTTTCACACGTTTGAGAAGGACGCCGAGGATTTCGCCAGCTTCGCGCAGACCCCCTTGGCCATGCCTATGCTTGTTCTAACGGGTGAAAAAGCCTCCGGCGATTTTCTCATTCAACAGGGTCGGCTCGTTGCGACGAATGTAGAAGGCGTGGTCGTTCGCAATTCCGGCCACTGGCTCATGGAAGAAGCGCCGAATCAAGTCATCCCTAAGCTGGTCGAATTTCTGAATCGCTAAACCGCAAAGTTCCACTCGTCTTGGCGTGCGCCTTCGGGCCTGCAATAATTCCGGAAGTATCGTCGGAAAGCCGGAAGTAATAGCGTCATCGGAACTCCAGTATTACTTCCGCATTGCCCGTCATCCTCCCCCGATGAATCACTGCGGCAGGCGCGCAAGGACTTATCGGGAGCGCACGTTCAGAT
>CAWHVA010000014.1:0-143871 GCA_963832615.1 uncultured Acidobacteriota bacterium
AGTCGGATAACCGGACAATGAGGCCACTTGTCCGGTTTGCGTGTTAGCCGTCCAAGTGCCGCGACGGTTAGTGCTGCCGATTGAGGCATTCGTAAGCTAGAATAGCGGGCGTTTGCTTTTGGCGCCGCGGCGCTGGGATGTCCCGCCTGTTATTTCGCCCTTGAATGCTTCTCAACTCTGGTCCGCCTTAATTTGCAGGAGGCTCCACGAAAATGCTGAGTCCAATGAGATTGCTCGCTTGCGCGCTGCTGGTAGCCACGTCGGCAGGGGCGCAGACTCTTGGGCCGCCCCCAGCCACACCGAAAAAACCGATGGTAGATGAATATCACGGCGTCAAAGTGACCGACGACTACCGTTGGTTGGAGAATTGGGACGATCCCGCGGTGCGCGCGTGGAGCGATGCGCAAAACCAGCGCACACGCGCGTACTTAGATGGCTTGGCTGTGCGCGAGCCGATTCGCAAATGGCTCCGCGAAGTAGCCAACGCGACTTCGGTCAGCTATTACGCGATTCGCCTGCCGCGCGATGTCTTCTTTGCGATGAAGGTCCAGCCCCCGAAGAACCAGCCGTTCTTGATTACGCTGAAATCTCTGGATGACCCGGGCTCGGAGCGCGTCATTCTCGATCCCAATCAGTTCAATTCCAAGCACACAGCAATTGATTTCTATGTGCCCTCGCTCGACGGCCGCTACGTAGCTGTGTCGCTCTCCGAAGGAGGCAGTGAAGAAGGAACGGTCCACGTTTACGACGTGGCCACCGGAAAAGAGACAGGTGACGTGATCCCACGCGTAAATAAGGGGACCGGTGGTGGAAGCGTGACGTGGAACACCGACGGCTCCGGTTTTTTCTACACTCGCTATCCCGCGGACACCGAGCGGCCTAAGGAGGACTTAGACTTCTATCAGCAGATTTATTTTCACAAACTTGGCACGCCCGTGGGCGTGGATACCTATTCCATCGGGAAAGAATTCCCACGCATCGCGGAAACTTCAATGCACACGTCGTATGACGGGCGCTACGCATTAGCGCAAGTGGCCAACGGCGACGGTGGCGAGTTCGCGTATTACTTGATGGATTTAAGCGGTGGGCGGGCCGGCGAATGGACCCAATTGGCACAGTTCTCGGACGAGATCACGCAAGCTGTATTGGGAAAGGACCAGGCGCTGTATCTTCTCTCCGTGAACAATGCGCCGCGAGGAAAGATACTGCGGATGCCGCTCGAAAAACCGGCGTTGGCCAATGCCGAGACGGTCGTGCCGGAGAGCGACGCCGCCATTCAAGCTTTTGTGCCCTCGGCAACACTCCTCTACGTGATTGATTCCATTGGAGGGCCATCGCGCGTTCGCCTCATCGACCACAAGGGTCACGATAAGGGTGAAGTGCCCACACTTCCGACGTCCGCGGTATATGGCGCAACTTCCCTCCGGGGTGACGACCTTCTCTATGAGAATGAATCCTACCTAACCCCAGGCGCGTTTTACCGCTACGACGCATCCGGCGGCAAAACTACGCGAACGGCGTTGTACCAAACTTCGCCCGTGAATTTCAATGATGCAGAAGTCGTGCGCGAATGGGCGGTGTCGAAGGACGGCACGAAGATTCCCATGAGCGTGATCCGCAAGAAGGGGATCACGCTCGACGGTTCGGCGCCGGCACTACTAACGGGCTACGGGGGCTTTAACGTCAGTCTGACACCGTTTTTTGATCCAACAGTTCGGTTATGGTTGGATCGCGGGGGCGTCTCAGTAGTAGCGAATCTGCGGGGCGGCGGCGAATACGGCGAGGGATGGCATCATGCTGGCAATTTGACAAAGAAGCAGAACGTCTTCGATGACTTCGCGGCGTGCGCGCGGCACTTGATAGATGCCGGCTATACGAAACAAACCAATCTCGCCATTATCGGTGGAAGCAACGGCGGATTGTTGATGGGCGCGGAGTTGGTACAACATCCGGAGATGTACCGTGCGGTCGTGTCCTTTGTGGGAATTTATGACATGCTGCGAAATGAAGTTGTCACTGCCAATGCCATTTTCAACATCACCGAATACGGTACCGTTAAAGATGCCGAACAGTTCAAAGCGCTGTACGCCTATTCACCCTATCAGGGTATTAGAGATGGCGTAGCATACCCGGCTGTGCTGTTTCTGACCGGCGCGAACGACCCGCGCGTGAGTCCGGCAAACTCTCGAAAGTTTACGGCCCGACTGCAAGCGGCGAGCAGTTCGGAGGCCCCCGTGCTCTTGCGGACGAGCTCCAATACGGGGCATGGCATCGACTCCAATCTGGACGAGCAAATCGAGGAAGGCGCAGACGTCTGGGCTTTCTTGTTCACCCAGCTGGGATTGCGCATGAATGCGCCCAAACCAAAATAGCCTTCCTGCCTGACAATGAACTGCTTGCTTGATTCAGCGACCCGTCCGGGAGTATTCGTGGCTCCGAGATAGTAAGAGTGTCAGGGAGCAATGCAAAAGAGCACCAAGGGGTCCGAACTCCTTTCGATGCTGCCTTGAAGACCGTGCTAAGTCTGGTAATTCGAGTAACCGGACAATGAGAATCTGGCCTTCGGTCCTCTTGTAGTCCTCCCCAGGCAATCTCATGGATAGTGGTCGGGAGGCGGCTGGAGCTTTGCCACGATGAAACCGACTCGGAATCCCAATGATCAGCACGTAGGCCAGTGCAAGTCGGCCCGGGAGGCGTCACATACGTGGCAAATCGACGATGTACGGAGCATAGGTTCCAGCAACGCCGGACCGGGCGGCGGTTTCGTGGCGGCAGAAACCATGCGGCGGGGCCCCTCCCCTGATCGCGTCGGTTTTGCGGAAGCGTGCGGCGATGGTGTACTCACGTTCATACGGGAAGGTCTCTGATTTTGCCGGAACTCAGTGAGGCTGTTCGTGAAGCGCAACGAGGGTAAAACGGAAGCTGCTCCCCAGTCCTTAAACTCTGCCTGATCAACAGTTTTGGAGTAGAAATCCGCTGTCTGGACAACAGAAGGCAGAAGAAGTGGTCGGGATCGGGCGCCTTGGGCCGGATCTGAATTCTCTGGAGGTGCCTGAATTGCAGGCGTGCCCTAGGCACCGGCTCAGGCATTTTCCCTGCTTTCGAGGCCAGATTTCTCCAGTGGTTTCTGTCCGCTCTCGGATGGCGGTAAAGCTTCGACATCGTCGGAGCCGCGGACGGCGGCACCCGGCCGGCCGCGTTGGGCAGCACAGGCAGCTTCCTCGAACTCTTCGCAATCTGAGCCGAAGCCACCGACGTGGATAATTCGGACTCTCACAGAAGGTCCCTGTGTTTCGCGCGCGGACTGCTGCATTTCGTGGATGACTTTCAAGGTCTCCCGCACCTCCCGCAAGGCCACGATAGCAGAGGGGAGCTCGCCCAGGAGTTCAGCCCGTTGCGAGAGGCGGACAAAATCCAGCTCCATGCGGTCCAATTTTTGTAAAAGCGATTCGCCCAGGACAACCCCGCGGTGCTCGCTTGCCAGCGCCAGGGATTGCGCAATATGGGCTTTATGCCGGCAAAGGGTAGGCGCCGACGGCCCGAACTGTTTCGAGATATTTCGCAGCGTCTCCCCGACGAGGACCGCTTCAGTTTCGCCTCGTCGTATTGCTTTCCGTTCCCGATTTCGACAAGGGTCGCCAGCCGTACGTTGGCGAGCTGCGCCAGCGCGTGTTCGGGATTTCCATGATACGTGGCGACGACCGCGGCCTCCGGTAACGAGGTTGCATAGTCTCCCAGCAAAGCCCGGAGAATTTTTATAAATGTGGATTTACCAGATCTTGTCCTGCCGTAAAACATCCAGAACGACTGCTCTTCCGTAAGGCCGCTGAGGCAATATCCCATTAATCGCACGACGTAGTCCTTCAGTTCTTTGTTGCCGTCACAAGTTTTAAGCAGCCATCCGTCAACCCCGGCAGAAATCCCGTTGCGTGTCAGCCGTGTCTTCGGCTTGATGCTGGTCACTGCCGAGATCAACGGGAAGCCTGCGATTTTGATCCTAGATACTGGCTCGAACCACACAATTGTCAGTTCTAGGTTTGTCGACGTCGCTACACCTTCCTTGAAGGACACAGTCAACAACGAGAAGGGCTCTGGTTTGTCCGGCACGGGTGTCTTTACCAGGGCCTCGCTGAAAGTTGGGCCGCTACTTTGGCGGGATCATCGAATCCTCGCCATGGACATGAAGGAAATGTCCAAGAGCTTTGGAGAAAACATAGACGGATTGCTGGGTATGGACTTTCTGCAGGAATTCGAAAGGGTCGTCGTCGATTTGAGGCAACACAAATTGATTCTCTCTAATCAGGTCTTAAGTCCCCCCTCGACCTAAAAAGAAGTCACATGTAGGAGGCGCATCCCGAGCCCTCATTTTGGATATTTATCGAATTTCTGGCACTTGTCCGGTAACCCGACTAGTCAGGAGTTAGGAACCCAAGAACAAATCAATTGGCTGTCACGACGGTTGCTGATACTTTGCGTCTAGTGGAGGAGGTGATTTGTGCGTAGAAGCATACTCGCAGGTTTTTTCCTTGTTTCTCTCTTCATGGTGGCCAGAGCAGCGCAGAGCCCCTCGGACGCCGACACGCCGATGTGGACGATGGAAGTGCTCAAAGTGCAACCGGGAATGTTCAGTGCCACGATCGGCTATCTAGACAACGACTGGATGCGCGTACGCGCCGAGGCCAAGCGGCAAGGTGCGGTCCTAATCTACTACCGCATCGCTGACCAAGATAGCCGAAAGAATGACCAGAACATTATGTTGCTGACGGAATTTAAGAATGCGACGGCATATGATGCACGTGAAAAGCTCTTCTCTTCGATACGGAAACTGTTGCCGGACAATGCCTCAGCTGTCATGCCTTTCAAACAATCGGAATTGTTTGAAACGGTAAGGACACTGGTATTTCAGGATTATTCGGACACGAATCGTGAGCGATTCAGGCTTCTCTCAAAGAATTAGCGTGTATGGTAAGGCTGGGATCGGCCTGAAAAACTATTGGTTGATTAACGCGGTTATCGGAAATTTGAAGTACTGGGACTGGACTTATCCGGTAAGCCGACTAACCAAGCACTAGCGTAGCGCATGTATACTTCCCTTCTTGGAACGCCGCACAACAGCTCTACGTCAAATCTTGCAGGGGTAACAACCTTGGGTAGTCATGGGGAGATTGGAGGGGCAATGAAAACTATAGTGACGACCTTTTTTCTGTCATTCCTTTCGTGCTGTGCCTTTGGCCAGGACAAAGCGGCCATGTCTGTCGCCGAAGCTGCCTGCGGGTCTCGCGACGTGGGATTCAAAGTGACGGCCGACAAATCCCAGCACCCAACACCGATACCCGAGGACGGGAAAGCTCTGATTTATGTGGTGCAGAAAGACGACGCCTCCACGAGGTTCGCCACTGATGGCAAGTGGCTTGGCGCGTTGAGGCGCCGAACTTACTTGTTGGCCTCGGTCGATCCGGGTAAGCACCACCTGTGCGCGATTGGCCGTATAGGCATATGGAGCCATGTTTCGCTCCAAGAGTTAAACGCAAAGGCAGGAGAAACCTACTACTTCGTTACTGAGTATGGGCAATTGGAAGGGAACTTGTTCGCCATCCACAAAGTAGATCCGGACCAGGGAAAATATCTTGTCGCATGGGCGCACCTTAGCGCGTTCCATCCTAAGTAATCGATCAATCTGGTGCCCATTTGATTCAGCGCCACGCTGGTTGTGTTCGCAGTGCCTGGTAAACGCATTATAAAAGGGCGCCCGTTTGAAGTAGGTTTTGATCGTTCGCATCAACACCTACAACAAGGAGCGCCCTCATGAATGATGCCAAGTATATTGGGATGGATGTGCATACAGCAACGATCTCGGCGGCGGTTCGGGATTCGAGCGGAAATCTGGTGATGGAAGCCACACTCGAAACGAAAGCCGAGACTATTCTTGAGTTTGTTCATGGTTTGCGCGGTAGTTTGCACGTGAGCTTCGAGGAAGGAACGTGTGCCGCTTGGTTGCACGATCTTTTGAAGCCTCACGTTACCGAAGTGTTGGTTTGTGATTCGCGTAAAAATGCCCTGTTGAGAGTTGGAAACAAGAACGACCGTGAGGATGCACGCAAGCTGTCCGAACTGTTGTTCCTGAACAAGCTCCATCCGGTCTATCACGGTGAAACTGGAATCCGCACGCTGAAGGAGCTGGCACGTAGTTATCTGACAATCACCCGCGATCTGACGCGCGTGATGAATCGCCTGAAGGCGATCTATCGAGGTTGGGGGATTGCTTGTGCCGGCCAGCAAGTGTATGCACCTCGCTACCGTGCCGAATGGCTCGCGAAGATCACCGAAGCCGGCGTGCGCCGTCGCGCCGAACTGTACTACCAGCAGTTCGATGCCTTAGCTGCTTTGCGCCAGGAAGTGCGCCGAGAGCTATTGGCGGAATCCCGGAAACATCCGGCCATGAGATTGCTGCGGCAGATTCCCTCGATCGGCCCGATCCGCGCCGTTTTGTTGATCGCTCTGATGCAGACACCCCATCGCTTCCGTTCCAAGCGGCAGCTGTGGGCCTACTGCGGACTGGCACTGAGAACCTACGATAGTGGGGAATATCGCTTCGTTGGCGGTCAACTGAAACGCTCTAAGAAAGCTGCGACCATTCGCGGACTGAACAAGAATCACAATCATGATCTGAAAAATATCTTTAAGGGAGCTGCCACCCGAGCGGCTGCCACCGCTGGGCCTCTCCAGAAGTTCTACGAAGCTCGTATTGCCAATGGCATGAAACCACCGATGGCGCGCCTGACCTTGGCGCGCAAGATCGCGGCCATCACTTTGCTCGTTTGGAAGAAAGGAGTTCGTTTCGACGCTGAACAGTTAAAGCAACAAGCAGCTTGAGCGCCTGGTGGGAACTCTTTTCCTCGCTGGATTCATGTCTGGCGGCGATCTGTCGGTTCTTCTGGCGCTCTGGTTCGAGGGTGAGTATCCATAACCGCGTTAGGTGGAGACTGTGCTTCGAGCACCAACCATCTCTCGATAAACTATATGCCCCCTCGGACAACCAGAAAAAGCTATAGGCTTCGAGCCTCAGATAGAACCATGGTTGGCACTTTTTGCAACCGTACTGCTTGTCGCATCAGAAACCGAAGGCGTCGTCACGACAACAACATGACTCTGCGAAAAAAGAGAACCCCAAGAGCCTCCCAACATTACATGGGCTGGAGAGCTGGGCAACAATCCTTGCTCCTTCCAGTCGCCGGGGAATTTTTTCCCTTGACTCTCCCCTTTATAGAACGCGGTTATCGGAAACTTGAAGTACTGGCACTGGACTTGTCCGGTAACGCGACTTATCGGGATTTGGGCGTCTTCAATGGGCATCGGATAGTCGACAAAATGCCCGTCCGTCCTCATTGTGGAGCCACAATTCTCGCGGAAACTCGATACCGCCGATAATTCTTATAGCGGTGGCGATTCTGGAAAGTCTCGTCGGAGGTTCGATCCAGAAAGTTGGCTAGTTTGAGGTGCACGCTCACTTCACGCGGAAGCCATAACGGGACGCCACCGTCCAGAAGGTGCACTTCGCTGAATTTGACTTTGGTTGTTTCTTCATCCAGTCCAACCTCCGGTTGGCTCGCCAACAGATCGGTCCGCATTCGGAGGATTTGGAAACTGGCCTTGTCCACCCAGGCGATTCCTTGCACCAGCATGTGCACCGTAGTTCCTAGGCGGCCGCGTAGAGTGACCACGAGTCTTGCCTGGCTTGGCAGCTGGGCAAACGCGACCACGTACGTATCTCGTCCATCCGTCTCTTGATCACCTAGATAAAGGAACCGGGAATCCCACTGAAATGCCCGTGAGAAATGCACACAACTCATCGCGAAACCGGAGGTGACAAAGAACCCCTTATCCAATCCCGCTTGGTCCATTCGATTTCCTTTTTCGTCCATACGAAATTCTTCGATGTTTGCGTGTGAGCGACTCCCATGACGGAGGATCAAATAGTTGTCTCGAACCAGTTCGCTCCCGCTCCACCGCTCTTGCTTGATCTCCTCTTGCGCGATCAGATCGACCAAATTGTCGAAGAACTCGTCAACTTTCTTGCCCGTCCCTTCCAGAATCATTGGCAGGGTTTGCAGACTTGTCGCCGATCGCATTCCCTTCAGCTCCGGAATATGTTTGACGAGCTGTTTCAACGGCTCTTCGAGGTAAGGGTGCGCCTGTGCATCATTCTTTCGAACGCTTTCTTCCAGACTCAGCTCGTTCGGGGCACTTTCTTTCAAGGCTGTGGAGATGCCGTCCGCGACACTATAGGTACGGTAGTCCGTGAAGTGATGGACGTTTCGGAATTCCCCACCGCCCTGGACTTTGCAATCCAAGCCAGATTGCATCGGGTATGTATGCAACACTTCGTGCACATGAGCTTCGGTCGGCAACCATACGGGATTTGCAAGCCCATTGAGCCTCATCTCGTTGAATTTCACCAGAGTTTGCAGCTGATCTTTCGTGACACACTTTGTGCGCAAAGACTTGGGCACTAGCAGGTCTGTCCTCATTTGCAGAATCTGGAAGCTGGATGCATCCACCCATGCAATGCCCTGAATCAGCCACTGCAACTCCTGCCCCTCCGGTTGTTTCATCTTAAAAGTGATAGTCGCGACTTCGGGGATTTGTGCGAACGCAATGACATAGGCGCTTCGCGACCCGATATATTCCTCGCCGAGATACCGGAATTTGGACTCTGACTGAAGGAACGTCGAAAAATGCAGAACACTTGATGCGAAACCGCTGGAAAGAAGCCGCACTCCCGAAGCTCCTTCAAGTCCATCAGCGTCCCTACGATACTCCTCAATCGTGGATTGCAGCAGATTGCCCTTCCGCACGATGAAGTAGTTGTATTCGTCTTGCTGAACCTGGTACTGGTCTGCCTGACTAAGGGGCATTCCTGTTAGCGGATTAAATCTTTCTGCCGTAACCTTCAGGGGCATTCCTGTTAGCGAATCCAGGTTTTCTTCAGTGACCTTCTCTTTCGCGACCAAACCCGTAAGTTGGTCGAAGAGTTCGTGTACGTTCGCGCCCGTCTTTTCCAAGATCATCGGCAACTGCTGCTGATCGGTCGCAGCCTGAAGGGTCTTCAGCTCAGGGACCCGCTTGATAAGATCTTCCAACGACTCGTCGATAAATGAACGTGTCTTGTCCTCAGAACCCTGCTCGCCCTTGTCCTTCTGCTGCTCGAAACTGAACTCGTATACCGTCGCAGCGCGGGGATGCCCAAAACCCGCAATTGCGGTGCTGCTCAAGAGAAGTGTGATCAGAGCCGTCTGATACAAAGAGACATGAGACCGACACGATTTGGTGGCTAGGGATCCGATGTTCGGGGCCATACAACCTGCCCGATTCATGCAATGTCGCATTAACGACGATCCAGGAAGCTACGGATCCAAGACTAAGCGATTTGAGTGAAATCGTGAGCTCTCTGGGATATGAGACGTCCGCCACGCTTAATCAAGGTACGACAAGGGATTGCGGAGGGCAGCCACCGCGGCTGTTGCTGACCACAAGTCCTGATCTAACGCGGTTACCGGAAAAGTGAAACAACGCGACGAAGCCACTTCAGGACCTAGTGAGCGATGCCGACAAACCCTTGTATTAATGCGATGGAACCGAAGATTATCCCTATGTAGCCCACGAGTTTCGCAATCTTGAAATCGGTAGGTGATGGGTCGAGCCTTCGGAAAGTGCGGTGTACCCAAGGGACAAAACTTGGCACGCCAAGGATTATTTTCCCCAGCCCAACAACCAAATGGACGCAACGAAGGGCATCGCCTTAGCGGTTATCACACCGTTATTTTATCTGGTTTCGCGAATATGACGGAAGATCAAGGGCTTCTGTGGTTCACGCTTGATTAACGCGGTTACCGGAGAAGTGAGAATCGGCGCGTGTTGTCTACTTACGAACGGCATAATGCAGCTTGACCACACCGTCTGTGAACTTCGTGCAGGAGATCAGTCTTAGTGGCATGTTGCGACGGGCGGGCGCGATCGAGGGAATGCCTTCGCCTATAAACTTGGGAATCACGTGAATCATGAACCCGTCGATCTCTCCTTCGTCGAGAAACGTCGCAATGATGCCAGCGCCACCCATCATCCAGATGTCCTTCCCCTTTTCCTCCCGCAGGCGGGTTGCGAATGCTTTGATTGGTTCGCTAACGAACTCCACGCCCGTCGGAGCTGGCGATGGCGGCACATTGTGTGTGAAGACATAGTTCTTAACTCTTGTGTCGAAGGCAGTCCCACTCACGCTTTTCTTTTGGAAATCGAGCGCCATATCGTAGGTCTTCCTGCCCCACAGGATGGTGTCGATCGATTTATAGAAGGCACCCATGCCGTAGTTGCCTTTCGGACGCGGGCGGTCGAGCCACTCAACCGAGCCGTCGGACCGGGCAATAAGGCCTTCGGCGCTCACGGCGATGTAGACGATGACTTTTCGTTTGCGGACCATAGCGCGAAAGAAACCAATGTTATAGCTCGAAAGCCTTAGGATTTCCATCCAGCGGGCGCAGGGAATGCGGCTCTACCTTTCGCCTTTCTCAACTCCTGGTAAACGCGGTTACCGGACAAGTCCGAGCTACTACCTAAATGTCTGGTAACTCGATTTACCACCCAAGTGCATTTCCCTTATTTGTTCTATCCGGCGTGGTCAGTGCGCGCGGCAAGCAGCTTTGTCGCATTGGCATGATAAACCTGTTTCAAAGTCTCACCGCTAAGCCCGAATCCATTTAGGCTCCAGTGGTAGTCGAACTGCTCGATTTCGTAAAAGTGCTCGTCCAGCGATTCAAGGATTCTGAACGTGACACGGTACATCGGCTTCTCAAAACCCATATCGGTCCCATAGACAAGTCGTTCGGCATACTTTTCATAAAACCTCGAAGCGAATCGCGGGATGGGCGCCGTCTCAGCGTAACGGGCAGAAATGTCGGCATACAGATTAGGATTGCGTTCGAACATCTCGCCCAGGCGCGCCAAATCGTAGTCCAGGTTGGCGAAGTGGCACGCGATGAACGTCGTCCTCCGGTGCCTCGCGAGTGTACGGTCAAGAATGTCGATCATGCCGGACAGGCTCACGATGTTCGGCTTATTGTCGAGTCGCCAGTGGTAGGCGTTCATGAGGCCGTCGTTTGTCTTGTCCATCCTCTGGTACATCCAGATGGGGTCGGCGACATGGAGGCTGATAGGCATGCCAAGTTCGGCGCATCTCTCCAAAAGCGCATCCATGCGCGTGTCGTCGGGATGCATTCCGGGTGCTTTGGACTTGCCTGAGACGAGTCCGTCCCCCTTGTCGTGGATTTCACCCACGCCGCGCGCACCCACTTGCCGGCAGCGCTCCAGTTCCTTGACGGCAGTAGGGCCGAATCCCGGCTGGTTGTAGCCAGACAGATCCAAACCACACCACATCTCAAAGCGATCCGGATACTTCGAATACTTGCGGTAGATATCATCAAACTCCGTGCCGATAGCCATGGTGAGGATGACAGTTTTCTGAACGCCAACTTCATCCATGTTCTTGATCCATTTCTCAATCTGCTGCGCAGTCTTGGCGTACGGATGAGAGTGCATGTCGATGATGGGGTATTTGGCCTTGTCGATCTCCGTGACGGGAATTTTGTAGATCGATTCCGGACGGTAGTCTTTGAGGAGAATTGTCTCTGGTGAACGTAGCTCCTTCGTTTGGGAAGCTTCTCCGGGCTGCACAGGGTTTGTGTCTTGCACCGGGATCGGAGTCGACTCGGCTGCAGCTGGAAACCAGGCAGCCAGCCCAACCAGGTTTGCCCATTTCAGAAATAATCTCCGATTCACTCCATTTTTCATTCGCATATAGTTGGACCCACGCAACTTTTTACATTCTAACCAGACATTCGATCCCTTCTAGTTCATGGCTACTGACGCCAATAGTGAGCAGGTCTCCGCAATTATAGTCGGCTATCCGAAAATAGTGGCGAACAGTGAACCACCAAACCGCTCAACTCCTGATAAATGCGCCTACCGGACAGGTGAAATTCCAGCTCAAAAACCACTTGATTGCATAACAATGTCGGCCCCTCTCGTCGGGTAACCGGACATCTCTAACAATGTCGGCCCTGTCAAACACTTTTTGAGCAGACTTCTCCATTCACTTATAAGAGTTTTCTCTTCCGCTTCCTTACTGTCTTTCTGATCGGTGCCGGCAAGGCACGGTTCGTTCGTAATCTAGCGGTCGGTTTTCAGTCCGACCCAAACATCTCTTCGATCAAAACTTCGACCATGATTGGTTCTTCGAACTCCCTCTCACGAGGGAGCGGGATGCCCTATCAAGTGGACGACGCTATATACTGCACAACTTCCGAGTTGCCCACTAACCGGGCAGAATTGGGATTGCGCTATTGTTGGCGTAACGCGGTCACAGGATCTATCCGGCTCGCGCGACGTGCCGGTACAAAACTAGCGAACAGTGCGGCAATGACCAGGACAGGGATCGTGATAGCGAAAGTCGATACGTCAGCGGGCCGCATTCCCTCGACCAAGCGATTCGAGATACGCCCGGCGGCCAATGCCGCAACTATGCCGACACCAACTCCGACGAAAATCATCACAAGACTTTGTCCGAGTATCAGCCGCACGACGTCTTGAGCGGTCGCCCCAAGTGTCATGCGTACTCCGATTTCGGGCACGCGTTGGCTGGTCAAGTAGGCCAACACACCGTAAATGCCTATGCACGCCAGCAGCAAAGCTAATCCAGCGAATATGCCGAACAAGAGCAAAAGGAAGCGCTGCCGGGCGAGCGAGGCGCTTACGAGCTGTTCCAATGTTCGGACTTCATACAGGGCTTGATCGCCGGCAGCGCCGCGCAGTTCTTGCCGCAGAGGCTGGACAACATCCAACGGGCTGATTTTTGTCCGCACTGCAACAGACATCAATGACGAGAAGAAATGCAGCAGGTGATCAGGCACCTGCGCAAACGGGTAGTACATTTGATCCCGCACGCGTGACTGATCGTCGCTTGCAAGGCCCCAGTGTCGCACGTGACCTACGACGCCCACGATCTGGATGGGGCCGGTCCCCATCGCGGGTATCCAGATCTGTTTCCCAACCACACGTTTACTGCCGAATGCGTGCTGCGCCAGATTCTCGTCAATCACCACCACCGGCTGGCTGCCGATGCGGTCGTCTTCGTTGAAAAATCGCCCCTCGCGCAGCGAAATTCCCATCACTTGCAAATAGTCCGGTGTCACACACGAGGCCAGCGCGAACGGCACTTGGTTCGGCGGCGGCGGCGTAGCCGCTGTCCAGTAATCGAGAGAGTTCTCCCCTTCGCGCATGGGGATGATATCGGCCAGCGCCACCGACTCGACGCCTGGCACACGCCGCGCGCGATCGACCACATCCTTCCACGCAGTCCGGATGTGCTCGGGACTCTCGAGCGAGCTGGGAGAAAGCGCGAAGTGCGCCGCCATTACGTTGTGCACGTTTAAGCCAGGATCGAGCGATGACAGCGCCAGCAGCGTGTGCCCAAGCATCCCTGCAGATACCAGCAGCACCACGGCAAGTGCAATTTCAGAGATCACAAACCCACTGTGCAAGCGGCGCGAGCTTCCCGCAATGGTTCGTGCCCCGGCGCGGAGCGCCTGCTCCACGCTGCGGACAGGTATGCGCAGCATCGGCGCCAGCCCGAAAAGCAAACCGCTTAACACCGACGCGCCTATGGAAAAAACCAGCACGCGCCAATCCAGATGCACCTCTTCCGCGCGCGGCAATCTCCCTGGCCAGAACGCCACAAACGGATGCAAAGTCAGCCCCGCGAGTACTATGCCGAGCGCCCCTCCGCCGATTCCAAGCATTGCGCTTTCGGTCAGGCACTGCCGCGCTAGGCGGCCCCGCCTGGCTCCGAGCGCGACTCGCATGGCCATCTCCCGCTCGCGGGAAACCGCGCGCGCCAGCAGCAAACTCGCGATGTTCACGCACGCGATCAGCAGAACCAGCCCTACTGCGCACAGCAGCAGCCATAGTGTTGAGCCCACATCGCCGACCAACTCCTTTTGCAGCGGGTACGCCAGCATGCTCAGCCCCGCGTTTGACGTGGGATATTCCTCCGCGAAGTGCCGCGCCATCAGAGCCAGCTCCGCCTGGCCTTCGGCCAATGTGGCCCCGGGCTGCAGCCTCGCGATGACGTGCAAAAAATGCGCCCTGCGGTTCTGCATTCGCGGGTCCGTGGTTTGCTCCAGTGGCGTGAATATGTCCGGCACTCCGTCCAACTGAAGTCCCGCGGGCGCGACCCCAATCACCGCATACGACTTCCCCTCAAGCACGAGTGACTTGCCGATCGCACTTGGTTCACCCCCGAAGTCGCGCTGCCACACGCCATAGCTGATGATCACCACGGGCGCTGCGCCTGGCCGGTCTTCGTCCGGCCGAAAAGTGCGTCCCTGCACCGGGGAAACTCCCAGTGTCGAGAACAACTCGGCCGAAACCGCTCGACCGAACACGTACTCCGGCTCTCCCGGCTCGCTGATCGTGCCCCCGCCATAACTCCACGCTGCCAGGGCAAGCGTGCGGCTTTCGCGATTCGCGTCCTCGAAATCAGGATTCGAGAATCCCCAGAATTCGCCGAACTGTTCCGTGTGTCCGCGCAAAGTGACTAGTCTATCCGGCTCGGGGTAGGCCAGCGGCCTCAACAAGACACTATTAATCACCGTGAACATCACTGTCGTGGCCCCGATGCCGAGAGCCAAGACCAGCAGCGCCACAATGGCGAATCCGGGCCTCTGACGGAAGGTGCGAAGCGCATAGCGGCTGTCCTGCAGCAAATCTTCCAGCCAGCGTGTGCCGCGCGCGTCGCGGCACTTTTCCTTGACCTGTTCGGGACCGCCGAGAGCAAGCCGCGCTTGTCGTCTCGCTTCTTCAGGAGCCTGGCCCTGCGCCACCAACTGCGCGGTGTGCTGCTCGAGATGAAAGCTCAGTTCCTTTTCGAGCTGTGTTTCCATTTGCCTTCGTCGCCACAGTCGCTTCCACCAGCTCATTGCGCACCACGATCGGCCATCCCAAGGATCAGTCCAATTGCATCGATTAGTCGCTGCCAGTCGGCCGTTTCAGTTTCAAGCTGCTTCAACCCCTTTCGCGTCAACCGATAGAACTTCGCCTCGCGCCCGGTCTCGGTCTCTTTCCAATCCGCAGCCAGAAGGCCGCGGTTTTCGAGCCGGTGCAATGCCGGGTAGAGCGACCCTTCCGGCACTTGGACCACACCGCGCGACACCTGTTCGAGCCGTTGTGCGATCGCGTATCCGTGTACCGGGCCAAGCGCAATCACTTTCAACATCAACAGGTCCAGCGTGCCTTGGGGAAGATCGGATTTGACGCGGGCCATATCTACGCCTCGTGCTTCTATACCTTTTGCTTCTATGTATTAACACAAAGGCGCTTCGAAGCGCAAGATACGCATCCCGGATCACCCTCACGAATAACGGGCAACTCGGAAGTAATCCACATGCTTGATTAACGCGCCAATCGGACAAGTCCTATAAAAGGAAATGTCAAGAGACATATCTCTCCGTTGGCTCGGTGCCAACACTTTTTTGTTTCGGCATTCAGCCCAATCGTTTGAACGTGCACTCGTGATCGGCGAGTGGTCTTCCTCAGGGAGTCGTTGCTTCGTTTCGTCGCACGAAACGCTGAGATCCTTCTTCCTTCCTGTGGTTCCATTTCACTTTTGTGACGGCGCCATTCGTTTCTTGAATCAAACAAGCTAAGCAGTTATCCGCTCAGATAAGCGGTAACTCATGGTCCTATCGGAGACTCGTGGCCTATGACTTTCTTTGGTTATCCGAGGGGGCATAGGGTGGAATCGGAGACTCTCGTGTTTTGACAACACGGTGGCCTGACTTGTACGGTTGATACTCTCCCTCGAACCAAGCGTCTCAAGAATCCGACAGCAACCGCCAAGGATGATCCCCACGATGGAACAGACTCTCTGTCAGAGGCGCTCAAGCTGCTTGTTTTAAATAGTTGGCGTCGAAACTTGCTCCTTTCTTCCAGACGATCAGAGTGATCGCGGCAATCTTCCGCGCCAAGGTGAGACGAGCCATCGTTGGTCGCATCCCTTTGGCGAGCAAGTTCTGGTAAAAATCGCGGAGCGGTCCGTCGCAGGTGCTCGCCCTCATGGCCGCACCCTTGAAGACATCCTTGAGATCGTGGTTATGGTTCGCATTCAGCCCACGAAGTTGCGGTGGTTTCTTGGAACGTTGCAGCTGTCCCTGGACAGAGCGGTATTGCGCGCTGTCGTGAGTCTCCAACGCAAGTCCGCTGTAGGTCCACAGTTGGCGCTTGGTGCGGAAGCGGTGGGGCGTCTGCATCAACGCCACCAAGTGAGCCGCCCGAAGCGAACCAATACCAGGAATCTGGCGTAGCAACTTCGTTGCGCTGTGCTTCCTAGCCTCAGCCAGCAGCTCTTTCCGGGCTTGTTGGCGCAAAAAACGCAGGGCGTCGAGTTGTTGGTAGTAAAGCTCGGCCCGCCGGCGCACGCCAGGTTCCATGATCTTGCTCAACCATTCCGAGCGGTAACGCGGTGCGTAAACTTGCGTCCCGGCACAGGGAATAGCCCAGCTTCGATACAAGGCCTTGAGCCGATTCATCACCCGCACCAGATCCTTGCTAATCGTCAAATAGCTTCGGGACAATTCCTTCAACATGCGCAGGCCGTTCTCTCCATGGTAGACCGCGGAAAGCGCTCCATTGCGCAGCAGTTCGGCTAATTTCCTGGCATCGATGCGGTCGCTCTTGCTGCCTTCTTTCAGCAAGGCATTCTTTCGTGGATTGCACACCACGAGCTTCGTGACGTGCGGCTTCAGCAGATCGTACAACCAGGCGGCCCAAGTGCCTTCTTCAAAGGTGACGTGCAGACTTCCGCTTAGCCCTTGGAAAAACTGAAGAATGGTGCTGGCCTTGGTTTCGATGATGCATTCCATCACCAGCTTGCCGGAGGAATTTAAGACCGCGATGGAGATCGCTTCCTTGTGAACATCCATGCCGATATACTTCACGCTATCCATACAGGGTGCTCCTTTCTGGAGGTTGGTTCGAGCGAACACTCAAAAACCTACTCCAAAAGGGGCGCCCTTTTATAATGTGTGAAATCGTTCCAAAACCACATGTCCGGTAACCCGACTTGGGGAAGAACGACGCTGCCACAAGTTGTTCTGGCCGACTAAAGAATGCTCCTTTGCTGTTGTCCAGCGTGAACGGCGCAGGTGACGAATAGAAGAGCAGACGGTGCGAAGGGCAACAAGACGGAGAACGAGAAGCCAAGCCAGAAGACGATCTTTCGATACCCCGCCACGTTCGCGGGTCGAATCAGCCGCTCTGACCAGGGTCCCAAGGAGTAGCAGAGATTCGCCACGCCGATCATCACAAGATAAGCAAACCCTTGGAAGAGAGTAGTAAGGATCGTAATCTCCCAATCACCGGGAGCGCGAAGATCAATACACCGGTTGACGGCCAAGGCATAAAGGCCGAATCCCAGGGGACCAGCAACTAACAAACCGATGTTATAGCGAAGCCGACGGCTGGCCCACCACGTATCAATCGCTCGTGGGCTTGAATCCGTTTCGAAAGCGAAGTCTTGGGCCATTGGCGATAATGAGGCTACCACGCCAAGTGCTCAATGTCCGGTAACCCGACTCTCCAGGAACTTGCTGAATAAATCCTTTCAAATCAACAAATCTGTGTAGACAAGTTCCTGGCACTAGCGACGCGTCGAAGACGCAGTTGGGGCTAATCGGGACCTAATCTGCTTCGATGATGCGTTCCACGTCAAACCTCGACCACACTGTATGCGACCAAGCCTTGCATACGTCTAACGTCCATCTAGCGAGCGCGTTGCCGTGGCCCGGCGCCGACACGCTGCCAGTGGCTTAGCGGTGTAGATCATAGCGCTGTAGTGCCTGATAAACGCGGTGGTCTCAATGGGTCGACGCAACACTCAACTCGAACCCACTGTGTATTGAAAACAAAAGCCAAAATCGCTCGCTAGATTAGATCAGCCGGGACGCTACCCTGGCTAGGTTTTGACCGGGTACAGCCAAACCGATTCGGTTCTCCAAGCGAAGTAGTGTCGGATCAACTGGGTCGAAAATCAGTGCGCTTGTGCTTGGCTGGGTTGAGGATTGGGTGGTTCGATCCGATAGCCGAGACTTCGGAGTTGCCGGATCATTCTGGCAGTGCGCCTTTGCTTCGATTGTTTGGTGACGGCGGGGCCTCGTTCTTCGTAACCGACTCCCTGGTGCAGGATTAGCCAGATCAGGCGACACTGTCGATGGGCAATGGCCCCGATGGCTTGATTATGTCCCAGGCGCGTGACCGAGCGGCGATAGACAATGTCGAAGATGCTTCCTTTCGTCCTCGTTGCGGCGTTGGCCGTTTGGTTGAGAATGCGCCGCATGTGGCGGTTGCCCTTCGGAGATCGGTGGCTGTAGTTGACGCCTGCGCTCTCTTCGTCGCCGGGGCTGGCGCCCATCCACGAGGAGAGCTGCTTGGCCGAAGGAAAGGTTGCTGCCGTGGGACCGACTTCGGCAATGATTTGCTGCGCGGAATCGACACCCAGACCCGGCACTTCCGCTAACCGCTGGACGGCATCCTGGTGCGAATGGAGCAGAGTGGCAAGCTCTTGGTCCAGTTGACCAATCTGCTGCTCGAGGAATTGCAACTGCTCCAGTGCCATCTTCAGGAGCCGTCGGTACACGGGCTTGAGGTCCGTGCACGCGCCGAGCGCATCACACAATTGTTCCGGCGTAGCGCGTAATTTCTGATCGGCCAAAGCGGCCAGAGCTGCCGGATTGGTTTCTCCTTCAGCCAGCGCCCTCAACATGCGCCGGGCACTGGCGCCCAGCAGATCGGAGACCAGGCTGGACAACTTAATATGAGCCTCTTCCAGAAGGGACTCCAATTGGTTGTGCAACCGCACCCGGTCGCGTCTCAACTGGTACTTCTTGCGCGTTACCGTTCGCCATAGACGCTGCTCGGCATCGGGCACAAAACTCAAAGTCAATTCCCGGGCCACCAGGCGCTTCACCAGGCGTTCGGCATCGGGAAAATCCCTCTTGCGTCCCCGTCGTCCGCGATTGGATAGTGCCTGCGCCAAATGCAACGTTCCAGACTTCCGCCTCGCGCCTTCTCGCTTCTCGCATAGCGGCTTCCAATACCTTTCCAGCGCCTCCCACACTGGTTTCCAATATTGGGCCGTCGATTCCATGACTACTTCTTCGGCCTCTTGCTCGAGCAGCCATGCGGCCAGCGAGCGCAGTTGGTCGGGGCTGCTGCCAAACATCCGCCGCTCAAACTGGTACTCGCCTTCGATTTCGACGTTGGACACGACTACAGCTAGCACCTTTTTATGAACATCGATTCCCGTTATTCTGTAGGACATCAGCTTCCTCCTGGCCGGGAGCGGAGAGCGTGCTGCGGTTACCTTAAGCAGGGTCGCGGGCTATCGCCGCTCCCCCAGGGGAAGACAACGACGCCCAATTATTCGCTCAATCACGCACGCTCCGGATCAGACAGATTAACGGCCTCGACTTCTCCATTGAGATCTCGACCTCGCCGCTCCAGGCCCTTGCGATCCTACCTCCAAGTGATTTTCATGAGGTTTCGCGGGCCGTAGGCCCTAAAGGACAGATTAGATGGTGTTGCATCGACCGGTTGAGCTGGCACGACTTACCAGACAAGTGAAATTGAATCGCTGGAGGAATTACCTCAGAGTTGCCCGTCATTCGCTCGCAATTGGTTGCATGCGAACTAGTTTGCTTTGAAGAGGACGGACGCGCATCATCTGGTTCCCGCCGCGTTGAAATTCGTATGGCACCGTTTCCAGTGCAACTTCGTAAGAGTCGCTGAGATCGTTCACCATACTTGCGACGTATCGTGAGGTGCGACCGTCCAAGGCAAGTAACGGGAAAATCCTAACCTCGTGGGCGACACGGCACAATTCGAGAATTGCGGACCGATGGAAGGCTTCCGACAAGTGTTCCGTGTACAGAAAGAGAAAATGGAAGCAAAGCGCCACGTCGAATGATTTGTCCGGGAAGGCGATCGATGGGAGTTCGGCGTCAACGTAGCGGCCCTGGCGCTTTCCCATATCGTAGTCGCTCAAGAATGCCTCCATGGCCTGCATTCGGATGCGGCCGAGTTCTTCTACGGACTGGATCGTATCCCAGACAAAGTGCTGGAGGTTACGCTGGGCCTGCAGCAACATTTGGTCGTACGTTGCTGCGATGCGGTCACGAATCGTTTTGGTATCCAATCGATCTAGCGGATCGATCGAGATAACCGTGGTTCCACGCCGAGTCGATTCGGCGTTAAAACTCGCTGGACCGTCAGCGCAACCGAGAATCCTGAGCTGGAGGTCCGCGTCGCTCAGAGCGAACATGCGACGATATTCCTCGAAAGATCGGCCCCAGGGAACTACCTGATCGAGTGCGAACATTGCCCCTTCCTTTATGTTACCGGAAGTTGGCAGCTATCGTGATCGCGCAGTCCGCGAACGATACGCCCTGGGCGAGCGACTCCAAACAAGTGTTGCATCGACCGGTTGAGCTGGCAGCGGAAACCGGACATCTCTGCACGCCATGTCCGGTACCGAGCTGTCCCGCGTACGAACCGAACTCCGGCTCCTTCCTCCTGAGCCTAACAACCAAAGACTGCTCGCGTCGAGAGGAGCGGACATTGTTTCACTTAGCAGAGTTTTTCTTCCGCTTCCTTTGGTGTCTTTCCGATCGGCCCCGACAAGTACGGTTCGTTCGTAATCTAGCGGTCGGTTTCAGTCCGACCCAGACATCCCATGATTATTTCTTCGAACTCCCTCTTCACGAGGGAGCGGGATGCTCGAGTTGTGGAACCTTACGACGAAGAACCTGGAAGTTGCCTGAACTATCCTGGAGTTGCGGCGTCTCGCGAGACACTATCCCTGAGAGCGGCAATCTCGGACTACAAGCCCGGCAATTCCGGCGCCTCGCTGATCCGAATTTTACGCGCGGCATGAGCGACAAAGACCGCGCGCACGACTTGAGCCACCTATACGTCGGCGGCGTTCCCGATCCTCTCGGCAACGAACCCTGATCGCTCCCAACTCGATTAGCGAAAGTGGTTGACAAGCATCAGCGTGCTGTCGTGCTCGTCCACTTGGACATAGATGAGAGACTTACCATCCGGTGAAACCGCTGGATAAAAGGCCATCTTCTCCAAATCTAGAACTTTTGTGATTCTCTTGCTTGTAAAGTCGTAGAACGCGAGGGTCCGCGACCGCTCCGATTCTTGCCTGATGATGTAAATCCCTGTCGGGGCGAGCGCCGAGTTGCAGAAACAATCAAGCCCGGGAGCCTTCAACACCAGCGTCTCGGCTCCTCCTTCCACCGGAATCTTCCAGATTTCGTCCGAAGTTAGAGCCTTGGAATAGTAGAGAAACCCATCAGCACCCTCGATAGGGAAGACACCACTGCCCTTCGTCAGTTGGATCGCGCCTCCGTCCGGAAAATGAGCCTTCCAGACCTGCGTGGGCTCATTGCCGCGGCTGGACGCGAAATACACCCACTTCTCGTCGCGGGACCAGCTTGGAACCGTATTGTTCGCCCCTGAATTGGTTGGCAAGATGCGAGGCTGGCCGCCGGAGTAATTGGCGATATAGATTTCGCTGCGTTCTGCCGGGCGGTAATCGAAAGCCACAAAGCGCCCGTTGTAGGACCAGTGAGGCGTTCCCGATTCGCCCCGGAGAAAAGTGAGTTGCTGCGGGTCAGACCCGTCGCTATTCATGGTCCAAATTTCGTCATAGCCGGTCTGTTCCGATTCGAAGGCGATTCTTGTTCCGTCTGCAGAATAGTGAGAAAGTCCGGCGCCGCCTTTTGACGCAAAAAGAAGCTGCGGCGCATGAGCGATGTGGCTGGGATCCGCAAGCTGGACCGACCAAAGATTAAGCCGCCACGTGGCACTTGTGTAAGCGAGGTGGTGGCCGGCCGGAGATATAGCTGGCGACGTGACCGAGGTACCTACGCCTTCAACGCGTCTTGGTTTCCCACCCGAAGCGCTCACTCTCCATAAGGTCGAGACCCCTGCTCGCCCGGAGACAAATATGATGTCGCCGCCGTCGGGCGCCCAAGCCGGAGCACTGTCAATCATACGATTGTCAAACGTCAATCGACGGGCCTCCCCCCCGCTCGCAGGTACCGCGTAGACATCGTCAACGATTCCGGGACCACTGGAGCGAATAAACGCTATCGCCGTTCCGTCCGGCGAGAAGCTCGGCGTCCAGTCGCTGAAATCCGGAGGCGGCGAGGTTATGGGATGAACCGACAAATCTCTCAAGAACAGCAGAAAAATCGCCGGTCTGCCGAGACCGGGGCGCACACTGCTAATGGCTAGCTGAGTTCCGTCCGGCGACCAGGTAAAAGTAGACGGAAATCCGATGTGTTCGGGGAAGTCGATTGGATTGGTATAGATAAGCTTCGGCGTTCCCCCGAGGGCCGGCACAACGTAAATGGAGTAGCCGATCTTTTCGTCGCGCGCGAACGCCACCGTTCGTCCATCGGGGGACCATGCGGGGCAACAATCCCTAGGGTTTGAAGTCAGGCGAAGGGGCTTTTCGCCTCCAATCAGCATGGTGTAAATGCCGAGGCTTTCTTCTCCGCGGGATGCCACAAACGCTATCTGGTTACCGTCAGGTGAAAAGGCCGCGCCGTTCTCCATCTCATCCATACCGGTAAGCGGTACGACTTCAACTCCCGCGAGCCCCGTCGAACTTCTCGAACGCACATACATGAAGGTCCCAACGGCAGCAACCACGAGCAAGGCCAGCGCAACAGCCCGCAAGATCCAGCTAATTTTGCCCTTCGGCAATTCTCCTGCCGGCAGACTCGCGGCCGGGACCGATTCATTGGGCAATGACGTCGATGCCTGCTCGGTGCACTGATTCATTAAAACCGAAGGTGCGATTGCGGCCTCATTGTTGACGGCTCGCGTTCTCGTAGCACCGCTAGATCCATTCGATTCAATGACCGTCACCGTAAGGCGATAGCCGCGCTTGGGCACGGTGACAATCCAATCGGCCGCGGCATTCTTATCCGTCAGCGCTTTTCGCAGCAGCGAAATGTTCTGCGCCAGCGCGTCGTCCCCTACGAAGCTATCGGGCCAAAGCCGTTTCATAAACTCATCTTTTTCGACGAGATGCCCGGCGTTTTCGACAAGGAGGATCAGTGCATCGAGCACCTTGGGTGTCAGGGGGACGGGCTCTCCATTGCAAAGGAGCAAGCGGTCGGAAGGATCCAGCCGGAAGTCACCGAAGGAATACACGGTTTTTGATTGCGGCTGCATTTGAGACGCTACCGCTCGCGTAATTGTCAGGATTCTATCAGGAAATTGTGAGCCTTCCATCACGACTTCTTTTGGCTACTTCCCCTAAAAACGATGCAGGTTATCGGGCTTGCCAACGGCGGCCTCTATCTCGCTCACTTCGATATTTCTTTTCCGGAGGCGCATCCTATGAGTCACCCACGTCGTGGCTTCATTCAAGCCGGTTTGGCATTGTTAGGCTCGGCTGCCACGGCACGGCTTGTAGCCGGCCAGGACAGGCGAAGCGACGGGGTACACCCTCCTGAACCGTCGGGCCGGGAACTGGACATGCTCCTTTTGCGAGACCGTCATGCACCTAGCCATCACCCAGCGATGAATGCGCGTCAGCGCGACCTTGAGTTTCGCAATTGCCTTGACCAACTCCTGACTTCCGCAATGAAGTTGCGCGCCCAAATTAACGGTGTACCGCTTTCCGAAGTTCTATCCGTTCAGGTCTACCGTAATACGCAGGCGATGGAACGGCTGGTAAAACAACTAAAAAGTCTGGCGAAGTCCTGATTCAGTTCTCTTTCCAACCTGACAAATTGGTTGTTCTGCCCTTGCGCGTCGCTCATGAATAAATGGAATAGCATCCTCGTTACCGTGACTTGCCGAAGTGACGTGCAGTGAAGTCCTAGTACGGAAGCTGTGAAGAAACTCTCCGAATTTCCGCGTTGTAAAATAAAAAGTCTGCCGTAAGCTCGCGGCATGAGCCAAGAAAATACCATCAGTAAACAGCCTTTGATCCGCTACGTGAACCGCCAACAGATGAGTTGGCGAGCCGTGGATGTGGAGCACCTCATCGGCGAGGACCACCCGGCGAGAGCTATTTGGGCACTGGTCGGGCGATTGAACTTGAGTGCCTTTTATCGAGCCATCGAGAGCAGCGTGGAAGAAGGCGGGCGGCCAGCGTTCGATCCGCAACTGCTGATCAGTTTGTGGGTGTATGCCTATAGCCGAGGAATTGGTTCGGCACGGGAGGTGGCCCGGCGCTGTGCATACGATCCTGCGTTCCAGTGGCTGACAGGGTTAGCGGAAGTGAACTACCACACGCTGGCGGATTTCCGCGTGGAGAAGCAGCAGGAGCTGGATGAACTCTTCACCCAGGTGTTGGCGGCGCTCAGCAAAGAAGGACTGATTACCCTGGACCAAGTGATGCAGGACGGCACGAAGATTAAGGCGCAGGCGAGCAGGAGGAGTTATCTCCAGGAGGAAACGATTCGCGAGCATCTGGAGCGGGCGCGACGGCGCGTAGCGGAGATGGGCGATCCCCGGAATGACGAGAGCAGCCCGAAAGCAAAGAAAGCCCAGGCCCGCGCACGACGCGAGCAACAAGAGCGGTTGGAAGGTGCGCTGGAAGAGTTAGAGAAGTGGCAGGCACGCAAGAGCGGAGAAAACGCCAAGAGGGAGACACGGGTAAGCACCAGCGATCCGCAAGCGCGGGTAATGAAGCATCCTGATAAGGGATTCGTGCTCAGCTACAACGCGCAGATTTCCACGGATGCAGCGTATGGACTAATTGTGGGACTGGCGGTGACTCAGGAGGCCAACGACAGCGCGCAGCTACTACCGGCGGTGGATCGCGTGGAACAGCGACTCGAGAAAAAGCCGCAACAGATGGTGGCCGATAGCGGTTACACCACGCGAGAGAATATCGAGAAGATGGCCGGGCGAGAGGTCGATTTTCTGGGGACCATGCGGCAGGAAGATGTGCCGCGCGGCGCCAACCTGAAGAACCGGTTTCCGCCGAGCGCATTTCTCTATCAGCCGGAGAGGAACCGCTGTGTTTGCCCGGAGGGCAAAGTCCTGCTTCCGCAGGCACGACGCAAGGCGGGAGCAGGGATGATTTACCACCTCTACGAAGCCCGGTTTGAGGATTGCCGAAGCTGCCCTCGCAAACCGGAGTGTTGTCCGGACAACAAGAAGAACGGCCGTTCCGTAGCGCAACTCGAAGAAAGCCCCGTGGTGATGGCGTTTCGCAAGAAGATGGCCAGCGAGGAAGTCCAGGAGCGATATCGTCGCCGTGGACGAATCGTGGAATTTTGTCACGCATGGATCAAGAGCAAGCTGGGACTGCGGCAGTTCCATGTGCGGGGCCTGAAAAAGGTGCAGATGGAAATGTTGTGGGCTTGCCTGACCTACAACCTGCAGTTTTGGATCCGCCTAAGCAAGCAACGCACAACACCAGCAGTTACCTGAGAGAGTAAGAGAACATCGAAGAGGATCAAGACACTCGCCAAGTAGCAACTCACAAATTCAATAAACTGACGCTCAATCCTCAGTCCATTCCTAATTGAGTTTCCTCACAGCTTCAACTGGACTTGTCCGGTTTCCCGACTAATCAGGACTGTCTCGTTCTAACTTTTCAAGCGCGCGCAGGGCCGAGGCGCGCATAGTCAGATCTTTGTCAGCTAGGGCCTCTTTCAACGGGGGGATCGCTGATTTATCGCCAATCTCTGCAAACGACCAAGGAACGATTACCTTGACGTCTTCGTCCTTCAGCAAGGGAATCAAAATGGGAACTGCCCGCACGTCCCTCAGATCCCCCAAAAGGTGCGCGGCGTAGTAACGGTCCGCACGAATTTGTAACGCTGGACTCAGGTGTCCCGTGCTGTCGATCTCAAACACGGCCCGTTTCGGCGAACGGTCCTCCAGAATAGCCTGGATAACCTCAAGCCCCCGATCATCGCCGAGTCTTGCGAAAACGAACGCCGCATTGCCTCTGAGGCGCATTTCCTCACGTCTCAGCCGGGTTCAAGCCGTGGAAGCACACTCTTGTCATGAAGCGCGACAATCTTCTTGGCGACCTCAAATTGTTCCCAGAACACCGTCGTGCTCTCGAACTGCTCAACAAGGCCGCCGACGGTCTGAGGGAGAGCTGCGGACAGAAGACAGATGCTTGCCAGCAGGACTCCGGACATGACTCCAAACCCGCGTTCCATAGTCAGGCCTTTCAACACAGTGCTAGAGGCGAAATTCAATGGTAGTACGAAGTAAGACAAAACTGATTCTTTCTAAAGTCCTGGTTAACGCGCTAATCGGAAAAGTGAAGTCCTGGTGCGGAAGCTGTGAAGAAACTCTCCGAATTTCCGCGTTGTAAAATAAAAAGTCTGCCGTAAGCTCGCGGCATGAGCCAAGAAAATACCATCAGTAAACAGCCTTTGATCCGCTACGTGAACCGCCAACAGATGAGTTGGCGAGCCGTGGATGTGGAGCACCTCATCGGCGAGGACCACCCGGCGAGAGCTATTGGGGCACTGGTCGGGCGATTGAACTTGAGTGCCTTTTATCGAGCCATCGAGAGCAGCGTGGAAGAAGGCGGGCGGCCAGCGTTCGATCCGCAACTGCTGATCAGTTTGTGGGTGTATGCCTATAGCCGAGGAATTGGTTCGGCACGGGAGGTGGCCCGGCGCTGTGCATACGATCCTGCGTTCCAGTGGCTGACAGGGTTAGCGGAAGTGAACTACCACACGCTGGCGGATTTCCGCGTGGAGAAGCAGCAGGAGCTGGATGAACTCTTCACCCAGGTGTTGGCGGCGCTCAGCAAAGAAGGACTGATTACCCTGGACCAAGTGATGCAGGACGGCACGAAGATTAAGGCGCAGGCGAGCAGGAGGAGTTATCTCCAGGAGGAAACGATTCGCGAGCATCTGGAGCGGGCGCGACGGCGCGTAGCGGAGATGGGCGATCCCCGGAATGACGAGAGCAGCCCGAAAGCAAAGAAAGCCCAGGCCCGCGCACGACGCGAGCAACAAGAGCGGTTGGAAGGTGCGCTGGAAGAGTTAGAGAAGTGGCAGGCACGCAAGAGCGGAGAAAACGCCAAGAGGGAGACACGGGTAAGCACCAGCGATCCGCAAGCGCGGGTAATGAAGCATCCTGATAAGGGATTCGTGCTCAGCTACAACGCGCAGATTTCCACGGATGCAGCGTATGGACTAATTGTGGGACTGGCGGTGACTCAGGAGGCCAACGACAGCGCGCAGCTACTACCGGCGGTGGATCGCGTGGAACAGCGACTCGAGAAAAAGCCGCAACAGATGGTGGCCGATAGCGGTTACACCACGCGAGAGAATATCGAGAAGATGGCCGGGCGAGAGGTCGATTTTCTGGGGACCATGCGGCAGGAAGATGTGCCGCGCGGCGCCAACCTGAAGAACCGGTTTCCGCCGAGCGCATTTCTCTATCAGCCGGAGAGGAACCGCTGTGTTTGCCCGGAGGGCAAAGTCCTGCTTCCGCAGGCACGACGCAAGGCGGGAGCAGGGATGATTTACCACCTCTACGAAGCCCGGTTTGAGGATTGCCGAAGCTGCCCTCGCAAACCGGAGTGTTGTCCGGACAACAAGAAGAACGGCCGTTCCGTAGCGCAACTCGAAGAAAGCTCCGTGGTGATGGCGTTTCGCAAGAAGATGGCCAGCGAGGAAGTCCAGGAGCGATATCGTCGCCGTGGACGAATCGTGGAATTTTGTCACGCATGGATCAAGAGCAAGCTGGGACTGCGGCAGTTCCATGTGCGGGGCCTGAAAAAGGTGCAGATGGAAATGTTGTGGGCTTGCCTGACCTACAACCTGCAGTT
The DNA here is from genome assembly GCA_963832615.1 of uncultured Acidobacteriota bacterium. Lineage (GTDB taxonomy): Bacteria > Acidobacteriota > Terriglobia > Acidiferrales > UBA7541 > Acidiferrum. The sequence goes on from CAWHVA010000014.1 coordinate 27,947, forward strand.
TTGGATCCGCCTAAGCAAGCAACGCACAACACCAGCAGTTACCTGAGAGAGTAAGAGAACATCGAAGAGGATCAAGACACTCGCCAAGTAGCAACTCACAAATTCAATAAACTGACGCTCAATCCTCAGTCCATTCCTAATTGAGTTTCCTCACAGCTTCTGCGGCACATGTCCGATTACGCAACTAATCGGGCAAGTAGAATTAAATGTATTAAGACTCGAACAGTCCGAGGACTGACACCACCGGACTGACCGTCGAACAGCTCCAGAACTGCCCTCGTCGGCCTAGCTAGCGAACAGTTGTAGGACTGTCTCCATCGAGACAAATAGTTTGAGAGCCAGACAGTTGAGCACCGTGACCCAAAATGTCCGGTAATCCGGGTGGATTCGATAGGTCGTATCTATGTATGAGGCCTCTTCCGAGCGGGCGCTCTCATCCTTCAAGCTTCGCAGCATATCGCGCCGGTCCTCGCTCCCTCGGACCATGACGATGCGGGTGATGAGGACAATAGACGATCCAGCTACGATAAAATTTGCAGCCCAGAAGTAATACCAGAAACCCATTGGGAGCGCCCACCTTGTCATTTCGCGACGGCAGCATGGAATCCGGTTTATTTGTGGGAGGACAAGCCAAATGAAATTTGGCAATCTAAGCGCCTCCGGCATGCCGCAATGAAAGGAACGGAGTAGCAGCCCATGAAAAAGCTCGGTGCGATTTCTTCGGAACGTTTCAAAGGCCAAGTCGCGATCGTTGTGGGTGGGGCGCAGGGCATCGGCAGGGCGATCGCCATCCGGTTGAGGCGGGAGGGCGCCCATGTTGTCATCGCGGACATCGACCGCGCCAAGATGGATATGTTGTCCCGCGAGATGGCGGACGCAGGAACCACTGTACAAACCACAATTTGCGATGTTCGCCGCAAGCGACAAATAGAACGAATGGTTGCAGAAATTGTACGACGCCACCGTCGAGTCGACATCCTGATGTACGTCGCGGGTGTCGCCAAGAGCGTGCCTTTTGTACAAACCAGTGAAGATCTGTGGGACTCGACGATGGACATAAATTTGAAGGGCGCATTTCTGGTGGCGCGCGCGGTGGCTCCGCATATGATCAAAAAGAGGCGCGGCAAAATGATATTCATGGCATCGACCAACAGTTGGGATGCGGAAGCTGAACTCGCACCGTACAACGCTTCGAAAGCCGCACTATTCCTCTTGGCCAAAACCATGGCGCGGGAACTGGGTCATTACGGCATACAATCGAACGCCATAGGTCCAGGATTGATCCGGACACGTTTGACGGAACCCTTCCTGAAAGACTCCAGATTTATGCGCAAGTATAGAAAACTGATTCCCGCTGGCAGGCTAGGATTGCCGGACGATATTGCCGGACCGGCTGCGTTCTTGGCATCGTCCGACGCGGATTACGTGAATGGCGTTTTGTTGTTTGTTGACGGCGGACAGTTGGCTTGAGAACGCCCGCAGACACGTTAAATGAGCGCGATGTCTGATAGGATTTCTCATGGTTCGAGCACCGCGAGTCTCTTGATTAACTATATGCCCCCTCGGACAACCAGAAAAAGCTATAGGCCTTGAGCCTCAGATAGAACCATGGTTGGCACCTTCAACCGCACTGCTTGTTTGCGTCAGAAGCCAAAGGAGTCGTCACGACAGCAATATGAATCTGCAAGAAGAGAAAACCCCCAGAGCCTCCCAACATTACATGGGCTGGAGAGCACAGCGAACAACTTCGCTCTCGCCAGTCGCCGGGGAGTTTTTTCTCTTGACTCTCCCCTTTATAGAACGCGGTTACCGGACAAGTGCAGTCCTGGTACGGAAGCTGTGAGGAAACTCAATTAGGAATGGACTGAGGATTGAGCGTCAGTTTATTGAATTTGTGAGTTGCTACTTGGCGAGTGTCTTGATCCTCTTCGATGTTCTCTTACTCTCTCAGGTAACTGCTGGTGTTGTGCGTTGCTTGCTTAGGCGGATCCAAAACTGCAGGTTGTAGGTCAGGCAAGCCCACAACATTTCCATCTGCACCTTTTTCAGGCCCCGCACATGGAACTGCCGCAGTCCCAGCTTGCTCTTGATCCATGCGTGACAAAATTCCACGATTCGTCCACGGCGACGATATCGCTCCTGGACTTCCTCGCTGGCCATCTTCTTGCGAAACGCCATCACCACGGGGCTTTCTTCGAGTTGCGCTACGGAACGGCCGTTCTTCTTGTTGTCCGGACAACACTCCGGTTTGCGAGGGCAGCTTCGGCAATCCTCAAACCGGGCTTCGTAGAGGTGGTAAATCATCCCTGCTCCCGCCTTGCGTCGTGCCTGCGGAAGCAGGACTTTGCCCTCCGGGCAAACACAGCGGTTCCTCTCCGGCTGATAGAGAAATGCGCTCGGCGGAAACCGGTTCTTCAGGTTGGCGCCGCGCGGCACATCTTCCTGCCGCATGGTCCCCAGAAAATCGACCTCTCGCCCGGCCATCTTCTCGATATTCTCTCGCGTGGTGTAACCGCTATCGGCCACCATCTGTTGCGGCTTTTTCTCGAGTCGCTGTTCCACGCGATCCACCGCCGGTAGTAGCTGCGCGCTGTCGTTGGCCTCCTGAGTCACCGCCAGTCCCACAATTAGTCCATACGCTGCATCCGTGGAAATCTGCGCGTTGTAGCTGAGCACGAATCCCTTATCAGGATGCTTCATTACCCGCGCTTGCGGATCGCTGGTGCTTACCCGTGTCTCCCTCTTGGCGTTTTCTCCGCTCTTGCGTGCCTGCCACTTCTCTAACTCTTCCAGCGCACCTTCCAACCGCTCTTGTTGCTCGCGTCGTGCGCGGGCCTGGGCTTTCTTTGCTTTCGGGCTGCTCTCGTCATTCCGGGGATCGCCCATCTCCGCTACGCGCCGTCGCGCCCGCTCCAGATGCTCGCGAATCGTTTCCTCCTGGAGATAACTCCTCCTGCTCGCCTGCGCCTTAATCTTCGTGCCGTCCTGCATCACTTGGTCCAGGGTAATCAGTCCTTCTTTGCTGAGCGCCGCCAACACCTGGGTGAAGAGTTCATCCAGCTCCTGCTGCTTCTCCACGCGGAAATCCGCCAGCGTGTGGTAGTTCACTTCCGCTAACCCTGTCAGCCACTGGAACGCAGGATCGTATGCACAGCGCCGGGCCACCTCCCGTGCCGAACCAATTCCTCGGCTATAGGCATACACCCACAAACTGATCAGCAGTTGCGGATCGAACGCTGGCCGCCCGCCTTCTTCCACGCTGCTCTCGATGGCTCGATAAAAGGCACTCAAGTTCAATCGCCCGACCAGTGCCCAAATAGCTCTCGCCGGGTGGTCCTCGCCGATGAGGTGCTCCACATCCACGGCTCGCCAACTCATCTGTTGGCGGTTCACGTAGCGGATCAAAGGCTGTTTACTGATGGTATTTTCTTGGCTCATGCCGCGAGCTTACGGCAGACTTTTTATTTTACAACGCGGAAATTCGGAGAGTTTCTTCACAGCTTCTACGGCACTTGTCCGGTAGCCCCGACTTACCTGGCAGTCTGAGTCTGCATTAGACGGACCTGTTGAACTCCATCCTAAACTAAGCCAACAGCGGTTATCCGGGCCAACGTCGCTAAGTGGGAAATGGAATGGCTAGACAGAGCGTCAAAGAAACTCTGATCCACTTAGCCTCTGTGGCCCACAGTAGTTGGACTAGCTTCTAGCAGTTCGTTGAAAAACTCCGTTCCACTGCAACTTTAATGTAAGAGAACTCGTCTGAGTGAAGGAAGGCGAAGGAGGCGAGTGAATGCGCGGCGACGATGACCTGCAAGAAGGGATGTTCAGCTACATTTCTCCAGAGAAGCGTGTTCCCGCGGATCATCCGTTGCGACCGATCCGCAAGATGGTGGACGAGATTCTGAAGGAGATGTCGCCGAAGTTCGCGAAGCTGTACTCCGATGTGGGGCGTCCGTCGATTGCCCCGGAGCGACTGTTGAGGTCACTGCTGTTGCAGGTTTTCTATTCGGTGCGCAGTGAGCGCATGCTGATCGAGCAACTACAGTACAACATGCTGTTCCGGTGGTTTGTGGGGATGGAGATGGACGAGGTGGTATGGAATCACGCGGTGTACAGTAAGAATCGGGAGCGTTTGCTGAACGAAGAGATCGCGGAGTCGTTTTTTCAACGGGTGCTGGAACGTGCGCGGCCGTACATGTCGGATGAACATTTCACGGTGGATGGGACGTTGATCGAGGCTTGGGCCAGTCAAAAGAGCTTTCGACGGAAGGACGGAAAGGGGAAGCCACCCGGACCAGGAGGAGAGGTCGACTTTCACAAGGAGAAGCGGACGAACCAGACCCATGAATCGACCACGGATCCCGACGCTAGACTGTTCAAGAAATCCAAAGGGAGCGAAGCAAAGCTCGGCTACCTGGGGCATGTATTGATGGAGAACCGTAACGGGCTTCTGGTGCAGACTTTTCTGACCGAGGCTAATGGAAGAGCGGAGCGAGATGCAGCGATGCTCATGGCCGAGGCCATCCCCAGCGGAAAGCGGGTCACCTTGGGAGGAGACAAAAACTACGACACGCAGGAATTCGTACGAGAACTCCGCGGGATGAACATTACCCCACATGTGGCGCAGAACGATACGAACCGCAGGAGCGCGGTGGACGAGCGGACTACGCGACATGTCGGGTATGAGGTGAGTCAGCGGAAGCGAAAACGAGTGGAGCAATCGTTCGGGTGGATGAAAATGGTGGGGATGGTCAGGAAAGTGAAGCTGCGAGGGATCGACAAGGTTGGGTGGCTGTTCACCTTTACCGGCGCTGCTTACAACCTCTGCCGATTGCGAAACCTGATAGCGGAAGCATGACAGCGGGTTCCGCTTAGGGCCAGCTGAGCGGATAGAACGACCAAACGGTCCTATGCAATTCAGTGATAACCCTTGAAATTCAGAACCGAGGTCTCACAAAACTCAATTCTTCAACGAGCTGCTAGACGGGTTACCGCTCCAGAAGTATGTTCGCGCTTCCCGTCATGGTAACCCAGAAAGTCTATCCAAAAGGATAGGACAACTGTCGGATCGGATAGAGATCCGACTCAGCGGCACGGTAGTTCGTTGCTGCTTTCGACAAGCCATTTGCCAGATCCCTTTGTCAATCAGACGCTTCCACCGCAGACGCATTCCCGCCGGGATCTCTGCCGGCGCGGCCACGCAAATGCTCCCTTGTGTCGCGTGCACTTCGGAGTCGAAGCACTGAAGACTGATCGATTCGAAGGGAGATTCCCATGAAATCATTCAATCGAATTCTGGCAATAGCGGGCCTCGGACTCTTTGGCATCTGCGCGAGCGCGGGCCAAGCCGCCGCACAGACTGTCGCCGGAGGCAGCTTTACTCTTTCACACGAGATTCGCTGGCAGAATGCAACCCTACCTGCCGGTGACTACACTTTCTCTCTAAATTCCGTCTCGGTGGTGAAGCCGATGCTCATCAAGGGACCCAATGGCTCTGTATTTGAACTCGCAGCTGTAATCTCCGACCGCCACATCGACGGACCCAGCGTCCTAATCCTTGAACAACGCGGCGGAACCTTCTTCGTTCGCGAGTTGGACTTGGCTAAGGTCGATCTGGAAATCCTGTACTCTGTGCCAAAGACTCAGAGGAACGAAAAGGTGCTTGCACAAGGCCCCGCTTCCACTGAGCGAGTCCTTGTTGCGATGGCCAATAACTAGCTCCTCTCACAATCGGATGGTCCCGAGGGCAGTCCCACAGCATCCGGGATTGCCCTCTTTCCTTGTCACCGGCCCGCGGGCTATTTCGGTAGCGGTTGGGGCCGCCGCTGGAGTCCTTGGTACGGGACTTGTCCGGTAATCCGACTAATCGGGACTTGGGGCAGGGCCACGGCACACAAACATCCTTGAGGCCTGTAACCTTGCGATATATCCTTCGCTTATATGAGCCTAGGTATGAGCAATGTCCTTTGGGCTACGATCCTCCTGATCGCAGGAATCCTGTTTCTATCGAACGTGAATCGAATAGCGCAGTTCAATCAGACCTGCGGCGTCAAACTAAAGTCTTTATTCCATAAGAAACTCGGCAATTCACCCTTAAATCGTGAACTGTGGTCTATGGGGACAGCCAGCGAACGTCGTAGTTCAAGGATCGCAATTCGCATCGCAGGTGTGGCTTTCTTGCTAGCTGGGCTCGCAAGAATGGTCTTAGCCTTGCTCATTTATTCTCGATAAGTTCAGGTCAAAGTGAAATCGGCCCAAAAACCACTTGTACGATTAGCCGACTTACCGGGCACAAGAGACGTGGACCGCGCGGGCCGAAGCGCTCTTTCAGTTCAGGACTAAGGAAAGATGTTGCGGTAGAACCTTGATCGTCACATCGCGCCTAAGCCGGGCGCCCAGCGGAGCGACGATCTAGTACGGCCCGAGTTTGCTCCCCGTTGCGAGATTCATTTCTTTAGCTCTGCCGCCCAGTTAGCCATGATCACCATCGGTGCCGGATGAAGGTCAGGCACATCTCTTGCAACGAGAAATCGGCCATCCCGCGCTACGTCGAAATTCTCGCCAACCACTTGTGAAGTGCCAAGGTTGAAGAGTGAATGGACGGCGCCCACCTTGAGGTCCTGCCCGACTGCCCTGACCTCCGCCGCCATGAGCGTCCTGTCAGGCGCGACATAGTAGAGCTCTTTTCCGTCACCGCGCCATAATGGCGCGGTACCGCCAGTCACGGAAATCCGCCATTTCCCGGCAGCCTTGGGAAACGTAGTAACGTAGACTTCATTTTGACCCGATTCATCCGATTGGTACGCGAGCCAATGAACGTCCGGTGAGAAAGCTGGCAGAAAATAGGAAAATGGCCCCGTAAGAAACGCGAATGGCTTACGGTCGCCAGAAAACGGCATGATCCATACTTCCCAATTTCGCTCCGCGCGTCGCATCAACGCTAGATAGCGTCCATCAGTGGACCAGCATGTCGGGTAGTCATAGCTACTCGGATCTGATATTAATTGCGGCTGTCCCATTCCATTGGATGACACTTCATAAATGTGTGGCGCACCCTCCCGATTGGAGGCGTAAATCACGCTCTTACCATCTGCCGACCAGTTGGGCAGCCCGGTAAACGATGGATCAAAGGTAAGACGTTCGCGTACGCCGCGGCGAATGTCGTACACCCAAACATTCGTACTGTTCTCCTGAGGATCCGTCAGGGTGACAACGAATTTCTCTCCATCGGGTGAGATTCGTGGCGAGGCGACAAAGCCGGGTTCGCCCACGGTGCCTCGAGAAGTTCCGTCGCGATCTACCCAACTGAGTTGACGCAACTTGCCCGGAATTCCAGTTTCGTATGCTAACACTCCCGTATCCGATACTGAAAAGACCGCGCTGCCGCTGGTGCCATTCACCGGAGTGTCTTCCGCTAAAGGTACCGGCTCTCCCGTCACCTCCAATTGCCGAAGATTAAAGGCCTGCGCAACCAGCGTTCGATCACGAACGTACAGCAGATATCCAGGGGGCGCATATAGTCCATTTGCCAGGTTGCGAACAAGCAGTTTGTGCTCGTCGGAGTCAATCTTGCCGACGTAAATTCCGGTTTCTGAGCCACGAATGTAAAAAAGGAAGTGGCGACCATCGGGGAGAAAGACGGGCCATCGATGACTAACCTCTTTGCGAGACGCATCCAGCTTTGTGGCCGGCTTTGGCGGACCTCCTGCAGCTGACACCGAGTAGAGGACGCCAGCGACACTGGGTGAGAACAAAATCTGGCCGTCTCTACCCCAATTCCCCCCACGCGCTTGTGAGGCAGCACATAAGGTGGTCACAGTCCCGCCACTTGCGGGCATCTTCCGCAGTTTGCCACTCATGAAAAATGCGATCCACTGACCGTCAGGAGACCAGAATGGGTACCTGGCTGATTCCGTGCCGGGCAGCGCCTTGGCGGATATGGAATCCAGAGGACGGATCCAAAGTTGGCTCTTGTTATCCGCACCCTGGGCGACGAACACTATCCGCGTCCCGTCCGGTGAGACCGCCACGGATGCGGCATCGTCAGAAAATGTTGCGTTTTCTGGCGGAACAATAAATGCGCGCAGCGCTCTTGCCTCGTACGGCGGGCTGAGCCATCGCATCACTACTAGCGACAAACAAATTATGGCGAGGGCCCCGGCTATTGCCCAGGCAACGCGATTCCGTCCGCGCCTCTCGTCGGTCGCCCGGTCATGTAACGACGAGGCGACGCTAATCCACCCCAATTGCAGTTTGGCGTCGCGCGCCGCTTGCCAGCGATCCTCGGGATCTTTCGCAAGGCAGGTCTTGATAACTTGATCCAGCCCCGCCGGACTCATCGGCTGCAACTCCGAAATCGGCGTCGGCTCTTTCTCCAGAATGGTTGCAATTAGACTTGCCTGACTCTTGCCAGCAAACGCCCGTCTGCCCGTGGTCATCTCGTAGAGCACTGCACCCAGTGCAAAAATATCCGTTCGCGCGTCCGCTTCCTTGCCCTCAAGCTGCTCCGGCGCCATGTACGGAATAGTTCCGATGATCGTACCTTCCGCTGTAAACGGCTTGCTCAATGTCGCCAGCGAAGAAATTTCTCCCGCAAGCGCCGTCTGCACTGCCTTCGCCAGGCCAAAGTCGAGCAGTTTCGCACCACTTGGCGTCAGCATGACATTGCCGGGCTTCAGGTCGCGGTGGACGACTCCGCTGCGATGCGCTTTGTCAAGGGCGTCGGCGATCTGCATCCCGTACTTGAGGACCTGTTCGAGTGGCAGAGAACCTTTTTCAAGGCGCTTCTCCAGCGTCTCCCCCTCTACACACTCCATCACCAGATAGTCGATCCCGTCCTGATGGCCTACGTCATACAGCACACAAATATGCGGGTGATTCAGGCCGGATATTGTCTTGGCTTCACGCTCAAAACGCTGCGTGCGCAAGGTATCAGAAGACAGATGCGCAGGAAGAATCTTGATCGCGACGGTGCGCTCCAGCCGCGTGTCACGCGCGCGGTACACCTCTCCCATCCCGCCCGCGCCCAGCGGTCCGGTAATTTCATACGGGCCAAGCCGTGTACCTGAAGCGAGGGGCATATGTGGTCGCGATTATAACCCCGGGAAACCTTCACGCGGAACTTTCAGCCCTGTAGTGCCTGGTAAACGCGGTGGTCTCAATGGGTCGACGCAACACCAAGACTCGAAGTCTACTTGCACGAGTCTCAACAGCTAAAAGTCGTCCGCGAGCGTTGATTCAAACGGAACACTACCCGTCTAGCTCTGATTGAGCACGCTCTTCCCCAAGCGGGCTTGGGTGCCTGCCCTGACCGGTTCTTCTGCCTTCTGCTTATGAGGCAGCGGATTTCCCCCTCGGAACCTTTGATTCGGAAGAGCTTAAAGACTGAGGACCCTCTTCCGTTTTACCTCGATTGTGCTTCATGAACCGCGCCGCAAGTTCGCTCGCAAAGTCATTTTCGGCAAAACGACGGATCTGAGGGAGGTACGAGAAACGTTTTAAAAGTTGGACCGCATGGAGCGGGAACTTTGCCCAGCTTTCCCACCGGGCTGAACACCTGGGCGAGCTGTCCTCGGTTAACCGGGTATGAACTTAAGTCCTTAGGCTCTCTCAAAAGACGAGTCAATGTGTGTTGTTTCTCTCAAGCGTCTGTCCCAAGTGAATTATTCAAAGAGCTCCAGTAGCAGCCTGGCGGTGTCAAACATTCCAGATCAACCGTAAGCCGGGCTATGCATTGCCTCTTCACGATCAAAATGACTCTGTTGAACACGAGGCCGTTCCAGCGCCAAGAACTTCATTTCCTGACAGTTGGGTACTGGATGCCCAGTTGGTCGAGATAAGTTTTGTATTTTGAGGGATCGTAGTAATACTTCCTGAGGTCGGGGAGAAACCGCTCCATTTTTTCCTTGTTGAACTCGACGGCCGGCTTGTCTTCTGGGCCGACCAGAGGGACATACTTCACGTCTTTCGTTTGGACGCTCGTGAAATAGTCCCGGGCTTGCTTGACTAGCTCCGGAGAGAGCAGAAAGTCGAGTGCAGTGAGCGCTTGCACCTTTGCCCCCGCTGTGGAACCTTTGTGCGCGATAGGCGTAGCCATTGCCACACCGTCGACCCAACTGTGCCCCGGAGTGTACGGAATGTTCGCCGGATATCGCAAGTAGACCATGGGCACGTTCCAGGAAATGTCCCCCACGTCGTCCGAACCACCCTTCTCGGTCTCCGGCGAAGGAGGTTTCAACTGGTCTACCTTTGTTTTCAGTCCATCGGTTGGCTGACCGATTTCTTTTTGCAGAGCCTTGGCCAAAGTCTGATCGGCTTCGCTCCACTGAGGCATGCCGACGCGTTCGATATTTTTCTGCTGCACCTCGGCAACGACTTTACTGAAGTTCGGGGGCCACGCGGAGCCCACGACCTTTCGCGTAACTGAAGTTCCGGTCATCATGGTCGCGGCTTCGGCCATCGTATTGCCAAGGTCGTAAAGATCGCGGATGTGCGCGTAGTCGAGCTCGCGGAAGTAATACCAGACCGACGCTTCGGACGGAACCACGTTCGGCTGATCGCCGCCGTTGACAATCACATAGTGCGAGCGCTGCTGCAACCTGAGGTGCTCGCGACGAAAATTCCATCCGGTGTCCATCAATTCGACGGCATCGAGGGCGCTGCGGCCGTCCCAAGGGGCCATCGCGGCGTGAGAAGCCCGGCCGTGAAATAGGTACTGCACAGAGACGAGACCTTGAGGCGCAAAACTCTGTCCGTAACTGGTGGCGAACGAATCGTCCACGTGAGATCCGAGGACAACGTCGACTTCCTCAAACAGGCCGGCGCGAACGTAATAAGCCTTGGTGCCGAGGAGCTCCTCGGCCACACCAGGAAAAATCTTGAGAGTTCCGGGAATTTTGTTTTTCTGCATGAGTTCACGGAGGACCAGGACCGCAGTGACGTTCACGGCGGAGCCGGAGTTGTGTCCCTCACCGTGTCCGGGCGCGCCTTCGACAATCGGATCGTGATAGGCCACACCGGGTTTTTGTGATGCGCGCGGAATGCAGTCAATGTCGCTGATGAAAGCGATGACGGGCTTGCCGGAGCCGTAGGTTGCAATCCAGGCGGTGGGGATTCCGGCGACGCCACGCTCGATTTGAAAACCGTTCTTTTCGAGGATTCCGGTTACGTATCGTGAAGTCTCGTGCTCCTGGAATCCGAGTTCGGCGTAACTGAAGATCTGGTCGACCATTTGCTGCGTGAAGACCTGGCGAATGTCAACGGCGGCGATGGCTTGTTGCTTCAAGTCTTCGAGGCTCGGCTTTTCCTGAGCACGAAGCGGTAGAGTGAACAGCAGAGCAATGGAAAAAATGAAGTGGCAAGAGCGCATTCGAAGATTCTCCTGATCGCAGGACTGGTTAAGAGAACGAACTAGTGAAAATAATACGCGGGGGACGACTACTAGGTCCAGACGAGCGAGCATTGGGGAGGTTGCCAGCAAGCGGGCTACTCTGGAGCTTCGGCGTTCGATTGCTCTGTACTTTAGGAAATGCCGTCCGCCTCCGATCCTGTTGGGCTGGGTCGAGTGGTCGGCCAACCGGATTGTCAACAATAGACCCAAGCTAACTCCCAAGTGCCTGATTGTCACCATGGAACGACCGGCTCCGATTCGCAGCGCGTGGGTTACGCTGTGAGTCGGTAAGACCAAAACGCAGAGCCACAAGCGAAAGGAGCCGGTCTGTGAAAAGAATAAAGTTTGTCGGTTTGGATGTCCACGCAGAGACGATTGCGGTCGCCGTTGCGGAGCTAGACGGAGAGGTGCGATCGATTGGAGTAATACCAAATCGATGTGAGTCCGTTCGTAAATTGGTAAAGAAACTGGGTCCTGTTGAAGAATTGCGATTCTGTTATGAGGCCGGCCCGACGGGCTACGTGTTGTACTGGCAACTGACGGCGCTGGACGCCAAGTGCGAAGTAGTAGCGCCAACACTGGTACCGGTGAGGGCGGGAGATCGCGTGAAGACGGACCGGCGCGATGCTTTGAAGCTGGCCCGGAGCTATCGCGCGGGAGAGCTGACAGCGGTATGGGTGCCAGATGCCGCTCACGAGGCGTTGCGAGATCTCGTAAGGGCACGTGAAGCTGCCAAGAGAGACCAATTGCGGGCACGAAATCGTCTGACCAAGTTCTTGTTGCGCCATGGGAAGAGGCCACCAGAGGGAGTAAATCCCTGGACCTTGAACTACATGAATTGGGTGAGGAAGGATGTGCATTTCGAACCGCTGGCGCAACAAGCCACCTTGTTAGATTACTTACACGAAGTAGAACACATGGCCGCACGAGTTACGCGGCTCGAGCAGGCCATCGAGGAAGCAGTGCAGTTAGCGCCCCACCAGATGCGTGAGGTCATTGAAGCCCTGCAAGCCTTGCGAGGGATTGCGAAGGTATCGGCGGTGACGATCGTAGCGGAGCTCGGAGAGCTATCCCGGTTTGGAGAAGCTCGACAGTTAATGGCCTATAGCGGGACCGTGTCGCGGGAACACTCCAGCGGAGAGAGCTGCAAAAGAGGTGGCATCACCAAGACCGGCAATGTGCACCTGCGTCGCATTGTCGTGGAGGCTGCCTGGGCCTACCGCCACGCGCCAGCGGTAACCGCATGCTTGCGCAAGCGACAAGAGCGAGTAAGTGAAGAGGTAAAGGAAATCGCCTGGAAGGCGCAGCATCGTTTACACGGTCGCTATCGAAAGCTCACCGCGCGTGGCAAAAACACAGGAAAGGTGATCACGGCAGTAGGGCGCGAACTCTTGGGGTTCATCTGGGCCATTGGGGTGAAAGTGGAAGCCGAGCAAAGAAAAGCACTGGGTCAAGCGGCATAGGCTAAATATTTTGGGAAAGTAAAACGCAATGGAGGTGGTACAGGTTGCGGTCTTGGAGCCCACGGGAAGGAGAATCCTCGGCCGCGTTATGCGGAAGGTCTATGGACTAACCCGCGCAGATTGTCCGAGGCAGCTCCCGACGGATCACGATTATGCGGCATCGACCCGCGAATATCTGAGTGATCAACCGTCGTAAAGCTTCCTCGACCGCAACCTGTACCACCTCCTCAGGAGGAAAGAATGAAAAACCATTGCCGGTAGTTGACAGGTCGTTCCATATCTAACGCGGTGGATTCAATAGGTGGATGCAACTTGCTCGAAGTCTTCGAAGTCTACTCGCAGGAGTCTCAAAACCTGAAGTCATTGATTCAAACGAAACACAGCCCTGTCTAGCTCTGATTGAGCACGCTCTTCCCCAAGCGGGCTTGGGTACCTGCCCTGACCGCTTCTTCTGCCCTCTGCTTCTCCCGCAGTGGATCCAGAATCCTATCCTCTGTGATTTGATCAGCTTGGTTTGAGGAACTCCTGCCAGTTCTACCCCGATTTTACGTCCGGCACGACCGAGGAGGCGAGACCGCAGTAAAACCGCCGTTGGAGTTTACGGACCACACGCAAGACGGCTCGCGACTGCAGGCAAAATGAAAGACGCAAATCAAGACAAAAATGGGGCGGACACTCGCAGCGCGAAGCTTTTTTCGGAGCATAGGGCCACACGGATGCGTTAGGATGTGCACGCATTTCACCCGTCACTTGGCCGACTAACTGTATCGGAGCATAAGACATGCGCTTCATCCGCCCGATCTTTGCCTTGCTTCTTACCGCGCTTTGGCCGCTCGCGCTCTGCGCTCAGGCATCGCATCCTTTGTTGCAGCGCCCGGCGTTCAACGGCAGGTTGATTGTCTTTTCTTACGCTGGCGATTTGTGGTCGGTGGACCGCGATGGCGGCCATGCCGCGCGCCTGACCACCGGCACCGGCATTGAGACCGACCCCGTCTTCTCCCCGGACGGGAACATGATCGCCTTCACCGGTGAGTACGACGGAAATACCGACGTGTTTGTCATGCCAGCGATGGGCGGAGTTCCGAAGCGTCTCACCTATCATCCCCAAGCGGACGCCGCGGTCGGGTGGACTCCCGACGGAAAGAGCGTCATCTTCCGGTCGAACCGCGAAAGCACCAGCCCTCGCTACACAAAGTTGTTCAAGGTCTCGCTGGATGGCGGTCTGCCGACCGTCCTACCTTTACCTATGGCCTTCTCCGGGAAGTATTCCGCGGACGGCAAACACTTCGCCTACTCACCCGTCGGCGGTGCGTCGCCCTTTAACTACATGACCTATGTGGCGTGGAGAAACTACCGCGGCGGCCTGGCCAGTTCGGTATGGATTGCCGACATGGCGACGCTGGACGTGGTGAAGGTCCCGCGCGACCGGTCGAACGACTTCAATCCCATGTGGGTGGACAACCAAGTCTATTTTCTTTCCGACCGCAACGGGCCAGTGTCGCTGTTCCGCTTCGATCCGGGAACGAAATCTCTCACCGAAGTCGTGAAGAATGACGGAGCGGATATTCGCTCTGCCAGCGCCGCACCGGGCGGGATTGTATACGATCGCTTTGGCGAGCTTTTTCTCTACGACACCGGGAGCGGCCAGGCGCGCCGGATCAGCGTGGATGTGAGCGCGGACCTGCCGGAGGTGCGCCCGCGCATTTCGCCGGCAGATCGCGACATTCAGAACTTCCGCATTTCGCCCACCGGTGTGCGCGCCGTGTTTGAGGCGCACGGCGACATCTTCACCGTTCCCGCAAAAGAGAGCACCACGCGCGATATTACCGGCACCCCGGGCGCAATGGAGCGGGAACCGGCGTGGTCGCCCGATGGTCAGAGCATTGCCTATTTCTCTGACGAGTCAGGGCAGTATGCGCTGCACGTCCGCAGTCAGACCGGCGCAGGCGAGGTAAAGAAGTATCCTCTAGCCGACGAAGCCACCTATTATTTCCGCCCGGTATGGTCGCCGGACTCCAAGCTAATCGCTTTCCACGATAATAAGATGAACATTTGGATTTTGGATGCGACGACGGGCAAGGCGGCGGTAATCGACAAGGGCATCGTTGACGACAATGACTACGATGCAGCCTGGTCGCCCGACTCAAAATGGCTGGTTTACACGCAGTCGGTCGCTAACCGGTTCCACGCACTGTTTCTGCATTCCGTGGACTCGCACAAGAGCACGCGGGTCACCGACGGAATGAGCGACGTTCGCTCTCCGGCGTTTGATCGCGGGGGAAAGTATCTCTACTTCACGGAAAGCACGAACTACGGCACCTCTACAAGCGGGCTCGACATGACCAGCGACGCCTTCAACGTGACGCGCAGCGTGTATGCGTTGGTGTTGGCGGCGGACGCGGCATCTCCGATTGCGCCGCAAAGTGAAGACGAGAAGAGCCTCGAAACATCGGGCAAGGATAAGAAGGACTCTGGTGACGAGCACTCGAATAAGGACAAGGTAGACGCTGCCAAGAAACCTGATGAAGGCGGTAAGGATGAGGCTGGCAAAGAAGAGAAGAAAGATAAAACAGAGAAGCCCAAGCCGGTGAAGGTCGACCTCGATCATCTGCAGGATCGCGCGGTCGCGCTGCCCTTACCTCCGCGCGATTACTCGGATCTGGCGGCGGGCAAGGAAGGTACCCTGTATGTGCTCGAGGGCCGGGAACGGTTCCAGCCGGACCGTGGCGCAACTCTGACCCGTTTCGAGTTGAAGACGAAGAAATCCGAGAAGCTGGCCGATCGCGTCGCGGACTTCGATCTTTCGTTCGACGGCAACAAAATCCTTCTGCAAATGGCGCACGGCGAGTCCGAAGCCCCGTCGGGTGGCGCGGAACCGGCGCCCGAATTTGTCATTGTCTCCGCGGATGCGCCTGCCAAACCTGGCGAAGCCAAACCCGGTGAAGGCAAGCTGAATCTTTCCGGCATGCAGATTCGCGTCGATCCGCATGCCGAGTGGCGGCAAATGTTCCACGAGATCTGGCAGATTGAACGCAGCTTCTTCTACGATCCGCACTATCACGGCGTGGACACGGTGGCGGAAGAAGCGAAGTACCGCCCCTATCTGGACGAGGTCGGTTCGCGCAGTGATCTGAACTATCTCTTTCAGGAGATGCTGGGCGATTTTTCCATCGGTCACCTGCGCGGCAACGGCGGCACGATTCCGCGCCCAAATCGTGTGCCGGGCGGCTTGCTCGGCGCCGACTATGAGATCGCCAATGGCCGCTACCGGATCAAACGGATCTACACCGGCGAGCATTGGAATCGGCAGCCGCAAGCGCCGCTGGCGCAGCCGGGCATGAGGATTGCGGAGGGTGATTTCATTCTGGCCGTTGGCGGGCAGAACCTGAGCGGTTCGGATGATATCCAGCGCCTGCTGGAAGGCACCGCGGGAACGCAGGTGGTGCTGAAGATTGCCGCCGCCGCGAATGGCAAGGATGCTCATGATGTCACGGTGACGCCGATAGGCGACGATCTGAGTTTGCGCAACTTTGCCTGGATCGAAGCCAATCGGCGCAAAGTGCAGGAGCTCAGCGCTGGCAAACTGGCGTACGTGTACCTGCCGGACACGGCGCTGGGAGGCCTGACCAATTTCAACCGCTACTATTTTGCACAGCTCGACAAGCAGGGTGCGGTCATCGACGAACGCTTCAACAGTGGTGGGCAGGCAGCCGATTACATCATTCACGCCATGCAACGCACGCTGATGAGTTGGTGGGCGCCGCGCTATGGGGCGATCTACCGCACTCCGCAAGCCTCGATCTTGGGCCCGAAAGTGATGATCACGAATGAATTCTCCGGGTCAGGCGGCGATGCGATGCCGTGGTATTTCCGCGAAGCACAGCTTGGGTCGCTAGTGGGCAAGCGCACCTGGGGAGGGCTGGTAGGGATCGGCGGCATCCCGACCCTGATGGATGGGGGCCACGTCACGTCCCCAAGCTTTGGATTCTTTAATCCCCAAGGCCAGTGGGACGTGGAGAACCACGGTGTGCAACCGGACTATGAAGTGGACATGGAACCGAAGCCGGTTAGCGAAGGCCACGATCCCCAGCTGGAGAAGGCCGTGAGTCTTGCGCTGGATGAACTCGCAAAACATCCGGCGCCGGAACCCCATAAACCGGTGTATCCGAATTATGTTCGGCACGGCGAGCAATAATTAGAATTGGAAATTCAATTGATGAAGACGAGGAATCCCGTACCAACTGAGGCTCCGGTGAATTCGTTCCCAGATCAGTCCGTAGTTGCCTAAGTTCAAGACCGTCGGGCAACACAGAAGGTCCTTGTAACGACGCGTAAGACTCAGGTGCCGGCGGTCTACGCCAAGTCATGTGCGGCGGCTTCCAGGATTCAAATCCTAGTGATTCCGCGCCCCCCGAACCGGGCTTCTGCTTGCCAAGCAGTGGCTTTCCGCTTCAAAACCATTGATCAGGCAGAGCTTACGGATAGCGGAACAACATCCGTTTTACCCTGGTTGCGCTTCACGAATAGGACGCTTTCGAGGAGGCTGCGTACGATGCGTGGATCTGACTCCTGCGCCCACGTTGACTTGCGGTGGGGAGCAGCCTAACATGCGTCGAAAGCATCCGAGGAGCAAAGCTTCCACCCTAGAGTTGGGCCGTGAATGCAACAAATTGGCACCGCGTAAAAGCGATGATTCGGGTCAAGTTGCGCAAGCGCTTCAGGCAGGCATGGTTGGCCGTCCAACGTCCGCAAGAGGGTGGCAGCCAGTCGGAAACGCAAACCGACGGTCCGATTGCACTCGGCAGGGGTACTGTCGGCTCACTAGATCCTCCGAGTTTGTCCGTGCTTCATCGCCCCGTACTGCGTCAAGCGTCCCAGTCTCTGGCCTCCGGCCAAATTGTTTCCGGACGCTTTGAGATTCTCCGTTTTATAAACAGTGGCGGAATGGGAGAAGTGTATGAGGCGTGGGACACCGTCTTGCGAGTGAGGGTTGCCCTCAAGACTATTCGATCGGAGATCGCATCCAGTCCATCCGTTATCGAACGATTCAAGCGGGAAGTAAAGCAGGCACGGGCCATCTCTCACGTCAACGTTTGTCGAGTCTATGAAGTGTTCTCTCACACGCAAGTCTCGGGTGATCTAGTTTGGTTTCTCACTATGGAACTGCTTGAAGGGCAGACGCTATCGCAGCGGCTGCGCCGGCACGGCCCGCTCCCGGGCAAACAGGCACTCGAGTTGATCGAGCAGATGGTAGGTGGTCTGGCTGCCGCGCACGAGCTCGGCATCGTTCATCGGGACTTTAAGAGCAGTAATGTGATGCTGGTAAACGCAGGGGCGGGCAGAACTCGTGTGGTAATCACCGATTTCGGTCTCGCCTTTAACGTTTTGACGCAGTGGCATGGCGGCCTGGCAGGGACCAGAGTGGGCACACCGCAGTACATGGCCCCGGAACAGGAGCGAGACGGTCAGGTTAGTTTCGCCGCCGACCAGTATGCCCTCGGCGTTGTCATGTGCGAAATGCTTACGGGTCGGCGCCCTTCACGCCCAGATAGTACGCGAAGGGCGGTGTTGCCGTCTGCCCGTCTTAGCACTCGATGGGAGAATGTGATTAGCCGCTGCCTGGAGTTCCGTCCTGAAGATCGCTTCAAAGCAGTCCGCGATGTTAGTTCTGACTTGAACCCTGGACGAAGATCAAAAAACACTTGGATCGCAGGGACTGGGGTTGGGCTCACGGTGATGTTAGTTGGTTTTGCCTTGGTGAGGGTAGGTGCCGCTGGGAGGCGGGTGGAAGGAGTCTCGCAACTGACGCCCGCTACGGACCTCTCCCTCCGTCCAAGTCTGTCCCGCGATGGCAAGGTCGTGGCTTACAGCTCAGACCGCGCGGAAGTCGGCAACCTCGACATTTGGGTGCAGCGTCTCCCTTCAGGTATACCGGTGCGGATTACGAGAGACCCTGCTGCAGACGGGGAGGCTAGCATCGCGCCGGACGGGAACGCCATTGTCTTCCGCTCCGAACGGAACGGCGGCGGGATCTACCTCGCTCAAGTGCCGGGAGGAGGTGAGAGGTTACTCGTTCCTGGTGGCAGGAATCCACGGTTTTCACCTGACGGTGACAGCATTGTTTATTGGGTTGGTGATCCGGACGGAACGGTCGCGTCGGGGCGATTATTTCTTCTGTCCCTCGCAGACGGTTCATCCGTGCGCCTCGTCCCGGATTTCGTAGATGCCCGGTTACCGACGTGGAGTTCCAGTGGGCGGTTCATCCTATTCACCGGCTGCCGAAGGGGAGATGTGCCGATGCCGGCGTGTTCCGAATGGTGGGTGACAAGCCGGGACCAAACAATGGTGCAGGACACGGGCGGATTGGCGCTCTTGCGCAAGGAGCAAATTCTGCCAATTGACGTAGGCGGCTGGTATCGCGACTCGATACTCTTAAGCGGCAGACGGGGATCCACGACAAGTCTCTGGGAACTTCCGCTCTTCGAAGCCAACCTGCGGGTGTCTGGCAAACCTCAACAGTTGACGGCGGGCGATGCCAGGGAGGTTGAGGCAGTTCTTGCCGACGACGGCACAATAGCCTTCGGGCGCTTTACAGGCGCGCTCCACGTTTGGCGAATCGCGCATGCCTCGAACCCGAAAGTAGTCGCGATGACGAAGGTGACGCAGGATGCGGCGGTTGATATCTCTCCGAACATCTCCACGAATGGGCGTTGGCTGACTTTCTCGAGAGGCTTCGGAGGCCGAAGGGATATTTGGATTAAGGATATGCGGTCCGGGACCGAGTCGCTTTTCTTGTCGTCCGATGAGGACAAGCTCTCTCCTGTCGTGGATGACTCGGGAGACACAGTTGCTTTTGAGGAGCGCGACGCTCGCGGCTCATCAGTGTTCACGTTGACCCGCGGTCAACCGGCGAAGAAACTGTGTACAGGATGCAGCAATCCAACGGGATGGTTCGACGGAGATCGTGGAATTCTTTACAGGGTCGGCGTACCCTCGACGATCAAAATGGCGGACCCCAAAACCATTGAGACGAAGATCGTGCTGGAGGCGGACGGCACTTCCCTGGACGACGAGTCCTGGTCCCCCAGGAATCAGCATTTGCTCTTCACCGCCTCCAGAGATGGCAGCACGAAACAGGTGTTCGCCGTTTTGTTTCCGAAATCGACCCAAGCAGTTAGTGGTGAATGGATTCCTATTACAAGTGAATCGGAATTCAGCTACAGACCGAGATGGTCTGGCGACGGGGAGACAGTTTTCTACCTGTCGACGCGCGACGGCTTCTCATGCGTTTGGGGACAACACTTTGATATCGAATACGGAAGGGCCACGTCAAAGCCGTTTGCAGTCATGCACTACCACAACCCGCGGTTTTCTCCGGCCAGCGTGGTGTCGCATTCTTTCAACCTTTCTGTCTCGGATGACTCGATCTATCTCAACGTGGGGGAAACGAATTCCAGCATCTGGACCGGCGTTCTGAAACGGAGAGATTTCTTTCCATTCTTAGAGCGGTTCCGATGATTGATTTTGCGAACTTAGCCATTATATATTGCGGGGAAAGGGGTCCAACATGAGGAAGAAATCAAAGAAGCCGGCTCCCAAGATGAAACATCGACGCCCGCGACGCCCGCTACTCGTCTGGGTGGAAGTTGAACATGAGACAAGCACGCTCCAAGATGTTGAGCGAGCAATCAAAGAGAAGCTAGCCACCCATCCCACGGATCTCTTCCGCAAGACTGAGACAGTGGTAATTGTGGTCCAGGTAGAAGGCGAAGGAGGACTGAGTATTCGGATGAACTAATGGATATTTGCCTTGTTACTGCGCCAACTGTTGCCGAGTTTGCGGACCCGGCGGAGATCACCAGCGAGTCGGTGGTACGGGCGGCTTCCAGGCCCCAACTCGGTATCCTAAGTCTCGCCGCCGTTCTGGAGGCGCGGGCCGAAAGTCTGCGCATTTTCGATCTGAATCGTGCCTATTTCGACTATTCAGCGTCGCGTTGCCGGCCTCAGGACGAAGACTTCGCCGAAATCGCCGCTCGTCATACTGCTGCAAAATATGCCGATATTTACGGTTTCAGTACAGTATGCAGCAGCTATCCTCTGACGTTAAGGATCGCCAAAACGGTTAAAACAATTCGGCCAGAATCAATGATTCTCCTCGGGGGACCACAGGCATCCGTTGTTGACATTCAAACACTAGCGTCATTTCCTTTCGTCGATTTAGTACTCCGTGGCGAGGCAGAACATACTTTACCGCTCCTATTGGATCAACTGGAAGGCAACCGACGACTTGACCAAGTGCCTGGCCTGAGTTATCGCCTCGGAGCGCAGCCACGGCGGAACGCCCCTGCACCGGTGATCGAGAACTTGGACGCACTTCCTTCGCCAGCCTATCACCTGACCAGCGAGTTGGAAGGTGTCGACGGGGCAGCTCTGGAGTTAGGTCGCGGATGCCCGTTTGCATGCACGTTCTGTTCGACCAATGATTTCTTCCGCCGCAATTTCCGGCTCCGCTCTCCAGAGCGAGTCCTCCGAGATATGCGGATGATAGCAGCGACGTATTCTATTCGCGATTTCGAACTCGTGCACGATATGTTCACTGTCGACCGGCGACGAGTGGCGGCGTTTTGTGAAGCCATGATCGCGTCGGGCGATGAATTTACCTGGTCGTGCAGTGCCCGCACAGATTGCGTCGACGAGGAACTGCTCGATTTGATGGCTCGGGGCGGCTGCCGCGGAATCTTTTTTGGCGTGGAGTCCGGCTCGGAAAGGATGCAAAAAATTATCGACAAGCACCTCGATCCCAGGCGAGCCGAAGAGATTATCGACGCTACCGAGCGTCTGGGGATCCACAGTACCGTAGCGCTAATCACCGGCTTTCCCGATGAGACCTGGGAGGATTTGCGGCAGACCATTGGCATCTTCATGCACTCTGCGCGTTGTCCAAAGTCACGCCCGCAACTGAACCTTCTTGCGCCTCTAGCCGAAACTCCTCTTTATTCCAAGCACAAGAACGAATTGGTCCTCGAAGAACTATGCTCAGGCATGTCACATCAGGGTCGGAGCAAGAACGATGAAGATTTACAACTGATCCGCACCTATCCTGAGATCTTCCCGAACTTCTATGCTATTCCGACGCGGCACCTGGACCGCGGCAGTCTTCTTGAACTGCGGGAGTTTGCGTTAATGGGGACGGCGTGTTTTCGCTGGGTCTTCACCGCTATTGATCAGAACACGACTGGAATTCTGGATTTCTTTCTGGAATGGCGTGAGTTCCGACTTCAGATACGGCCGGGACTCGAAGGATCTGACCTCCGGGAGTACTATCGGACCAACAACTTCCGAACGGAGTTTTTGTCATTCGTACGCTCGCATGAAGCAGGCAGCGCCGGGGCGGTCGAGGCGTTGCTGGAATACGAAGATACCGTGACACGCATCGCCTCTGCGGACAAAAGGACGAGTCGCACCGGCGATCCAGTGCCGCCTGGAACCGCCTTTTGGTGGAGCGACATACCGGTCAGGAAAAAGCGCCTATTTGTTATCGAGCTCACTTACGACATCCAGAGCATCGTTGATGCTCTGAAGCTTCAGAGTAAGCCCGTTTTTGAGCGCGGCCCGCACTTCTATGTCACGCGCGAGGTTTCAACAGACATTGATCGTTTGGATAGGGTGTCAGACTGGATCGCCGGCCTGCTACTTCTTTGTGACGGTCGGCAGAGGATCGAGGAAATCGTCCCGCGATTGTCAGCCAGTCTGCGCGAAGTCCAGGAACCTCTCCGCGAGTACGTATGTGTGCAATTACTCGCCGGGGCTCAAGACGGAGGGCTTATCGACATATACCGGGACGCTTCTCGCGCAGAACGCAACCGCGCTCGGACAGGATCGCAACGGCATCCCGCCACTCAGGCGCAATAGTATTGCCAACCTACCGCGGTACCGAGTGCGTGGGCATACGATGCCTCCGAGCTCGCCACTGCTGAAACCGTTCCGGGTGTTAGCCGAAGAACTGTACCGTGTGGATGGTTCTTTTCCTCGATTGACCCGGGCGAGTTTCGATGGAGGGTTACCAGCTGGCATCGGAGAACTTTCGTACTCGCTCTCGATGGATTCATGTGGGTCTTGGCGAATCGCTACGTCGCCTAGCGATCATGCGGCAGCATTTCTTCGGTGGTAGCGTATTGTTAGCCTTTCGAGATTTTTGCATCACGAGGGCTGAGTCCCCTTAAGGACTGGAACGAATGGGACACGAACTCGGACGTCTCCAATAACAGGATACCGGCGTAAGGGTACGCGCCTCTCGGAGCTTCGGTCCGTATGGGGCGCGAGAATTGCTCTCGGGATTCTCGAACACATTCAATGTTGTCCCGCAGATGCGTCGGCTGGGGAGATGAGAGAGCTACTCGGACAGTGAAGGCTTCGACGTTACTGGCGTCAGTAGGAATGGCGCAGGTCTTCAAAATTCAATTCTGCATGTCCAGATTTTCAAGGAGATCACCGTCAATGGATCGAATTACCAAGTCGCTGTTGGACGAGTTTTCCCGCGAGCACGGTATCGCCAAGCTATCTGAGGACAAGCAGTTTGAGCACTTCGCGTGCTACCTGACCCTTCAGCGCCATCATTCTGAGACCTTCGACTCGATGGATGTTGTAACGGGGTCCGGCGGGGACACAGGAATTGACGGCATCGCAGTCATCATAAACGGGTCGTTGGTCACGGATGTCGAAGTAGTTGGTGAGCTCGCTGAACGAAACGGCTATCTTGACGTTTCATTCTTGTTCGTTCAGGCAGAGAGAAGCGCCGCCTTTGATACGGCCAAGATTGGGCAATTTAGCTATGGGGTGGGCGACTTCTTTAAAGACTCGCCTACGCTCCCAAGGAATGCAGCCGTGCGAGACGCAGCTGAAATTATGGCTGCAATTTACGAACGCGGTCCCAAGTTCAAACGCGGAAACCCAGTGTGTCGTCTGTACTACGTTACGACTGGCAAATGGACTGGGGATTCGCAACTGGACGCTCGTCGAGCTACCGCCGTTTCGGATTTGAAATCTCTTCGCTTGTTTCGAGAGGTTGAGTTTGTGCCCGTTGACGCGGATGGAATCCAGCGGCTCTACAATCAGGCCAAGAATGCGATCTCTCGCGAGTTTATGTTCTCCGAGCGAACGGTCATACCGGAAGCACCGGGAGTGACAGAAGCCTACCTCGGCCTTATTCCGGTGCCGGAGTTCATCTCAATCTTGAAAGATGAAAATGGGGAAATCACGAAGAGCCTTTTTTATGACAACGTCCGCGACTTCCAAGACTATAACCCCGTCAATGCTGAGATTCGTCAGACCCTGGAGTCAGAAACGCAGAAGAGACAGTTTGCACTAATGAATAATGGGATCACGATAATTGCCAAGACTCTGCGCACCACGGGAAATAAGTTCTACATTGAGGATTTCCAGATTGTTAATGGATGCCAGACCAGTCACGTTTTGTTCGATCAACGAGAGAGCCTGGACTCAACAGTTACAGTACCTCTGCGGCTGATTGCGACTCGGGATGAGAGTGTAACAGCCTCGATCATTCGGGCAACGAACCGGCAAACCGAGCTTAAGGAAGAACACTTCTTGGCGTTGTCAGATTTCGGGAAAAAGCTGGAATTGCGCCCATGCCCGCACAGTTCCCGACGCACACTCTCCGATGGTAAAACCAAGGTAAAACCAGAAGATCATTTCGCAAACTTCACTGGAAATCTTTCCAATTTGCAGGGAAAATGGCGCGCCCGGCCAGACTCGAACTGGCGACCCTCTGCTTAGAAGGCAGACGCTCTATCCAACTGAGCTACGGGCGCACGCTCAGCAACTTCCTTAGTTTACTGCCTTTGCTGAATCTTTCACAGCGGGCAACTGTGCGGGCACTTTCTCGTTGTGCCCAAATTTGTGCCCACGCAGTCTTGACATCGCGTCCAGAACTGCGCCCTCGGACGGGTGAACGTAGCGTGCGGAAATCCCGATCGAAGCATGCATCTACACGGGCGTGCGCGACCGCGAACCAAGGAACATCGATCGAGAAAGTCGATCGCTCCTGCACAGTTGAAGGTCGCTATTTAGCTTCCAATAGCAGGCTGCCGGTAAAATCGACGTGTAACTTGGCTGTGGGACCGGCCACGGTTCCGTAGTCTTTGCCATCGACGTAGTTCGTTACGTGATAGGTCCTGTTGCTTAGTCCTCGCAGTTCCACTTCGCCGCTCCAGTTTTCATTTTTGCTTTGCTTATCCGTTGTGGCTGGGGCGTAAAAGGCATAGTACATTTCGCCTCCCTTTTCGATGGCGTAAGCTTCCGGCGAGTCATAGCCGTAGACGTACAAATCCAGAAAGTTTCCCTTTGAGAGCATCTTTTCGTTGTAGAGCGCGATCCATTTCTTCCAATGCGCTTCCTTCGCGGGATTCAAATAAACATTTTTGAGCTTGGGACTGGTATCCGGCCACGTAAACTTCGTTCCCAGTACTCCGCCGGCGCCCAAAGTGGAAGCGAAGTCGTCTCCAATATCCTGTTCGTTGTCGGTGTTCGCGCCAGTGATGCGGGTCAGCTCAACGTGATCTCCGTAAATGGCGGCATTGGGGCCGAGCAAAGCCTTGTACATCTTGAGTCGGCGGCGAACTTGCACGGAACCGACCGGGTCCGCGGTCACGGCTTGGTCCATGTAACGCAACCAGGCGAGGCTTGGGGGCGTTCCGCAAGGGCAGCTTTGCGTCACGCTGTCGGCTTTCAGCGCGCGGGTGGTTTCGAAGATCGTCTTATAGACTTCACCCATCGCGTAGACCGAGTCGAGGGGTGATTTATGATGATGCTTCGGGTTGTAGCAGCGCGGCGTTGAGTAGATGTTGTCGAGTTTATGTCCATCGAAATCCCAGTCCCGGATGAAGCGCTCCGTGAGTTGCTTGTAGTATTCACGGACCTCGGGCACGGCGGGACAAAGCGTCGCCAAATTGCGCGTCATCCTTGCGGGTTGACCTTTTTCGTCGAGGATCAACCAGTCTGGATGCTGCTTGACGACGTCGGAAACGACGTATTTGTGATCTTCGTACTTGAACTTTCCATCTTCCACCGCCAACGGCAACCACCAGAGCTGCACCTTGATGCCTTGCTTGTGAAAATCAATGACCATTTGCTTGATGGAGTTTCCGCCGAAGGTATCCTGGCGCGGCTGCCAGTCGCCGTAGTTGTCGAACCATCGATCGTCGAGGGTGGCCCAGTGGATGCCCAACTCCTTCAACTTGGGGATGGTGTCGGTCATTTGCTTTGGCGTCACGTTTGATTCGTAACCCCAGCCACACCAGCTCACCGCGTAATTTTCGTCATTGTTTTTAGGGCGGGTCAAGCCTTCACGCTCGACCGCTTGCGACCATGTACTCAGGGGTTCGTAGTAGTCGCCATGAAAGAGATTCAAGAACGTTCTGGGGGTGGAAAAACTCTCGCCCGGTTTGAGCGTCGTATTCGCGGGAATATCGACGGCTGCATCCACTCTACCGTCGGCCGTTGTTTGCACCGGAATGGAGAGGGCCAGCGGTAATGTTTCCAGATGCCCGATCGCCAAGCCCATGTTGCGAGTCCAGAACGCCACGACCGGTACTCCACCACCTACGCGACCCAGGTCGTCGCGAGTTTCCACCGGGGCGCCAAAGGGGTTCTCTTGCGAAAACTTTGCCGGGATGGGCAGGACATCATCTTTGCCCCATCGGATGCTCGACCCGAAGAATGCCCACATTTCATGGGATTTCGCGTTGCTGTCTGCCAGAGACGCGTTCAACGAGTGATTTTGCAACGCCACTTTATCCAGGGCTATTTCTTTCTCGCCGGAATTTTTGTAGTTGGCTGAGAGTAACGCCAGGGAAGGGAAGTCGTCATAGACTTCGACGGTCAGGATTTCATCGAGTCCGGTGCTCGAACTGTGACCTTTGACTTCTACTCGTTTGCCGAGAGAGCCGAGCTTGCCGTTCGCCGGCTGGATTTGGGGGTGACCCAGATCACGCACAAGATCACTAACGACTTGCTTGCCGCTGGTTACGACTACTCCGGATCCTGGCGGCAGTTCATCAAGCGTCAGCCATTGCGTCCCGTTCCTGAAGCGGCCCAACAGGCTGCCAGTCGTGGTGAGGACAAACTCCGCTTGCGCGGTCTTCAAATGAATTCCATCAGCTTGGGTTTCCACGGTCACGGCGGATACGGGTTCGGGCTTTTTCTCTTGGGTCTTACATCCGGCAAAATTCGTTAACGCTATCGCCGCCATTACGGATATCGCAGCACCGCTCGAGCCTCGGCGAGCCCAGTTCATTTTTTTTCTCCGTGGTACATCGCAAAAATCTTTTCTGCGTTTTTGTGGTAGACCTTTTCCAGAATTGAATCAGACAGCGCCATTCCGTAAATCATCCATCTTCCTTGTCCCGGATACCCCCAGTAGGGAAAGTATTCATCGTCGGTTTCGAGCCACCGGAAATAGTTGCCATACATTGGCGGTATCGGATCGGAATCGGTCCCAAACAGGATGCGATCCTGGAACTCCGCGAAGAATTTCGCCGCGCGGCGTGGTTGTCTGCCTAGTTCCGCCTGCCTCGCGCCCAATTCGACGTACATATTCGGATATTTTCGGAGCCAATCCGATACGGCGTCCAAATTTTCAGGCCAGTTCGCGACGTGTAGCGCCACGAAGGTAGTGTTCGGATGTTTCGCGACCACATGATTGCGTTGCTCCAACAGCTGCTGCTTTCCGGGAAAAGCGGCGCCGTAGAAACTCCAAGAGGGATTATGCATTAACTCCTCATACCTCTCGTTTTTCGCATCTGTCGGCGTGAAGAAAGCCTCTGGATCCGTGGAATGAATGGCCACTGGTATGCCGAGTTTTCCGCACTCTTCCCAGACCGGGTCCATGCGCGGATCGTCGATGGGTACCAATTTGCCGCTCTTGTCTTTGACTCCGAGACCCCAATCTTTCAACACCTTGAGGCCGCGGGCGCCGCGCTTCACGGCATCGTCCAACTGCGCCACCATTTCCGCGCTGAAATTGGGATCGTCGATCTTGCTCCAGTCCATTTGAGCGAAGACCACGAAGCGGTCGGGATAGGGTTTCACCATCTTGTCGAGGACGCGCTGAAGCTTTTCTCCCCACATGCCCGTCAGAATGACGACTTTCTTGACATTGGCCTGATCCATGCCTTTTACGACGTCGGATGGAGCGACTTCGGCGCCGTGAACTCCCGCGGCGTCATTGACGTGATTGTGGATGTCGATGACGTAGAACTTTGCGCGAGGCACCTGGTGCGCGGGCGCGTGTAGCATTGGCTTTGGATCCCAATCCTTCAAGAGCAGGGTCATACGCTTTTCCGCGTTCGGGTCTTCGCGATACTGAATGTCCTGCGCGAAGGCCGGGGCGTGATTGGCGGCCAGCATGGTGGTGAGTGCCGTAATGTGTGTCAGGCGTCGCTTCCAGCACAGTTTGTTGGTCATAGTCTTCCACCCGCGTGGGTGAGCTTCGGTCATTGTTGCGGGAAATGCGCACGCAGAGTGTAAACCCGATGATGAATAAACGAAAGCAAAAGAAGTAAAACGAAATATGCAGAGCAAAACACACACCTCCCGGTCGAAGGGCTAGAAAAATCAGGAAGGCCACGACTCGTAGCCTCTAAGCCAGAAACTTAGCGGCGCCCAGTCATAACGAGGCAACCGACAGCAACCAGGACCGAGCTTGAGGGTCGCCCGCGCGAAGCGCCGGGCCCAGCGGCGAGCCGAGAAAAATCAGCATGCCCCCGGATGTGCGCCTTTTCAACGCGATGGGCAATACTCCGACTCTGCCGATTACATCTCCCGCTTTCGCCGACACCGGAAGCACTCGACTGAAGTCGCGGACCGATGTTTGTCGTGGCCAAGAGTAGTTGACGTAAGGAATGGATTCGGGACTGTCCAGCTTTTTGCTCGGCTGTCGTTGGGGGCGATGCCTAAGGAGAGCGTCGTCAGCAGATTTTCTCGACCAGAGATCGACAGGGGCACCGACCTCAATGTCGAAATAGCGATAAAGCATTTTCTGATGTGCGGTAAAGTCCGCCGGGCTTAAGAAGCCTGCGCCGGATTCCAATAAAACGTGAGTCCCGGCGTCCAGCAATCGCGATAGCGTCTCCGCCATGGCATGGTCGATCGACCCGAGGCCTGGCACGATTGCTATTCGACAGGGGCGTTTTGAGTTGAGCCCAGCTTCCGGGAAGTGATCATATTCGCGGCCGAATGCTGCTTGATAACCTTGCAGCGATTCGCGAAGGACGCAATGCGTGTTTAAGTCGAGCAGCGCGCAATCGAGCGCGCGTTCAGGTGAAGAACATAGCGCATCCAACCCGATCGGTCGGAATGACCAGAGGGTGGCGGCAGAGCCAGCCGCGGCACCCAGGAAATATCGGCGTGAAATCCTCATGCCAACCTCGAAAGCTCGGGTTTCACAGCCTGCCTGAAATCAGGCGGTCCACGTCGGCCGCGGTGTCATAAAATTGCTGGTCCTGCGCGTAACGGTAGCGGGCTTCCATTTCGGGAATCAACCAGCCGTCGTAGCCAACCTTGGTGATTGCGGCTCTTATCGCGGGCCAGTTGTTGTCACCAATGAAAAGGCTGGTATAGACCGTGTCGCAGCAGCGGCCGCGCTTTTTCATGACGTCTTTGAGATGGATGCGCGTAATGCGCGGTCCATGCATCTCAATCCATTGTTCAGCGAATCCTGTGTCATGAATATTTCCAACATCAAGGTGAATACCGACGAAGGGGCTGTCGACATCATTGAGGAATGTCCAAAATTCCCTGGGGCTCAACAAAAAACGTTGCTCCGAATTGCAATTCTCGCAGCCGATTTTGACTTTCGCTTTTGCCGCGACCGGGGCAAGCTGCTTCATCGCGTCCAGGCAGCGCTGATAGACTTCGTTGTAAGGAACTTCCTGAGTCACGAGGCCCGCCACAACAAGAATGGCGTCGCAACCAAGGATCTGGGACGTCTCTATTTGGCGCTCGACGATGCGAATGGCCTTTGCGCGGACGTTGGGGTCACGCGAGGAGAGAGGAGTCTCCCAGTGGAGGCCGGTGGAAACGTTGGAGACGACCAGCCCTGCGTTTTCCACTTTGCGGCGCAACTCGCCGATGGCCGCGTCTGTAGTGTTCATTTGAAACCACGGAACGTCGCCGAGCCAGAGTTCGATACCGTCGTATCCTGCTTTCTTGACGATCTCGAGCCCTTGCTCAAAACTCCAGCCCTTTGGGATCATATTGTCGCCGATGGATTTTTTCATGGGACCTCGCTTGTTCTCGACGCACTTTCGCTGGATTGAAAAGCGTTCCGCGATTCGACAATTCCTCCGTGCATCACCTTCTTTGGGCGGAGCATCCTACCACGTTCCAACAATGCGCTGACTCGATGCGAGTATTCAATACCTACGCATGAGTTTCTGGACGCGTGTGCCGGTACGAATCAAATTCCTAGTACAAGCCAGCAAAAGTACGCGTGCACGTCCCGCGCTTTTCCCTTGACAACGGCATGGGCGTCCAATAAGGTCCATTCTAATCGGAATAAAACGAAAGCAATAGGTAATAAAGGAAATTCGGGGCTAGTACCTAACATTCCAGACGATTTCAGGCCCTGCGGCTTGCTTTGGAAGCTGCAGGAAGGAACGAATGCAGTGGCCCATTGTCCTCGCTCCGACAAGATTCTTGGACTGAACGAGCCGATCTCTCGCCGCGATTTTCTTGACGGGGTGCTCATGGCTTCGACAGCCATGGCGGTTGGGGCCGCTTGTCCATTTGGTCTCGAGGCGCAATCGTCCGAAGCGAACCCCGGAGCGCCGGTCGCGGGATGGAGCGGCTACAGCGGCGAAGGCGACTACCAGGGTTCGGCGGGTAATACGGAAACCGTCATCCAGAACGCGCATGCTGTTCGCGACGGCAAGTTTGACAAGAGCCCATCGGATGTAGCGGAAACAGGCGAAGTCTACGATTGCGTGGTTGTCGGTGGCGGGCACGCCGGTTTATCGGCTGGCATGTTCTTCAACAAACAGGCTGATTCGAAGCGTAACTGCCTGATTCTCGATAACGCGCACATCTTCGGCGGTGTCGCCAAGCGTAATGAATTCGTCGTAGATGGGCATCGCCTGTATGCCCCGCAGGCTTCCGTCCATTTTCAGCCGCCGTATCCCGACAGCATCCTTAAAACCATCTATGACACGATGGGGTTGGACTGGGACGCGTTCAAGTCCTATCAGAAATGGCAGGGGCCGTCGCCCGAAATTGCGCTGCCGCGAAGCCCTTACGGCGAAGGGAAAATCAATGGCAAGGAAGCCCTTGGTTTCTATTTCGGAGCAAAGTACGGACACAAACCAGGAATCTGGGTCACCGATCCTTGGGGTAAGGGCCTAGACGGCGTTCCGTTTTCAGAGGCCACGCGTAGGGAGATGCTGGCGCTGCATAACGAGAAGCCTGTCGCGCCACCACTGGTTTACGACTATCCCGGCGACGCCATCTCTCGACAACTCGACAGCATGAGTCTTGAGGATTATTTCATCCGCACCTACGGGGTGAGTCGCGAGACCTGCCGGCTGGTGAATACCTCGGAAGCCGCTGGCGGATTTGGATTGGGACCCGACGCGCTGTCTGCCTTCCTGTTCTATGAATGGTCAAAAATAATTCCGACCGTAGACGACAGCATGGCGACCGGTATCCAGATGTTTCCGGGCGGAAATTCCGGAATGACCCGATTAATGGTCAAGACCATGATTCCCGCTTCCATCGAAGGACCACGCTCGATGGAAGCGGTGTGGAAGAATCCGGTGAGTCATGGAGCGCTGGATCAGCCAGGGCAGCGAGTGCGATTGCGCCTGGATTCCACAGTCGTCCGCGTCGAGCACATCGGCGAACCGGGCAAGGCGGATTTCGTTTCTGTCACGTACTCGAAAAACGGCACCGTGTCGCGCGTCAAAGCGAAAACGGTGGTTATGGCCGGCGGCGGATGGATTACCAAGCACGTTGTGCGAGACTTGGACGAAACTCGCAAAAACAGCTACGACCAATTCAACTATGCCCCATACATGACGGTCAACGTGGCGGTTCGCAATTGGCGTTTCCTCTATAATCTGGGGATCTCAAGCGCGCAATGGTTTGATGGTTTCGGGCGCTACGTAAATGTGCGGAAGAACGCGCTGTTTGGAGTTGATACGGACGTCGTCGGCCCAGATCTGCCCACGGTGCTGACGTTCTTTGTGGATTTTGCAAAACCTGGGCTTCCGCCGCGGGCTCAGGGGCAACTGGGCCGTGCGGAATTGATATCCACCCCGTTCATCGATTACGAACGGCAAATTCGGGAGCAGATGACGGAGATGTTTGGCGGTTCAGGTTTTGATGCCAAACGCGATATCGCGGGAATCGTAATGAATCGATTCGGCCATGCGTTCATCAATCCACAGCCTGGTTTCTTTTTTGGACTGGATGGAAAGCCGGCTTCGCGCGACGCGTTGCGCAATGGTCCGTTTGGCAGAATTGCGTTCTCTCATTCGGATTTGACCGGGGCAATGGATCACCGAAACGCTTTTATGGAATCACACCGGGCAGTTGGTCAACTTCTGGACCGGGTCCTCACGTAGCGAAAGGATGGAGGTCGTCACCATGTTTACTTTTATTCTCAATCGCAGGTTGCCTTTAGCATTCGCGCTGGTATTGCTGGGGTTGATGCTGCCCTGTCAGATATTCGGTCAGGTGGATACCGGCGCTATTTCCGGCACGATCAAAGACACGAGTGGAGGCAGTGTGGCGGGCGCACAGGTGACGCTCACCAATGAAGGAACTGGAGTGTCGATCACGACCCTCAGCGGGTCCACAGGTGAATATTCCTTCTCGGCGGTGAAGATCGGTCACTACTCGTTGTCGGCGGAATTTCGCGGATTTCAGAAAGTGCAGCAGAATAACGTCACCGTGGACGTCCAGCAGAAGGTGTTGGTGGACATCGCGCTGCCGCCTGGTCAAGCCACGGAAGTAGTGGTCGTCAACGCCGCGCCACCCGCTCTGCAGACGCAGGATGCTTCGGTAGGACAGGTGATCGAGGAGCGCGCCGTCAATGCTCTGCCATTGAATGGGCGAAACTTTACGTTTCTTGCGCAACTCTCGGCGGGAGTGACGCAGGATCAAGCGGATACCCGCGGCCTGGGCGCAAGCGGGAGTTTTGCTGCCAACGGTTTGCGGCCGGCGCAGAATAACTATCTGCTGGACGGGCTCGACAACAATGCCAATCTCGTGGATTTCTTGAACGGAACTGCGTACGCGGTCCGTCCGCCGGTGGATGCCATCCAAGAGTTCAAAGTCGAAACCAACAACTATAGCGCGGAGTCCGGGCGTTCGGCAGGCGCCGTCCTGAATGCCACCATCAAATCAGGAAGTAACCAGTTCCACGGAAATGTGTGGGAATTTTTCCGCAACGACAAGCTGGATGCCGCCAACTTCTTTGAGAATTCAGGAGGCATCCCGAAGGGAGAATACCGCCAGAATCAATTTGGATTTACCTTCGGAGGTCCGATTCGGAGGGACAAAACCTTCTTCTTCATGGATTACGAAGGCACGCGCATCCGTCAGGCGATCCCGTCGACAAACACCGTACCAACAGCGCTCGAGCGAAGTAGTGGATTCACAAACCTCTCGGAGCTACTTACGCAGGGTGGCACGCGAACCGATGTTCTAGGGCGTACCTTCGCGCTGGGTCAAGTCTTCGATCCCTCCACTACAAGAGCGGTGACTTGCGGAGTTGCTGATCCGGTTACCGGCATCACCACTCCCTGTTCGGGTGTGCCCGCCGGAACTCAACTCGGGTTTGTGCGCGAGCCATTTCCCGGTAACATCCTTCCGGCAGGGCGGCTTGACGCTAATGCGATTAAACTTCTGAACCTCTATCCCGCCCCAAACCTTCCAGGCCTCTTCAACAACTACGCCGCAAACCCAAAATTGAGCAACAACGCCGACCAATTTGATGTTCGCGTGGATCACAACTTCAGCCAGAAGGACAGCATCTTCGGGCGTTTCAGTTACGTCGATAACCCAACATTTATTCCGGGCCCGTTCGGCGGGATTGCGGATGGGGGATCTTTCTCGTCCGGGGATCAGGACGCGAAGTCGCTCAACACCGTGGTGAGCGAAACGCATTTGTTCTCGGGTACGCTCGTCAATGAAGTGCGCGCGGGCTACAATCGTATCTCTTCCTCTCGCCTGCAACCCAACGCCAACACTTCCGGCATCCCGGCTCAGTTTGGAATTCCCGGAGTTCCTCAAGGTGATTCGAATGGTGGATTAGGCTCGCTGTTCATTACGGGGTTGAATACCCTTGGAAGCAATCAGTTTCTTCCCTCCATCGAGTTCAGCACGACTACGCAGGTTACGGACAATCTCACCAAAGCGGCAGGCCGGCATACGTTTAAGGTTGGCTTTCAATACCAAAGGCTGGGATTCAATATCCTGCAGCCTTTTACGGGCCGCGGAGCGTGGAACTTCAGCGGTGTTTATACCGAAGTGCCTTCCACAACGGGAGGCAATACCGGACTTGCCCAAATGTTATTGATACCGATTCCGGGTACGGTTCCGGGCGCGGCTGATTTCGTGGGCGGCGCGGACAACGTACAAGCATCCAATATCGCCACCACCTCGATGAAGCGCAACTATTATGCTGGCTATTTTCAGGACGATATCAAGGTAAAGCCCAGGCTGACCGTGAACCTTGGACTTCGGTACGAGTACTTCGGACAATTGCTCGAAAATTACGGTGCACAGTCCAATTTTCTACCTGCTGCCACAGTGGGTGGTGTTTCCACCTTCTTGTTGACCAACAAGCGGTGCAATACTCCATTTTCACCAGACTTCTTAGCGGCCGCCGCGGCAGACAATATCGACATAACCTGCTCGGGGCAGCCCGGCTTGGGAGTATCGCAAAAAGCCAATTTCTCTCCGCGGGTCGGATTCGCCTATCAAATTACGCCAAGGCTTGTTGTTCGGGGAGGTTACGGGATCTTTTACGGAGGTTTTGAAAACTCCGCACTGTTGACCTATAACGATTTCCCATTCCAATTCAATCTGAACTATCCAAATCAGACGCCCAACGCGCCGATCACGTTTTCCAACGGATCGATTGGCACGCTTTCCAACGGGCTAACTGCTATTCCGCTTACCCCAGCGGCGGCTGAGCCCGGGGGTGTCGGGCTGATCGGCGAGGACTACCACAACAAAACTCCGTACACGCAGGGCTATAATCTGACCACGCAGTATCAGCTCACCAAAAACGATACCGTCCAGGTGGGTTATGTCGGCAATACTGTTCGCCACCTTGCGGTGTACGTCAATCCGAATACTCCGCGGCAGATACTGCCTCTGGGGCTGGCCGCACTCTCCTTCTCTCCCTATCCCGATTTTTCCAGCTCTACCTACACCAGCTTTGCGGGCAATAGCCACTACAACGGACTGCAGACGAACTATGAACACAGGTTCAACGCAGGACTCAGCGTTTTGGCCAACTTCACCTGGTCGAGTTGTCTGACCGATGCGGTCGACGTTCTGAATAATACTTCACTTACTGGGTATCGAGCACCGTTCCTGCCGGGCTTCGGTATCCACCCGGACTACGGCCGGTGCGACTTCGACATTAATAAAGTATTTCACCTGAGCGGAAGCTACGACCTGCCGGTTGGTAAAGGAAGAAAGTATCTGCATGACAGCGGGCGCATTGTGGATGCTGTGCTCGGGGGATGGGCAACGAACTGGATTCTCACGCTGCAGGACGGGCAACCAGGAACCATTCCGTGCGCAACGTCCACTACTTCCGGATTCGGCTGCTACGCGATCAGGGTACCAGGCCAGAATCCCGACGCCGGTCCTCACGACGTAAACCAGTGGCTGAATCCAGCGGCGTACGCTACTCCACCCGTGGCGACCACGATCGGCCAAACCGACTACAGTCCCCTTGGCGGAGGGCCGAGTAATTTCCGTGGCCCGGGGTTCCACCGTCTCGATTTTTCGCTTTTCAA
Source organism: uncultured Acidobacteriota bacterium (assembly GCA_963832615.1). Taxonomy (GTDB): domain Bacteria; phylum Acidobacteriota; class Terriglobia; order Acidiferrales; family UBA7541; genus Acidiferrum. The sequence goes on from CAWHVA010000014.1 coordinate 63,850, forward strand.
ACAGTTTGCCATTACGGAGAGGTTCCGTCTGGAATTCCGCTCCGAATTCTTTAACCTGACCAACCATCCTAACTTCTCCAATCCGGGTTTCGGGGGCAATGGTGTAGTGGCGGCCCCCGGCTCTCTCGACTACACGAGCGGCAGCTTCGGAACAATCACCTCAACGCGCGACGGTCAAAATGATCAACGCGAAATACAATTTGCGCTCAAATTGTATTTTTAGATAAATTTTGGCCGTTTGAGCGAAGCCCGAATGTCCCTGGAACTCGCCTCGGCGGCGGTCAAAAACAGTTGTGCGGTAGAACCGTGAGCGTCCGTGGTGGATCTTGTCTTGAGGATCGCACGTTTGTCGAAGCAGGCGTCGCGGTTTTTGAGTGAACTCAATCGCAGAAAGGCATGACCGTACATGACGGCAAGGCCGGACTCGGGTTCCGACAGCCACAACCAACGCGGAGCAATCACGCTCAAAGAGATTCGCCAGCAGCCGGAACTCTGGCCAACGACACTCGAACGCGTTGCCTCTTCGAACGCTCATTCCCTTGTGCAGGGTCGCGCCTCGGTAATCTGTGGAGCCGGGACTTCAGCGTACGCGGCCTCAGCCGTTGCCGCGACGTGGATGAATTCCGTAGCCATCCCGACTACCGATCTTCTTACTTTCTCCAGCGGGGAACTGGCTCATCTGGCTCCAGACTTTGCTTCGAACGGTGTACTCGTGTCGCTGGGTCGCTCCGGAGAAAGCCCGGAGAGCGTCGGCGTCATTGTGCGTATGAAGCAAATGTGCCCGAATGTGGTCCATCTCGCGATCACTTGCAATCAGCAAGGCGAACTCGCGCGGTTCCCGGGAGTTCGCGCCCTCATTCTCGACCCTCGAACGAATGACCGCAGTCTGGTGATGACCGGTTCCTTTTCTAACTTGCTCTTGGCGGGCATGGCGATCGCATGCGGCGCGTTCTTGACCAAGCACCTTCCAGGCATCGTCGCCACTGTGAATAACAGCTTTGCTGGCCTTGAAAGAGTGGCGCAGCGTTTGGCGTCTGAATCATCTTCCCGCCTGATGGTGCTGACTTCGGCTGGGTTGGTTCCCCTTGCAAAGGAGGCGAGCCTCAAGGTTCTGGAAATGACGGCGGGGCGTACGGTGGCGATGAACGAGACATTCCTGGGTGTTCGCCACGGCCCGATGAGCTTTCTCCGGCCCGATTCCCTGGTGCTGTGCGTGCTTTCTTCGGATGCGGAGAGGCGCCGATTTGAAGAAGATGTGCTTCGGGAACTAAGGCAAAAGAAGCTGGGTCACGTGATCGTGGTCGGATCCAAGGATTCCGATAGTGAACTTGGCCACGACTTCATCCCTGCCATGGCGCCGGACTTGCCGGACGATTTGCGCGCGCCGTTCGAAATAGTCTTTCCTCAGTTGCTCGCTTATCACCTGAGTTTAGCTTCGCACCTGGACCCTGATAACCCAAGCCCGGACGGTGTAATTACCAGAGTGGTGCAACGATTTCAGTTGCACTAGTCGAAAGATGATCCTTGAGTGTGAGCGCATAACTTTCGGGATTCGAAAGCATGATGGAAATACGTGGGCAACCGCAACCCTTCAGGTCAATGGAGCCTCTCGAAGTTCGAATCGTGGAGTCCTATTCGGCGGCAGATCGAAACGACTTGGCTGGAGGGGAAAAGGATCCCAGCCAAACCAGCGCGTTCCAGTTGCAGTGGAGACCAACGGAAAAGCACGTTCTTGTCGTCGAGGGAGGAAAGACGGTTTGTCATGTGGGGCTCGTGGGGCAGACGGTTGAAGTTCAGGGAAAGCCTGTTGCCGTGGCGGGGATTGGCGGAGTATTGGTACGGCGCGAATGCAGAGAGCGGGGATATTGCCGCATGGCGATGGAAGCGGCAGAGGCCTTGGTGCTGAACCGGATGGGCGTGAATTTCCTCCTGCTCTTTTGCAGGCCGGCACTACAGAGTTTTTACGAACATTTGTGTTGGGCAAAGGTTTCAAGCCCTGTGTGGGTGGAGCAATCCCAGGGAAATCTCTTGCTCCCGCTTGTTTCGATGGTGAAGTGCTTGGGCGCGGAGCAATGGCCGACGGGCGAGGTTCGTTTAGGGTCCCGTCCCTGGTAGCTCTGCTCGCTTTTGGTCTAGCGTCGGAGGTCAACGTGCAATCCGGTGAAATCGGGTGTCAGCAGTCGATGCGCAGGGTCAATTCGATCAGCAGGGGGCGCACGCGATTCTTGAGACTATCCGTTTCACTCATCTTGTCAATCGTCGCGGGCCACGTCTCGCGTGCCGCCTCTGAATCTCCTAGAACCATAGAGTTGGCTGAAAATTGGAAGCTGATTTCCGCAAATAAGCTGCAACTGAGCGGAGCGGCCGTCTCGCTACCCGACTTCAAGGACGCGGACTGGTACACGGTCCGTCGAATGCCGGCCACCGTTCTCGAGATCCTCGAAGAGGATGGCGTCTACCCCAATCTCTACGTTGGGAAGAATATGGCGGAGAATGTTCCCCAAGACCTATACAAACAGGATTGGTGGTATCGAACTACATTTGAAGCGCCGTCTGAACATGCGGTCTATTTGCTCGAATTCCCAGGCATCAATTACCGTGCTGAAATCTGGCTGAATGGCCAGCTGATCGCGGACAGTAAGCACGTGGTCGGCATGTACGCCGCGCACGAACTCAACGCGACGCAATGGATCAAGCCCGGGCAGCGCAATACGCTTGCAGTCAAAGTCACGCCGGAAACGGCGATACAGGATGTCAACGGCATTGAGCTGGCCGATAGTTGGTTTGACTGGCTGAACTGGAAATATCTGGGATATCAAGGGCCGCGAAAGGAAAAAAGTCACGGAATCTCCTTTGTTCCCGACCGCAATGCGGGCATCTGGAAGCCGGTCTACCTGAAGGTTTCGGGCGGGGTCACGGTCAGTCATCCTCTCGTCAACACCGACCTCTCTTTAGATCAAACCTCCTCGGCCAAACTAACGGTCTACGCTGCCCTCCGAAATCTCTCCAATCGCCAGGTACATGGAACCCTTCGAGGGACAATCTCGCGGCTTGGCAAACCTGGCATTCAAATTGAACAGACCATTGATCTTGCTCCTGGTGAGGAACGTCAGGCGAGCTTTGTTCCCCCGCAATATCCCCAGCTGGTAATCACCAATCCCGATCTATGGTGGCCTTACACCATGGGAAACCCGAATCTCTACGACCTTCGTTTTGAATTTCTCGAAAACAACGAGCTGTCCGATGTTGCGCACATCCGATTCGGTATTCGTTCGATTACGCAGTATCGCGACAACGATGAACAATTTTCAAATGTTGGCAAGGGCGGGAACTTTTATCTCAAAATCAATGGCAAGGACTTCCTCGTACGCGGCGGCGTCTACACGCCCGATCTTCTGTATCGATATGACCCAGATCGCGAAGCCGCCGTCCTGCGCTACGTAAAAGATCTAGGTTTAAATATGCTCCGTTGGGAGTCAAAAATTTCCAGCGAACACATCATCGAACTTGCCGACGAGCAGGGAATCCCATTGATGTTTGGGTGGATGTGTTGCAACCAGTGGGAAATGTGGGATCAATGGGACGAAGAAGACCATCGGGTTGCGGAAGCCAGTCTACAATCACAAATTCTGATGCTTCGTCACCACCCCTCCGTAACGATTTGGGCCAACGGAAGCGACGGCTTACCTCCCGACCCCGTCCTGAACACGTATCACAAAATTCTCACCAACCTGCACTGGCAAAACGCTACGGTCGACACCGTCTCTTCTTTCGCCAAAGACGCACAAGGCGAACGTAAGTGGAACGGCATCCACATGGAAGGGCCGTACAGTTGGCGGCCTCCAACCTACTGGTTCAGCGGACGGTACGCTGCATCACGCGGGTCCTGCGCGGAGCAGGGCGACAATGAACACATACCTACCTACGAAAGCCTGAAGAAGTTCATTCCAGCCGATAAGCTTTGGCCCATTAACGACACCTGGTATTTCCATTCGGGCGCCAATTTGGGAAACGATACGCTCATCAATATCCGGCACGCTGTCGATCAACGTTACGGAAGCTCAAGCGGCGCGGAGGAATTTTCGCGTAAGGCTCAGCTCGCGCACTACGAAAACACGCGCGCCCAATTCGAAGCTTTCGCTGCCGACGGATGGGCGAATCACAAAATGACCATCTATTGGATGCTCAATAGCCACTGGCCTTCTTTTTTTGGAAATATCTTCGACTACTACTTGAATCCTGGCGGGGCCTATTACGGGGCAAAGGCCGGCCTACGTCCACTGTCTGTCGTCTTCGATTCTTATGCGACAGGCGATCACAGCCAGGCGAAGATTACCGTTGTCAATCAGACTCCCATGCACCAGGAACATTTGCGTGTGCGCGTGCGGGTGTACGACTTGCAGGGCAAGGTGCGCGATGACCGCCACACAGAGGATCTTCAGGTCGATTCCGGTGGCGCCGTTCAAGCGATGACCTTGCCGCGATTTCCGGATACTACTGACGTTTTCTTTGTGCGCTGCCAATTGCTGGACGCGAAGGGAAAGACACTCACCGAGAATGTCTATTGGCAGTCACAGAAAGATGATGATGTCGGCGACGCGAAAAACGACAGTGCCTTCGGATTGAAGCCCGTAAGTTGGGCGAACATGACCCCGTTGAATACCATGCCCCAGGCACCGCTGGAGCTTACCGCCAAGCATTCGTCTTCATCAGGCGAAAATCGCGTAACCATTCGCCTGCACAACCCGTCCGAACACATCGGATTCTTCGAGCGCGCCGTGATTACCGACGCCAAAGATGGCGACGAGCTCCTTCCGATCGAGTACGACAACAATTACGTCACCGTTTTCCCCGGAGAGACCGTTGAGATTCACGGCCGACTTCCACAATCTGCAAAAGCCGCGTGGGTAAAGCTCGATGGATATGACACTCCTCAAACTGCCGTAGCCATAAAGTAGTGCGGACATGTCCACCTTCGCTACCTCGAACCCCAAATGTATTGCTCTTTTCCGTCAGGATAAGAAGGAGATGCACAACCGTGTCAAAGCGAACTTATAAATTGTTCTGCGGCGTCGCAATCGCCATCGTTTTCGAGACCCTGATCCTTATCGCGCCTTGCGCGGCCCAGCAATTTGCGAACGACAGGGTCTCCCTGAGCGTGAACGCCAAAGATGGGACGTATCAGCTGGCGTTACGCGGCGGCCAGCCCATCTTTACTAGTCGTGCGGCCGCAGAAATTAATCACGGGTGGCTGCGTTCGACCGACTATCCGCGTCACGTGGTGTCCGAATCCAGATTCACAGATGATCTCGGCGCGGGCCGGACCATCGCGGTCACGAACTCTGGACTTCCAGGCAAACCGGATCTCATTTTTATGATCCAGCTCTATGACCAAGCTCCTTATGCCACTCTCCAGGTCGCGGTTCAGAACACGACGAAAGAGCCACTGACGCTGCAAGCATTCCGCGACCTCGAACTAGTCGGAGATTCTCCATTGAACCTCGGTGGTCACGCCTCTGCCGATCGGGTTCTCTCCGACAGCTTTAGCGAGGATCGGCCTGATTTGCAGCTCTATGACTTAGGGAAGGCGCCCGGTGGGATGCATCGGGGCGTGGGGAGTCAACTCATTTACAACCGGGAGAGCAAGCAAAGTCTCTTCATCGGTGCGCTTACTGCCGACCGCCTTCTGACATACCTGCATTTGCAAGCGGCAGGCGGAGGCTCCGAAGCAAAGATCGCGTCTTATAGCGTTGACCTCGCGGGCACCACGGAGATTCAGAAGGAATTCGATTTGAAGAACGATCCGACGGAAAATCAGCTGGAACTAAATCTCCCGATCGAACCCGAAGGGAAGCTCGAATCCGAGCGACTCATGCTCGAAGCTGGGCTCGACTATCACAACCAGCTGTTGGTCTACGGTGACGCAATTCGAAAGTTGCACCATGGTCGCGTCTCCGGACAGACTCCTATCGGTTGGTGGAGCTGGACGGCCTACTACGCTGCGATCAACGAAGGCGAGACTCTCGCGAACGCCGATTGGCAAGCCGCACATCTAAAAGCGCTTGGCTACAAGTTCTTCCAGGTGGACGAAGGCTACCAGTATGCCCGTGGAGAATATGTAACAGCGAATGCCACGCAATTTCCGAACGGTATGCGCGCGGTCGGATACCACGTCACTGGTGACGGCCTGACCTTTGGCGTCTGGACTGCCCCGTTTCAAGTGACCTCTCGTGCCTGGGTGTACGAGCAACACAAGGATTGGCTGGTCCACAACGCCAAGGGCGAGCCCATCTACACCCAGCAACTCTGGCATCAGAAATCCGATTTGATCTACGTGCTCGATACCACCAATCCTGGCGCACAGGAATACTTGCGCCAGACGTACCGAACGTTGGTTCGTGAATGGGGCGTCCGCTTCATCAAACTCGACTTCATGGATAGCAGCGCAATCGAAGGTTTCATGTATCGCCCCAACACTACGGCGCTGGAAGCGCTGCGGATCGGTTTGCAAACCATTCGCGATGCCGTGGGTGACGACGTGATCCTCGACAAGGACGGCAGCCCCATGCTCACCCCGGTCGGTCTGGTCGATACGGGACGCACTTCCGCCGACACCGCACATTCATTCGAAGGAACGAGAACGGCAGCAGCCGGCATTGCCGCCCGCTTCTACATGCATCGCAATTTCTTCCTGGATGATCCGGACGCCTTCAACACCACGGAGGAATTTTTCAGCGAGCATACCCGGGCGTCTGCCTCGTACCCTCTGTCCGCCGCGCAAGCATCGATCGCTCTCTCCGCGGTCTCCGGAGGCATGTACGAGATTGGCGACGACATGCTGCTTATGGGCTCGCAGAAAGATCGATTGGCACTCATCGAAAACCAGGACCTGCTGAACATGCCCAAACTTGGACGCGCATCGACACCGGTCGACCTGATGACGTATGAGCCTGGAGATGAGCAGCCCAGCATCTTCTTTCTGCGCGAAAGTCCACACCAGGCCATCCTGACAATCTTCAATTGGACAAAGTCGCCGCGGTCGCACACGCTGAAACTCGCGGACCTTGGGCTGCCTTCGGACCATTCCTTTGCAGCTTCGGATGTTCTTAACCAGAACGCGCCGGTCCCCCTCGTGGGTGGCGCGGCGCAGATTGAGAATCAACCGGAGTCCGTCAGAGTGATCAAGATCGTCGACAATAACGTTGCCCCGGCCGCACCGATAGTGAATGCAAGTGTGCCGTCAGTCGTTAATGCTGGCGAGACTTTTCCGTTATTAGCACAAGCAGAATCCAACGGAGTGCCTGCAGTCAACTATGTTTGGGATTTCGGCGATGGGACCACCGCAGAAGGTCCCAAGTTGTCTCACGCCTACACGAGGGCCGCGAATTTCACCATCCATCTTACCGTCCAGGGCATAGACGGGGTGTCGGCCGAGCAAGACTTCTCCGTCAAGGTCACTGGCAATTTACACGCGTATCCAAATCTTCTCGATAATCGGCGTTTCCGGGATCCTGCTGACAACTGAAGCGTCACTGGGCGAGGAATGACTCTCGGTGCTGGGCTTCTCGAAAGGCTTCGGTGCCGCCACCCCGCGTCGTGGAGAGGGCGCCCGTTAGATTGCCATATCTCAAACACTCTTCGATTTTCGCGCCTCGAATGAACTGATGAAGGAAGCCCGCATCGAAACTATCGCCTGCGCCGATAGTGTCTACAGCCGCCACTCTTGGCGGCAAAGCCTGAAAACTTTCGGATCCCCGTCGAGCGATCGCTCCCTTTCCGCCCTGTTTCATCACAACCAGGGGAACTCTGGTCGCTAGAAAGTCTAATGCCAGCATGGGGTCATCGATTCGCGCCAGACGGCAGGCCTCGTCCTCATTCGGCAAAAGCACATCCACCCACGGAAACACCTCCAGAACGTCTTGTTCCCAGCGATCATCGGGATCATCGTTGGTGTCCATGGAAGTCGAAAGTCCCGCTTCCTTCGCCAACCGAAAAAGGTCCGGCACGCGCGGGCGAAGAGCCTTCTGAAGAAAATACGAAGAAAGATGCAGGTGGCGCGCCTCGAATACTCGCGCAAGATCAAGGTCCTCAAAACGCATCTCCGCCATCACGCCCGGGTAGGTGAGAATAAACCGCTTTTCGGGCTGCGGAAGAATAACCGTGAGGCCCGTCTGCTTGGCGGGAAATTTTCGAACCGCCGAGACCTCTACGCCGCTTTCCAGTAATCGTTCAAGGCACAACTTGCCGAGAGGATCTCCGCCAATAGCGGAATGGAAGCCAACGCTGTTCCCGAGGCGCGCAAAGTTGTGGGCAAAAATTGCTGAAGAGCTGCCGAGCGTGATGCTTAACCCAGAGGCGAGATGCTCGCGATCCAGTTCAAAATGGCCTGGAAGCCCGTAGAGAACGAGATCCATATTGAGCTCGCCCACTACGCTGATCTTGAATTGGCTTTCACGGGTCATCTCATTGCCTCAAGGCACTGACGCCAGCGTTCGCACCGAGATCTGTTGCTGAAGCTGTCGAATATTCTCAATCTTCGCGGCGCCAGGAGAATCCGCCGAGCAGTTTGCCCCGCCGCAGGCCGCCGCAAGCCGTAGCGTATCTTGCGGCGAATATCCAGATGCAATGCCGAACGCAAATCCAGCCAACGCCGAGTCTCCGCATCCCACCGTCGAACGCGGTTGCACCGAAACTGCTGGAGCATAAATCAAAGGCGCATCCGCGCCGGGACAAAAAAGAAGTCCCTCCGAACCAAGGCTCAACGCCGCGCTTTGCGCGCCAAGTCTTAGCAAGTTACGAAGGCCGCTGACCGCATCCGATAAGGAATGGATCGGCGTTCCCAGAAGTTGCTCGGCTTCTTGCCGATTTGGCTTCACAAAGTCCGGATTTTCGCTAAGCGCCATGCGAAGCGGCTCGCCGCTGGTATCCAGGAATGTCTTGCAGCCAAATTTCCGCGCCCTCGCTATGAGAGCTGCGTACAATTTTGGTTCGGCATTCGCGGGCAGGCTCCCCGAGAAAATCACCGAAGCATTTTCGCCGCCCTCGGCGAACAGCTTCCCGCAAGCGTCCTCAAATTCCTCCCACTCGGCTGGACTAGAGACCGATCCTGGCTCGAGAATCTCTGTAACCGTGCCGTCGTCTTCCACGATTTCCAGATTTGTGCGTGTCGGCTGACGCGTAGTCCCTGCGGTCGCCTGAATTCCCAGCGCAGATAGCCCGGCAAGCAGTTCCTGGCCGCTCGCGCCGCCGCATGGACCGATCCAGCGAGGCCTTCCTCCGAGAGCATGCAGCACCATTGCGACGTGCGCGGATTTTCCGCCAGGAAAGCTTTGCACCGTCCGCACGCGATTCACTTGGCCACGCAAAAGCGGTCCCATCACAAGCCGCTTGTCGATCGCCGGATTCAAGCTGACGCAGAGAAACATGGTTCGATTCCGGCCTTACCCCTTCGCGCTTGGAGCCGCGCCGATCCTTTCAAACCATGGTCGCGCAGCGGCCAGGTGAGCATTCACATTCTGAATGTTCTTGGCGCCGTGTTCCTGCAGCCACTCATCCAGCGCCCCAGCACCTCGCAGTACGAACACCGGCACTCCGTCTTGCCAAATCGCTCGGCCGCAGAGCACGCCGGAAAAATCGGAGCCCGCCTCGGCCGCAAGCGTCAATGCTTCCGCAAAGGTCTTGTTGGCGACGCCTTCCGACAAATAGATGAAGGGAAGTGAAGCCGCCTGGGAAGCGCGCTTAAAGTGAGACTTCGTTTCCTCGCGTGAGTAGACCGCCTGCGAGCGCGGTAAATTGGTCGACTCGACAAAATTCATGTTTACCGGTACGCCCACCTTCAACACATCCACCGCGTATCCTGCTTTGCAGAACTCTTCAATCGAACGAGTAACCACGCCGGGTTTGATGCGCGCGAACTCACTGCCCTTTTCATCCATCTGATCGTGATAGCTCACAATTTCCAGGAAAAATGGCAGATCGTTCTCGCGGCATTCCTCTCCGACGCGCGTAACCCAAGCCTTTTTTTTCGCGTTAATCGCAGCTTCGCTGAACGGCGAATAATACAGCAGCACCTTAACTGCATCAGCCCCAGACTTCTTTAGACGCTCCACGGTGAAATCATCCAGTAGTCGAGGCAGCCGCCCTGGAACAGACTGGTCGTACCCGCTCTGCTCGTACGCCAATAGAAGCCCCGCATCCTTGGAGCGCCGGCGCGCAGCGGGCAGACCATATTCCGGATCCAGCAGAATCGCGCTGGCATAGGGTGTCAGAAACTGGCTGACCTTCTCCTTGTATTCCACCAGCCATTCGGCGGGAACCTCGTTCGCGTCGCGACCACTGGCCTTTGCGAACAGCTTGCGCAAAGCGCTGCGCTGGTCAATCGCCAGCGCCGCGATGACGCCACGCTCATCGGCCAGGGCTCGTAGTCCGCTTTGTTTTCCAGGTGAGAGTGACAAACCAAGCTCCGTAAAGATGCTGCGATCGAGCGAGTTTCTTGAAGACCGCCAGTTGCAATGCGATGAATCGGCGCTTCGTAGGAATAGGGAACTGCGCGCCAAAAAGCATAGTTACGTTTGATTTCGCTTTACATCTTTTACTTACTATCGCTTGGGAAGTCAAGTAGGGAAACGCGGCGGCCGGCCACGCTGCGGTACACCACCTCTTTATACCAGGGTGACTTCGACTTCCTCCTCGCGCAGCCTCTTGAGGTCCTGCTTGGGTATTCCCCGGTCGGTGATCGTTTCATGCACCGCGGAAACGTCCATGATCAGCGACAAACTCCTCTTCCCGAATTTCGATGAGTCGCACACCACAATCGTTCTCCGCGCAGATTCCGACATCGCCTTGTTCACCCGCGCCTCCTGTTGGTTCGGTGTCGAAAGGCCGTATCCCACGTCGAACCCGTCCACCGCCAGAAATAGCATGTCCGCGCTGAGTTTACGCAGCGACTCTTCTGCCAGCGGCCCCACCAGCGAAAACGAACTCTTCCGCAGCAACCCCCCTGTAAGAATCACCTCGACGTTGCTATCCGCCAGTTCCGCCGCGATATTTGTGGCGTTCGTAATGACCGTAAGACTTCGCACATGGCGGCACCCCCGCGCAATCGCCGTGGTTGTGGTACCCGAATCAAGAATGATCACTTGTCCTGGACGAATCATGCGCAACGCCGCGGCTGCGATACGCATCTTCTCTCGCCGGTGCAGGCGCTCCTTTTCACGCAGCGTCTGATCCTGAAGCGCCCCCGTGCGAAGGGGCAACGCTCCACCATGCGTGCGCTCGAGCATTCCCTGGTGATGAAGATACTCGAGGTCTTTGCGAATGGTAATCAGTGATATGCGAAAACGCTTGGCCAGATCGCGGACGAGAACTCGGCCGTCGTTGCGCAACAATTCCAGAATTTCGCGGCGGCGTTCCTCGTTGAGCATCGAGATATCTCCGATTGGCAAGGTGTCGTTTTGTTTCCTTTTGACTCTCTCAAGCTTTTCACCGGAAGTCCACAAGGGTCCCCGGTCGGTTGGGGAGCCTTCACCTGACCGATTTGGTGAGTCAGCTTCATAACACTGTACGTGGTTCTCGGGCAAACCTTGATTGGCAACTCTCAATAAGTCTTGCTGGGGAAATTGAGAACCTCAACCGTGATCTGAAAACGCGGCAGAGAGATTTTAAAGGACGCTTTTCATTCATCACAGATTGTTGAACCTCAATTATTAGGTACTTGAGCCGAGCTGTCGGACAACCTTGGCCTGCGAAGTAAGATCATGCTCCCGGTCGTCCCGGCTACCACAGAGGCAGCCATCGTTCCGATCTTTGACATGTCCAGCAGGGTTCCGTCGCCGAAGGCCAGACCGGCGATGAACAACGACATCGTGAAACCAATTCCACTCAGCGAACCCGCTCCCAGAATCTTTCCCCACGACAGTTCTGCAGGTCGTGTTGCCAATCCGGTTCTAGCCGATATCCATGCGAACAACAATATTCCCAAGGGTTTCCCGATGAACAGTCCCAGGATGACGCCCAGGCTGACTGCATGCGTTGCGGCCGCCGAGCCATTGCCCAGAATTCGCACGCCCGCATTGGCAAACGCGAACAATGGCATCACCAGAAAGCTGATCCAGGGGTGAAGGAAATGCTCAATACGTTGCAATGGTGATTCCACCAACGCAAATTGGGTTTCCATCGAATGAATCGCCGCGTGCGCCTCAGAGGAATTTGGAGCCGCAGCTTCAAATCGATCGAGCAGCCAACGGGTGCTCTTGATGAACAGGTCGCGATCGATGTACGTCCGCGTGGGAATCGTGAAAGCCAGCAGGACCCCCGCCACGGTTGCGTGCACTCCCGACTTAAGCACGGCACACCAGACGCAAATCCCAATGAAAGCGTAGACTACCGGCCTGCGTACACCCATCAGGTTTGCTACGAAAGCCAGAGCCACTCCGGCAAGTCCTATCGCGAGACTGAGAAAGTGAATTCGGTCGGTATAGAAGAGGGCGATCACCAGCACCGCGATAATATCGTCCACGATGGCCAGGGCGGTGACAAAAATCTTCAATGAAACGGGCACACGATTGCCCAGCACGGCGAGCACACCCAGCGCGAATGCGATGTCCGTAGCCATCGGAATGCCCCAACCTTTTTGTCCTTCGCCGCCATGGTTGACCGATATATAAAACAGCGCGGGGACGATCGAGCCGCCCACGGCCGCCATGAAGGGAAATGCCGCCTTTCGCAGAGAAGACAGCTCCCCGATCAGCACCTCCCTCTTGATCTCAAGCCCCACCAGGAAAAAGAACACCGCCATGAGCCCATCGTTAATCCATTCGTGACGGGTTTCCGACAAAAAGAACTGACCAAGGCCGATGGAGACTGAGGCATTCCAAATCGCGTGATAGCTCTGCTCCCAGGGTGAGTTGGCCCAGACGAGGGCGGCAATGGTGCCGGCCAGAAGCAGCAGGCCGCTGGACGCCTCCATTTTCGCAAAGCGCACAAATGGAATGGTGAGCGCCTCGATAGGCAGGTTTGGAGTTCGTGAAGGTTGGACGTCGTTGGACATCGTGATTTCTTAAGCCTTGGAAGATTCCAAAGCGCCTGTCATATATGACAGTCTGAGGCCCGCTGAGTAACGCTCGGAGGCTATCATCGACCCACAGAGGAGACGCGAACTGGGTGGCGCCAGGGGAGAGGGGTGTACAATCCCAGTCGTTTCGAGTCCACCACGGAAATGCCTCAAATGACGGCAACTACGGCACAACAGACGCGAGGGTTGGTACGGAGCTTCTTTCCGGCGGAACGACGGTCGGACCACAGCGTCGAAACCCTGGCTTCCAGCCTCGCGGATTTCCTAGGGGCCGTGAACTTGACCACCCGCCTGGATGCGTTTGTAGAGCTGACGGGGTGGATCACAAGCCGCTCTCCTTCACCCGCAGGCGAGGGCAAGACGCGGCTGGAAACCGTTATGGCCCTTATGGAATCCCAGAGCGAAATCCTCAAGGAATTCCAGCGGGCACTGCGGGAGATCCTGACCGAGGTTCGTTCCGTTGAATTGTTTGCGGAGGCGGGACTCCATCCGCGCGAGGGTTTATGGTCCGAGGCATTGCGACGGCTGATCGAGGAACTTCTCCCTTCCGCGCGGGCGGACACCGACCTTTCGAAATTGGTGTTCCGGATCTATCCCACCAGCGAGGCTATCGAGCGGCTAATAGCACTACCTGACGCGACCTTTGAACGCATGGCACGGCTGCTTTCGCCTGTGAACGATGCCAGTGCGTGGGCTAATCAACTGGAAGACCTTACGCAAGCTTTCCTCTTGCTAGGCGTGCACGTGGCGGGAATCGGCCTCTCGCCGGGGCTGCGGGCCCGTAGCCACCCAGGGGGCATCGAAGAGTCTCCTTTCTATCAGATTCAGCAGACCACTGGAGAACTCGTCCAGCACAAGGGCGCTGCCCCAGCCCTCGAAAGCTGGCGTGAGAGGGTCCAGCGCTGCCGCGACGAAATGGAGTACGTGCACCAGCGCATGGAGGACACCGGAGTAAGCACTTCCCTGGTGTTCGACATGGGAACGATCGAACGCGCCATGGCTCGCATGGAACGGATCGCCGAGGTTCTGTTCGTTGCCGAGCAACCCCATGTGATCGCCGCTGTCAAGAACCTGCTCGACGACGTGATGAACGCGCGGCGCGAGGACATGAGCTTGCGCGCGCTCTTTCGCGAAAATTCCGCGTTGATCGCGCGCAAGGTAGTGGAGAGGACCGGTAAAGCCGGAGAAAATTACATCGCCAACTCACGGAGCGAATATCGAGGAATCTGGAAGGCATCGTTGGGCGGCGGATTGCTAACGGTGTTGACGGCAGCGGTAAAGATGCGCATTACCGAAGCGCACTTTCCTCCTTTCGTTGAAGGAATGGCGGCGGGGACGAACTATGCGGTCAGTTTCTTAGTGTTGCAGAGCTTTCACCTGGCGCTGGCCACCAAGCAGCCGTCCGTAACCGCGGCAACTTTTGCGGGGATTGTGCGCACCACTCGCGGACAGGCACGGCTGCAAAAGGTTGCGGAGTTCATAAGCCGGATCAGCCGCACCCAACTGGCGTCCGCCGCCGGGAACCTGCTGGCCGTGTGCATTGGGTGCGTTGTGTTTGCTCACCTGTGGGCCCTGGTTTTCTCGCGGCCATACTTGGAAGTTGCAAGCGCCGAGCATGTTTACGAAACCCTGGATCCTCTGGCTTCCGGGACCATGATTTATGCTGCGCTGACCGGCGTAATCCTCTGGATTTCAGCATTGGCCGGTGGTTGGTCCGAGAACTTCGCCACGTTCAACCACCTGCCCGCCGCAATCGCCCAGCATCCCTTAAGCGGGAAGTTGGGACGCGAACGGATGAAGAGGCTGGCGGTTATCGTGGAAGCCAATCTCTCTGGCTGGACCACCAGTATCGTGCTCGGGTATTTGCTCGGATTCGTCCCAGTGATGGGAGGCTTTCTTGGTATACCGCTGGATGTTCGCCACGTGACGCTGTCCACAGGAACCTTGGCGCTGGCGGCAGCGAGTTTCGGAAGAAATTGGCTGTATAGAGGCTGGTTCGCCTACACGGTTTTGGGCATCGCGGTGATCTTTGTGCTAAATCTGGGCGTGAGTTTTTCCATCGCCGCCGCGGTCGCTTTAAAGGCTTATGGGGTGCCGAGGCGTGACCAGTTGCGGCTGATTCGGTTTACCGCCGCGAGCTTCCTTCGGTCCCCCCGCCGCTTTCTGATCCCTCCGTCATTGACGGAGGAGCAGGAACGACTTCAAGATTGCACAAATCCCGAAAACAACCAGCAAATCTCGCCGCTATGATCCGCGCTGCCATGGAAGTAATCGCGCAGATCTGCTCAGAGCGCTGAGCCAAGATCTAGGGAAGGGAAGTGCCGCCGGCGAGCGACGCCCGCCATTCGAAATGTCGCGTCGGCTACGTTGCCAGTCGGGTCGCCAGTTTGCGGGCTGCCATCCCTAGCATGAGTCGCGAGATTCCGGTCATCAGCAGGTTCACGCCCACCAGCGTTCCGATGGCCCACACCGAACTCGACGGCCAGTGCAGCCAGATCAAGCCGCCCACGAACAACGTGATCAAGCCATTGACCAGCATCCATCCCGAGCCGCCTTCGTTCCGTGTCCGGAAATACGCTATGAATTCCAGGACCGCCTCCATCAGGATGATCACTGCCAGCAGAAGCGTCAGGGTGCCCAGCCCCAGCAATGGATGTGTCAGAAAGTAGATTCCACCCACGATGTAGATAATCCCCAGAATCACCTGCCAAATCACGCGCCCTGCTCCGCCACCGGCGAACGCCGCGACCAAGTGCGCCACACCTCCAAAAATCAGCAGCCATCCAACCAGAATCGCAACCGCCAAGCCCGCAACCGCGGGCTCTGCAATGGCCATGATCCCAAGGATGATGAACACCACGGCTATCGCGATAAACCATCCACTCGCTTTTTTGATGATTCCCGGTCCATGCAATCCCGTCGCCGGGTTCGCTATCGCCATCACACACCTCCATGTAGGCTCGATTCGTGAGAACTGTCCGTTCCACCCGGTGCTCGAAGCGCGCAGCTCTGTAGTAAACAAGCAAGATAATTCGGGCCCGCCACGGGATTCTACACCGCGGTTGCAACGAGCACGATGGAGCGTGCCAATTGGCGAAGATCAGGCTCTGGTTACTTGAGCGTCTTTATGAAATCAGCGATCGCCTTCGCTTGCTCATCACTCACACCGGAAATGCCCTTATTGTGAGGCGCTTTCGAAGTGGCTTCGCCCTTCGTTATGTGTGTGGCAATTTCGTCGGCCGTATGCGTTGTGCCTTTCAGCGCCGGCGCTTTCATCGCCGGCTTTCCTTCACCGCCCGCCCCATGGCAGGCAGCACATTTCGTTTTGTAGAGTGCGGCTCCGTCGTCGGCACCCCATGAAAGCGCTGGCAAAATCGCCAGCGAGGCGACAACGAACGTGGTTCCGATCAATAGTTTCAACTTCATGGTTGCTCTCCTTCGAACAGGTTTGCGTGAAAAGTACGTCGCGAACGGTTACTGCGGCTGAAGTGCTGACATCCCAACGACAAGGAATTCATATTTCTTGCCATTCAATTTAAATTTCATTTTGTGTTTGTCAATAGTGAATTGGATCGGCGTACTAAGAGGCAGAAGATCCTGCTCGGAGGGTTTTGGTTGACGAACCTGGTATTCGGTGGTCGACGTGCGCACCGCATATTGCTGGCAAAGCAGGGATGTGGATTTCTTTCCATCCTTCTTGGTTCCGCACTCCACGGATTGCATGGCAGTGAGGGTGCCCGCCGTGGGAGCGTCCGCAGCTGAGCACAATGACGCGCAAAGGACCACGCCCGCGAGCGCTACCATTCTCGACTTCATGTTTCTCTCCATTCTCACAAACGGTTGCGTTCTCCTGACCCAGTAGGTCGGCGTCGCTTCGCCAAATCTGCGTGCCAATTTGGGGCATATTTCACGAGGGGACTACTGTATGAATTGACAGTGCCGGCGGCTGCTGCGACGCGTATTTTCGCGGGCTGACAGGCGATTTCTCCGGAGTTGGGCTGGTACGCAAGGGTCTGAACCTTTGGGGGGAGAGCGTGCCTGCTCCTCATGCTCCAGGATGCGGGTGTCCACGTCCCGATGAGCATGCGACAAACGCGTCGGGCGGACGAACGCGTTCTTCGGCGGCTGCGCAAGGCGGACTATTTCTGTGAGTCCACTTTAGACTGCGAGACCTTTTCGGAGACTTGGGTGGGAGTCGGAAGTTGCGACCGGTCCCAACCGCCGCCAAGTGCTTCGATCAATTGTACAGAGGCAGTCATCGCCTGGGTGCGCAGAGAAGCCAGTTGTTGCTGTTCTTGGAGCAGCGTGGTTTGCGCCACCAGGACGTTGAGATATTGATCGACGCCGGTATAGTACCGGGCTGTGGCTAACTCCAGATAACGTTCCGCAGACTGTTCGGCTTCCAGCTGTTGCCTGATTTGTGTGGACAGGATGCGCACTGCAGCGAGGGAATCTTCCACTTGCTGAAACGCGGTCAGAACCGTCTGGCGATACCCTGCGACGTCCGCGTTGTAGAGTGCAGTGAACTGCTGCACCGTGGCGCGGCGGAGGCCGGCGTCAAAAATTGTCTCGGAGACTGATGGGCCGACGGACCAAAAACGGCTCGGCCACAAGAATAGCTTGTTAAGGGCCGAACTTTCAAAACCTCCCTGGGCGCCCAGAGTCAAGGTCGGATAATAGGCTGCCACGGCGATTCCAATCTGGGCGTTGGCGGCGGCCATACTGCGCTCGGAAGCCGCGATGTCCGGGCGGCGCTCGAGAAGCTGCGAAGGCACACCCACTGGAACAGGAGGCGGGATCGCGTCAAGGGGCTTGACGGGAATCGAGAAGCTGGACGCCGTGGTGCCGATCAGGACCGCGATGGCGTGTTCGAATTGTGCGCGCGCGATGCCCAGATTGGTGCCGGCGGCTTGCGCGCTCTGCAGCGCGTTTTGCGCTTGAACGAGCGAAATCTGATCGTCCACACCGGTTTCGTAGCGAGCGCGGGTCAGGTCCACGGACTTCTGGTCCGCGGCGATGGTTTCGTCGAAAACTTTCTGCAAGGCATCCTGACCGCGAAGTTCGAAGAGGAAGATCGCGAGGCTGGCCTGCTCGGTGAGGCGCTCGTTTTCGAGGTCGGCGGCACTCAGCTGCGCGTTGTATTGCGCTTGATGGATGGTGTTCCGGACTTTGCCCCAAAGATCCGGCTCCCAGGAGACCGCTGCGGGAAGAACGAAAAGCTGGGTCTGCTGACCGCCTGATGTGGAACCGGTGGCGCCCGTTGAACCTGTGAGATTCGCCGAGCTACGAGACCGTTGGTAGGAAGGAGTTGTTCCGATGGTGGGATAGAGTTGCGAACGAGCCTGGGCAACGATGGTTCGCGCTTCCATGAAATTCTCGAAAGATTGTTTTATGTTCTGGTTGTTGATGTTCAGTTGGTCTTCCAGCGCGTTCAGCTCCGGATCGTTGTAAATCTCCCACCACTTGCCATGGAGCATCGCATCCTGGGGGTCCGCGACCTTCCATTCACCGGAATTGGGGAACTGCGTCGGCGACTCTTTGTAGACGGGCGGAGGCGGCTGAACTGTGGCTGCTGGCTGACGATACTTTGGCCCGACCATGCACCCAGCAACTGCAAGAGCGGTGATTGTCGTGGCGAGTACGATTTTGAGTCGAAAGATGCCCATCCCTATTTTTTCCCTCCTAACTACCCTTCGGCAGTCGCTGGAGTATTCGCTGGGTTAAATGTGTCGCGCTCTTTTCCCAAAACGCGGAGGCGCAGACGATCGAGCGTGAGATAGACGACCGGAGTCGTGTAGAGCGTGAGGAGTTGGCTCATGATGAGTCCACCGACGATGGTGATGCCCAACGGCCGTCGTAACTCTGAACCTGTACCTGTTCCAAACGCCAGTGGCAGAGCGCCGAACAGCGCGGCCATCGTAGTCATCAGAATGGGACGGAAGCGCAGCATGCAGGCTTCAAAGATGGAGTCTTCCGTGCTCTTGCCGCCTTCCCGTTCTGCCTGCAAGGCGAAATCAATCATCATGATGGCATTCTTCTTTACGATGCCGATCAGCAACACGATTCCGATAATGGAAATGACGTTGAGATCCTGCTTGAAAAGCATCAGGGCGAGCATGGCCCCGACGCTGGCGGAGGGCAGGGTGGAGATTATCGTAAGCGGGTGCACGAGGCTCTCGTACAGGACGCCCAGAACGATGTAGACCGCAAGGACCGCGATGATGACCAGGGCTTTTTCACTGTCGATCGATTGCTGGTAAGCCTGGAGAGTACCGGCAAAAAAACCACGGACCGAAGAGGGTACGCCAAGACGCTGCTTCATCTGATCGATACGCAAGGTGGCATCGCTTAGGGAAACGTCGGGCGCCAGATTGAAGGAGACGGTGACCGAGGGATACAAGCCGGTGTGGTTGATCGCGAGCGGTATCGTATTGGTCTGCGTCGAGGACATGCTGAACAGAGGTGTGTTGCCCGTGGCAGTAACGCTGCTGCTTCCGACGGAGTGGAAATAGATGTTCTGCAGCCCCTCGGGGGTTTGTGAATACTGGGGAGCAACTTCCAAAACAACGTAGTACTGATTCAACTGGGTATAGATGATGGAGACTTCGGATTGGCCGAAGGCGCTGTAGATGCCGCCGTCCAGGGACTGCGCGGTCTGCCCAAGTTTCGCCGCGGTGACACGGTCGTAATTCAAGAGCACGTCGAGTCCGCCATTTTGCTGGTCGGAATTCACATCTTGCAAGCCGGGAACCTTCTTCATCTCCGCGAAGACCCTGGGTCCCCAAGTGGCGAGATCGGGAATATTGTCGGTCTGAATGGTGTACTGATAGAGAGCGGCGCTGGAGCGTCCGCCGATGCGAATGTCCTGCGCGGCCTGAAGGAAAGCGGAGGCCACCGGCAAGCGGTTCATCTGCGGGCGGAGGCGGTTGATGATTTCGGGAGCCGTGGTCTTTCGCTGAGCTAAAGGCTTGAGAGCAATAAAGATGTTTCCCGTATTGGTGGCGCCCTGGCCTCCGGTGAACGCAATCACGTTGTCAACCGCTGGATCCTTGTCGACTACGGCTTCCAGTTTCTGGATGGAATCGTTGATAACCGCGAAGGAGGCGTCCTGAGGACCTTGTACGGCGCCAGCGATCGCGCCGGTGTCTTGTTGAGGGAAGAAGCCCTTGGGAATTTTGATGACCAAAGCGACGTTGAGGGCGATGGTTAAAGCAAGAGCGGTCAGGGTGAGACCGGGATTTTGCAAAACCCAGTGAAGGCTCTGCCGGTACCAGGACAGGATACGTTCAAAAAATCTCTCCGATACCATATAAAGGCGCCCGTGTTTCACGGAGCGTTCGTTGCGCAGCAGGTAGGCGCACATCATCGGCGTGGTGCTGAGCGAAATGACCATGGAGACGAGAATGGCGGTGGACAGCGTGACAGCGAACTCGCGGAAGAGGCGGCCTACGATTCCACCCATCAGCAGCAGCGGAATGAAGACCGCGATCAGCGAAATACTGATGGACAGAACGGTAAAACCAATCTCTTTTGCGCCTTTGAGGGTCGCGGCAAAGGGGTCCATGCCCGCTTCCAAATGGCGCGTGATGTTCTCCATGACCACGATGGCGTCATCGACGACGAAGCCCGTCGAGATGGTGAGGGCCATCAGCGAAAGATTGTCCAGGCTGTAGCCGCAGAGATACATCACCGCGAAGGTGCCGATCAGCGACACGGGAACGGCCACAGCGGGAATAAGCGTGGCACGGCCATTCCGCAAAAAGATGAAGACCACGACGATTACGAGAGCGATGGAAACAACCAAGGTGCGCTCAACATCATTTACCGATGCGCGGATCGTGGTCGTGCGATCGAGAACGATGGTGGTGTCAATCCCTTGGGGAATCGACGCTTTGACGGCAGGCAGCTCCGAGCGAATGCGATCGACAGTGTCAATGATGTTGGCGCCCGGCTGCCGGAACACGATGAGCACGACGGCGCGTTTGCCATTCAGGTAGCCAGCCGTTCGAACATTTTGTACGGAGTCGATTACATCGGCGACATCCTCAAGATGGATGGCTGCGCCATTTTTATAGCCGACGATGACCGGTTTGTAGTCTACGGCGTGGGAAATCTGGTCGTTTGCGAGAATGTCGGCGCTCGTGATGCCGTCGGTGATTTGCCCTTTGGCGAGATCGGAGTTCTGCAATCGCAGCACGGACTGGATGTCGGTCATGGCCAGACCGTAGCTGGCGAGTTTTGTGGGGTTGACCTCCACGCGCACGGAGGGCAAGGCGCCGCCGCCTGCGCTTACCTGGCCTACGCCTTGAATTTGCGACAATTTTTGCTGAACGACGGTGGAAGCTTCGTCGTAAAGCTTGTCGGGACCATATTTGTCGGAGGTCAGGCCAATGATCATGATGGGCGAGTCGGCGGGATTGACTTTGCGATAGGTGGGATTCGAGGGAAGGTTGGAGGGGAGATAGGTACGCGCAGCATTGATGGCGGCCTCGACGTCCCGGGCGGCTCCATCGATATTGCGGCTCAGGTCGAATTGGATCGTCACTCCGGATGTGCCCAAACTGCTGGTGGAAGTCATCTCGGTCACGCCGGCAATGTGGCCGAACTGGCGTTCCAGAGGAGTGGCAACCGAAGAGGCCATGATCTCGGCACTGGCGCCCGGCAAGCTGGCGGCGACGGCAATCGTCGGAAAGTCCACCTGGGGCAGGGGAGAAACCGGCAGAACCTCGAAGGCAATGGCGCCTGCGATGGCGATAGCGACCGTCAATAGCGTGGTTGCGACCGGGCGGTGGATGAACGGTTCGGAAACGTTCATGCGATCCCCTCCGGTTGTGGCTCGGCGCCGGTATTGAGTACTTTTGAATTTCGTGAGAAGCGGTGCGCGAGATTGTCAAAGAAAATATAGATGACCGGCGTGGTGTAGAGCGTGAGGACCTGGCTCACCAAGAGACCGCCCACCATGGCGATGCCCAATGGCCGGCGTAGTTCGGATCCAAAACCCGTGCCGAACGCGAGCGGCAACCCGCCCAGCAGTGCGGCCATGGTGGTCATCATAATGGGGCGGAACCTCAGCAGGCAGGCCTCGTAGATGGCATCGGTGGAATTCTTTCCGCGATTGCGCTCGGCATCCAGCGCAAAGTCCACCATCATGATGCCGTTCTTTTTGACGATCCCGATGAGAAGAACGAGGCCGATGATGGCGACGACGCTCAGATCTTGGCCAAAAAGGATGAGTGCGAGAAAAGCCCCCACACCGGCGGAGGGCAGCGTGGAAAGGATCGTGATCGGATGGATGAAGCTCTCATACAGGACGCCGAGGACGATGTAAACCGTGACCAGCGCGGCAAGAATGAGCAAAGGCATGTTGGAGAGCGAGTTTCGGAAGGATGCCGCAGTGCCCTGGAAATCGGCCTGCACGCTGGCGGGCATGTTCAGGTCTTTCTGCACTTTGGAGATGGAGGAGATCGCGCCGCCGAGGGCCGCGTTGGGAGCGAGGTTGAAAGAGACCGTGATGGCTGGGAATTGCCCCTGATGATTGATGGAAAGCTGCTCCGTTTTCATTTCGAAATGCGAGAACGCGCCAAGCGGCACGGCGTTGCTTTTAGCAGAACTCGTGGTGCCCGCGGAGTTCGCGCCTTTGCTGGAAGTTGCGTTTGACGTGCTCGACGAGAGCGCGTTGACGGGCGGATTCAGAGCGTTCGCGGACGGTGTGTAGAGGGGCGAAGTCGTTAACGCATTGGAGCCCGCGGACGTGGAACCATTGCCGGTGGAGGACGCTGCCGCACCGGTCGTGCCTGCCGCCGAGTTCGCTTGAATATACAGCTTATTTAGTTTCTCGGGATCGAGTTGAAACTGAGGCTCGGCTTCCAAAATGACGTGATATTGATTTAACTGCGTGTACATGGTGTTGATCTGGCGCTGGCCGAAGGCGTCGTAGAGAGTGTTGTCTATGGTAGTGGGGGCGATTCCCAGGCGCGATGCCGTCGGGCGATCGAAGAGCAGCGAAACGGCCAATCCGCCTGGTTGTTCGTCGGTGGCAACATCTTCGAGTTCCGGCAACTGTTTCAGACGAGTTACGAAGCGATTCGTCCAGTCGCTCAGTTCATTCGGATCGGGGTCTTCCAAAGTGAACTGGTATTGCGTGCGGCTGACGCGATCGTCGACGGTGATATTTTGGACTGGCTGCATGAAGAGCTGAATGCCTTGCACGTTTTGCAGCTTTGTCTGGAGACGGCGGATGACGTCGGCGGCGTTTATCTTGCGAGCCTCGAGTGGCTTCAGATTGATCGACATTCGGCCGCTATTGGTGGTGATGTTTGTGCCATCAGCGCCAATAAAGGACGAGAGGCTCTCGACGGCTGGGTCGTCGAGAATGACGTTGGCAAGCTCTTGCTGCTTCTCGGCCATCGCTTTCGGCCCGATGGTCGGCGAGGCCTGCGAGATGCCTTGAATAATCCCGGTGTCCTGAACGGGGAAGAAGCCTTTGGGAATAATGATATAGAGGAAAATCGTAAGGATAAGGGTGCCGAGAGCGACGAGGAGCGTGATGGTCTGGAAGCGAAGAACAACCTTCAGTGTGCGGCCGTAGAACGCGATCATGCTGTCAAAAGCGCGCTCGGAAGCTTCGAAGAGCCGCCCCTGTTTTTGGTTCGTATGCTGTTTCAGGATGCGCGACGCCATCATAGGAGTCAGCGTCAGGGAGACAACGGCGGACACCACTATGGTGACGGCCAGGGTTACCGCGAACTCCCGGAACAGCCGCCCTACCACGTCGCCCATGAACAACAGCGGGATGAGCACCGCGATCAGCGACACCGTTAGCGATAGAATCGTGAATCCGATCTGCTCCGCGCCCTTCAGTGCCGCCTGCATGGGCGGCTCGCCCTCTTCGATATACCGCGAAATGTTTTCGACCATTACGATCGCGTCGTCCACTACGAAGCCGGTCGAGATGGTGAGGGCCATGAGCGAGAGGTTATCCAGGCTGTAGCCTAGTGCGTACATGGCGGCGAACGTCCCCACCAGAGACAGCGGCACCGCTACGCTGGGAATGATCGTTGCGTAGAAACTACGCAGGAACAGGAACATGACCATGACGACCAGCGCGATGGTCAGCATCAATTCGAATTCGACGTCGTCTACCGACGCTTGGATTGGCGTCGTGAGGTCGGTCAGCGTCGTAACGTCGATCCCCTTGGGAAGGTTGGCTTCCAACTGCGGTAGCAGCGCTTTGATGCGCTTCACAACACTGATCGTGTTTCCGCCTGGCTGGCGCTGGACGTTCAGAATTACCGCGGGGGCCTTGTTCATCCAGGCGGCCTGATTATTGTTCTCTACGCCGTCCACGATTTTTGCTACGTCGGTAAGCATCACCGGCGCGCCGTTACGGTAGGCCACTACGACGTTCCTGTAGTCCTTGCTGGTGACCAGCTGATCGTTGGCGTCGATCTGGTAATCCTGACGCGCACCGTCAAAATTACCTTTGGCAGCGTTGACACTGGCTTGCGTGACCGCGGTCCGAAGATCCTCGAGATTGATGCCGTAGGAAGAAAGCGCCGCCGGATTAGCCTGAATGCGAACCGCGGGCTTTTGACCGCCGCTAATGGAGACCAGGCCGACGCCGGCCAATTGCGAAATCTTAGGAGCCAGCCGAGTGTCCACCAGGTCCTCGACCTGTGCGAGCGGGATGGAATTCGAGGTAATCGCCAATGTCAGCACCGGGGCATCGGCTGGATTTGTCTTGCTATAGATGGGCGGCGCTGGCAGGTTGGCCGGCAAATAGCTCTGTGAAGCGTTGATGGCCGACTGGACCTCTTCTTCGGCGATATCAATATTCAGAGTCAAATTGAACTGCAGCACGATGACCGAACACCCGCCAGAACTGCTCGAAGTCATTTGGCTCAAACCTTGCAGCTGGCCGAACTGCCGTTCCAGTGGCGCGGTCACCGTCGTTGCCACGACAAGCGGGCTTGCTCCTGGATAGAAGGTCAGCACTTGAATCGTGGGATAGTCGACCTGCGGTAGCGCGGAAACCGGCAATTGCGTATAACAGACGATCCCCACCAGAAGGATCGCTGCCATCAGCAGCGCCGTCGCGACCGGTCTCAAAATAAAGGGACGCGATGGACTCAAGGAGCGGAACTCCCAGCGGTATTTCCAGGTGGGGGGTTCCCCGGTGCCGGCTTTCCGGCGACCACAACTTTTCCATTGTCCTGCAGCTTATCGAAGCTGCTGTTCGCCAGCACATCTCCTGGATTGATGCCCGTCACCTGCGTGAGTCCCGCATCCGTCACACCGGTTTTAATCGTGCGCATGTGCGCAGTGTTGTCCTGCAGAACGTAAACGAATGCGGTTTGACCGTTATGTTGAATGGCGGATGCTGGAATCAGGGTGGCACCGTGGAGCGTATCCACAAGCAACCGGACATTCACAAATTCATTCGGGAAAAGCGTCAAGTCTTTATTGTCGAACGAGCCCCGAGCCTTCACGGTGCCTGTCGTCGTGTCAATCTGGTTGTCAAGCGTCAGCAATGTTCCGCTGGCTACTTTCTTTTGGGCAGCCCGGTCAAATGCATCCACAGCAAGTTTTGCACCCTTGTGAAGACGTTGTTGCACGGGGTCAAGATTGTCTTCAGAAATAGTAAAAATTACTGTGATCGGCTGGAGTTGGGTGATCACCGCGAGAGTGAGGGTTCCCGACGATTGCACAACGTTGCCGGGATCGACCAAACGCAAGCCGACTCTGCCGGTTATAGGAGCCACGATGTGGCAATATTCAACCTGGATCTGGTCAAACTGCACCGTGCCCTGATCGATTTTTACCGTACCCTGGTTTTGCAGCACGATCTTTTCCTGGTCATCCAGAGTTTGCTTTGGGATGGCGTTGCGATCCCAGGCATTGCGGTAGCGTTCGAGGTCCATCCTCGCTTGCCCCAGGATATTTTCGTCGCGTTCGAGTGTGCCCTGGGCCTGCAGCAGCGTGGCCTGGTAGGGCCTGGCGTCAATATCAATGAGTGCATCGCCCTTGCGGACAATTTGTCCCTCGGTGTAGTGAACGGCCGTGACGATTCCATTCACCTGGCTCGTAATCGAAGCGGTGTACACCGGTGTGACTGTCCCGATCGAGTCCAGGTACACGCCGATATCACCCTTCTGCGCTGTCGTCGTCGTGACCGTGGCCGCCCCGCCGCCCCCCTTGGGAGATTTCGCGGCCTTCGTCGTGTCATCGTGAAGCCGTAAGACTAGAAAGAATCCAACCGCGAAGATCAAAAGCAGCACAATCCACACGATAGCCCTTACTCCTCTGTGCTGATGAGGCGGGGAATCTGGCAGTTGATGTTCGGGCCCAATGACCTGGTGCTCATTCTGATCTGTCGGCAAGTCGAACCCCTCGTCAAAGTTCTAAGTTCGGACGGTGGCGCAAGTGTCCGTGGCATGCGTACTATATTGACGGATTAGAGCCCAATTTTGGATACGGCCTAAGTTGCTTAGATTGTTCTAGACACGCTTTCGGTCGCAAGGAAACTGGCTGCCCCTGCAACAATAGGGGCCAATATAATATACCGTCCCCGGCAGTAGAAGAGGGCTGCAAGGTCCGTGAAACCACTTCGCCCTAGCTCACACGCTGGAGATCTCGGGAACGGCGGGTAGGAAACTCTCGATGACCGCGAGGAGTTCCTTAATTTGAATGGGTTTGGAGACATAAGCATCCATGCCGGCAGCGAGGCAGCGTTCCTTATCACCCATCATGGCGTTCGCAGTCATTGCAATGATCGGAATGTGTTTCCCCGTCGTCTTTTCGTGCTCGCGAATCGCTTCTGTAGCCTCAATGCCATCCATTTCCGGCATCTGCACATCCATCATGATCAGGTCGAATGATTCAGTTTCCAGAGCCCCTAAGGCGGCTCTGCCGGTTTCCGCAGGTCTTAGCGAGGACTTTGCTGGGCTTGCAGTCTGGTTTCGCTCGACCTTGCAGCTGCAAATGACGTAGCGTATGCCGCCGACGCAATTTCGCCGAGGGCCTCTCCAACGATCTTCTGCGTCGCCTCCGGATCATCTAGTGGCACCGCCACCATGTTGGCGTAAAGCGCGAAGACAAGATGCGCGCCGCTCGCAGTATCCATATAGCCGGCTAGGCCCTTTCCGGTCACCACCAAATTCTTGTTCAGCGCATCGTAGACGCCGTATGTCCCGGTCTTCGCGTGCACGTGTCCCGCTGCTGGTGAGTTCACCTGAATCTTAAATAGCGTGCCGTCTCTCCCTAAGATCGGCAGACCTCGTTGGAAATCGCCGAAGTCTTTCTGCTTCGACATATACAGGAGATAATGGACTATGAAATCCGGCGAATAATAAGCGTTGCCGCCAGCGCCGTCGCTTTGCGCTGCGCCGCGGAGATCGAGCGCTCCTCTTCTAAGAAACTCGTTCTCCAAGTCGAAGCCCGCTTGGTCGATCAGTGTCTCTCTGTGGGCGATCAATGCGCCCAGAACAAACGGCGTCATGCTGGCATGCAGATTTTGGCTTACCTTCAAAGTGATCTTGACCTCTTCCCTAAGTGGTGGTGAAACATGTTCCGCGACCACGTTCTCCGGCTTATAATTAGCCGAAAGCATTTTGAAATCATTTTTGTCTCCCGGAGCCGCAATCGCACACCTCACGCCTTTTTCTTTTAGCGCCTCCATCAAAACCGTCGCGGCATACCTGCTTGGTTCCGGCGCCGGGTAGGCAACCATAGTTGACCGCGCTCCGAGCGCAAGACTCCCTGCGAGAGTAACGTTGCGCGATCCGTCCCGATTGAGTTTCTCCTCCGTATATTCCAGGTTCGTTTTCGATCCGGCCGGGCCCGTCGTCGCCTGATTGACGATCGTCACGTAAGCCGTCTGCGGCGAGACCTTCAGTGACGCCCGCGCACCAACCGTCGCTCCCGGTGTAGCGATCACGTCGATCAGGTTGTCATTCACGACGATCGGCGAAATGACCACGCCGGTACCAAGCTCGCGGTCGCCTTCAGGAAACAGCGTTGCATCTACCAACAGCTTTCCCTTAACGCGCTTAATTCCTTTGTCTGCAATCTGCTTGGCGAATTCGCGCATGACCAATAGTGTGTCGCCCGCCAAACCCTTGCTGTCTGGACCACCGTACGAGTGGTCCATATCTTCAAACGAAAGCGTGCCGTCAGGCTGAATGCGGTTCGACAAATTGTAATCGCCGCTCGCCACCAGAATCAGATCGCCATCCAGCGTCCCGTCCTTCTTGACCGGCCCGGTGCGATAAATCTTGGTGTGAAAGCGATAGTCTCCCCCCAGGAGTTCGAGCGCAGTCCCTTCCGTGAGCAATTTTGTGGTCGATCCTGGAACGAAAAGCTGCTGTGGGTTCAATTCGTACACGCTTTTGACGCTATCGATCGAATAGAACTCGATCCCGAATCGCGAGTGCGCAAATTCGGGCCGGTCCATAATTTTCTTAATCCGCTGCTCCAGCGTCCCCTCCGACTGCGCGAACAGTCCGCCGTTCACCAATCCACTCAGCAAGAATGCCGCGACGAGCGCGAAAAGCCTTACAGTCCGGGTCTTTTTCATTGAGCGTAGAACCTCGAATCCGCAGTTTAGTTTCGATTCAAATTGCCCAGGGTGCCGCACCCTTCGTTTTTAAGGGTGCGGGTTTTGACGCTTCGTTCCTCGACCCACAAACAGGAGATCCTCATCCTCCGCCAAGCAGTAACCAAATAAAATGGCGCAGCTATTCCTTGTCGGGGCCAAACGGTTTACCGTAGCTGGCGAAATCATCAAGCAAAAACAGAGCCCGCGGTTCCAGCAGCTGCTTTTCCGCAACACGCACGATATCAGTTTCAGGAGAAATCTTGGCCGGTCAACCCAACACCCTGGTCCGCACCATTGGCCGCTGGAGCCTAACCGCCCTCGTCATCAATTCAATCATCGGCAGTGGTGTCTTCGGTCTGCCCTCGGTAGTTTCAAGCCATCTCGGCCGCATGGCGCCCGTCGCGTACTTCATTGCCGGTGCAGGCATGGCGGTCATCGCCGGCTGTCTCAGCGAAGTCGCATCGCAATTTCGAGAAACCGGTGGCCCTTATTTGTACGCCCGCGAAACCCTCGGCCGCTTCTGGGGAATTCAAATCGCCTGGATGACCTGGCTATCCAGAATTGCAGCCGCTTCCGGAACCGCGAATCTGTTCACCACCTATCTGGGCCAAATTTTACCCCGCGCCACGCAGCCGCTCTATCGCCTTGCGATTTTAACTCTGCTGGTCGGCGTCCTCGCCGTTGCAAACTACGTCGGCGTGAAATCCGGGGCACGTGTCAGCGACTTCTTTACCGCCACAAAACTCCTGTTGCTCGCCGTGTTCATTGGCGCAGGCCTGTGGTGGATGCGCATCCACGGTGCCGTGCCACCGGCCCCATTGCCGCACCCGGTCGAACCCAAAGACTGGCTCGAGGCCACTCTAGTTCTTGTTTACGCCTATGGCGGCTTCGAGGCCGTCCTGCTCGCCACCGGCGAAATGCGCGACCCCCGCCGTGACGCCCCAATAGCCCTCCTGACTGGCATCGCCTGCGTCGCTTTAATCTACACGCTAGTCCAAATCGTAGTTAGCGGCACACTCGTCGACCCCGCGTCGACCCAACGCCCCATCGCGGATTCGGCAGCGCACATCCTTGGTCCAACTGCTGGCGCAGCCATCTCGGTCGGCGTGCTCCTGTCAATCTACGGTTATCTCAGCGCCAACATGCTGCACACACCTCGCCTCACATTCGCGCTGGCCGAACGCGGAGATTTCCCCAAAATCTTCGCCCGCATCCACAAACGATTTCACACCCCATATGTTTCGATCGGGTTGTACACCGCCCTATTGCTGGCATTCACGCTGGTAGGCAATTTCCGCTGGAACATCACCCTCTCCGCGATGGTCCGCCTCTTCACCTACAGCTCCGTAGCCATAGCGCTCCTGGTCCTTCGCAAGCGCTCGCCCAACGCCAACGCCTTCCGTCTGCCCGCCGGCAAGTTTCTCGCCATCGTCGCCATCCTGTTCTGCGTAGTGCTGCTGGCCCGCACCCCGCTCAGCAATTCCACAGCAGTCCTCATCACCGCCGCGCTGGCCGCCGCAAACTGGGCTGCAGTCCGCCACACTCCACCCCCAAACCAGACCGATTTGGAGGTCGTTCTTCACCAAACAAATCGACCCGCTGACAACGATGTGTAGAAGAATGCAGGGGATAGTCAGGGTTAGAGCTTGAACTCGGGTTCAAATGTCAGGGCGCGGCTTTAGCCCTGTCTTACGCGCTCGCATACTGGTCTCACGGCTTGCGGAAAAGGTTCTTTCTTTTATGATTCCAGGGCGTCGCCCCAAACTCCTAACCCCAAGCACATGCCGTCACAACCAGCAAAGCTTCCCTCAACGAGGTGCAACCGATGACCATTAAACGCTCCGGCTCTGCATGGATGCCCGCGGACACCTATGGCCGATCCCTGCCGAAATTCTCCGTAAATCTCCTGGTCCGCGACATCCAGGCATCCGTCCCCTTCTACCGCGACGTCCTGAGCGCAACGATCCGTTACGCCGACGCAGACTTCGCCGCCATAAACCTGGCCGGTGTCGAATTCATGCTTCACGCCGACCACGCCTACGACCACCATCCTTTACATGCACGCATACAAGCTCAAGCCGGAGCCTTCCGAGGCACCGGAGCAGAACTTCGTGTAATGGGCATCGACCCCGACGCGGTCCAAGCCCGAGCCCAATCCGCCGGTGCCACCATCATCCAACCCGCCGCTGATTACCCCCACGGCTGGCGCGACGTGATCGTAGCGGACCCAGACGGCTACACCTGGGCCGTAGGCCTATCCAAGTAAGCCCGGATCTCGCCCCAGCCATTCGTCTTCACGCGGCACCATCACAATACAACGCTTTACCAAATACCGTTTGTCGCAAACCGCACATACTCAACATTACTTACGTCCCTCAGCGTTTAATTTGTATCTAGCTAGTCCTTTCTCAAAATCTAAAGCGAAACAGGCCGCAGCCATCGGGTTGATCACACATGTCGTACGTTAAATCTCGCCCTTTTTGATGGCCGCGCTTATATCATCGGCGTATAGTGCCGTCATCCGAGGAGTTCGGATTGAACGTAGTCTTATATGGAGGACCGTGACCATGAATAACCTGACGATAAAGCTGACCAATGAACAGCAGAAGCAGATCAAAGACGCTACAGGTAAGAACCTCATGGAGCTGAACATTGACCTCCCTGCCGCGGACGATCTCACTGAGAACGAACTTAGGCAGGTGTCGGGCGGCACTGGCGGCGCTTCCTTCGATGTGTTGAAATTGAAACCGTGGTAACGGTGGCCGAAGTTCCTGCTACTCTTTCTTCAACCTTTATTCCGTCCATTCGATTGCTGCTCGCATCTATTTCATGGGTGTTCGCACTCACCAAATCGGCGAAGGTTCAGCGAAGCGCCATCGCCCTTCGCTCGGACGAAAAAGTCGCGAAGGAATCCATGTCTATGCCATTGCGCATCAGCCTTTTTCTTCTCCTACCCCTGCTGTCCGCCTCCGCGCTCTTTGCGCAACCCCAAAGTTCGCAATCTCAAGCGCCCGCCGATAAAATCTATCTCGACGTCGTTGTCACTCGGAAATCCGGACCGCCAATTTCCGGTCTTCAACAGCAAGACTTTACCCTCCTCGACAACAAGGTCCCCCAGACCAGCTCATCGTTCAAGGCCCTCACCGCCACCCAGGCTCCCATGGAGATCCTCATTGTTGTCGACGCGGTGAACATCGATTTCGAGAAAGTCGCGTATGTTCGTGAGGAGCTCGACAAATTCCTACGTGGCAACGGAGCTCACCTCGCCCTGCCTACCTCGCTAGCCTTTTTCACAGACCAAGGCACTCAAGTTCAGGAAGGCCTCACCACCGACGGCAACGTACTCAGCGATGTATTGGATAAGCAAACCGTTAGTCTCCGTAGCATCCGGCGATCCTCGGAGTATCAGGCCTCCGACCGCTTCAATCTCTCCATCCAGGCCCTCCACGAACTGGTGGCGCGCGAGTCGTCACGCCCTGGACGCAAGATGATCCTTTGGATTTCTCCCGGTTGGCCTTTACTCTCCGGCCCGGCGACCGCGTCCTTCATCGACTCCAAGCAGGAGCAGCAACTCTTCGCGAATGTTGTGGACCTTTCGACCCAGCTCATGAAGGATCGCATTACTCTCTACAGCATCGATCCTCTCGGGGCCACCGAGAGCGAGTTGCACGCTACTTACTACGAAACCTTCCTAAAAGGGGTTAAGGAACCCAGCCAGGTTTTGCCTGCGAATTTGGCGCTGCAGGTACTCGCCATACAGAGTGGTGGTCTTGCGCTCGACTTCAACAATGACGTGGCGGGTCTCTTGCGACAGTGTCTCGCCGATACCCAAGCCTACTATCAGATCTCCTTCGATCCGCCCTTCGCTAATAAGCCCAACGAATACCACCAGCTGGAAATCAAGGTCGCAAAACCGGGCCTTACGACGCGCGCCCGTCAGGGCTACTATGCGCAGCCTTCTCCCCATTAACCCGACTCCACGACGTTCCTATGATCGGCGCGCCGAAAGCGACAGGGTAGGTCTCATAAACGCCCTTCGAGGGGTCGGAGCTTCAGCTCCGACATTCGGATGACAGCCCCAGTGGCACAGCCATTCCTGGCTGTGCTCCTGAGCCATTTCCCGTGGATTCTCGTCTGGTGCCAACCCGGCCATGAACCGGACCGTTTCCGTCCTTAATTGTCGGCGTTCTGCGAAAGCGACGTCACATTTCTCCGCCGCTTGGAATCGGCTCGGAATCGTGACATATTCACCCGCTGGCAGGCTCACCACAAGCGCGCCTGACACCACGAGAGGACGACCAAACAATGAACTGGATCGGTTTGCGAAGCGGCCTGGCAGCCGCGGCACTCCTGCTGTGCTCGTCAGGCAACGCACTCGCGCAACAGGCAGCGAAACACCCCATCACGTTCGACGACATGATCCGGATGCATCGCGTCAGCGAACCGCAGGCTTCGCCCGACGGAAAATGGGTCGCCTACACCGTGGCCACGCCCGACATGGACGCCAACCGCAACGCCAGCAACATCTGGCTGGTCTCCACCGAAAGCGGCGCGCCGATCCAACTGACCCAAAGCGGCCACGACTCGTCGCCCGTATGGTCCCCGGACGGAAAAACGATCGCCTTCCTTTCGTCGCGCGCAGGCGATTCACAGGTCTACATTCTCTCGATGGACGGCGGCGAAGCGCACGCATGGACGCATCTATCCACCGGCGCCGACATGGTCAAATGGTCGCCCGACGGCAAGACCATTGCCTTCACCTCCTCGGTGTACCCGGATTGCAAGGACGATGCCTGCAATAAATTGCGCGACGAGGAAAAAGAGAAGAACAAAGTAAAGGCCCACGTCGCCGAGCAACTTTTGTATCGGCACTGGACGCACTGGTCGGAAGGGAAGCGCAGCCACCTGTTCGTGGTGCCGGCGCCGGACGGGCCAGGCCAAACGGAAGCCAGTGCCACTCCGCGCGATCTGACCGAAGGCGCGAATTACGACATTCCTCCCGACGAGCGCAGCGGCCCCGGGGACATCAATTTTTCTCCGGACGGAAAAGAAATTTGCTTCACGGCGGTCACCGACAAGATCGAAGCGATCAGCACCAACGGAGACTTATTCCTCGTGCCGGTAGCTGGCGGTGCCGAGCCTAAGAAAATCACCACGCAATCCAGGCTTCGACGGCAATCCGGTTTATTCTCCCGACGGGAAATACATTGCCTATCACGCCCAACTCACGCCCGAGTATGAATCCGACCGCTGGCGCGTGATGCTCTACGATCGCCAAAGCGGGAAAAACGCAAATCTCTCGGAAGCGTTTGACCGCAGCGCCGACCAACTCGCATGGTCGTCGGACAGCAAGAGGATTTTCTTCGTGGCCGAAAACGAAACTCTCCAGCCAATCTATGCGATGGACGCGCGAGCAGGGGCGCAGCCACAGAAGGTTATCGCAGAGGGATTCAACACCGGCCTGTCAATCAGTACGGATGGCAAGACGCTCGCTTTCGAGCGCACCAGTCTGACCATGCCCGCGGAATTGTTCGCAGCGAAAAGCGACGGCTCCGGCGCGCGCCAGCTTACTCATCACAACGATTCCATCCTTGCGAACCTGGAAATGAACGCGCCGGAAACATTCTGGTTCGTCAGCGCCGACGGTACCCGCGTGCAAGCGATGATCGTGCGTCCGCCAAATTTCGACGCTGACAAGAAATACCCGCTGTTGGTTCTACTTCACGGCGGTCCACAGACGATGTTCTCCAATGCCTGGGGCTACCGCTGGAACCCACAGGTTTTTTCCACCCCAGGTTATGTCAGCCTGATGATCAACCGCCGCGGCTCGACGGGTTACGGCCAGAAATTCACCGACGAAATCACCAACGATTGGGGAGGCAAAGCCTACGCCGACGTTATGAAAGGCATTGACGCGACGGTGGCGAAATACAAGTTCGTCGACGGAACGCGGATGGCCGCCGCAGCGGCGGATCGTACGGCGGGTACATGGCCGACTGGCTCGCCACGCACACGGGCCGCTTCAAGGCCATCATCAGCCACGCAGGCGTTTACGACAAAACCGCGATGTTCGCCACCGAAGAACTGTGGTTTGAAGAGCACGACATGCAGGGCACTCCGTGGGGCAATCCCGAAAGCTACAAGAAGTGGTCGCCCTCTACCTACGCGGCCGACTTGAGTAAATTCAAAACGCCGACGCTGATCATTTGCGGCGAACGCGATTACCGAGTGCCCTACACGCAATCACTGGAATTTTTCAGCGCATTGCAGCGCCAGGGCGTTCCCTCCAAGTTGGTGGTGTTCCCCGACGAGGGACACTGGATTCTAAAGCCGCAGAACGCGCAGTTTTGGTACAAGACGTTTCTCGATTGGCTGGCGGAGTATTTGAAATGAGCAGAAGCTCTTGGGGCGGCTCCCTGTAGCCGCGGTCTCCGAGACCGCGAGGTTAGAGCACAAGCCAACCCAGATCTAGGCCGCCAGCAACCGCTGCAAAGCGCGGCGGAGAAAACGGAACAGGTGAAACAGGAGAAAGGCGGCAAGGGCGATGAGCAGTACAACGACGACAATCGTCGCGCGTGGATGAACGGTGGCCATCCACGTCAACCAAACGGCAAGAACGTCTTCGCCCAAACTTAGAGTCCAATTGCTGAACGGCTCGGGGCTGGCATTCGCTGCGGCTCTCGCGCTGGCTTTGGTCCCATGCGAAGTAAGCGCCACTCCTCCGGCAAGCAGCGCAGCTCCCCAGCGCCATTCCGGAGGAACTCCGCCGGCCGCCCCATAGGCGAGCAGCGCAGCCGCCGGCGGACGAATCACGGTATGAATCGCGTCCCAAACACTATCGACATAAGGAATTTTGTCGGCCAGAAATTCGATCACATACAGGCCAATCGCAATGCCCAGGACCCAAGGGTGCGAGAGCACCTGCAGCGGCGCCGGCAAGTGGATCACGCTGAAGCGTTGGAGTAAACCAAGAGTAGCGATGGTGGCGTAAAGATTCAGCCCCGAGGAGAATCCAGCGCCAAGCGCCAGGCCAAGAGTTTCGACCGGATTCATACGAGTATCTTACGCGAGAGCACCCGCGGAGAGGAGTTGTTCTTTCATACCGGCCCAGCTTTGGCGTGACGACTCTTCGGGGGTGCCGGCGCCGCGCCAATGGGTTTCGAGGCTGACGGCGTAATGGTAGCCGTCGCGCTTAAGCGCGGCAAATTGCCCGGCCCAATCGATGCTGCCATGGCCCACCGCGGCCCAGTCGTAGCCCTTGCCGTCCGACTTTTTCACGGTGTCTTTGCAGTGGCAGTGGCCGATGCGCTCTTTTGGCAGTAACTGGTAACCGTCGGGATACGGCTTTTCGCCCGCAGCCGCGGCGTTGCCGGGATCCCAATTGAGCATGAAATTTTCGGCTTTGACCTGAGCTAGAACTCTCGCGGATTCGGCAGCTGTGCCGGTGTTGCAAGCCATTTCGTTCTCGAGGAGCAGAATAATTTTTGCTTTTGCGGCGTTACTGGCGGCTTCGCGGAGCTTGTCGTCGATGGCCGCCCGATAGGGAGCTTGATCGTCGAGGCGCCAGAAATCGAAAAGGCGCACGCGGTCGGTCTGAAACGCCTTAGCCAGTTCAATGCTGCGTTCGAGGACTTCAGGTTGCTGGTCGAAGGTGAAGTCAGCATTGAATTGATCGCGCTTGGGGCTGAATTTCGATTGCGGCGCCCCCGGCCAGTCGACCTTAAAAAGCGGACTGGCGATATCGGTGACGCGAAGCTTGTATTTCTCGAGGATGCGGCGCGCTTCGGCGACTTCGTTGGCGTCGAGCTTAAGTAGATTCTTGTTCCACATCGCACGCAACTCGATCCAGTCCATGCCAAATTCGCGTGAGGCGACTTCGCACGCATGGCCAAAATCCTGCGAGATTTCGTCGTTGATGACGGCAATGCGAAAGGGCGATTTCATATCGTCATTCCCAGTTTTTCTTCGAGATATTTTTTGCTGATCGCGGCGCACTCTTTCGGGGTTCGCGTCTTATCGGGAACGTCATCCAGTTCAACGATGGCCCAGCCGCGGAAGTTGACCTTGTGCAACGCCTCGAAGATGGCCGGTAGATCGACTTGACCGCGTCCGAGTTCCACAAAGCGATAGGATTTTCGCGGGTCGCTGCTGCCCGGCAACTTCTCGACATCCTTAATGTGGAGAAAGAGCAAGCGGTCGGAATATTTCTCGATGCATTTCACGGGGTCGCCACCGCCCTGGAAATAGTGCGCAACGTCGAGTTCCAGCTTGGCATAACGGGGATCGGTGGCCTCAAGGATTTGGTCCACTTCCTCGGGGCGCTCACCGAGTGAGCCCATGTGGTTATGATAGCCGACAGGGATCCCGAGATCGGCGGTGCGTTTGCCAAGTTCGGTGAGCAACTGGCCCAGGCGTTTGTAATCGGCGGATATGATCGCGCGATTTTTGGGGCGCTCATCGGTGACTTGAAGATATTTTCCTCCGGCATCGCGTAGAAAAGTAGCGTGCGCTACATGTTTCGTGATTTCTCCGGCTTCTGGAGCGTCAATATTGATGCCGCCGCTGGAAAGAGCGACGAAGTCGAGATGGTGTTCCGCGAGGAGTTCGCGCAACGGCTGTGGGCTGCCGAATTCTTCAATGCAATTGGAACGAATCTGGATACCGTGGAATCCGAGCGCGGAGACATCGTCGATCGCCTGGCGGTCGTTACCACCCCAGGTGATGGCGGCATATCCGAAATGAATTTCGCTGGGACCCGGGGGGATCGGAGTGTCGAAGTACGACAAATCGACCGGAGGATACAAAAGTTTGCGGTCACGGAGCAATTTTACGGGAAGGCACGATACGACGGCCATTGCCGCCGTACCACCGATGAATTCGCGACGCGGTACTCGAGATGTCATGATGCGCTCCTCTTGGGCTTTACTTTCGACCGCGCGTCTTCTTTTTCGCGTTCGTTTCCTTTTTCGATGCTCTTTTGCTCGCCGATTTGGATGCGGGACGCGCCGAAGCCGCCGCACCGTAGCCGTCAGGGTGGGTGCGAGACCAATCCCAGGCGCTGCGTACGATATCTTCCAGGCTGGCGTACCGTGGCTTCCAGTGGAGCTCGCGTTTGATTTTCTCGGAACTGGCCACCAGGATGGCGGGATCGCCGGAACGGCGCTCGATTTCGCGAACGGGAATGGGATGGCCGGTAACGCGGCGTGCGGTTTCGATAACTTCGCGAACGCTGAATCCGCGACCATTGCCCAGGTTATAAATTAGTTTGTCTTTGTGTTTCAACGCATCGAGAACGAGCAGATGGGCGCTGGCAAGATCGCTGACATGAATGTAGTCGCGCACGCAGGTGCCATCCGGCGTGGGGTAGTCGGTGCCAAAAATGGAGATGGAGTCGCGCTTCCCGAGCGCGACCTGCAGTATCAGCGGAATCAGATGTGACTCCGGGTGATGGTCTTCGCCCTGCTCTGGTGTTGCGCCGGCGGCGTTGAAATAGCGGAGGCAGGCGTAACGCAGGCCGTGAATGCGGTGAAACCAGTCGAGCATGTGCTCGACCAGAAGCTTGGATTCGCCGTAAGCATTCGTGGGATGGAGCGGGTCGCTCTCCTCGATGGGAGTACGGTCGGGCGTGCCGAAGAGCGCGGCAGTGGAGGAGAAAACGAAGCGCGGAACCTTGTGCGCAAGAACCGCTTCCAGCAACGTAAGCGAGTTTGCAGTGTTGTTGCGGAAATATTGCTCGGGCAATTTCATGGATTCGCCGGCTTCGATGGAAGCGGCGAGGTGTACGACTCCGTCGATTCGATCCTTGGTGAAAATGCGATCGAGAGCGGCGCGGTCGGACGTGTCTCCGACAACCAGTTTTGCTTCAGATGGAACGCCTTTCTTGTGGCCGTTGCCCAGATTGTCGAAGACGATGACTTCGAAGCCTTTTTTCAAGAGCTGGGAGGTGATTACGCTTCCAATGTATCCAGCTCCTCCGGTGACCAGGATGCGATCGGGCATGTGTTGTGGGTTCCTCAGTCGGAGTCAATGTAGAGAGCTCATAGCTCCCGTGTCGAGGAGTCTGAGCGTATGCGATTACATCAAGAATTTGGCGTTCGCGCCAGTGACGTTGCAAGAAAAGTGAAGTCGCGGGTCGAGTTTGCATGATGCAATTTACATGGTGTCCCGGGTTTGCGCTGACACAGACCCTTCGCTCCTCAGGGCAAGCAGGAGTGTCTGTGCCGCCACGGCGCTGTTACAATCCTTTGGACTCATGGAAAATTCGTCAGCGCTTTTCCCTCGCAACTTTCGCAATGTATTTCCCATCGCTGTTCGCGGCGAAGGCTGTTGGATTGAGACGTCCGATAGACGTCGGTTGCTTGATGCGTCGGGGCAAGCCGCGGTTGTGAGCATAGGACACGGAGTTGCTGAAATCGGGCGAGCAATGGCAGAACAGGCTTCGCAAATCGCTTTCGCGCACACCTCGCAATTCCACTCGGCCTCCGCCGAAAAGCTGGCTGGGCGATTGCTTAAGCTGGCTCCCACTAATTTTCACGATGGTGGGCGAGTCTATTTCACTTCCGGGGGATCGGAAGCCACCGAGACAGCGAT
This sequence comes from uncultured Acidobacteriota bacterium, assembly GCA_963832615.1. GTDB lineage: Bacteria > Acidobacteriota > Terriglobia > Acidiferrales > UBA7541 > Acidiferrum. Next base: position 103,107 of record CAWHVA010000014.1, read on the forward strand.
CAAGCTGGCGCGTCAGTATTTCTTGGAGCGCGGGGATACGAAGCGTTTCCGCGTGGTTTCTCGTCGGCAGAGTTATCATGGCAGCACGCTGGGAGCGATGACGGTCAGCGGAAACGTGGCTCGACGCGCGCCTTACCAGCCACTGCTCGCGGAGTGGGGCCACATCGCGCCGTGCTTTTGCTACCGCTGCCCCTTCGGGATGACGTTTCCGGGATGCGGATTGGCATGTGCGGAGGATCTAGGTCTCTTTCTCGAACAGAATGATGGCGACAGTGTTGCAGCATTCATTTTTGAGCCGGTGGTTGGCGCCACGCTCGGTGCTGCCGCACCGCCGCCAAGCTATGTGGCACGCATCGCTGAAATTTGCCGAGATCGCGGCATTCTGCTGATCGCCGACGAAATCATGAGCGGCATGGGACGAACCGGAAAGCCCTTCGCGGTGCAGCACTGGAATGTGCAACCCGACATTATTTTGGTGGGGAAGGGAATTGCCAGTGGTTATGCCCCGTTGGGCGCGGTGCTCGTGGCGCGTCGTGTCGTTGAATCATTCCAGCAGGGCACAGGCGCCTTTCAGCACGGGTTCACGTATCAAGCTCACCCGGTAGCAACGGCGGCAGGTAATGCGGTTCTCGACCATATTGAATCGCACGCACTCTTCGATCGTGTTGAGCCAGCTGCGGAAATCCTTCGAGCGGAGCTCGCACCGTTGGAATCTGATCCTCACGTGGGCGAGATCCGAGGTCGTGGCCTACTGGTGGGTATTGAGTTCGTGAAGGAGAAGACCACGAGGGAGCCGTTTCCGAAAGCAGAAAACATAGCGGAGCGAATCCGGCAGGCTGCTCTTCAGGAAAATGTACTGACCTATCCGACGCAGGGATGCGTGGACGGACTGCGTGGCGATCACGTACTGCTGGCGCCACCTTTCATTGTGAGCAACGAAGAATCTGCGATAATCGCACGTTCACTTACAACCGCGCTCACTCGTGTATTCGCGAGGTGAATCGCAGTGAAGTCGCGATATTTTGACGGTCCGGCCTTCCTGTGCCGGGGGTTTCTATCTTTGGGGGCGAAAACGAATGTATCTTCTTCCGCGGCTCTTCTTCTTGATTTGTGCTTTTGTTTTCACGACGGCACAACTCCAGGCGCAGGATAACGGCAAAGCGAAACCACGGGCTCGTGACCTTGGGATTCCGTTCGACGGGACACCAGGGGCTCTCAACGCCATCACTGACGTTGCCGGCGTAACCGTCGGCCATACCACGCTCATTTCTGGAGAAGGCAAGCTGGTGGTCGGTCAAGGGCCGGTGCGAACGGGGGTTACCGCAGTTCTGCCGCGCGGCAAAGACTCTATCAACGATCCTGTTTTTGCCGGTTGGTGGTCCCTGAACGGGAATGGCGAAATGACCGGTACGACGTGGATGGAAGAGTCTGGATTTCTTACCGGCCCGGTGATGATTACCAACACCCACAGCGTGGGGATCGTGCGGGATGCCGCGATTCAGTGGCGTGTATCGCACGGGAAGATGGGTCCCGACGACGATTGGTGGTCGCTTCCGGTTGTGGCGGAAACCTGGGATGGATGGCTGAACGATATCAACGGCTTTCACGTGAAGCCGGAACATGCGCTTCACGCCATCGAATCTGCGACCTCGGGCGCAGTGCAGGAAGGCGCTGTCGGTGGCGGCACTGGAATGGTGTGCAACGAATTCAAGGGTGGGATCGGAACATCGTCGAGAACGCTAACCGCGAAACAGGGCGGCTACACGGTGGGTGTACTGGTGCAGTGTAATTTTGGACGACGGCCGAATCTGCGAATCGCAGGGGTGCCGGTCGGTCGGGAGATCCCGGGGGATACAGTGTATAGCGCCGAATCATTTGGCGATCGCGAATACGGCTCGATCATCGTGGTGCTAGCCACGGACGCACCACTGGTGGCCCATCAACTGAAGCGTGTGGCGCGAAGAGTTTCGCTGGCGTTGGGGCGGCTCGGGAGCATCTCCGGCAACGGTTCCGGCGACATATTCATCGCGTTCTCAACGGCAAATTCTGGAGCGGCCTCGCCGGATCATGTCGTCGATCTGAAAATGCTGCCTAACGATAGGATCGAGCCGATTTTCGCCGCGACCGTCCAAGCCACAGAGGAAGCCGTCGTCAACGCGATGATTGCCGCCGAGACCATGACCGGCATCGACAATCATCGCGCCATTGCGCTTCCGCATGACGAACTCCGCGCCGTGTTGAAAAAATACAATCGTCTCCAGTAACAGGTATTCTTGCCTGTGTTCGGGTCTCCGCTAAAGAAGTGGTAAAGGAACAGGTGAATCTGGGGCTTCGAGTCTGTTTCGTTCGCCGCATGAGATACATCAACAATTTCATGCATTTCTTCGCGGCTATCTGGCTATTCGGTTGCTCCAAACCCGCGAACTCCGTCCTTGCGGTCACGCACGTGACGGTGATTGACGCTACGGGCGCGGGGCCACAACCGGACATGACGGTCTTAATCAACGGACATCTGATTGCCGCGGTCGGCGGTTTCTCATCCGTATCGATCCCGCGAAATGCGCAAATTATCGACGCCAGTGGAAAATTCCTGATTCCGGGATTGGTTGATTCTCATGTGCACCTCACCGGTGCGGGCGAGCCCAATGGCAGCCGCGAGTTTTTTCTTCCGCTGCTGCTGGCGAATGGCATCACCACGGTTCGCGATATGGGCGGCTATCTGGAATCTTTGATACCGCTGCGGCGGGATATCCAGGAGGGGAAGCGACTTGGGCCGGAGACTTTCTTTGCAGGCCCCTATCTTGACGGGAGCCCGCCATCGTTTCAGCCGTCGCTGGTGGTCAGCAATGGTGTCGAGGCTGCGGAAGATGTACACACGCTGGTGCAGCAAGGAGTAGATTTCATCAAAGTGCAGTCGATTCTTAGCCGGGATGCGTACTTTGCGATTGCGCAGGCTGCGCGACGCGAGCACATCACTTTTGTGGGCCATGTCCCCGATCGCGTGACCGCCGTGGAAGCTTCCAATGCAGGACAGAAAAGCATCGAGCACCTTACTGGAGTTTTGCGGGCATGCTCCAGCGACGAGCCGCGGCTGATGCGCGAGCAATTCCAGGCGGCGCCGAAGAATCCGACGGCAGAGAGTTCACACGCCCGTGAAATGGAGTGGGAACGCGAACTCCTTGAGATTTATTCAGAGAAACGAGCCGCCGCGCTGATCGCTGAGTTTGCTCGCAACGGAACTTGGCAAGTACCCACTCTGATTCTGCTTCGTAACGACGCTTACCCGGGGAAGGAAGCCGATTCGCCGACCGATCCACTTCTGCGATTTGTCCCGCGCACGATCACAGAGAAATGGAAGCAGGTGCGCGTGACTCAGGACAAATTGTTCACGGCGGGCGATTTCGAATTGCGGGACAAATTGCTGTCACAGTCAATGCATATCCTTTCGGAGATGCAGTCTTCCGGTGTGCCCATTCTAGCGGGAACCGACAGCGCGGCACCCTACGTCATTCCGGGCTTTGCGCTGCACCAGGAGTTAGCGCTATTGGTTAGAGCCGGCTTGTCGCCTATGCAAGCGTTACGGGCAGCCACAAGAAACCCTGCTGATTTTCTTGGGAGACTGAAGACCCAGGGAACCATCGAACTCGGCAAAACTGCCGATCTCCTGCTGCTGGACGCCAACCCGCTCGATGATGTTCAAAACACTCAAAAAATCCGTGCAGTGATCCTTCGCGGCCAACTGCTCGACCGCGAAGTCCTCGACGGGCTACTTTCTTCAGCGCAGAAGTTTGCTTCTGCGAACTAGATGATTGGCGTCGATGTCTTCCTGGGAGGATTGAAGAACGGCATCGGAACAATTTTTGCAGATACGGTGTGGCGGAACGACTCGACGGTCATTTCCATGTTTAGTGTGCTTCCGAGTGTGGAGTGATCGCGTTCGACCGATGCCAGGGCGATCATCTTCTTTAGAGTTGGCGACCAGGTCGTCGAGGTCGCCTTGCCAACGTGCTTTCCGGCGCGATACACCGGCACCGCGACGCGCGAAGCCATGCTGGGAACTTGCGGAGCCATTCCCACCTTGTCGTAGAGCGCTTCCACTTCGTTCCAGTTGATCTCCAAACCCACCAAGGATCGCGCAGGACCTTTCTTTTCTTCCGCGGCGAGCGCGGCTCGCCCCACAAAGGTCTCTTTCTTCAAATCCACGAGCTTGCCCAACCCGATTTCCGCGGGAGAATATCTTTGCGATTCAATTACTGCTTTTTTGCTTGATATGTAATCCACCTCGATCAAGATCAGACCTGCTTCGATGCGCGCGACATCCAGCGCCACCATTCCGGCAGGGTGAATATCGAACACTTCGCCTTCGCTCATCAATTTGTCCCAGACGCGGACAGCATCTTTCCATGGCATCCATATTTCGAATCCGAGGTCACCGGTGTAGCCGGTGCGCGAAATATCGACGGGCACTCCGGCGATCTTGCCGTGAGTTACGCGGAAATATTTGAGATTCGCGACATTGGCGTCGGCTACCGCACGGAGGAGTTTGCCCGACGTTGGACCTTGCAGGGCGAGCGCGGCGGTCTGCTCGGAAATATCTTCGATTTTCACATTCAAACCGAGAGCGTTCTGCTGAAACCATCGCAGGCTGGGATCGGCGGCGGTCCAGCGGTAGTCGTTCTCGCCCAGGCGGGCGATGGTGCCGTCGTCGATTACTTTGCCGTCGGGATCGCACCAGCAGCAGTAGATCACCTGGTCGACGCTGACTTTGTTGATGTCGCGAGAGATCACGCGGTTCACAAATTTGGTGGCGTCGCGGCCGGTCACGCGGTACTTGAATAGCGGGGAGATATCGATCAACGCAGCGGAATTGCGGATAGCGTTGTATTCGTGCTCGTGGTGCATCTCGTAGACGCCCACGGTGTAATAGCCCGACCACTCGCGATAATTCAGGCTCTCGCACAGGGCCATGGTGCGATCATGAAACGCAGTTCCTACAGGCATGCTCTCTCCAAATGCGCGGCGACGCAACGAAAGTATAGAGGTGGAGCGCCACCTCAGCAAGCGAACTAGGACTGACTGGAGGGAAAGTTTCGCTTTCGTGCAGGCTTGTGCCGTTGCGCCTCGTGCCAGTAAACTATGCCGTCTCTTCCAGCCGCAGCGCTACTTCGTTTTCATTGCGGATTGATCTACAGCGGAGCCTGAAGGAATGTCGCAGCACTACGACGTAATTGTGATCGGCGGCGGCCACAATGGGCTGGTCAATGCGGCGTATCTGGCGAAGGCGGGCAAGAAGGTGCTGGCGCTGGAGCGGCGTCATGTGCTTGGCGGCGCGGCTGTAACCGAAGAAATCATTCCTGGGTTTCTGTTCTCCGAATGTTCGTATGTCGTCTCGCTGCTTCGCCCGGAAATCATCCGTGAACTCGATCTGCCTCGCCATGGTCTCGAAATTCTACCGCTCGACGGGACCTTCACGCCGATGCCCAACGGCGATTACCTGTGGCGGATGAACGACCACGCGCGCACGCAGCGCGAAATTCGCCGGCATTCCCGCTTGGACGCGGAAGCGTACGACGAATTCTCGAAGATGATGACGCCGATGTGCCGCTTCGTGAAGCCGCTGCTCTCGATGATCCCGCCGGACCCCACGACGCTCAACCCGCGCGATCTCAGGCAGCTTCACTTTCTGATGCAGCGATTCCGCAGCCTCTCGTCCGACGAGCGCTACACGTTGATCCAGCTGATGACCATGAGTGCCGCAGATTTTCTCGATCAATGGTTCGAGACCGACGCCCTGAAAGCCACGATGTCGGCCTCCGGGATCATCGGCACGTTCCTCGGCATTCGCTCGCCGGGAACTGCTTACGTTCTCCTCCATCACTACATGGGGGAAATTGACGGCGCGTTCCGTTCGTGGGGTTTCAGCCGCGGCGGCACGGGCGCGATTTCCAACGCGATCGGCGCGGCTGCTCGAGAGGCTGGAGTCGAGATTCGCACGCAGGCCGCGGTCGACAAGATTCTCGTGAAAAATGGGCGTGCCGCCGGAGTTGCGCTGAAATCGGGCGAGGAAATATCCGCCACCGTCGTGTCTTCCAGCGTCGATCCGCACCTTACGTTCGAAAAATTTCTGCAGCCCAGTGAGCTGCCGGGAGATTTTCTCGACGCCGTCCGGCGCTATAAATATCGCGGCTCCTCCGGCAAAGTGAACATGGCCCTCGACGGCCTACCCGATTTCAAATCCATGCCGGGGCCCGGCGCCCATCTTCGCGGCGCTATCTCTATTTCGCCTGGCATCGAGTACATGGAGCGCGCGTACGACGACGCCAAGTACGGCCATTTCTCCCGCCGGCCGTACATCGACATGGTCATCCCGAGCCTGACGGACCCGAGCGTTGCGCCGCCCGGCAAGCACGTTCTCTCGTGCTTCGTGCAATACGCGCCGTACAAACTGGCGCAAGGCACCTGGGACGATCAGCGCGAAGCCTTCGGCGACACCGTTGTGGAGACCATAGCCGAGCACGCGCCCAACATCAAAAAGCTCATCGTTGGCCGGCAAATCCTGACGCCTCTCGATCTCGAACGGGAATTCGGCCTTACACAAGGCAACATCTTTCAGGGCGAACTTTCCCTCGAGCAGCTCTTCTTCCTGCGCCCCGTGCCTGGTTGGGCGTATTACCGCACGCCGATCGACAATCTCTACATGTGCGGGTCCGCGACGCATCCCGGCGGCGGCATCATGGGCGCGCCTGGCCGAATCGCCAGCCAAGTCATCTTGAAGGAATGGAAAAAATCCGCCGCGGCATCCCGGTCGGATAAAACAAAGGCCGTGAGCCGCTTGCCAGTGGTGCCCATCGCAACGCCGTCCGAGCCGCCACTGTCTGCGGGGCACGAACCGGAACCCGACGTCGCCCCGGTTCACGAGACTGCGATCGCGCAAGATGCCAATGCTCCAGCAGTCGTTCCTGATAGTGAGAAAAACTAACCATGCCGATCGGACAGCGCGTAGTCATGGTCGGCGGTGGTCACAACGCACTTGTCAGCGCGTTTTACCTGGCGAAAGGCGGCTTCAAGCCGCTGGTCCTGGAGCGCCGCGAAATCGTTGGCGGCGGCGCGGTGACCGCGGAATTCCATCCCGGCTTTCACGTCTCGGCTCTCGCGCACACGGTCGGGCCTCTTCGCGCGGACATTGCCCGCGACATGCGCCTGGACAAGCACGGACTCCAGATGTTGTATCCCGACCCGCGCGTCTTCGCGCCCGATCCCGACGGCCGGGCGCTGCTTTTCTATAACGATCACGCCAAGACCGCCGGCGGGATCGCGCGTTTTTCCGCGAAAGACGCCGCAAACTACACGAAATTCGCCACGGCGCTCGAGGAAATTGCCGACGTGTTTGCGAAAATCGCGTCGATCACTCCGCCAGCCATTGATTCGCCGTCGCCCGAAGATTTCTGGAATCTCTTCAGGACCGGGCGCAACATCCGGGGCCTCGGTAAGAACGGCATCTTCAACTTGCTCCGCTGGGGTCCGATGGCGGTTGCCGATTTCGTTGCCGAATTTTTCGAAACGGAGCTGGTTCGCGCCACAATCGCCGCGCGCGGCATCTTCGGCACTGCGTTTGGTCCGTGGTCAGCAGGCAGCACCGCGGTACTTCTCTTGCGTGCCGCCGCGGATCCGCATCCGGTCGGCTCCGCCGCATTTCCGCGCGGAGGGCTCGGCTCGCTCACCCGCGCTCTAGCCGACGCCGCCCGAAAGGCCGGCGTCGAGATTCGCACCGAAGCCGAAGTTCAGCACATTCGTGTCCAGAACGGAGGCGTCACGTCCGTGGTCCTCGCCGACGGCGAAGAAATCGCCACCGAAGCGGTTGTCTCCGGCGTTGATCCGAAGCGCACCTTTTTCAATCTCGTCGATCCGTCTCAACTCGATCCGACGTTCGCCCTACGCATTCGCAATATCCGGGTGAGCGGCAATGTCGCCAAGGTAAATTTCGCCCTCAACGATTTGCCGGCATTTCCCGCGCTGGCCGACGCCGTGGGTCCCGATGGCGTGCAGCAGTCGCTCTCTGGGCGCATCCACATCGGCCACGAAATTGACTATATCGAACGCGCCTTCGACGCCTCGAAGTACGGCGAATTTTCCACGGCGCCCCATCTGGACCTCACGATTCCGACGCTTCTCGATCCGACGCTGGCACCCGAGGGAAAGCACGTACTCTCCGCCTACGTGCAGTTCGCACCATTTAAATTGAAGGAAGGGAATTGGAGCACACGCCGCAAGCAACTCGGCGACGCCGTGATCAAGACGCTATCGGTCCATTCGCCGAGATTCGCGGATCTGATCGAATCGACGCAAGTCATCACGCCGCAAGATCTTGAGACGACATATGGCTTCACGGGCGGCCACGTCTTCCACGGCGAGCTGGCGCTCGACCAACTCTTCACCATGCGCCCGGTCCTCGACTGGGCGCGCTACAAGACACCGATTCGCGGATTGTTCCTCTGTGGTTCCGGCACGCATCCTGGCAACGGTTTGACCGGCGCATCCGGCGCGAACGCCGCACGCGAAATCGTTCACGACCTGCGTTAACACAAGTTCTTGCATCAATCCTGGTGACTACCCCGCCGCGGCCCGCGATAGCCGCGGCTTGGACTTTCCATTTTTTATCTTCCGGTGCTTGTCCCAACCTCCGAGCCCGAGCGCGACCGCAGTGCAAGCCTCGCGCAACTCATCGGCCACGTTGCGATCCACGACCGTTCGCGCCACCACCATGCCTCCTATGCATAAAGCAGCGGTGGCCTGCGCGACGGTGCGGCGAGACTGACCGTTCTTGACCATGCTGCGCTCTAACACGCTGACCATCGCCCGGAACACCGTCTCAAACGCGCGCTTGGCACTTTCCCCGCTCCGGGCGACATCCGTTGGCAATGCCACCATCGGGCAGGAGTTCTCGACGTCGTCGAGATGTTGCCGGGATAGATAGGCGCGCACAACTTGCGGACCGACGTCGCCGGACGACAGATCCACTTTTACGCCCTCCCAGCAACTCTTCCAGTTTGGATCGGTGAAGAAACACCCCAAAACCTCGCTATACAAATCGCTCTTGCTGTTGAAATAACTGTAGAAGCCTCCGTGCGTCAGGCCTGCGCCTGCCATGATTTGATGGAGAGAGACGCTCTCGAATCCATGGCGATTGAACAGCTTCCGCGCGCTATCAATGATCTTGCGTTTCACTTCCACGCGATGGCTGGCGGGATAGGGCATAAGACCTCCTCAGTGCGTCTCATGGCGGGCGAAGTATGACTTCAATGGCGGCGCAAACTCCAGGGAAAATATGATCTTGAACATAGTTTATGCGCATGTTCCCATCCTGTCAGTCGAGTGTAACGACGAAGGAGAGCGATGGAAAAAAGATCGAGAATCATCGAGAGGAGAAATCTCGCCGCGCCGGCCGAAACGCCAACGCGACGGCAAATACTCGCCAGTGCGGCCGTTGCGTTAGGTGCTTTGGGCCTGACCTCAGCCCCAGTGTGGGCGGCCGCGGAGGAGGAGATTTCGCATACGGCGGAATCAATTCACCAGGAGGCTGTGTTCAAAGCCAACCGCAAGCGCGTGTACGAAGCGCTCACCGACACCAAGCAATTCGACGAAATCATAAAGCTCAGCCCAGAAATGCAAGCCGGCAAGTCTTTTGGAACAACCCCTACAGCCATCAGTCGCGAAGTAGGCGGTGCGTTTTCGATTTTTGGAGGTCACATTATTGGCCGCCAAATCGAGTTGGTGCCCAACCAGCGGATCGTGCAAGCCTGGCGAGTGGTTGACTGGGACCCAGGTGTCTATTCGATCGCAAAGTTCGAACTCCTTGAGCAGGGCACCGGGACCCAGCTGGTCTTTGACCACACAGGGTTCCCCAAGGGTGACGCAGAGCATCTGGCGCAGGGATGGAAGAGCCACTACTGGGATTCGATCGACAAATTCCTGGCCTAAGCGCCGAGCCGAGTTCGCAGCGCATGCTTGTGATAGGATTCGGCGCTGCGAATTTTCGGTGCGAGGTCCTACCGTGCGTGAATGTGTTTTGCTTCTCGCCGCCATCGTATTCAGTTCATCCAGCCTGTTAGCCCAAAAGCCAGCGTGGGAACCTGCACCCGGCCACCTGACTTTGCCGGTGTGGCCCCAGTCGCCACCCGGTGCCCAGCCCAACGCTGGCCCAGAGATCGACACAACAACGGCGAAAGACAATCTCATCGCCGGTAAACCGCTCATACGCCTCGGCAACGTCTCCGCGCCTACGCTCACTCTATACGCGCCCGCCAGCAAGAATACCGGCGCCGCTGTGGTGGTGTTTCCCGGAGGGGCCTACCGTATTTTGGCGATCGACCTGGAAGGCACCGAAGTATGCGAGTGGCTCAATTCAGTCGGGGTCACCTGTGTCCTGCTTAAGTATCGGGTGCCCGATTCCGGCCCCTATCCCAAATCGTCGGCTGCTCTTCAGGACGCACAGCGGACGGTCGGCATCGTTCGCTCCCACGCGGCCGAGTGGCACATCGATCCGCAACGCATCGGAGTCCTCGGATTTTCCGCGGGAGCGCACCTTGCGGCCGCGCTCAGCACGCACTTCGATCAGCGTCTCTACGATCCAATCGATGCCGCGGACCAAGTGAGTTGCCGACCGGATTTCGCCGTGATCATCTACCCGGGCTACCTCGCGATCGCAGAGCAGAACTTCGCGCCCAATACCGAGATTCATGTGACCGAAGCAACGCCGCCGTCATTCATCGTTCAGGCTGAGGACGACTCCGTGCACGTTGAAAACTCGACCGTCTACTTCTTAGCCCTCAAGAACGCCAAGGTCCCTGCCGAGATGCACCTTTACGCGCAAGGCGGACACGGCTACGGTCTTCGCCGCACCGCGCTTCCGGTGACCGCCTGGCCTCAACTCGTGGAAACGTGGCTCCGCACGATCCAGGTGCTGCCGACTTCGACGCTCTGAGCGTTCCGGAAATCCGAAACTGCTCATTTCCAATGTGTCCGGGAAGACTCAACGATGACCACCATCGATCGCAATAGACTGAAAGAACTAAGCTACCGCGAAGAGCATCGGTTCATGGTCGACCATCCTCGGTCCGCCGCGTTGTATCGCGCTGCCCAAGAATCGCTGCTCGGTGGCGTGCCCATGAACTGGATGAAGAAATGGGCTGGGCCCTTTCCTATCTTCGTGAAGTCCGCCAAGGGCGCCCATTTCACGGACGTCGATAATCGTGACTACATCGACCTTTGTCTCGGCGACACTGGAGCGATGACTGGCCATTCGCCCGACGTCGTCGCCGACGCGGTTGGCCGGCAAGTCCGCCAAGGCGTCACGCTGATGCTTCCCACCGAAGACTCGCTATGGGTCGGCGAAGAGCTCAAACACCGCTTCGGCCTCCCGTTTTGGCAATTCACACTTACAGCCACGGACGCCAACCGCTTCGCCATTCGTATCGCGCGCGAGATTACCCAGCGCAGCAAAATATTGGTCTTCCAATACTGTTATCACGGCACGGTCGATGAATCGTTTGCAACACGGCATGCGGACGGCAGCGTCGGTCCGCGGCGAGGCAATATCGGTCCGCCCGTGAATCCAGTACAAACGACGCGCGTCGTCGAGTTCAATGACCTACCAGCGCTGGAAGGCGCGCTGAAGCACAACGACGTAGCCTGCATCCTCGCTGAGCCCGCCATGACCAACGTCGGTATCATCCTGCCCGACGACGGATACTGGTCCGCCGCGCAAGCACTTGCGCGCCGCTACGGTTCGCTGTTTATCGCCGATGAAACTCACACCATTTGCGCGGGCCCGGGCGGATGCACCCGCGAGTGGAAATTGACGCCCGATATTCTTGTCTTTGGGAAGCCCATCGGCAGCGGCATCCCCGGCGCAACTTACGGTTGCACTGAAGAAGTCGCGCAGCGCATCTCCGCCCGCATTCACCTGGAAGACTGCGATGTCGGCGGCATTGGTGGCACGCTCGCCGGCAACGCTCTCTCGCTCGCGGCGATGCGCGCCACTCTGGAGCACATTCTTATCACTGCTGCGTTCGAGCGCATGATCGCGCTAGCCAAACGATTCACGGATGGAGTCGCCGCCGAAATCCGCGCCGGCAATTTACCTTGGAATGTAACCCGTCTGGGCGCTCGCGCCGAATACACTTTTACGCCCCACGCGCCCCATAACGGCTCCGAATCCTACGCCGCCTCCGATTTCGAGTTGGAGCGATTCCTGCACCTTTACGCGCTGAACCGCGGTGTCCTTCTAACCCCGTTCCACAGCATGGCCCTGATGTGTCCAGCGACGACCGAGGCGGATGTGGATGCCCACACGAAAATCTTCGCTGCCGCCACCCATGAACTTGTGACCTGAGGTTGAGACGAACGCGCGCGCTTCACGCCGGGCGGGTAGGAAATTTTGCCTGCGCGAGCCACTTGCTTAACATTTCCAGGGAAGACGGGGCCACCGCATCAAACACAATGCCGGCGCGGTCGGCTCGTGTATGGACAACAATCGCGCGTGCCAGGAAGGACTCCCTGGGATTTGTGCCGATCTTCAGGCTGATCACCGAGCCGTTGCGCGGGGCACCCTTGACGCTCAGGGAGCACCCGTGGAGTCCCAGATCCGCAACCCATGATTGAATTCGCGCGCCCGAGGCATCATCCACCAGTTCAGCAGGGGCAATGAACTGGAACCTGGGCGTACGGCGTCTTTCTTGTTCCATTGGTTTCCAATTGGCCGGGCCACCAGTACTCTAACACGCGGTGTATACTTCATCGCGAAATCCCTTGCGCGTGGCCGCGGCGGTTCCTGGATACCCTGAATACCCGATTGCTTGGCCGCGCTGTTCCCTTACGATTCTTTTGGGAGGAAAGCGCATGGCCTCAGCGGTTTGGAAAGGCACACTCAGCTTCGGTTTGCTGGCAATTCCCGTCAAGCTTTACACCGCTGCCCGAAGCCAGCGGATGAACCTCCACCAACTCCATAAGGTCTGTCACACGCGCTTGAAGCAGCCGCTCTTCTGCCCGCAGTGCAACCGTCAGGTCGACCGCTCCGAAGTCGTGCGTGGCTACGAGTACGAAAAAGGCAAATACGTTGTCATCAATGAAGACGAAATCAAGAAAATCACGCCGCGTTCGAGCACGGTAATGGAGATTGTCGCGTTCGTGAAACAGGAGCAGATCGATCCGATCTATTTTGACGCGTCGTACTTCATGCTTCCCGACAAGGAAAGCGAAAAGCCCTACGCGCTGCTGCTGAAGACTTTGGAAGACAGCAACCGGGTCGGGATCGCCACGGTCACCATGCACCAGCGCGAATACACGGTTTTTATCCGGCCGCGCAATAATGGTTTGACGATCCACACCATGTATTACGCAAACGAAATTCGCGAAGTCGCCGGCTACGGCAAAGCCGAGAAGGACGTGAAGCTCAAACCCGCCGAAGTCAAACTAGCCGAGCAACTGGTCGAAAGCTTGTCGCAAGACTTCAAGCCCGAACAGTTCCATGACAAGTTCCAGGAAAATCTGAAAGCGCTGATCGAAGCCAAGCAGAAGGGGAAGACGATCGTAGCCGAACACAAACCAGGCCCGGCTCGCGTGATCGACATGATGGAAGCACTGAAAAAGAGCCTGGCCAACGCGGAAGCCCAACGGCAGAAAAAGCCCGACAAACTTCGTCCAACCGGTTCCGAACATCACCGCCGTCGCCTGGCCAGCTAATCAGATCCCATACGTTGTAGGGGCGCAGCACTGCTGCGCCCCAGCTTGCCCAGCCGTCAATTACGACCGCCAACTCCTACTTGCCCGCCCCCCGCGCCGCCGGGATCAATGGAATCTGCTCCCCCTCCAAAGCGGGTGCCGGAGTCCCTCCGCCAAGCACATTCGCCAAAGTACCCTGCGCCTTCTCAAATCGGCGATCAGCCTCGCTATAACTCTGCTGCGCATTTTTCAAGTGCGTCCCCAACTTTTCGAAGACCTCTGCGAAGGTCTCCAGATTCTTCTGCACTCCATTCAAATTCGCCAGCAGCCGCTTGGCATTCTCCTCGATCTGCATCCCCTGCAATCCCATGGCGATCACGCAAAGATGGGCATACAAGGTGTTCGGCGACACCGCAATGATCTTCTTGCTCCGGCAATACTCATCGATCTGTTGTCCGCGGCCATCCTGCGTATTCAGCATTTCGCAATACACATTTTCGGACGGCACGAACATCAGCGCCACATCCAGCGTGCCTTCGCTCGGCACAATATACTTCTTCGCAATGGAGTCCGCGTGCCCCTTCACGGCATTCGCGAATTCGCGGCGGGCTTCGTCGCCATCCACTGCAATTCGCCGGAAAGCCTCCAGCGGAAACTTGGAATCGATAACCATGATCTTGCCATCGCGCAAAAAAATCGCCGCATCCACCGCCTCACCGCTGCTGAACCGGTGGGGCATTGCGAATTGGGACGCCGGCAGCGAATCCTCCAGCATCCGTTGCAGCGTCACTTCCCCTAGCAACCCTCGCGTCTTCGCCCCGCCGAGCACAGCCTCCAGCGATTGCGTTGCCTGCGACAACCCGCGGCTCTGCTCTTGCACTTCTCCGATCTGCCTCTGGATCAAACCGATTTGCTCGCGCGTGTTCTTCAACTCCGTCGCAATCGCCGTCTGCCCCTGGGATGCGATCTGCGCCGAGTTTGTAACTCCGTCCCGCAGCGCGCTGGTCACGCCCTCGAGCCGCTGCGCCACGGTCTGGCCGATGGTTTGAATCTGCCCGGTGCTCTGTGCCTGCGAGGTCGCGATCGTTTGCAAATCCCTGCGCAACTCACCCAGCTGGTTCTCGAACCCATCACCCTTCTTCTGGCTCTGCACGTTCTGCAGCACCAGCCATACCACCAGCGCCGCCAGCAAAATCGCAATCGCAAGCAATCCAGCGTTCATAGTCCCCTTCGACCGCCCGACTCTCAGCGGCCGATTCTATCCCTTTTGATCAGTTTCATTTACTGCTAACCACAAGACTACTCTACGCGCACTCGCGCCTTTCTGAAAACTCTCCTCCGCTTTCCCCACCAAAAAAAGAAGGGCCGCGCCGAAGCGCAGCCCTCAGGATCATCTCGGGTTGTAGAAGGCCCTACCAGAGCACTTTCAGCGCAAACTGAAATTGCCGCGCATCGTAAGCCGCCGTTGGCTGCCCCGCGCTGCACGTCGAGCTCGATCCTGGGTCGCACAGCTGGTTCACGGCCGCCACATTCAACCGGTTCGTCAGGTTGAACGCATCCGCGATCACGTCCAGTTTAAATCGTTCGCCGAGCGAAAATCGCCGCGACAATCGCAGATCAAACTGGAAAAATCCCGGCGTATTAAACGTGTTTCGCCCCAGATTACCATCGCACCCAAGGGGCGGGGCAACGCCGGGCACCGTAAATGACGTGCCGCTGTTGGTCAAACACGTACTCGGCAGCGCGAACGTCACGCCCGGCAAAAATGCTGACGTTGCCGTCGGGCCTGTCGTTCCCACCGAAGGCCGCCCGTTGGATGCTCCCAAATCCAATCGATAGTCTGTCCCGGTGATCACCGTATACGGACGCCCGGACGATACCTCGATGATCGGCGCGACCGTAAAGTCCGCGATGACTCGCTTCCATGCCGATTCGCCGCTGTGGGCGCTGGGAGCCTGAAACACGCCGCTCGTCACCCACCGGTGCCGCTGATCGAAGTCCGAATTACTCCGCTCGTAAAACGGAAACCGGCTATCTTGCGGCTCCAGCGGCGACTGCAGATCCGTCGAATCATCGATCGTGTGCGAATACGTGTAGCTCGACAGCAATTCGAACCCGTGCCCGAATCTCTTCTGCACGTTCACCGTCAATCCGTTATAAACCGAGTTTCCATCCGATAGCTGCGCGTCCACGCTGTTAAACGGCACCGGAACCCCGTATCCCACGGGGTAACCAGCAAGGCCCGCGAGCTTCACTTGCGTCGCATATCCACCCGGCACCTGGCTCGCAAACGACGGATTCGGCCCCGACGGCCGGAAGAAATTAAAGAACGCCGGTGTGCTGACATACTGTCCGTTCAACGCCGCCAGCGGACCAGGGCAACCACCAAGCTGACCCAGCACGCTCGGCGCAATCACGCCGACTCCGCACGTTGAAGCCGTGGGCGCCACATTCGCCGCCGGTGCTACCACCGTCACCGGGCTCGTGAATCCCAACCCCGCCGCACCCGCGTTCGCCAGATTCTGCGTCAGCAGTTGCGGATTCGTCGAATTGATATCCACCGGCCGGTACAAATGCAGAGCGCGCGTGTATTGATACCCCACGCTGATCTTCCACGACCCCGCAATCTCCCGCTCGACCGTCAGATTTCCCTGCTGCGCGTACCCGAACTGAAAATTCTTGGCCACCGGCAGCGTGAACGGCAAAATCGGCAGCGGAAATCCCGCCGTCAGATAGTTCTGGTTCGCGAAAAGCGAATTTGGAAAAAACGGATCGAACCGCTGCTGATTCGGCAAATACCCCATGCTCGGCAGCGCGTTCAACACGCCCTGGAAAATCGTCGACCCGTTCAAGTTCGTTGGCGAATCCAGCGCCCCGCAAACACCGGCTCCCGGGACTAATCCGCAAGCCGACGAATTCCCTCCCGCCGAAATCAGCTGCACCGACCGCCCGCCATCCGCCGTGGCGGCATCAAACGCAATCGCCAACAACGGGTGATCATAGAAAAGCCCGTAACCCGCTCGCACCACGGTCTTTCCGTCACCCTTGGGATCCCAGGCAATTCCCAGACGCGGCGCAACGTTGTTGTTGTCTCGCGGGATTCCTTCGATGACGCCGAGCGCACTCTCTGCCGCCGAATTCACCGCGGTCGCTGGCGCAAACAGCGGTGTAATCTCCACGTCATATCGCAACCCGTAATTCACCGTCAGCTTTCGTGTCGCTCTCCAGCTGTCCTGAGCAAAGATCGCAAAGGGTAGGTTGTCGAACGGCTCATTCGACACTCCAATTCCTTGGATATACGTCGTCGGAATTCCCAGCCCGTACGTTTGCAATCCGGTCGCGCCAAACAATTGGACCGACTGCCCGCCTGGCAGCGTTACCGAATTCGGCAGCCCGAAATTTGAAACGGCCAGCCCGCCAAAATTTACGTCTCCTCCGTAGTCCAGTTCGAAAATCTGTTGCTTCCCGGACCGCAACTGAATCAGGCTGAAGTCTCCGCCCATCTTGAACGTATGATTTCCGCGTACCAGCGATACGGTATCCGTAAACTGAAATCGCCGCTCGATGCGGTCCACCGTCGAATACGGCTCACGCCCGAAATACGCGTAACCAGGAATGTTGACCCCGATATCACTTCCGCCTGGAAGGTCCGAGTACCCGAAATGCAGCCCCCGCCGGGCAAACTGAAACCGAAATTCATTGAACGACGTGTCGTTCACGATCGTGTCATGCTGAAAGACTCCCGATATATCCCGCGATTGGTTCACGCCCGTTCGCGACCCCGCATTCTGCCCAAACACCTGATTCTGCGCCGTCGATTCAATGCCCGTCTCCAAAGATGGCGATACGCCTACGCGCACGAACGAACTGTTCCGGTTGTTCCACTTCTGATCCAATCTTCCCGACCACAAGCTCGTCTTCTCCGTCACCGGAAAATTTCCGCGCACCGAATTCAATCCCACGAACGACGTCGGCAGTGGCGCCACTCCCGCCGGCACAATCGCAGCCCCCGGCCCCACCCACCCGGCGTCGGCAGCGTCACCGCCGTCAATGTGGACGGTGCGGACGCGGTGGACAACTCCATCAACGGGATTCGCGCGCCACGTCTCGCGTCGTCTGCGAATTCGTAAGCGTGAAATTGATATAGTTCCGCCCGTTGATCGGCAAGTTGTCGATCCTTCGCTCGTCCACCACTTGCGACACTTCCGTCTTGGTCGTATCGATATTCGCCGTCTCCGCCGTCACCGTTACGGTCTGCGACATTCCTCGCAGTTGCAGTTGCGGACTGAAAGCGGCGACTTCGCCAACGGCCACGACCACCGCGTCGTTCTCGAACACCGCGAAGTTTGCCCCGCCGTCCACGGTCACCTTGTATTGCCCCGGCGGCGAACCCACCAGCGTGTAGCGCCCGTTATCGTCCGCCAGGGTAGCGCGCTCAGCCCCGTTGTCCGCATTCGTCGCCGTTACCTTCGCCCCACGCACCGGCAATCCCTGTGGATCGATCACCGTACCAATCAACGTCGACGTATTTACCTGCGCCGCTCCCCCAACCCCGAAGCTCAGCACCAGCAAACACACAATCACGCAAGCGCACACACCCGGTTTGCGTACCATAGGACCCTCCTCGGTGGAACTAGCCAGCCGGTGCAACCGCTACCCCTAGCGGAGACGGAGCAATCCGTCGATGCACGGCCCGAAATGAACATTCGGCTTTTACTGTAACCGTACGTTCATTTCAATTATTATTTTTTATTCGATGTATGCGTCTTATGCGGCAAGCCTGCGCAGCACACTCGCAGGAATCCCACGGAAATGATCCGATATTACTGGTAGGGCCACAGCAATGCTGTGCCACAGCTCGCCCGGACCAAAGCTGCCAGCGAAGGCCTGCAAGTAACTCTTGAAGTTGCAACAGATGCTTCTCGAACCGAAAAAAGCGTAACCCCCGTCACCCTCGTTCCGCCGCCACTTCGCTCAACCCTGTCTTGATCTCATCCCGCCGTGCCGTCCAGGCCTTCAACCCGGTCGCAATCCCTATCAAAATCGCGGTGGCAAAATTGGTCAACACCACCGCCTGCGCGTGCAACAAAATTCCATAAGCCAGCCACAAAACCACCCCAATCAAATACAGCCCCAGCATCCCGTAGGACAAATCGCGCCCGCCCTGCTTCCAAATCTTGATCACCTGCGGCACATAAGCGAACGTAGTGCAAAATCCCCCCACCGATCCCAACACCAAAATCCAATTTTCCGTAGTCATAGCCAACTTAATCCTTCCAGCCAGAGTTCTAGCCCAACCAGAATACCCGTTCAAAAAGCCCGTGGCATACCAGCGAACGCCACTGACCACAGTTTAACAACGCCCATGCCTCACCATTCATGAATCCTAACGAACAGGTTCATCTCCAAATTTGATGGTCGCAACTCGACTCCGCACGGCGGTTCCAAAGGTCCGGGACTTGCCTTCCATCTCGCGTATGATGAACCACGCCTTGTGAGATCAACCTGTAGCCGCCCTCCTTCTTTTCAGAGGGCGGGGTTTAGAGTAACCGCCGCCTGAATCTACCTTGCGAACGAACCGCGTCGGTACCAAAGATCAAGCTGCGCATGTTTCTGGTCGGTTTTCGCCGGGTGCCGCACCCTTGGTCTTTAAGGGTGCGGGTTTTGACTTTCCCCTGCGAGCCCCTTGCGCGTCATTGTAGCGGCCGCTTTCCGAAGCGGGCGCCGTCGCACCCTTCGCGATTAAGGTTGCCGGGTTTACGATCCGTTCGCGCGCCGTTTCCCGAAAGCGGGTTCTCTCTTTGATTTCACCGCAGGCAGGATCTACAGCTGCAAATGTCGCTGCACCAATTTCCTCAACTTCTCCCGGTCCTCATCCTTCATATGCACAAATTCCACGCCGTTGCCTTCCGGCCCAATATTCCGAACCACCGCCGTGAAGTGAATCTTACGTAGTCCAGTCCGAATCTCCAGCTTGATCGAATCCCCCACGGTAAGTTTCTTCGGCGACTCCAGATACGCCCCGCCTAGACTGATCGTCTTCACTCGCGCCATCCCGGCCTGCGTCCCATCAATCTGGGCCCGCAGCGGAGAGTCCAGCGGCACCCGCGCGTAGCGCCGCGGAATTACAAAGTTAGCGCTCGATTGCGCCGCCGCCTCAAATGTCGCGCGCACTCGCGCCGACGACGGCCGGTCCTCCATCATCGCCAACGCATCTTCCGCTGCTGATCGCAGTCCCAAAGGCTCCGCATACGTAATTCCGTCGCGCTTCTCCGCCAGCGTTCGCAGCATTTCCGCCGCTTCGCTCGCCCGCATGCGTCCCAGCGCCTCAATCGCCTTGATGCGCACAAATTGATCGCGCAAAACTTCGTGCTCACCCGCAGCGATTTCCATCAACTGCGGCACCGACGTCGTCTCCTGCGCCAAGCCGATCTGGTCGATCATCATCGGCACCACCAGCGGGTGCGCATCCGCCAGCAAGGCCGAGAACACAAACGCCGAGCTCTGCGCCGACGCCGCATTCACCGGCCGCGCCAGTTCGCTCACCGCCAGGTCCTGCAAACTCCACTCCCAGCTCGCCAGCGCCCGCGTAAGCCCGCGCAGCAATCGATCCGCATCCGTCACTCCGAGCAGTTTGATCGCCGCGCTCACCCGTTGCCGCCGCGAATCGTATAGCCGCGTCTCCAGCATGTTCAGTACCGGCACGCCAATCGTGCGCAGCAGCCGCGACATCGCCGGCAAAAGCTCTCCGCTGTTCGGTTCGCTAAGCAGCAAGGTCATGCGCTCCAGCAATCTCTCCGGATCGCGCTGCAACAGCCGCGGCAAAGCCGGATCGAGCGCTCGATTCGCAAACGCCGCATCCACCAACAGCAGCCACCGGTCCTGCGCCACCAGTCGCCGCGCCAGTGCCGCCATATGATCGTGTTCGCGGTCCTTCGGCGCCTTCTCCAGCCCGTTCAGAATTCCTTCAAACCCCGAATAGTCGCCACGGTTCACCGCGATGCGTCCCAGCGTCTCCAGAAACGCTGCCAGCAGCGCAGCCGTTTCCGGCACCGTCTCAATTTCCAGCGCCTTGAGCGTCCCGCCTCGCAGGTCTTCCGGCAATTGATTCGGCCACAGCGATTCGAGCACCGCGGTCAATTCATTCAAGCCCGCCGCCACCGATCGCCTGGCCCCCGCATCTTCATTCTCAATTCGCCGCGCGTAGTTCAACAGAATACTTCGCGCTTCGCGCCGCGGCGCGTCTGCTCCCGCCTCCGCCAATTGCGCCAGCGTCTGCCGCAGCGCCACGATCGGCACGCACCACACATCCGGCCCGCGCATCACGCCCGACTTCTCTCGCGGCGGCAATTCCAGCCAGAACTTTTCCACCAATTTTTCGCGATACGTCTCGGTCGACCACGTCATCGCAAACGAAGAAAGATGCGCCGAAGCATGCGGCCCGGCATATTTCCCAGCATTGACCAGCACTCCGCCCAACCGGTGGAGCATCGGCCGCACACCCACTGGCGTCAGCGTGCCCGCCGTAAATTCCGGTCCCAGAAATTCAAAGATCAAGCTTTCCGACAAACGCAGCAGGTACGGCTGCGGTTGCTCCCCTTCACGCGGCGCGTACTGCGAAACGCAACTCAGCAGCAGGCGCACCGTGTCGCGGCTCGCTTCTTCCATAGCCCCGTGGATCGCTCGGGCCGCTTCCTCCGGCGAAATCCCTCGTGCCGATTCCAAGGGCGGCGTCAGCCGCGCCAGCAAACTCAATGCCGCCACCAGGTCATCGATCTCCGGCGACTGAATCGGTTTGTCGCCGGTTTCGCGCGTCGAATGCCCGCCATAGGCGACCAAAGCCGCGATCAAACTCGCCAGCACCGAATCCACTCGTCGTTCCGTCTGTGTGTTGACCGAAATACCTTCCACTCGATTCTCCAACAGCAGCGCAGGCCACCGCGTTGATGCATCTCGTCTTGCGCTCTCTTCCGATGTTAGCAGTGTTGCTTTCACAAGTTGCGCCAGCGTGTCGAGTTCGCCTACGTGGAACTCGCCGGCAAATCCCAACGCATGAATTCCCACCCGCTGCAGCTCCTTGGCCAGCGCCTGCAATTCACCCTTTGCATCCGGAAGTGGCAAATCACTGAGCTTTGGCGCCACCAGCCCGCCGCGCTCCACTCGAATTTCCAGCCCCTTCAAACCCGACGCAACACCACGCAGCGATTCATAAGCATCGTCCAAACTCTGCAGCGAATGAGGATGGTGCCGTTCGTAAAGCCGCGTTGATCGCAGCAGCAGATGCAACCTTCGCAGCGCGCGATCCGTTTCATCGACCTTCGGATCCGTTGGCGCCGCTCTTCGCACCCGTACTGTCGCAGCCGGTATGGTCACGGGGCTACCACCCTCCGGATCGGCTTGAGATTCCGATCCAAGGCGCTGCTTGTCGAATGCTAATGGAGCCCGAAGGACCAAACCATTCCTCACTTGTGCTTACGGCCTTAGGAGCAACAAATCTCAACTGCGGCCACCGTTCTCTGTCGAGACGAGGCGTCTCGAAGTCCTAGAGACCCTGCCAATACTGCAGCACGCCTTCTACCCAGAAATGCGCCGGCTAAGCTCCGTGTTATCAAAGGCCATGTAACATAGTCCTAGAACTATGAAAAACAAACCGTTACAAAATGTAACAGCAAGGGTAGGACAGAGCGGCAAAGCCTCATCGGGCGCTTGAGTCTCGCCAAGCAAGACAGTCGATGATTTTGGCGGGATCGTTCTCTACCCTCCCCCCGTTTTTTCGTAAGTATTCATTCTAAAGGAACTTAAACTCATTTGTTTTGATAGACTTTTGTAAGTGTTGATTCTAAAGGGTTAGACCCTACTGGGGATACGCCGAACAATTCCGTGGAACGAGCACCCAAACGCCTAGTGCTCACATCGGCACAGCCGCGCGCCAAGTCCTCCGACCTATGCGATCATGGGTACTTGCAGCGGCGATAACCTCGCGCCTTATCCTTGAACTTCGGGGTCCAGCTTGGGAGGCCATATGGCAGACGCTGATTTACGGCCCATGAGTCTCGGCGAAGTTCTGGACCGAACGTTCAATCTCTACAAAAACCATTTCTGGCTGTTCGTTGGAATCACCGCTCTCCCCTTTTCTCTGTTGCTAATCGTTGAAGTCGCAGCTCTGGCCATGGGCTTCGTATCGCCGAAGGCGCCGGCGACCCACACTCCTCCGCTCTCTCCAGGCATTGTGGGCGGGATGGTCGGCGGCGCAGCACTGGTCCTGATTTTGTATTTCCTGATGATCGGTGCTGCACACGCGGCCACGGTATTTGCGGTGTCGGATCTCTACCTGTCGCGGCCGGTTTCCATTCGCGGATCGTTCGCACGCGTCGGATGGAGGGTTTTTCGAGTTCTCGCGGTTTTTTTTCTGATTGGATTAATCATGGTTGTCGGATTTGTGGTGATCGCGGTTTTCGGCTTTGCACTCCCGGGCGCCATATTGAAGGGCATCGGATTGCTCTTGCTCATCCCCGTGGTCGGGATTCTCATGGTGATCCTGATGTGCCGTGTAGCGGTTTCCATTCCTGCGGCGATGCTCGAGGATTTGGGCCCGGTTCGAGCGCTGGAGCGAAGCGCGTACCTCACCAAGGGTCACGTGCTGCAAATTTTCGTGATTTTTCTGCTTGTGGTGGTAGCTACGTATGTCGCTATTCTGGTGCTCCAAATGCCGCTGCTGATTCTCATGATGGCTTCCGTCACCGCGCACAAGACGCCGTCGTTTGGTTTGCAAGTTCTCCAGCAATTAGCGGCATTCATTTCCCAAGTGCTCGTCGGACCAATTGGAACGATCGCTTTCTCGCTGATGTACTACAACCTGCGAGTGCGCAAGGAAGCGTTCGATATCCAGCACCTGATGTTATCGATGTCCGCGAATCCAGAGCCGAATGCTCCCTCGGCCGCGTAATTCCAGGATGATCGGACGGGTGCCGTCACTTTCACGGGCCGCGCGATCGCTTGCCCTCATTGGCGGCGGGTTGTTACTACCTGTCGTAGCGACTTCGCAGACAACGCAGACTTCTGCCGAACTGGACGTGCCGTCCTACGAATCGGAACTGGACCGCATTGCCGAGTCCATCAAGCAGCCGGAGCAGATTCCGGAGCTGCGCAAGTCGTTGCCGCGCGCCTGGCCCGTGCAAGTGGGCGACAAATCCATCCAGGTCCCCACCGATTGGCTCGCTTCGGACTTGAAAAAACTCGAAGAGGATCCCGCGAAGTACGCATCCGTTTCACGGGAAGCCTCCTCTCGCCTAGGCGCCATGCGCAAAGCTGCGGAAGGACTCGAACAAGGAACGGCGCCGGTCAACCTCGATGCCGCTCACACACAGCTCGATAAGATTCTGAGTGGACGCGAATTTGGCGCGGCGCGAGGACCAAGCCAGCTAGACATCCTGAAAGCGCGGATCGCCCGCTGGCTCAGCGAGCAAATCTATAAGCTCCTCCAGCGCCTTCATCTCGGAGCAAAGGCCGGCAACGCGCTGGCGTGGATCATCGTAGGCCTCGCTTTTCTCGCGCTTTGCTATTGGGTTTGGAAGACGCTTTTGCCAGCGACTCGCAAGCGCGAAACCGGAGCGGAAGCTGCAAAGGGATCGGACGATCCGCGCGAGTGGGCCAGAGACGCGCTCGCGGCCGCCGACCGCTGCGACTATCGCGAGGCGGTGCATTGCGCGTACTGGGCCGCGGTCGTGCATCTCGAAACACTAGGAGTGCTGAAGCGCGATCGCGCGCGTACGCCGCGCGAATCGTTGCGCCTGCTGGATCCTCACCCGAATGAACAGAACCTGCTGCGCGAATTTACTCGCCGTTTTGAGTTGATCTGGTACGGCTACCGCCCCGCGTCCGCGAGCGACTGGTCCGAGGCGCGATCTCACCTGGAGAAAATGGGATGCCTCACGCCCTCGACCGCGGCGACCGCAAACTCCTGATCGGCGCCGGGGTGTTGCTGGCGATTCTGATCGTCGCCACTACTTATCTTTCTCCCAAAGAAAGGTCCGCAGCTTCGGCGTACCCGTCGAGCTACTCCGGGGATTGGGACGGCGCGAAAGGTCCTTACGTTCTGCTTCAGAATCTGCACTATCACGTCGAGCGCTGGGAAGAATCTCCGACCGAACTCAAGGGAACGCCGAGGAACGAAGTATGGATCCTCGCGGGGCCGACGCAGACACCGACGCCGGAAGATAAATCCGCCATCTTTGAATTCCTGCAAAAGGGAGGACGCATCGTGGCGAGCGGCGCAGGCGCCGCCAAAATTTTGCCCGACGCGCCGCCGCTCAATGGAAGCTACGCGATTGAGGAAACGATCAAATTTCCGGCAGTTCTTCCATCTCCGCTGATGCGGGGTGCGCCAGAGATCAGCATGTTTCCTCCGGACGATTGGCAACCGAAATCCGCTTCGCAACTCGTCGTATATGGAAACGAGGAGACTGCGGCGGTCATCACCTACCAGGTTGGCGAGGGTCAGGTCATCTGGTGGGGCAATTCCGCTCCTTTGACCAACGCCAAGATTCGCGAAACCGGCAATCTTCCGCTGTTTCTGAATTCCGTGGGGCCTTCCGATGGCGTCCGCGTGTTGTGGGACGAATATTTTCATGGCGCGCATGGCACGCTGTGGAGCTACATGGCGCGCACTCCGTTAATCTGGGGAGCCGTGCAATTCGGAATCGTATTCCTGGCTATCGTGGCAACGTACTCGCGCAGGCAAGGGCCCATCAGCGTTCCGGCAACAGTCTCCCGCTTGTCACCCCTTGAGTTCGTCGAAACGCTTGGCGACCTCTATTCTTCCGCGCATGCGGGTTCCGCGGCGGTGCGTATCGCGTACCAGCGGCTGCGGTTTCAACTCACGCGGCAGCTCGGGCTACCTCCCAACGTTCCCAATGCCGATCTCGCACAGAGTGTGGGCATGGCTTTGGCGTGGAACGAGCAAGAAATTTCCGCTACGCTCAGCCGCGCAGAACGCGCGATGACGGCTGCAAAAGTCAGCGACGCGGAAACACTTCAGCTGGTACAGGAAATGTTTGACTACGCAAGCCGCCTGGAATTACGGCGCACCCGAACTGAGGAGAAGCTCCCCGCATGAACAAGGCAACGGAATTGGCAGCGCACGTCCGCGGCGAATTGGGAAAAGCCATCGTCGGCCAGCGCGAATCGCTCGATCAGCTCTTGCTGGTCATGCTCGTCGGAGGGCACGCGCTGGTCGAAGGCGTTCCTGGTCTGGCGAAAACGCTGGCGGTAAAGGCGCTGGCGCAGATTTTTCAACTGAAATTTCAGCGCGTGCAATGCACTCCGGACCTCATGCCTGCGGACATTCTCGGCGCGAACGTCTTTAATCTTTCCACGAGTTCGTTCGCACTGCATCGCGGGCCGATCTTCACCGATCTACTGCTTGTGGATGAAATCAACCGCACGCCGCCGCGCACGCAGTCCGCGCTTCTGGAGGCCATGGAAGAAAAGCAAGTGACCATCGACGGAACGCGCTACGAACTCTCCAAATCCTTTGCCGTTTTCGCGACGCAGAATCCCGTGGAGTTTGAAGGCACGTATCCGTTGCCGGAAGCGCAACTCGATCGCTTCCTGGTCAAAATTCGCATTGGCTATCCCGACGCCGAGCAGGAAGCGCAGGTCTTGCAGAATTATCAGGATGGTTTCGACCCGCGCGAGCTGCAACGACTGAACTTCTCGGTGGTGCCGCTGGAAGTTCTACTTGCGGCTCGGCAGGAAACCGCCGCCGTTCGCGTGGAGCCGGCGTTGTTTCGCTACATGGTGACGTTGGTCGGGCGAACACGCAATTCCGCCGCAGTCAGTTTGGGCGCGAGCCCGCGTGCCGCAATCAGCCTGATGCTCTTTGCCAAAGCGATTGCCGCCACCGAAGGCCGCGACTACCTGATTCCCGACGACGTCAAAGTTGCCGCGCCGCCGATTCTTCGACACCGCCTGGTCCTCAAGCCGGAAGCCGATCTTGAAGGGATGACCGCCGACCAGGTGGTGCGCGAAATCGTGCGCTCTGTCGAAGTTCCCAAATGAGCGAGCTCCCGCATCTGGTCCCTGCGACGACGCGGGGATTCGGAAGGCCTGCCAAGGGCATCTCTTTTGCGTTCGGCCGGCGTTTCTTCCTGCTCCTGCTGATCGGTTTGGTGTGGCTCGGCCCTGCCTGGAACGATTCCCGCTATCTCTATGCGATGGCTGTTTGGGATGTCGCGATTTTCGCCGCGTGGGTTTGGGATCTTCGCCGGCTTCCAAGACCCGCACAGCTGGATGTGAGCCGAGTCTGGAGCCAACCAATTCAACTCGACGTTGACGCGCGAGTCGCGCTGGAGCTGCAAAATCCGAGTGGCTTGCCGATCACGGTGCAACTCACCGACGACGCGCCCGCCAGCTTTCAATGTGGCACGCCGCAACTCGAAGTTGTCGCGCCAGGCAAAGAGACAGCGACCGCAGGCTACGAGGTGCGCCCAGGCGAGCGCGGCGACGCAAAATTCGGCAACGTTTATCTTCGGTATCAGAGCGCGCTGAACATTGCGGAGCGGTGGGCCGTGGTTCCGTTGAGTCAAACGGTGCGCGTGTACCCCAATCTGGAAGAATCCCAGCGCGATACGATTTACCTGATCCGCAGCCGGCAGATCGCGATGGAAAAGCGGCACCAGCAGCAACGCGGCCAAGGGCGCGAGTTCGAGAGTCTCCGCGAATATCGGGAAGGCGACGAGTGGCGCGACATTTGCTGGAGCGCTACCGCTCGCCGAGGCAAATTGATCAGCCAGTCGCATCGCATCGAGCGGAGCCAGACGGTATGGATCGTGCTGGACGCCGGCCGGCTGTTGCGGGCACGGGTGCGTGGACTGAGCAAGCTCGACTTCGGTGTCGCTGCCGCACTCTCCCTTGCGCAGGTGGCTCTGTACTCCGGTGACCGCGTCGCGATGCTCGCGTATGGCCGCCGCATTCAGCAGCGTCTCCCCGCAGGTCGCGGGTCGGGCCACTTGCGCGCGCTGCTCGAAGGACTGGCACTGGTGAAAGGCGAAGAGCTGGAAGCGGATCATCAGCGCGCCGCTGAAGCGCTCTTGACGTTTCAGAAGCGACGCAGCCTGGTCGTTTGGCTCACCGATCTTTCCGAAACGGCCGCGACACCCGAGGTCATCGAGAGCGTTTCGCGGCTGGCGCGCCGGCATCTCGTTCTGTTTACGGTGATCGGCCAGCCGGAGTTGCGGGAACTGCTTCGCGAGCGCCCTGCTACGCCGCGCGAGATGTTTCGCCACGTTGCTGCGCAAGAGATCGTACAGCGTCGCGATGTGCTTCTGCGGACCCTGCGCCAGCAGGGGGTGCTTACGTTGGAGGTTGATCCTTCGCGGTTGTCTTCGGCGGTGGTCAATCAATATCTTGGCGCGAAGGAGCGCGGCTTGATTTAGTGAAGAGATGGCGTGACGCCGCCGGGCGGGGCAAGCCCCGCCCCTACATGGCGGCGGTAATTGCCGCGGCTGCGCGAACCGCGTGGTTGTCCTCTGCCGGGGCGCGGGGCTTGCGTGCCAGGTACAGCACCAGCAGGGTTGCCAAACCGCCGGCCAGCAGAAATTTCATGGAGGGAGGCAACGTCGTGGGCGAAACAAACGCCTCCACAACTCCCGCCACTATCAGCATGGGGATCGTCCCGAGCACCAGGCGCACGCTTCTTGCACCGGCTTGAACCAGCGAATCGCGGCGCGGCAAATTTCCTGGAAACAGCAATCCCTTAGCGATTCCCAGGCCCGCTCCCCCGGCGATGAAAATCGCCGGCAACTCCAGGACGCCATGGGCGGCGACGAAACTCCATAGCGACAAACTCATTCCCTCGCGCCAGCACGCTACGCCCACAACGCCCATCATCAATCCGTTCAGCAGCATCATCCACACCGTACCGATGCCCGCGGTTATGCCCATGGCAAACG
The DNA here is from genome assembly GCA_963832615.1 of uncultured Acidobacteriota bacterium. Classification (GTDB taxonomy): domain Bacteria; phylum Acidobacteriota; class Terriglobia; order Acidiferrales; family UBA7541; genus Acidiferrum. The sequence continues at coordinate 131,777 of CAWHVA010000014.1, forward strand.
CGGCGAAGGCCACGGAGATGTTGTTGGTCATGATTCCGCTGGAGGCGAGCGGTTTGACGGTAACGATCGAGTCCGTCCACATTTTGTGATGTTCGATCGACTGCATCATGGCGGGTCCCAGAAAATATCGGGAGAATGACGGGTCGGCCAAGCCGAGTAACACCCCAGCCAGCGCAGCCACCAGAAACAACACAAACGCAGTCAGCGTGTCGGAGAAAGTCTCGCAAAAAATTGCGGGAAACGTGTCCTTATAGAATGTCCAGATGCCGCGGCGGTTGGCGCGGCGTCCCATGTAGATCAGATTGTGAGCGCGGCCCAGCAACTGATTGAGGTAGATCGCCAGCTGCGTGCTGGTTGGATCTTCGCGCACAGTCGACAGATCGGACGCCGACTGCCGATATAATAGTGCCAACTCCTGCAACTCAGCCGGTGTGAACGCGGTTACACTCTTGCGTCCGCTCGCGCCCACAAGTTGCTCGAGCCGATTCCAGTGCGGGCGCCGCTTTTCCAGCCAGCGAGTGGAGATCACGAGTGGAGCCTCTCGACAAGCTTACCATCGACACGCCGGAGCAAACGGCGCTGGAATTTCCGCTTGCCGGAATCGGCAGCAGGTTCCTGGCGATGGTCATTGATACCGCAATCCAGCTTGTTATCGCCTTCGTGCTGTTCGTTGGGCTGGCCCTCGCGGTGCCTGCGCTGCGCGTTTTCGGTTCTATAGCGCCGCAGTGGGCCATTGCGGTCATGATTGTCGCGGGCTTCACCATCTATTACGGCTACTTCGCTTTTTTCGAAGCGGCATGGAACGGCCAGACGCCAGGAAAGCGCTACGCGCATCTACGCGTGATGAAAGACGATGGTCGCCCGATCAGCGCCTACGACTCCATCGCGCGCAATCTTCTTCGCATCGTCGATCAGCTCCCGGCGTTCTACGGGGTCGCGATCATCAGCGTCTTTGTCAGCAAGCAGAACAAGCGGCTCGGTGATTTCGTGGCAGGCACCGTGGTGGTGCACGAAAAGACCGTGGAAGCTGCGCGCCCATTCCTGGAGATCCGCGCGGACGATTCGAGCATTGCGTACGACGTCAGCCGCATTACCCTCGACGAGCTGCGGCTGATCGAGACATTCCTGCAACGCCGTGACACCTTTGATCCTGCGCTACGGGGTTCCATGGCGGCGCAAATCTCCACGCGCATAGCGCAAAAGCTGGAGGTACACGTGTACGGGTGGCCCGCCAACGAAAAATTCCTCGAAGCGGTCCATTCGCAATATCGCGCGACTGGCCGCTATCGCAATGCGTGAGCGTGGGTTAGACCGGCCGGCCTGCGTAACATCAAAATAGTTGATACTGACAATTCGCACTTTACCTCAACTTTTTTGCCCGTTTGTGTGACACCGCTCCCGCCCGAACGTCTAATAGTTCAACGAGATAAATGAAAACGATTCCGCGGGCGACGCGTGCGGTGTCCTGCACGGTGGTGGCCACGGAAACTTTAAAGGAGCTGTATATGAAAATTTCGAGAGCATTAACATTTCTCTTCAGTGCTGCGCTTTTGCTTTCTTCGGCGGCAATCGGGGGAGAAACCAACAAGGGAACACTTCGATTGAACGACAGCGTTGTCATCCAGGGTAAGACCGTAAACTCCGGGAAATACACCGTGGAGTGGGATGGCAGCGGACCGACCGTTCAAGTGACACTTCTCAGTGGCAAACAGACGGTGGCTACCTTCCCGGCCCATGTGACCGAGCAAGCGTCACCCAACACGCAAGATTCTTACAGCACCGCTTCCGAGCCAAATGGCGCGCGATCCCTGACGGCGATTTACCCGGGCGGGAAGCGCGTAGCGCTGCAAGTCGAGCAGAATCAGGCGAGCAAGTAGTCCAGCGGCGAATACTTCAAATCAAATAACGGCTGGCCCATTCCTCTCCGGTCGAGCCGGGAGGAATGGGTTGCCGATTTTGCGCTTGGATCATTACTGCGGCGCACATTGCGTTGACGTCTGTTGTTCCTTGGCGTAGCGTTGATTCATTGGGATCACAGATGGAAAAGCTGACGCACAGGATCGCGCGGGTGCAGGCGAGCGGTATGGCCATCGCAACGATATTGGCTATGCTGATCGCGCCGCTTTGTGTCTCGAACTGCGCTGGAGTGAGCGGCTGCGGTGCAGGCGTTGGTATCGCTCGATCCGGGGCGGAGGATTGCCACCACACCGTTTCCGGTTCACCCGATTCTGAGACTTCGTATTCTGTTTTTGGGAAAGCTTGTAATCGACAAGAAGCGCCTGCGGCCCTTTTGAGCGCGCCTGAGAAGTCGTCCTCGTTGCGCGAGTCTCTGACGTTCGTATGGTCTTTCCATTCGGTCAAACAGAACATTCACCCGGGCTTCGATCATTCCGCTCATCACGCTCGATGGGATGACTTCGGCGATCCTCCTCAAGCAGGACTCCTCGAAATAACTGCGACGATCCTCCGAATCTGAGTATTTTCCTGCCTGCGTGACTGCTGGCAGAGGTTCCCCTCTGCGCGGTCACATTGCACTACCCAATTCCTGGTGTTTGCGGTTTGAGTTGACCGATCTAAAGATCGGCCACTACTTCAGAGGCGGCGCTATCGCTGACGATGGTTCGCATTCAGCCCAATCTCGAGCTTGGCAACACTTGTCTGGAGGCATAGATGAGCGGCACCCGAAGAAAATTCTTTCAAGATGCGGCAGCGTTCAGTGCGGGCATTTTCGGCTTGGGCGCGCAACTCAATGCGCAGACGCAAGCACCACTGCACGAGCACACTGCCCCACCGCATGGCGGCTCGCATCACGCGCCTGTCGATGTCGCAACGGGCCCACCGGTAGTTACGCCCGACGTACCCGACTTGCCCTGCGAGATGGACGGCGCGGTGAAAGTCTTCAAACTGACGTCGGAGGTGGTGAAACGAAAGATCGCTCCGTTCAAGACGATTGACGCGTGGGGTTACAACGGAAGCTGCCCGGGGCCCACGATTCAGATTCAGCAAGGCGATCGCGTTCGCGTGATCTTCGAGAATCGCCTTCCCGAATCGACCACCGTTCATTGGCATGGGCTGGAAATTCCCATCGAGCAGGACGGCGTTCCGTGGATCAGCCACAAGCCCATTCCGCCCGGCGAAAAATATACCTACGAGTTTACCGTCCATCAGGAAGGCACGTTTTTCTATCACGCGCATAGCGCCATGCAGGAAATGATGGGGCAAATCGGATTGTTCATCGCGCACCCGGAAAAGCCCTACAAACCGCGAGTGGATCACGACTACGCCATGGTTCTGCAGGAGTGGGCGGTGCTGCCCAGCAACAGCGTGCCGAACAGCGCCGGAATGGAATTCAACTGGCTCACGTTCAACGGGGTATCCGCGCCGGCGATTACTCCGATGATCGCGCGTCTAGGCAGCCGCGTTCGTCTGCGCATCGTGAATTTGGGCATGGACCACCACCCGATTCATTTGCACGGAAACCAATTTGTGCAGACGGGGACGGAGGGCGGGCGTGCGCCGGAATCGTCGTGGTATCCGATGAACACCGTGCTTGTGGGCGTGGCCCAGGCTCGCGTGATCGAGTTTGACGCCAAGTATCCCGGGTCGTGGATGGTTCACTGCCACCTGCCGCACCACATGATGAACAACATGATGGACCTGCTGCGGGATCGCCAGATTACTACCGCCGATCAGACGGATATGAAAGCGCTGAGCCAGATGCAGACGCTCGCCAATACCGTCGGCTTCGAGCATGTTCACCATTCCCCAATCGCCGAAAATGCCGGCTCCGTCAAAGGCTTCCCGCAGGATGCGTTCATGGAGATGGGGATGGATGCGGCCGTCGACAAACCCGAAACTTACGGCCTGCCTGCAAATTGGAGCGCTGGAATGATGGGCATGATGACGCTGATGCGCGTGCTACCCAATGATCAATATGACGAAATCATTCGCAGGAAAAATTCGGCCGGGCCAGAGGAGAAACATGAGCATCCGCATAATTCTTGAACTTGGGCTTCGACGTTGGTGGAGGCGGATAAGCGGTGCTTGTTCTATGCGCCGGGCGGGGCAAGCCCCGCCCCTACAAAGGCAGGGAACGGCCACTCGGGCGGAGCAAGCGCCGCCGTTAGAGAGGCGCGGAACGGCAACTCGTGCACGCATCTTAACTTGTGTACGCATCATTGTCTTTCTGGCCCTGAACCTTGCGGTGCTGCGCGTTTCGCGTGCTCAGGAAATGTCGATGCCGGCGTCGCAGGAAAATGCCGAGCATCATCACCACGGCGACATCAAGACGGTGGAAGCGCATTATCCGCAACTGGGCCGCGCGCAGGCAGCTGCGCAAGGAATGCTGGTGACCTTGGAGCAGGTGGAGAGCATCGCGCGACAGATGAATCCGACGCTGCGGCAGGCGGAAGCGGAAATTCGCGCCGCAAAGGCGCGTCAACAGCAAGTGGGACTTTATCCGAACCCCACTGTCGGTTACACCGGCGACGAAATTCGGGGGGGCTCGGTTGGCGGCGGCAAGGAAGGGTTTTTCGTTCAGCAAACCATCGTGACCGCTGGAAAGCTGGGTTTGAGCCGCGACGTGCTGGGCAAGGAAGCGAAACTGGCTTCTCTGGAAGCCGACGAGCAGCGCATACGCGTAGAAAGCGCCGTAAGAATGGCTTTCCTGCGCGTGCTCGCGGCACAGGAAATGCTCGATGCGCGAGGCGATCTGGCGAAAATCATGCAAGACAACGCCGAAACGGAGCGACGGCTTCTGAACACCGGGCAAGCGGATGAAACCGAAGTGCTGGAAGCAGAAGTGGAGGCGCAACGCATGCGCATAGCGGCGCGGATGCAAGAGAACACCCTGCGCGAAGAGTGGCGGTCGCTGACGTCGGTCATCGGGCAGCCCGATATGCCGATGGCAACAGTTGCCGGCGATCTCGAGCATGGTTGGCCCGAATTGAATGAAGAGGAGGCGGTGGAAGCGATCACGAAGGAGAGTCCCGCGGTACGGATCGCGGAGACCGCGGCAGTTCACGCACAATCGCTGCTGGCACGAGCAAGGCGCGAACCCATTCCCGATCTTCAGATTCGCGGCGGAATGGAATACAACAACGAATTGTTGGAAGGGCTGCCATTTGCAAAAGGCTGGGAGGGAATCGCTGAAGTCAGCGTGCAACTTCCGATTTTCAATCGCAGTCAAGGCGACGTGGCAGCGGCGCGCGCGAATATCGATCGGGCCGAACAGGAGAAAAGGCGAATTGCGCTGACACTGCGCGATCGTGCCGCTTCCGCGGTGGACCAGTACGCGAACGCGCGATTGATGGCGGTCGAGTTTCGCGATGAAATTTTGCCGCGGGCGAAGAAAGCCTACGGCCTGATGAGCGAAAAATTTGGACTGATGCTGGCGTCTTATCCGCGCGTGCTCGAAAGCCAGCGAAAATTGTACGAGTTGCAGATCGAATATATCGCCGCGCTGGAAGGTGTCTGGACCAATGGCATCGCTCTGCAGGGATATTTGCTGACGGACGGCCTCGAGGCTCCTACGCGGCCCGGCGAGGTCGATCGGCCGATCCGCGAGACCAACGTGCCGGCGCCCGAGCGCACGATGTCGCCCGGGGAAGGGATGCCGAGGCCTTAGGGCTTATGTGCTGCGGCTAACTGTCCTAGATTCCGCAGCTTACGGTCAAAGCAGAGGCTGTTTAGGTGTCGGCCGCACTGATAGCGAGTGCGAAACACTAGTACCCTAGTCACGTTGACCCGCAGAAAACCCGGCAGCTACTGTGCCAATAGGGCGAATGGGTGTCGGCGGCTGTGCTTTCTCCGGAAACTGCTCCGCTAGGCCGCGTTAGACCCAAAGGACGTTTCGAGACCCAGAGGACGAGTGGGCGGAGCTTTCGCTTTCGCCCGATTTAGCTATGACGGCGATCATGAAAGCCGGGCGGTACGAAATTGTCGGCGAACTTGGCCGAGGCGCCATGGGTGTCGTCTATAAGGCCACCGACCCTGTGATTGGCCGGGCCGTCGCGGTGAAGACCATCAAGTTGAGCGAAGAAGGCACGGGACTCAGCCGCCCGGAACTGTTGTCCAGGTTTCAGACCGAGGCGCGGGCGGCGGGATTGCTGACGCACCCGAACATCGTGGTGGTGTTCGACGCGGGTGAAGAAGAGGGTCTGTACTACATCACGATGGAGCTGGTAGAAGGAAAGAGCGTCCAGGCGCTGCTGGATGCGGGGCACGCGTTTCCGCTGCCGCGGGTGCTGCGCATCATGGAGCAGACCTGCAGCGCGCTGCAGTTCGCGCACGAGCGCAACGTGGTGCATCGCGATATCAAGCCGGCGAACATCATGCTGACCGGCGACGATACCGTGAAGGTCACCGACTTCGGGACCGCGAAGATTCTGCAGTTCGGAACGGTGCAGCAGACCGCGCACGTGATGGGCACGCCGAGTTATATGTCGCCGGAGCAAGTAAAGGGGCGAGCGGTCGATGGGCGGAGCGATATTTTTTCGTTGGGCGTGATGCTGTACGAAATGATCACCGGAGAGAAGCCTTTTCCCGGTCAAAGTATCACCACGGTGATCTACAAAATCGTGAACGAAGAGCCGGTGCCGCCGCGGCAGATCAATCCATCGATTCATCCGGGAATCAGCGCGGCGGTGATGAAGGCGCTGGCGAAAGAGCCCGAAGATCGCTACCAGAGCTGCCGCGAATTGCTTGAGGATTTGCGCAATTATCGCGCGGTCGCGGGGATCGAAGGCAATCCTCGATCGACGATGGTCCTGGGGGGACAGCAAACATCTCCAGGTTTGACGGTGGCAATGAATCCGGGCGGACTTCGAGGCATGCACCCGGCGTCGCCGCAGAGCACACCCTCGGGGCGCCTCGCGGCGATGGGCGCAGGAAATCCGACGCAGACGCCGCCGTTGCGGCGTACCGGTGCGATTCCTGCTTACCAAGAACCGAAGAAGACCAACATCGTCGGCACAATTTTCGCCGCGCTGTTGCTGCTGGGTGTGATCGCCTACGGCGCATACAAGCTGCGGCCGGTTTTCAATGATGCGCGGCAACACCACGAGACCGCGCCAACTTCGTCGAACGAGCCGGCATCAGCACCCGCTGAGGTCGCGCCCTCGAATACGGAAGCGAAGCCCGGTGGGAGCGATTCGGCCGAACAGCCATCCGCGCAAGCCGAAACTCCGCAACCTGTGGCGACGGACACCGCGGATGCGAAATCAACACCTGCGCCGCCGGCGTCGGACGCCAAGCCTGCGAAGGCAGTCGTCGAAAAAGCAGCGCCGAAAAAGACTGAGCCGGCGCTGAACCCGAAAGCAGCGCAATTCAAACAGCACATTGAAGAAGTTATTTCTGAGCGTGGATTCACGGGCAGAGCGAAAGTGCAGGGCGTGGGAAATACGATCGTTCTTGGTGGCAAGCTGCGTCCTGGCGAGCACGGAGCGCTGCTGAAATCATTGCGCGACGCGCCTGCGGATGTTCGCGTGGTCGATCACATCGAATACGACGACACGCCGCCTGCCGCCGCGGAAACCGCGGACGAAGGGTCGCATCCAACGCCAACCGCCGGACTCGGCGCGATTCACGTCGTGACGGACGTACTGGGAGCGACGGCGGTGCTGCACGGGCCGATGGGGCGCGCGCTCAAGCAGTGCCAGACACCGTGTAGCTTCAACAACCTCTTTCCCGCGAAATATAGCCTGGATGTGAAGAAAGACGGTTATCGCCCGGTCGAGACGGCGTTGCAGGTAAAGGCTAATGATGTCTCGGATCAAAAACTGAATCTTGAATCCCTGGCGAAGGGACTCTTTTTGAGCAGCGATCCGCCAGGCGCGGACGTTCTTATCGACGGCGCGAAGCAATCGGGGCAGACGCCGTTGACGTTGCCGCTTGCGCCGGGTGAGTACAATCTGACGTTGCGGCTCCAGGGATATGAACCCTATAACGGCAAGGTTCAGGTAAAGGACAACGCGCAGACGGAACTGGCGTTGAAGCTGAACGCGAGATCGAATAACCGTGTGGCATGGGCGCAAGTGGAAACGATTCCAAAGGGCGCGGAAATTCTTGTGGATGGCATTCCGACAGGGAAAACGACACCTTCGCGGGTGGAAGTCCCGATTGGATTGCACACCGTGACATTGCGGCTGGATGGGTTCAAAGATGTGCGAAGAACGGTGGAAGTCAGCGATGGCGGCACGGTCACCGTGGCGGCTTGGCTCAAACGTCAGTAAATAAATAATCTACCAGTCCTTTCTCAGATTCTCCCCGCATTCTATTCAGATCGCAGAAGGTTCATGGATGCTGTAGTGCGGGTCTTTAGTGGGGCCTGCTCTGATGGCCAATCCGTTGTGTCTAGGAGCTGGAGGAGCATACATTGCGAGGTCCAAATCGGAAATTCCAGTTAGGGACCCTATTTGTCTACTCAGTCTATTTCCTGGAAGCAGGCTTTTGGCCCGCGCCTGCGTGAGTTCTTGCAGGTTCAGCAGCGCATCGTCTTTATCGGTGTAATCATCTGCGCATTATTCGCGGTGCTCACACCCGGCGCTCCTATTCTTTTCTTCGGAGCCTGTGTTCTAGTCATCGGCAATTTGATGCACGTCCTTCTGGCTTTTGCCGCCCGGAACATCGGCAAACGGGACTTCCCGTGGAACTGGGTGCTCTATTTACCCGTCTTGGCTGTGGCCGCCGCGCTTAGCGCCTTTGTTTCGGTAGCCCTGCTTCGTTGGATACAGCCGACGGCCGGACCTTATTGGTACCTTTTCCATGCGAGCTGGAAAATCGTGATGGTCGTGTGCATGGGAGCAGGCATCATTAGCTACGCGGTTCTGCAATTCCAGCAGAGGCTGCAAGAGAAGAGCAAGCTTCTGGAGCAGGCAGTCGCTCAGGGAGCGGTGGTCATTGCGGAACAAGAGCAGGAACTGCGCCGCGCCTTGGAAATTCAGCGCGGGCTGCTGCCCAGAGATTTGCCGCAATTGCGCGGAACGGAACTCGCGGGCGCGTGGCAGCCGGCGCGAACCGTCGGCGGCGATTATTTCGACGTGGTGCAATTCGGCGAAACGCGGCTGGGGATTTGTGTCGGTGACGTCTCCGGCAAAGGCCTCACGGCAGCGCTGCTGATGTCCAACCTGCAGGCGGCGTTCCGCGCCTTTGCGACGGCACAAGCTACGCCGGCGGAAGTCTGCTGCAAGCTGAACACGTTTGTCTCTGGAAATGTGGCTCACGACAAGTTCATCACGTTTTTCTACGGCGTGCTGGATGTGGAAAAACGTACGCTGGTATACGAAAATGCCGGGCATTGTCCCGCGCTCCTTTTGCGCGCGGATGGCGGCACGGAATTTCTGCGCGGGCATGGGGCCTTGCTGGGCGTGATTCCCGAGTGGAGCTACGTCGACGAAACGTTGCTATTAAGAGCCGGAGACCGTCTGTTCTTCTACACCGATGGCGTGACCGAAGCGGAGAATGAAGCCGCGGAGGAGTTCGGTTATGAGCGGCTCGTTCGCGCGGCCGCGCCACCAGCCACGGAGTCCGCGGCGGCAACGAATCGCCGAATCATGGATGAGGTTGCCAGCTTTTGCAAAGGGAACTTTGGCGATGACGTTACGCTCGTGGTCCTTGCCATCCGTTAGTGCGCGTCGCGGATTACGTTACACTGCTCTGTATTCATGAACCGGCGGAAAATGATTTTGACCTAAATAACGTCCGCCAAAATAATCAAAAGTAAGAGACCACAACACTGTTCTTCGCAGCGCGGGCCGACACGAATCCAAACACGGGTGTTTTCAGAGTGGGACGAATAACATTCGACCAATACATATTCGCAAAAGCACGTTTTAGACCCGTCCGTGGGTCACCGCCACCGAAGCCCGCCTTGAAGATATTCCTCTCTGCCGGAGTCGCGCGGTGCGAACCGATCTAAAGATCGGCCACCACAACGTAGAGGCCAGAGTGTTTAGCCTTTTATGGCGGCGCGGATCTTGGGTGGACTGGCGACGGCGGCCTTCAGGGCCTCGTTCGTGTCGAGGACGTCCAGCACCGCGCGGGTCACATTTTCGTCGATTTCGGACGCGCGGCGAATATCCACTGGATAGCGCACGACAAATTCCAGAGCCGCATCCGTGAATTGGAGCTTCGATTCTGGGACCGGGGCCTTCAGTTGAACCTCCAGCCGGCGCTCGATGCCGCCGAGCTGGCTCTCGATTATCTCGCGGTACTTTTCGTAGACCGAACCGACGACTCCGGAGATCTGGTCCTGAACGAGCTTGTAGTTGCTGCCTGGGGCGAGCGAGATGGCGACTTCATGCCAGGCGTACTCGGTCCCGGGAACCTGCTTGAACAGCGGAGTGCCGGCCTGAAACAGCACGGAGTTCGAGAACATGACCACGCGGCCGGTGGGATAAAGCTCGATGCCGGTGCCCGCAAGCTCCATGAGGTAGAGGCGCACGAGGCCGATGTCGATGACGTCGCCGGTTACGCCAGCGACACTGATGCGATCGCCCACGCGAATGCCATAACGGCCGATCACAAAAAAATACGCCGCGATGGAAAGCAGGATCGCTTGTAATCCCACGGCGATGCCCGCGGTGACGAATCCAGCGAAGGTCGCGAGCGAGCTGAACTCGCTGATGAAGCCCATGATCAGGACTACGCCGACGAGAAACCCCATCACGAAACGCCGCATGAGCAGAAATTGCCGGCGGCGCCTTGGATCTTGGACGTAGCGAAACGTGAGCCTTCCCCAGACATTGGAGAGTATGAAAACCGCGCCTAGCGCCAGGGCGATCCCGAGCACGCGTGTTAACACTGCGCGAAGCTCAGATTGTGACTCGAACAGGATCGATTTCCGCCATTCGAGGAAATTGGAGCGGCTCTGATCGAGGACTACAAGTTCCTGGCTGAGCGGCAGGGTCGCGCCGGCCAATTCCTTGAATTTCGCGGTGATGGCTTGAAATTCCTGGGTAGTTGTTTGCGATGCAGGCCCGGCGGCAAGTGCTTGCGTCTGACTAGCGAGGTCGCGGCCGCGCTGAATGGTTGCGATCAAAGTGTCGCGAAGCGGTTTGCGAAGCGCCGCGGCGGTAGCGCGCATTTTCGCGGTTTCGTCGGCCATTTGATCAATGGCGTTCATCGTTTGCACCTGATCGAGTAACGCCAAAGATTGACCGATCAAACCGGAAGGTGCAGAAGTGGTCGCGGGCTTGGAAATAACGGGAGCGGCCGCCGTTTTCTTGGACGCTGGGTCGTTTATTACTTCCGGGACGGAACGGGCAAGCTCGTTAATGCTGCCTTCCAGGCCTTCGGTGCCCTCGGCTGCACCTCCGACGAACGAGGCCATCTTTAGAATGGTCTCTTGGAGAGCTTTGTCGAGAGAGAGTAGACCTTGGAGGCGGTCGCGCTCAGCGATCAAATCCTTCTGCTTGCTTCTTGGAGCAGTGGCAAGTTGTTTGTTAACGGCCTCTAGTCTAGTTTGCGCATCGTCAACTTGCGCCGCGATTTTGGTTGCCGTCTGGCTGAGATTCTGTTGCTGGGTCGGTGGTATGCCGGACGGCGCGGCGGACGAGGCGCTCGCGGTCTTGCTGTTCGCCGCGATGATATTCGCTTCCGCTCTCGCCGACTGGAATGCCAGCCGGACAGCTTCGGCGGCCAGGTCTCTGGCGTTGTCCTGATAAATGGCGTCGCTGGGCAGCCCCACCGATTTGATTTTCGTGGTCGCGTCGCGATACCAGGTGATGACGGCGTTGAGATGATGCAGGATGGCGTCGCGGTCCAGTTGCGTGACCTGTCCGTCAGCTTGGCCCCGCAGCGTCTGCGCACCGATCGCCAGTAGCGCGATTCCGGCGCATGCGATCAGGTAGCGCACAAACGACTTCCGAACGTGCAGCCAGGCATCCGAGCAGAACCGTCGTCGCGGTAACATGCATCTCCTTCGAAAGGGTGATTGTAACTGATGTAGCGCGGTGATTCCGCGACCCCGCGCGCCTAAATGAGATGGTCCAACCGGTGGAAAGGGATGACCTGGAACGAGGATTCAGACACTATGTTTTTCGTTGTAGAATGACGAGAAGTGGGGCTGTAGCTCAGATGGATAGAGCGCTGGTTTC
>CAWHVA010000015.1:0-150728 GCA_963832615.1 uncultured Acidobacteriota bacterium
GATAGAGGATGGTTCCTCAAATACCGCAGGGTTCCCCACCATCGCACGGACTACTCTCCAGAAACTTAACTGACAACTTTCGTGAGGGGAACGAGTTGCATATGGAGAGCGGCAGCCTGTTTTGTGATTCGCTGTAGCTGTTGCTGTTGGTATCTGGCTTCGTAGAATTCAATTCCTCGGTCCACGTAGTCATGATCACTCTCGCGGCCGACAAACCGTCCAGTGAGGGCCCGATTCCGGCGTTGTGAGTGGAAAGCGTTTTTCGTCAACAATGACCGGGATCACTGCCACTGATTAGATGGTGTTGCATCGACCGGTTGAGCTGGCAACTGTTTGTGGGCAGAATCTCCGCCAAATCCCACGCCAATAGAATCAGCGGCTTGCGGGCAGCGAGGAGGAAAGGTTTTTGGGCAACCGCGGGCCACTTGCCGCGAGTGGGCGGCTTCCAATTGCTAAACTCCGAGATTCTCGTTTACACCTTGTCCTTCCCGGCGATGGGTCGCCGCCGAGTACCTCGCGCAAGCGAATCAGTCCGTTGCGAATCCAATTCTTGACCGTGCCGAGCGGTTCAGCGAGGGCGGCAGCGATTTCGCTATGTGTCATGCCTCCGAAAAAAGCGAGCTCAATGGAGCGTCGCTGCCACTCGGGCAGCTCACCTAGGCAAATACGAACACACTCGGCTCGGCGGGCACCATCGATAACTGCCTCGGGATTTAGCGCGGCGCCGGAGTCGGCCAAGTCGAAATCATAGGAATCCTCGCGTCGGCGCTGCTTTTCACGCCTTAGGCGCAGGTAATCGAGCGCGCGATTCCGGGCCAGAGTGAAGAGCCACGGTTCGAAAGGGCCGCGGGAAGCCCGATAGCGCGCTGCGTTGCGCCAGAGCAGGAGAAAAACGTCCTGCACGATCTCCTCGGCGGAGGCTGGCTCCCGCAAAATTCGCAACACGAACGAATAAACTGGCCTGGCGTACCGACCGTACAGCACCTCAAGCGCGCTGGTATCGCGCTGAGTGAGGCGCTTCATCAGTGCGCCGTCGGCCGAAGGCGCCGCGCAGCCACGCCGCGGTCTGCTCGCAACTTTGCGATGACACAGCCGCTGATTGGGTCGGAGGCGCTCCGCGAAAACTCGAATTGAACTACTTTCTGTCATGATCTTCATGTTTCTGCGATCGCGGCAACTTCACAATGGACCTTGATGGTTGACTTCGCTTCGGTAAGTAGGCGAATCATCTCAGCGTAGTTCTCCAGGCCCTTCACCGGATGGGTGAGAAGCCTCCTGAGCCAGCCTGGGTACTGGAGTTCCGCGGTCGCAAGGTCCACTCACACCAGATTCGAAATACTCGCAATTAGCATCTTTATACGATTATATTCCCTCGCCGCTCTGCTCGATCAGCTTGGCGACAAGTCCTGTGCATCCCGTTTGGTGACTCGCCCCGATTCCGGCGCCGTTGTCGCCATGGAAGTATTCGTGGAAATAAATCAGATCGCGCCAGTGCGGGTCGTTCTGGAATTTTTCAAGGCCCCCGTAGACCGGGCGCATGACTTCGCCGGTTCGAAGGAAGATGCGTGTGAGGCGTCGCGAGATTTCCGCAGCAGCGTCACATAGCGTGGATTGTTTGCCGGAGCCGGCCGGCAATTCGACTGTGAATTCGTTGCCGTAGAAGTGATGAAACTTCTGCAAGCGCTTCGATCAGGAGAAAGTTGATTGGAAACCACACCGGTCCGCGCCAATTGGAATTTCCGCCAAAGAGACCGTTGCTCGACTCGGCGGGCTCGTAGTCGACGCGATGTTCGTTGCCGTTGACGTGCATGATGTAGGGATGGTCCTTGTGGAATCGGGAGACCGCGCGAATCCCGTAAGGCGATAGAAACTCGGATTCGTCCAACAGATATCGCGTAACGCTTGTGAGCTGTTCGCGGTTCACGAGCGAAAGCAAACGCCTCACACCGTTGCCAGCGGTTTCTGAAGTTTCCATGTGCTCGCGCACGTCGGGATTGTTGTCGATAAACCACTGCATGCGGCGCTTGAAGTTAGGCAGCCGGTCCACGATGTCTTGCTCGAGAGTTTCCACCGCGAGGAGCGGGATCAATCCAACTAGCGAGCGCGCTTTAAGCAATAGCCCCTTTCCAAGGGGTTATCCTCGGCGGCAGGGGCTTCAATTATAGCCTGCCCTCGGCGAGACATCATCGGACGATTCCCGACCTCTGCCCTCTCGCCACTTTCTGCGCAAACCCAAGCAGAATCTTGCGGTCTCGGTCCGGCGTCTTGCTGAGGCACTTTCGCAGTTTGTGAAGGTATTGCGCGTTCTTACCTGAACTTCCCCACGCAATTTCGTCTGAGGTCTTCCGCTTCAGGAGATTCGGGAACTGTGGCGGTTTTTCACCGTCATAAAATAACTGATACATCGGTACTTCCAAAGCTCTCGCCAACTTCTCCAAAGTCTCAATGGCAGGAACTGTGTGGCCGTTTTCCACACGCGAGATGTAGCAGCGGAGCAGACCCGTTTTCTTTTCGATGTCCCCCTGCGACATATTTTTGCTTTCGCGCAATTCCCTTAAGCGATCACTGATCACCATTCTTGGACCTCCTTGTGGGCAGAATGTTGAGCAGCATTGTATACCCTGACTGGCTGCTCGGATTCAGCGCTGACGCGAGTTGGAGCGCTCTCGCAATAAGACCGAAACGCTTGGGTGCTCCGCGCGTCTGGTACGGCCAATGTCCTTATCGGGACTTGGCAAGTAACAGCCAGGGGCCCAACAAATTCCAAGCGATGGTGAAGTACTCGAGTCTTTGCCCGCGCCTCACTATGGTTGAACGTTCTAAAACTGCGGTTTGCTGGCGATTGAATACGATGAGTCCGGGACTCTGCGTGTGGGTGTCCACAGCAGCCGGCTTGACTTAAGGGATCAACCCGCCTAGTTTGGTTTGGATGCATCTTGCGAAGCCAATATTACTCGCGGCCGTAGCGATGGCGCTTGCGGTGTACGCGTTGGATTGCGGAGCCATGACAACGCCCGAAGACGCGATGCAATGCTGCAATTCAATGCCGTGCTCGTCACAGGGCCATGATCACCAGGATTGCTGCAAGACGATGGGGGCGACGGACGCTCCCTTTGTGCAGCCTTCGTCGCCGCGTCATGTTTCGATCTCGCCGATCCTCTCAGCGGTGCTGCCGGCCTCGAGTGAATCTCAGGCTGCCGACTCCTTTCTCGGAGTAGTTGCAGCACATTGCAACGCCCCGCCTAGCACTTACGTTCCGTTCCCATTACCTCTTCGCATCTGATCAGACCTTCAGTCGGTTCTCGGCCTGAAGCACTGGTGTGCTTCGGGATTGCCATTTCTACTGGAGGAAAGCGTGCGAATACGGACTCGATTTTCCGTTGGACCATCGGTACGTGTGACTTTGTTGTTGCTGGTTTGCACTTCAACAGTGCAAGCGCAGGGTCCTGCTCCTGAAACAGCCCCGCCCTTATTTCCGAGCGGCGGACTCGTCTCTTACAACTCCATCTTCACGACACGAAGTCTTATGCCCGGAACAACAGGCTCGATTCCTGCAACTGCCTTTCCGACTTTCGCGCACGAGGCCGATGTCAACTTCACGTGGGGTTTCTATCGCGATTTTGATTTAACCGTTCTCCTTCCAATCGTGACGAATCACTTTGATACGGCGAACGCAGCAGCAGGTGGGGGAACGAGGGTTGGAGGAACAGGTCTCGGCGATGCCATGATGCTGGTCAAGTATCGCTTCTACCGGCGAGACTCCGAACGAGGTACCACCCAAGCGTCGGTGACCTTCGGCCCGAAGATTCCGACTGGCCGAACGGACTTGACGGACGTAATCGGAAAACGGCTACCTGCGAGTCTGCAACCTGGCTCGGGTTCGACCGATTTGTTTCTGGCAGCGAATTGGACGTACACCGGGCTGTTCAATCTTAGACGCCTGGTGGCGGATGAGGATTTCCACACGCTGATCCGCACACAGGGCACTCAGTCCACTCATCTCGGCAGTGATATCGAGTCGCGTTTCTGGTTGTCGTACCGGCCTTATGAATCGAAGAACGTGGCGCGTGAATGGTTCATTGGCCCGGTGCTGACCTGGCTTCATTCCGAGAACGAGCGTATCGCAGGAGTGAAGGAGAGCGGGAGTGGTGGTGACGCACTGCTCGCCGGAATCACTACTTACGTGGGTGTTCGTCCTGGCATGCACCTTTGGCTGGGAATGGATTGGGATGTTGCTCACTCCAGCGGGGCAATGTTCATGCCGATCCGGCGCCATATCAGTTTCGGAATCACTCAGCAATTTCGGCTGCACTTTTAGCGAAAGGAGGAACGATGAATTCGAGAATCGCGTTGTTGCTGTTGTTGGGCTGTACGCTTGCGCCTGTTTCACACGCGCAAATCAAACACATCGAGATGCGCGTCGAAGGCATGACTTGAAACTTTTGAGCATACGGGGTGAAGCAACACCTCGGACGCCAGTCTGGCGTTCAAAACGTTGAAGTCAGCTTGATCGATGGGAAAGTGGAGGTCACCCCTAAGGAAGATGGGCAGATCGATCCCGCTCAGCTTCTCAAGGCGACCTACGACAGCGGTGTGACCGCGGCGGAGATGGATATGACCGCGCGCGGAAAAATCGTGAAGGACGCATCGGGCGGCCTGGCCTTGCAGGTCGAACGCAATCAATCGTTTGCGCTCGCACCGAACGAATTGTCGAAGGGACTCGAAGCGCTCGCGGGAACACAAACGACGGTCACAGTTCGTGGACAGCTGTACAAAAAGCAGGCGGGGAAAAAGAAACCCGATTCTTCGGCGCCGCTGAAGCTGCTGATTCTCGAAATACAAAAGAAGGAATAGATGCTCAGAGGGTTTCTACTGTTTCTAAGCTTCGCGGGAATGGGACTCGCCGGGTGCGGACAACATCCGGCGATTACTCCTGCGCAGAAAGAAGTTGTCGTCGCGCCAGGCGAGATCGGTTCACGGTTGCCTGATTTCACAGTGAAGGACCTGCAGGGGCGCGACGTTTCCTCAGCAGACCTTCGCGGCAAGGTAGTGCTGATTGATTTTTGGGCGACTTGGTGCCAACCGTGCAAACGGGAGATGCCGGGCTATCAGAAACTCCTGGACCGCTACGGCCCTCGCGGGTTCGCGATTGTCGGATTCAAATTCGACACGATGGGCGACACGGAGGATCCGGTTGTATTTGCGAAGAAAATCGGAGTGCACTATCCGCTCGCTGTCGCCTCAGACGACCTAAAACAAAAGTTTGGCGGCATCGAGGGATTGCCGACCACGATGCTCTACGACCGCCAGGGAATACTTCGGAAAAAGGTCATAGGGTTCGAGTACACGGAAGTATTCGAGGCGGATTTGAAGCCACTACTTTAGAGCCCCGTTCCACCTGTCGGGAGAGGAAACGGGAGGGTAGAATGATACTGCTTCAAATTTGGGAGTGGCGAAACTGGCGATGGCTTAGACTATTGTCAATCTTCCGTTATCGAATCGATCGCCTTGGGCGGCTGCTTCTTGACGGCGCCACCACTTACGTTGTCCAAATCAGCCGTCGATAACTCTCCACCCAATCGTACAATTGGTTTCAAACCACCCGTAGTTTGTTCTAAATCTTCTGACGACAGCTCCTGTTCCTTTTTCTCTTCTGGTTTCATTGCCATCTCCATCCGAAGGAATGTGAACGGGGCCTAGGAGTATTGGCTGGCACTCTACCATTGCGGATTTATGAAGTAAATGGGTGCGCAACGAGAATCCCGTGATTCTTAAGGGAGGAAATCCTACCCGGAATTACGGGAAGGTCAACTCGCCAGCAGACATTAAACTTTTAGGTAACTCCCAACCGCGCCCGCTATAGGTAAAATGAGCGTACTCTGGCCCTCGTCGTGAGAAGGCCTGGGCGCGAGAATACTCCTGCGTTCCTGAATCCCAGTCAGGTTCGTACATCTAGCAATTTTCCGCGGATCAGTTAAGCTGTCGGAGAAGGTCGATATGCACGAACGAGGGGAGCGGCCTTAAGCACTCGATGGAGATCGCGGAGAAATAAGCGCAGGTGCCGCACGCGGCAGCTCGCTAGGCTGCTAGAGACCGTTTCTCAATCACAAGTGCGCGAATGCGCAATGACAGAGGCCAGGCACTTTGCTCCCTTTTTTCGACGGCGGGTGACTTTCAAGGATCAGATCGATTTGAGCTAGCGAGAATAGTACGAGGTTCAAAACACACACGTACAGCAAGATCGCAATTAGCTTAATACTGCTCATATGGTTGGGAAAATTCGTACAGACGAACCTTTCTTCTAATTCTAATTCAGCGGCGACGCACGTCAAGAAGCCAGAGGCTTTCTAGTTCGGAGGCAACCCATCCCTAAGACCGGGGTTAGAATGCCGTGCCCAGAGGCGAACGTACTCGCGTGCCGATTTCCTGTGCTCCGATCGATTTGCTGTTCCTTATCGGAGTTGGATTCAACATCGTTTCCGCGGTCGGTCTTGGCGGACTCTTGACGGTTCGACATCGCGATATAAGCCGGTCTCGATGTACCATCGGAGCAACAGCGTTGGGCTAGGCACCATCTGAGGAGAGCAACATGGTGATCGGCGATCGATTGAAGCAACTGCGCGAGTCAAAGAAACTCTCGCAGGGCGACATCGAAAAGCGGACGGGCCTGCTCTGGTGTTACATCTCCAGGGTTGAAAACGGACATACGGTTCCTGCGGTTGAGACACTTGAAAAAATGGCTCGCGCCTTGGAAGTGCCGATGTACCAGCTTTTCCATGAAGGCGAGGCGGCGGCATCAGTGCGCAAACTGAAACTTCCGAGAGACAACGAGGATTGGGGAACCGTCGGAGCGACAGGCGATTACTTTTCCAAGCTACGCAGGCTGCTCGCGAAAATGGATCCTGGTGAGCAACAACTGTTGCTCCACCTCGCCCAAAAAGTAGCGAGGCGTGGCAGCTCAAGCAAAAGCTGAGGCCTAATCAATCTCTATCGGCCCGCAAGATAAATGACTGGTCGACGAAGCAGGCGGCAAAGTAGGTCGTTGCAGCAACACTTCCTCTACCGGATTCTGTGGTTCTCCTGAAGACACAGCAGCTCATCTCTCAGACTTCGCAGCAGGTCAACGTCCTCGCCTTTAACCCCGCGCTTTTCGAGGGCTTGCCCCATGAGATCGAGAACGGTCGCTAAGGTACCGAAGTAGTCGTTGTGAGCGATGTGAAATTCGATTCCTTCCGTATCCATACCTTCATCATACGTACGGGAGATAAAGAAAAAATAAACTCAGTTTCCAGGCCGACAAATGTAAGCCGCTCCTGTGCACAGCCCCTCGTTGTGAGAAAAGCCCGCACACCTTACGCTTAAGAGAATCCAACGCCAGATCAATGACGGTTCAGCGTTTTTGAGTCAGACCTGGCAATCATCGGAGTCTGGACTGCCGAAACCGCAGCCGAGGCGAAGACGATTGGCGAAGGTTTGATTTAGGTCGGAAAATAAACTAACTCCTTACCCCGGACAACGCACCAACCGAGTAGAAGGTTACAGGGGATTCGAACTCCCAGTGTTACAGACAAAGCGTTGTAGCGGCGGGTCCTCTTGCGGCGAGGTAGTAGCAGTCGCTGCAATTTTCGGTCGTCGTGTATCTGGGGCCTGTTCTAACCGTCCACTCTGGTGAGCGTTCAGCTGGTCCCGCATGATCCTTGATTGGGCTGGAACGAACGACATAGCACCCTCAGAGACATTTCGCAGTTCTTCATAATTCCAATGCGCGCACATAATTCCACTCGCGGAATGAGACGTCGATCCCAGCAGCAAGTGCCCAATCTCGTGTGCCATCACATCGGCCAGCAGGGCATGACCAAGCCTTCGCCGTTGGGCAAGTTCTTGAATGCGGTCATAGAATACATATGCAAAGTACCCGGCTCCCTTCTCATCCGGATAAGCGGTACCGAGCACATCGATGCGATCACGAAATTGCGCATTCATCGCACGAGGACTGATTTTAAGAGTTAGATGGCTGGTATCCGAGAAATAGCAGCTCCCAGGTTCGAGCTTCTCGCGTTCAAGTTTCGGAGAACAGTTCAGCCAAACCGTCTCCAATCCCGCGCGCCGAAAAATTTCTCTGGCTTGGACCTCCGCCGCAGCCAACAGTACGGCGGGAACATCTGCGTAATCGTGGACAGAAATGGTCACTTCGGGGCTCAAGGACGTTATCGTCGGCGGGTTTTGAGCAAAAGCAGGCACTGCCAGGAACGTCAGTAGGCAGCAAGTCCCGGATATTTTGTACACAGCGTCACCTCCATGGCGACGCCGACTCTGCTTTCCGCAGGCAGGTACCTCAATGCTCCCGCGGTTCCGAGCTAGACCAATATAGGTGACGAGCTAAACTGCTTCACATCTATCACTTACGTTGGAAAGTGACGAGAATTCCTGGCCGGTGTAGACTTCCTCTACTCCGAGGCATGATGCCTCCACAGTCCCAGCTTCCGCGTGTTGTGCGGTTCGGAACCTTCGAGGTTGACGTTCCGGCAGGCGAGTTGCGCAAGAATGGACTCAAGCTGAAGCTTCAGGAGCAACCGTTCCAAGTCCTGTGCATGCTGCTCGAGCATCCCGGCGAGGTGGTTACACGAGAAGAACTTCGCGGCAAACTCTGGCCAGCGGACACCTTCGTCGATTTCGACCACGGCCTTAACGCCGCCGTCAAGAGACTCCGCGATGCGCTGGGCGAATCGGCGGACGCTCCTGTGTTCATTGAGACGCTCGCTCGACGTGGGTATCGCTTCGTTGCGCCGGTCAGCGGCTCATCTGTTCCAGGGGGAATCGAAATCGCATCAGTCTCGAAAAGAGACAAATTGTTTTTCTTGCCTCGTTGGGTTGCCGCCCTTTGCCTCGCATTGATCCTGGTCGTCGTTGTTGTCTGGGCTCCCTGGCGGCTTGCGTCGCGGCGCACGGACATCGTGGAACGTAGGCTTACCTCGAATTCGTCGGAAAATTGGGTGAGCGGAGCGAGTATCTCTCCCGACGGCAAGCACCTTGCCTACTCAGACAGTACCGGCACTTACCTGAAACTCATTCGCACAGGTGAAACTCACTCCTTACAATTGCCAGCAAACTTCTTGGCTCATATGGATGACTGGTTTCCAGATGGCTCGCACCTACTAATCTCTCGCGAGGACCAGCCAGGGAAGACAAGTTTGTGGAGCATCTCGGTGTTCGGAGGCTCTCCCCGTCATCTGGCGGATAACGCCGCGGGAGGATCGGTCTCTCCCGACGGCAGCCACGTTGCCTTCCTTCGCTCTGACTTGAGATACGACAGGTACGGTCGAGAAATCTGGATCATGCGTTCGGACGGAACAGACCCCGTCGAGGTAGCGGGCGTTGTAACCGGTGAGTCTGATGGCTCACGGTTTGGGGTGCCGACGTGGTCTTCCGACGGCAAGCGAATCGCTTACATAAGATATAGATCGTCCTCCATCGTGGTCGAGGTCAATGAATGGCAGAGCCTAAGAGCCGAAAGCATCTTTTCAGACAGCCGTTTGGCTTCCGTGCTGCATTGGCTGCCCGATGGCCGGCTAGTCTACGCCCTCTTCGATCAGGAAAGTTCGCACGACTCAAGCCTGTGGGCGGCATCGTTGCAACGATCTGGAAACAATTCTGAGCCTAGGAAACGCATTGCGCAAGGAAACGGTCAAATATTGCAGATCGCCGGGAGTGCCGACGGAAAGGCGCTCGTCTTCGTTCGGGTTGTTTGGACGGCGACCACTTACATTGGGACTCTCGACCCGGATGGCAAAACGTTGATTGAGCACCAGCGTTTGACGCTTGATGACCGCGTAAGCATGCCAACATCCTGGACGCCAGATAGCAGGGCAGTCCTGTTTTCTTCGGATCGAAACGGTACTGAAGAGATTTTTAAACAGGCTAGCGACCAGCCATTGGCGGAAATCCTGGCGACCAGCGTCGATCAACTCCAACTACCAAGACTGACACCAGACGGCTCGGAGATCTTGTATATTTCGACCCCGCGATCCGCTAGCTCCGACGCCCTCTCATCGATTTTCGCCATCCCAATAACCGGTGGAACGCCTCGCCTGGTCCTCAAAGACATGCATATCTGGAACGTGCAGTGCGCGCGATTGCCCTCTACGGTCTGCCTCTACAGCATCTCAAAGGGAAAAACCTCAGAGACGTTCCATTTCGACGTGAGGAATGGGAAAGGCACGGCCCAGCCGCAAATCGATGCCGACGGCAATTGGAGTTTGTCCCCTGACGGTTCGCAACGAGCGCTCATCGCTGACGGACCCAATGAAGGAACCATCCAACTCCGGTCTACATCTTCGGGCGAAACACGCAATTTGGTTGTAAGAGGATGGAGCGGATTGGACAACATAGACTGGTCCGCAAATGGAAAGAGCCTCCTCGTGGTTTGGCGCAACCATGACAAGGAAAGTACATTGCTGAACATCACCCTCGACGGCAAAGTTTCGGTCGTGCTACGTTCCAGCAAATGGATCGGGTCCGCCGTTCCATCTCCCGACGGTCGACGGCTGGCCATATTTGAGGCCGTCAACCCCACCAAGAATGCGTGGGTGATACAGGGATTCTGACGGTCCCGGTCCGAGCGTGAATGGCGAACTTTGATCTGATCTTCGCAAGCGCAAAACAGAGCGGATGGTGCGCCCGGGGGGATTCGAACTCCCGGCCTTCTGGTTCGTAGCCATCGAAAGAGGTAGCAGCAAAAACTCTAACTTGTTTGTTTGGCTTCGCATACGAAAAAGCAAAGCCGCTCTTCTTCTTCCTAAATGCACGAAAGATGCACGAAAACTGGATTGGCACTCAGTCGTGAACCGGCTTCCGAGGGTACCGCCCCGAAGTTCGAACTGAACCCCACCACAAATCTCCGTAAGGTCCTGACAAACGCATTATAAAAGGGCGCCCGTTTAGAGTAGGTTTCGATCGTTCGCATCAACGCCTACAACAAGGAGCGCCCTCATGAATGATGCCAAGTATATTGGGCTGGATGTTCATCAAGCAACGATTTCGGCGGCCGTTCGGGATTCGATCGGAAGTCTGGTGATGGAGGCCACACTAGAAACGAAGGCGGAAACCATTCTCCAGTTTATTTTCGGCCTGCGCGGCAGTTTGCACGTGACCTTTGAAGAAGGAACAAGCGCCGCCTGGTTGCATGATTTTCTCAAGCCCCACGTCACGGAGGTGTTGGTCTGTGATTCGCGCAAGAATGCTCTGTTGAAAGTTGGAAACAAAAACGACCGTGAAGATGCCCGCAAGCTAGCCGAACTGCTCTATCTCAACAAGCTCAACCGGGTCTATCACGGCGAAGCAGGAGTCCGCACTCTCAGAGAACTGGCACGCAGCTACCTGGCGATCACCCGTGATCTGACGCGGGTGATGAATCGCCTGAAAGCGATCTACCGAAGCTGGGCTATTCCTTGCGCCGGCCAGCAAGTGTATGCACCCCGCTACCGCTCGAACTGGCTCGCAAAGATCAGGGAAGACGGCGTGCGCCGTCGCGCCGAACTCTACTATCAACAGTTCGATGCCTTGGCGGCATTGCGCCAGGAAGCGCGACGAGAGTTGTTGATCGAAGGTCGGAAACACTTGGCCATGAAATTACTGCGACAGATCCCCTCGATCGGCCCCATTCGCGCGTCTCTGTTGATTGCTCTGATGCAGACGCCGCATCGCTTTCGTACCAAGCGGCAGCTCTGGGCCTACTGCGGCCTGGCACTCAAGACGTACACCAGTGGGGAATACCGTTTCGTGAGAGGTCAACTCCAACGCTCCAAGAAAGTCCTGGCCATCCGTGGGCTGAACAAAAATCATAATCACGATCTGAAAAATATCTTCAAGGGCGCAGCCACTCGTGCTGCTGCTGTTAGCGGGCCTTTCCAGAAGTTCTACGAGGCTTGCGTGGCGAAAGGCATGAAACCCCCGATGGCGCGCCTCACCTTGGCGCGTAAGATCGCGGCGATCACTTTGCTGGTTTGGAAGAAAGGAGTCCGTTTCGACGCCGAACATCTAAAGCAACAAGCAGCTTGAGCGCCTGGTCGAGAACTCTTCCATCTCCGGATTCATTGCTGGCGGTGGTCTGACGGTTCTTCCGACGCTCTGGTTCGAGGGCGAGTATCCATAAGCGCGTTAGGCGAAGAGGTGCTTCGAGCACCGCGAGTCTCTTGATTAACTATATGCCCCCTCGGACAACCAGAAAAAGCTATAGGCCTTGAGCCTCAGATAGAACCATGGTTGGCACCTTCAACCGCACTGCTTGTTTGCGTCAGAAGCCAAAGGAGTCGTCACGACAGCAATATGAATCTGCAAGAAGAGAAAACCCCCAGAGCCTCTCAACATGACATGGGCTGGATAGCACAGCGAACAACTTCGCTCTCGCCAGTCGCCGGTGAAGTTTTTTTCTTGACTATCCCCTTTATAGAACGCGCTTACCAGGCACTGACAAGTTCTTGGCGCAGGGTTGGGGCCGCTACGAATGGCGGCCGTTTGTGTGCTAAAGCGAACAGACGGCGAAAGGGTCTTCACGCATACTCGGGGCAAGCCAGAACTTCACAGTGAAGCTCGTGATTTCCGGAGGACGCCGTGCACCTAGCATACAAAGCATTGAGTTTTCTTTTTCTAAGTACCGCTCTCATTGCCCCAATGGCAACGAGAGCGAGCCCTGCGCAGGAATTGGTCGTACGTCATGAGGACGGAAGTTACACCCGCTACTACGATAGCCACTATCATGACTACCACAATTGGAATGATCGCGAAGATCATTCCTACCGCATCTACCTGGGCCACAGGCACCAGCAGTATCGTGAGTTCCATACGATCAGCCATCATCATCAAAACGACTATTGGAAGTGGCGCCATCACCATCCCGACAACGATTGAAATCGATCGTCAACTCGTCAATCGAGTGTGCTTCATCGACGCAACGGAACGAAGGCGGGTGGGCGCTCGGACTTGTTGAGGGACACCGCCTCCGCAGTCTCAAACGCGGGATAACCTCCGGCGGGGCACAAACTCGCCTAAGTCCCGATTAACGCGCAAACCGTCTAAGTGGATTTCAAGTTTCCGATTATGCGACTTCCCAGGACTTATGTTGACAAACCGCGTCTATGTCGACCCGCGTTTCGCCGGCACGGTAAACTTCGCACATACCCTTCGCCAAGGGACGGGATCTCATGCGTTCCGAGTTTTGTGCCTGGCGCCGTGGCTCATCTCTTCTTCAGCTCCGCATCCCAATTCAGGATCACCGACATCGGCTGCGTCTCCGCATTCTTCACTTGCGTGATCATCAGAAATCGCTGGCCGTCATGGCTCACGTCGTAGACGAACTGGTCGTTGGTGGAGACGGGCTGCCGTGGAGCGGCCTGGAAAAGAACGGCTGGTGTGCGGACATTGAAATTGACCCCAGTCGTCACAGGGGCTGCCATCATTTTGCCGTCCGAAGAAAGGTAGAACAATTCTTTACCGTCGCCACGCCACCTGGGCTGCTCTCCTCCGCCCGTCGACACCTGCCATTTGCCGCGTGGTTCGGGGAATGAGGTAACGTAAATCTCCCATTTTCCGGTCTCATTCGACGCGTACGCCACCCATTTTCCGTCCGGAGAGAATTGGCCATTTCTGAGTATGGACGCCGCTTTCAAGAAAGGAGTGTTCTTAGCGTCCGGGAAAGTCACGAACCACAAGTCCGTGCCTCGCGTGTACAGGATATATTTTCCGTCCCTGGACCAGTCACTCGGAAGTTTGTTGAGGTCATCGTGCACGAAAACCTTCTCTTCCTGTGCACCGTCGGAATTTTTCACATACAGGTCGATATTGAGCGAACGGTTCGAGGAAAATACCAGCCCCGAAGCATCTGGATTCCAGATGGGCGCCACGTCAAAGGCGGGGTCGAACGTAAGCCGTTTGGCGCCTTCGCCCTGCAATTCATACATCCAGACATCCGTGTTCAAACTCGACATGTCGGTCTTATCGACGGCCACCGATCTTCCATTTGAAGCTATGGATACGTTGCCATACACTTCGGGCTTGCCCACCGTCCCCGTTGCATTTCCTTTACGGTCAAACCAGATGGGTTGCGAAAGCGCCACGCCGCTGCCGGTTTGAGCAATCAGCAGGCCGCTATCGGAGACCGCAAACACTGCCCTTCTGACTTGAGGCTGATACTGGATATCGGTCAGAATGGCGGTTGGTTCTCCCATCAATATGAATCGCTCTTGATCGAAGCGCTGAGCGAGCAAAGTCTCTTCACGAGGAAATAGCAGGAAGCCCGGCACAGCATAGGCCGCGTTTGCACTCGCATCGACAACGAATCGCTTTTCGTTCGAATCCAACGAACCCACGAAAATAGCATTCACACCTTTCTTGCCGGTGAAATTCGATGCCATGTAGAGGTAATGCTTGCCGTCAGGCAGAAACATTGGCCAGCGATGGCTTTGCTCCCCCCGAGTTGGATCCGGTTTGCTGATCTGCGTGGGCGTTCCGCCCGAGGCTGAGACACGATACAGGCCTCCTCCTAGCAGGGCATCGGGAGTGAAAACAATTACTCCGTCCTTGTTCCACGTACCGCCCCGTCCCGAGGGCGCATCGCAGAGCGTCTGCACTGGACCGCCCGATACGTCTAGCTTCTTTAGCTTTCCATCGGCATAGAATGCGAGAGATCGCCCGTCCGCCGACCAAAAGGGATAGCTGGCACCTGCGGTATCGGCGAGGTTTCTCGCGTCGGGCGATCCCAACTCGTAAATCCAGAGCGCATTCTTCCGTGCCGATTCCAGATATGCAACCACAGCGAGTGTATGGCCATTTGGAGCCAGTGCCATGTCACGCGCCGGAAATGGCAGGGGAAGATGAAAGAGCATTGCTGTTTGTGGGGGTTGGGAATTTCGCGACCAGACGATCCCGACTATCAGAGCGATGGCCAAAGCAGCGGCGACGAGCCAAGCCAGTTTTTCCCTTCCTTTTCCGTCGCCTGCAAATGTTGTAGCACTCGGCTGGCTAGTATTGTCGCCCGCCCATTTCAATTCACTTGCCAGGTCGCTCGCGCTCTGCCATCGTTCATCGGGAAGTTTTGCCAAGCATTTTTTCACTGTGTGATCTAGCGACGGAGAGGTCATGGGCTTGACAGCGCTAATCGGCGCGGGATCCTTCTCGAGGATCGCTGTTGCCACGCTAAGTTGGGTCTTGCCGCCGAAAGCCCGCTGTCCTGTCAACATTTCGTAGAGCACCGCGCCTAGCGAAAAGATATCGCTCCGGCCGTCCAATTCTTTCCCCTCCACCTGTTCCGGCGACATATATTGGAACGTGCCGACAATGGTGCCTTGTTCGGTGGCGGGAGACTGCTTGGCGGCTGTGGCCGTCATCGTAGCCAAGCTCGCCATCGCCGCCGCGGGCTTGGCCAATCCAAAATCCAGAAGCTTTGCGCCACTCGCGGTCAGCATGATGTTCCCTGGCTTCAAGTCCCGGTGCACCACGCCGTTCCGATGCGCTTTGTCCAGTGCTTCGGCAACCTGAGCGCCAAACCTCAGGACTTGTTCGAGCGGCAGGGGGCTTTTTTCGAGCCGCGTTGCGAGAGTCTCGCCTTCCAAGCACTCCATCACCAAATAGTCGACGCCATCTTGACTGCCCACGTCATGCAACACGCAGATGTGTGGGTGATTCAGATTCGAGATGGTCTTCGCTTCGCGTTCGAAGCGTTGTTTCTGGACGGGATCGCAGGAAAACTGCGCGGGCAGAATCTTGATGGCGACGGTTCGTTCCAGCCGCGTATCCGTCGCGCGGTATACTTCACCCATGCCGCCTTTACCGAGCGGCGCTGTGATTTCATAGGGGCCAAGTCGCGTGCCTGGAACGAGAGGCATTATTGTCCGCGATTATAACCCCGAGAATCCGTCGTTGGTGCTTTCAGTTCTAAAGTGCCTGACTAACCCTGCCAGCTCAACCGGTCGACGCAACCGAGGCGTTTAGGGAGCGGTACGGCAGGGGGGACGACGGGAGATGTTTCTACGCATCGCGTGTGTAGTAGTAGCACGGCTGTTGAACCCTACATGACAATTCTCAGAAAACCGCGTTTTTATTGGGAAATATGGTGCGCCCGGGGGGATTCGAACTCCCGGCCTTCTGGGTTCGTAGCCATCGAAAGAAGTAGCAGTAAAAACTCTAACTTGTTTGTTTGGCTTCGCATACGAAAAAGGCGATGCCGCTCTTCTTCTTGCTAGCTGCACGAAAGATGCACGAAAAATAAGTGGGGCGGTGGGGATCGAAACTATTAATTTAGTGGAAACAAAGGAGTTTTGCGGTGCGACCTGGCCTTCTAAGGTATTGAAAGGAAGGATGAATTCTCAGTGCCCCGTTATTGCCCCTAGAAATTATTCGCTTTTCAACCCACAAAGTGGGCTAGTTCTTAACCCACGACCTCGACCGCTCGCCTCCTCAAGAGCCACGCGGCGAATGAAGCCTGCTTCACAGGAATTTAGTGGGTGTAATTCCATCCGTGTGGGCGTGTGACCCAAGAGGATTTAGCGCGCAGGGGTTGGCATGGCGGGGTTACGTCACAAACTGTGTTACAACTCAGGTTTTCGCTCCGACGCGAGTGCCATCCTCGCTCCCTCAACGTTCTAATAAACAGAAATGCGGCTTAATCATTATCAGTAACTGTAGGAAACGCCCACGAGAGGAACCGCCTTGGATCGGAGGCCACCGTCGTCTAGTTTCAGTAAGACGTTGCCAGTGACGACTAACTGGCCGAACGGGCGAAACTTGAGTCCGAGGGAAGCATCTGTCATGTTGTAGTCCGCGTTCGTACGGACACCCGTGTCGGGATGCGTCGTTCCCGGCGTTAGGATGTCGCAATTATTATCGCTGCACTTGCCCAGATCTGTATATGCAGAGGAAAAGAGTTGAAGGCCGCCGAATACCCGCTGCCCGTACACATCAAACGCGCCCGTCAGGCGCTTGGCGATTGCGACTTCAGCGCCCGCAATGTAGATGAATCGATTAGGAATCGACCCCTTGGTATTCGTTTCGGTAGAGACAAAATTTCCTGCTAGGATGGAATTACCGTTCACTTCGTACCCGACCTCGGCGTGCGGTGAGACTCGGGCTCTATAGGAGAAGACGCCAAAGGGCTTAACGCCTGTGGCGCCGGAGCCCAGAAAACTCTGTGCGTTCCCGCTGGGCAGCCGGACATCCACGCCCAGGGCCACCCCCGCACGCTCCCCCTTGTAAAGCTCGTATTTTCCGCGGACGACTATATCTCCGATCCCCGCGGCGCTCCCCGAATTGGAAAAGGTAGCGTGCAAGCAGGGCGTGGTCAGAGGTACCTGAGGACAGGTGGGAACGGTAGCCGGATTAAAGGCTTCAAAAACCCCGCCCGGGAAACTAATGGGATTCACCGGTGGAACAGAATTCGGAGTAATCGTCGTGCTAGCGCGGACGGTCGTATTCACATCCACCTCCGGAATCGCCACCGAAACGTCGAGACGCGAGGTGATGCCATAGGTCACGTAAAGGGTGTATTGGTGCACCGTCAGACCTATGTTAACCGCTGAAGTGACAAAATCACGTACAAAGCAGGGTGCCACGCCCAACGCGTTTGCGTTGCCATTCTGCACCGTGAGTCCCGTTGTGTTTGGGCAAGATACAAATGGCGGCGGGAACGGCGGCAGGAAAGGTGAGTGTTGGAACACCGCGTGAAGATTACTAAGATCCTGCCCGTCGATGGTATTGAAATCAAAATTCTGAAAGCTGAAAGCCACATAAAGCTTGCGTCGGCCGATCGTGCCCGCGCGCTCCCCAAATATTGGCCCGAGGCTTTCTTCGGTCGAAGGCCTAAATGTATTCACCGCAGGGTCATAGGTGAACGTGATGCCCGAAGAGGGCGAAGCAATGGGCAACTGAGACACTTGAACACCCACAGCTCCGACAGCGTTGCTAAAGAGGTTAAGACTTCCGATGGAAGTGCCGGCGAAATCGAATTGATGCCTGTTGAAGAGTAACGGAGCGCCTTGACCTGCCCCAAGTCCGAAGCGCCCATACACTTCAGGGATCACGCATATGAGCTTCGTACTAAAGCTGCCGTTAAGAGGACACAAGCCTTGGGCCGAGGCGGTCTCGGTTCTCAGAACGAGAAGCAGAAGCAGGATTCCGATGAACGCGAGTTTGGACATGTGGTTCCTCTTTTCTCGGAGAACCAAAGTCGAACTTTACTTCGCGCAATTCAGGACAACATTTTCAGGCAAATTCGTCGCGCCCGGCGCTTGCCGCGATAGGAGTCTACACGTCCATTCAGAATTGTCAATCCGTGTACGGTAGTCGTCGGGAACCTAACACCGCACCTCGGTAACATTCTTTGAGTTCACGCTGCCCCGCCGTCCTTCATTCGGAATGAACGTCCTTAATCGACCAAGTTCCATTTATTTTTCCCACTTGAAACACGATTCGGTTCACCGAGGTCTGCGTCCTGCCACCCTTGGGGATATAGTTCTGATTGGCGGAAGCCGTGACTGTCGCGGCCGAGTGATCGGCCCCCCAGTCAACTT
The DNA here is from genome assembly GCA_963832615.1 of uncultured Acidobacteriota bacterium. Lineage (GTDB taxonomy): Bacteria > Acidobacteriota > Terriglobia > Acidiferrales > UBA7541 > Acidiferrum. The sequence continues at coordinate 18,558 of CAWHVA010000015.1, forward strand.
TTGTGATCGACACCTGCATGCGAATAGCGGTCGCCATTCTGAAAGCCTCCCTTAGGCCGTCATATCGTTTATCGTCCAGTGTCGGCCAGATTTGCCGTAATGCCTCGGCATCCCGTGCCTGGTAAGCATCGGCATAACGCTGAACGAGTGTGCGTACAATTTCCTCTCGACTCGCTTCTTCCTGAAGCCTGGAAATTTCTGCCTCCGCTAGCTTGAAGTAGTGGCCTTGCGGATACTTTTGTCGATATGCTTGCAACTTCTGTAGATCTTTGCTGTTGCGCACGCCGATCCAGTATTCCTGTTCATCCTGCAAAGACTTAACAAGAGCCTGAACTTCCCGTGCGTGCTGTCCTGTGGGATATTTGCTCGCGAAAGTACTCAAGGCTATCAAGTCGCTGCTGTCCTTCAACATGTTCCACTCAATTTGCTCGGCCTGATTTCGGGCTTGCCCAGAAAATCTTCCCTCCGGGTAGTCCTTTAGGAACTCCTCTAGGTCTGCAAGGCTGGAACTATTTGCTAGTGCCTGCCAACGCCGCGCCTCGGTATCAGGCTTCAACGGCATATCCAACACCGTTAGGTCGCCCTGGGTAAACCGCCGTCTCGTCTCCTGGGCCAAGAAGCCGTCTTTCGATACGCTAACGGTGTGCTCGCCGGGACGAGCGCAAAAAACGTAACCACCCGAGGGACCCGGCAAGATAACACCCACGTTGACGCCATCAACCTTTACTTGCGCTCCGTCAGGTGCTCCTTGGACAACAAAGGAGGCCGTCTCAGCGACCGCCTGGACCTGAGGTTGCAACTTAAACGTAAGCGGGGTTATCTTCTGAGCTTCCACCTTAGCCTGCTGAGAAATGCTCTGAAATCCCGGCTTCTCTACACGAATCGAGTAGCTATCCGCAGGTAGCCGCTCAATGAGTAAGACTCCTTCTCTGGTCGTGTTCCCATATTGCTGATTATTCAGGAATACTGCCACATTGGCATCGCCAGTCTTCACGAGCAGCGACCCGTTGTTCAAATCAGCCGCCGATGAGATGCTGAATGAAGCCCAAAACGCTGGGGGTTGCGGTGGTTTAGAGACTACAGGGACGGACACACTTCGCCGATACAGCGCGAAAACTGTATAAATGCCGACTAGAATTAACGGCGCGAGAGTGAGGGCTGCCACCTTGACACCCTTTTTGTAGGCGGCGCGCTGTCGTCGGAGTTCAGCCCCTGGGGTGTTAGAGATAACCCAACTGTGATCGAAGACGGTCGCATACACTCGGTTCCGAACCTTCAGGTAGCCATCCTGAAGCCTAGTGATTCCGGATAGCCGCAGAATCGCAATCAGTGGACTGGTTTCTTCATCGCGGACTTTTTTTCCTTTTCGTACCTTGTCATATAGCGCTAGCAAGCTGGCAGTGTCGGCTTCGCTGTGCAGGATACGCTCGCGCACGAAGAGCAGGTTGTCGTCTCGTTCGCGCGCACGATGCGAGAGGAAGAGATCTTGGCAGATGCGATCCACGGTTGCGGTGTCAAGCGCATCCCTGTTTTCGGCCACCGCTTGGCAAAGACGCTGGGTGAGATAGGGATGACCGCCAGTCCAATAGAGCACCCGCCTAAGGAGTACGGAGCCGGCGGCCTGCTCCCTTCCCAGGCCTTGCGCCAACGGGGCAGCTTCAATTTCGGTGAAGTCGGTTAGCTCGATGCGCCGGCCGATGTTGAAGGGTGTTGTGCGTGTGTCGCGGATGAGGTCGGACGGGGAGGCTACTCCCATTAGGCAGAACGTCAGCCGTTGGAGGTCGCGATCGTGCGCCCGTCGGTTGTACAGCTCACGGATCCCCGCAAAGAACTCGTCCGTCGAGAACGCCAGGCTGCGCACCGCATCAATCTCATCAACGAAAATAACCACCCGCCGGTCGGAGCGGCTCGACAAAACTACCTCGCGTACCGCAGAGACCCAGCGCTGCAAGGGGCCCAAGACTTGGTTCCGGCGCCAAAAGTCATCTAGTTCGTCATCGAGGTCGAACTGTTGGGCGACGCGCTCAAGCAGTCCGTTGTACCACTGCTCGGCAGTCAAATTCTGGCCCAAGCCAGTTAGATCAAGCACCGCGACTGAGACATTTTCCGCCCGGAGACGTGCTGCAGTGCGCACCATCAGGGAAGACTTGCCCATCTGACGCGCAGTTAGCACATAACAAACTTCGTTCTCTTTCAAGGATTCATACAAACGAACGTCGGCTTGGCGTGCTACGTATGAAGGCGCGTCTCCGCGTAGGGTTCCCCCGACAACATAGAAGTTTTCAATTTTCGCAGCCGATGTGTTTGTCACAGCAAATGGCGCGTCAAATAGATCTGGTACAGCCGACAGCGGGGCTTCATGTCTCGGGCTGATTCTCCCGCGACGATGCCTGAACTCCGCAGGCGGTAAAACGATTCAGCCGTCGAGGATTGCTTTCCGGCAAGCATGCAGCGAACGATGTCACATAGTCTCGGGTCTTGCGCGAGCGAGACCAAAATCCTGCGCAAGTGGTCGCCGAAAGGTCCATCATCCCGGGCTGCCTGTCCTTCGAAGGTAGCAAATTTGACCTTGCCTGCGGCCAGTTCGTGCAGACCTCTGCGGGTTAAATACGGCTGTCCACTCAGCAGGTCATAGAATGCGCTTAGCTCGTCCGAATTCTTCAAAGGAGCACCATAGCGTTGGTTAAGTTCGTTTACCTGCTCGGGCGTAAAATCGGCTAGCACCAGGCGAGTGCCCACGTTGAAGGGCGACTGGTTCATGTCTGCAATGAACATGTGTGCTTCGGTGGCGTAACTGATGCACAACGTAAGCTTCTGCCACGGGCCGTCGGGAGATAAGGAACGTTCGTTATGCCAGGAGCGGAACAGTCCAAAGACCTCGCTGGCGAAGCTGAAGCTAAATAGACGGTCCGCTTCATCTATTGCCCAGACCACACGGCCCTGAAGCTTGCCTAGGATCTCGCGTCGTAAAAAACGCTCGAAGTTCATGCTGGGTCCACGGCGAGAATTCCAGACATCTTCTGGAACAACATCCAAATCGAGTTGGTCCGCAAAGGCCTGAGATAGTGCCAAAAACAGCTTCTCAACGGATTCGAGATGCGAGGCATTGAGTTTCTGAAAATCCGTGAGAACGACCTTGGCTCCTGCTTTGCGCGCTTCTTGAAGGCCACGCGCCATGAGAGAAGTCTTCCCCATTTGCCGTGCGCCCTTGATGAGGATAATGCTATCGCTGCGATCGATGGCAGTGTAAAAGTCATCGTCTGTAGGACGAATGATGTAAAACCGGGAATCTAGAGGTACCGCGCCACCCACTGCCTCGAGCTTGATGGGCTTGCTCTGCTGCGCCTGTGGGTTCTTCAGCGATGCAACAATCTCCGAAGCAAGAGCATCATTGTCCTGCGGCCCATTCCATTGGGCATATTGGATGCTGTCGAGAACGCCCCCGAATGACTCGGGCAGGGGACCATCAAAATTCAGGCGAACCGGAAGAATATGGGGCTTGCCATCCCGCTTCTGAGATGCTTCATGAGCGATCTCGATTTCGTAGCTAAGCATCTCGCTTTGTATCGATAGAGCAGAAAGCAACACGATGACCGCGTCAGCGTTTTTGACTCGATGTTCAATCTCCCGCGCCCATTCCATGCCGACGGTGAGGTGGCGGTCCACAAAAACCTTGCAGCCAGCACTTCGCAGTTGCCCTTCGAGAAGGCTCAGCACTTGCTCATCCGGCTGGGCCCTTCGCTTATACAGCAGAACGATCTCTCCCATCTCGAGTTGGTTGCGAGCTGCCGGCGGTGTCGGAATCTCACTCGACCGCTTCGCCGATCGTCCTAGGTCTGTCCTCATATCAGCCGCAGATTGGTACCGGAATTCCCGGTCCTTCGCGAGCGCTTTGAAAATGATGCTTTCCATATTCAACGGCAGTCCAGGGTTCAAACGTGAGGGCGGTATTGGCGTCTCGCTGCGGATGGCTTGAATAACAGCTGCGAAGCTATCTCCCCGAAACGGCAGCGTTCGAGTAACCATTTCGTACAGCACCACCCCAAAAGAGAACAGGTCCGTGCGAATATCCAATTCCTGCCCCTGGGCTTGCTCAGGAGACATATACGATACAGTGCCTTCGAGGTCGCCCTGTTTTGCGGGGGTGAATCCGCGGGCTTTCGTTTCGACGCTCGAATCTTCTATATATTCCCCGGTTTCGCTCACTTTCTGTTTCCGAACCATCAGTTTTGCCAGCCCGAAATCGAGCACCTTGGCCTGCTGTCGGCTAGTTAGGAAGATGTTAGCTGACTTGATGTCTCGATGAATTAGACCCTGGCGGTGGGCGCAATCAAGGGCATCAGCTATCTGAATGCTCAGCTCGACGACTTTTTCGGTTGGAAGATGCTCTCGCTCGAGGAAATGCTTTAGGGTCTCGCCTTCCAACAACTCCATCACAATGAAATACCGGCCGTGGAAATCCCCTACATCAAAAACCGTGCAGATGTTAGGGTGATTTAGAGAAGAAGCTGCACGCGCCTCTTGCTGGAGCCGTCTTGACTCCGCCAGGTTCTGCGCATGTTCTTCCAATAAAGATTTCACAGCGACTCGACGCCCTAACCGCAGATCTTCCGCTTCGTACACCACTCCCATACCACCGGCACCAATCCGCCTGAGTACGTGATAATGCGAAACGGTCTGTCCGACCAAGGAGCCCGCGGCTGCAAGCGCAGTATTGGGAGAGCCTTGTTCCGGCAGGGTCGTGTCTCTTCGAAGCTTGTCGGGCACAGCTGGATTGCCGAACTGTTGGCTATAGAGGTTATATAGATGAACCCTAACGCCGTGCTTAACCTCGACCTCTCCGAGATCATGGAGATAATCGCTCCACGTGCCGAACTGATTCAATACGTCCGCTATTACGCCGGACAAAAGGATGTGCCCTGAATCTCCGCAATCCATCACACGTTGGGCGATATTGATTCCACCGCCCGCGACGTTACTGTTTGAGTTGATGTCCGCCATTCGGTAGACCGGGCCCGTATGAAGGCCCATGCGCAACTTTATGTTGGGGTTCCCCCATCGGGTGCTACTCAGCTCCAAGGCACAACGGACTGGCGCCTCAGGATCTTCAAAGAAGACTAGAGCCATCCCATCACCTGTAGGCAACGAGATCAACTGATTCTTGGCATGTGCGCGGGAGAACTCCCTAGAGCTTCGCACACCTTTTTGAAGCTCGCTCACTAACTGGCGTTGTTGGGCCATGGACAGAAGCGAGTACCCGATGACATCCATCAAGAGGACATGTGCCATCTCGGCAGCGAGAGCTTGGCTGGCTTGTTCGGACATGGTGGCAAAGTTGGGGGCTGTGCCCCGCGTTGGGCATATTATGTACTAACCCGAATTGTCTGACTACGGCAGCAACCAGCTGAAAAGCATCTCCATGAAAAGTGGGCGACCCGACATGAGCGCCCCCGGACAGATAGGTGACGCGTCTGAGGCAACATCAACGTCCGACCTCTGGATTGATTTTGGAACAACTATTCGCCAATCACACGCCTATGCTGAGATGCACGGTCAGTTGGCGAATTGTCGGCAAACCTCACCTTCCCAGGTTACGGAAGGGTTGCCCGTGATCCAGGCAGGATCGCCAACGTGCCGAAGCGGAAGTACACCTAGCCGACGAATCTCGGCTTTCATGAATACGCGTTTTTTCAAGCCCTATCCTGCAAATAAGAATACAGGTGATTTCTATGTTGCTTCCAGCCTGTGGCATTCTTTTGGCGTTCACGTAACCGCACCGGTTAGGCATCATCAGAATTTCAGAGGCATAGCGGGCTGCGGCTAGTGCGAGGGGATCACTCATGCGCAATCGACAACTCTTGCAGTCTTTGATAATTGTTTCGACGTTTTTGTTCCCGTTCAGCTCCCAGGGGCAATTTTCAAAAAATATCTGGTATGGACGCTTCGCAGAGCTTCAAGACAGTCGAAGACGAGGCACTGAGGCATCCCATCGCGTACCCGTTGCTCAAGGTGCTGTCGGACGAAATCGGTCCACGCCTCACCGGCTCTCCATCAGACTCAAGGGCCCAACAGTGGGCGATTCAAGAGATGCGAAGCATCGGATTGAGCAACGTGCGTGGTGAGGAATGGCAGTTGGAAAGAGGTTGGCGTAGGGGATACACGCGTGTTCAGCTGGTGATCCCGTTTCACCTTGACCTGGCAGTGGCGTCTTATGGCTGGTCGGGATCGGCACCGATCGGTGGCCTCGAAGCGGACGTGCTGCTGGTGGATAGTACTGCCCTTGAAGTGGAAGTACGGGAGCATTCCCCCGATTGGGCCGGCAAGATTCTGCTGTTGACGCCGAAAGACCCAAAACACTTTGATTTGTTCAAGAACATGTCGGAACTTCCCATGTTCCTTACAAAAGCGGCTTCGGCGCACGCCATTGCGGTTATCAATGGTGATCCGCGTCCCGGAATGCTATTGCCGCATACCGGTCCGATCGGATTGCCTTTCCATCGCACTGATATGATCGTTCTGGACATGGCGTCAGAACAACGGGATCTTATTGCGCGCACTCTCCAGTTAGGCAAAGTCTGTCGGATGAAAATTGAAGTTCAAAACGAATTCACTCCTGGTGCCGTCCCGTCTCGAAACATAGTAGGTGAGATTCCTGGTTCGGATTATCCGAAGCAAGTTGTCGTAGTCGGAGCCCACCTCGACTCCTGGGATTTGGGTACTGGAGCCGTAGACGACGGATTTGGAGTTGCCGCAGTACTTGGAAGCGCCGAAGCCATCCTTTCTGCGGGAGTTAAGCCCAAACGCACAATCCGTTTCATCTTATTCACAGGCGAAGAACAGGGACTTCTCGGTTCTCGTGCCTACTTAAAACAACATCAGGCAGAGACGAACAACTTTGTTTGTGCGGTGGTGCTGGACTGGGGCAGCGGTCCTATCACCAGGTTTCCTTTTGCCGGACATGATGAGATCGCCGCACCTTTGCAAGAACTCTTTCGCTCGAGCAAGACTCTCACATCAGTGACGACCACTCCTGGTTATTTGACGTTTACGGACGCATATTCTTTCACGCTGGCAGGCATTCCTGGTATCGCGCCGCTACAGGATTCGCCCAATTACACTATGGTGGGGCACTCGGGGGCCGACACATTGGACAAAGTCAATGAGCCCACGCTCGATCAGGACACGGCGATGCTGGCCTCGGTAGCGATCTGGGTCGCCGATTATCCGGTACGCATCGGCTCAGTTTGGTCCCCAGAACAAACGGCGCAATTGCTTCAAGAACAACGCAAGTCTTTACAGCTGCTCGGCCTTTGGCCTTTTTGACGCGAGCAGGAAACGCCAGATTTAACTATAGCTCGACCGGCGCCTCGCTCTCCAGGTCGGTATGCGGAGATCTGGCACATAGTCAAAGAAACTCCACGAAGAGAAAACACAGCCTTTCTGCTGGCCATTTTTGGATATTTTAGTGAGCGGAATACCTGAAGTTGATGTCCACATTGAGCCCAATTTTTCCAATAAGGGGTTTGGCCACCCAGACGCAGTGATCCGCGTTGATTCTGAAAAGAGTCCGCCGTAATTATCGTGCAGGCAAAACCAGGGTTTGGCTTCGCATACGAAAAAAGCGAAGCCGCTCTTCTTCTTGTTAAATGCACGAAAGATGCACGAAAAATCCCGGCCCCACGGGTGAAGGAATTCTTCCGTTTATCGTTTCCACGGCAAGAGTATACTATCCGCCTCCCCGGTTTCTCGTCGGACCTCGATCTTTTCAAGTCAAGTCAGAAGGGAGCATTCCATGCCCCCAGAGGACTACAGCTCGGATTTAACAAAGGAGCATCGGGCAGAGGTACATGAGGCTGCGTTCCGAGAAGGTGCCGAGGCAGGACGGCGGGCTAGTTTTTGGGATCGAGCGCTCCACAGTGTCGGGCGCACCGTCACCGTACTTGTCCAACCGACTTCCGAAAAACAATCTTGGTATGCCGGGTACGATCGATCGAGCGGTGGAGGTGTCGGCGGAGGCAGCGGCAACGAAGATCTCGTTGGGATCGGCCTCGGGTTCATATTTGCTCCCTTGTTTGCAATGTTCCTCGTGGGCAAAGGAATCCTCCTATCGATTGAAAGACGAAGCGTCGCACCACTACTTGAAGGCATCGCAGGTGCGTGCGCGTGCGTTGGCATTTTTTGTACGGTCTTTGGCATCATCTGGGCGATTTGTTTGTTGCTGGCGGGCGGTGTTAACGATTCGCATGGTTTGAGATCACAAGCCGCTGGCTGGAACCAGTTCTTCTGGGGAATTGCGATCACCGCATGGGCCGGGTTCGCCCTCGTGAAGTGGCTGCAAAAAGAACGCGCAACCGAGAGTACCCACGCCGAGGTCCGCATATCCTCACACTCATCGATGGCTTCGAAATCGTCTACGCCCAGCAATGTATCGTCTGGAAGAGGCAAGGTGGCTGGATGGGTAGCTGGCGTGAGCTTCGCAATCATCGCACCGAGAATCGTGGGATCAGTTGTGATCGCCCTGTTTCCGGGAGCGGCGAATTGGACCCTGCACCCGCTATTGATTTTGCCAGTGCTGTTCGTATTTCCAGTCGGCCCGGCCATCCTCATCGGAAGGGCTGTGGCACGACACGTAGATGCTAAGCAGTAGGACTTCGCAAGAGCGGTCGAGGAAGTTCTGCTCGGAAACCGGTCGCGAAGCCCCAGATTTTCGCCCATCGCTAGCTTAGGGTGGTAATGAGGGCAATAATCTTTTGCCGAAAATTGCTTACGACAGTCGGAGCGGACAAAATGCCCCAGATAATGCCCCCTGTAGTTGGAGAGACATAGAAGTCAGGTTTCGACGATTACAAGCAATTCCTAGATGGGACCCCTTTTGCCAGCATTTGCGTTTCGGCGGCAGCTGCGCTGCCAACACGGGAAATAGTTGCGCCAGGACCGCCGCAATCTCGTGCTTATTTCCGTTATGCCCCCAAAACGTGCCAGGATATCGTTCGCCAATTCCCCTTAGATCGTTGGAGTGCTATAATATTACTTATATATAGTATAACTATGATGGAATACATATTTCTCGAAATATGAAGAAATATCTCATTTCGCTTCTCATTCCAATAATCCTGTTTTGCGCGGCCTCCACGGCAAATGCCGCCATCGCTTTAGTGCAGGGGAGCGGCAACGACTTCGTTGGGTGTAGCGGGGTTACGTCCTGTTCCTATGCTTTCCCGTCGAGCGTGATAAGCGGCGACGCGCTCGCCGTCATGGCGGATGCGGGCGGTGGCGTTACCCTTTCCATAACGAGTTCAGGTGCGGGGTGTTCCACCACTTCGTGGACGCAGGCCACCACCGTATCAGGAAGCGGTGTATCCAATGCAGCGTGGGTGGGTACTGCCACTGCGTCGGGTGCCTGCACGGTCACGTTGTCGTCCACGGGAATTGTTAATATAGGTATCCTTGTCGAGGAGCTTTCGGGAACGGCTGCCTCTCCGCTTGATAAAGGCGTTGGACTCTACACGTCCGGGAATACTTCTGTCACTGTTACTTCGGTGACGGCGGTAGCGAATGAATGGGCCATCGTCTTCGCTGCCGACGGATCGGCCCCTGGTGCTTCGGCTTCGGGATGGCAAGAGCAAGTGAATCAGGTCTATCAATGGATGTGGCACCAAACGAACACCCTAGCGGGAAGCAACGTCACCTTCACGGGAACGGGATTCGCGGGAGGCACACAGGGAACCATCATGGTCACGCTCGAACCCGCTGCAGGCGGTACATCACCATCGCCCACGCCTCCGCCTCCAACGCCTACACCCAGTCCCACACCAAGTCCTACGCCGACTCCTTCACCTACACCAAGTCCCACACCCACACCTACGCCTACTCCTACTCCACCTTCCGGTGGCGCCCCAGTCGCTTCGAGCGCGGGCGGCGGGACTTTCCCCGCTGCTCTCGGCTGGTATGATATCCCGAACACCACTCCGGCCTCCGTTTGCCCCCCCTACACCACGTATCCCGATATCTACGGCCACGAAGGATGCACCGCGGTCGTGAATGACTGGAATGGCGGCGTCGCCGATACTTCCCGCAACCGCCTCCTCTTCTGGGGTGGCGGCCACGCTGGTTACTATGGGAACGAGGTATATGGGCTTGATCTTAATTCCCTCAAGATGCTTCGCCTCGACAATCCGAGCGATCCGATAAGCTTCTGTACTACTGCCTACCCGGATGGCGGGATCAATTCCCGTCATACGTACGGAGGTGAGACCTACATCCCGACCGCCGACCGCATGTTCTATACGGGCGGTGATGTTTCGACAGCGGACGACCCGAACAACTGCGAGAAGAGTCCCGAATTCGGCTCTTACATCCAGTACGCCGGTGGGTCCAATGACACCTGGACCCTCTCGCTCGCGAACATGACCTGGCAGCGCGAGGACCCCACGAACGGCACGACGGGCCACCCCGGCACGTTCGCGGGTAGCGAAGGGGAAGGGGAAATCGCGGCCTATGATCCCGTGACGGACACCGTCTATGCGACCGATCGCTACACGATGTACGCCTACAAATATTCGACAAACACGTACACCCAGCTTGAGCAGGGTCAGTTCAACCTTACTCTCGGCCCGACGGGCGCCATCGATCCCGTCCGCCGACTATTCGTCATCATGGGCGGTGGATTCATCCGCGTCTACAACCTTGCCACCAACACGACCGCCAACCTCGACACTGCGACGACCGGCTGTTCAGTCCCGCAATCCGACGGCTACCCGGGCATCGCCTATGATTCCGCGGAAAAGGTAATGGTCATATGGGATGGCGGGAACACGGTCTACCTCTTCAACCCCAGCCCCACAAACGACGTTACGACCAACTACGGAACTCTCGCGGCGCAATCATGTCTTCCTGTCACGTACTCCGGAGGTCCTGGCGTGGCGACGCCTGCGGGCGCGCTCGGTCACTTCCAGTACTTCCCGGCTTTGAATGTCTTCGGTCTTGTGAATAACGAGAACCAGGACGCCTACATCTTGAGGCTCACGAGTGGGATCGGCTCTTCGCCAAATCCAACACCGTCGCCCACGCCAACTCCAACACCAACGCCTCCACCCCCTCCCCCGGACACGACTCCGCCCACCGCTTCTCTTACCGCACCCGCGAGCGGGAGTACGGTCTCCGGTACGGTCACCGTGAGCGCCACCGCCTCGGACAACGTGGGAGTGACGAAGGTGGAGTTCTATGTCGATGGGAATCTCCAGTCGACTGATACCGCGAGTCCCTACAATTTTTCATTGAACACCACCGCCTTTTCGAATGGCTCCCATGTCTTGAGCGCGAAGGCATACGACGCCGCGAGTAACGTGGGCACCTCCGCCAATGTGACGGTGACGGTCAGCAACCAGGGGACGGCTTCGTCTTCCACTCCGGGAACGGCCAATTTTCCCGCACGGTGTAGCGGCGCCGGCGTGATCTATTGCGAAGGATTTTCGAATCCGACGGACATAAATGTGAACAACACAACAGGAGATTGCAGTGGTATAGACCAGGCCTTTCAGGATACGACCGTATTTCCTCCGGATGGATCCACCGCCTCGTTGCGTTTCAATGTTCCTCCGAATCCCAACTGTCCCGATGTGAGCGGAAGCTGGATAAGTCCCATTTGGTCAAAAAGCTTCGGCCAACATTCGACATTCTATGTGCAGTTCCGGATGCGGATCGATAGTGCTTATGCAAACTCGCAATATAACGGTTCGGGCAATAAGATAGCCATCTTCCACCAGAACGGCGTGAGCTGTGGCGCCGTCGAGCTCACCACCATCAATGGTTGGAACAGGGGTTATCCCCAGATGTATACCGATTGCGGCGGTCAGGGATTCCAAGTGGATCTTGGCAACGGTGATTTCCTATATGAGCAGGGGAGCACAGTGGATGGCATAGCGTTCAGCAACACGGCATACAACTGCCATCGGTACGATCCCAACCAAGCTTCATGTGCATTCTATACCAATAACGCCAACGGTAATTTTGCCGCCGCGCTCACAAGGCGCCCCTTGGCACATTCCTGGAGAGCTTGGACCCGACGCAGTGGAAGTCTGTCCCTTTGAACAAGCCTTTGATATCGGGCTAAAGGCGTAGGGTGGAAAGAATAGGTACGTAGAGAGCCGCACATTCGAGGGATCACCGAATTGGGAACTAGTTGGCGGCTGGCCCAGGTTCGGTGTTAGGAGCTTTTTAGAAACCGCGGCGAGAGGCGCCAGACTAATACTGGCGGAGAAACTCAGAACCTAAGGATCGGACCAAACGTGATCCGCAGGTTGTTGTGCGCGCCGCCATTAAAATAGATGTCGTCACCCACTTCGAAACGCAACCCCACCGGACCCAGACTTGCCTCCACTCCTGCTCCCGGATACATTGCCACGTTCAAGCTGCAGGTACGAAGGCCGAGGAGCGTGCTCTCAGCAGTGCTAAGCGGTAGTAGGCTCGGGCTCAAGCGGAAATCCATAAACCCACCTTTCAGAGTGACGAATGGACGAAATCTACCCTTGTCGGGCTGCAGCGTGGGCCCGAACAGGCCATGGGTGACGCCAATCGAGGTGCGTTCAATCGCGGTTATATCGCCGTTCGTAATGTTGCGGTAAGCCTCGTGGAAGTTGATCCCGTAGTCGTAAGCAAGTTCCCCTTCTATTATCATTTTGCGATGAATGCGGTAACCGAACCGTCCACCCACTCCGAGGTTGTTGGTGTTGGTCTGGGAAATACCGAGGTAATCGAGAAATATGCCAATCTCTACTCGCTCCTGTGCTAGCAAGCAAGGAGAACTTCCGCACAGCGTAATAGCTATAACGATGGGGGCGAACTTGCTCCGCTCCACTTGCTCCACATAGCGTGCACCCCCCGGACCGTCAGTACATTGCTGGACATAGATCAGACAAAGCAGGGCTCGAGCCCTTGCCTTGGTCGTTTTTGATTAACCATCGCAGTCCTCGGCGTTTATGCGGTTGCCGAGCGACCTGCGAAGAAGTGGTAAGCAATTGAAATGACCGCTAAGATCAAAAGGATGTGTATGAAGCCCGCGGTCACATGAAAGGCGAAGAATCCGCCCAGCCACATGAGCAACAACAAGACGCCGATAATTCCAAACATATTGATCCTCCTATGAGCGAAATTTGGCTGGCCGCACCTTGCGGCGGCGTTTCTATTTAGGACCTCTGAGGACCATCGGTCGATAGGGGCAAGACGTTACTGCGAGTTGTAAATTTCTGTAGGGCGGTCAACCGTAAAGGTTAGACGATATCTCGGCAACGTCTGATAAGACTGATATGTTAAGTGCAATCAAAGCGAGGAATCAACCGGACATTGCCGTACGGCGTTCCTCATTCTCGGCTACAGGCATAACCGTATAGGTCTCATGCATCCTCTCTTCTACTATCCAGTGCAGAAGTCGGACCCCAAGAAAATTCAAGCACGTGGTTCCGCGCCCCAGTCCCCGAAATGAGCGGGCAAAAGGAAGAAACAATGCGCGTCGTATTTCGCTCGTTGCTGTTCGCGTTTACTTTACTGGCTTTCTCTCATGCCGCATTTGGACAAGTCGTCGTTTCCGTCAGCTTCGGCCCTCCTGCTCTTCCTGTTTATGAGCAGCCCGTTTGCCCGGAGGACGGCTATATCTGGACTCCCGGCTACTGGGCCTATGACGATGACGACGGCTACTATTGGGTACCTGGCACTTGGGTGGAAGCTCCCCGGCCCGGATACCTTTGGACTCCGGGCTACTGGGGTTGGGGCGATGGAGGCATGTTCCTCTTTCACGAAGGTTATTGGGGAGAGCACGTCGGCTTCTACGGCGGCATTAACTATGGCTATGGCTACGGCGGGCGCGGTTACGAGGGTGGCCGCTGGGACAACGGGCACTTCTTCTACAACAGATCCGTGAATCGTGTGAACGAAACGATCATCCACAACACCTACAACACTACCGTTATCGAAAACAATACCACCCGCGTGAGCTACAATGGCGGCAATGGTGGCGTCGAAGCGCGGCCTACAGCGCAGGAACAGACGTATAGCAGGGAGCAGCACGTCCCCCGGGTTGCGACACAAGAACAGCACATACAACAAGCTCGTTCGAACCCCGAACTGCGTGCCTCCACCAATCAAGGCAAGCCGCCCATCGCAGCCACTGCCAAGCCCGCAGAGTTCAAGAGCGGCGCAGTACCCGCAAGACAAGCTGGGGGCGCGTACAAGGCTCCTCCTCCCAATACCGCCCGCAACGGCAACGCCCGTCCCGCAACAGAAGTCCGATCCGAAAACCGCCCGCCCGCCAACTCCGAGGCGCGACCCGAGAATCGGCCAGTAACTTCTGAACCGAAACCCAACACCCACGCTAGCGAAATACAGCCGCATACGTACACGACGCCCAATACCGGCAATGCCGCGCCCAACAAAAAATACCAACAACAGCAAGAACAGCTAGCCTCCAAACAGAATCAGGAACACCAGAAACTCCAGCAGCAACAGGAAAAGGAACACGAGCAGGGTGCCAAGAAAAACGCCAACGACGCCCAAAAACAACAAATGGAACAGCGGCACACTCAGCAGACGCAACAGCTTGAGCAATAGCATGGGGCGCAACAGCAAAAGGTAGAGCAGCATCAGCCACCACCAAAGGAATCCAAACCCCAGGAGAAACGTCCAGAAAAGCCGAATTGATACAAATCGGATCCGCGACTTACCGAGCGGTATTTTCTCCCTAAGATTTTCCCCAACCTTCGGCCAGAGCAGCGCGTGTCCCCGGAGCGCGGCCATGCGGCGACTTGTTGAGTTTCTTTAAACGAGGGACGACGTCCTTATTCGTAACAGTCTTGATTGGTAAGACCTGCCGAGTGGTCAACTGGGCGGTTCACATTGCCTATGCGTTCAGCGCGGAGGGTCTGGAGTCCGTTTTGGGCGCGCAGGATCGACTCAAACTCATGACTGTCGATGTCAATTGGGCTCAGAGGCTCAGAAGTCTCTGTTCAATCGCCGCCATAGCTTCGAGAATTCGGCCAGGCATCAACGTATCGTCGGTCTCAAATACCGCCGCTTCGTAAGCGGCGACCCACGAGTCTGCTGGGATGCCGCACGGTGTTTTGTGGCCAGTATAATTTGGTCCTGTTCTATCGGCAGTCAATCAATGGAAATTTCATCCTTTGAGTGATCCTTCGAAACAAGAAGGAGCGGCCCCAGTCTCGAAGCCGCCCTTCGTATGCTTAGGAGATGCAGTCGTTGCTCAGGCAGATTGGTGCCTCGCGGCGCGTGTATTCATCGCGGTTTCGCCAATTTGCGTCAGCTTGGCGTCAGCTTTCTTCTCCTCGTTGAGAGTTTCCTCCAACGGACCGACTGCGTCCTGAAGGCCCAAACTGCGGGCAAATGCAACCAGCGATCCGTACAACGCGATTTCGTAGTGCTCGACGAGGTTACCGTTCGCGATTAGGGCGGCATCCCGAAGCGATGACTCTTCGATATTCGACGCCGAGTCTTTAGCCGCGCTCATCATTTTGTCTAGAATGTCGTTACCTTTCGTGTCTGGTCCGACGCCGATGCTGCCGAACACGCGCTCCAAGCGGGCAACCTGGTTCCGGGTCTCTCCTAAATGGTGTTGTAGCGCGGTTCGCAATTCTGGCGAACTGGCCTTCTCGATCATGGTGGGCAAGCCCTTTTCGACTAGCTTTTTTTCGCCGTCGTATGCATACCGAAGTTGGATCTCGAATAGCTCTCGAAGTGATTTGACGTTTCCAAACATGTTCACGTCCTTTCAAGTTGATTGAGTTCGGCTCAGAACCGTGTGGGGACTGAAGCGGCGAACTTAAAGCTATTAGTGCATGGTTGAGCGCCTGATGCGCCCAGAGGATTCCTGTATTTTGGAATGCGTATTGCTTTATGCCGGCGTACCTTACGATGCGTACCAGCCGCGGAAAGTGAGGCTAGTTAGCAGACGAAGTGCGATTCTTCGCGAGGAGATGACCACGCGCCACTCGTCGTAGTTCCCAAATCAGGAGGGAAGTTATCAGCCAACTTAGGGTCGCTGCTGTCAAAACTAACCACGCGGGTTTGCCGAACAGAAACTGCCACACGACAATGGCAAATGCAACCAGTCCAATGCTTCCCATTGCGGTTCCGCGAGCCTCTAGCGCTACCGCCCGTCGCGCCTGGTTAACACCGTCAATGTGAGCGCGTTGCTTCTTTTCTTTTTCGTGCTTTTCGACGAGGGTCGCACTCGCGGGGAAGATTGCGGGGAAGGCCAGGAATAGTCCGCCCACGACGGGACCGTAAGACTTTGCGATCATCCCTGTCGCGACCGTCGTCAACCCTCCGAAAAGGATACGAAGAATCACCTCATACCATTTCGTTCGCCGCACCGCCGACAGTTGGAATTTGACTACCATTTATCTTACGAAGAAAAAGTAGATACTAAGACTCGTCGCAAGCCATGCGGTTAGAAGACTGGTGGTGACTAGCATGGCTGGCGGCCTGAACTTGAACATGATCCATGTCGCTAGACACGCGTAAGCGAACATCGCGATCGCGCCACCGATCATGGACCGAGCCTCAAGGGCCGCGTAGACCGCTCCATCGGTCGCAATCGTGAGCCCGAGCGTGGCTAGGGCGACTGAGGGCGCAGCTCCGAACAATCCTGCAAAGCTTTTCGGTTTTAGAACGTCCCCTAGCGCAGAAAATACCGATACCACCAAGCCCCCGACAGCAAAGCGAATGAGCATTTCTTTTAGCATGCAAGAAGGAGACTCAGCCCGCCTTTTTCTTCAACGCCCGAATACCATCCTTAAGTCTCCGGCCGGCCTCTCCAGGTCCCTTCACGTCGAGAATCCGATATTCTTTGCCGCTTAGTTGATGGTAGTTGACGAAGAATTCTTCCAGTTCTTTGGTGAACTTCTTACCAAGATCATCGACGTGCTTCACGTGCGCGAAACTGTGGTTCGCTTGTTCAATGGCAATGATACGGTCGTTACGCTCGGTCTTATCCTTCTTCCCTTGTTCCGCCTCGATAATCCCAATCGGGCGACATTTAAGCAGGCACCCAGGGAAAGCGGGTTCATCCATCAGCACTAGCACATCTACCGGATCACCATCCTCCGCCGTGGTCGAGGGAATAAACCCAAAGTCATACGGGAACGCCATACCCGCGGGCAAGACTTTCTTTAGTTCGAACACCTTCTGCTCTGGATCGAACGCGTACTTGTTGCGGCTACCTTTAGGGGTTTCGATAATGACCTGGATGATGTCGCCGTCGTCCTCGTCCCGAGGTGCCAACCGCAAAGGATTCGCAAGACTGGCGTTCTGTCTGTTTCTCATTATCGCCTTTCCTATTGAGATATCTCTATGGGTTGATCATGTCTGACCGCATAGTTAGATGCTGCGGCGAGGAAGAAAGCGTCTGAAGCGAGCCCGCGCCGAGTATAAAGACGCTGGCCGGATCGGGCGAACTACTGGGCGTTTTAGACAACCCGAAACCCTTGGCCTCATCAACCGACCGGCTATTCCTTGTCCCGAGGATTTGGAGTCAGATAAAAAAAGTAGGCCATCAATCCGCACGCGAAGCCGATCACGAGCAGAGCCCAGAAAACCACAACATATCGCCCTCCGTGAGTGCAGTGTTTAGGCATAGGGAGATGCGAGACAATACGGTGCGTACCCTATTTTTAAAGATAGATGGCGTAGCTCGGCTGTGAACGGCCTGAGGTCAGGATTCTCCGGAATAACTACTCGTAGTCTCGGGTTGAAACTGTATTGATTTCAATGCGAAGGTCGGGCAGTTTTACGAAGACAAGCAACCAACGGGTGACTCTTGCCCGAGGGTCGTAAGACCGGCCCTTTTGGTTGCTTGTCTCTTTTTCTGCCCCGCTACATTCGAGTTTGCGGATGTTTGGCTTGTCATCGACGATTGGGATGGTGGGGCACTTTGACCAAGATAAGCCCCGCAACCTAGCTTCAAATCGGGTGGAAACCCATATCATATATTGTACGGGCCCTCAAGATCGTCAAAACCCCGAGCAACTACAGTAGGTCGTGTATCGGACGTGAAATCCGGCCTTAGAAAAATCTCTCTCTGCAGACTCATGACCAGGCACTAATGACGTACTGTTACTCCTATCTATCGGATTGCCAAATAGGCTAACCCTGTTCGTTTGTATAGTTACGAGAATGGCAAATAGAGTGCTTTCTTCCACGCAAAGCGGTTTTTTTTGGAGGAACGAAGAGATGACTTCGCCGAGTTTGGACATCTTCAAGAAAGACCTGTGTGGAAATCCTGTTTGGGTCGATGCCGTGGGAGACCTAGAAGCCGCTCAACGTCGTGTGAAGCAATTAGCCTCAGTATCTCCCGGCGAATATTTCGTCTTTGATCAAGGAACCCGTCAAATTATAGTTCGGTTGGGATCAGACCGAACTGATTGGACGTAACCTCGAAGACGGGACCTAAGGATGATCGTAATCGCAACAATTCTCGGCCTGGTTATGATGTTCCTAGGTCTCGCTTCGTCTGCATGCGTTATCTATCTCATCGAGAACAAACGACGGGGCGAACTGTGGTTTCGCTGATCTGGGCCGCTTTGTGAAGTACGCTACTTTTATGCGATGGTTGATTCGAGACTTCGGGATCTTTGTTTACGGATGCGCTTGTGCTTGCAAGTATTTTGTCAAGAAAAGCTAATCGTGATAGATAAGATTCGTGCGCTGATCACGCAGTGTCCGCAATCCGGGCAGACGCACGCGACGCCCTTTGGAATATCGGTTTCGGTGACAGATCGAGCCAGGACATCAGTGTATCGGCAATCTGGGAATGCTGAAAAGCGCCACATACGGGCGGACGCAATGCGTTGATCAATCGGGCTAGCCTTCACGAAGCTTCAGTAGTGTTCGAGTCTGTTTGACGAGGGGCGCGACGTTATCTTTTGCAAAGACCCCGAGTACCCCTGCATTCTTTGCTGCCTCGTCGGCGGCCCCGGCGTGGGCAGTCAGCATGAGAACTGGCACTTCCGGCATAATTTGATTGAAAACTCTTGCAGCTTCGACGCCATTCATCACGGGCATTGAAAAATCGAGGATGACCAGGTCTGGCTTCGTTTGCTGAGCCTTTTGCAAGGCATCAAGACCGTTTTCTGCCTCGCTGCAATCCAATTTCAATTCTTCAAAATACCCACGCAAACACTTTCGAATGTCTGGTTGGTCATCAACGATGAGCACGTGGGACATCTGTCACCTCGCACGGGTGACAGCCAAAGAGCTGGAAGCACCTTGAGTACGCCACCGTACCAACTGGCGACTGAAAGCGCAATCGGGTCTTCGTGGTACGCAGGTTTTCGTGGATGTTGAAGGACAAAGGTTCCACACGAGGTCGCATCTAGATAGCCGCCACATGGAGATTGCGAGACCATATGCCGTTATATTTATTATGTATGATTTATTAACCTACTGGTTAGGCTAGCTAGAAAACAAAATCAGACGTGTCTTCACGGTAGAAAAGATGGTGGCGTTGAAAGACAGATTCGTCTTTGCAGCCTGGACAGGTGTGCTTCTCTCCATCTTGAACAAATGGGGGTTTAGGCACTATTCCAAACGGGTCGCGGCTCGCTTCCTCGATGATTGCGCGTTCAATCTTGGTGTGAGTGAAGTTATGGTTGCATTTGGGGCACTTCAACATCCAGCGTGGCATTGAGCCTGCCTGAAAAGAAAACAGCTTCATCACCTGTTCAGAAAAATGCAATACAGGGCTTCATGTATCCGAGCGTGGGTAGGACTGGCCGTCAGTTTGGTCTTTTCTGCGTTTCTTCAATGTGCTGGATTAGCTGCCGCATTTCTCTGAGCAGACTTATCCGTTCTCGAGGGTTTTTAGTCCCTTCAAGTTTTCGGAGCACTTGCTCGCACTCTGCAAGCCGTTGTTCAAAGCTCTTTTCTGTCATCGCAACGTTGGATTAGCAGCAGGAAAACAATGTCCGCACACACGCCTTAGGCGTGATGTGCTCTCTGGTTCAGTTTCATGCACTCTTCGATTGCAGGAATAAGAGTAGAAGTAAGCTGGCTCTTGTCCAAGAGTTTCAGTGCTCCGTAGCTCTGCGCGAGGCTGGTCGTTTCCTCGTCATTCCACACGGACATTGCCAACAAGCATGAACCGTTAAGGTGGCCTTTGATAGTGGCGGGGTCAAAGCGGCCTTCGCCCGGCATCCGCATGTCCATAAGAACTACATCGGTAGTGGACACGCTGAGCTTCTTTAACAGGTCCGCGTAATCCTGAGCTTCGCCACAAACTGCGATTTCGGTTTGAGCTTGAAGTAGAACACAGATGGCACGGCGAATGACTTCAGAATCGTCGGCTATTAGAAGACGGACCGATGTTTGCATCGGCAATGGTATAACCCAGCAGGCCAGGTTTTGTCTATAACTTTGAACTGCTTTCGAGCCGACTTTGTCTGTGACCGTCGCTCTATCGCCTAAATTCCGCTCTCTGGAACTGCGGTACAATACTCACGATGTGGTTGTGGAATTGGATCGTCCAAAATAAACAGTGGGTGTTCGGCTTTGGAATCGCCGCGTTGGGCGCACTCGGTACCGTGTTGTGGTGGGCCATCAAGAGGTTTTGGCCGAAAACTGATAAGGCTGCAGCCATTCCGGCTGCTAGCGCGGCTGCGCCTACACCTTTGCCGCTGGAAGTTGTTCCGCCCGCTCCAGCGCCTGCGACTAAACCCAACTTGTGCGTCGAAGGGATCAAGGCACCGAGAATTTATCTTCAAGGCGATGTCTGGACGTTGAGGCCGAAGTCTGGCGGATGGGAGCGACAGGACCGATACCGCGCCATTCTCGCGGATGTTTCCAACGTTCCGACCGACGAAGCGCACACCGCGAAGGCAGCGATAAGGGCTGCAATCAGGATGGACTACGGTGGAAGGGTGCGTACTTATTCTCCTCTCCCGTGGCTGGAAGAGTTCACCAACATGGTGTACCTGGAGACATGGGCGACGAAGACTGTTGTGCTGGCCGTGGGGGAGGACTCCAAAACAGGGACTTGGAGTTTCGTTCTGAATCACAGGAAGGACTACCACACAACCAATACGATATCGGAAATGGACTGGACGAACCAGTGCCCCATCCCATCTGACCTTCAGTTTGAGCTATTGATGATCGACATGAACACCGAAGCGATACTGGTGAAGTTCCCATACATCTGGACGTTTGATACAGTCAACAACTGGCCTGTTTTAAAGTCCGTCGATTAAATCATTCGAGGACCCATGATCCAAAGCAGCCCCGAAAGCATCGAACAAATCCGCGAATGCATCCGCAAAATGTCTGACGCCGAACTTCGCAAATACGGTCGTGCCGCCAGAGATTTATCCGATCCAAAGAAGAACTTCGGCCCACCGAATCCCTCGTTCCAGATTCAGTTGGACGAGGCGCGAGCGGAATTACGTATACTCTTCGCGGAGGAACAATGGACATTCTAAAGGCGCTCAACGACAAACGAAAAGAGTATCAACAGCAGATAAACACAATAGACGCTGCGATAAAATTGTTCATCGGAGGGGTTGCGGGTAATCCGAAGAAACGTACGGTATCGGCGGCTGCAAAACGTAAGATGAGTTTAGCGGCTAAGAAGCGGTGGGCGGAAAAGAAGAAAGCAAAGTGAAGAAGCAAATTGACGTCGGCTCAACGGTCACCGCCCGTCTGCACAATGGACGCGTAGTCGTAGCCAAAGTTACAGCGATAGTTGACAGCGTGGCAGGCCGGAAGGTTCACATAACCTTTGGAGCCTTCGCACTGATTGTGGATGCCACCCAGATTTTGAAGGAGTGCAAAGCTTAGTGGACTACAACGTAGGCTCCCGCGTCCGGCTTTACAGCGGCAAGTCGGCGGATAGTTCACATCAGGTTCGGCGGGTGCGCTTTAAGAGTGGGTGCGGCTCAGAATCCGAGAGGGGTTCGCTAATCTGCCTCGCTTCGGCGATATAACTATCATAAATTTCCGTTGCGTTAAGGTTGAATCTCTCCAGTTCGTCCCGGTACATGGTCCTGAGGTAGTGCTCAAGCATCGTACGGCCCAGCTTGGGATTCTCCTGCTTTAACCTCCGCAATTCTTCGTAATACTTGCTAAGGTCGATAGCCATTGTTGTTTCGGCCCCCGTGAACGAATTTTCGAGCGATATAACGTCTACGACTAATCAGAAATGTTAGGGCGGATTCCGTACTTACAGAGTTGGAGTCTGTTCGGATTTTACTTCGAGCGTTTTTCACGCGGAACGGATCAAAGTCCGCGTCAACGGCAGGGCTTGGCCTGTTTAGAAGTACCCCAAGTGCGGTTACACATCACGGCTCAGGAGAAGTCCTTCTTGCGTCAGGCTTGATCAGGATTTTCATCCTGTGATTTGTTCGCAAGCTCTGAACAAAATATTCGCCGGGGTTTAACTCACCGATCATGTGAATGCGAGTGATCGCGCCATTAAGACTTGAAGCCCTCTCCACGTCACGAGAACACCGCCATCAGCGATGTGGAAAATGTCGAAGGGCGGGATCATAGGTATTTCACTTCCGCGACCAAACGAGGATGATACTCCAAGGTGCAGGAACTTGATCGGATTGAAGGCTCGGCCCAAGGTGAATGCAATATCCTGCTAGCGGGTAGGAGGAAGTATGGGAAAACCAACTGAAGAAAAGCCCACGGTTACCTTGCCCGGAACGGTGGAAAAAATTATCCCCGCCATCGCGCCAGACGTGCCGGAAAAGGCGCAAATTTCCGTACATGGTGCGGAAGACCTTTATCGGGAGATTCGCATCGAGAATAAGTTAGAAAACTCAGAGGGTGACGGCGTTGGGCTGAAGTTGGGAGCTAACGTCGAAGTCACAATTGAGGCCGAGTCTGAAGAAACGACTCCAAAGACAAAAGATCAGAAGTGAAGATCCATTTCAAGTGCGATACAAAAGGTCCGTGCGAATGTAGTTCGCAGCAAAACCGCAGTTAGGGCACACAGAGCGCCATCGTAGGCTGGAAATTCGCTGGGAG
This sequence comes from uncultured Acidobacteriota bacterium, assembly GCA_963832615.1. GTDB lineage: Bacteria > Acidobacteriota > Terriglobia > Acidiferrales > UBA7541 > Acidiferrum. Next base: position 41,586 of record CAWHVA010000015.1, read on the forward strand.
GCTCAGATCATTCGAACGCTTGAGAAGTAGATTGAGAAGGTTCGAAGTTTTGCCCGGACGAACCCGAGCCATCAAACTTACGGATTCGCTCAACCCTCAACACTTCAAGGGCTTTTTCGGCGTTCTCGATGGCGCGATATTCTTCGCCTTCAATTGGACTCAGGAGCCGCTGTTCGAGAGCGGCTCTCGCTTCTAGAATCCTGCCGTCCATCAGTGAATCGTCGGTTTCGCATACTGCTGCCAGGTATGCCGCTTGCCAAGGATAAATGCAGTCCATAACAAGTCCTCCTTTGAATCGTCCTTTCTTTGAGTTCACCCAAATTTCGCCCGATATTAGGCGCGACAGCGTACGGTCTCGCAATACATTATTTCCCGTATATCAAAAACCACTCTTCAGCGTACCGTCGATGGACATGGCGCGATGGATTCTGAAGTGTGACAACTGCAATTTTGAATTCACCCATTCGATGATTACCGACCAGAGCGCGGAGAGTTATTATCTGCCACAAAGGCGCGTTTTTACCTGCTCTACCTCTTAGCTGCGATTAATCGCCGCGATCCTAGATAGATTATTTCGGAAACATCCAAGAGACCAGAACGGTAGTAAACTCGGCGTATGCGAAAGCGCCTTATCACTCCGACTCCAGAGAGAGTTCGGGCTCGCGGAGAAGGCCGGTTAGATGTCGAACATGCCGCCGCAGTCGAGGTCACTTCAGAAGACAAGGATTATCCGGTTGAGTCTGCCTTCGTTTCGGGAGATGCGCAGGGCTGGCGTGCGGCCGCGCCAGGGAGCCAAACTCTTCGGCTGGTCTTCGATCAGCCGCAAAAGCTCAGGTGCATATCCCTTGTGTTTGAGGAAAACGAGATTGCCCGCACGCAAGAGTTCGTTTTGCGGTGGTCTCCAGACGCCGGCAATTCAGTTAAAGAAATTGTGCGCCAGCAGTGGAATTTCAGTCCGCCTGAGTCAATACGCGAGGTGGAAGAATATCAAGTGGAGCTTTCAAGCGTTACTGTCATTGAGTTAGTCATCAATCCGAATATCGGTGGCGGACTCGCTCGCGCATCGCTTAAGAGCCTCCGTTTGTCGTGATAAGCGGGTCTTCGGTTCCGATTGTATTAACAACGCGCCTAGCGAAATTAGCGTCCTGTCGATCAAATGTTGGTCGCGCAGATCCAAACCTGCCGCTTCGACCAATTGAGATTTGTGACCCTGTGGCGTAGGCTGCAACCCAGCGGCCCAAATTGGCAGCTTTCCCCAGAAAGTACTCTGATCGGCCGTTAGGAGCTCGACGGGCACCTGCGCACAGTCCCGGCGGCTCCGCTAAAATTGCAGAGCCGGCACGGGTGAAGTGGACCTAGCGGTTCACGACCTCCCACGTCCCCCTCTGTTTGGTAGCCGGGTTAACTACGCAAACCAGGGATAGGCGCGGGCGAAATCGGACGCGTTACAACATCGAGGGAGGATCTGGCGTCTCGCTTCTCTTTAGGTGTTAAGCCGGACCAGAATGTGCGTATGGCATTGTGCACAGCTTGCTGATGATCGTTGGTCGGCTCTTCGAAGTCCCAATAAAAAACTGAGCCATCACGGGAGCGCATGCTGACGCGGACATACATGTGACGATTTTAATTCGGTCGTTGGAGTGGGGTAAAGACAAGATGAAGAAGCTGTCAACGGGCTGAATAATTTTGGTTATTTGCCAACAGAAGCAACGAGCGTGGCGATGTCTGAGTTAAAGGCAATGCCCATGAGGAAAAACGCAACGCCACAGAGCACATAATCCAAAGTGGCGAACGGCACGGGTGGAACAGCCTCGGAAGAACTTCTTAGATACCAATTTCTATTCACGGAACTCATCGGGGTACTCCTCTTTGTTGGCCGAGAGGATGACGCTGAAAAACCTCGGGTGTCAATCGGGTGGATTTTGTAGTCTGTGGAAAAGTGATAACAAGCGCTACCTTGAGACGACGATCCGCGAACCTCGAACAACTAATCACGTGGTATAGTTTCGTGTCCCCGCCTCCTGGTCCGGGGATACTAAGAACGAAACACACAGGAGAAGAATATGTCCAAGAAAGCTGCAGAACATCACAGCAAAGCCGCGGAACACCACGATCACGCCGCACGTCATCACCGCGAGGCGTCGAAACATCATGACAGTGGGAACTACGAAACCGCGGCCCATCACGCGCACACAGCGCAAGGGCACCTTCATCACGCAACGCATCACGCGACTGAAGCGGCCAAGGCTCACGCAGAAGAACATGGCAACCAGGCGAAAACGGCTGGAAAGAGCTAGACGCAAGTCGAAGGCAAGATAGACGAAGCGCCCGATATCAAAGGGCGCTTTGTCTATTTGTGGCTGGCCGTCTGGTAGGTGAACGCCGATTCAAAACGCTATCGGCTCGGGCTGGAGTAGCTGATGACTGTCCCGCATGAATAGAGTCTTCTGACTTTTCAGTTGAAGTACAATGCCGCACAGCATAACGGCAACAGACAGGCGCAATCATGACAGCTGGACGGCCCGCGAGTTTTCCACCAACGCAAATGTTATTAGAAGCTGTGTGGTTCATCGGTCAATTCAAACATGGTTTGATAGAGCACTCATGCCGATTCTGCCGCATGAGTTTCCCGCAAGTTAAAGGATTATGGAAATATTCAGCGGGGCATTACATCTGTGACGATTGCCGTAATCGTGCATTGAAATCACCCAAAAAGCCGTAAGGGATCAGGAGCGCGGCATGAATTCAGCCTATTGCAGATCAAGTCAGTCGTTGCGGTAGTGAAAAAGGTAGAAGCACGCAACGATGGCTGCAGCCCCAAAGAACACGTAGAACCTTAGAGCATCGTGACGAGCGAAACGGTAATACAGAGCCGCGACAAAGAGCACGACTGGACCGACTTGAGAGAACAGTCTCACATGGGACAGGCTACGCTACCGTGTAGACATAGGTCCATCTGGATCGCCCCAAAATTAGGTCTTCACTGTATAGACAAACTTCGCGCCAACGATTAGTCTCAGTAGGGACACTTCACTGCGATGGGGCGGTTGGTAAACCCCCGTTCTCCAGCCGCCTCTTTAGAGCAATTCCCGCACGTCAACACACAGCGCCAATTCGATACGCGACAGACACCGTTTTGCTAAGCTTAAAAGGTGTTGCCCGAAATCCAACCCGCAAAGCTAGCGAAGTGCCTAGCGGCCTTCGACGAGCCGGATTGGCTTTTCGAGCTGAAGCATGACGGATTCCGTTCCCTCGCCTACTTGGAAAACGGCCACTGCCGCCTGGTCTCTCGCCGACGAAACACATATAAAAGTTTTAAAGTGTTGAGGGAATCTCTGTCCGAACTGAAAGCGCAGAGCGCCATTCTCGACGGAGAGATCGTCGCCCTCGATTCCAGCGGCATGAGCCAGTTTAAAGAATTGCTGTATCGCCGAGGGCCGGCGGTGCTGTTTGCGTTCGACGTGGTCTGGTTGAATGGCGTTGATCTACGCCAGACTCCACTTATCGAGCGAAAGAAGAAACTCCAAAGATTGATCGAAGGCAGCGGCTGCAGCGAGATCATTTTCGCGCAGCATGTTGAGCGCGACGGCAAGCTATTTTTCGAGGAGGTCTGTGAGCGAAATCTTGAGGGGATCGTGGCGAAGCGGAGGACTGGCGTGTACGCGGAGCATGGATGGCTTAAGATCAAGAATCCGAATTATTCGCAGAGCGACGGCAGACGGGAGATGTTTGAGGCGTTCAAGGGGCGGTAGGCTGGGGATCCAAGGGTAGCAAACTGGTAGCACACTAGTTGGATACTGCATGACGATCCTCAGAAAACCTCGCTTTTGTTGGGAAATATGGTGCGCCCGGGGGGATTCGAACTCCCGACCTTCTGGTTCGTAGCCAGACGCTCTATCCAGCTGAGCTACGGGCGCACAGTTTTAAAATCTTAGCACAGCTTCGCGGCGTTCCTCTACCCGTCGCGACTCGCGACGATTTCGTTTTGCGCGAGGCCGTGGCCAAATTTTGCTCCTCGAGCTTCGGGGCCCAATCCAATCACCAGCGATCCTGCGAGAAATACGACCAGCGCAAACGAACCCATGGCCTCCGCGTAAGTCATGTGCACCGCCATGCGCGCTTGTATATAGGGACTACCCGCCGCCAGAAGCACGCCGAACTGATAGGCCAAGCCGGGGAAAAATCCGCGCAATTGATCCGGAGAAAGCTCGTTGATGTGCGCTGGGATGACACCCCACGCTCCCTGCACCATGAACTGCATCAAGAACCCACCCACAAGAATCAAAGGCAGGCTGGGAGCGAACATCCACAAGGGAATCAGCAGAACGCCCAGCAGGATCGCGATCACCATCGCGCGGCGTCGCCCGTAGAGATCGGAGAGATGCCCGAAGGTCAGTCCGCCCAGGATCGCGCCGACCATCGAAAATGCCGTGAAGTCTGACGTCCGATGCGGGCTGAAACCCTTCTGCTGCTGCAAGTAGGTTGGATACATATCCTGCGTGCCATGCGAGATAAAATTCACCATAGCCATGAGCAGAACCAGATACGCAAATCTTGGCCAATTTGCGAAGATGGCGCGACGATAGGTCGCCCAATCCGTGCGCGATCGTTTCCAGGCTTCGGTCTCCGTCACCTTCGCCCGAATGAAAAGCGTCAGAAGCGCCGGCAATCCGCCAACGAAAAACATTGGCCGCCAGCCCCAGTGCGGAAAGACGAAGCGGTACGCGCCCGCGGCCAGCAAGAATCCGAGCGCGTAGCCTTCCTGCAGCAGGCCTGAAAGTAAACCGCGCCACTTCACCGGAACCGATTCCATCGTCAACGAAGCGCCCACGCCCCATTCGCCACCCATCCCTATGCCGTAGAGCAGCCGCAGCACGAGGAATGTTGCGTAGTTTGGAGCCAGGCCGGAAAGAACTTCGATCAACGAGTAGTACAGAATATTGACGATCAGTGGAACGCGCCGGCCATAGCGGTCCGCCAATAGACCAAACAAAATGGCGCCAATCCATCGAGTCGCCAGGCTCGCCGTGATCGTAAGCGCTACAGCGGAAATCGAGGTGCCAAACTCTTTTGCTATGGGAGCAAAGATAAAAGTGAGAATGAAGAAATCGAAGGCGTCCAGGGTCCAGCCGAGAAATCCAGCGATAACGGCGTAGCGTGCTGCGGATTTTTCGGTCGCGGTGGTCACTGAGAAATCGGAGCGCGAGCAGCGCGTCCCGGGAACAGGCCTTCAACGAGTTGCCCATCTTTCACGACCGGTACGCCGTTTACAAGCACAAATTGAATGCCCTCGGAATATTGTAACGGGTCGTCATACGTGGCTTTGTCGATCACGCGATCCGCGTCGAACACGGTGATATCCGCGTCACCGCCGACGCGAATGCGGCCTTTGTTCTGAAACGCAGGCGCGCGTTTTTCCAGGCGTTGCGCGGGCATTAGCGTCATTTTGCGCAGTGCGGTCATCAGGTCCAGAGCTTTTTCCTCCCGTACGTAATGGCCCAGCACTCGCGAAAATGTGCCCTGCCCTCGGGGATGCACCTTGGTGCCAGTGATCATCAAGCCGTCGCTGGCAATCATCACGATCGGATTTGCGACCGCAGTCCGCGCCGCCGCTTCCGGAATCGAATGAATCACGACGATCCCACCCTGTTTGCGATATTTTTCGAACGTTTCTGCTGTCAACCGCTCGCCCGTCTCGGCCCACTGAAGGTCTTTGTAGGTGATGCCCTGGGCTTCCTGCCAGCCAGGATCGAAAATCGCCGATTGCAGCGCGGTGCTTCCCGCGGTGTAGGGATAGCACTCGGTGGTCACGTCAAGTCCGTGGCGTTGCGCGCCCTCGACCATGGCGATCAAGTCGGGCGTGTACTTGAGTCCCATACTGGTGATGTGCACGACGTGAAGCGGCGCTCCGGTGGTGGCGGCAGCGGCCACGACCTCTTCCAACGCCGCGAGTCCCGTGGTCGGCTCTTTTATCCCCGCATATCGCAGGTGCACGTGCACCGAAGCGTGATACTTAGCCGCGACGCGAAACATTTCGACGATTTCCGCGTGCGTCGCGGCCGCCGTATAGTTGACGCCCATACCTTCGGCGAGCGCGCCCCGGCGAAATCCACGCTCCATCGTCGCGATCATTTCCGCGAGCTCTTCCGGAGTGGCTGGGCGGTGCGCGGCGTCTCCAGTGGGGAGCCAAGGGCCAGGGTCGTGCAACACTTTGATGCGCACTGGGATGTGGCCGATGCTGACGCCGAAATTGATCAGCGCCTTCCCTTCCCGCGCGGCGTACCACCTGTCTACGTCGTCCGTGCCTACCTCGAGCTCCAATGAAGTCGTCACGCCATCGTGCGCCTGAAACTGATAGTTCCGCGGTTCCTGCCCGTGTTCGTGAAGATCAATGAATCCCGGAGCGACGACTAAACCCTTGGCGTCGATAGTCGACTTCCCCGTCAGGGGCGTTTCCGATAAGACGACAACCTTGCCCCCGCGAATAGCAACGTTGCGCACACCGTCCAGCCCCGATTCCGGATCCATCACCCGGCCGTTCGCGATTACCAAGTCGTAGTCGTCGTTAGGGGTGCCGAGATTCCCGACGCTGGCCCGACCCAGCGCAAACAACAGAACCAAGCTCACCGCCGCAACCATGCCAACCTTACCGAACAAACGCATCCGCGAGTCCCCTATAGTGGCCGATCTTTAGATCGGTTCTTCCCTGCCCACCGCCAGCTCGATGAAATTCCGCGCGCTAGTCTACGGGCTGGGCTCCCAAAAGGAAACCCCCGAATCGCCTGGGGGGAGGCGATTCAGGGGTGGGGGGTTGCTGCTTGAGGGGGGCCGGAGGAAACTCGATAAACTTTGCTAGTGCACGACTTGTGTTGAGAGCAGGCAAATCTGCCTGAGCTCGTCGTAGGTGAAAAAGGTCTCTTTCTCTTCACCGGCGCTTTCGGTATGTCCGAGCCCGGATTCGTTGGAAATACGCCGCAACTCGTCTTCAGGAATACCAAGCAACAGAGAGGCGCGGCCTTGGGTCACGTACTTAGGGACTTGATTGTTCATAGACGACCTCCTCACGCCGGGTGAAGCACCATCGCATCTTCTTCCACTGCCAAAATCATGGTCTTGTAAATGTCGATGTCCCAACCGTCGATCCGCATCCTTACTGTATCCCCGCCGTCCTTCAGCATCTTGCCCCGCAGCGGCACTTTAACGTCCCCAAGAGCCACTCGCAGAACCACCGGAAGTCCAACCCATGCTGCGTATGCGCTGTCCATCTCAGCCCCCTCCGGCACTTCGTTCTGACAGGAGCAGAATCGCGCACGGCTCCGACGGCGCCAATGGTACAGCGAGGGTACTGGAGTAGTAAGAACGTACTGTTTGCCAGTTGGGCAAGCAAAAGGCGCGTAGATTTGGCGAAGTACAAACGTACTGCTTTTTCGGGACGCCAGGACCATTGGTGTGCGCGGTGCAGATTGGCATCCTTATCTGGTGATGCAAGACAACCATGCCGGGCTGTGCAATGAGGCAGTCCCGGCCTGCCGGCCAGGTATCGGGCTCGCCCTCGGTGGCGGGTTCGCGCGAGGCTTCGCGCACCTGGGCGTGCTGCAAGTGCTCGAGCAGAACCACATTCCTATCGCTTGCATCGCCGGAACCAGCGTCGGCAGCATTCTGGGCGCGGCCTATGCCAGCGGGGCACCGCTTGCCCGCATCATTGCTACCTGTCGGACCCTCAGGTTTCGCGATATCGGCAGCTGGCGGGTCTCACGGCTAGGTCTGGCCAGCAACCATCGGCTCGGCGACCTAGTGGAACGCGTCTTCGATTCGAAACAATTTGATGATCTGCGGATACCCCTGGCGGTTGTCGCCACGGACCTGAATACGGGCGAGCCTGTGGTCCTTACGCACGGAAATCTGGTCGACGCCATCCGCGCGAGCTGCGCGTTTCCCGGCCTATTTGAGCCGGTAAAGATCGGTACACGATGCCTTGCCGACGGCGGGCTGGTTGCTCCCGTTCCGACCCGGGCGGCACGCGAAATGGGTGCCGAATTCGTATTGGGCGTTTCCGTGGGGATCCAGGACGGCGACCGCGGATCGCCATCCAACATATTTCAGGTGGTGACCCGCGCGGTGAGTGCGGCACAGAAGCACCAACTTGAGGTCTGGGAACGCTACGCTGATCTGGTGCTACGCCCTGACGTGCAGTCGTTCGCATGGGACGCCTTCGACCGGGCCGACGAAGCCATCGAAGCAGGGGCAGCGGTCGCGTGGCGGGCTTTACCGCGTATCCAGAAATACCTGGAACGCGCCGAAGCCGGCAAACATAGCTTGGAAGCCGATCTCCAAAGCGTACTGATGGTTGCGGAGGCTGCCCGATGATGCGTCTCAATTCGTGGATCGCCTTGTTTGGTACTTTCGGACTGCTCTGGTATGAATGCGGCGATGACTTTATCCTTTTCTGTTACCGTATTAGCTGTGGCGCTTTCACCGCTGTTCGTGCGCGCGCGGTCGGGGCCGCACCGGTTAGGCAAGCAATGGCTGGAAATTCCATAAGGAATAATGACGCGTGCTCGAATCTCTCGTTCACCTGCTCCGCTCTCTCTACAACCCCGATGGACTCAAGGAACTAATCCGCTGGGGCGGCGCTCCCCTCGTTTGTGGCATCGTCTTCATCGAAACAGGATTTTTCGTCGGCTTCTTCCTGCCGGGTGATTCCCTTTTGATTACCGCAGGTATCTTTGCCGCCGCGGACGTGGTGCCGTTGCGCTGGCTGCTTCTGCCGGTCATGACCTGCGCCATCGTCGGGGATCAGATTGGCTACTGGATTGGCCGCAGCGCCGGTCCTGCGCTGTACCGCCGTGAAGATTCGCTGCTGTTCCGGCGGAGTCATTTGCAGCGCGCCCACGATTTCTATGAAAAGTATGGCGGCCGAGCCGTAATTCTTGCGCGCTTTGTTCCCATCGTTCGAACGTTCTGTCCGCCCGTGGCAGGTGCCGCCAACATGCCCTATTCGCGGTACGTGATGTTCGACATCGTTGGAGGCATAGGTTGGGTGAGCGCGACGATTCTGGGGGGCTTTTTCCTCGGTCGCAATATACCGAATATCAGCGAACGTATCCATTACGTGATCCTTGTGGTGATTGTGCTGTCCATCCTGCCCGCGGTGATCAGCATCCTGCGATCCCGCAAGGGCGCATCGGCCCACGGAAAGGGATAGCCCGATGGCGTCACGAAAGCTCCGTGCGATCATATTCGATATCGGGCGGGTTCTAATTCGCATCGATGTCCAGCGTGCGATGACTGGCTTGGCGGCCGGGCTCTCCCTTTCGCCTGAAGAAATTTGGAGTGCTATCGAGAACGATCCCCGATGGCCCGATTGGCAACAAGGCCGCATGACGCCTCGCGATTGGCATCTGCACCTGTCCAGGCGCCTGGGCACCACGCTGACTTTTGAGCAATTCACCGAAGTCTGGAACCGTGTCCTCGACCCACAACCCATCCAAGACCTGTCATTGTTCGAGAACCTATCTAAGACTTACCGACTCGCTTTGCTCTCGAATACCGACCCGATCCACGTGGCGCACATGGAGGCTAATTACGACTTCTTCCGGTTCTTTCCCGTACGCGTCTATTCATGTACTGCGGGCGCCAGTAAGCCCAGCCCTATTGTGTATTTAGAGGCTTTGCGGGGATCGAAGGTGCAGTCCGGCGAAGCGGTGTATATAGATGATATTTCCGCTTACGTAGAAGCTGCCCGAAGCCTGGGCATGGCCGGGATTCACTACCAGTCCAAGGAAGGGCTGATGGACGGCTTGCGGAATCTGGGCTTTCGGCTAACGTAAGGTGAAGACCTAGCAAATTTCGGTGGAAAACCGCGGCATCGAGTAAACTTTCCCAGGACTAGTACTACCCCTATCATTTCGCATTCGCCACACTGTGCTGCAAAACCAATCCCGCCAGCAAGTTAGGTCGTCCCTAACACGGCGTCCGCGCACTGCGCTTTGGTGCGGCGCATGCTCCTTCTTTGTTACAGGCCGGTTAGTAAGAAAATAAGATTTAGCCCATTCAGGGGTGAGGAGAAAGATTCTATATGTCAGAAATCATTGAACGAGAATCACCGTCTTGGCACCTTCCCGCGATGATCGTATTGGGACTGATCGCGATTGGTGGCCTGTGGTTCGGTTGGAACGCGTCTTCAAAGCTGGACACTACACAGCAAACGATGACCGCGCAAATCAAGTCGTCTGAGCAAGCTGTGCAGCAGGATGTCTCGTCCTTGAAAGACCGTCTGGCGCAGGACGAAAAGGCCAATGCGGATCTGCAAGGCGACCTCACCGTTGTAACCAAGAAACTCAAGATTACCCAGGGCCAACTCAAGAACTCCCGCGAAGAAGCGGCCAAGCTGAACGACGCGACGACGCAGAAACTGACCGCGCTCGACACGTCCGTTCACTCAGAGCTCGCGACCAAGGCCACCACCGATGACGTCAAGACCGTGGACACCAAGGTTGGCGGCGTTCAGACCGATCTCAACTCCACCAAGGAAGACCTGAAGATGGCGCGCAGCGAGATGGGCACTCTGATCGCGCGCAACCACGACGAAATCGACCAGCTCCGCCGCCTCGGCGAGCGCGATTACGTCGAGTTCAAGGTTGACGGCAAGAACAAGCCGGTCAAGGTCGGCAATGTGACCGTCGAACTCAAGGGCGTCAACGAGAAGAACAACCGCTTCACCGTCTCCATGACCGTCGAAGACAAGAAGTTCGAAAAGAAGAACCGCGCGATGAACGAGCCCATCTTCTTCTACACCTCGGGCGCGCGTTTCCCTGAAGAGATGGTCATCAATAAAGTTGGAAAGAACACCGTCAGCGGTTATGTGAGCATTCCGAAGGCAAACGCACAGCCGGCAGCAGCGGCAGCTTCGACCTCCGGCAACTGACGATTGATTGTTCCTGGCGATCAGCCAGAGCACCAAAGGCGGACAGATCTACTGCCCGCCTTTTTCTTTGCCCCCGGTCCATTTGAGCACACGATGTGGCGTATCGGCCGTCGGCGCAGCTCCTGTCTTCAACCTGTCGATGCTATGGGTTAGGACTCTGGAGGATCGCGATAGAAGAAAAGGGCCAACACGGACCCGACCGCGAAAGCGATCAGCAGAAAGAACAGGAGCGACAACAACACCCCCCAGGGCGTTCCTGCAACACCGTGAATACCGGAGATTCGACCGCACAAGAGACCGAATATGGTAGTAAGGAATGCGAGACCGACGTAGCCAGGAATGTGGAGGCGGCTGCGCGCCGCCGCCAAAGGCACGACGATTACGATAGCGAAGCACGCGATCGACAATGGAACGACGACCCCAAGGTTGGTGCCGGCCGCAAAGAGATACTCAGGACCAATCAGGCAGATCTGGACGAGCGGCATGGTGAGGATCAGAGCTCAGATGAACTCGCCAGGATGGACCTTCCGCAGAACGAACCGCAAATGGCTATTCAACCAGGACGGCATTCTCGATTGGCGAGCCCCCCGGGAGCGTGGAAAAATCGCTGCCGAAATTCACGGTACCGCCCAACGACAAAGTCTTTGCAACGGCGAGCGTGTAGTCCGCCAACGAGCCTGTGTTGGAAAGGTTGAGCGTAGCACCGGGAAAATAGAGAGCCCCTTGCAAACGCGAAGCACTCCTGCCATCGATGTTAGCGGTCTGCGTATTTCCAGGGTTTTGATAAAATAGAATCCCCGCAAGGGCACCGGTCGTAGGAGCCTTCAGCAGCAGAGTTTCATTCGCCGTGGGCGCGGTGTTGATCGCGACCGGGCCCGCATTTCCTCGCCAGATAGATCGTTACGCCCGTGCCCGTCACCGTACCCCTGCCGTTCAGGCTAACCCCGCCAGCGCCAGCTCGCGTTATGTTGTATGTGCCAGGATTCAGTATCAGGTTAACGTTGCCAGTGACCACGATCGAGCAATACCTGCCTTGACTCAGTGCCGGGGGATTCAGGGGAGGCGCGGCACCGGTTGGTCCCGAGTACGTAGCCGCTGTGCATCCCCCGCCACCAGCGGGAGGTGTTAGCCGATATAACGGATCCCCTGCTTCCACGGTCCCGGTAACAGCAGCGGGCGAGGTGGCGGAGCCGGACGCTGTGCCATGAACAGAGACCGAGCTAGCAGTGATGCGTCCGGTGTTGAGCAGATTCGAATCGTCCACTACCCCGCAGTTCGAGACCGACGTGGTTCCGCCGTTGTTGAGGGCGGTGCCGAAACCGTTCAGCGCGTAAACGCAATTCTTCCCGCTGGTGCTGAGGGCCACGGCGGCCGTGGATACCGTGGCGGTATTGACGCCAAAAATCCTCATGAAGAATGTGGGATGAACGGCGCTGACCGACACTTGCACGCCGGTCTGGGTTCCGAATGCAAATGCCGGATTTACGTTCACGGTGACGTTGTTGACGCCGTTCCTGAAGCCATTGAGGGTGGCGTCCTCGATCGCAGCGCTAGTGGCATTTCCGGCGGCAGCTTCGGCGGCACCTGCCAGAGCTGCGCTGTCTGCCGCCGACTGCTGCAAGCGGCGCTGGTAGCGCAAATATCCCAAATCGACAGCGAGCCCTGCCGCACCCAACATCACGACCAGCCCAAAGGTAGCCGCCACCAGAGCTTGACCTGATTGTCTTCGTTGACTCTTCAACACGGCTTCTCCGTTACGCGAGTTCGACCAGTCTTGCCTCCGAGCCAAGTAGAGAGCTGCCCGCAGGAAACCCGATGAATGCCCTGTCGTTTTTCACGGTCGGCTTGAATAGCGGAACGCGCAAGGGAATAGTGATTAACAAACATAGCGAACACGAGCAAAACTGAGACCATAGCCACAGCGCCAACCGTATTATTTTGGCCTCCAGCTAGGAAGCTTGCAACTTGGAAGAGCGATTGCACTTACATGGGTAGCGGACTCTGATCCCAGCAGAATTCGGCGAATTTCTTGTGAAGACGCGGCGGTGAGCGAAGTTCGTTGCAAAATATAGGCAAATAATCTCTTACGGCTGGTGGAGCGCGAGGTCTTGAACCTCGGGCTAGCCCCGGGTAGAAGCGCCCGCGTCCTCAAATGTGAACGTTTTCGGGTCCCGTTGTCTCTTTTCGAGGACCGGAGCGGAGCATTGGGAAAGACGCTTGCGATCAGTTCTGTTGGCAAGCGTATTGCACCCGGTTAGATGAGTAATGGGAAGACCCCTCGACATGAACGCGCAGCCCCCAGAGGATATCCTGATTTCTGGCATGCACCGAGCGTGCGCGCGGCAGTGCGGACAGAAGGTGCGCGAGCGCGGCCAGAGCCTGGTGGAACTGGCTTTCGTTGTGCCTTTGTTGCTCTTGCTGCTGGTCGGCATTATCGAGATCGGGCGGTTTGCCTACTATTCCATCCTGGTTTCCAACGCAGCGCGCGCGGGCGCGCAGTACGGGGCACAAAGCTTGGCGAACGCGTCGGACGGCCTGGGAATTGCAGCCGCGGCCAACCGCGACGGACAAGGTGGCACGGGCCTCACGGTCTCGTCGACTCAACAATGCGGTTGCACCGGGAACACTCTGAGCGGAACATGTCCAGCAACCCTGTGCGTAGCGCCGAACCATGCTCTGGTCTACGTACGGGTCAAAGTGATCGGATCATTCCCTTCCTTGTTCAGATACCCTGGTCTGCCTGCGAACATTGATGTAACGAGTATTGAGGAGATGCGCGTAGCTCAATGACCTGCGGACTCCAGCTCGAAGGGGCCATGCAGCGGGCGCAACTTCCTGTCGGTCGCAAATGCAGGCAGCGCGGGAGCAGCCTGGTCGAGCAAAGCTTTATTATTGTTTTCCTGCTGACCATGATGTTTGGAATCATCGATTGCGGGCGTGCCCTGTACACGTATCACTTTGTCTCGAACGTAGCGCGAGAAGCGACGCGGTGGGCGAGCGTGAGGAGCAGGAACTGTAATGCGAGCGCAGTACCGCCCGGTCCGGCGACGAACAGCAACGTGCAGTCCACCTTTACGACGAATCTAACGACTATGGGACTTGATCCGAGCAACATCACGTTCACGACGACTTGGGTGGTGCCACCGGGGGTAGGTGCAACATCGTGTCCGGGGGCCAACCAAAACGTCGCCGGCTGCATGGTGCATATCGACGTGAGGTACTCTTACACGTTCCTGTTCGCGCCATTTATTTCCGCTCCTCCTGTATCGATGACGAGCAGTTCCGAGATGTTGATCACGCAATAGCACTTGACTCTGCTTGGCCGCGCTGGCGGATGGTGAAAATGGAAGTAACGACACTAATGGTTCCACACCAGGTGCAGCGCACCGGGGTCCGACGAGGACTTCTGGAAGACCTGGCGTTGAAACTATTGTACTTGCACGGCGAGATGTCGTTGATGGAGTTGGCTGATCAGACCTGTCTCAGCCTCGGCGTAATCGAGGAGATTTTTCAGTTTTTTCGCAAGGAGCAGCTTGTCGAAGTGAAGCGCATGAATGCGGGCAGCCACGTGATCGTGGCCAGCGTGCAGGGAAAGCAGCGTGGTGCCGAGCTGCTGGCCATGAACCAATACACCGGTCCTGCCCCCGTGTCGCTGGCCGACTACACCATGCGCGTGGGAATGCAGAGCGTGCAGAAGACCGCGCTGAAGCCCGCTGATATCAGCCGAGCCTTCTACCAGATGGTTCTGGATCAAGACATGCTTACTCGGCTGGGAACTGCTTTGGTTTCTGGAACTTCCATGTTCCTGCACGGCCCCTCCGGAACGGGAAAGACCAGCCTCGCGTCCACGATTCCCGCCGTCTACAACGACAGTGTTTGGATTCCGCACGCGATCGTCGTAGACAATCAGATCGTTTCCGTGTTTGACCCCGGCTTGCATTTTCCCAGTTCCACTGAGCTTTCGGCAGAGTCCGACCGGCGATGGGTGCTGTGCCGTCGGCCGTGCGTTCTCGCCGGCGGCGAGCTTTCGGCGGAAATGCTCGACTTGCAGTACAACTCCATCAGCAAGTTCTACACCGCGCCGTTGCAAATGAAGGCCAACAATGGCGTTCTGATTCTGGATGACTTTGGACGTCAGCGCATGAGACCCGACGAATTGCTCAATCGCTGGATGACCCCGCTGGATCGCCGCGTGGACTTCTTCACGCTGCCAGGCGGTCGAAAATTCGAAGTTCCATTCGATATGTTCATCGTGTTTTCGACGAACCTTGATCCGAACCAACTAGCCGACGAGGCGTTCCTTCGGCGGATCCCGAACAAGATTGCCGTGGAGTATGCGACTGCGGAACAGTTTCTGGAGATCTTTCGGCGCGAGTGCCAAATGCGCTTGGTAGCCTGCGACGAAGGCGTGGCGGAATATCTGGTGCAGTGCATTAGGGACATGAAGCAATCACTAAGTCAGTGCCATCCGCGCGACCTGATCAATCAAATTTTTTGGGCGGCGCGTTACGCCGGAATCGAACCACATATCACACGCAAGACCATCGAGCAGGCCTGCAAGGCTCACTTCTTGCCAGTGGGAAAGCGCTACGGTATGACCGCGTGAGTTTCCAGATCGAAAGCTCATCGCTCACGACGTTCCGTGCACGGCCCAAGACTCCACCGGACATGCCGCGCCGCTTCGTACTTCGCCCCCGTTCCGAAGCGCGCATGCCTCAATTCCCTATTTCCGGTGAGCACGCGAAGTCCGGTTGGTGGGGTTCGCTAAAAGCAATTTGCCAGCGAGTGGATTTTCCACTGCGGCGCGAGCCGGTCAGGCTTTTCCGTAACACTCCGGTTGCGCCGTTCCGTTTTGCGGGGCGCGCGATTTCCGGTTCGGTGGTTTTGCACATTGGCCTTATTTTCCTGCTGCCGATATTGCTCTCCTACATTCCCGCGCAGGAAATTGCCGCAAATGCGGCCAGTGAAGAGCCGCAGAGAGTCATCTACTACCAGATCCCGAAGAACGATCCCTTCGAGAAACTTCCCCGCATCACTCCTGCCGGCGAAGGTGGGCAACCTGGAGCCGGCGAGATACAGGCGCTGCTACAGAAAATAGGCAGCACGACGACGGCGCGCAAAATCGTGATTGTCTCCAAGCCGCCGCGTCCCGATAACAAGCGGCAAACAATCTACCAGCCGGCGACGCCCCCGGACTTGCACATCGACATGGATCTGAAGCTCCCCAACATCGTGGGCGGGCCGACGGCTCCCGTCGCCAAGCCTGAAGTGCATTTGAATGCGAACTCCAGGCCCAACCAGACGCACCAGACAGCGACCAAAGCGGTTGCCCCCACGATCGCCGCTTTGAATGCCGCCATACCTACGAATCTTCCAGCAGCCACCGTGGCTAATCCTCACTTGGCGGTGCCTTTGAACGAATCTCGGCCGAAGCAGGCACAGGTCGTGATTGGTCAGGCCACCGCGCCTTCCATTTCCGACACAAACGTTGCGACCGCGACGAACCTTGGAGACACCTACCGAACGGGCCAGCCGGATGCGCCCGCCGCGCCGCCGAGCGATTCCGACGTTTCCGGGAGCGGCAAGGCTTCCAAGAACGACTCCGTGCAAATTGCTGGCGATGGGAAGGGCGTTGTGGTCATCGGCGTGGACCCCGCGGAAGCTGCCGCGCTGGTCAACTTGCCTCCCGGCAACCGGTGGGGCGACTTTACGATTGCGCCAGGCGGCGGCCAGCCCGGAGCCGTCAACGGAAGCGAAAATGGTGTGCCAAACGCCGGCAGTCACGCAAGCGGCGGCGGAGGCGATCTCGTCCCTGGAGTCGGTCCAGGGTTCGCTGGCGGTGGCGGTGGAGATTCAGGCTCTCCTGGCAGCCTGAGCATCAGCGGTGAGTCGGGCGCGGCGGGCCAAAACACGCTCGACGCCACGATATTCCGGGACATGGTTTATCCCGTACCTTCGACCGTGGTGCTGCGCAAGAATGCACTTGTCGTCTCTGCTGGACCGATGGGTGGAGGGGGCCTCGACGTTTACGGAGCCCTTCGCTGCGGCAAGATCTATACCGTTTTCTTGCCCATGCCTGGCCGCCCTTGGACCTTGCAATTCTGCCAATCTGGGGCGACCGTGAAGCCGGTGGCGCAGACTAACTCGGCCGTCGTCCACATGGAACAAGGAATTCTTCAGCCGGACGTCACCACTCGATTTGACTTTAAACGTTTGCCGGTGCCGTTCGAGAAAAAAAACAAGCCCATCGTGTTGAGGGGCGTCATCAAAGACGATGGAACCGTCGCCGACCTGAAGGTCTATCAGGGTATTGTTCCGGCCATGGACGAGGCGGCGCGGGTCGCCTTCAGCCGTTGGAAATTCAAGCCGGCGATACGGGACGGCAAGAACGTCGCGGTGGACGTTTTGGTTGGCATTCCGACAGAGGCAGTGGTTACCACTAAGTCCCAGTAGTTCCAGAACTTGCGCAGGGAGGCCTGGTCAGGCAAGAGAAGTATTTTTCACACATTTACCACGAGTTTGTCCGCCCTATTTCGACCCTGCCTGAATCTCCACAATTTACTGGATTGATTCGATGCGTGTTAGCAAGGTTATCCTCAGCACGGGCTGTGCGAACTAGTGGCCCTCGGTATGCACTCGTGCTTTCTCGATAATCCAGTGCTCGTTCCGCCCGTCCCGGACCGCGCTGGCCTTGCGGGTCGTCGAAGCGTAATAGAAGTCATCGTCACAAGAAAACCAGACGCTATGGAATCCTGCTCGGATCCCCAAGCAAGGCTTGCTCAGAGACGGGTAAAGCGTCGCGGAACTCTGATCAGCACCCAGGAGATCGGACCGTTGGATAGGCAAGTGATCCGGGTTAGTTTCCTAACTCAAGATTCAGGACTCGGAGACGCCATCGCTCGGGCTTTGGGCGAGGACTTTTCCACGCATACGGTTGACCAGTGGCAGTTTAATCAGTTGACCGAGGTGCGTCAGTCGTCCGACGTCATCCTTTTGGACCTGCGCTCCGCCAATACCCAGGGCGACGATGATACCGTTCTCCGTCTGATGGACGAAATCAGCAAGGTTCCAGCTCACCCGCCTCTCGTGGTCCTTTGCGAGGAAGAGAATCGCCAGTTGATCTTGCGCGCCGTCGAGCATGGCGCCGACGATAGTGTTACCAACCCGCCCAATATGATGGAGCTCCGGCTGATCCTGCGCCGGGCGGTCAAGTTTCATGCTGCTGAACGCGAAGTGCAACGCCTGCGGGCCGACGAACGGCCTACCGGCAGGCTCCACGAGTTGCTGGGCACCTCGGCCCCCATGCAGGAGCTGTTCGGCTTGGCGCGGAAGATTGCGCCTTGCGACGTCAATGTTCTGATTACCGGCGAAACCGGGACCGGAAAAGAGTTATTGGCGCGCGCGATTCACCACTTGAGCGGCAGGAATAGCGGTCCGCTCGTGGCTTTCTCTTGTGCTAACTTGCCGGAGAACCTTGTTGAAGATGAGCTCTTTGGGCACGAAAAAGGCGCCTTCACCGGCGCGCTGATGGCGCGGCGCGGCAGGGTCGAAGCCGCCGACCGGGGCACTCTGTTCCTGGACGAAATCGGCGACCTCGGGCTGGGATTGCAGCCTAAACTTTTGCGCGTGATTCAAGAAAGAAATTTCGAACGGTTGGGCAGCAACAAGACCATTAGCGTCGACATTCGTTTGATTTGCGCGACGAATCGGAATTTGTCGGAGATGGTGCAGCAGGGTAAATTCCGCGAAGATCTCTTCTACAGGCTCAACGTCGTGCAGATGCATTTGCCTCCGCTTCGCGAACGGCGCGACGATATCCCGTTGCTCGCGCAACAGTTTCTGCTGAAATCAGCGCAGCAATTCAAGAAGAAGGCGCGGCGGTTCTCGCCGCAGGCTTTGCATGCCTTGGAAGACTACGCATGGCCTGGGAATGTGCGCGAACTGGAAAACGTTGTGCAGCGGGCCATCGTGTTATCCGAGGAACAGACTGTGGATGTAAGCAGTTTGCCTGCGTCCATGCGCAACGTGCGGCTCGGAGTTGTTGGGCTTGGCGTTGGGCCGGAAGCCGCACAACTCAGCCATTCCTATGAGGACGAGGTTCGCCGCTTCAAGCGAGCGCTGGTCCTGCGCGCCCTGCGAGAGTGCGGCTGGCGCAAAGCCGAATGTGCGCGGACATTGGGAGTAGCGCGCGGCTACCTCCATCGCCTAATCAACCAGCTGGGAATTCAGGAAGGCGAAGGCGATCCAGCCGTGGAACGCCGGGAGGACTATCCGCTCGGCCCCGTGATGTAACCACTCAAAAACTTCAGAGTAGACTTCCCCCTCCCACTCGGATTAGTTTCTCACCAGATGGAAGCTGATCCAGAAAAGTCCTTCGCTGAAGAAGTTTGCCTGCCTTCCTTGCGCAAAGCCCAAAACATGGATGGCGGATGGGGGTTCCACCCCCAATCGCGAAGTCGCGTTGAACCTACGTGCTGGGCGCTGCAAGCCCTGGCCGAATCATTGAATCGGGGACCAGAAGAACGCATCGCGCGCGGATTGCAATTCCTTCGCGCCGCTCAACTTTCCGACGGTTCATGGCCGTCGACGCCCGAAGAAAAATCCGGTTGCTGGGTGACTTCGCTGAGCTGCTGGGTCTTGCTGGCCGCATCGGATTCGTCGCCCGCCTCAGGCGCTGGCCTCAGATGGCTGTGTCACGATTGGCCGCGCGACACCACGCCGTGGCGGCGTTTTCTGTCGAAGTTTTCCTCAATGAATGAGCGGCACTCAATCAACATGTCCTACCGCGGTTGGGGCTGGACGCCTGGAACCAGCAGTTGGGTCGAGCCGACTTCCATCGCTCTCATCAGTCTGGAGCAAGCTTCCCGCGACCTACTCCCTCCGGAAGCGTTCCGGCGCCGCGAGCTTGCTACTGCCATGTTGTATGACCGCATGTGCCCGGGCGGGGGCTGGAACTCCGGGAACCCACTCGTCTACGGCGTCGCGGGAGAGCCATTAATCGTGCCGACGGTCTGGGCATTGCTTGCTTTACGCCATGATCCGACGCGACCTGAGAATGTAATGAGTCTGGGCTGGCTTGTGCGCAACATCGCGGCTATCCGGAGCGGCGGATCACTCGCGCTTGCGAAAATCTGCCTGGAAACGTACGGTCGAAAATGGCCAGCGGACGCGCCTACGTTAGCCGATTTGTATGAAAACAGTGGATTTCTCGAGAGCGTGCAGGTCTTGGCCTGGAGCTGCCTCGCTATCAGCGAACGTTCTCGCTGGTTGTGCGCGGACGGGGCAAAAGCGACTTAACCATGCGAGACCACACGTTAATCCCGTCGTTTCAACGTCCTCCGTCGAAGGTCGTGATCCGGCGCGCGGCAAATTATGAGCAGGACTTGTCTTTGTTGATCCAGGAGAGCCTTTCGGTCTTCAATCCGCCGGTGAAAGACAAGTCGGTCCTGCTCAAACCAAACATGGTCAGCCTGGATCCTCTCGGCGTCATAAACACCCATCCTGCCGTTATTGCTGCTGCCCGCGATTGCTTTCTGCGCTTAGGGGCTGCGCAGGTATTGATCGGGGACGGCCCTGCGATGGATCAGGATACAGAGGCGATTGTTGAGTCCGTGCGGCTCCGCGACTACGCAGGCCCGTTACCTCGCGCGTTCGTCGACCTGAACGTAGATGATGTCCAGCGCGTGGTTCTGAAGACCCACGCCTCCCGGCTCAAAGAACTGTACTTGCCGAAGACCGCGCTCGGCGTGGACTTCCTGGTGTCCATGCCTAAGCTGAAGACGCATCACTGGGCAGGTGTTACGCTCTCGCTAAAGAACATGTTCGGGATCGTGCCTGGAAGCTGCTACGGGTGGCCCAAGAACGTATTGCACTGGGCGGGTATCGATCGCGCAATCCTTGACGTCAACGCTGCCGCCCGACCCGATTTCGCGATCGTGGACGGCATCGTAGGCATGGAAGGCAACGGCCCTATCCAAGGGACGCCAAAGGATAGCGGGGTACTGGTTTTCGGCAATGATCCGGTCGCCGTGGACGCGACGTGTTGCCGAGTAATGGGACTCGTCCCCGAGCGTGTCATATACCTGTCGGGTGCGGGAACGCTTTTAGGCCATCTTAAGATGGATAAGATTCAACAACTTGGAGAGTCTATCGCCAGCGTCAGAACCGCCTTCGCCGTGCTGCCCGCATTCCAGTCCCTCACAGAATGACGACCCACTTTGGAATGAAACCTGCCTCTACCAATTCAAGAACGCATGCGGAAGCGGGTGAAGTGTATCCGAATGAGGACGGCTCCGGTCCGCGCGGTCAGCATCGTGGCGC
The DNA here is from genome assembly GCA_963832615.1 of uncultured Acidobacteriota bacterium. Classification (GTDB taxonomy): domain Bacteria; phylum Acidobacteriota; class Terriglobia; order Acidiferrales; family UBA7541; genus Acidiferrum. Next base: position 62,833 of record CAWHVA010000015.1, read on the forward strand.
GGCCGGTTGGCATCTGTCAGTGGCCCTTACGTAACCGCCTATGAGCGAAGCACACATCTCCATGCCAACGCGGGCCACTGCACTCCAGCGGGTCCCCGCGTCCGCAAATTCTGAAAGCTCGTCCATTACCTCGGATTTGACGTCGACGATCACCCCGCCATTTGGTGTGACCACCGAGGGCGCCGCTTCCCTCCTGCGCAAAGTGTTTTCTTTTCCAGCCATGCTCGCGACCTTCCTGGTCGGCCGCGTATTTTACGAGGCTCGCGCGTTTAATGTGGACCCCGATCTTTGGTGGCACGTCAAGGTCGGGCAGAACATTGTGACGAGCCATCACTGGCCGACAAGCGATCCATTCTCGTACACGGTCGCCGGAAATCCCTGGATGGCTTACGAATGGTTAGGCGACGTGGCCATCGGGACGGTAGCCCGCGTCGGCGGACTGCTGGGGCTGGACGTTTTCCTTTTCGTCTGGGCGAGCATCGTCATGCTGGTCCTTTACGGACATACCACGCTGCGGTCGGGGAACTCGAAGGCGGGATTCGTCGTTTCTGGCCTTCTGTGCTCGATGGCCTTCGCCACGTTCAATTTGCGTCCGCAAATGCTGGCCTATCTCTTCCTGATTCTGACCCTCATCGCGCTGGAGCGATTTCGCCAAGGGAAGCAGCGGGCGATTTGGTTTCTTCCGCCGATGTTTGTGCTATGGATCAATACCCACGGATCGTGGGTCATCGGCCTTGGCGTGATACTCATTTTCCTGGCGAGCGGCCTCCTAGAGTTCCGCTGGGGCAGTATTGAGGCCCGGCGCTGGAGTCCCGCGGAACGAATTAAGCTCGAAGGTGTTTTGCTTCTTTCCTTAGCCGCCATTCCGTTCACGCCGTACGGCACACGACTCGCTGCCTACCCATTCGCCGTGGCATCAAGCCTCCCGCTCAACGTCGCAAATATTCTGGAATGGCAGCCCATGCCGTTCAACGTCTTGGGCGGCAAGCTGTTTCTCGCGATTGTGCTGAGCTTTTTCCTGGTGCAAATGACGAAGCCGCTTAGTTTGCGGCTCCATGAGGTCGTTCTGTTGTTTGGCGGGATCACCATGGCGTGCCTGCACATACGTTTTCTGGTGCTCTTCGTGCCATTCGCCGCGCCCGTTTTCGCTGTGCTGTTGGCGCGTTGGCTGCCGCCGTATGACCGGAAAAAAGATCATCCGATCTTGAACGCGATCTTGATGACCGGGAGCGGTCATCGCCATGGTTTGGTATTTCCCCACACGAGCCGGCATCGAGAAAATCGCCGCTGAGACCTTCCCGGTTCGCGCGGTCGAGTATTTGCGCCGGCATCCCGTTGCGGGCCCGATGTTTAATACCTACGGATACGGCGGCTACCTGGTGGGAATGCTTCCAGAACAAAAAGTGTTCATCGATGGTCGCGGGGACTTGTATGAAGACGCCGGGATTTTTGGCGAGTATCTGGAATTGGCGCAACTCAAGCCAGGAGCATTTCAGGTCTTGCGTGCGCACAACATTCAGTGGTGCCTGCTGGAAAGCAAAGAGCCCCTGGCCACGGTGCTTGCGGTCAACCCGGAGTGGGAGAAGCGGTATACCGACGGGGTAAGCACGCTTTTCGTGCGGCGCAGCGCTGCTTCTTCGGAGAGCACAGCAATCACACAGGGCGCACGGAGCGCAAAGGAGTGAACATGGACGGGCAATCGTTCGACCGCCGCCGGGGACTGTTACAGATCGCTCCCTCCGTTTCCGGCGAGCGTCGCATGCTTCTCTCGGTAGTCGTTCCGTGCATGAACGAAGAGGAAGTGCTGCGGCAGACGCACCTGCATCTTGTCGGCGTTCTGCAAGCGTCACCGGTAGATTTCGAAATCATTTATGTCGATGACGGCAGCACCGATTCCACTCCGACAGTGCTCCGCGAATTGCAGGCGAGCGACACAAGAGTTCGCGTCATCCGATTTTCCCGCAATTTCGGCCACCAGGTAGCGATCACCGCCGGCCTGGAACACGCGTCCGGCGACGCCGTCGTGATCATCGATGCCGATCTGCAGGATCCCCCGGGGGTTATTACGGAATTCCTCGAGAAGTGGCTTGATGGCTACGATGTCGTCTATGGAGTTCGCACGGAACGCGACGGCGAATCCGCATTCAAACAAGCTGTCGGCTAAAATCTTTTACCGTTTCTTCAGCCATATGTCCGAAACGCATATGCCGTTGGATACCGGTGATTTCCGACTCATGGACCGCCGCGTGGTGGATGCCCTCATTTCTATGCCAGAACGTGACCGCTTCGTGCGCGGCATGGTGAGTTGGCTGGGCTTTTCGCAGATCGCGGTACCCTACCATCGAGCCTCGCGCGTTGCGGGAGCCACCAAGTTCTCGCTGTTTAGAATGGTGCGCTTTGCGCTCGACGGTATTTTTTCCTTTTCCATCCTTCCGCTGCGACTGGCAACCTGGACCGGATTTGCAGCCTCTGGCGTGGCCATTGCCGGAATCTTCGCCGTCTTGCTGGAACGTTTTTTTCAAGTGCCTGGCTTGGTGAAAGGTTGGTCCAGCGCCGTGATCGGCGAATTGTTCATCGGCGGAGTGCAACTCGTATGCCTCGGAATCATTGGCGAATACGTTGGCCGGATCTATGGAGAATCGAAGCGGCGGCCACTCTATATCGTGCGCGAACGGATAGGCTTTGAGGCGCGCAATCCAGTCGCCGCGGATACTCGTCGAGCGATGGTGGCAGGCGGGAAACGCTGACGCTCAAGGTTGCGCGTGGCAGAAAAATCATGACCACGGACACGATTTCCGACCAGCGCGAAGCCGCTTTCCACGACGCTTGGGCCAGCAGCACTTCCATTGACGATGTGCTAGTCCGTGAGTGCTTCGAAGCTCCGACCGCCCTCGAAAACCAGTTCATCCTGAGCCAGATCGGTCCGCTGGCAGGCAAGAAATTGCTCGACATTGGCGCCGGCCTCGGCGAGTCCTCGGTTTACTTCGCGCTGAAGGGCGCCGCCGTCACGATCGTGGATATCTCGCCGCAGATGGTGGCAACCGCCCTCGGACTGGGTAAGAAGTTTGGGGTAGAGCTGAAAGGCATTGTATCCAGCGCCGAGAACCTGAATCTCCCTGCCGACACCTACGACATCATTTATGCCGCCAATACCATTCACCACGTTCACGATCGACCCTCGTTGTTCGAACAATTGAGTCGTGCGCTCAAGCCCGGCGGGTTGTTCTTTTCCTATGATCCGCTGGCCTACAATCCTTTGATCAACATCTACCGTCGCATGGCCACCGAAGTCCGCACGCCGGACGAAGCACCCCTGACCACCGCCGATATCCGCTTGGCACGGCAGTATTTCGCCCAGGTGCAGCACCGCGAGTTCTGGGTCTCGACGCTGCTGCTTTTCGTGAAGTACTACATAGTTGATCGCATACATCCCAACCAGGACCGCTACTGGAAGCGCATCCTGCGCGAAACTCCGGAACGTATATGGTGGTGGACGCCCCTCCGCGCACTTGATCGTCTCTTAACGCGCCTTCCGCTGGTTCGCTGGCTAAGCTGGAACGTCGTGATCTGGGGCCGGAAGCCCCTGTGAACTCGTCGCCGACATCGGAACCCCGGGGTCCCCAATCGTCACCAAATCAGCCGAGGACAAAGTGCGGGTGTCCACAAAGAGGAACGGTTCTATACCCCGTTGCGGTTCTGGCCCCCGAAGCCTCCCTATAAGTCACATATTTAAAAGAGTTTAGTTGGCAGCTCCAGCGTGTGCAGGTTGGTGTTGGAGATGCATAACAAGCAGGTACAGACGAGGATACCCGTCTCTACACCAAACTTCTCTTTACTCGAAGGAGAATTACGAAATGAAGACTGTTCTCATGCAACTTTGGAAGGATGAACGGGGCCAGGATCTAACCGAGTATGCGTTGCTCCTGGTGCTGCTCACGTTGGCGGCGATCGGCTCACTCAGTACGCTGGCGACCGCGGTCAATGGTGTATTTGCCAAGGCAGCGTCAAACCTGAGTACGACTTAGTTTTGCTGGTTACGGCGGTCCGCTTTTTCGACGTTCCCGTCGATCTTGCACGAGTTAAGGCGTGGTCTTGCCTAATCAGCGAACCCGGAGATACAAGGATGAAGCAACTCTTAGTAAGGTTGTGGAAAGAAGAAAAAGGGCAAGACCTTACGGAATATGCCTTGCTGTTGGTGCTGCTCACACTTGCGGCCATCGGGTCACTCAGCACCCTGGCGACCGCAGTCAACGGCGTCTTCGTCAACGTCGCGAGCAATTTAAGCACGACAACCTAGGACAGCCACGGGGCCTTGTCTTGCTGACGGCGCGAGGCCAATTTGAACGGGGATCGGGACGCTGGTGGAATGTATTCTGGTAGCGTCCTCGAAGACCCATCTTCCCATGAAAGTGCAATATCTAATCTGGGCCTTCACGATCGGCGTGACCTTGGTTGCCGCGATTGTGGACTTTCGCACCCACAGGATACCCAATTGGCTCACCGTTCCGGCCTTCTTCCTCGGGCTTGGGTTGCGTACGGCAATTTCCGGTTGGGCCGGAGCCAAAGCGTCGCTCGAAGGTGCGGGACTCGCTCTGGTTCTCTTGCTTCCACTGGTCTTGATGCGCGCCCTTGGTGCGGGCGATTGGAAATTGATGGGCGCGGTCGGGGCTTTCCTCGGCCCTGTCTTGTTTTTATTTGTGTTGCTCGGCAGCGTACTGGTATCGGGACTCATGGCGATGGTCGAAATGATGCGAACGCGGCGAGTCAAGGAAACGTTCGGCAATCTTGTCGTGCTCGTGCAAGGCTTCTTTTCCTTTGGACTGCGCGCCAACCCTGAGATTTCACTGGACAATCCTGCGCTTCTGAAGCTGCCATTCGGCGTGGCGGTCGCCATTTCTACACTGGCTTGCTTTTGCGCCGCCCGCTGGGGCGTCTGAACAGGCCCCGGCAATTCGGGGAGATTTGGTGCCATTTGGTGTTGAGGCGAGGAGACTGATTTCATGAACCAGAACCGCATGATTCTCGGATTGGCCGTGGCGGTCGTCGTCGCCTTCGCTTTTAAGCACGTTTGTTTATCGTCAGTTTCAAAAAGCGAGCAACGTTAAGCCCGTCGTTACGCAGCACATTGTCGTCGCTTCTAAGGCTCTGCTCCTGGGTACGCGAGTGGATGCCAGCAATTTACGGCTTATTCCCTGGCCGGCGGGCGAGCCGGTGGTCGGTATGTTCACCAGCATCGAGGACTGCGCCGGACGCGCGCTGGTCGCCGACGTGGCGGCGAACGAACTCATCCTTGACCGCAAGTTGGCTGCCAAGGAATCTGGCGTGGGCTTGCCTGCGGTGATTCCAGAGGGAATGCGGGCGCTTTCGGTGGCTGTCAATGACGTGGTGGGAGTAGCTGGATTCGTGACGCCAGGAACAATGGTCGACGTCCTTGTGACTGGAAAAATCAACGGCGGAAGCCACGGTGGCGAAGACACCATCACCCGCACGATCCTCGAAAATGTTCGCGTGCTCGCCGCCGGTCAAAAAATTGAGCAGGATCGCGAAGGTAAGCCGCAAACGGTTCCTGTGATCACCTTGCTGGTTTCACCCGAAGACGCCGGGAGACTGGCGATGGCGAGCACCGAGGGGAAAATCCAGCTCGCCCTGCGCAATACGATCGACACCAAAAGAGTCGAGCCACCTTCGATACTGGAGGCCACTTTATTTTCGGGCGTGGCACCCGCAGCACCCAAGCACACAAGTCCGGTTAGGGTCGCTGCTCCGCCTCCTCCGGCTTCGCCGTATGTAATCGAAGTGATCACTGGAAACAAGCGAGAAAACAAGAGCTTTCCGAATCAATGAGAAGGCCACAAGGACATCGAATGTTCGCCAAACACAATGGCTTCGGTAAGTCGAACGTTTCGCGGCAGCATACCCGCCCCTTGTCGCCTGCGTTAGCCCTGCTGGCGGCCTTATTCATCGCAGTTCCAGGGACGCTAGGCCGACAAGAGCCAGCCCAATCGCAGCCCGCCGCTTCGCCAGCACAGACCCCGGCTCCGACACAAGTACCTGCCCAACAGCCTACCGAGTCCGAGGCGCCGCAAACTCTGCACTTGCTGGTGGGCCGCTCGATCGTGATTTCCTCGCCAGGGCGAATCAAGCGGGTATCGCTGGCGGATCCCAACATCGCGGAAGCGATTGTGGTCAGCCCCACGCAAGTTCTCGTCAATGGCAAGACCCCCGGAGGCGTCTCCCTGATCATCTGGGATGAGTCAGACCAGAGTCAGGCTTTCGAAGTCTCCGTGGATATCGACGTTCTGGGCTTAAGCCAGAAGATTCATGAAGTCTTCCCTTCCGAAGACGTACATATCGATACTTCGCGAGACGTCGTCATGCTTTCCGGAAAGATTTCTTCCGCGCCAGTGGCCGATAAGATTCTTGAGATCGTAAAGAGCACCACGCCGAAAGTCACCAGCTTGATGCAGGTACCCACCATACCCTCCGGTGAAATCTTGCTGCAAGTGCGCTTTGCGGAGGTCAATCGTTCGGCTATCAGTCAACTCGGAATCAACATCCTAAGTCTGCCTGGGGCCAAGAACGTCGGGGTCATTTCGACTCAGCAGTTTGCGCCGCCCCAGCTTACAACGTCGAACGGTGTTGGCACGACTCCAACGACCGGCAGCCAGATTGGTCTGAGCGATTTGCTCAACATCTTCATCTTCCGGCCAGACATAAATCTCGCCGCCACGATCAAAGCTCTGGAAGAAGAGAACGTGCTGGAAATTCTAGCCGAACCCAATCTGATGACTGAGTCTGGCAAAGACGCAAGCTTTCTGGCCGGCGGTGAGTTTCCCTTTCCGATTCTCCAATCGACCGGCAGCGGCGGTGGTTTTGCAGGCATCACCATTCAGTTCAAGGAATTTGGCGTTCGCTTGAACTTCACACCGACTTTGACTCCGGATGGATTGATCCACCTGAAGGTCAAGCCCGAAGTCAGCTCGCTGGACTTCACCAACGCGCTGACCTTGCAAGGCTTCGTGATTCCGGCGCTCGCAACCAACCGAGTCGAATCAGAAATGAATCTTACCGACGGGCAGAGTTTCGCAATCGCCGGCTTGATGGACAATCGTGTGACCGAGCAGCTCCAGAAAATACCTTGGATCGGCGATATTCCGGTCCTAGGCAAGCTTTTCCAGACCCGTAGCGTGAACAAGAGCAAAAACGAGCTGTTGGTCGTCGTTACGCCCCGAATCGTGCATCCGTTGCCAGTGGACAAGCCCACTCCGAATTTAACCTTCCCACAGCCGTTTATGCCGCCGACGGTAGCGGCACCCGCGGCGACTGGCAATCACCAGTGATTCGTGGCAAAACATGGGGCAATATCTGAGGTTGGCAAGCGATATTTCAGGGGATTTTAGAAAGAACGGTTGATGCTGACGGTAGCGATAGCAAGTGGTGACCCGGCCAGTTCCGCACAGTTGCTGGCCAGTCTGCAGCAAACGGGTCTGGTGAAGTCGGTGAAGCAGTGGGCGGTTCCCGCTGACAAGCTTCCCGACTCCGCGGACTCATTGCCGGAGGTCGTTTTCTTGGATCTTTCTCGCGATCCCGAGCCTTATTTCCAACTCGGCGCGCAGATTCATCGTGCGCGCCCGGCGGTGAAGCTTGTGGCGTGCTCGGCGGTGGTGCCACCGAATCATCAACTCTTGCTGGAAGCCATGCGCTCGGGCGTTCAGGATTTCCTGGCGAAGCCTGTTGACCCGTCCTCACTCAAAGAGATTCTCCTACGCTTCACAGAGGACATTGACGCCAGAGACCGTTCCTCCCTCGATCGCTTGATCGTCATCATGGGGGCTAAGGGCGGCGTAGGTGCTACGACCGTGGCGGTAAATATCGGAGTCCAGCTCTCCACCTTCGCTCGCAAACGCGTCGCGCTCCTGGATTTTGCAAATCCGCTGGGCAATGTGCATCTATTGCTCGATCTCCACCCAAAATTCACTGTCCGCGACGCGGTCGACAACATGGACCGTCTCGACAGTCACTTTTTCGCGGGCCTGCTAACCCGCCACAAGACCAAGCTCGAGGTTCTCGGCGGAGTTACCCAGCCCGAGGAATGGCAATCTATCAACATCCCTTCCCTCGAGCGCGTCGTGAACGTCGCTCAAAATACGTTCGACATGGTCCTGCTCGACATGGGCTCGCAGTTTTCTTCCGAATGGACTTCGATCCTGCGTATGGCTCGCATGATCCTGATCGTTGCGGAGGCCAATGTTCCCGCATTATGGACTCTGGAACGCCGCCTGCTGGCTCTAAAGGGATTTGGCATCGACCCGGATCGCGCGCGCGTGATCATCAATCGCTGGCACAAAGGCGACGAAGACGTTCTGAAGGGCATACAGAAGGACATTAACCGCCCCGTTTTCGCTTCTCTCCCCAACGACTTCCGGATGGCCAACGCCGCCGTCAATCTGGGTACTCCGTTGCAGGAGAATCACAACAACGTTCTCAGCAGTCGTTATCGCCAGATCGCCGCGCAGCTGGCAGGTCTGGATGTTGTGCCCATCACCAAGAAAGGCTCGCTTGGCGGGTTCTTTTCGTTCCCGTCAAAGAGGTGACTTAGATCATGGCCCCGATCCCAGCACCAGTCACGCGCACGGACTTCGGTACCGTAAAAGCTACCATTCACCGGAAGCTCATTCAGAAGCTGAACCTCGACCGTTTGACCGAAGTCAATCGCGAAGACGTGCGACGCGAGGTGACACAGATCCTGGAGGCTTTGGTCGTTGGCGAATCCACGCCGATGAACCTGCAGGAGCGCGAGCGACTAGCCCAGGAGGTTCTCGACGAAGTCTTTGGGCTGGGACCCCTCGAGCCCTTGCTTGCGGATCCCACGATATCGGACATTCTCGTCAACACGCACAAGCGCGTCTACGTCGAGCGCAAAGGCATCCTGGAGATGACCTCCGTCCAATTTCGCGATGACATCCATCTCATGGGCATCATCGACCGCATTGTTTCGGCGGTCGGGCGCCGCGTGGACGAGTCCTCGCCGATGGTCGATGCGCGCCTCGCGGACGGCTCGCGAGTGAACGCCATCATTCCGCCTCTTGCCGTCGACGGACCTTGCCTTTCCATCCGGCGTTTCGGGCGTGATCCGCTCACCGCCGACGATTTGCTCCACAACAACACTCTCACCCCCGCCATGCTGGAACTCTTGCGCGGCTGTGTGAAAGCGCGCCTGAATATTCTGGTCTCCGGCGGCACGGGCGCTGGTAAGACCACGTTTTTGAACGTCCTTTCGTCCTACATTTCCAATCGCGAACGCATCGTCACCGTCGAAGATGCGGCCGAATTGCAGTTGCATCAAGACCACGTCGTGCGTCTGGAAACGCGTCCCGCCAACATTGAAGGCAAAGGCGCCGTGCAGCAGCGCCAGTTGGTAATCAATTCTCTGCGTATGCGCCCCGACCGCATTATCGTTGGTGAGGTTCGCGGCGAGGAAGCGTTGGATATGTTGCAGGCCATGAACACTGGCCATGACGGTTCGCTCACCACGATTCACGCCAACACGCCACGCGACGCGCTGGGCCGCCTCGAAACCATGGTCGCCATGGGCAGCTTGAACATTCCCGAGAGCGCCTTGCGCCGGCAAATCGCTTCAGCGATTGACGTCGTCGTCCAAGTCAGCCGCCTCAGCGATGGCACGCGCAAAGTGATCTCGCTCGCTGAAATTACTGGCATGGAAGGTGACATCGTCTCTATGCAGGACATTTTCGTGTTCCGCAAACGCGGCATTCGTGACAACGGCGAGGTGCTCGGTGAATTTATCCCCACGGGCATTCGGCCAAAGTTTGCCGAGAAATTGCTTGTCTCCGGCATTCAGCTTCCGATCTCTATGTTCGAGCATGAACACGTTTTAGGAGTTTGAGGGACGGTCGTTTTCAATTTGTTTCGAAAGGCTGGTCGTAACCGAGGGCTGCTATGGGTATGTTGGTTTTCGCGCTCACGTTCTTGATCGTCTTGGTGATCGTCCTGGGAATCTGGATGGTCGCCAGTGGCGACACCAAACAGGAAGTCGTCCGTCGCCGTATGGAAGCGGTGCGAAAGGCGGAGCGTCGCGGCGATGTTTCCCTGGGGCTGACGTTAGCGCGCGACGAGATGCTCAGCAGCGTTCCTGCGGTGCATCGCCTGATGCTGCATTGGCAGTGGTCGGTACGGCTGCAGGAGCGCATCGCTCAGGCCGGCCTCAAGATGAAAGCGGGCAAGCTGATCCTCATGAGCGCCTGCCTGGGCATGGGCGCCTTCGTTTTAGTCGGCGTCTTCTATCCTCAGTTCTGGGTTGGCGTCCTCCTGGGAGCCGCGGTGGCTTGCGTACCCTACGGCGTGGTCTCCTATCTGCGTCAGAAGCGCCTGCAGCAGTTTGAGGAGCGCTTTCCCGAGGCCTTAGACCTCCTTGGTCGCGCCGTTCGCGCGGGCCACGCGTTCACCACCGGCCTTGAAATGATCGCTAAGGAATCTTCTGAGCCCATTGCCAGTGAATTTCGCACCACCTTCGAGGAGCAAAACTTCGGTCTTCCTCTGCGCGACGCTCTTTTGAACATGACTGAGCGCATTCCGTCGATTGACGTCCGCTTTTTCGTCACCGCGCTCCTGATTCAAAAGGAAACGGGCGGCAACCTCGCGGAAATTCTCGATGGCCTCGCACGCGTCATACGCGACCGCTTTCGCATCTATCGCGAAGTCCGCGTGCGCACCGCCCAGGGTCGGCTGACGGCGGGCATCCTGATCGCTCTGCCTATTTTCATGCTGATCGTGCTCATGGTATTGAATCCCGGATACATGAAGGTTCTGTTTCAGGATCCCAGAGGTTCGCTGATTTTGACCGTCGCGGCCATCATGCAAGTCGTTGGTTCCTTGTTGATTTGGAAAATTATTCACATTGAGGTTTAGCGGCTAAAGGAAACAGCTACAGATGCTTTGGGTCATCACAACATTGACGTTCGTGGCCACTTTCGCTGTTCTGGCGGCGATCTTTTACGCTTTTGCGCCTGGCGGAACCGGAATTGCCAGCCGTCTTTCCCGCCTGGCCAATACCGCTGCGCCCGCGGTCCAAGAGCATAGCTTCGCCGAAAAACAAAAAGACCGATTGCGCGACACGCTGGCTGGCCTCGGCAATCTGGTACCCGGCGATGGTGGCCCAACTCCGCGAACGCAGATGCTCCTGATGCGCGCAGGTTACCGCAGTTCGCAAGCACTGTCGGCGATGCGCGGATTCAAGGTGCTGACGCCCATCGCTTTCGTCGCGCTCGTTTTCGTGACCGGCATATACAAGTGGAATCCCTTCATGATTCCCCTCATCGCCGTCGCGCTCGGTTATTTATTCCCCGAGATGTTTGTCAGTTGGAGAATGAATGCCCGGCAGAGCAGACTGCGTCGCGGCTTGCCTGATGGCCTGGACCTGCTCGTCATTTGCGTGGAGTCTGGCCTGGGTCTCGATCAAGCCATGATGAAAGTGGCTCAAGAGCTGCGCATCACGCATCCGGAGCTCAGCGAAGAATTGCAGCTCGTCAACCTCGAGATGCGCATCGGGAAAACGCGCCTCGACGCCTTGCGCGAACTCGCCCGCCGCACCGGTCTGGAAGATATCAAGTCGCTCGTCGCCATGCTGGTGCAAACCGATCGCTTCGGCACTAGCGTGGCTCAGTCCTTGCGTGTCTTCTCCGACGACTTGCGGATCAAGCGTCGTCAGCGCGCAGAGGAAATGAGCGCCAAGACCTCGGTGAAAATGGTTCCACCGCTGATTTTTTTCATCTTCCCCGCACTCATGGTGGTTATTTTGGGCCCAGCTGTGATTACCCTGCTCCGGCAGTTGATGCCGGCTCTGCAAAGGTAGTCGCAGAACCCTCGCGACCTCACAGACGCCGTGAGGCCGAGTAGTAGAAAAGGAGAAGCGCAATGGATAACGTAACACTGATACGAGTCGTCGCAGGAGCGCTGGCCGTTCTCGTACTCTTCATCATTATCTGGCGGCGCAAGCGCAAGTCGATCGAGTAGTCGTTGGAGCTGGATATCTCTTAGGGGACACCCGAATAGGGTCGGTAGATCATGGCCAACAACGGTCACAGTCGTTCACTATATGTTTATAACAAGACCCGGGAGACCTTTGTGGCCACGGAGGCAATCTTAGCCGACAGCTATCTTCGTCGGCTGGTCGGTTTGCTCGGTAAGACCCGGCGTTGGGCGCAACTTGGGCGCGGTCTATGGATCGTGCCATCGCGCGGCGTCCATACGATCGGCATGCTCTTTCCCATCGACCTCATCTTCCTCGGCAAGGACAAGGAAGTGGTCTACGTCGAAGAGCATGTTCGACCTTTTCGCATCTCCAAGGTGTCCCTGAAGGCGGCCAGCGTGCTGGAACTTCCTCCGCATACGATATACCGCTCCGGCACAAAGATCGGCGACCGGCTCGAAATTGCACCCGTGCGCTGAGTTGCCGAGCGAGTGCCCCGCTCGCCGATTCTCGTAAACACCTCTCGAGGGTAACCGCGCCGGCCAAGTTGTAAACGCGGCCGTCGGTAGCGTCTTGTGACTCCAGGCCATGCCGGGTGCTCGCACGGGTGATGCCCGCGCCGCTCTAGCATGGCGCGAGCCGGCATATTCCCCGTCGGTGGGTAACATCCGCCGTTAAATAATTCGTCACTTCTCCGCAATCAGTTCCCTGTCGGTCGCGCCACGCATATAACATCCTCACAAGACCAAGGAACATTGAAGTTCTGTTCTTTAAGCGGGCCTCTCGCCTTGGCGCGTCTTGAATTTCGATAAAGGAGAAGACTGTGACCCAGCCACGTAGACTCGCCCTTTCCGTAAGTGCCGCAGGCCTGCTTTTACTTTTCTCCGTGAATCCGACCTCGCCGGCGCAAGAAAAGCATTCGCCACGGACGACGGGTGTCGACGATACCAAGATGGGTCCGTACCGCGCGCTCGCCCAACTCGCGGTCGCGTCGTCTCAGAAGGGGGACAATGCCACCGCCGCGGAACTCGCCCGCATTCTCGAGCGAACTTGGGACAAGGCAGAAGACTACGGCGGCGATACGGCACTCTCGAAAACGAATCACGCTCTGTTCGAACAAATCGATAAAAGTATGGATCAGTTCATTTCGATCCTGATTGACCACGCGAACTCCGCTCCCGATGCCGCGAAGCTCAAAGCCGCCTATGCCGCCTATATGGAAAAACTGAAGCTCGCCGAGTGAAAAGACTCAGTGGAATACGGTGAGCGAACTTCGACACCTGTGCGTGGGGTGTTTCCCAGCGGGCAGAATTCCCGAAACTGTCATTTCGACCGGACGGACAGCAGGCTATGCTGTCCCGCAGTGGAGAAATCTCTCTTCAACTTGGAGATATAGGCGTGATCAAAAACGAAATCATCTAAATTCGGCGATCAACCGATTCTAACTTTCCTGACTTACTCCGGCGAATAGTCGAACTCTTCTTCCGGCGGCGTTCCCATCTGCGGTCCGTCTTGCCCGGATTCTTTCAGCGCGACTTTCTCAATCTTTCTTTGTACTCGCTTCTGCTCTTTCATCTTCCTTTTTTCGATGCGCTTCATCTCTTTTTGCCGCTTTTGAAAAGTCGTGGTCATTTCTTCGCCTCACAAGAAGAATGCGGTCCGGTCAGCGCCGAACCGTCCAGCGAATCTATCCAACGGTTACCAGCGCGGTTCGCGCGGCTGCCGCACGGCCTCGCTGTAGTCCTCGTTCGAGAACCGGTTGCGTCCGCCGCCTTTGCCCTTACCGCCACCGCCGCCACTACCGCTGTTGCTGCCGCCACTAAATCCGCGAGGGCTGCGCGGCGGTCCGCTCTCACCGCGGGGGCGCGCTTCGTTCACCTTCAGGTTGCGCCCGCCAGCTTCCTTGCCGTCGAGTCCCGCGATGGCCTTTGCCGCTTCCTCGTCGTTCGGCATCTCCACGAACGCGAACCCGCGCGCCCGGCCGGTTTCCCGGTCCATGGCCATGTGCACGCGCGTCACCTGCCCGAACGGCTCAAACAGCGCCCGTAAATCGCTCTCGCTGGTCTGAAAATTCATGTTTCCCACAAAAAGGCTCTTCATGCTCGCTTCTCCCTGATCTTGCGAACCGCCGTTTGTGCGGAAGACTCGACACCCCGCCGGTCTCCAATCATCACAAGCCGTCGGCCTAGAATCGGCTGAAGTCAATGGAGGGAAGGCCGCGAAGCGCAGCCCTTCAGGGAGCTCAGGCAATCCAACTCGGCAAGTCTACCCAGTCACAATATCATACCTGCCCGAAAAAGCCTCTTTCGATGATTTTGGCGCTGTGGAGTGGTCTTGGATACGCCGTGCGCCGGCTGGTGTCCCAGCCGTCCAAACCAGAACGACGCGTTATTTTTCGGCCTGCTCTTTCGGGCCATGCTGATTCAGCGTTGCGAGAAGTTCTCTGCTGAGGCTGGAGACGGAACCGCTCCCTCAAGCATAATGTCCCTCGCGGACAGCTTCTTTCCGTAAAGACTTTCGTTGGCCTTGTTGTCGGGACGCAAAGTGGAACCTTCCAGCGAGACTCCCGCAAATGGACCGCGATTGTCGCAGCCACTCTCGGCCCTCAGCAGATGACCGCCGCGGAGATCCTGGACCGAGACCACTCACCGCCTCTTTTTCGGGACGTTGGCGATTGCACAGCACTCCGCGCGTCCTTTTCTTGACGGCTGGATGTGCGTTGGTTAGCGTGAAGAGGTGCGAGACGCTCCACGCTTCGCCGGGCGGGCCTTCGCTGAACTACCCAGGGCCGGAGAATCCATTGTCGAACCCAATTATCACCCTCACCACGGACTACGGAACCAGCGATCATCTGGTTGGCACTCTCAAAGGCGTCATCCTTAAGATCAATCCGGATGTAACGATCGTCGATATCACCCACCACGTCACCCCTTACGATCTGCTGGACGGGGCACTGACAATCGGCGCGGCATATCCCTATTTCCCGCCACGGACGATTCATATCGTAGTGGTCGATCCTGGCGTGGGCACCGATCGGCGGCCACTGCTGGTCACCTCAGAGAATCAATATTTTGTGGCCCCCGACAACGGCGTACTGTCGCTCGTGTATGAGCGTGATCCCAGCGTCGTGGTGCGCCACGCCAACGTTGAGCATTACTATCTGCAACCCGTCAGCAAGACCTTTCATGGACGTGATGTGTTTGCGCCGGTCGCCGCCTGGCTGGCGAAGAGCGGGCAGACCGCGAGCATGGGAGACGTAATCGAGGACTACAAGAAATTCGCGATGCCCCGGCCCAAGGCCACCGACGGAGTATTAAAAGGCGTCGTGCTGCGAGTCGACGCTTTCGGCAACCTGATCACAAACTTCCGCGCCGAAGATCTTCCCGAGGAGGCGCGGACCGCCGGCAAGGTGCAATTCCAGGCGGGAACGCATTCGGTTTCCCGCCTCGTTCACACCTTCGCATCGGGAAATGCAGGCGAGCCGATCGCCTATGTCGGTTCCAGCGGATACATCGAGATCGGCGTCAACAAAGGAAACGCGGCACGCACCCTCGCATTGGGACGCGGCGCCGCGGTCACTCTGCCAGGCAAGTAGCGCGATTCCGGCAACCTTTTGGGCGCCGGGCTCTCTCGACGAACCTCCGCGCCTTCTGCGTCTCTGCGTTATCTTTTCATCCGCGCCTTCCCCAAACCCGTGGCAATCAATCTTTGTTTCTCTGGTTCAGCGCGTCAGATCCAACACCGCCATTTGCGAGCGCGTCCGAGGATCCAGCCAATCGCGCCACGCATCCCCTAGCAGATTGAACGCCAGCACCGCCATCATCACAGCCAACGCGGGAAAAATCACCAGATGCGGCGCGTCAAAAAGATGGCTGCGCGCATCGTTCAGCATCGCCCCCCAGCTTGGCACCGGCGCCAAAACGCCAAGACCCAGAAAACTCAAGGTGGACTCCGCCAGAATCGCACCAGCCATGCCGATGGTCGCCTGTATCAAAACCGGCTGCAAAATGTTTGGCAACAAATGCGAAGCCAAAATGCGCACATGCGACGCTCCCAAAGACCGCGCCGCGAGAATAAATTCGAGTTCCTTCACCTTCAGCACTTGCGCACGCGCCAGCCGCGCATACCCCGCCCAGCCCGTAATCACGAGCGCGAGTATCACCTTGCTGATTCCCGGCCCTAAAAACGCCGCGAACGCGATCGCCAGCAAAATTCCAGGAAACGACAGAAATGCGTTGATCAACAGCAGATTCACAAAACGATCGAACCATCCACCCGCGTAGCCCGCCACCATCCCCACCATCAGCCCCGTAAAACCGCAACCGAATACCACCGAAGCGGCGACGAGCAGCGAAATTCGCGCGCCGTACAGCGTCCGAGACAAGGTGTCGCGCCCCAGTTCATCCGTGCCCATCCAATGAGCCCGGGAAGGCGCTTGCAAACGCGAAGGCAAATCCTGCGACGCGGGATTCGCAGGCGCGATCCAAGGCGCGAGCAGCGCAGCCAGAATGAGAAGCATCGCCACGCAAAATCCCACGCGCGCAAGCACGCTCTGACCCAGAAATTGACGCACGACCGCAACAAATCTCAAGACAACCTCACGCGCGGATCAATCACGGAATAAAGGACATCGGTAAGCAAATTTACGACCACATACGACAGCGCGATCACCAGAATACAACCTTGGAGCAATGGGTAATCGCGCGAAGAGATCGCCTGCACCGTAAGTCTCCCGATTCCCGGCCAAGAAAAAATCGTCTCTGTAACGATCGTGCCCGCCAGCAAAGTCCCGAATTGCAGCCCGAGAATAGTGATGATGGGAATGAGCGCATTGCGGAACGCATGACGAAACAACACCGCGCTCATCGAAAGACCCTTGGCGCGAGCGGTCCGCACGTAATCGCTCGACAGCTCTTCCAGCATCGATCCGCGAACCATCCGGGTAAGAATCGCGGCCAGCGCCGCGCCCAATGTCGCCGCGGGAAGAATGTAATAGGCCAAACCGCCGCGTCCTGATACCGGCAACAAGCCCAGTTCGATTGAGAAGACCAAAATTAGAACAGGCCCGAGCGCAAAGTTTGGCACCGCAAGGCCAAAGAGCGTAAAGACACCAACGGCGCGGTCCGCGGCATGCCCACGCCGATACGCGGCAAGAATCCCCGCAGGAATGGCGATCGCCGCGCATACTGACAAGGCAAGAAACGCAAGACTCAGCGTCGCCGGATAACGCTCAAAAATGATCCGGCGCACAGGCGCCTGAAACTTAAACGATTGCCCGAGATCTCCGTGCGCAAGTTCCCGGAGATAATGGCTGTACTGCGTCAACAATGGCTGATCCAACCCAAGCGCGTGCCGCAACTGCACGACTTCGCCGGGAGCCGCCCCTTCGCCAAGCATCTGCTCGACAGGATCCCCTGGCACGATGTGAATCATCAAAAACACCAGCGTGAGAACAAGCCAGAGCGCCGGAAGCGTGAGCAGGAACCGCTGCAACAGGTGTCGCGCCATTATCGAGACCGCGAGGAACCGGAGTGCGATTTCACGGCATCCATGGCCGAAGCCGGAGTCGAGGCCGGCGCCGCTTCGGCCGCAGTCTCAACAGTCTTCTTTTCGTCGCCCAAAGCACGAATACGCTCGATCTTCACGCGCGCAACCCGCTTCCCATCCATCTCGACGACCGTAAACCGCGAATTTCCGTACTCGAAACTTTCGCCGCCTCGCGGAATAAATCCAAGTTGATCGAGCACGAACCCGCCCACCGTCGCATACGCTGGATCCTCCGGCAAGGTGATGTTGTACTGCGTATCCAGATCGCGCACGTTCAAAGCTGCATCGAAAATGACCGCGCCATCCGCAAGCGTCAGCGGTCGCTCGACCACATCGAACTCATCGTGAATTTCCCCAACAACCTGCTCCAGAATATCCTCCAACGTCACCAGTCCAAGAATGCTGCCGAATTCATCGACTACCAGCGCCATTCCTACCCGACGATTTCGCAATTCCGCAAGCAGCTCGTTCGCCGGCTTCGTCTCCGGCACGATCAAAATTTCGCGAATCACCCTGCGAAGATCGAACGCGGACGGCGCAAGATTCTCCTCCAGGCGTCGTTCGCGATCCAGCAACACCCAGAGCATATCCTTGATATGCACGAAACCGAGCATCTGGTCTTCAGTCCCGCGATAGACAGGAATGCGAGACCGTTGCGTCGTCGCGAACGCTCGCATCACTTCGTCCAACGTCGATTCCACCGGCAGCACGTGCATATCGGGACGCGGCACCATGATTTCACGCACTTGCACCTGGCCCAGTTCGATCGCGCTGACGATGAATTTCTCCTCGCCCGGCGCGATCAGCCCGCGCTCGCGGGCTTGTTGAATTTGAATCTGAAGCTCTTCGGTGGAATGCGCGGCGCCATGACCCTGAGGCTCGGACACTCCCAGCGCCTTCACAATCGCGCCGGAAATCCCATCCAGAAGGTCAATCGCCCATCGAAACGTGTTTAAAAACCATGAAAACGGTCGCGCGATCAACAGCGCAACACGTTCCGCACGCGCCAGACTCACGGTCTTCGGCACCAGCTCACCGATGACCACATGCACTGCGCTTAGCATCGCGAACGCTCCCGCAAGCGCCGCTGCATGCGCAAAAAGCGCTGACCGCGCACCCTCGGTTCTCGGCCATAGGGTCTGCAGCACATTCGCGAGCGTGTTCTCGCCGAGCGCACCAAGCGCCAAACTCGCGAGGGTAATTCCCAATTGCACACCAGAAACCACACGGTGCAGGTCGCTCAGCAGTACCTCAACGACCCTGGCCCGCGGATTCCCTTTTTGCACGAGCTGCCGCACCCGCGACAAGCGCACCGCGACAAGCGAAAACTCCGTCGCCGCGAAAAAACCATTCAGCGCGACGAGCACAAGCACGCCGATCAACCGCACAACAAACATACGTGGTTGGGATGGCCCCCTTTCCGCATTGTAGCAGCACAGGCCCGCACACCGTGCCCGCGAGTCACGCCTCAGTTTTCCCTATACAACGGAGCGCCACTCGCTCGGAGTGCGGCGGCTCGCCAGGTGCCCCAGGTGCCGTAGTGCACCTGGAACGGTGTCCAATTCATCTCCCACTCGGTTGCGCACCTATGCTCCCTCTTCTACACTCACAGTTTCGCCTTACGGCCGGGAGCCAGCTTGCGAGCAATCCTGCGTTTCTTATTTTGGTCCGCCGCTATCGTCGTGATCGCCATCGGCGTGACTCTTTGGTGGTTCGTCTATCGCCCTCTACCGCGCCTCGACGGCTCCATCGCTCTCCCGGGCCTCCAAAAAGACGCCGTCGTCGAGCGCGATCACTGGGGCGTTCCCCGCATTCGCGCAAACACCGTCGAAGATATGGTCGAAGCCCAAGGCTACGTCATGGCGCAAGACCGTCTTTGGCAAATGGATCTGCTGCGTAGAGTCGCTCGCGGCCAACTCTCCGAAATCCTGGGCCCCGCTGCCCTCAACGTTGACAGGCAATTCCGCACCTTTGGTTTTACCCGCGCCGCGGACCGCGATCTAGGCTTGATGGACGCAACGAATCGCGCCATCTTGGACGCCTACGCCCGAGGTGTTAACCATTTCATCGAACAGCATCGCGACCAACTGCCGCTCGAATTCTCCCTGTTGAAATACAAACCACAGCCCTGGCAGCCGACGGACACCCTCGTAATTTCCGGCTACATGTACCAAACCCTGACCGACACGTGGGAGGAGGAAATCGATCGCACGAATGTAACCGACCGCGTCGGCTCGGAGCGCGCGCGCGATCTTTTTTCGCCTGACGCCGCGATGGATCGTTTCGTAGTCGGCGACCCCAATGTGGTGAACGACGGTTCGCAGCGTTCCAGGGTCGATTCCGACGACGAAGACGACGACGATGATGACGACATGGAGCCGGACGGGGTGCTCAAGGCCAGCGCTACAAGATCAAATAACGTACGCGCGCCAGACGCGATTCCCGATCTGACGACGGCGCTGGCTAATTCCGTATCCGAGTTTCTGGAAGCCTCGCGCCGCGAAATTCGCCACAGCCTTGGCAGCAACAACTGGGTCGTCAGCGGCGCCCACACCGCCACCGGAAAGCCTCTCCTCGCCAACGATACCCACCTCGAACTCTCCATTCCCCCAATCTGGTACGAAATCCATCTAACAGCCCCAGGCTGGAATGTAAAAGGTTTCACGCTGCCAGGCGCCCCCCTGGTCGTAATCGGTCACAACGACCGCATCGCTTGGGGCTTCACCAACAATGGCGCTGACGTTCAGGATCTCTATACCGAAACGTTCAATCCCACCGCGTCAGACCAATATCGCGTGAACGGAAAGTGGGTAAAAGCGCAGCTCCTCGACGAAGTGATTCGCGTCAAAGGCCAGCCCGATGAACATCTCCAACTCGTAGTAACGCGCCACGGTCCGATCGTTCGCCGCGAGAACGGCAAATCGTACGCCCTCCGCTGGACCGCCACCGAGCCCGGCGGCCTATCGAATGTTTATAACTGGCTGGGCAAAGCTCAGAACTGGGAAGAATTTCGCAGCGTCATGAAAAAAGTCTGGGGCCCGGCCCAAAACGCCGTCTATGCCGACGTCAAAGGCAATATCGGCTACGTGATGGCCGCGCGCGTGCCCATTCGCAAGAAAGGCCACGGAGAAATTCCCTCCCCCGGCGATACCGACGACTACGAATGGACCGGCTACATCCCCTTCGATCAACTCCCGCAAGCCCTCAATCCCGATAGCGGCCTGATCGTCACCGCAAACGCTCGCGTCGTAGGACCCGCCTACAAGCCCTACTTAACCGACCGCTGGGAAGAACCCTACCGCACCGCCCGCATCTACGACCTCCTCCACGACAAGCACGACCTGCGCCCCGCCGACATGCTCAAGGTTCAGACCGATACCTTCAGCTATCCTCATCTTTTTCTAGCCGACCAGTTGGTCGCCGCCGCAAAAACCGCCACACCAAACGACGCTCGCACAAAAAAACTCATCGACGGCCTCCAAGACTGGAACGGCATCGCCGACGCCGACTCTCCCGAAGTCTCCTTCCTGGTCGCGCTACGACGCTCAGCGCTAGCGCTGATTCTGGAGCCATACTTAGGCGATCAACCCAACTTATACCGCTGGCGCGCCACCACATTCCTGCAAAGGATCCTCACCGATCGTCCCGCGAAGTGGCTTCCGTCAACCTACAAAACTTACGACGCGCTCCTGGTCGCAGCTGCAGATCGTGCCGTAGCCAAACTCGCCGAAGACTCGAGCAGCCCTCGCATCGAAGACTGGCCCTGGAAGCGTTTCAATTCCTTGGAAATGCTCCACCCCATCGGCCGCGAGGGTCTCCTGAAGAAATTGCTAAGCATCAGCAACAAACCGCAGTCCGGCACAAGTTACAGTGTGCGCGCCGCCACAAAAACCCACGGCCCCGCAATGCGCTTCGTCGCCAATCCCGGCAACTGGGACGAATCCATCCTCCTGATCCCCGCAGGCCAATCCGGCCAACCCGGCAGCAGCCACTATTCCGACCAATTCTCCTACTGGTACGAAGGCAAGCCCATCTTCGCCCCCTTCACCGACGCAGCCGAAGCAAAAGACCGCAAGCACACCCTAACGCTCACACCCTCGAAGTGAATCAGCGCGGGTCGGGGCGGCTCGATGGCTTGCTTACCTCAAACTTGTGTTCTTGAACCGATAAGAAGACCCCTATATCTCACCTGAAGTGGTCATACCGCAGAGCACGATAGTGGCTATTTCGGGATGCCCCGATGCAGAGTAATCTTCGCTGCATGCACAAGAACACCGAAGCTCGAATGAACGCGCTGAATCGGATTTGCATTTATTTCCTGGCGGCCAGCTTGCTTCTCTCCCTGCAGACCCCACTGGGATTCGCGCGGCAGAATTCAGATGCATCGAAAGCAGCTACGCAACAGGCTTCCGCGGAACGCGATGGCCAACACGATTTTTGATCCCCTCATTGGTAGATGGAAATACCACCTGAAGCGCCGCCTGTATCCCCTGACCGAATCCAATACCTGGGTCGAATTGAACGGTACCGGAGTCTGCTTCAAGATTTGGGATGGCCGCGCCCAACTGGACACCATCGAAGTCGACGGTCCAACGGGCCACATCGAAGGCCTGACTCTCCGTATGTACAATCCTGAATCTCACCAGTGGAGGCTTTATTGGGCCAACAGCAAGATTGGCATCATGGACCCACCGCAGGTCGGCGAATTCAAGAATGGACGCGGTGAGTTTTTCGCCCAGGATACGATCAATGGCAAAACCATCTTGATTCGATATGTTTGGACGGACCTGACCACGAATTCGCCCCACTTTGAACAGTCCTTCTCCGATGATGGAGGCAAGTCTTGGGAAGTAAACTGGATTACGGACCAGACCCGGGTGCCTGACGAATCCGATAAATCGCACTGACCTCAGCGCCAAAATAACTCGACATCACCACAGAATTTTTCGTCCGGCATGAATCCCGGTCCCTGCACCCTTGCACAACGCAGGAATAACGTTCCTTCTCAGCACAATCTCACAAACCAATTGTTTCAATTCTCGGCCGTGCCGTAGAATGCTCTTTGCATCCGGTTCATGTAGCGGCCGCTTTCCGAAGCGGGCGCCTTTAAGCGCACACGAGGCCTGATCGAGTGAACTCAACTCCCGTAAAAAAGCCCGAGCCACCCAAAAAGCCGGACTTCGAGAAATCCCTGGTCCGCCTCGAAGAGGTCGTCCGCCGCCTCGAAAGCCCACAACTCTCTCTCGACGACGCCATGAAACTCTTCGAAGAAGGCGTCCAGCTCTCCCGCGAGTGCCAAAAGCAACTCGAAGAAGCCGAAGGCCGCGTAGAAATTCTCCTCAAAAAAGCGGATGGCAAGCTCACCGCCGAACCATTCGATCCCGAGCGCGAGAACGAATCGTGACGGTTGCTAACCGCTCGACCAGCACTCCTCCCACCCCGGCGAAGCTCCCAGCTTTTTTCGAAGAAGACCGCCTGACAGTCGACGCTCACCTCGAAAAATTACTGCCCTCAGAAAACACGCAACCGTCCTCGATTCACCAGGCCATGCGCTACAGCGTTTTTGCCGGCGGAAAGCGTATCCGGCCCATCTTGTGCTTAGAGACCTCCCGCATCTTCGCCGACGATGTCACCGCCGCCTTGCATCCGGCCTGTGCGATCGAGTGCATTCACACCTATTCGCTGATTCATGACGACTTGCCGGCGCTCGACAACGATGACCTTCGCCGCGGCAAGCCCACCAGCCACAAGCAATTCGGCGAAGCCACCGCTATCCTGGCAGGCGATGCCCTGCTAACGCTGGCGTTTGAAGTCGTCGCCTCTACACCCGTTGACGCCGAGCGCCGCGTAGCCATGCTCACCGAAATCGCCACCGCCGCAGGCACAGTCAACGGCATGGTCGGCGGGCAAGTCGCCGATCTCGAAGCCGAGGGCAAGGCCGTTGGCAAAAAGATGCTCGAATATATCCACCGTTCCAAAACGGCCGCCCTGATTCGCGCCTCCGTCACCGCAGGAGCCTTATGCGTTGGCGCCAGCAAAAGTGACGTAGCCCGTTTGCGCCGATTCGGCGAAAACATCGGCTGGGCCTTCCAAGTCACCGACGACATCCTCGACGTGGAAGAATCCTCCACCGCGCTCGGAAAGACCGCAGGCAAAGACATCGCCCAACAAAAGGCCACCTACCCCGCGGTCTACGGCCTGGAGCGCTCCCACGAAATCGCCAACGACCTGGCCACCCGCGCCATCGCCGAACTCGCTCCCTTCGAAGAAAAAGCCAGTCGCCTCCGCGACATAGCCGAATACCTGGTCCTTCGCCGCGCCTAGCCCGGCACGCCCGACCTCCGCAGCGGCTAAACCTTTCGCTGCGCCAACGGCAACAGCGCAGCTTCACAGGCTGCGGGAAAAGATTGCTTTCGGGGGTCGGAGCTTTAGCTCCGACATGACCCCATGCACCCGATGGGCTTTAGCCCCTGAGGAGACTTTCTTGTGCTTTTCGCGGCGGGGCCTCCGCCTTTGACACCCCAATCCCTCCCAATTACTGTAATTCGTCAATGAAATCCAAGCCCCCCAAAAAGAAACGCCTCGACCTTCTGCTAGTCGACCGCGGCCTAGCCGAGTCCGCAACCAAAGCCCAAGCCATGATCCTCGCCGGCGAGGTTTCCGTCGATAACGTCTGCGCGGACAAAGCAGGAGCATCGATAGCCGAAGATGCTCGAGTCGCGGTAACCAGCCGAACACAAAAATACGCGAGCCGCGGCGGCATCAAACTGGAAGGCGCTCTAGAAGATTTCGGCCTCAATCCTGCGAGCTTCGTTTGCCTCGACATCGGATCATCCACCGGAGGTTTCACCGACTGCTTGTTGCAGAAAGGAGCCTCACGCGTCTACGCCGTGGACGTGAATGTCGATCAAATCGCGTGGAAGCTGCATCAAGACAACCGGGTCGTTCGCATCGAACGCAACGCCCGAGAGTTGTGCCGCGAAGATATTCCCGAGCCCGTCGATCTCGTCGTCGTCGATGTCTCCTTTATTTCCGCAACGAAAGTGCTGCCTCCGGCGGCCGGTATAGCGAAACCCGGCGCGAACCTGCTCGTCCTCGTAAAACCTCAATTTGAGCTGCCCAAAGAAGATGTCGGAACCCGCGGCATCGTCAACGATCCAGCCCTGCACGAAAAGGCCGTAGAAAAAGTGCGCGCCGCCGCAATGGCGACCGGCCTCGAAATTCTAGGAATGCGGCCCAGCCATCTACCCGGCGCCGAAGGCAATCAAGAGTATTTTCTCCACGCGCGCAAAAAGCCGCTGGAGTAGAATCTCAGACATCCATGCACCCGTCCGTGTCCTTTCAAACCATCGGTCTTATTTCGCGGCCTCGGCGTTCCAATCTGGCCGTCGTTGTGCCCCCGCTGCTTCATTGGTTTCAAGCCCGCGGCATCCAGGTGTTCTACGACACCGAAACCGCCAGCGCCTTGAATGACTCTTCCAAGGGATTCTCCCGCGATGAAGTCGCAAAAAACTCCGAACTCTTGCTGGTCCTCGGCGGGGACGGCACCTTGCTCGCCGCAGCCCGTGTCGCCGCGCCACTAGGCATTCCCATCCTCCCCATCAACATGGGAAGCCTCGGCTTTCTTACCAGTTTCAAACTCGAAGAAATGTATCCCGCCCTCGAAGAAACGCTGGCCGGCAGATTACCGTCCAGCGAACGCGTCATGCTGGACGTCGAACTGAAACGCGAGGGAAAAATCGTCGAGCGCCAGACCGTCCTGAACGAGGCGGTCATCAACAAAGGCGCCCTCGCCCGCATGATCGACCTGGAACTCATGATCGACAGCGAATTCGTATGCCGTTATCGCGTCGACGGTCTGATCGTCGCCACTCCCACAGGCTCAACCGCCTATTCCCTCTCCGCAGGCGGCCCCATCGTGCACCCCTCCGTCGAATCCTGGATCATCACTCCGATTTGCCCGCACACCCTGAGCGATCGCCCGGTAGTGATCCGCGATTCTTCCCAGGTCGAAATCGATTTGTCCGCCGGCACCGAATCCGTCTTTCTAACCCTCGACGGGCAAACCGGAATACCCATGCAACCAGACGACCGAGTCCGCATGACCCGCGCTGCCGAGCGCCTGAAGCTGATCCAACCCCAAAAAAAATCCTACTTCGAGATCCTCCACAGCAAACTCAAATGGGGCGAAACCTAGCCGCCATTCGCAGCGAGCAACCAAACACCCGCCAACAGCAACCAGCGATTTCATTTGACTATCTTAACTATTATGTTACTATTCCCATAAGTTAGGTTGCGCCCCCGAAGGCACAGACACTCTTGTTTACGCTGAGTCTCGAAGCGTCTGTGTCCCCTTCAGCAAGCACCATGCAGCTCCCGCGGAGCGCTAATCACGTAGACGGCCGGTAGAGGATGAGGACTCTACCGCTGAATTCGGCGCATAAATCCCAATTTTGCAATGCCTTGCAACATCAGCTCAACTTAAACCCCTTAGAATCAGATCACTACGCCAAACCGCAGCCGCTCTCCTTTGTTTTCAAATCGTTGAAAGAAAAACTAGGGGGGAGGGGTACATACCCAAGCTCGACGGCCTCAAAACGAAACCAACCCGTAGCAACCTAGCGAATCAATTGTCCTCGAAGCAAATCGCGAAGGGTTTCCCGCCGCCGAATCAAGCGGAACCTGTTTCCTTCAACGAAGACTTCCGCCGCTCGACACCGCGCATTGTAGTTCGACGACTGGCTCATCCCATAAGCCCCAGCCACCCAAATCGCCAAAACCTCGCCCGTTTCCACTCGTCCCATCGGCCAATCGCGCAAAAAACAGTCCCCGGTCTCACACACAGGACCAACAACATCCACCCCTCGATACGGCATGCCGTCATCTTTGTCTCTCGTAACCCTCGTAATCGGGTGCACCGCGCCATAAAGCGCCGGCCTCATCAAATCATTCATGGCTGCGTCCACAACCACAAACGTCTTGCCGCGGCTCTTTTTCACGTAGATGACCCGCGTAAGCAGCACGCCTGTGGGTCCGATGATCGTCCGCCCTGGCTCGAGTAGAAGATGCAATCCCAGCGGCCGAAGCGCTTGCGCCACCACACGTGCATACGCAGTACGCGTCGGCGGTTGCTCGGTTGTGTAGCGAACCCCAAGACCCCCTCCGAAATCGAGATACTTCAGCGCGATTCCGTTCTTTCGCAGCTCGCCAACGTAGCCGGCAAGCCGCCGCAACGCCCGGCGAAACGGATCCATCGCGACAATTTGTGAACCGATGTGAACGCTGATTCCCTGCCAGCGAATCCACTTCGATTCCCGGTGCGCAAGATACAAACGTCGCGCTTCATCCCAGTTGAGCCCGAACTTGTGCTCGTGACGCCCGGTCGCAATGTGCGGATGCCCGCCGGCCTGCACATCCGGGTTCACGCGGATCGAAACGGAAGGAGCCCCGTCACCGCGTCTCACATGGCGCGACGATTCTTCCAGCAAAATTTCCAGTTCCGCTTCCGACTCAACGTTGAAAAGCAGAATCCCGCTCTGACTTCCCCGACCGCGACCACGCACCCCCGGAGAGGGATAGCGCAGCGCTTCGCGCATCTCCTCGCGCGTCTTGCCAACACCGGAAAACACGATCCGATCGCCACGCACGCCGATTCCCCGCAGCATCGCAAGTTCTCCACCAGAAACGATATCGAAACCGTTCCCGCCCTTCGCCACATGCTTCAGAATCGACAAGTTCCCATTCGATTTCACCGCGAAGCACAGTGTGTGCGGAAGCGATCCAAGACCGCGATGTAACTCCGCCTGCGCGTCATCAATCGCGGCGCGGCTATATACGTAAGCAGGCGTGCCGATCTTCTCCGCAACGTCCACCAAACGCACGCCTTCGCAAGCGACAAATTCTCGGCCGGAAGCGCTATTTCCTAATTTCTTCCAGGAGAAATGAGGAGTAAATGTGGCAGGATCCACGAACACGAGCTTTCGTAAAGAGGCCTCGGCCGGTCCGCTCATCGTACTTTGAGCACGACCAGTGTGCGATCGTCCGCCAGTGGCGCGCCCTGCGAAAACCATTCCACCTCGCGGAACACTTGATCCGTCAGCTCGGCTGCAGTCAGCTCGTGCTGGTCTTCAATAATTTTGCGCAATCGTTCGGTGCCGAAGAACTGGCCTTCGCTGTTTGCTGTTTCCGCGATGCCATCCGAATGAAACACCAGGATATCGCCGACAGACAGCGTAACCGACCATTCGTCGTACGTGACATCCTCAAAAATCCCCAAAGGAAACCCGGTGAGCTCCACCTTGCCGCAACGCCCCTCTTTGTACAAAAGCGGCTGCGACTGCCCTGCGTTCGCGACGCGCAACTTACTCCGCCCTTTCTGGTACGTGGCGAAACACGCAGTCATAAATCGGCCTTCGATACGCCGCTCACCGACGATCTGATTCATCTGCCGCAGCATCTCCGCAGGCTGCAGTTTTTGTGGCGCAAGGCTGCGCATAATCCCAATGGCGACCGCGCCGTACAACGCCGCCGCCGTTCCCTTGCCACTGACGTCTCCGAGCGCGATCCCAAGCTGCTGCGGACCGTAACGCAAAAATTCGTATAGATCGCCGCCGACTTCACGCGCCGAAAGATAGCGCGCCGCCATATCCAACCCAAAATCCTCCGTCGGCACCGAGCGCAGCAACGCGCCTTGAATGCGCTTCGCCGCTTGAAGATCGCGTTCTAGCCTCGCTTCATCCCGCGCGACCTGCTCGTACAAGCGAGCATTCTCCAGCGAAACCGCGAAATTCGCAGCCAGAATCGACAGCGTCTGCACGTGGTCTTCGGTGAAATAATTCAGCTGCGGACTCTCCAGATCCAGCACGCCAATCACGCGCCCCTTATGAATCATGGGAATGGCCAGCTCGGAGCGCGTCTCCGGATTCGCCATCAGGTATCGGGGATCAACGGTAACATCGGGAACCAGCACCGGCTCCTTGAGCGTAGCTGCTGCGCCGACGATTCCTTCACTCGCTGCTGCCCGCAGCTTTCCTTGCACACGATGACCATGCTTCACGTCGATGCGGTGGCGAAAAACCTTTAGTTCTTCGTCGTAGAGCATGATGCTCAGAATCTGATAGTCGATCACGCGCTTGGTTTGTTCCGCCGCGCGGCGCAACAACTCTTCCACATCCAGGATCGAACTCGTCTCCCGCCCCACCTCGTTCAGCAGCAAGAGCGTTTCCGCCTGCGCGCGGACACGCTGAAAGAGCCTGGCGTTCTCCACCGCAACCGCAAGCCGGCTGGCCAGCAAAGTTAAAATGCTTTGCTGCTCGCGCGTGAAGTAATTCGGGTGACGGCTCTGAATATCAAGCACACCGACACACTTGCCGCGAAGCATCAGCGGCACGGCGAGCTCCGACCTTACATTATCAATCGCGCTGATGTATCGAGGATCGTTTGCCGTGTCGCCCACGCGCACGGGGTGTCCCGTCGCCGCCGCCGTGCCACTGATCCCCTGACCCAGTGGGATCCGCAGGTTTTCCGCGAGATCGCGCGGATACCCGATCGAGAAACGATGCTTCAGGTAGGATCCATCTCCCTCAAACATCAACACGCCAAAAATTTCGTAATCAATGTGCCGCTTGATAAGCACAGCCGTGCGCGCCAGCACCTCGTCAAGATCGAGCGAAGCATTTACCTCTTCGCCGATTTCAGCAAGTGTTGCCAGAACTTCGGCGGAAGCTTCTGGGCTTCCGCTTTCTGTAGCTGGCCCTGTGTGTGCGTCGGTGGGATTCATCCAAGAGACTATTATAGCAGGCGGGATGAGGGCGCAAGGAGTTCCGCGAAGAAGTTGCGAAACGTTAGTGCGGCGTTTGCATCGTCGCTAGGGTTTGCCGCTTTTGGCACCGTCGGGACCCAGGGAAAGCACGCCCACGTCAGGCATATTGCGGTAGCGCTCCGCATAGTCGAGTCCAAAGCCAACGACGAACTCATTGGGGATGGTGAAACCCACGTAGTCGGCGTGCACCGCGGCAATCCGCCGCTCCGGCTTGTCCAGCAACACCGCCACACGAATACGCTTGGGTTTGCGCTGCTCGAAAACGCGCAGCAAGTATTGCAGCGTCATGCCCGTGTCCAGAATGTCTTCCACCACGATCACGGTTTTGCCTTCAATGCTGGAATCCAGGTCGCGAGTGAGCCTGACCTGCCCCGAGGAATGCGTTCCGAGTCCATAACTCGCAACGGCGATGAAATCAAACGAAACGTCACCCGGAATCTGCTTTCCCAAATCGGTAAGAAAAAACACCGCGCCCTTCAGCACGCCGACCAGGTGCAGCGGTTCCCCCGGAAAATCTTTGCGAATTTCGCGCGCCATCTCGATGATTCGGCGCTGCAGCCGTGCGCGGGAAATCAGGATACGAACGCTCTCCCCGCCTTTGCCCTTAGGTTGCGGTTTTTTTGCTTCCTTTGCTTTCGTTGCCATGATTTGCCCTTTTTTCGTGGAACCGAGACTCTAGCCTACAGCGTACCGTTCGGCAAGGCGTGACTTCTGTTCTAGAATCAATTTTTGGGATGGCGCCGGATTGCGGTGCTCTAATCGGAGGAGACTCAAATGAATGCAAACCAGCCGGCAGAAACTGCCGGTCCCCCGTTGCCCGAACCGTGGTTGCGCGGCACGTTGACGGAAATCCCGGCGGTGTCGCGGGCGGTGCTCCACGCTCTGGAACTCGCCGCCGAAGACTTACAGAAATGGTGCGGGCCGCTTACCGGCGATGAGTTGAACGGGCGTCCCGCTGATCTACCGGCAGTCGCCTTTCATATTCGCCATATTGCGCGAAGCCTCGATCGACTATTGACCTACGCGGAAGGCGATGCGCTGACGCGAGAACAACTGGAAGCGCTGAAGAATGAGGCGCAGCCCGACGCCACCAGGGAAGCGCTGTTCGCTGAACTCGCTAGGGCATTCACCAGCAGCGCCGAACGCGTTCGCAACCTGGCGGAGGCCAATCTGCAACAATCGCGAGCGGTCGGAAAGAAAGCCCTGCCAACGACAGTCGGCGGGCTGCTTGTTCACGTTGCCGACCACACGCAACGTCACGTCGGCCAAGCAATCACCACCGCAAAGTTTGTCGCCGCCCAGCGCGCCTGAACATTTGCGCCTGCATGGTGCTCAGATATACTCGCCCGTCCGGAGGATGCCTTGCTCCAAGCAGTCAAGACCTCGCTTCTACTTCTCAGCGCGCTCTTCCCGATCGTGAATCCTCTCGGCGGGAGCCCCATTTTTCTGGCGCTCACCGGGGACTATACGCCCTTGGAGCGCAGGCTCCTGTCGCAGCGTATCGCCATGAATAGCTTTGTCTTGCTGGTTGCATCGGGTCTGATCGGCACTCACATCCTGACGTTCTTTGGAATTTCACTGCCCATCGTGCAAGTGGGAGGCGGCTTGATCGTCGTGGCCACCGGTTGGGGCATGCTCAACCGCACCGACGACGATGATCATCGCGCTAGCGGCGTGCACCACGACGTGGATCCAAAAGACATTTATCGCCACGCATTCTATCCATTCACTTTGCCACTCACGGTAGGTCCCGGTGCCATATCCGTGGCCATCACATTGGGCGCCAATGCTGCCACGCTTCCCGGCATTAATATCCCTGGAATTTTATCGATCATCGTCGCTTCGGCGCTTCTTGGAGTCAGCATATACCTCTGCTATGGCTTCGCGGACCGTTTCGCAAAGCTTCTGGGTGCTACGGCCATGAGCGTTATCATGAGGCTATCCTCCTTCTTGTTGGTTTGCATCGGCGTGCAGATTTTGTGGAACGGAGTCAGTGCCCTCTTGCGATCGTTGCCCGCGCTCCACTGACGACAATTCCCGTTCGCTCGAAAGACCCTGGTGGAGTGGAAAGGTTGAGCGTTCCTCGCGACCCTCAGTGAAAATCGTGCGACGAAGTTTGCACTCGCGTTAAGAACAGCGGGCGGATGCGTTCGGCCTTCACGGAAATCACGTTGTCCTGGTTTTGTAGCCTCCCTTCGATCAGCAAAAATTGCTGATTCACGATCACCACGTGATGCTGCTGAAAAATCTGCGGCGTGATGATGGCGTTGGAAATTCCTGTTTCATCCTCAAGGCTAAGAAAAACAAAACCCTTGGCGGTGCCAGGGCGCTGGCGCGCGATTACGGAACCCGCAACGCGAACTTCCATTCCATCGCGCAAATGGTGCAAGTCTTCCGCCGAAAGAATGCCTTCGCGTTTCAATTGCATGCGGTGATAACCCAACGGATGAGGGCCGACGGTCATACCGGTGTTGCGAAAGTCAGCGACCAGGCGATCTTCTGCAGTCATCTCCAGCAAAGGAGAATGGCTCGCATTTGATGCGTTTTGCGCGGCTTCCGGCTCCTCTTCACATGCTTCCAGAAGCGGACCCGCACGGCGCGCGACGCGCTCGATCTGCCAAAGCGCATCGCGACGGTGGAAACCGGACTTGCTGCCGACGAAATTCAAGGCGCCGATTTCCGCCAGCGCCGTCAGCTCCGATTTCTGCAAGCCAGGCACACGGAGTTTTAAATCATCGATGGAGCGAAACGCTTCGATCTCTCGCTGCCGAACGATTTCGCGGCTGGCCTCTTCGCGCAAACCCTTGACATAGCGCAAACCCACGCGCAGAACATGGTCGTCGCCATTTTTCTCGAGCGTGCAGATCCACTCCGAACGCATCACATCGATGGGGCGAACGCGCAGGCCGTGACGTTGCGCGTCCTTCACCAGCGTCGCCGGATGATAAAAGCCCATCGGCTGATTGTTGAGCATGGCCGCGGTAAATGCGGCGAGATAGTGGCATTTCAGGTAGGCGCTGGCGTACGCAATCAGCGCGAAGCTCGCGGCGTGCGATTCCGGAAATCCATAGAGCGCAAACGATGTAATGGATTGGACGATGGTGTCCTGCGTCGCGCCGGTGATCCCATTGCGATCCATGCCAAGCCGCAGCTTTACTTCCACGTCCTTCATCAGCTTTTCGGAGCGCTTGAAGCCGAATGCGCGGCGCAACTCTTCGGCTTCGCCTCCCGTGAAGCCCGCAGCGATCATGGCCATGCGCAACAGTTGCTCCTGGAATAGCGGCACTCCCAGCGTGCGCTCCAATACTGGCTCGAGCGAAGGATGCAGGCATTCCGCGGGCTCGCGGCCTTGCCTCCGCTTCAAATAGGGATGCACCATTTTTCCAACGATGGGTCCCGGCCGGATGATGGCCACCTGCACAACAATGTCGTAAAAACATTTGGGCTGCAGCCGCGGCAAACACGACATCTGCGCGCGGCTCTCGATCTGAAACATTCCCACTGTATCCGCTTTTTGCAGCGTCGCGTAAACTTTTGGATCGTTCACGGGCAAGCGGCCCAAGTCAACTTCTTCGCCGTGCTTTTCCCGGATAATTTGCAAAGTTTCTTCCAGCACCGCCATCATGCCCAGCCCGAGCAGATCCACTTTGACGATGCCCCTGTCCGCGCAATCTTCTTTGTCCCACTGCACAACCACGCGATCGGGCATGGTCGCTGGCTCCAACGGCACCACAGAATCCAGTTGTCCCTGGCACACCACCAACCCGCCAGAATGCTGCCCCAAATGCCGCGGCAAGTCCTGTGCTTGCACGCAGAGCTCGAAAAATTTGCGGATCTTCGGATGCTTCAGGTCGAAACCCGCATCCTGAAAATGGCGTTCCAGCGTGTCGTTCGAGTCTTTGTATTCCCACGCGCTGACCAGGCTTGCCAAACGCGCCACCGTTTCCGGATCGAAAGACATGGCCTTGCCGATTTCACGCGCCGCCGACTTTCCCCGGTAGGTGATCACGTTGGCGGTCATCGCTGCGCCCAATTTTCCATAGCGCTCGTACACATATTGGATCGCGCGTTCGCGCTGATCTCCGCTGGGGAGATCGAGGTCGATATCCGGCCACTCACCGCGTTCTTCAGAGAGAAAGCGCTCGAACAAAAGCCCCATGCCGACGGGGTCCACGGCAGTGATTCCCAGTGCATAGCAGACCGCACTGTTCGCCGCCGATCCTCGCCCCTGTACCAGGATGTTTTTCTCCGCGCAAAATCGCACGATGTCCCACACGATCAGAAAATAGCCAGGGAGATCGAGCTTTTCGATCAGCGCCAACTCGCGGTCGATTTGCAGGCGGGCTTTCTCGTTTTCCGAGCCGTAGCGCGAAATCATTCCGTCGCGCGAGCGCTCGCGCAAAAACTGCATCTGCGTGCCGCCGCCCGGAACCGGATACTTCGGAAACTCGTAGCCCAGATCTTTCAGCGTGAATTGCAAGCGGGCAGAGAGGGTCTGCGTGTTCGCGATCGCTTCCGGAAGATCGGCGAACAACAGTTGCATTCCCGCGGGGGTTTTCAAGTGGCGTTCCGGATTGCGCGTAAGCAAACGTCCTGCCGTCGCCAGCGAGCGGTGGTTGCGAATGCATGTAAAGACATCCAGCAATTCCCTTTGCTGTGGCTGTGCGTGACTAACTCCATTCGTCGCCAGCAATGGCAAAGACAACTTCCTTGCAATCTCGACTGCCGCCTGGTTACGCGCTTCTTCTTCCCGGCACAGATGCCGCTGCAACTCAACGTAGACATTTTCGTGTCCAAAGATTTCGCACAACTCACGAACGCACTGGATTCCTCGGGTGATCCCTCCCTTCTTCAACGCATAGGCCAACGGGCCTTCTTCGCCTCCAGTCAGACAAATCAGCCCGGCCTTCAATTCCGCCAGCTCTTCGGCCGCGATATGTCCTTCGCCTTTTCTGGCGCGCAATTTCATGCGGGTAATCGCGCGACACAAATTCTGATAGCCTTCGCGGGACTCCACGAGCAACGCATAACGCCAGCCGAACGGTGAGGTGACTTCCGCGCCGATGTGTGCGCGTATGCGATTTTTTGTGGCCGCCTGGTAAAATCGCGGCGCTCCATAGACGCCATCGCGATCGAGCACCGCCATCGCCGTCATGCCGCGCTCGACGCACGCGCTGGCAAGCTCTTCAGGGATCGATGCCCCTTCCAGAAAACTAAACGCGGATCGTGCATGGAGTTCGGTGTACATCAGTCGTAGAATCCCCGCACAAACCAGTTTCGCCGCGGCGCATCGTAATAAATCTGGTAGACGCCGTATTGCGGCCACGGGATTGCGCTCTTGTCGTGCAGCCCGCCGCGCGATCCAAAATCAATCGCCAGATCCCATTCGTCCTGATCCCAGCCGTCTTCCTGCCACCATTCCCCGGAGCTGCGCCAGGGGCCCGACGCCGCCACTACATCGCCTTGCATTCCCGAGAAACAAATGCGCACCGGCCGTTCTTCGTCTATTTCCACGCTCGCTGTCACTGCCGGTCGGATTACTCGAAATCCAGGTGCGGGTTGGCGCGCTTCTTGAGGCTTGCCGTCGTCCGTCAGCGCCGCAGTTTTCTTCCGAGTTTTAATTGTCTTTTTTAACGGGGAATTCGCGTTGTCCGCCCACCGCGCCATCCGAAAATTTTCCGATCGATGCGTGTCCAGCAATTCAGCCACGCCAACATTTGGCTCCCCCACAAGCTTCGCGAGCCGCGCGATGGTCAACTCCAGCTTTTCTGGATCGGGCCCCTTTGGCGCGAACAGCCCGCTCTGCTCGACGCGCGGAGGCGCAGCATCCGCCGCCATCTCAATTTTCTGGATGGGCGATTTCGGAGGATCCCCCTGCAGTGCCAAGCGCACCAATTTCAGCAGCACTTTGGAATCCCGCATGGGCACGGGCAAAGTGAGAATCTTCGTGTATTCCTTCGGCGCGGTCTTTTTCCGCGACTCATCTTTCAACGCTTGCACGTCTTTTTCGAACGAAGGCTCCAGCTCAAATCGTATGCGCACGGTGCGCACCGCAAGCGCTCGTGCTTCCAGCCGCGCGCAAAGTTGATCCAGCAAGCGTCCCAGCAAAAACGACAATGGCTCCAGTTCTTCAACCGAATCCTCCACCTCCATTTCTTCCGTAAATTGCAAACATGCTTCCGCCAGTACCAGCGAACGTACCCGAGCGCCACGCGCCAATTCGTGCAACCGGACTCCGTTCTGCCCCAGCCGCTCGGAAAGCTGCAAAACCGGTAATGCTGCCAGCTCGCGTAAACAATTCACGCCCCAGCGCTCCAGCGTCTCCAGCACTTCCGCATCCGTGCAAAGCGTGCGAATTGGCAATCCGCCCAGGCGCGCGCATTCCTCGCCCGCAGGAACGATCGTGATTCCCGCGAACCCTCGCGCGGCCAGAATGGCCGCCTCAATGTTGGAAGCAACCGCAACGTGCGGGATCACACCAATGCGAGAAGCACGCTCCGCCAATTCACGCGCGATGTTTTCGTCGGTTCCAAATAAAGACGCGAGCCCCGCGAGATCGAGAACAATGGTATCCGCGGCGGTGTCTTCCACGCGCGGAGAGATACTCCATCCCACATCCAATAGCGCCGCGTGCGTGGCTTGCTCTTGCACTTCCGAGCGATGACGAAACTCCACGGTGCAAAATTCCGCTACTTGCGCTTTGGTCATGCCCAACTGAATCCCGGCCTGCACCGCGGCCACATTCGCCGCCACAACGCTCCACAACGGCGGCTTCCCGCTGATCAATGCCAACGCCCTACCAGGCGACGCCAATGCCCTTCCGGGCGACGCCAGCGCGCCGCCGCCCAATGCCGGTTCCGCCCGCACCACGGACTGCACCATGAAGTTGGGAATATAAATGCAAGCAAAAGCCATAATTCTCTGAGCCCCATCGCAAAAACGCGGATGAATGTCTCCAATCGCTCACAAAGTCCTGTAGCCGCCCTCTCCGAGAGGGCGAGGTTTAGAGCCAAATGTAGCTCCTGTGTAATGAATCAAACACGACAGCAACAAACCGCGAAACGCGACACTTCAATCACTCCACATCGTCGCCGTTTCAAAAATCTCAACTCGATTCGGCGCGCCTCTCGCGGCAAATTCATTCGCTACATTTTCATTTGCCGATGGCAAATCCTTCGCGCACTGCACACGCGACCTCACTACATCCGCGCCAAGCTCGAATCCTTTCAAGAGCCGCGCAAACGGATATCTCACCAAATCTCGCGAAGAACCAGCAAAGATGCCCTTCGGTTCTCTGGACAAGCCGGCGCTACCAGGCCCCGCTTCGCGTCCGCGCCCCGCTCTTGCTTCGCTCCACATTGCGGGCTCGGCCTTCAATCGCAGCACCAACGAAGCGCACGTCTTGGCATTGGCATCCTGCTCCATGACCATCAAGATTGTCGGCGTATCTTCCACCGCGCGGCGAAAACGGAACCACGCATTCAACGGCACGTAGCGCACGATCTTCGGCGCAATGTCGCTTAGATCGATGGCCACCAACCCGAACCCTCCGCCCTGTATGAGCAAATCCGTCGCCCGCAACGCCTGATCAGCGTTCTGGCAGCGCACCCACAGCAACTGTTTCAGTGCAACACCCGCCCGACTCGCCAGATAGGGATCGAAGCTATCGCGTGCGTCCACCAGAGCGCACGCTTCCCCATCTGCGGTCCTGGTGGCCAGAGCCGAAAGCAGCAAACTTGTCCGCCCCGAGCATGGCGGCCCACAAATTTCCGTCATCGCGCCTCGCGGCAATCCACCCACAGCGGCATCGATTTCCGGGATACCCGTGGACACGACCTCGAAGACGTTGCGGTCGCGATAGTTGAAAGGGGAAACGACGCGGCCGCAGAGATCAAGCTCGATTTTGGAACGGAGAGCAGCAAGTGAGGAGGCAGCCATGGAGATAGAGGAGCGCACAAAGCCGATTTAGTATATTCGCTTTTTGTTCGCCTTGATCATTCTCGACTTTCTCTGAAATCTTGTCAAGTCTGCTTCGCAACGAATGCCTCTGATCGGCACGTAAGAGCCTGCCAAACCCGAGCGATACAGCAAACGCATAGGGAAGGGGCCACGCGGTGCCCATCAACTGCACCGCGCGACCACCATCTCAAGCCGCGACACGGCCGCCGAACCAGCGACAAACAACAAGTTGCGGAACGCAAGTGACTTCGATAGAGTCCCTGCCGCACCGTGGCGCATGCGACGACTTGGACAATTTAGGTTTGCATGTGGGGCATCTCGCGGGTCACGGTGGACAAAAATCTCCACACGAAGGCAATTTTGAACATGAACATTCTGAAAAGTATTGGCGCGGTGCTCGCCGGCGCCGTCGTGGGCGTCGTTCTCTCGGTTGGCACCGACGCGGCGCTGCGCGCGGCGGACATTTTCACGCCGCTCGGCCAGCCGATGAGCGACGCGCTTCTACTCTTGGCGACTTTCTACCGCGCCGTCTACGGCGTGCTAGGGAGCTATGTTACTGCGCGCCTCGCGCCCAATCGACCGATGATGCACGCCTTGATTCTCGGGGCGATTGGAGTCGCGGCGTGTATCGCGGGTGTCGTCGTGGCGTGGAACCGCGTGGCGGAATTCGGGCCGCGCTGGTATCCCGTGGCGCTGGTGGTGTTGGCGATGCCGCAGTCGTGGCTTGGCGCGAAGCTGCGCGTGTGGCAGTTGCAGGCGCGGCCGGCAGACTCGCTAGCTCGTTAACATCTCTGAACTATTTGTCGGAAGTCGACTGCGATACGCTCGCGCGAATCCAGGCTTCCGCTGCGATCACTCAACACGAAATCCACAGCGGGGTACGAAAGTACCGTTGTTCTGCGTCAACATGGTCGTAAAATCCCCGACCGCCGCGACAAATATATGTGCGACAAACTCCAGTCCTTGAAGCGCGAAGCTGTGTGTGTGATCCGCGAGGTGCGGAAGATTCGAAGATCTCGGGATATATCTTTCGTCGAGGATGCCGAACTCAATCGCAAGAAACATCAGAGCCTGAACGCCGTCCTGACGCATCTGCTCGCGGGACACGCTGGCCAACCGTGCCCCGCGGGCGACCGGCCCATCGTGCAACTCACCAGGACCTCTCAGGTCCGCTGGTGACTCGAGAAAATCCAAACAACGCCGACCAGGCCGCACGCGTTGACTTGGGTCAGGCCGAACCCTAAGATAACCGAGCCATGACGGAAGCCGGGTCTCTCAGCGGACAGACAATTTCTCACTATCGAATCCAGGAAAAGCTAGGTGGCGGTGGAATGGGCGTCGTTTACCGCGCGGAAGACACGCGTCTGGACCGCAGCGTCGCGCTGAAGTTTCTTCCTGAGGATACGCCCACCGATGCGCTGACCCTCGAACGCTTTCAACGCGAAGCGCGTGCCGCCTCCGCACTGAATCACCCGAACATCTGCACCATTCACGACGTCGGTGAGTTCGATCGCCGCCCGTTTATCGTCATGGAATTGCTCGAAGGACAGACCCTGAAGCACCGCATCAATGGCAAGCCGATGGAGATCGACTCCATTCTCGACCTGGGGATCGAAATTGCCGATGCGCTCGCCGCCGCGCATTTGCGGGGCATCGTCCATCGCGACATCAAGCCCGCAAATCTTTTTCTTACCCAGCGCGGCCAAACCAAGATCCTGGACTTCGGACTCGCCAAGATGGAAGCCCGGCGAGCGCAGGCGCACGCAGCGGACGCCTCCGCGCAAGTCACCGTTGGCGGCGATCAAGACTTCCTCACCAGTCCCGGCACCGCTCTCGGCACCATGGCCTACATGTCGCCCGAGCAAGCCTTGGGCAAAGATCTCGACCCGCGCACCGATCTTTTCTCATTCGGCTCCGTCCTCTATGAAATGGCCACCGGCAAGCTCGCCTTCGCGGGCGACACCTCCGCCACTATTTTCGATTCTATTCTCCATGGAACCCCGAAGCCGCCCGCGAGCCTTAATTCTGCCGTCCCCGCTGAACTCGAACGCATCATCAACAAGGCTCTCGAGAAAGACCGCGATCTCCGCTATCAGACTGCTTCCGAAATCAGAACCGATCTCAAACGTCTGAAACGCGATCGCGACTCTTCCGGGCGCGTGACCGACTCCAAGCGACAAGCTTCCACCACCGACCGGCCCGCGGCGGCACCCTCGGAAAAATCAGTCGCCGTCCTCTACTTTGAAAATCTCAGCAACAGCAAGGATGACGAATACTTCCGCGATGGCATGACCGAGGACATCATCACCGAGCTTTCCAAGATCAAAGAACTCCAGGTGTTCCCGCGAGCCGCCGTGTTGGCCTATCGCGACAAGCCCGTCACCGGCCCTCAGGTCGGCCGCGAACTCAACGCCGCGTGCGTCCTCAGTGGCAGCT
Source organism: uncultured Acidobacteriota bacterium (assembly GCA_963832615.1). GTDB lineage: Bacteria > Acidobacteriota > Terriglobia > Acidiferrales > UBA7541 > Acidiferrum. The sequence goes on from CAWHVA010000015.1 coordinate 102,585, forward strand.
TGCGGCGCGCTGGCAATCGTCTGCGCATCACCGCACAGCTAATCCGCGCGCAAACCGGTCACTCTATCTGGGCCGAACGCTACGATCGCGAGCTAAAAGACGTCTTCGAAGTCCAGGACGAAATCGCTCGCAGCATCAGCCAGGCTCTGCGCATTAAGCTCTCTCCCCAGGAAGAGAAAGCGATCGCCCGCAAGCAAACCGACAATCCCCAGGCTTATGACTACTATCTGCGCGGGCGGCAGTTCTTCCACCAATTTCGCCGCAAAGGTTTTGACTTCGCCCGCCAGATGTTCGCGCGCGCTATCGTGATCGACCCGCATTACGCACGCGCCTACGCTGGTGTCGCGGACTGCTGCTCATTCCTCTACATGTATTGGGACAGCGTCGAAGATAATCTCAACGAAGCCGAAGCCGCGAGTCGCAAGGCCTTGGAGTTGGATCCAGAGCTTGCCGAGGCCCACGCAGCCGGCGGCCTGGCCTTTGCGCTTAAAAAGAATTTCGCTGAGGCACAAAAGGAATTCGAAGCAGCAATCCGGCTCGATCCCAAACTCTACGAGGCCTATTACTTCTACGCGCGCACTTCTTTTCAGAGCGGTGACCTGGCGAAGGCCGCCTCACTTTACGAACAAGCTTCGAGCCTCAATCCCGACGACTACCAGGCCGTTAGCCTGCTTGTTCCGGTCTACCATGGCTTGGGCCGCCCCGCTGAAGCCGCTGCCACGGAAAGACGCGCGCTGCAATTAATTGAGAAACACAGTGAGAATCATCCGGACGACCCGCGCGCGCTCTATCTGGGCGCGGGAATTCTCGCGCGCATTGGCGAGCACGCAAAAAGCTACGACTGGGCGCGCCGGGCTCTCGCAATCGATCCCGACGAAACCTCCATTCTTTACAACGTCGCCTGTGTCTACGCGCTTCTTGGCCGCACCGAAGACGCCCTTGGTTGTCTGGCAAAGGTGATGGAGCATGGCACCTTTTTCAAGAACTGGGCCGCGAAAGATTCCGACCTGGACTCCTTGCGCTCCGATCCACGCTTCCACGCGCTCCTAAGCTAACAAATTCTTCCCAAACCGCCCCCCTGGGTTTTCCGACGCTGTACAACGGGACATTGCAAGCGGCAAATGTAGGCGCCTGGCTTTAGCCAGGCCACCCCTCCGTGCGCGAGTGGGTGCTATAAGAGCGAGTCCCCCTCCATCCTTTGCAGGGGCGGGGCTTGCTCCGCCCGGCGTAAAAGTCGCGCACCCAAGCTCAATGCTGGCAAAGCCATGTTGCGGCCGCTTTCCGAAGCGGGCGTCGTTGAGGTCACAACCGGCAACATTCATGGTCCGCATCGACCTCCCATAACCAAACCCGCCTTGACGCTAGCATCTCCAACTGTGTAGTCTCTCCGCACATAAAGAACGTCGCCGGTGTCGGCCGACACCGTTTTCGTTCCGCCCGCAATCAATCAGCACGAGGTCACTCCTCCCACGGGAGAAACAAGATGTCCACAAGGCACATGCCATACTCTGTCCGGAAACCTCGCAAACTGCTTTCGTATCTCATTGCGGCGACTCTGTCGGTGGCTGCCGCGTCGTCTCCCTCACACGCCCAAGACACGCCCTCCGCAAAATTCCACATCAATTCCAAACGTCTGCAAAGCACGCTCGAGAAACTCAGCGAGTTTGGCAAGAATCCCGAAGGCGGCGTCACCCGTCTAGCCTTCTCCGAAACCGAGATGGCCGCGCGCGAATACGTCATGGGCCTGATGAAGCAGGCAGGTCTTCAAGTCCGCGTCGATCCAGCGGGAAACATATTCGGCTCACGCGCCGGCTCGGAAAAGCTGTCCATCCTCCTAACCGGCTCGCACATCGACTCGGTTCTCCACGGCGGAAATTTTGATGGCGACCTGGGTAGCCTGGGCGCTATCGAAGTGATCCGCGCGCTCAACGATCTAAACGTAAAAACACGGCATCCCCTGGAAGTAGTCATCTGGACCAACGAAGAAGGCAATCACTTCGGCCTCACGACAATGGGTTCGAGTGTCGCCGCGGGACAACTCGGACCAGAAATCCTCGATCGCAAGGATGACCAAAGCCTGACGCTCGCCGATTGGCTGCGCCGCTACGGTCAGGATCCCGCGCATCTGACGGACGCCCGCATTCCCCGCGGCTCAATCAGCGCCATTGTCGAACTACACATCGAGCAAGGCCCGAACCTGGAGGAAAACAAAATCCCCATCGGAATCGTCCAGGGCATCGTGGGGCTCAAACGCTGGATGTGCACGGTCTCCGGATTCGCCAATCACGCAGGCACCACACCGATGAACCGCCGCAAAGACGCTCTGGCCGCGGCGTCCAAAGACATACTCGCGGTGCGCGAGGTCGTTCGCGCGGAAGACGGCCGCCAGGTGGGCACAGTGGGCTTCGTAAAGGTCGAGCCCGGCGCGGTCAACGTCATCCCAGGCCGCGTGCAGTTTCCCATCGAGCTGCGCGATCTCGACACCGCGAAAATCGACCGCATGTGGCAACACATCCAGGAAAGGCTCAAGCAGACCGACACCGAAGAAAACGTGGAAACCAGCTGCACACCATTCGATGATGCCAAACCGGCAAGCGCCGACCCCATGGTGAAAAGCGCTATCGCAGATGCGGCCAAATCACTCGGCCTCGCCACCATGGACCTGCCCAGCGGTGCAACTCAGGACGCCCAAAACATCGCCAGAATCGCCCCGATGGGCATGATCTTCGTCCCCAGTCACGATGGCATCAGCCACTCGCCCAAAGAATTTACGTCGTGGCAAGACTGCGCCAACGGCGCCGAAGTCCTCTATCGAACGATATTGCTCCTGGACCACTACGGGTTATGAAGGCGGGTTATGTAGGCGCCGGGCTTTAGTTCGGCAAGTTGCTCTCTCTGACTCAGCAAGAAATTCAAAACGAAGACCTGTAGCCGCGGTCGCCGTTCAGACCGCGGGGTTTAGATGAAAATGTATCTCAACTCAATCCCAGTGCACGAACGTACCCGCGCCCGTACCATCACTCATACCGCAACGCCACCAGCGGATCCACCTGTGAAGCCCGACGCGCAGGAATCCAGCACGCCACCATGCCCGTAAGCAGCAGCAATACCGTCACGCCGCCCATGGTTATCGGATCGTATGGCGACACGCCCCAGAGTTGCGTTGCGATCAGACGCGCCAGGATGAGGCTAACGACCAATCCCACTGCCGCTCCCAAACCCACCAGTCGCACTCCCATGGTCACCACCAGCCGCAGCACGTCGCGCCCTTCCGCTCCCAGCGCCATGCGGATCCCGATCTCGTGAGTTCTTTGCGCCGCCGTGTAGGCCAGCACACTGTACACCCCGATAGTTACGAGGATCAGCCCGATGCTTCCGAAAATCGTCATCAGCAAAAATCCGAACCGCGGACCCGCATACGAAAACGAGCTGATGTAACCTTCCAGCGTCCCCGTAAGGGTCAGGGCCACGCCGCGGTCTGTCGCCCAGATTTCCTGCTGCACCGTCTTCAGCATCGACAGAGGTTCTTGCGTCGTGCGCACCATGATGCCTCTCTCCGCCGAACCCGTTACGGTGTAGGGCACCCAGATCTCCGGCTGTATCGGCTCTTGCAGGCCGCTATTTTTCACATCCGCCACCACACCGATGACTTCAAACCAAGCGTCCGGCAGCGGATCCGGGAATGTCTCTAATTGCGCGATGTGAATGCGTTGCCCCATCGGGTTATCGTGTCCCATGTAGCGTTTCACGAACGTCTGGTTCACGACCGCTAACTTTCGCTTTCCGTTGACTTCGGCTTCCGTGAATGATCGGCCATCCACAAACTGAATGCGCAGCGTCGGGAAGTAGCCCTCGCTGCAGAGTTGGAACAATCCGTCCCATTTCTCCGCGTGCGACTTGCCCGCCACGTCCACCTCGCTGCTGATCCCGCCGTACGGCGGCAGCGTGCTGGTCTCGGTCGCTTCCACCACGCCGGGCAAGACCTTCAGCCTCTGCAACAGCGGCTTATAAAAGCTCGAAATCTGGTCCGAGGTTTTGTAGCGGTCTCGCGGCAATGGAAGCCGCACGACGAGAACGTGATCAGGCTGGAGTCCCAGATGAACATCCCGCAGGGCCATGAAACTTCGCATCAGCAGTCCGGCGCCGGCAAGAAGCGTCAGCGACAGCGCCACTTCCAACACCACTACCGCGTTTCGCAACCGGTTGTGCCGCCCGCTCCCGCTGGTTCCCTTTCCGCTGTCGCGCAATGGATCGTTTAGATCGCGCCGCGCCGCGTGCAGTGCCGGCACCAATCCAAAAATCAGCGCAGTAATCACGGCCATGCACAACGCGAAGGCCAGGACCGGACCATTCAGCCGGATCACCGCTTCGGCCGGAATAATCTCCTTCGGCATCGCCGCGACCAGCGATTTCAATCCTCCCCACGCAATCAACGCTCCCAATAGGGCTCCGCCCAGTGCCAGCACCAAGCTCTCCACCAGGAGCTGCCGGATCAGCCTTATTCGTGCCGCGCCCAGCACCGCTCGTATGGCGAATTCTTTCTCTCTTCCCGTCGCCCGCGCGAGCAGCAGGTTCGCGACGTTCCCGCACCCGATCAGCAACAACAGTCCCACCGCCGCGAGCACGATGTACAGCGTTGTGCGGAACTGCCCGACTACCAAATCGGTCAACGAATGAATTTCCACCGAGAAATGTTTCGGATAATCTTTCGGGTACTTGGGAGCCAGACGATGCGCGATCACTTCAAAATCAGATTCCGCTTCCCGGATCGAAACGCCCGGCTTGAGATGTCCCATCAGAAACCAATATCGCGGAAACCCGCTTGGCTGCACTCCGGCCGCCCGCGACGGCTTCTCGGGGATCCACACATCGGAATCGCCCCAGCCGAACCTCGGCGGCATGATTCCAATCAGTGTTCGCGGCACGTCGTTGAGCACAAACGTCTTGTTCAGGATGTTCGGATCGGCGCTGAATTGATTGACCCACGTCTTATAGCGCAGCACAAAGACCGGTGGCGCTCCCGGCTCGTAGTCCGCAGCCTGCATCACTCGCCCAAGCAGCGCAGGCATGCCCAAAAACTCAAACGTGTTCGGCACTACGATTCCGCCCTGAAGCAGCTCCGTTCCTTCGCCTGACCGGTACAGAACGTCTTCCTGGGCATTGGCAATCACTTGGTCAAAAACGTGGTTTTGCTCGACATAATCCAGAAACTCAGGGCCGGTGTATCCACCGCGGCCGCCGGGCTCGTTTCGTTCCGTATCGTGGATTTGTAAGGACATGAAGCGTCCAGCGTCCTTGTACGGAAACGGCTCCATCAGCACGTTGTCGATTACGCTGAAGATCGCCGTCGACGCCCCGATACCCAACGCCAGCGTAATCATCGCGATCGCCGCGAATCCACGGCTCTTCCACAGCGTACGTAGCGCGTAACGAATGTCTTGCTGGAGCGTTTCCAAGGTTGGCCTCCGGGTCTGAACGGCGTCGACCGAGTCGCAGCAGCTGCATCGAAACGTGTGTCGAGTGCGCTTGGTTCCGCTACCTGTTTCTACGAGCGATCCGGGCGAAAGGTTCCGCGCATTCAGCGTGGGCGGTCATTCGAGAGATTCCGATGCCGCCTTCTCGCTGCGTGTCGGTCCTCAATTGCATTAGCATTTTAGGTACACACGTAATAGACGAGGCATTGCGGCGAAGGTTGTTGCGTTGATCCTAGAATCACTGCATGATTCGAACGATTAAGATGGAATTGAGACTGAATTTATAGTGCTGTGGACGAACTTATATGAACGCCAAATCGCAAACCAAATCCGCGGCGCCGCCGAAATCTCTAAAGGTTCTCGTCGTGGACGTCGGTGGCACCAACGTCAAAATGCGCGCCACCGGGCAAAAGGACGTTCTGAAAATCCCGTCTGGCCCGACCATGACCGCAAGCAAAGCGGTCAACATCGTGAAAGAAAATAGCCGCGGCTGGGATTTTGACCGCATCTCGCTCGGCTATCCCGGGCCCATCATCAACGGGCGCCCTCTTCGCGAACCGCACAATCTTGGCGGCGGCTGGGTCGGTTTCGATTTCCAGAGAGCCTTTGGTGTCCCGGTAAGAATCATCAATGATGCCGCTATGCAGGCCTTGGGAAGCTACAAGGGCGGCCGGATGTTGTTTCTCGGGTTGGGCACAGGCTTGGGATCGGCCATGGTTGTGGACGGTGTGCTCGAGCCCATGGAGCTCGCGCATCTACTGTATAAAAGCGGAAAGACCTACGAGGACTATCTGGGATTGCGCGGACTCCAACGCCTCGGAAAGAAGCGGTGGCGTAAGCACGTCGGCAAAGTTACGAAGATCCTCAAAACCTCCCTGGGCGCCGACTACGTCGTCCTGGGTGGGGGCAACAGCAAGAAACTCAAGGAGCTGCCTCCCGGCGCGCAACTCGGCAGCAATGACAACGCTTTTCTGGGGGGGCTGCGCTTGTGGGGTCAAGGCGTGAAGGGGCCGGTCGTCGTCGACATCGGATCGGGCAGCCGCAAGGCGGGGGACTGAGCGCCAGGGCTGAGAACACTCAGGTCTAGTACCGAGCGAAGGGCAGACTTTCATCGCCATTCCGGTTTTTGCTGGCAAGTTAAGACGGCAACATGTCGCTGGTTCGGAAGTTTTTTTCCTGTTTCGGGCAGGTCCCTCCACAACGTCGACCACTCGCTGAGGAAATCTTAACGGGTGCCAGAACTTCATCAGCCCGCAAGACATTTTGCACGCTGAACCCCGCCGGCTTTCGTAGTAAGGTGGCTGTGACTAACGCTGGCCTGCTTGGCCGTTTCGGCCGACTTACGCCCATCCACAAGCTTCGCCATTCGATTCGCTAGGACTACTGGTTCCCTTCGCGTCCAGTGCTTATAACGCCTTGCTTCTCGGAAACTTACTAACACTTCTGCTGTCCAGTGCCGCACAGGTATCCTCGTAGGAAGATGCAGTTCTTGGCGGAGCGCACACTCCAGACGCGTTCCAATAGGTGACGGCTGTGCATAAAAGGGGTTACACATCGGCCGGGACTTCACCCCCGAAACCCGACAATCCCCAACATAAGCCCGTATTTTCCTGCAATTTCCGACAGTGTCCCCTTTCGGTACTTTGGTACTGCCCTTGCTCTCACTGGGGTCAGAGGGGTCGTCATGTCCGAGCCAAAGTCTTCTTCCGCCAGCTTGTGCTGGTGCCAGGTAGCGGTACCTCAAGAGCTTGAAGCCGAACTGCTCTGCGTCCAACACTTCCTGTTGGGTATTGAGCATGATTGTGCCGAACTTCGCCGCGAGACGGCGCAGGGGAGGACCAACGCCGCCCGGCAGTCTGAGATCGCATCCTACGTGAAGACCACCGCCATGAAGCTGACCCAAGTGGCGACCGGCCGCATGCGCCTGACCGACGACTACAAGAAGCGCATCCTGACGACTTTTCTGACGCTCATGAACCTTCAGGAAAGTCTCGATCGCGCCGCCAATCGCGCCCCGTCGATCCGCGAACTCCGCACCATCGTCGTGCCCGGCTGAGGTCCAGCTCACGTATCGAAGATAGGTACTAGACTCGTGGATTGTGCGCGCATCTACAGATGCATGCAGCGCTTTTTCTAAGGCGGCTTACAGGACTTACCCGATTGTTCCCTGTCTTTTTTCGGCCTAGGCTCGATGCACAAGAATCGTTCATAGCGAGACCGACCCTCGCTGACGGGCAGGTGCTAGTATCCTTACCGAGCTAAGCACCTGTCCCCCCTCTTCTCTTCGATCCCGTAGTTTCTGCTAAACCAAATTCCTCTGGATAGGTCGCTGTTGCCCTCTGACATTTCTCTTTGACATTTCTCTTTGACATTTCGCTCTGACGTCTCGATTCTGGCACGTCGTGACAGGTGCCATTTTGTTAACGCAACACTTTTTAGAATGCGTGGAACGTAGTAACATCATGCCGCAGGGAATCCTCGACAATGCTCTCCCGGCCGGAACGTGTCGAGTGCTTGCATGCACATGCAAATTGCCAATTATCGGCGCATCGAAAGGCGTCGCTCCGCGCGTGTGACACTGGCGGTGCCCCTCCGTGTGGATGGGCAAGCGCTCAACGGCGAAGACTTCATCATTCGCACGCACACTCATACGGTTAGTGAGTTCGGATGTTTGCTTCCTTTGGATGCGGAACTCGCTCCCGACCAAACCGTCGTTCTGCTGAACGAGAACACACGACAATCGGTGCAATGCAAAGTGGTCACGACGCGGCGCCGGGAAGGCAAAAGGTATCTGGGGCTCGAATTCACTACGCCGAACTGCAACTTCTGGCGAATGTCGTTCTGTAAGCCTGGGGCGCGGTCGCTCAAACGGCGATACAGTGCGAGTCCTGATTCCACGTCTCAGTCCTGGTAAAGCCCCTGGCGCTTGGGTGGCGCGTTGGTCCCGTCCAACAAAGGCATGCAACGGCGCATTCGCCTCGCGCACTGATCTGCAGCCATGAGTGGGCTGAGTCGCTCCGCAACTCCTCTCTAGAAATATCGGCTGGTGGAGATCGTTTGCGGACGCGCTTGTGTGCACCCCCTCCCCCCGGCTTTTTCCGTAAGTGCGGATTCTAAAGGACTTCACACAAGCAAGTATGTTGGTTTCGTGATCTACCTATAATCGCAGGACACGACCATCTTTTCCGATTACGACAACGAATGAGAACGCCGATGTGTGGGGTGATCAGATTTGCAGCGCGAATTATCCGGCGCGTTCGGGATGACGGACAGGAGAGCCGTCATCCCGAGGAAGGGACGAGCCTTGGGTTAGTCTTTGTCGTCGTCTCCGTCATCGCCTCGCGCACGCATGGCGTGTCTCGACACGTAATCCGCCACGGCTCTGCCAAGCGTATTTGCGCGGACGCAGCTGGTTCGGAAGTGAATGCCGCCGAAGACGCGTGCATTGGCGATTTCCGCTACCGTGTCCGAGAAACTCGAAAACGATCGAGTGCCCGGGCGCACATCGGAGGTCACGGTAAACGCGGTGTTCTCTCCAAACGCGGCGGAAAGGATGAACGCGGCCGAACCACTAACCGTGGAATGGCCCGATGGGTATTCTGGATGTGCAGGGGTGCCGGCTGGGAAAAAGTCCAGCCATGGCACCCAGGTGGGGTCGGCATCCGCAGGTGTGAGACCCGCTCGGATGGCGGTAATCGGCCGCCAGAAGACGTAGCGGTACTTACCATCCCAGCACGCGATGGCTGCGTCCGCCATGGTGACGTTGAGCAAAGCAAACAGATGCGCATTCTCGGTCAGAGTGAGTTCGCGGGCTGCGGCAAGTTGCGCGGCAATACGGTTCCAGTAGAGCGGAGTGTTCCCAGCCCAGAACAACGCGAACTCCGATTGATCCGGAGTGCGCGACGATCCTGAAAAGATGCCCATGACCTTGAGTTCGCTGAGATCCGCGGCGTACTCCGGGCTGTCGAGGGCCAGAGGCGGCGGCAAGCGGAACTGCGATGGTCGCCTTAGTACCCACGGCGTCATGGAGGCGAACTGCGGCCCGGCACCCGGTGCGTTAACCAGCGGCGTCGGGCGCCAAGCGCCCACGGCAGCTGGTGTTCCAACGATGCTCTGGACACCGAGGAATGGCGGCGGCGCGGGGGCGATGCCATCGGTAAGCCGCCATGCCCAGATGGCATCGGCGACGGTCTGTCCCCACGCAACACCAGCGGCGATCGCTTGTGCTTTTTGAATGGAAGCGAGTTTTGTAAGCGAGGCGTTGCGATCTGTAGTGAGCATTCCGCTTTGCGCCGGATACAGGTCCACGAGAATGACGTAGGCTGCCTGAATCGCCGCGGCGTGTTGCGAAGCACCGTGTGGTGCGTTCGGCTTGACATGCAATGGTTGAAAGCGCGGGTCAATGCCGTTAACGGCGTCGAAAACTGAGGCAGATACGAGCGCGACCACGCGACTGGACACCAACGGATTGGTACCGCCCGCAAGGACGGTGGTGTTCATGATGCCGATCCATTCCAGCACTGGGTCTGGCGTTGTCCAAGCCGACAGTGGCCGTGGGCTAGTAGCGAGCAGCGCCACAATCAGCGCGAGTATTGCTATGCGAACCCTCACGCCGACATCTTGCCGGTGCGGTAAGTGGAAGAAGCCTAGCTTTGGCCCGGTTAATTTGCGAATCATTTATCCTCCTGAGCAGCACACAGTATTGTTACCGGCTAGCGGACAGCCAGCCGTGACCCGGTAAAGTCACTCGTCAGCAGGAAACGGCTACCGTAGAGTGCCAACTCGCCGGTTGTAGAGGCGAGCTGTTTGAATACTCACGCGATAGTCGCTGACGGAGTGCCAAATCTGGGGAACCAAGCGCAGTGACGGTGGCGCCCCGACTTGACCGCTTGCAGCGGATGCTGTGCCGCTGTGCGTAGTAGCGCAAGATGCAAAGCAGGGCAAACTGCAGCATAGTGGGGCGCACCGACGCCGGGTTTGATCTGAACTGATGATTGTCACGGAAACAAACGGATGTGATAATGCGCGTCAAGCAGGAGCCCCAGGTCATGCCTATCGAAGCGACACTAAGCTCCGGGACCATTGCGGGCGCTCAAGGGCGGCGTCTGGAATCCTGGAAGGAGATTGCAACCTATCTGGGGCGTGACGTCACGACCGTCCGCCGTTGGGAAAGGCGAGAGGGGCTGCCGGTCCATCGGATCCTTCACAGGAAACTCGGTTCGGTTTACGCCTACACAACGGAGCTGGATGCGTGGCGGGATAAGCGTCAGTGTGCCGAGACAAGCGACGCCCCAGATGCGCGCTCGGTGTCAGAGGTCGTGCGACCTGGGGCTCGTGGGCGAAGGGTGGCTGCACTTGCGGTGCTGGCGTTGACGCTGGCCGTCGGTCTGGTGTGGATTGTCCGCGACCGAACCATCGCACCCGCGAGTGCTGTCGGAGGCATCCGGTCCCTTGCCGTTCTTCCGCTGGAAAACTTCTCTGGGTCTCCCGCACAGGACTACCTGTCCGATGGTATGACCGAGGCGTTGATTGCGAGGCTTTCGACAATTCACGGCCTGCGGGTGATCTCGCGCACTTCGGCTATGCAGTTCAAGGGGACGCGGAAGTCCGTGCCAGCGATCGGTAAGGAGCTGAGCGTCGATGCGGTCATCGAAGGCTCGGTGCAACGAGCGGGAGACAAGATTCGTGTCAGTGTGCAGTTAATTCGCGCCGACACCGACGAGCACCTGTGGTCTGCTACTTATGACCGCGAACTGCAGGACGTGCTGGCGCTGCAGAGTGATGTGACTCGAGGCATTGCGCGTAACATCGAGGTCGCGGTTAATGGCGCGCAGCGGCGCTCATCCGTCGCCCCTCGTACGGTGGCGCCCGAGGTCTACGAGGCCTACCTGAAGGGCGTGTACTTCTTGAACAAGCAAAACCCTGACGGAGCGAGAACCGCCATCGGCTATTTTCAAGGAGCCGTCGAGAAGGATCCTACTTTTGCGGCAGCATATTCTGCCCTTGCGGCCTGCTACGTTTCCCTGTCGGTTATGAGCGAGATACCTTCTGGCGAGGCCTATGCCCGTGGAAAGGAAGCCGCGCAGAAGGCCGTAGCTCTTGACGACAACCTGGATCAAGCGCATTCGGCTCTGGCATGGATTGCGATGTTGGACTGGGACTGGACAAGGGCGGAGACCGAATATAAACGTGCGATCCAGATCGACCCAAACTCCGCGAGCGCTCACACGGGCCTTTTTTTCTTATTGCTGATTTTGGGGAGATCAGAAGAGTCCGCCCAGGAGGAGCGGGCGGCCGAAGTACTGGATCCTCTCTCGCTCCATACCTTGGCCACTGCGATATATAGTTCTTACTACCGACGGCAATATGACGAGGGGATCGGCAAAGCGCGCCGCGCGATTGAGCTCTACCCTCAGGTTCCCGCATTTCACGTTCTTCTGTCAAACTTCTATGCCGCGCAGGGCCAGGATAAGCCTTCGGCCGAAGAGATACTGCTGGCGGAAGAGACCGGGGGCGCCTCCCCCGAACGGCTCACAACCTTGAGAGCAGCCCTTGACGCGGTCGGACCAATGGGACTTCGACGAAAGCGTATCGAACTGAACGAGAAGCTGGCAGGCAAGCAATCTATCAATGCGTACGATATTGCCATCGACTACGCTGCGGTAGGGGATGGTGACCGGGCCATGGTCTGGTTGGAGAAGGCTCTTCAGGCGCGTGATTCCAAATTCCACCTCATTGCTGTTGAACCAGTATTTGACAGCTTGCGTTCTGACCCGCACTTTGTGAGTTTCTTGCGTCAGATGGGACTGCAGCGGACGTCATCTTCCGCGACGTGAGGTTGTACGAAGCATTTTCCGAAACCCGAATTCCTCCACGCCTGTACGGGCAACGGGACCAATTTCACATGACCAAGTCCGCGCGGAAAGAAAATCTGTGAGCTTAAAAACTTCCGACATGGCAGCTCCTGCCAACTCCCGGCAAGTCGCGGTACCGGCCAAGCCCAAACCATTAATCGACTTTTCCGGCAAGCGCGGTTATCCGGGACTGGTTTCGCGCGGTCCGGGGCCCGGGCCCGCTACGAATCGGCACCGGTTTCTAAAATCGCCAGCTCTCATCACTCAGATTTGCACACATTGCCGTAGACCAACGGAGCGCCCTGTTCCCAGGGCTTATAGCTGTTGGCGAATTCGATGCGTTCCCTAATGGAGGGATGCGTTGCCTGGAAGATGGTGAAGAAAGTACCCCAATCGGGGGCGAGACTGGTTTCAGCATCCCTGACGAAGATCATCGCCGCGGCATGATTTTGATGAGTCAATTCAAGGCCAAAGCGGTCGGCTTCGAGCTCGATATGGCGGGCAAACAGATTGAAAAACGGCAGAATCGCAAGCCATAGGAAGATCAAGGTGAACACGATAAGCGGAAGTGACGCTGGGTCGGAAAGTTCGCTGAACCCCCAGCGACGGGAGAATCGGCGGATGGCGGCGCGGCCCAGGCGGTCTGTGAGCCAAAACCCGGCCAACAAGAAGGCAGCGATAATCGCCAGCGCCTTCCAGTTGTCGCCCATGACGTAGTGCTTCAATTCGTGGCCGATGGTGAATTCGATTTGGTCAGGTGACTCAACAGATGCCAGGTCACTCTGCAGAATGATTCGATTGGTCGGGCCGAGGCCGTCCACGCCCGTGCTGTTGCCGCCGACTAAGACGGGGATGTTAGCGACGCCGCACCGCGCGGCCAGCGTTTTGATCCGGGTTTCGAGTGGGCGATCGTCGAGAGGCTTATAGGCGGTCGTCAGCGGCTTGACCCACACCGGCAGAGCGACCAGAGCCAGAAAGGCGACTGGAATCAGCGCGAGGGCGCAATAGAGCCACCAGCGTCGCGGGCTTCTGGAGATCAATCGATAGGGAAGCCAGATTAGTAGTGCTGCGACGACCAATTTGACGACGAGTTGCACGCCTTCACCCTTCACCCAATTCGGCAAGGTCTGGTTCGACCATCCAGCGGCATGCCCTCGGACATAATCGAGATAAAAATCGAAGGGCAGCGCGATCAGCGCGGCCAGGGCCAGATACGCGCAGGCGAAGAGCGTGACCGTCCAGAACCAACGGCGGCCGGAAATAGATTCGCACATCTGCCGCAGGCGTGCGCCGAGACCGGTGAACAGAATCAAGAGGGGAATTGCTAGCGCGAGAAGTTGGAAGGCCGCCCAGCCAATGTTCCAATCCCGAATCCGGGCGACCGCGGCCGCCGTTGTTTCAGGCACTGCCACCGGCAATTCGGCATGGGCAATCGTGGACGCCAGGAATACGCCCGCGATACAGGCGAGCAAGGTTCTACCAGAGATAGTCCGCAGGCAAGCTGGAGACTTCCGTGCAAATGGAAGGTTCGTCATCGCTTCGACTTCCGTTTCAGATGTCGGATGGACCGCCTTAACGCTCTCAGGCCCCCACCGTCTAGGACACTAACGAACCAAACAACAGCTGTCTGTCCGGAATGGGACACTCCTACAAGGAAACTCTGAAAGAAGTCAGTATCCGGAAGTCGGTTAGTCGGAAGCTCTGCCAACGAATTACGGGTGGATCACGGACAACTCGGAAGTAACCCCTCCAACGATCAATTCCACTTGCCTGGCAAATCGCATTACCGAACAGGTGCCGTACTAGGACTTCAGTTGTCCGGTTAAACTGATGACGAGGAGTGGTCCGGTTTCACTCCAAGAATGGCTCTTGTATGAAAAGCGACTAGGAAGCAGAAGGAAGAACCTGTCCGCAGTGTTTGCAGTGGCTAGCGTCGCTGTCGTGGAGAGTGAGAGCGCAGCCAGGGCACAGGCGCGGGGCTGGCCTGTTGGAGGTGCGTGCCAATTCGAACGAGAAGATGCCCGTTGGCACGGCGATTATTCCATAGCCCAACACCATGAGAATGGAGGCGATAAAGCGGCCGAGGAAAGTGTGTGGCGAGATATCACCGTAGCCCACAGTGGTAACAGTGACGATGGCCCAGTACATTGCCGTCGGAATGCTCGTGAAACCGTTTTGCTCGCCCTCGACCTGATACATCATCGCGCCAACCAAGATCACCACGGTCAACACGGTGAACAGGAACACGGTTATTTTGGGCAGGCTGGCGCGGAGAGCCAGTTTCAAGACGGTTGCTTCGCCGAGAAACTGTGTGAGTTTGAGAATGCGGAAGACACGCAGAAGGCGAAGCGTGCGGACCACTGTGAACGTGTGAGTGATGACGAAGAATACTCCGAGATAGACGGGCAGGATGGCTAGTAAGTCCACTATGCCGAAGAAGCTGGTGGCGTAACGCCACGCACTCGGGGCGCAGGCGAGGCGCGCGGCATATTCGAGAGTGAAGAGGCCAGTAACGATCCATTCGCCGGCCTGTAAATAAGGACCATAGGCATCATGGATGTTGCGGACGCTATCGAGGAGAACGGTGAGGACCCCAAGAATAATGAGGATCAGCAGAGCGAGGTCGAACAAGCGGCCGGTAAAGGTGGAATGACCGAAGATGATCTCATGAAGCTTGCCCCGCCAGTGAGTGCGATGATTCAAGGTGAAAGTCCAATCGTTTCCTGGGTTTCAATCGATTGCAGAAAATTGAAATCAGGATACTGCAAGGCTCATCGGGGGGCCAGAAAGCATCCGAGATTTCATTGAGCGCGTCGTTTGACTAAATTCACCTCTCCGACGTGCGCGTTGATCTATGTTCGGTCTGAGGCAGGACGCTAAGTCCTGACTAGTCGGGTAATCGGACAAGTGCCTCGGGCCGATTCCACTTTGCCGATAAGCGCATTAACCAGGCTCTGGACTGCTGGAGCAACCCTGACTAAGGTTTCTCTGGGATATGATCCATGGCACAATCCCCGAACCGGAAAGATAGCGTAGCGTGAAGTATATCTTTCGCGGCAGCATAAGGAGTATTTCGTGAGCGGGTTTGCCACAAGACGCAATTTTTTTGAGCGACTTAACTTGGCTCTCACAGGGTTTGTGTTTACCCGGGCTCTGCCATTTCAGAAGGCCGCTGCAGTACATGCGCCTGTCCCTGAACCAGCGGACTACTACGACAAACTTGGGCTCACCAAGACAATCAATGCCGCCGGAACGTACACCTATCTGACAGGAGCGGTCATGCCGCCTTCGGTGCAGGCTGCGGTCGCCCAGGCTGCTAAGTATCCGGTGTTCCTGGAAGACTTGCAGAAGGCCGCCGGCGAATACCTCGCGCGAAAATTGCGCTGCGAAGCCGCAATGGTCACGGCGGGTGCGGCTTCGGCGGTAACTCTGGCTACAGCCGCGTGCATGACAATTGCAAACGGACCTTCCGCGAGCCATTCCATGCCTACCGATGTGAACGGCCTCAAGAATGAGGTAATCGTTCAAAAAGCTCACCGCTACGATTATGATCACGCGATGCGCAACTGTGGCATTCGCTTCGTCGACGTCGAGACCTTGCAGGAGTATCAGTCGGCCTTCAACCCCAATACCGTTATGTGTTTCTTTTACAACGCCGCTGATGCAGGACAAATCAGCAGAGAAGACTGGATTCGAGTCGCTCACGCCCACGGCGTGCCGTGCTTGAATGATGCGGCCGCCGACGTTCCTCCGATCTCAAATTTATGGAACTACACGCAAATGGGATTCGATCTTGTTGCTTTCTCGGGTGGCAAAGGCATCCGAGGCCCGCAAAATGCCGGCCTGCTATTGGGGAGAACGAATCTTATTGCCGCTGCCACCAAAAATAACAGCCCTAACGATGATGCCGTGGGACGTGGAATGAAGGTCGCCAAGGAACAAATCGTCGGGATGGTGGCGGCGGTCGATTGGTTCCTTAGCCAGTCTGACGCCGAGTTCGAAGCGGAATTCCGCCGGCGCGCCGATCGCATTGCCGCGGCACTGAAAGATATTCCAACCCTGACATCAGAAATACTAATTCCGCCGATTGCCAACAACGTACCGCACTTGCTCATTCGCTATGACCAGCAGCGTGTCAAGATCTCTCCCAAAGAAGTCGCGACACAACTCCGCGCCGGCACTCCGAGTATTGAACTAAATCCCGCCACCGGTTCCACGCAGGCGAGCGCTGGCATTCCCAGAGACGCCAATAAGATCGTGGTGGGTGTCTGGATGTTGGAACCTGGCGAGGACCTAATCGTCGCGCGCCGCCTCCGCGAGGTTTTGACACAGGCAACGACGAACTGATCCACGCGTCTGATGAGTCGGGTAACTGCTTTTGTCAGGAGTTGAGATTGTTTGTGCCAGCGATGGATGTGACTTACATAGTGCAAGATATGCGATAGCCTGCGCTGTCAGATGCCCGCGTACCATGCGTACCCATCTTCTGCCCCCAACGCGCCAGAGCCCAAGCCTTTGCCAAACTGTTTGACGTTATCAGTGATCGTGAGACGCGTGATGTATTTGACGTTCTTGTAGCCGAGTTGACGGGGAACGCGCATGCGCAGAGGTCCGCCGAATGGCACGGGCAACTCACCGCCGTTCATACCGTAGCTGACGAGAGTCTGCGGGTGCATCGCCTCAGCCATGTCGATGCTATCCCATCCGTCGGGTTGGATCGAGCGGTATACAACGTATCGGGCCAGGGGCAGCGTCCCCACCCGTTCCAGGATGTGTGAGAGTGGAACGCCAGTCCATTCGGCAATATATGTCCAACCTTCTTCGCAGCCGATCATCGTGATTTGGGTGCGGGCGGGAAAGCTCTTGAGTTCAGCAACCGAGAAGGACGCCGGGCGGGCGATCATGCCATCAAGGACCAGACGCCAGTCCACAAATCCCTCGCTCTGAAACCGTTTGAATTCTTCGCCCAGGGGATCGACTGGATTTGCAAACGGATCTTTGGAGATCTGGCTTTGAGAAAACTCACGCGCCAGAGTGTGGCGAGTCAATACCCGCTGCGCAGCATAGGTAAGTGTTTCGCCGGGCCCGTAAATGCCTCGCGAATCCGGCGGGATGAGTCCATATCGCCCGGCGAGCTTCGCAGCCACGGCCAGTCCGGAAAAACCCGCGGTGGCCGCGAGGCCGGTGGTAATGATTTGACGTCGAGAGAGCTTGTTCATACTCGCTCCTGAGGCTCGGTGACGCGACCGCTGATCATGGCGCGCATGCGATTTCGGAATCCGGCAACGACAACCATCAGCACATGAATCAGCAGGAACACCACCAGGAATCCTGTCACGAAGAAGTGTATGGTGCGCGCGGATTGGTGGCCACCCAGAAGCGTGGCCGGAGCCACGGATTCGAAGGCCGGTGACATCGCCAGACCCGTCCAGATGATCAACGGAAAACACAGGAAAATGACAACCAGATACGTCAGGCGCTGCAACACGTTATACGACCAGGCTTCTGTCGCACTCGGTCGCTCGAAACGCAGGTGCTGGGCGATCGAAATTCCAAGCCGCTTGGGCGAGAGGTCAGAACGAGCGGGAAGCAAATTCCGCCGGAAATGCCCTCCAAAGAATCCGAAGGCCACGTAAAGTAACCCGGTTCCAACCACAATCCAAGCAGATTGGAAATGGAGGTAGCGACTCCAGCCATTCTGATCGGGGAGCACGTAACCATACCCGGTGGGAACGCTGGACCGAGAGGATGGAACCGGGATCGTGAATAAGGGGCGAGTATTTACGTTGCCGGTCTCTCCCCAATAAAACCGAGGGTGAGAGATGAGAATTTCCACTCCGGTCACAAGCAGGGCCAGGAAGGATAACACGGTAAGCCAGTGCGTGACGCGAACGAGGAGAGAGTGCCGAGGATTAATTGTTTCGGCCATTTCGCGAAAGTGTACCAATGGTGTGTGCGTTGTGCACGGGATATCCGCGGAACTCTAGGCGCAATGTACCTCAGCCCTTGGTAAGTTCGAGTAACCGGACTGGTGCCGTAGAAGCTGTGAGGAAACTCAATTAGGAATGGACTGAGGATTGAGCGTCAGTTTATTGAATTTGTGAGTTGCTACTTGGCGAGTGTCTTGATCCTCTTCGATGTTCTCTTACTCTCTCAGGTAACTGCTGGTGTTGTGCGTTGCTTGCTTAGGCGGATCCAAAACTGCAGGTTGTAGGTCAGGCAAGCCCACAACATTTCCATCTGCACCTTTTTCAGGCCCCGCACATGGAACTGCCGCAGTCCCAGCTTGCTCTTGATCCATGCGTGACAAAATTCCACGATTCGTCCACGGCGACGATATCGCTCCTGGACTTCCTCGCTGGCCATCTTCTTGCGAAACGCCATCACCACGGGGCTTTCTTCGAGTTGCGCTACGGAACGGCCGTTCTTCTTGTTGTCCGGACAACACTCCGGTTTGCGAGGGCAGCTTCGGCAATCCTCAAACCGGGCTTCGTAGAGGTGGTAAATCATCCCTGCTCCCGCCTTGCGTCGTGCCTGCGGAAGCAGGACTTTGCCCTCCGGGCAAACACAGCGGTTCCTCTCCGGCTGATAGAGAAATGCGCTCGGCGGAAACCGGTTCTTCAGGTTGGCGCCGCGCGGCACATCTTCCTGCCGCATGGTCCCCAGAAAATCGACCTCTCGCCCGGCCATCTTCTCGATATTCTCTCGCGTGGTGTAACCGCTATCGGCCACCATCTGTTGCGGCTTTTTCTCGAGTCGCTGTTCCACGCGATCCACCGCCGGTAGTAGCTGCGCGCTGTCGTTGGCCTCCTGAGTCACCGCCAGTCCCACAATTAGTCCATACGCTGCATCCGTGGAAATCTGCGCGTTGTAGCTGAGCACGAATCCCTTATCAGGATGCTTCATTACCCGCGCTTGCGGATCGCTGGTGCTTACCCGTGTCTCCCTCTTGGCGTTTTCTCCGCTCTTGCGTGCCTGCCACTTCTCTAACTCTTCCAGCGCACCTTCCAACCGCTCTTGTTGCTCGCGTCGTGCGCGGGCCTGGGCTTTCTTTGCTTTCGGGCTGCTCTCGTCATTCCGGGGATCGCCCATCTCCGCTACGCGCCGTCGCGCCCGCTCCAGATGCTCGCGAATCGTTTCCTCCTGGAGATAACTCCTCCTGCTCGCCTGCGCCTTAATCTTCGTGCCGTCCTGCATCACTTGGTCCAGGGTAATCAGTCCTTCTTTGCTGAGCGCCGCCAACACCTGGGTGAAGAGTTCATCCAGCTCCTGCTGCTTCTCCACGCGGAAATCCGCCAGCGTGTGGTAGTTCACTTCCGCTAACCCTGTCAGCCACTGGAACGCAGGATCGTATGCACAGCGCCGGGCCACCTCCCGTGCCGAACCAATTCCTCGGCTATAGGCATACACCCACAAACTGATCAGCAGTTGCGGATCGAACGCTGGCCGCCCGCCTTCTTCCACGCTGCTCTCGATGGCTCGATAAAAGGCACTCAAGTTCAATCGCCCGACCAGTGCCCAAATAGCTCTCGCCGGGTGGTCCTCGCCGATGAGGTGCTCCACATCCACGGCTCGCCAACTCATCTGTTGGCGGTTCACGTAGCGGATCAAAGGCTGTTTACTGATGGTATTTTCTTGGCTCATGCCGCGAGCTTACGGCAGACTTTTTATTTTACAACGCGGAAATTCGGAGAGTTTCTTCACAGCTTCCGTACCAGGACTTCACTTTTCCGATTACCCCGTTAATCAATCAGTTGTAGACTCTGATGAATCTCTCATGCCCTAGGAGACTTAATTTGCTGTTTACTGGCTTAACGACAACATTTCTAAAGGAATTTCTCTTCGATCTTTGGCTCACCGCTCCTTTGCTGTTGAGTCTAGCCGCCGTGGTCACAGTGCTGGGACAAGTGGCCGGAAAGAAGGAAGGATGGTCGCCATTCGACAGCTTCTACTGGTCGTTCATTACCGCAACAACTGTTGGATATGGTGACATGCGGCCTACAAAAAGATCGGCGAAGCTTCTTGCTATCGCAATCGCTCTGACAGGGTTGACGTTTAGCGGTATTCTAGTCGCGGTAGCCGTTCACGCTGGCGCCGGCGCTCTCGCAGCACACGATGCCACCACGATGAAGCCTCGCTAATTACCAGATAGAGCCAACGCCGCAGTATACATTTCCCAACACGGCGGGCGCGTCGCAAGTGCCCGATACTCCCGATTTGTGGGGTTAGCGGACAAGTGCTTTTGACTTACGCTGACCTATTTGCTTGGCATGCGGTCGCACGTAGTGGAACCGGATCAAATAAATATTCTGACCTCGACCGTGTTTCGCGACTTTGAGCAGGTCCAAAACGCCAAGGAATCCGGACTCGCGCACCAGTTCAGGAGTAATATCTGGAAACCCTATCGGTTGAATCGAATCGACCTCAATCTCGCCTTCCTCCATACGGTACCGCGCGCCTACTCTGACGTGGGGACGCGTCCAGATTCGCACAGTGCAAGTGATTTCTCCGCGACGTACTCCTTCGCGAAGTCGTTTAGTGAACGTCATGAATAGAGTTTACAAAATACTTCATCGTTGGCTAAGTCCCGGTTAGTCGCATAACCGGACATTGAGGCCACTTGTCCGGCAGCCGGAAGATGTCCCGGGTTTAGTTGAAAGTTGAGAACAAGAAGCAGCGGCTCTCGCCCGAACTCGGATAGAGTTCGGGTTGAGAATCCCTTTTAAAGGAGAGAGCCGCCGTGAGAAACAAATACCAGAGGAAAGAGCGCAAGTCCAATCACAAGTTCGAGGTCGTCGGAGGGCCAGAGTTGATGGTGCGGGTGCCGTTGCCATTGGCTGAGGTGTGGGCGGAGATGCAAGCACAGGTAGAGGAGCTGACCGGGCACGCCGGACTGCAGATTCTAAGAGCCATCCTGGAAAATGAAGTCACTCGCCGGGTAGGACCTCCGCATCGCCCCAATCCTACAGCGGGTTGCGTGCGCTGGGGAAAGCAGCCGGGTTATGTGGTTTTCGGTGGACAGAAAATTCCGCTGGAGCGGCCGCGGGTACGAACGCGCGAAGGCCAGGAAGTGGAACTGGAGAGCTACGGTCAGTTGCAGCAAGACGGAAAGCTGCAACGAGCGGTGCGGGAGCGCATGGTGGCCGGGTTGTCCACGCGGAACTATCGGCGAGCGGTGGAGAGTGTTGTGGAAGGCTACGGGATCGCGAAGAGCAGCGTGAGCCGGCAGTTCGTAGAGGCCAGTAGCAATCAGTTGCGAGTGCTATGCGAGCGACGATTGGAGGATCTGAATCTGGTGGTGCTGATGATCGATGGCATTCACTTTGGCGGCCAGGTGCTGGTGGGGGCGCTGGGGATCGCGGAAAGCGGAGAAAAGCACGTTTTGGGAGTGTGGCAAGGAGCGACGGAGAACACCACGGTAGTCAAAGGGCTGTTGGAAGATCTGGTGGATCGAGGACTGGATCTGAAGCGGCGGTATCTGGTGGTGATGGATGGATCGAAAGCGCTGCGCGCCGGTGTGGAAACGTGTTTTCGGGGACCAAGTGGAAGTGCAGCGTTGCCAGATTCACAAGCGGCGGAATGTGAAGGAGTACCTGCCGGAGAGCTGCCAGAAAGACTACGATCGGCGGATGCGCAATGCGTACGCGATGAACAACTACACGGAGGCCAAAGAGGCGTTGCAGAAAATCTTTCGGCAACTGGAAAGAATCAATCCAAGCGCTGCCCGGAGCCTGGAGGAAGGGTTGGAAGAAACGCTGACGGTGCATCGCTTGGGTATAGGAGCGGTGTTGCGTCGGAAACTGGCCACCACTAACCCGATCGAATCGTGCTTGTCGACCGTTCAGCGGGTGGCGCGAAACGTAAAGCGTTGGCGCGAAGGAAATCAGCCGCTGCGCTGGACCGCCACCGGACTCTTGGAAGCCGAGAAGAAGTTCCGACGTATCAAAGGCTATCAAGAAATCTTGTTGCTGAAGGAACGCCTGAATCCGTCGCGCATTCAGCAGAAGGAGGTCCGGGCAATAGAAGTCGCTTGAACTCGGTTGCAGGTAGCCTTACAGTGCCGAACATCGAGAGTCGCTGCAATCAACTAAAACTCGGACATCCTCGGCAGCCGCGTATATCAGGATCTGACTCCGTTGAGTCACGTGCGAACGGTCGCAAATTCAGGGATCGTTCGCGTTCGGTTCAGCCCAACATGGATCCCACCGGCAGGCTGGCCACAGGACAACGCGCCTTTCGTAGCACTCGCTCGGATGTGCTCCCGCGCAGGGCATCGAGAAATCCGTCAGGACCCTCGGTTGTCATGACGATCAGATCGGCATGAAGTTCCGAGGCGGTTTGCACGATGGTGTCGACCGGTTCACCGGCCTTTGCCACCTTATTCCAGGTCCAGGCAGTGTCCGTGGGAGGCCTTAGCGAGGGCATTTCGGCGGCAGGTCCGACGTGGAGCAGGGTGACCACGCCAGCCGGCAACTCGAGGTTGCGAATCAGACGCGCAGTGGCTTCCACGCTCGGCTGCGGGCGAGGTTTGGTCGTGACCGGGATCAGGATGTTGCGGACCGAGATCGAGCCGTCCTGTCGCGAGACAAAGCCGTCCACGCCATGAGGGATGAAGAGCGTCATCTGTCCGGCTCTACGCGCGATCGGCCCGCCCACCGACCTCTCCAACCAGCGCATGCGGCCCTCGCGCTGGCGAACTGCCAAGACGATCAGATCTGCGGGATTTTCTGCCAGGAAATGAAGGCAGGCTTCCACTGGATCTTCGCTCTGCCTAATGAATTTGCTGACGTCGATGCCGAGCTGTCCGACCGCGCTCTTGGGACTGTCAGCCGGGATGAGGCCCCATCGCTCGAGCGTCTCGCGGACACCGGGGAAGTCTTGCCATTCGGTGGTGGGACTGGCCTCGATATGAAGCATTGTAAGTTTCGCTTCGACTACCAGGGCAATCCTTAGGGCGTGCGCGAAGGCAACCTCGCTGGCCTCGGAAAAATCTGAGGGATGAAAAATCGATTCCAGTTTGACTTCCTTAAGTGTCTTGTTCTGACTCATAATTTACCTTTCGCCTTGTCTTGGTCGCTCAAGAATCGTACGAGTCCCAGACCTTACATGTAGGTAATTCCGGGGCGAGGACAACTAGGAGAATTCCCAGGGGTCCCCGGAGCGGCGACCCAACTCCCGGCGGGTATACCCTCGCTGTGGACCAGCGCCTTCACGGCGCACCCGGCTTGCCCGTCATTCGGGAGACGAGCTAGCTTCTCCGTGAGTGATCGCGGCCTTGTGACGAGGATCGCGATTGGGTTAGCGGACTTCTGTCGTTACGGATGAGTTGTCCGAAGTGTAGATTACTTCGCCATCGAGCAGCGTCATCAGGCATTTCAAGTCTTTGATTTGCTCATTGGAGACGGAGTAGAGATCGCGGTCCCACACAGCAATGTCAGCTCTTTTGCCTACCTCTATGGTACCGATCTTATCTTCGAGAAACATCTGGCGCGAACCCCAGGCGGTGTAGCTGCGGAGGGCGGTGTGGATGTCTACGGCTTCTGACTTCCCGAAGGGCTGCAGGCCATAGGTGCCTTTTGCGGTTTGGCGCGCTATGGAGGCCCAAAGTCCGAGGCGGGCGGCCACGGGGGTGACGAAGTAGTCCGACCCGCCGGACCACATAACACCTCGGGATTGCAGGGTCCTGAAGGGCTCCAGCCGCTGGCCGCGCTTGGGACCATAGCTGGCCGCATAGATGTCGCCAATCCACCAAAGGAATTCGGGTTGCATTTCCGGATAACCAGCGTCGTATTTCCTTTGCAGGTTGGCCATCACGTCCAGGGCATGCGGAGTGGGCAGGTTGGCGTGGATGATGCTGTGGCGCAGGCCAGAGTGCGGCTGTTCCTGCTCGACAAGGGCGTAGGTATCAACGACCCAGTCCATGGCGCGGTCTCCGACGGCGTGGGTACCAACCGGGACGCCGTTCTGGTGAAAGAGGCGGACCATTTCTCGATAAACAGAAGGGTCAACTTGCGGATAGCCGCGATTGCCTGTGCCCGAACTTGTGACGTCTGGAGTCGTGGCGTTACGCAGCCAATCGTCATAGACCCAGCCTGTGCGCGCGCCACCGGAGCCGTCCATGTAGATTTTGGCGCCGCAGGACAGCAAGCGGTCGTCGCCAAGAGTGGAGGGCAGGCGAGGAACGGCGTTGATCTCGGCCAGCGCCTTGCGGGCCGACTCAAGTGTCGAACCAGCGTGCCAAAGGACGCAGATGCGTTCCTTGAGCTGCCCCTGATCAAGGAGGGATTTGTAGGCGTCCCAGTGGAGCTGGTAAATGTCGGGATCTTTTACGGCGGTCATGCCTTCGCTGTGCAGCACCTGTTGAATGTAGAGGATGCCTTCACGCATCTGCTCGAAGGTGATGGGCGGGATGAGGCTGGAGACGGGTTCCATGGCGGAGTCTTCTTTGAGGACGCCGGTGGGGTTGCCGTGGGAGTCGCGGTCGATGGTGCCGGCGGTGGGGTCCGCTGTGCCAGCGGTGATGTGGGCCAGCTTGAGGGCGAGCGAGTTGGCGACTCCGTAATGGCCGGTGGTGTGGATGAGCCAGACGGGATTGTTGAGGGCGACGGCGTCGAGATCGGCGGCGGTGACGTAGCGGTGTTCGGCAAGCTTGCCCTCGTCCCAGCCAGAGCCGGTGACCCATTCGCCAGGCTTGGCGAGAGCGATCTTGGCCTTTACACGGGCGACAATTTCAACTACCGAAGCGGCATCCGAGAGCTTGATGCCGTAGAGTTCTTCGACGCCTCCGTCAGCGATGTGAGCGTGGGTGTCGATAAGGCCCGGGGTGGCGGTAAGACCGTGGAGGTCGATGATGCGGGCGCCGGGAGCTTTGCCCGCGAATTCCAGAACTTCGGTGTCGGTGCCGACCTTCACGATAACGCCATGGCGGACGGCGATGGCCTGGGCTACCGAATCGTTGGCATCCACGGTGAGGATGTGGCCGTGAATTAGGACGAGGTCGGCGGCGGGGTTTTGCGCGGCGAGAATCTGAGTAAACAACAGGGCACCCAGTAGAACGCCTGACGCACTGAGTTTGCGGTGCAGAGACATCGTTCGATTCTACTCGCGAGCGCAAAATCGGCCACAGTAGATTCCTGGGCGTCGCATGATCCGATTGTTCCGTCTGTCGGGTAACCGGAAAGTATCCGGGTTCCACGATGGGGATTAGTCCTGATAAGGACGAGTCCCGTACCATTAATCCACTTTTTCCGATAAGCGCGTTCTATAAAGGGGATAGTCAAGAAAAAAACTTCACCGGCGACTGGCGAGAGCGAAGTTGTTCGCTGTGCTATCCAGCCCATGTCATGTTGAGAGGCTCTGGGGGTTTTCTCTTCTTGCAGATTCATATTGCTGTCGTGACGACTCCTTTGGCTTCTGACGCAAACAAGCAGTGCGGTTGAAGGTGCCAACCATGGTTCTATCTGAGGCTCAAGGCCTATAGCTTTTTCTGGTTGTCCGAGGGGGCATATAGTTAATCAAGAGACTCGCGGTGCTCGAAGCACCTCTTCGCCTAACGCGCTTATGGATACTCGCCCTCGAACCAGAGCGTCGGAAGAACCGTCAGACCACCGCCAGCAATGAATCCGGAGATGGAAGAGTTCTCGACCAGGCGCTCAAGCTGCTTGTTGCTTTAGATGTTCGGCGTCGAAACGGACTCCTTTCTTCCAAACCAGCAAAGTGATCGCCGCGATCTTACGCGCCAAGGTGAGGCGCGCCATCGGGGGTTTCATGCCTTTCGCCACGCAAGCCTCGTAGAACTTCTGGAAAGGCCCGCTAACAGCAGCAGCACGAGTGGCTGCGCCCTTGAAGATATTTTTCAGATCGTGATTATGATTTTTGTTCAGCCCACGGATGGCCAGGACTTTCTTGGAGCGTTGGAGTTGACCTCTCACGAAACGGTATTCCCCACTGGTGTACGTCTTGAGTGCCAGGCCGCAGTAGGCCCAGAGCTGCCGCTTGGTACGAAAGCGATGCGGCGTCTGCATCAGAGCAATCAACAGAGACGCGCGAATGGGGCCGATCGAGGGGATCTGTCGCAGTAATTTCATGGCCAAGTGTTTCCGACCTTCGATCAACAACTCTCGTCGCGCTTCCTGGCGCAATGCCGCCAAGGCATCGAACTGTTGATAGTAGAGTTCGGCGCGACGGCGCACGCCGTCTTCCCTGATCTTTGCGAGCCAGTTCGAGCGGTAGCGGGGTGCATACACTTGCTGGCCGGCGCAAGGAATAGCCCAGCTTCGGTAGATCGCTTTCAGGCGATTCATCACCCGCGTCAGATCACGGGTGATCGCCAGGTAGCTGCGTGCCAGTTCTCTGAGAGTGCGGACTCCTGCTTCGCCGTGATAGACCCGGTTGAGCTTGTTGAGATAGAGCAGTTCGGCTAGCTTGCGGGCATCTTCACGGTCGTTTTTGTTTCCAACTTTCAACAGAGCATTCTTGCGCGAATCACAGACCAACACCTCCGTGACGTGGGGCTTGAGAAAATCATGCAACCAGGCGGCGCTTGTTCCTTCTTCAAAGGTCACGTGCAAACTGCCGCGCAGGCCGGAAATAAACTGGAGAATGGTTTCCGCCTTCGTTTCTAGTGTGGCCTCCATCACCAGACTTCCGATCGAATCCCGAACGGCCGCCGAAATCGTTGCTTGATGAACATCCAGCCCAATATCATGAGGGCGCTCCTTGTTGTAGGCGTTGATGCGAACGATCGAAACCTACTCTAAACGGGCGCCCTTTTATAATGCGTTTGTCAGGAGTTAGCCCTCGAGCGGACTTCGGGCTCGCGAGAGTTTCCGGGTTGCCGACAAACGCCGAGAACCCCTGACTACGCAGCAAGTACGACGATTCGGCAACGCTGGTCGTAGGTGCTCATCGATCGGAATAGACTACACTCAGGAGAGAAGTCACTAAACACATGCAAGAAGCGGCGAAAAATCTATTGCTGGTTCTCGTTGCGCTCTTCCCCATCGTGGACCCGCTCGGAGGCAGCCCCTTCTTTCTGGCGCTGACCAGGGAATACGCGCCGGAAGCGCGCAAAGCATTGTCATGGCGCATTGCCATGAACAGTTTTTTCTTGCTGGTTGGGTCGTATTTTGTTGGGACCTACGTGCTTGCCTTTTTTGGGATTTCCCTGCCCGTGGTGCAGATCGGCGGAGGCCTGATCGTCATGGCGACAGGATGGACGCTGCTGATGCAGCGAGACGACGAAAAACATGATATGCACAGAACCGTCCAGCCGCAGGACACATTCCGCCAGGCATTTTATCCCTTGACGATGCCGCTGACAGTAGGTCCTGGATCAATCTCCGTGGCGATCACGCTGGGCGCGAACGCGGCTCACCATCACTCTTACCATCCATTGAATATCTTGGCTGCACTCATTGGATTATTCTTGATCGCGATCAGCATTTTGCTCTGCTATGGATTTGCCGACCGGCTGGCGCGAATCCTGGGAGCAACGGGGATGACCGTGATCACGCAATTGTCGGCGTTTTTCCTAGTATGTATCGGCGTGCAGATTGCTTGGAACGGGATGAAAGCACTGCTGGAGTCGGTGACGCTGCATTTTGGCTGACCAAGCGTCCCCAAGAATAGAGCCGGAGTCGAGTCCGATCCCGGTAATTCGCTCCTCCGGTTGGCGCGTTTATCAGGCAGTTGCGCTCGCCACGCTTGAAATGATCTTGTTCAGTTCTCCTCTTTGAGGTTATTTGAATAGCGACGCTGCATCACGAAGTACGGGTTGCATTTCGTCTGCGAGCACATCCGGTGCATAAATTTCCAGATAGTTGACATGGCGTCCCGCACTGTTCGGCTGCATCCCTCGATTGATCGATTTTTTCAAAGCGAGCGGGGGATCGCCCTCCGCGCCCATGTTTCCACTGTTGTGTAAGCAATTGGTGCGCAGCTGAAAACCGGTGACAATACGTCCGTTATAGCTAATCACCAGCAGCACATTATTTGGGCCCCGCTCCTTCTCCGGATTTCCATCAAGGTTGCTATTCTGCAAGACAAATCGGCGACCAAGGACGCTGATTCCCTCCTCGATGACGGCTTCCTTAGTTGGCCTTCCCGCACGCGCGTCGCGTTTATCTCGGTCATTAATATTCAGGCCTGAGCCCGTCGATAGAGAAACGTATTGATTTGGAAAGTCGGCTGCGTACACTTGGAAGACCTTTTGCCATGCCTCTTCATATTTGCGCGGCGTATAACCGAGACTGCGCCACTTTTCAACATCTTCAGGCTTCATTGGCAAGGTGAACTCTGCAGACACCGACGTCGGTCCAGCCGCGGCAGCCACTCGAAACGCAGGGGACTTTCCATACCGGTCGCTGAGCTGTTTTAGGAACGCGAACCAGTGGGCGAGGTACACCTTATCCCACGGCAACGGAAGTTTCTCCATTTCACCTTTCCCCGGTCCGTATTGGATTGCGAACATTTCGGTCTGCGCGCCTTCCAGGGCCCACGGAGGAGAAAAAAAGCCGGGGAAGATCAGGAGCTGCACCCATTTTTTGGACAATTCTGCTCCGGCAAACAGCTGGTCCAGCTTCGTCCAATCCGGCTTTCCTTCGACCGGTTCGAGGTCGCGCCAGCGGATCTGCAATGCGACGCCGCTAATGAAGGGATTATTGAGTACCTGTAAATCCAATTGCGCCTGTCCAGGCTTGTTCTCCAGGACAACCACGAGTCCGTTCGGAGAAGAGTTATCTTTTGATGCCAGTCGTGACCTGGATTCGGTCAAGGCAGGATCGAGAAGAATTAGCAGGGCGCCCACCAAAATGTGGACAACACAGACGGGAACCCCTCCGTATCGCGGAGCAGATTGCATGAACATCTATAACCTCCTCAAATCATCCGCCGTTTACTGGGTGAACCCCGAGAATTGCGCGTATCGCCCAAGGAAGCGTTACCATCAAAAACCAGCACGGTGGATTACCCAGGTACGTTCGCCCTGCTCTAGCTTCATTTCTTGGATTCGTTGCACGTGAAGTTTTATCACAACTCACCCAAACTCCTGGTTAGTCGCATAGCCGGACATAAGGCGTATTAAGACTTCACTTATCTGGTAGGCGCGTTTACCAGGATTTAAACGGAGCGGTCCAACTTGTTCGATACTTTTTCCTGACAGGTTGTCTCTAAGCCTTTGTGAAACAAGGTAGCGCTTTTCACAACCACGATGCCTTAGCGTTGGCGATAGCCTGCGCACACCGGACGCGGCAGCTTGCGCGAGACTGTCGATACGACCGAGCAAAATTTTGAATTGGTGTGCGTAGGCAGAGAATGCCAGCATACGCATGTCCTTGAGAAGCGACCGTCGGTCCTCCCGGCGCTTCCCCTTCTTGCGGTCTCTCTTTCCACGTAGAAGAGAGGCTGGCACCTTTTGCAATTTGCAGAACGCGCGATCCGCAGAGGGTCCCGCGGCTAGCCAAAGTCGCTCCAAGACGAGCTGAATCCTAAGTGCGCTAATCGCGCAAGTGCCGAACGCGTGCCTTTTGCGTGGTTTCGGCTTGCAGCGCCCCCGGAGGCAGTCTTGCAGCCAACCTTGCTCAGCGGTTCCACCGGTCTCGAACGCAAAGAATCTCCGGAAGTTCACACCAAAGCGAGCGCCAACGCGGTAGAAGGCTATAAAGCCTCGAAGAATGGCGACGGTCTGCGGGTTCTCGAAGACTTGCCGCAGATCATCGAACGAGGCGCAGCCGCGCTCACGCCCGCTGAGAAGGAATTGCTGAAGTGGGTTGGTGTTTTCTTCCGCAGACCGACGCCGGGGAAGTTCATGATGCGCGTGCGCATGCCCAACGGCTTCGCCACCAGCGCGCAACTTCGCGTGATCGGCGACCTTTCGCGGCGGCTCGGAAACAACGTGCTGGACATTACCACGCGGCAACAAATCGAGCTTCGCGGATTCACGCTTGAGAGCGTCCCGGAAATCTGGGAAAAGCTGCGCGGTGTGGACTTGCGGTCGCTGCAAACGGGCATCGACAACATTCGCAACATTAACGGGTGCGCTCTGGCTGGGCTCACGCCGAATGAGGCGTTCGACGCTTCTCACGTCGTTCAGGAGCTCGACCGGATTTTTGTCGGCCGCGATGGTAATCCCGAATATACGAACCTTCCTCGCAAGTTCAACATCACCGTCACCGGTTGTCTGGACAACTGTACGCACAATGAGTCGCAGGATGTTGCGCTGGTCCCCGCCAGGAAGGGGGGTCGCTTCGGATTCAACGTGCTTGTCGGGGGAAAGATGGGCTCGGGCGGATTCACCATTGCGTCCTCGCTGAATGTTTTCGTCGAACCCTTCCAAGCGGTGCCGGTGGTCACGGAGTTGGTGAAGATTTATCGCGATCATGGTCCACGCGAGGTGCGTTCCAAGTGCCGGTTTGCGTTCCTGCTGGAAGAGTGGGGAGTGCGAAAGCTGCGTGCCGAATTGGTGCTGCGATTGGGACACGAACTTGAATTTCGCGGCAAGGATCTGCGGAGTTCCGAGCACTCCGATCACCTGGGGGTCATCTCGCAGCGCCAGGCGGGCCTGGTGGCGGTCGGATTGTGCATTCCGACAGGCAGAATCGATCCCGAGCAGCTTGAGGAGTTGGCGCGACTCGCGGAGGAATACGGCAGCAGCGAGATTCGTTTCACAATCGGGCAGAACGCCATCATCCCAAACGTGCCCAATGATCGCGTGGACGATCTTCTCGGAGAGCCGTTGCTGAAACAGTTTTCACCGCGTCCCTCTCCGTTTGTGCGCGGCTTGGTTGCCTGTGTAGGAACCGATTACTGCAACCTGGCCCTGGTCGAAACCAAAGGTCGCGCAGTGGCGCTCTCGCACGCGCTGAAGGAGAAACTCGGCTCCCACGGAAATCCACTGACGATTCATTGGTCCGGCTGCCCCGCCGGATGCGGCAATCATCAAGCAGCGGACATTGGGTTTCGCGGCTTCAAAACCAAGATCGACGGAAAAATCGTGGACGCGGTGGCCATTTATGCGGGCGGCCGTACCGGACCGCAGGCTGTGGCCGGCCGTGAAATAATGGAGTGCGTTCCGTGCGACGAGAATTTGCCGGGGGTGGTGGCCGAGCTTATCCAGTCGCAGCGCTTCCCGGCCGAACCGGTTAGCGATTGGACCCCTAGCAACGCGCTGCCTGCAGTCGCGAGCTGGACGCGGGTGCGGCAGCTTTCTGCTGTGGGATCGGAAGCCGGTGGAGACTAAAGCGCTCTGTGGCCTCCGAAAGATCGACACTCCGTGGCTGAAGCCGGTTGGCCGCCAGGTCAGACGGCAAGGTTGAAGCCAAGCCCTGACGTTTGTCACACAGCTTTGGTGCGCGGCCGGCTGGCAACGTCTTCCCCGGTTGCAGTGCAAGTGAGGAGGAACTATGACCGACTATGTGAGTCCCAAGGATTTGGTCCAGGAAGCGGTCCAGCTGGCTGGGAAAAAAGCGAGTCTCTCCGTTAGGGATATGCTGATTCGTGGCATTCTGGCCGGCGCTTTCCTCGGCTATGCCACCTCGCTCGTATTCATGGTGTCCTCGCAAGGTCTTCCACCCATCGTTGGCGCCGTCCTGTTTCCCGTTGGATTCGTGATTCTGGTGCTGCTTGGACTGGAATTGGTGACAGGAAATTTTGCGCTGCTGCCTGCCGGTGTGATGGCAGGGAGCGTGCGATTCCCCAGCCTGCTTCGCAACTGGACCTGGGTATTCCTCGGGAACATGATTGGCAGTCTGCTGTATGCCGTGCTGTTTTACCTGGCGATCACCAATTTTCGGACCGGCAACGGCGGGGCCATCGCCGATCTCCTGAAACAGGCGGCCCAAAAGAAAACGCTGGCTTACGTGGCGCTGGGCCCAAGCGGCTGGGCCACCGCCGTGGTAAAGGGCATCCTCTGCAACTGGATGGTGACCATTGGCGCGGTGTTGGCGCTGGCTTCGCGCTCCACGATGGGGAAAATCGTGGCGATGTGGCTGCCCATCATGACTTTCTTCGCGCTTGGGTTCGAACACTCGGTGGTGAACATGTTCCTCATTCCCTCCGGAATGATTTTTGGAGCGCCCATCTCCGTAGGCCAATTTCTACTTTGGAATCTTCTGCCGGTAACCGTTGGAAATATTGTTGGCGGAGCCTTGTTCACTGGCGCGGCTCTCCATGCGACATACCCCTCAGCCACTACGTCGTCGGCCATTCCCGCATCGCAACCCATAACGGCACCAACCAGTCAGGAAGTGTCGTTCGCCCCTGCTCCCGCAGCTCGTCTCCACTCCATGTGAGCTGCTCAAGCACGCTATTTGTCGTGCTGTGCGCGCCGGTCGAGTTCGGTGGATGGTCGCGCTTGCAAAGACGCGTGATGATGGCGGACGGTGGAAGCCCGCAGGACTAATCGGGAAATTGGCTAGCTATTGACGCGGAAACGTTACGACTTCATAATACAAAGTACTTTTCACGATTGGTTCCCTAGTCGCCTCCGGAGGTTCGGATGAATGTTTCACTGATGAAGCATCCGAGTGCCTGCCTTCCAATGGCAATGTCCCTTACTGCCCTTGCTTTGGTGTTGAGTCACGTTCTATTTGGTGTAGTGCATGAAGCCGACGAAGGAACCACGGCTCATCTGTGGCAGTTACTCATGGTCGGACAGGTACCTGTAGTGGCTTACTTCGCGTTGAAATGGCTACCAAAGTCTCCAGGAGAGGCGCTGCGGGTGCTGGGGCTGCAATTCGCAGCGGCCCTGGCCGCATGTGCCCCCGTCTACTGGTTCAGGCTGTAATGAACTGGTGAAGTGGTTGTCGGACAACGTCTGATAATCAGGTCAGGCCCTGGTAAACGCGCAACCCGGACACTTGAAATATAATCAAGCGAATCGAGTGAAGGTTACTGCATCGACCGATTAAGCTGACACGCATCACATCAGCCGGGACGCTAACGGGAGATTATGGACCAGCGGTGGACATGAATCATGACGGGAAGACCGACCTAATCGTCATAAGCGTCTCCGCTGTTCAGGTTCTCTTGAGCAACGGGGATGGGCAGACCGCGACTTATGCGCTTTCCTTGGCACCGAGCGGTGGATTCGGCGGAAGCGTGACGTTGACGTGCAGCGGTGCGCCGGCCATGGCCACGTGCAATATCTCGCCAGCTACGGTGACTCTGAGCGAGACGACGGCTACGACGGCGACGGTCACGGTGACGACGACGGCCGCCTCGCAGGTGTTCTTGCCGGGCGGCACGGACGCGTTTCGAAGGATGGGCAGGCCTCCGATGGTGCTGGCGGCGTGGCTGGTGACCGCGCTGGCGCTGTTCAGCCTCTATAAGGGCGCGTGGCAACCAAAGGTTTAAGTGGGCACCGGCGGTGGCGATGGCCCTCCTGGTATTTGCTGGTCTTGGGCTGGCATCGTGCGGCGGCGGCAATTCCAGTGGCAGAGGCGGAGGTGGCGGCGGGACTGGGACCGAGGCGGGAACCTATACGATCACGGTATCGGCGAGCGCCCCGGCTGGCTTGACTACACTGAGCCACAGTACGAAGCTTACTTTGATCGTGCAGTAGAAAACACAACTGGCTGAACCCGGGAGCTATTGTGTCAATCAATTCATTGGTATAGCGTTATTTATATCGTTGGTTTCTTCCAGGTCGCGAACTGAGGACGAAAAAGTAGGTCGTGAGTCCCGCAGAGACTCAGCCGATCAGGAGTGAACCGTTGAAGGTGCCGTTCAGGTACGTTTCCGCGCTTGCTATTCTTCCGCTCTTGTATTGCAACGCCTACGCACAGGGTGCGAGTCCGTTTTTTGTCCCGCCTACTCATCCGGGCACCGGACAGGTGGTGACCGCGGACTTCAATGGAGACGGCAAGCCGGACTTGATCTTTTCCGACGGCACGGTGTTGCTGGGGAAGGGTGACGGGACGTTTACGGTAGGGACGCCGCTGGGATTGGCCGGGCTTAACAGCGGTACGCCCATAGCGACCGCAGATCCAGGGAAGTTAGGTCAAGAGGCCGCGGATGCGTGTGGTCATGATTTCGCGGGCTGTGGAGACCGGGATCAAGCGCTCGAGCAGGCCGAGGTCGGCGTCAATGGTGATGTCCTGATCGGTGACTTCGACGGTGCCTTTGATGGGTGTGCTGAACAGGCCCATCTTCGCGGTTAGTCCGAAGGTTAGCGTGCTTCCCTGCCAGGACTTGGTCACGTCCTTGAGTTTTACTCCATGAAGCTCTGGGGCCTGGAATAGGTCTTCGAACGAGCGATCGACCGATTGCATGACTTGTTGCTTCGTTCGGTTGTGCGCGATTGTGATCCGCATGATTTGCCCTCAAACTGAAGAATACACCGTGGTCGTCAGGAGTTCCATTTTGGAAGGGACTTGGATCGATCGGGCTTCGGACGCTTGCCGGGCGCGGGGACCGATCTGAAGATCGGCCACTACATGGGTCGCCGCGATTACGACGGGCCGCGATTGCGGTTTCATTGTTACTGCGGCAATTTTACCCAGGTCGCGTTTTGCTTTGAGGAGTCCAGGACCGCGGCTATGAATTGGACTCCGGCTACGCCGTCGTCGACTGTGGGGACTAGTAGGGACTGCGGATCTGGAGGGCGGTTGGCTTGGCGGGCGGAGATTTGTTCGGCTAGGTCGGTGTAGAGCTGGGCGAAGGCTTCGAGGTAGCCCTCGGGGTGGCCGGAGGGGATGCGGCTGGCGTGTTTGGCGGCGGGCGTGGCACCTGCGCCGTTACGGGTGAGCGTCATCGTCGGTTTTCCGTATTGGCTGAAGTGGAGATAGTTGGGATTTTCCTGGGACCAGTCGAGGCCGGCTTTTTCGCCGTAGATGCGGAGGCGGAGATTGTTTTCGTTGCCTACGGCGACTTGGCTGGCCCAGAGCATTCCGCGGGCACCGCCCTGGTAGCGGAGGAGGATTTGGACGTTATCGTCGAGACGTCGGCCGGGCACGAACGTCGAGACGTCGGCGGCTAGTTGCTCGGCGCTTAGGCCGCTTACAAAGCAGGCGATGTTGTAGGCGTGGGTGCCGATGTCGCCCAGAGAGCCTGCTGGCCCGCTTTGGGCCGGGTCGGTGCGCCAGACGGCTTGTTTTTGGCCGGTGGTTTCTAACGGAGTGGTCAACCAGTCTTGGGCGTATTCGACTTGGATCAGGCGTATGTGGCCTAGTTCGCCTGCGGCGATCATTTCGCGGGCTTGGCGGATGATAGGGTAGCCAGTGTAGTTGTGGGTCAGGCCGAAGATCAGGCCGGATTTTTTTACGATTTGGGCCAGGGCTTCGGCGTCTTCCACCGTGGTGGTCAGAGGCTTGTCGCAGATGACGTGGATGCCTGCTTCGAGGAAGGCTTTGGCTGGGGCGAAGTGGAGATGATTCGGGGTGACGATCGAGACCGCGTCTATGCGGTCTTGGCGTTTGGATTCGGCTTGCGCCATTTCTGCGAAATTGGCATACGCGCGGTCTGGGGCGATGTGGAGGTCTTGCGCTGCTTTCCGGCCTTTTTCTGGGTTGGAG
The DNA here is from genome assembly GCA_963832615.1 of uncultured Acidobacteriota bacterium. Taxonomy (GTDB): domain Bacteria; phylum Acidobacteriota; class Terriglobia; order Acidiferrales; family UBA7541; genus Acidiferrum. The sequence goes on from CAWHVA010000015.1 coordinate 138,423, forward strand.
GAGAGGGCTGCGGCTACCAGTTCGAAACGATCGTCGATGCGGGCGGCGATGCGGTGGACTGCACCGATGAAGCCTCCGGGACCGCCGCCTACCATGCCCAGGCGGAGGCGGCGTGAGGTGGTTGCGGTCGGGGTTGCGTCTATGGCCATTGGAGTTTTCCTTTTGCTTGCTTTTCTCGTTTCGTTACCGACTTCAGCGCTGACGGCGCCTTCATCGTTATGAACTATGCCCACGTTCCATCTAAATCCCGCCCTCTCGGAGAGGGCGGCTACAGGTGGCGCGGTTGATCGCCTGGAGAATCGTTCCTTTCATTCCTTTCTAGGTTAGGCCTAGCATGCGGCGGTCTGCGGCTTGGTCTGCGCCGGAACTGGCGAAATCGTCGAAGGTGGTGGTGGCGGCTTGGATGATGTGTTTGGCTATAAAGGGGGCGCCCTCGGCGGCACCTTGCTCGGCGCTCTTGATGCAGCATTCCCATTCCAGAACGGCCCAGCCCGGAAAATTATATTGGGTGAGCTTCGAGAAAATTCCTTTGAAGTCGACCTGGCCGTCGCCCAGAGAGCGGAATCTTCCGGCGCGATTGATCCAGGATTGAAAGCCGCCGTAGACTCCCTGGCGGCCTGTCGGAAGGAACTCGGCATCCTTCACGTGAAACATTTTAATTCGGTCGTGATAGAGGTCGATGTATTCGAGATAGTCGAGCTGCTGGATGACGAAGTGGCTCGCATCATAGAGGAGGTTGCAGCGCGGGTGATTGTCGAGGCGCTGGAGAAACATTTCGAAGGTGACGCCGTCATGGAGATCTTCGCCGGGGTGGATCTCGAAGCAGAGGTCGATGTCGGATTCGTCGAAGGCGTTGAGGATGGGGCGCCAGCGGGCGGCCAGTTCGTCGAAGGCAGTCTCGACGAGGCCGGCGGGGCGCTGCGGCCATGGGTAGAAGTAGGGCCACGCTAACGCGCCGGAGAATGTTACGTGCGCGGTAAGGCCGAGATTGGCGGACGCTTTGGCCGCGAAGCGCAATTGCTCGACGGCCCAGGCCTGACGGGCTTTGGGATTGCCGCGGAGTTCGGGCGGGGCGAAGCCATCGAAGGCGATGTCGTACGCGGGATGTACAGCGACGAGTTGGCCCTGGAGGTGCGTCGAGAGTTCGGTGATCGCGAGGTCGTGGTTGGCGACGATGCCGCGGATGGCCTCCGCGTAGGTTTTGCTCTCGGCGGCGCGCTTGAGATCGAACAGGCGCGCGTCCCAGGTGGGGATTTGCACGCCCTTGTAGCCGAGCTTGGCGGCCCACGCGCAGATGTTATCCAGCGTGTTGAATGGCGCGTGGTCACCTGCAAACTGCGCGAGAAAAATTGCGGGTCCCTTGATCGTTTTCATTCCTTAGCTCCAACCTGCGTCTACGGTGAAATCCTGGGCGGTACACTTTGATGCGGCGTCCGAGGCTAGAAACAAAGCCATGTTGGCGATGTCTTCGGGAAGGACGCGCGCCTGAAGGCACTGGCCGGCCATTACGTCCCGCTCAAACTCTGGCGTGTACCACAGCTTGATCTGGCGCTCGGTCCAAACAGCTCCGGGAGAGATGGAATTCACGCGAATGCCGAAGGGGCCGTACTCGCGGGCTTGCGTGCGGGTGAGACCGATGACGGCCGCTTTGCACGCGCTGTAGACAGGCAGACCCGTGTGTTTGAGGCGCCAGATAATCGAGCTCAAATTGATCATAGCGCCGCCGCCGAGGCGCTTCATTTGATAGGCGACTGCCTGGGACGCGAAAAACATGTGGCGGAGGTTTACGGCGACGCGGTTGTCCCAGTAGGAATGCGTGACGGCGTCAAAGGCGTGGCGGTCGTCGCTGGAGGCATTGTTGATGAGAACGGCGATGTCACCCAGTTCGGAATTTATTTTTTCAATCGCGGTTTGTAACGCCGGGATGTCGCGTACGTCGCATGGCACAAATTTGGGCGCATTACCGGTTTCCTTTTCAACATGTTGAACCAGGGCTTGACTGGCTTCCTCGGCGATGTCCACGAAGGCTACGCGGGCGCCTTGCTGGGCAAATTGATGAGTAAAGGCCGCGCCGATGCCACTTCCGCCACCGGTGATGAGCACCGTTTTGTTGGCGAGATCGGGATACGTCGGCCGGCTAACGTTGGTACTGTCGAGGGTCATCATTTCGCGAACCGCTACTCTACCGATTCACCGTTTCAAAGGAAAGGTCTGAAGAAGGCGCGGCAGTACGAAGTGGAAGAACTGGTCGGAATCGGAGGCGAGGCACGCGGAAGCGTTTGGCGCGCCGTTGCCGACGCGGGTGTTGCCATCCTTGTCCACGGTGATTGCGAGCGGCGTGACCGGGCAGAGAGTGGGATCCAGCACGTAGGCGACTGCCATCACGTCAAACAGCGTCGGCGTTTGCTGGCCCCATTCGTGATACAGCAGCGTGAGGGCGTCCGTTAGCGGGGTGCCTTGCCGGAACAAGAGAGCGCGTTTTTCTTCGTCGAGTTTCAGCTGCGTGGAATCGAGCGGCATCATGAAGATGGGAACGCCGCTGGCGAACAGTTTTTGCGCGGCGGGGATGTCGCTGTAGATGTTGTACTCCGGTTGGGGGCCGCGGTCGGGCGTGTAGCCGAGATCGCTGTATCCTTTGCGGATTGAGCCGCCCATCAAGACCACGCGCTGCAGTTTTTTGAAGGTCGCGGCATCGCGGTCGATGGCCGCGCCGATGTTGGTTAGCGGACCGATGGCGACGAGCGTGATCCCTGCGGGATTCTTGCGGATGCTGTCGAGGAGCAATTCCACCGCTTGTGGATGCGGCTTCGCCGGTGGACCAGCTTGGGCCCAGCGCGCTTGAGAAAAAGGAGTCTTGCTTTGCGTGCGTATGCCTTCTGCGACAGGGATGCCTGCGTTACCCGTTTCCGCGAGCAGACGATCGACGAGCCGAGCGCGGAGTTGCGTCTCTCCCCACGCGGTCGTGATGCCAAGAATTTCCACTTCGGGGCTGGTAAGCGCGAGCCCGATCGCGAAAGCGTCGTCTACATCGTCGCCAATGTCGGTGTCGATGATGATTTTCGTTTTTGCAACGGATGCCGCCGGCTTACCCGGCGCCAATGCCGCAGAAGACTGAGCGCGAAGCTTTGGGGTCGCCGCGAATAAAAAAGCAATCGCAGCGCACGCCGCCCGGATCAAAAACCTTTTCCGCAATGCTATCGACATAATTGCCGCGGGGAGTATCACTCCAGGCGAGCATTTGCGCAAGGAGCTTCGGAAATGGGTAGTGGATCAGTTTCCGGTAACCGCGTTCAACCGGAGCATGGCCGACATTTGTGGTGTGGCTTTTGCACTCGCAATAGCTTGGGTGCTCTTCGTTATGTTGCCAGGGGCTCCGATAACTGTACTCCTGATTCTGCTCCCGTCCTGTTTGCTGTATATCATTCTCAAGGTCAAGAGTCGTCACAATGCAACGCGTCTTGAAGTGACTCCCTGATTCCCGATGTGGCCCAACTCCCGATAAGTCGCGTAACCGGAGAATTCCTCCGTACCGAGCCGTACAGCCTAATCAGTCCGCTTGAAACACTCCCAATGCAAACCACCTCTTTCACCGTCTAGATAAATGAGTCGTCACGTTCAATGCGCGTGATGATCCCGACGTCCCATGGTTTCAGTTTGATTCTTTCAAAGGTGGACCAAGTCCACCCCACTGTGCGCTCATCGGGTACAAATGCCACTTTCTCGCCGATCTTGAACGGATTCACGGTTAAATAACGACGGCCTGTTTCCCAACTCCCGGTAAGTCGTGCCGGCTCAGATGGTCGACGCAACACTGGCTTGCAGTTTACTCGCGGGAGTTGCGAAGCCTAAGGTCTTTCTGGGGCGTTGATTCAAGCGCAGCGCGACCTGGTCGAGTTGCGCTTGCGAATGGACGGACAGGTCGGTGCCTCGCGGGAAGTATTGCCGCAACAGGAGATGCGTGTTTTCGTTGGTGCCGCGTTGCCAGGGACTTTGCGGATCACAGAAGTAGACCTGCACATCCGTCGCTACCGTGAAGTCCTTGTGCTTGGCCATCTCTAGTCCGCGATCCCAGGTCAGCGAGCGTCGCAGGGTAGCGGGCAGTTTGCGAACATGTTGACTCAATGCGGCAACGACCACTTCCGTGTTTTTGCTGGGCACCTTGATCAGCATGGCAAAGCGCGAATGGCGCTCCACCAGAGTCGCCATGTAGGTGTTCTTGGCACCGGCCAGCAGATCCCCTTCCCAGTGGCCGGGAACCGCTCGGTCTTCTACCTCCGCAGGTCTTTCGCGGATGGAGACGGCATCGACGATCTGCCCTCGTGACTGTCCGCTGGCACTGGCATGGCGCGAGCGGCGCATGCGGCGCTTCGAGCGCAGTTGGTCCAGCAGCTCTTTTTTCAGCACTCCGCGGGCCTGAATGAACAGGCTGCGATAGATAGTTTCGTGGGACACGCGCAGGCTCTCGTCATCAGGATACTGGGTCTTCAGCCATCCGGAAATCTGCTCGGGCGACCAGTCCAGGATCAGTTTACTCGCAACGATGTCCCGCAACTTGCGGTGGAGGGCCAGCAGACACCTCTGCGGTCGCAAGGCCGAGTCCCAGGCATGGTCATCCGCATCATGGGCGCGATAGGCCGGACGGCCACCATGGCGAGAAATCTCCCGGCTCACGGTGGAGGCCGCTCGATCCAGTCGTCGGGCAATCTCACGAAGCGGCCAATCGGAAGCGATTCCTCGGGAGATGTCCTCTCGCTCCGCTAGCGTGAGCGCCCGCCGCGAACGGCGACGAGCGGCGGGAGGAATGCCGCCGCGAGGCAACAACACCGAGCGAATGCAGCTAGGTGGCTTGTCAAAGGCGCGCCCAATCTCATGCAGCGACTGTCCCGCCTTCCACCGGCTCCAAACGTCACACTTCTCGATCGCAGAAAGCCCAAACCGTTTCCCTGGCCTCATACAACACCACCTTTAAAGAGCAGACTTACATCAGATGGTGTTGCATCGACCTGTCGAATGCACCGCGTTTATCAGACTTTGAGTACTAGCAGATGACTCCCAGCCCAACCTTGCTCTGGGGCAACGACATCCCGTAGTCCGCGAGACTAGTGTTCAAAACGGACTCTTCGAAAATCCATTGGATTTGAGTCGGTCAGTGCGGGAGGCAATTACTGCCAGGGCTTGAGGCCTATTTGTACTGGAAAGACAGGTATGAGTATGTGGCGCAGAAGTTGTCCAGTTTGTCGGCGACCTTTGGAAAAGAAACATCCCGCGGAGACGATTCCCTGCCCCTGCGGTAAGTTCGTCTGGAAGGGCTAGTGCGCTGAGCTAAGTTTCAACACGCCGTTACCGCGTTTACCAGGACGTAGGCCATCACTTCCGGTTTGCCGACAATCCGCTCGGAGCACCGCCCAACGCCAGTTCCGTGATCACGGGAACACCCAAACTCACTTGTTCGCGTCAGAGTGCGATTGGAGCATTTCTTTGATGGCGCGCTTGTCGCGCGCATAGTTATTGTGAGCCTTGGTTGGATTCTCAATAATCCAAAACCAGCGGGTGGAGTTCTTAACCGTGTAGTTCTCTACTTCGACGCCAGGAAGGTTGGGAACTGTCCAGGTGAGCAGGTCGCTTGGATCATTGAGTGCAGTTATGCGCGGAGGCCGACATCCCTGTGATGCGCCCGGCTTAGACTTGAGATAGTCGCACCTGAGTTTACCCCACGATTCGAGATGCGTTGCGAGGTTTCTATCGGTGGGTCCGTCGAGGCTTGCCAGTTCCAGCAATCGCAGCTGATTCGCGAAGAAGAAGACCATCGATGTGCGCTCGAGGACCTGGTCGAATCTGTTTCCCGATTGCTGTACGGTAGCCGTTTTTGTAGTGGTCTGATTGATGTCCAGCGCGGAGAAGATCAGGTAGCTGCCGAGGCTATGGCAAACAATGATGAACTCCTGGTCGACGGGTTGCCGGGTCGGATCAGAAACACCAGCCGCGCGCGAATCGCCTTGAGACTTCAGAATCAGCTGCCGAATCCCATCGAGCACATAAAGTCGAAGCGGGCCCAAGGCCAGGACAGCATCGGAGAATCCCCAGTCCATAAGTCCGGTCTTTAACGCCCGATTGGCACGTGCGCCCTTTGCAGGAAGATGAGCCATCTGGGCGGCCTCGCCTGGAGTAATCCAGTCGTAAGATTTGAATCTCTGAGGAACGGCGAGATTAGGTTCCCGACGGGAGCAGGTTTCAATTCTGGCTTTGCTAGGGGCCACGAAGTCGGCGTCTTTCGCGATGATTTGGCGGCACTTGAGTGCGAAGGTGAGCGGCCACCAGTTCAGTTCATCGACGTAGAGGTTTTGGCCATTGGCCCGAGTGAGTTGAAAATGTACCGCGTAAGGAGCGGCAGCGCGCCATTCATCCGCACTCTTCCAAACCCGTTCGTCCATGTACTCAAGTTCCGGAAGGGTAGCGTCAAGCCGGAATTGATCCTGATCGGCATAATCCCATTCACCAATCGGGGTTCCAGCCAGGGAGGTACAGTCTCTCAGATAGACGCAGATGCTTCTTCTGAGTGCAAGGGAGTTATAGTCATTGGGGCCATCGGACCCTATTCCGTGGATATAAAAGATGTGAATCTCTTTGCCCTCGGAGTGACGCAGCGAGTCGCCAAGAGAATCTGATTTCTGCGGAGGTGGATTGATGGACGCAGATTGAACGAGAGGAGGATATACCAGAAAAAATAGCAGAAGCAGTGTCAGCGCACCGGAACCCCACCTGATTGCTATTTGGTCGTGGATCTGCGCAGGAGGAAACACGCGTTCGCAATCTGACAAGGAAATCACATTCGAAGGCCGCGGAGAAGAAGTCTCGCGGGGGCCTCGCGCGGGTTGGATTTCATTTTTGCTCAGGATGCATTTCTTTAGCTGAATCGGCTTTTGCGCTATGCCTTCACCATCGGCCATCCAACTAATCATTAGAGCCCTTCCTATCCCGCAGCGGAACTGTCATTTGTAACAGCAGGATGCGCGTCGAAACTGAATCGAAACCATTGAAAAAGCGAGGCCGTTCGTGGTCGATTTGTGGTGAGTCTTCATGCGGCATCGATGAAGGGTTCCGGGTGGTTGACGTCAACTCGGAACTAATCCCGCCAACAATCCGATTCCACTTGCTGGTTGCGTCGGGTACCCGGACATGTGGTTTTGGCCAAGAATCCACTTCCCCGGTAAAGCGCGTCATACGTCCAAGTGACTGGCACACTGGCCGAAACGACTAATGCTAGATTGTTTTACGCTCCTCCGATTCGTCTGCAATATCAAACGTATGTTGAGTGCAATCAAAGCGAGGAATCTGTTGACGGGCGTAGGAGCATATTACTTATCGTGGTGGGTGGCCGGCACCTTGGCGATTGGCTTGAAACTTCTCCACTTCATCGGTGTTACCTACTACGGTGCCTTCGCGGGCGGTGTTGTGATGCCAATCGTCATGGCACTGCCGTACGCACTCGTCGCCGCTGTTGTTGGCGCGTCGGTTGTTTGGCTAGTTGAATCCGACCGACCAATCGGATGGACGCTAGTTCCGACGTTTCTATACGCGCTAGGTATATTTCACCCTTCTCACTGGGTACGGCCACCGACGCCTTTCGAGCGAGTGGGAGACACCATCCGTATGCTGCTGCCTGCAGTTGCTTGTATCATTGCTGGAATATTGGCAGCGAAGCGGCGAGCGGCTTCGCACGCTTCCCGTTCAACTCCTTCCATGAGAAGGCCGGTTGATGTCAAGCACACTTTGACTTTCTTCTTTCTTAGAGTCAGTTCCCATTCAGCCAAGCCGCCCCTGTCGCCATCCTTCCATCCGCACTCTTTGTGAGCGATATTCGCCCGGTGCAAGGTGGGTGTTCTCGTTCAGTAGGTGCTGCTACCTGATTATCGACCTCTCTCCCCACTTCTGTGGGAGTTGGGCCCCAGGAGTTAGTCGCAGTCACCTGGACTCGGCGGTCAAGCTCGGCTGTCTGGATCGAAACTCTCTAAGCCACTGCGCGCATCGCTTTCTGGCTATTGCGCAATGGTTCGTACACCTCTCCGCTTACCCACAACCGATGCAGCAGTACCGCCAACTTTCGAGCCACGGCAACCACCGCTCGTTTCTTGGCATTTTTTCCTCCTCGCTCTGCAAGCTTCATTCCCCATCTCCGCAGATCACTGTCTTCTCCAAAAGGCCCCAGAATGTAATGCGCTCCCTGCACCATCATCGTTCGCAGATAGCGGTCTCCTTCTTTGCTGATACCCTTCTGTGGTTCGCTCTCCCCGGAGTTCCTCCGGCCAGGTTTCAATCCCAGAAAACAACCTACCTCGCGACTCTTCAGAAACCGGTGTGGGTCTTCTATCGTCAGGACATACGTCAGCGCGATCTGCGTTCCTACACCCTTCACCTGCTTGAGCAAGGACACTTCCGGGTACACTTCCTTGGCGATTTTCTCCATCCGCTCGTCGTATTCCTTGACGCGCTCGTTCAGCGATTCGACCTCTCGCAATAGCGGCTCCAGAACCTCGCGCAACTCCGCGCTCAATCCCTCGGCCAACTTCCCGCTCACCTGTTGTGTGCCACACTTGGGCAGTCGTTGACCAAAGGACTTCGCCAACCCGCGGGCTGCGTTCACCAAGGCCGTTCGAGCACTCACCAGTTCCGCGCGCGCGCGGATCACCGTCAGATGAATTTGCGCCTTGGCACTGCGATGCCGCACCGGTCCCAACAGCTCGGGATCGATTCGCGCCAGCCGTGCCAGTGTCCGCGCATCGTGTCGATCATCTTTTCGATTGCTCTTGGTGATCAATTGCACCTTTTGTGCGTGCGCCACGATCACTTCGTGTTCCAGCTCCGTTAACAGCCGGCTTGCCCATGGCGAATGTGTTCCGGTCTCCAGGGCGATGAGACTTCGCGGTATCTTTCCAAATGTCTGCTTCATCGCTTCCGGTGTCGTCGGCAATTTCTGTTCCAGAATGATTTTGCCGGCTTCATCTAAAACACAGTAGAACGACCAGCGATCTCCCAGATCCACACCGATCGTCAGCTTTTGCTCCTTGAAAATTTCGTTCCCAAATGCCTGCATAGTGCTAATCTTCTTCATCGCCGGTCTCCTTTTTTGTGCTTAAAGCACGTCGATCATTGGGAGCGTAACGCATCCCGCTGGAGACCGGCCTTCTCATCCCATCTGATTAGCCCTGACTGCGTCTTCGACGCGTCGCTAGTGCCAGGAACTTGTCTACACAGATTTGTTGATTTGAAAGGATTTATTCAACAAGTTCCTGGAGAGTCGCGTAACCGGAAACTGATGTGATAACGACGCGGGCTGTACGCGGGATGGCCGGCGGTTGTACGCTAGCCGTGCTGAGACGCGACTGGATTTTACATCCAGACAGACTCGCACAATCACATCAGGACTGGATGGTCTTCCTTGACGGAATCTTTATCTACTTCCGACGTGAAAGAGCTCACTAAGAAATATACCTATGGGACGTGGCGCCGCCAAAAAGGCTGGAACCCGCTTCACCTGGTCGATGCGGAAGGTTGCTACTTTACGGATGCGGATGGGAAAAAGTATCTCGATTTTTCCGCGCAGTTGATGTGCGTGACGCTGGGGCACAAGAACAAGGCGGTGATCCAGGCGATTCAGGATCAGGCGCGCGACCTGGCTTATGTGGGGCCGGGCTGGGCGACGACCGTTCGCGCGGAGTTGAGCAAGCACCTAGTGGAAGTGCTGCCGCGAGGGGTAGACAAATTCTTCTTCACTACGTCGGGCACCGAGGCGAACGAAGCGGCGTTCAAGATCGCGCGCATGGTTACCGGCAGGACCAAGATTATTTCACGTTACCGCTCGTACCACGGATCAACCATGGGTTCGATCGCCGCGACCGGCGATCCGCGACGCTGGGCTATGGAACCGGCGGGCAAGATACCCGGGGTCATCTTCGCACCAGAGGTGAATTGCTACAAATGCCCGCTGTTGCACGAGTATCCGGGCTGTCGTATCGCTTGCGTGGAATACATCGAGCACATGATCGCAAACGAAAGCGACGTGGCCGCGGTGATTATCGAGCCGGTCGTGGGCACAAATGGCGTTTTGATTCCACCGAAGGAGTATCTGCCGCGGCTGCGAGAGATTTGCAACCAGCATGAAGTGCTGTTGATTGCGGATGAGGTCATGACCGGATGGTGCCGCACCGGGAAGTGGTTCGCAGTGGATCACTGGGGTGTCGTGCCGGACATTCTGACGACCGCCAAAGGCATCACCAACGCCGCGATTCCTCTAGGCCTTTGCGCAACTTCGGAAAAGATCGCAAGTTACTTCGATGACCATTTCTTTTCGCACGGCCATACCTACGAGGCGCATCCGTTGACTTTGGCGCCTGCGGTCGCCTCGATTGCGGAAATGAAGCGGTTGAATCTGGCGGCGCGAGCGGTCGAGTTGGGCGCGTATATTGGACCGAAGCTGAATGAGTTGAAGCAGCGGCATCCTTCAATCGGCGAAGTTCGCGGCATCGGAATGTTCTGGGGCGTGGAACTGGTGCGTAACCGGAAGACGAAAGAGCCCTTCAATACGATGAAGGACAAAGTCGCTGGTACACCGATGCTCGTGGACAAAGTCGCTGCGCGCATGATGAGCAACGGCGTTTATCTGCAGGCTTGGATGAGCCACTTCGTGATCGCGCCACCGCTGATTGTGACGGAAAAAGAGATCGACCAGGGCTTAGCTGCGTTTGATGAGGCGCTGGCCATCGCGGATCAGGAAGTACAGGCGTAAACGCGCCAACCGCACGCTGATGTGGCGCTGTGATGGCCCACTCAGCGGATAAAACGAGACAAGTTTTATTGATTCACGCCGCTGGCAAGAATCCCGCCATCGACCACCAGCAAGTGGCCCGTGACAAAACTTGCGGCGTCGGAAGCCAAAAACACGGCTGCACCCACGAGTTCTTCTAATTTCCCAAAGCGGCCCATCGGCGTGCGCATCAGGAATTCCCTTCCACGCGCAGTGCCGTCGAGAAGGGCTGCGTTCAAGTCCGTTCGAAGCACCCCTGGCACGATAGCGTTCACGCACACATCGTGTCGAGCCCATTCGATCGCGAGGGATTTCGTCAGCGAGGCCACCGCGGCTTTGCTTGCCGAGTACGCGGCAACTTCGTATAAGGCGACGAAGGAAGACAGCGAGGCGATGTTGATGATGCGGCCGCGCTTGCGCTCGATCATCTGACGCCCAAAAACCTGGCAGGCGCGCAGCGTACCGTTTAAGTTGGTCGCCAGGATGTTGTTCCACTCGGATTCCGGCACCTCGAGCGTCGGCGTGCGCTTGGTAGTGCCGGCGGAGTTGACGAGGATGTCGACACTTCCAAATTCCTTGGCGGCGGCCTGCAAGAGCGCTTCCAGGCTGTTTCGATCGTTTACATCGGAAGAAATGGCCAGGGATCTGCGGCCGATCTTCTTGATTTCAGCGGCCGCGGATTCGACGAGCTCTGTGCGCCGCCCGGTGGGCACAACATTGGCTCCCGCTTGCGCCAATCCCTTGGCGATGGTCAGACCGATGCCGGACGTTCCGCCGATCACGACAGCGGTTTTCGAGGTTAAATCGAGCGCAGGATATCCCATCGGTGAAACCCTCTTCGGGGTACGATTTAAGAACTCGAAAAGCACTCCTTGAAGGGCTTTTCGGCAGCGCCGAGTTTACGAGTTGCAGTGATTTCTCGCAACCCGCGCACTTACTGGACCCACACCTTCTACTCGGGCCTTAGTTCCACGTAATCCAGCGCCGCGTGTTCGTCGCGGTCCGGAATTCCCTCGATGCGGATTTGTACTCCGGGACTAAGCTCGAGGCCATCGATCCGGCGACGCGTGGAGGAATCACCACCAATCTTCGTGGCTGACAGTTGATCGTTGGCTACCCAACGATCGACCAGCTTGTCGCCGACGAAGACACTAAATTTCGATTCGCCGTTTTTCTGGTCGAAGTAAACCACATCGAGAGAGTAGCGACCCGTGTCGGGATAAAACCGGGTCGAGGCCGACAGCTTTGCGGCCCCAACATTCAATGGCTTTGCCCCCCGAACGTTCTCCCGCGACGTCACGTCGACCGGAACGTATCCTTGCAATCGCATCGCTTCAGCCTCGACGCGATCCGGAAAATGCCCCGCCCGCCCTTTCGAATCAGCGATGCCGGATTCGTGAAGGAAATAGGTGCAAATCGCGTCGCGCCAGACAATGGCGTGGCCCGCTGATATTCCAGGCGCGCCAGCACGTCGGCATAGCGCTCGGTATCGACGTGTTTTTTCA